>NZ_WVZN01000005.1:231-253569 GCF_011772445.1 Hydrogenophaga sp. | reverse complement strand
ACCTCCGCGCCAGTGCTAGCTTTTCGTACCGTCACTTATTGCACTGAAAACGAGGAGACCCCAGAATGCTCCAACCTAGTCGAGTGCCAATGTCCTCGTTCTGCGTCTTCAGTTCAAGGTGCTACACGTGCATTAGGCATTCCACTCGCCAAGCAGCAGACATCACTCGCGCTCTATGACACGGAGCAGCGCCGTTCTACGCTTCGACATGGGGCCAAACGCCTTCGTGACCCCTTCAACGGGTTTCCCTGCCTGCAATGAGTCAAGGATGTCAGCCCAGTCCTGCATGATTACCTTGCGGGACTCCACAAACTTCGTGTGATCGTAGGGCGCGCGCGATGAGTCCTTGCTCTTTTTGGAATGAGCGAGTTGAAGATCGACCCGCTTCTCCGGATATCCCAACAGTCCAAGGATCGTCGTTGCGGTCGAGCGGAAGCCATGGGACGAAAACCGTCCGCCATAACCCATGCGCTTGAGTGCTTGATTGAGCGTCGTTGCCGACATCACTTGTCCCGGCTTTCTGTAGCTCGGGAACAATACTTTGCCGCCGCCAGTTAGAGCATGTAGTTCCCTAAGAGCGGCCACCGCCTGCCGTGACAGGGGAACCAGATGGGGGCGTCGCATCTTCATGCGCTCGGACGGAATCGACCACATGGCGTTGTCCAGGTCGAACTCTTCCCAGGAGGCCTTGCGCAGTTCTACGGTGCGCACGTAGGTCAAAGCCATCAGCTTGAGGGCGAGGACTGTCGTCTGGTAACCCCCTTCGTTGTCCACACGATTGAGAAAGTCCGGGATCTCTGCCCATGTCAACGGAGGGTTGTGGCGGACCTGAGGGCGCTTGACCAGTCCCTTGAGCAAGGCGGCAGGATCGTATTCGCAGAGACCTTGGGCAGCCGCATAACTGAAGATTTGCCCACACCACTGGCGGATGAGGATCGCCACAGTCTTCGCGCCACGAGCCGCCACATCCTTGATGATGGGGCGCAGATGTGGAGCCCTGATGCTGCTGATCGGCAACTTGCCAATCCGGGGGAAAACATCCTTCTCAAGGTAGCTGGTGACCTGGTTGGTGTAGTACTCGCTCCAGTGAGCATTGCTGACGATCCACTCCCGAGCAACGGTCTCGAACGTGCGTTCGTATGTGTCGGCCTGGAGGGCGATCGCCGCCTTTTTCTCCACGATGGGGTCGAGGCCCTTCTTGACCAACGCCTTTGCCCGGTCCCGTTCCGCACGGGCTGCCTCCAGCGTGACCTTTGGGTACACCCCGATTGAGTACACCTGTTCAGCGCCGCCCAGCCGGTAGCGGTACCACCAGAGCTTGGAGCCGTTGGGCTGAACGCGCAAAAAGAGGCTGCCTCCGTCCCGGAGTTGGTACACCTTGGGCCTGGGCTGCGCCGTTTCCACTTTGCGCGCCGAGAGAAGATTGAGTGCTGTGAGTGCCATGTGTATAACGCCTCCAGTTTGGCCCGTTACACACTCCATTACACACATGAGCACTGGATTTGTCCAGCTTTCAGAATCGCTCGATGGACGATCAACCCTTTAAAAACATAGACTTAGAGTTGTTCCATGGAGGTTGATAGACGCCAGTAGACCTCAATCGTAGTTATCCACCATGAGGACCTTGATGCCGCTCATTCCAGGCCCTCCTCGACCAGCTCGGCCGCACGCATCAGTGCGCGCGCCTTGTGTTCCGTCTCCCTCCACTCCATCTCGGGGACCGAATCCGCCACCACGCCGGCCGCGGCCTGCACGTAGAGCACCTGGTCCTTCACGATGGCCGTGCGGATGGCGATGGCCACGTCCATGTCCCCCGCGTAGCTGAGGTAGCCGCATGCGCCGCCGTAGATGCCGCGCTTGACCGGTTCGAGCTGGTCGATGAGTTCCATGGCGTGCACCTTGGGCGCGCCCGTGAGCGTGCCGGCCGGGAAGGTGGCCTTGAGCACGTCCATGTTGGTCATGCCTTCGTTGAGGATGCCTTCGACGTTGCTCACGATGTGCATCACATGGCTGTAGCGCTCCACGGCGAACGCCTCGGTCACCTTCACGCTGCCGATCTTCGCGATGCGTCCGATGTCGTTGCGCGCCAGGTCGATCAGCATCACGTGCTCGGCGCGTTCCTTCGGGTCGTTGACCAGTTCAAGTTCGGTGGCCTTGTCCTTCTCGGGGGTGGCGCCGCGCGGGCGCGTGCCGGCCAAGGGGCGGATGGTGATCTTCTGCCCCTCGTCGGTGTGCTCCTGACGCACCAGGATCTCGGGACTCGCGCCCACCACATGGAAATCCCCGAAGTGGTAGTAGTACATGTAGGGCGAGGGGTTGAGCGAGCGCAGCGCGCGGTAGAGCGACAGTGGCGACTCGGTGTAACGCTTCTGGATGCGCTGGCCGACCTGCACCTGCATGAAGTCGCCCGCCGCGATGAGCTCCTTGGCGCGTTCCACGGCCGCCAGGTAGTCGGCCTTGGCGAAGCCGCGCTCGGCGGGGTGGGCTTGCGTGGCCTTCACCTGAGGCGCGCTGACCGAGTACTTGAGTGCCTCCTTCAGTTCGCGCAGGCGCTTCTTGGCGGCGCTGTAGGCCTCGGGCTGGCCAGGGTCGGCGTAGACGATGAGGTAGAGCTTGCCCGAGAGGTTGTCGATGACCGCGAGTTCCTCGCACTGCAACAGCAGGATGTCGGGACAGCCCAGGGCGTCGGGCGGGCAACTCGCTTCCAGCTTCTTTTCGACGTAGCGCACGGCGTCGTAACCGAAATAGCCGGCCAGGCCGCCGCAGAAGCGCGGCAGGCCCGGGCGCAGCGCCACCTTGAAGCGCTGCTGATAGGCGGCGATGAAGTCCAAGGGGTTGCCGTGCGCGGTTTCGACCACCTCGCCATCGCGCACCACCTCGGTCTTCGCCTCGGCGCCGAAGCCACTGGCGCGCAGCAGCGTGCGCGCGGGCAGGCCGATGAAGCTGTAGCGCCCGAAGCGCTCGCCGCCCACCACCGATTCGAGCAGGAAACTGTGGCGGCCATCGCCGCGCCCGTGGGCGAGTTTGAGGTAGAGGGAGAGCGGGGTTTCGAGGTCGGCGAAGGCCTCCAGCATCAGCGGGATGCGGTTGTAGCCCTGCTGGGTGAGGCTCTTGAATTCCAGTTCGGTGATCATGTTCGTTCCATCCGTCCGGGGCCGTGCGAAGCGGTGAATGCAGGCGGCCGGGGGTTCCATCGGTCCGGCAGGCAGCGCTGCCGGGGGGCGTTGCGGGCGTGGGCGGCGCTCAGGCGCCAGGCCGGTCCCCGCAAGGGGAGAGGTGCACGTTCAGGCTGGCTTGCGCCAGGGCCAGGCTCCCCCGCCGAAGTGGCGCGGCAGCGAGCCGTGGGTGAGCGTGCAGGGACGAAACATGGTGCGCGCACTATATCAAAGCACCGCGACAAGCCGCCCGGCGCGTGCGGACGATCACGCCGCCAAGCTTTCGTTCTAGTGCCTTACCCCCTGGTCCGGCATCCCCCGTGCTGGGAAAATCCCCGAAATCGAACGATCGTTCACTTTTCGGACTCGCAACGATGCGGCACAACCCCTTGAGTGCGCTGGCCCTGGCCGGCGCTTTTTTCTGCGCCAGCTTCTCGGCCCAGGCCGCCACCATCGACGTGGCCGGGGTGCCGCTGGAGGAGCGTGTCACGGTGGCGGGCAGCCCGCTGGTGCTCAATGGCGCGGGCGTGCGCTACAAGGCCGTGTTCCAGGTCTACACGGCGGGGCTGTACCTCACGGCCAAGGCCGACACCACCGAAGGCGTGCTGGGCAACAGCGGCCCCAAGCGCATCACCATCACCATGCTGCGCGACATCGACGCAGCCGAACTCGGCAAGCTGTTCTCGCGCGGCATGGAGGACAACATGGACCGCGCGGCCTTTTCCAAGCTGATTCCCGGCGTGCTGCGCATGAGCCAGATCTTCGCGGCCTACAAGAAGCTGAACAAGGGCGACACCTTCACGGTGGATTGGGTGCCCGGCACGGGATCGGTGCTGACGGTGCGCGGCCAGGTCGAGGGCGAGCCGTTCAAGGAACCCGCCTTCTTCGACGCGCTCATGCGCATCTGGCTGGGCCCCAAACCCGCCGACTGGCAGCTGAAGGACGCGCTGTTGGGCAAAGCCCGCAGCAGCAACCGCCCATGACGGGCTGAGCGCCGGCCATCCCCCGAAACGGCCCCGCCGCGCGACGGGCGGCGGCATCCTGGGTACGGTACGGGGTTTTCCTCGTCACAGAAGGCATCCGCACACCATGCTCCGTCGACAAGTCCTCCAGGCCGCCGCGATCGGCGCCGTCCCGCTGCTGGCCCGCGCACAGGAAGCCGGCGACATCGTGGTCGCCCACATCGGCCCGTTCACCGTGCTGCCCGCGCCGGACGCCAAGGAATTGCACGAGGGCGCGCTGGCCGCCTTCGCCGACATCAACGGCAAGGGCGGCATCGCGGGCCGCAAGGTGGAGCTGCTGCGCCTGGACGACGCCTACTCCTTCGACGGTTTCAAGGCCCGGCTGGCCGAGGCCATGCCGCGCAAGCCGCTGGCGCTGCTGTCGCCGCTGGGTTCGGTCACGCTCAAGCAGATGCTGGACACGAAACTGCTCGATCAGACGGACGTGGTCGTCATCAATGCGGTGCCCGGCGCGGCCGTGCTGCGCGAGCCCGGCCACCCGCGCCTGTTCCACATCCGCGCCGGCGATGACCAGCAGATCGCCAAGATCGTGTCGCACGCCCAGGCGCTGAACATCAAATCCATGGGCGTGCTGTACCAGAACATCCCCATGGGCTCCTCGGGCCTGGCCTCGGCCAAGGCCGCCGCGCAGGGCACGGGAATGGAGGTCATCGGGGCGGAGTCAGGCACGGACGTGGCCGAACTCGCGAAGGCGGCCCAGCAGATCGCCGCCAAGAACCCGCACTCGGCCATGGTCATCGGTGCGCCCAAGTTCATGGGCCAGGGCGTGGCCGCGCTGCGCGCCGCCGGCGTGTCGCAGCAGCTGTTCACCTTGTCCTATCTGCCGGCGCCCGCCCTGAAGGCCCTGGCCAGCAGCGGCGCGCGCGGCGTGGGCATCGCCCAGACCTTTCCCAACCCGAACGGCTCCAACACCCCGCTGCAGCGCCTCTTCAAGTCCGCCATGCAGCGCGCGCACCCCGAGATCAAGACCTACACGCCGTTCCACCTCGAGGGCTATGTGAGCGCGCAGATCTTTGCCGAAGCGGCGCGCCGCGCCCGACCGCTGACGCCCGCCGGGCTCACCGACGCGCTGCACCGCATGGGAGAGATCGATTTCGGTGGTTTCCGCGTGGACTTCAGCAAGGGCAACGAAGGCAGCCAATGGGTGGACATCGGCGTGGCCACCGCCGAGGGTCGGCTGCTCTACTGAAGGCGGGCCGGCAACTCGTCGAGCCGGTCCAGATAGGCGTCGGCGTCCACGCCGCGCACCGGCTCGCCGTGGTTGTAGCCGTAGGTCACCAGCGCCACCGGGCAGCCCGCCGCGCGCGCGGCCAGGGCGTCGTTGAGCGAGTCTCCCACCATCAGCGTGCGTGAGGGCTCGCTGCCCAGAGCCTTGCACGTCTCGATCAGGGGCAACGGATCGGGCTTGCTGCGCGCGAAACTGTCGCCGCCGAACACCTGCGAGAAGTAGGGCGCCAGGCCCTTGGCCCGCAACAGCTCGCGCGCGAAGCCGAGCGGCTTGTTGGTGACGCAGGCCAGCGCCAAACCTTGGTCCCGCAGGGCCTGCAGGCCTTCCACCACGCCGGGATACACCTCGCTGTGCGCGCCGTTGGTGGCGGCGTAATGCCGCTGGTAGCTGACCCAGGCCTCGTCCAGCCGCGCCTGTGCGCCCGCCCCGTCGAGCCCGCCGTGCACCAGCGCGGACCGGATCAGGTGCATCGAGCCCTTGCCCACCATGCGCTCGATGTCGGCGCGGCCCACGACGGGGCAACCGAGTTCGCGCAGCGTGGCATTGAGCGCGACGTCGAAGTCGCCGAGGGTATCGACCATCGTGCCATCCAGGTCGACGATGGCCGCACGGATGCCGCGCAGCATCACGCCAGCGCGACGCGCATCTGATCGATCACGGCCTTGTAGTCGGGCTTGCCGAAGATCGCACTGCCGGCCACGAAGGTGTCGGCTCCCGCGTCCGCCACGCGGCGGATGTTGTCGGGCTTGATGCCGCCGTCCACCTCCAGGCGGATGTCCCGGCCGCAGGCCTCGATGCGCCGGCGCGCGTCCTCGATCTTGCGCAGCGCCGAGTCGATGAAGCCCTGGCCGCCGAAGCCGGGGTTGACGCTCATGATGAGGATGAGGTCGATGTCGTCGATCAGCCAGTCGAGCACGTCGAGCGAGGCCGCCGGGTTGAAGGTGAGGCCGGCCTTCACGCCGCGCGCCTTGATGGCCTGCACGCTGCGGTGGGCGTGGGTGCTCGCGTCGGGGTGGAAGCTGATCAGATCGGCGCCCGCCTCGGCGAAGGCCTGGGCCAGCGCGTCCACCGGTTGCACCATCAGGTGCACGTCGATGGGCACCGGCACGCCATCGGGCGTCTTCGCGTGCGGCTTGAGCGCCTGGCACACCATGGGCCCGAAGGTGAGGTTGGGTACGTAATGGTTGTCCATCACGTCGAAGTGGATCCAGTCGGCACCGGCGGCCACCACGTTGCGCACCTCCTCGCCCAGACGGGCGAAATCGGCGGAGAGGATGGAGGGGGCGATGCGGTAGGTGGTCATGGCATGCATGGGACGGCGGGGATCGAAGCCCGGCATTGTCTCAGGCCACGCCGACCGGCGCAGCCCGCGGGTAACATGCCGCCCATGCCCAAGTACCTCTTCACCTGCGAGGCCGAGCCGCAATACCTGAGCGAGCAATCCGCGCCCGAGGAAGAGCTCTACGCCTTCGCCTACACCATCACCATCACCAACCACGGCGAGGCCACCGCGCAGCTCATCGCGCGGCACTGGATCATCGAGGACGCGCATGGCCACACCGAGGAGGTGAAGGGCCTGGGCGTGGTGGGTCACCAGCCGCTGCTGCGCCCGGGCGAGTCGTTCCAGTACACCAGTGGCACCCGCCTGCGCACGCCCACCGGCGCCATGCGCGGCAGCTTCTTCTGCGTGGCCGAGGACGGCGAGCGATTCGAGGCGGCCGTGCCCGAGTTCGCCCTGCGCGCGGGTGGCGGCGCGAGCGACGGCCCGTCCTCGCGCGTGCTGCACTGACTCTCACCGCTGGGGCCCGCATGGACCTGCAAGAGCTCCTCGATTCGATGGCGCCCGAGGCGCCGCTGGCGCAACGCCACCTGTGGCTCGCCAACGCCCTGGCCTGGGTGCGCGGCGACGCGCTCGACGTTTCCGGCGCGATCTCCCGCGTGCGCCTGTTCGTCGGCGCGCTGGAGAGCGACCCCGCGCTGCGCGAGCGCTGGCATGCCTGGCTGCGCGCCTTCGTGGCGGGCGTGGACATCACCCCCTTGCTGGCCGACTTCGGTTTCGCGCCACGCACCGCGTTCCTGAGCGAGCTGGGCCACCGCCTGCGTCGCAAGCTGCTGCCCGGCACCCCCGAGACGCGCGACCTCGCCGAACTCTTCTCGCTGCTGCTGCCCTCGCCCTTCGACGTGCGCTGGATCAAGGCGCTGGACACCGCCACGCTCGGGCGGCTGGCCGTGCTCACCCCCGAGCGCGGCACCCAGGTGTGGAACGAGTCGCTGATGGACGCGCTGACCTTCTGCACCAGCCAGGTCAGCGCCACCGGCTTCGCCTCCGAGATCCGCATCCGCATGTCGGCCGAGGCCCAGGCCGAGCGCCCCTTCCACGAGCTGCCCGGCGTGTTCGAGGCGCTGCGACGCGAGGTGCGCGTGCACGGCCCGCGCAGCGCCGAAGCCGACCAGGCCGCCGACCGCCTGCGTGAGCAGCTCGACGCCTGCCGCCACGCCGCCTACACCGTCTACCACCACCTCGAGGAGCACGGCGTGTCGGTGGGCATCGTGTTCCGCCTGCGCCAACTGCGCGAGCGCATCGTGCGCATCAAGCAGTTGCTGGACTGCCTGCTGGCCGATCAGCCGGGCCGCGCCAATGCGGCCCTGCTGGCCGACCTGGTGCAGGTCGGCATCGAGAACCGCAGCGTGCGGGCGCTCATCGCCAGCAGCTCACACCTTACCGCCGCCAAGGTGGCCGAACGCAGCGCCGAGAGCGGCGAGCACTACATCACCCGCAACGCGGCCGAGTACAAGGAAATGCTCGGCAAGGCCGCTGGCGGCGGCTTCGTGCTGGGCTTCACCACCTGGATCAAGTTCGCACTCTATGGCCTGGGACTCTCGGCCTTCTGGGGGGGCTTCGCGGCCGGCTTCAACTACGCGGCCTGCTTCGTGCTCATCATGCTGCTGCAGTGGACGGTGGCGACCAAACAGCCCGCCGTGACCGCGCCCGCCATGGTGGCCAAGCTGCGCGACATCAAGGCCACCGGCGCGGTGCGCCGCTTCATCGACGAGGTCGCGCACCTGTTCCGCTCGCAGATCGCGTCCATCCTGGGCAACGTGGGCATGGTGGTGCCCACGGTGCTGCTGATCAGCGCGCCGCTGCTGTTCCTCACCGGCGAGGCCATGATCGGCCCCGAGCAGGCGCAGCATGTGCTGCACAGCCTGCACCTGCTGGGCCCCACGGCCCTCTTCGCCGCCTTCACGGGGGTGCTGCTGTTCGCCAGCAGCATCGTCGCGGGCTGGGTCGAGAACTGGTTCGTCTTCCACAAGCTCGACTCGGCCATCACCCACAACCCGCGCTTCACGCGCGTGCTGGGGCGCGAGCGGGCCGCGCGCTGGGCCACGTTCGCGCGCGCCAACGTTTCGGGTCTGGCGGCCAACATTTCGCTGGGCTTCATGCTGGGCCTGGTGCCGGTGTTCGCGCAGTTCTTCGGCCTCGGGCTGGACGTGCGCCACGTCACCCTCTCTGCCGGCCAGCTCACGGCCGCCGGCTTCGCGCTCGGGCTGGACGTGCTGCGCGAGCCCGCCTTCTGGTGGGCCGTGGCCGGCGTGCTGGTGGTGGGCCCGCTCAACCTCACGGTGAGCTTCTACCTGGCCTTTCGCCTGGCGCTGCGGGCGCAGGCCATCAGCACCGGCAACCGCCAGCTCATCCGTGTGGCCATGCGCCGACGCCTGCGGGCGGCGCCGCTGAGCTTCCTGCTGCCACCGCGTGCACGTCCCGACGGCGGCGACGACGGCGATGCCACCGCGCCTTCCGCGCATGGGTGAGTTCGAACTGATCGCGCGCCACTTCACGCGCGCCGCGCCTGCGGGCAGCGCCGTGGTATTGGGCGTGGGCGACGACTGCGCCCTGCTGCAACCCACGCCGGGCCACCAGCTCGCCATCAGCAGCGACATGCTGGTGGAGGGCCGCCACTTCTTCGCCGGCGCCGATCCCGAGGCTTTGGGCCACAAGGCGCTCGCCGTCAATCTGTCCGACCTGGCCGCCATGGGTGCCCGCCCGCTGGGCTTCACGCTGGCGCTGGCCCTGCCGTCGGCCGACGAGGCCTGGCTTGCGCCCTTCGCGCGCGGCCTGTTCGCGCTGGCCGACGCGCACGCCTGCCCCTTGGTGGGCGGGGACACCACGCGCGGGCCGCTCACCATCAGCCTCACAGTGTTCGGCGAATTGCTGCCCGGCCGCGCCCTGCGCCGCGACGCCGCACGCGCGGGTGACGAGCTGTGGGTCAGCGGACGCACCGGCGAGGCGCGACTGGCCCTGGCGCTGCGGCGCGGCGAGCCCTGGGCACGCGGTGAACTGGCCGAGGTGCAGGCGCGCATGGACCGCCCCACGCCGCGCCTGGCGCTTGGCCAGGCCCTGGCCGCCACCGACGGCGTGCGCGCCGCGCTGGACGTGAGCGACGGCCTGCTGGGCGACCTGGGCCACATCCTCAAGGCCAGCCGCGTGGGCGCGGAGATCGAGACCGCCGCCTTGCCAGTGGCGCCCGCGTTGCTGGCACTGGACGAGCGGCACCGGCTCGAGTGCCTGCTGGCCGGCGGCGACGACTACGAGCTGCTGTTCACGGCGGATGTTTCGGCCCATGCCGACGTGCTAACGGCGGGCGAACGCGCCGGCCTGGCCGTCACGCGCATCGGGCGACTCACCACCGCGCCCGGCCTGCGGCTCCTCGACGCCCGGGGTCGCGAACAGCGCCTGAGCGAGCGCGGCTTCGACCACTTCGCCAACTGAGCACCCGAGGCCAGGATGCGCAGGACGCGCCGCCTATGATTCCGGCCATGACCGCCGCGCCTCACGCCCGCCCCAGCTGGCGCTTCCTCATCGCCCACCCCGCCCACTTCATCGCGCTCGGCGCGGGCGCGGGCCTGTCGCGGCTGGCGCCGGGCACCTCGGGCACGCTCTGGGCCTGGGTGGCCTGGCTGGTGCTCGATCCCGTGCTCACGTCCACCGCCTGGGGCCTGCTCATTGCCTCGGCCACGCTGATCGGCTGGTGGGCCTGCACCGTCACGGCGCGGCACATGGGCGTGGCCGACTCGGGCCACATCGTGTGGGACGAGGTCGTCGCCTTCTGGCTCGTGCTCTGGCTCATCGCACCCGGCGGCTTCTGGGCCCAGCTGGTGGCCTTCGCGCTGTTCCGCTTCTTCGACGCCGTGAAGCTGGGCCCCATGGCCTGGGCCGACCGGACCTTCAAAGGCTTTGGCCCGCGCGGCGGCTTCGGCATCCTGCTCGACGACTTCGCGGCGGCGTTGTGCACGCTGCTGGTCATCGCGCTGTGGCGCTTCTGAACATGGACCTCACCGATCTCGTGACCGAACTCGCCACACGCCTGCGCGCGCGCGACTGGATGATGGCCAGCGCCGAGAGCTGCACCGGCGGCCTGATCGCCGCCGCCTGCACCGAACTCAGCGGCTCCAGCGACTGGTTCGAGCGCGGCTTCGTCACCTACTCCAACGCCGCCAAGACCGATTCGCTGGGCGTACCCGCCTCGCTCATCGCGGCACACGGCGCGGTGAGCGAGCCGGTGGCGCGCGCCATGGCCGCGGGCGCGGTGGCGCACTCGGCCGCGCACTGCGCGCTGTCCGTCACCGGCGTGGCCGGTCCCACGGGGGGCAGCGCCGACAAGCCCGTGGGCACCGTGTGGTTCGGCTGGAGCACGCCGGCCGGCGTGACCACGGAACACCGCCGCTTCGACGGCGACCGCGCCGCCGTGCGCGCCCAGGCCGTGCGGCATGCGCTCGCCGGCCTGCTGCAACGCCTGCCCTAAGCCCCTCGCATGGCCGACGCCTTCAAGCTGCTCATCAACCCCGAGACCGTGGCGCACACCGCGCGCCACCTGCGCCGCGCCTGGCGCGGCTTCGACGCCGATCGCTTCTCGGCCATCGCGCTCGATGGCCAGGACGGCCTGGAGTTCAAGGCCCGCGCGCACCGCCTGGCCGACGCGCTGCAGGCCACGCTGCCCGCCGACTTCGACCGCGCCTGCGGCGTACTGGAAGCCGCGCTCGCACCGCCATTGGCGCTGGACGCCCACGGCGAGCCGGTGGGCCTGCAAGGGGCACAGCCGCAGGGCGTGTCGGGCTGGGCGCTGTGGGGCGCGGGCGAGTGGGTGGCGCGCGCCGGCCTGGGCGAGCCCGAGCGCGCCCTGCTCTGCCTGCGCGAGATCACGCAGCGCTTCACGGCCGAGTTCGCCATTCGCCCCTTCATCGCGCAGCGGCCCGAGGCGGTGTTCCCCTTGCTCGAGCGCTGGACGGGTGATGGCAGCGCCCACGTGCGCCGGCTGGTGAGCGAGGGCAGCCGCCCGCGCCTGCCCTGGGGCCTGCGCCTGCAGGCCCTGGTGGCCGATCCGGCCCCCACCCTGCCCCTGCTGCGCGCGCTGCAGAACGACGGCAGCGCCTACGTGCGCCGCAGCGTGGCCAACCACCTCAACGACATCGCCAAGGACCACCCCGCGCTGGTGGCCGACTGGGTGCGCGAGCACCGGGTGGGCGCCAGCGCGGCGCGCGAGGCCTTGTTGCGCCACGCCAGCCGCGGTCTCATCAAGGCCGGCCACGCGCCCACGCTCGCGGCCTGGGGCCTGGCCCACGGGCTCAAGGGCGAGGCCACGCTGAAGCTCACGCCCGCCAAGGTGGCGGTGGGCGGCATCCTGCGGCTCGAGGCCACGCTGCGCTCCCGCGCGCGCACCGCCCAGACGCTCGTGATCGACTACGCCGTGCACCACGTCAAGGCCAATGGTTCGGCCTCGCCCAAGGTGTTCAAAGGGTGGAAGCTCGAACTCGCGCCGGGCGAGACCCGCGCGCTGGGCAAGGCGCATTCGTTGCGCGAGGTGACGACGCGCCGCCTCTACCCCGGTCGCCACCGCGTGGAGCTGCTCGTCAACGGCGTGGCGGTGGCCGAGACCGCGTTCGATCTGCTGGCCTGAATCAGGCCCTGAGGATGTGCGCCGCCAGCCCGCGCCGGGGCGCCGGCTGCACCGCTGGCGCGTGACCCAGGCGCGCCCACATCTGCACGGTGAAGCGCGGCGCGCTGGCCTGCAGGCGCTCGTGGACCTCGCGGTACAGCGCACCCATCTCCGGGTACTCCTGCAAGGCCTGCGAGATGGGCTGCATCGACAGCCCCTGCGCCGTGGCCGCGAGCTGCGCCCGCACCCAGGCCCGCCCGGCGTTCACCTGCGTCACCCGGTCATTGCCCTCGGTCACCAGCCAGTAGAAGGCCGGCGTGGTGTCGATCTTCGCGTTGAAGTCGTCGATCTGCCCCTGGACCGCGCGGTCGCCCGGCGCGGGCGCGACGCTGCGGTCGAACAGCCCCAGCGCGGTGACCACGCGCACCAGCGGGTCGTTGACCGACAGGCCGTCGCGGTGCTGGGCGATCTCGCGTGGGCCCACGCGCAGCACCTTGAACGATTCGAGCACGGTGCGTGGCGTGGTGAGCTCGATGCGCCAGGCTTCCTTGGCAATGCGCCGCTGGTGCGCGATGGCGTCCGCCTCGTCGGCTGTGACGAAGCCCGTGCGGAACGGGTAGGCCGAGGCGCTGTGCGCGATGGCCTCCCGCTCCGTGGCCCCGGGCACGCGGGCGTCGTAAGCCTCACGGTTGGTGCGGCGGTGCAGCACCTGGGCGAACAAGGGGTCGGGTCTCACGCTGGCGTCGGGCACCAGGCGGATGCGCGCGGTGGGCCGCGCATCCACCGAGGCCGGGCCGAACGCGCCCTCGGGAAACAGGTCGATCTGAGCGCGCAGGCCTTTCTGCCGCGCGGCCTGATCGAGCAGTTCGATGAAGCTGCCCTGGCTCATGAGCATCTGGCGCGAGAACGGATCGGTCTCGGGCAGCAGGCGTGTGCGGTCGATGAAGAGCGTGATCTCTTCAGGCACCGACAGGTCCACCAACCAGCTCTGCAGGTTGTGCGAATGCGGCGCGAGCAGCGCGAACGACAGGGCCCAGCGGCGCGGATCGGTCTCTTCGCCCGGGCCCTTCCAGGCCGCGATCGCTTCATCGGGCAGCGCGCTGCTGCAGCCCGGCAGGCCCGCGGTGGCCGCTGCGATGGCGCCGCCACCGGCAAGACGAAGAAGGGAACGGCGGTGCATGGTGGGCTCCTGGTGGCTGGTGGATGGCGCCATTGTCGAAAGCCCGGCCCTCAACAACAATTGACGAACATCAAACACCAGCCATGCAGAAATGAATGACCCAGGCTTCAACTGGTCGCTGATCCGCTCGTTCCTGGCCGCGCTCGACCAGGGCAGTCTCATGGGCGCTGCGCGCGCCCTTGGCCTGCACCAGCCCACCGTGGGCCGGCACATCGCCGAGCTGGAGGCTCAGCTCGGCCTGACGCTGTTCGAGCGGACCGGGCGCGGCCTGATTC
Organism: Hydrogenophaga sp.; assembly: GCF_011772445.1. GTDB lineage: Bacteria > Pseudomonadota > Gammaproteobacteria > Burkholderiales > Burkholderiaceae_C > Hydrogenophaga. Next base: position 239,777 of record NZ_WVZN01000005.1, on the reverse strand, counting down.
CCACGCCCGACGCCCTGCGGCTGGCCGAATCGGCGCGCGGCATGGCCGCCGCCGCCGCCCAGCTCGCGCGACGCGCCAGCGGCGCGCAGCACGGCCTGCAGGGTGCCGTGCGCCTGAGCGCCAGCCAGCCCGTGGCCTGCACGCTGCTGCCCCCGCTGCTCGTGCAGCTGCGCGCGGCCCTGCCCGACGTGCAGATCGAACTGGTGGTGAGCAACGCGGTGAGCAACCTGCTGCAGCGCGACGCCGACATCGCCATCCGCATGGTGCCCCCGGACCAGGGTTCGCTGGTGAGCCGGCGGGTGGGCCAGGTGGCCATCGGCGCCTACGCCCACCGCGACTACCTGCGCCGCCGCGGCACGCCGCGTCAGCCCACCGACCTGCTGCAGCACGAGCTGATCGGCAACGACCGCCAGACCGACATCGTGCGTGGCTTCGCGGCGCTGGGGCATGCGGTCACGCGCGAACACTTCGCGCTGCGCACCGACGACCTCATCGCGCACGAGGCGCTGGTGCGCGCGGGCGCCGGCATCGGCTTCCTTGCGCGCTACGCGGCGCGCCAGCACGCCGAGCTGGTGCCCCTGTTGCCGGGGCTGCCGATCCCGCCGCTGCCCATGTGGCTGGCGGTGCACCGCGAGATCCGAAGCAACCCGCGCGTGCGCGCGGTGTGGGACGGGCTCGCGGCATCCCTGCCCGGCGCGCTGGGTTGAATGCCCCAGGCGTCATCCCCCACTCCTATACTGGCCGGCCAAGCAACGACTTCAGGAGATCGCCATGGGGTTCTTCACGACCATCCTCGACAAGCTGGGCCTGTCCACCGCCAATGCGGCCACGCCGACCGCCTCGGCGCCAGCGCCGGCGCCCATGGCCGCACCCAGCCCGGCACCGGCCACCACGGCACCCGCGCCGGCCGTGGTCAACCCCATCGCCATGGTGGACGTGGTCGCGCAACTGGAAAAGCGCGCCGCCGCCAACCCGCAAAAGCTCAACTGGAAAACCTCCATCGTCGACCTGCTCAAGCTGCTCGACATGGACAGCAGCCTGCAGGCGCGCAAGGAACTGGCCAAGGAGCTCTACTGCCCCGACGAGTACATGAACGACTCGGCCAAGATGAACGTATGGCTGCACAAGAACGTGCTCGGCCACATCGCGGCCAATGGGGGCAACGTGCCCAAGGAGTTGCTGGACTGAACGAGCGGTTTCGACTGCCCGCATGATTCGCGTCCACCACCTCAACCACTCGCGCTCGCAGCGCGTGCTCTGGCTCCTGGAAGAGCTGGGCCTGCCCTACGAGATCGTGCGCTACGAACGCGACCGCCGGACCATGCTCGCGCCGCCGGAGCTCAAGCGCGTGCACCCGCTGGGCAAATCGCCCGTGGTCACCGATGGCGCGCTGGTGCTGGCCGAATCCGGCGCCATCCTGGAAACCCTGGTGGAGCGCCACGGCCCGCAGTTGCGGCCCGACCCCGCCTCACCCGAGTTCCTGCGCTACCGCTACTGGATGCACTACGCCGAAGGCTCGCTGATGCCGCCGCTGCTGCTGAAACTGGTGTTCGACCAGGTGGAGAAGGCGCCACTGATCGTCCGGCCTGTGGCGAAAGCCATCTCGGCCAAGGTCAAGCGCCGCTTCATCACGCCCAACCTGACGCAGCACCTGGACTTCCTCGAAGCCGAGCTGGCCAGCGGCCCGTGGTTCGCCGGGCAGTCCTTCAGCGCCGCCGACGTTCAGATGAGCTTTCCGGTGGAAGCGGCCGTGGCTCGGGGCGGGCTTGATGCGAAGCGCCCGCGCCTGATGGACTGGCTGCGCCGCATCCACGACCGCCCCGCCTACCGCCGCGCGATCGACAAGGGCGGGCCGTTCGAGATCCTCGGCTGAAGCCCGGCGGCCTCGAACGCTCCCCAGGCGCCCTCAGGCGCCGTGGCACTTCTTGAACTTCTTGCCGCTGCCGCACCAGCAGGGGTCGTTGCGCCCGGGCGTGGCGGCCTGGCGCAGCGGCTCGGCGCGCGGGCCCAGCGCGGTCCAGATGCGGTACAGCTCGTACACGGCCCAGACCGCGCCGTAGAACTGGTCGAGCCGCGCGTCGCTCACGCTGGGCGCGGCCTCTTCGTCGTGCAGGTTCTGCGTCGGCACGCCGCGGTCGTCGTCCGTGAGCGCGCCGATGGTCTCCAGCGCCTCGGCGATCCAGCGCGCGGTTTCCTTGTCGCGCGGCGGCACCCACTCCTCGGCCCATTGCTCCACCACGTCGAAGAAGCCCTCGGCCCAGGCCTGCGCGTACGAAGGCAGCGGCTCGTCGCCCGCGGGGCGCTCGCCCTCGGGCATGGCGGCCACGGCACCGCGCAGATCGACCACTTCGGGGTGGTAGGCGCGTTCGTCGTCGAGCGTGCCCACCTCGGTGCCCAGTGCCTGGCGCACCTCGGCCTCGCGGCGGGCCCACAGCGCCATGAAACGCTCGTAGCGGGCGGTGTTCGGGAAATGCACCCCGTCGGCGTGCGGCACCGTGGGCAGCGGACCGGTGCCCAGCAGCACGGGCAACCACTCGGCCGGCGGCACGGGCCGGCGCGTGCACACCAGGGCCGTCAGGGCACCGTCCAGGTATTCCCACGGAGGCACATCCCCGCCCAGGGCGGCGAGCTCGTCCAGGATGGCGTCGAGCTCGTCAAAGTCACTGGCCTGCAAGGCGGAATCGGGGTCGGTGGTCATCGGCGGGCGGCGCTCGGGAATGGGCCCGACAGTGTAGTGCCGCCCATCGCGCGGCCCGGGTGCGGCTTGCCGGGTTTCAGTGGCGCGTGTGCCCCGAGGGCGCAGCCGGGCCCATGGCCAGCGAGGCCAGCGCGCTCGGACTTGGGGCCTGTTCGACCGGTGACTGGTGCGTGGCCGGTGCCGGCGCTTCGTACACGCTGCGCCAGGCGTTCTGCAGGCTTTGCCAGACGCCGGGTTTCACGGTCATGGCATCGGGCTCGTCCATCAGGATGGGAAACATGGCGATCTCCTTCGCGGCAGGCCCTGGAAAACCGGCTGCGCGTCGCCTGCCCGGCGCGCGCGGTGGTGTCTGAATTCAAGCCATTGTTCGCTTGTTCAAAACACGCCCCAATAATGCGCATGCAGGATTTTTTGCCCCCGACCAGACGACGAACGCCCATGCTTGACCGACTCAACGCCATCTACCCGGTGCGCTACACCGCGCTCGGCCTGTGCGCCTTCATCGCGCTGCTGAGCCTGTTCACCTTGGTGGCGTTCGGCGTCGGCGGCGTCTGGTTCCTGCTGTTCGGTGCGCTCACGCTGCTGGGCCTGTGGGACCTGCGCCAGACGCGCAGCTCGATCCTGCGCAACTACCCGGTGATCGGCCACCTGCGCTTCATGCTGGAGTACATCCGGCCCGAGATGCGCCAGTACTTCATCGAGAGCGACACCGAGGCGCAACCCTTCTCGCGCGCCCAGCGCAGCCTGGTCTACGCACGCGCCAAGGGCGAGACCGACAAGCGCCCCTTCGGCAGCCAGGTCGACATGCTGAGCAACGGGCACGAGTGGATCAACCACTCGATCGCGCCGACCAGCCTGCCCTCGCACGACTTTCGCGTGCGCATCGGCGGCCCCGACTGCGCGCAGCCCTACGAGGCCAGCGTGTTCAACATCTCGGCCATGAGCTTCGGCGCGCTGTCGGCCAACGCGATCCAGGCGCTCAACGCGGGCGCGCAGCGCGGCGGCTTCGCGCACGACACGGGCGAAGGCTCGATCTCGGCCTGGCACCGCCTGCACGGCGGCGATTTGATCTGGGAGATCGGTTCGGGCTACTTCGGCTGCCGCGACGACGACGGTGCGTTCAGCGCGGAGAGGTTCGCCGCCAACGCGCTCGACCCGCAAGTGAAGATGATCGAGATCAAGCTGAGCCAGGGCGCCAAGCCCGGCCATGGCGGGGTGCTGCCGGGCGCCAAGGTCACGGCCGAGATCGCGGCCGCACGCGGTGTGCCCGAGGCGGTGGACTGCATCTCGCCCGCGGCGCACAGCGCGTTCTCCACGCCGATGGAGCTGATGGAATTCATCGCCAAGCTGCGCTCGCTCTCGGGCGGCAAGCCGGTCGGCTTCAAGCTCTGCATCGGCCACCCATGGGAATGGTTCGCCATGGTCAAGGCCATGCAGAAGAGCGGCATCACGCCCGACTTCATCGTGGTCGATGGCGCCGAGGGTGGCACCGGCGCAGCGCCGCTGGAGTTCACCGACCACGTGGGCGCGCCGCTGCAGGAAGGCCTGCGCCTGGTGCACAACACGCTGGTGGGCGTGAACCTGCGCGACCGCATCCGCATCGGCTGCGCGGGCAAGGTGGTGAGCGCCTTCGATATCGCGCGCGCCATCGCCATCGGCGCCGACTGGTGCAACAGCGCGCGCGGCTTCATGTTCGCGCTGGGCTGCATCCAGGCCCAGCACTGCCACACCGGCCAGTGCCCCACGGGTGTGACGGCGCAGGACCCGCTGCGCCAGCAGGCGCTGGTGGTGCCCGACAAGGCCGAGCGCGTCTGGCGCTACCACCAGAACACACTGAAGGCGCTGAAGGAGCTGGTGCAGGCTGCCGGCCTGCAACACCCCGGCGAGATCAGCGCGCAGCACATGGTGCGCCGTGTGAACGACAACGAGGTGCGCCTGCTGGCCAACCTGCTGCCCACCACCTCGCCGGGCGCGCTGCTGGACAACGACGCCGAAGGCGAGCACGCCGTGTTCACCACGTGGTGGCGGCGAGCGAGCGCCGACAGCTTCTCTCAGCAGGTCTGAGGCCGCGCCTCAACTGCGCGACGGGTCCTCGTTCACGCGCTCGTCGCGCAGCAGGCGGCCGCGCGGGTCGTAGAGCTTGCGGCGCAGCAGCACGCCACGCTCTCCGTATTCCTCTTCGCGCTGCATGGCGCCGCCAGGCGCGTGGTACTGCTGCCAGCCGAACAGGCGGCCGTTGCGCTCGCGGTTGAGGGCGGCTTCGGTGCCGTCCTCGTAGAAGCTGCGCGTCTCGCGCAACTCGTCGCGGCCCAGGTGGCGGATGGTCTGCTCCAGCTTGAGCTGGCCATTGAGGTGCCACTGGCGGATGCGCCGCTCGCGCCCGCCGACCCACTCCACCTCCTGCGTGACCTGGCCCGACTCGGCGAACTCGCGCCCCACGCCCTCGCGGCCGTGGTACTGCTCGGGTGGGGGCTCGACCAGGTCGATCTCGTGACGCAGGCGGCCCGAGGGGTAGTAGACGCGCTTGATGCGGCGGTCGGGCGCGAGGGTGTTGTCGACGAACTCCTCGCTGCGCACCACCCCACCCTGAGGATTCACGATGACCTGGCGCATCAGCACACCGCGCCGGTGGCTCAGGGTGCCCAGCGGTTTGCCGGGTTCGCCGTAGAGCGTGACCTCGGCGAGTTCGCCGCCATGGCCACAGGGCTCGCGGTCCTCGGGCAGCAGGCTGGTCGGGGCGCAGCGCAGCTCGGCCAGGCTGCCGTCGCTCCAGCGGCGCAACAAGGCCATGGCACGGCGTCCATCGGCGCTCATTGCGCGCTGAAGGGTGGAACCGTCGGGCATGGCGCAGCGCTGCTGGCCGGCCGGGCCGATGGGGCCGCAGCGCGGCTCGTCGTCGGCCCAGGCGGGTGGCAGGGCAGTCAACAGGCCCGCCAGGCCCGCGGCGCGCCAGGCGTTCATGCGCCCGCCCTCTCGGCCTGCGGCGCCCACGAACGGGTCACCTGCACACCGACCCGTGCGAGGCGGCGCGCCAGCGCCAGCACCTGCGTGTCCTTGCTCAGCAGGGCCGCGCCGTGGGCCACGGCGAGGTCGATGAAACGCTGGTCGTCCGGGTCGCGACAGGTGAAGGGCGACTTGTCGGCCGGTTCAAGGCGGCGGACATGGCGATCGAAGGCGGCCAGCACGGCATCGCTCCCGGCGTCGTCAAGTCGGCGCGCGAGGTGCGGGTAGTCCAGCACGCGCCGCAACTCGTCACGCATCGCCGCCGTCGCGATCCAGGTGACGCGTCCATGCGCCAGCGCCGCGCGCAGCGGCGCCACGGCAGGGTCGTCGAAAACGAACAGGTCGAGCACGACGTTGGTGTCGATGACGACCTGGTCCATCCTCAGGCCTTCTCGGGGTTCGCCGGGCGCGGGGCGCGCGCGGTCAGGTCGAAGCGGAACAGACGGCACTCGATGGGCCCGTTCCACAGCGGCACGCGGCGCGACTCCTTGAAGCGCATGCGCCCGGGCAGCTTCAGGTCGGGCGTGAGCAGCCAGGCGCTCCAGCCGGCGTAGTGCGATTTCCAGTGCGCGGCCAAGCGCTCGAAGAAGGCGTCGGCGGCTTGGCCGTCTTCGTCGCGGGCCTGTTCCCGGCCGCGCACGCTCGCGCGCTCGGCCGCGTTGCGGCCGGCCACGCCCGCCGCCGCGATGCGCTCACCATACGGCGGGTTGAGCAGCAGCACCCCCGCGCGCGGGCTGGGCGGCAGTCGCTGCAGCGCGTCGCCGCCGCGCAGCTCGATGGCCTGGGCCACGCGCGCGCGCTCGGCGTTGCGCTGGGCGAAGTCGACCATGCGGAAGGCCACGTCGCTGCCGAAGACGATCGGCGCCTGTCCCTCGGGCCAGGGCCTTTCGGCCGCACGCGCTTCATCGCGCAGGGCCTGCCACACGTGCGGCTGAAAGGGCAGCAGCTTCTCGAAACCGAAACGGCGCTGGCCACCCGGCGCGATGTTGAGCGCGATCTGCGCGGCCTCGATGGGCACGGTGCCGCTGCCGCAGCAGGGGTCGACCAGGGGCGGCACTTCGGCCAGCGTGGCGGCCTCGCGCGCCTGCGTGTCCCAGCCGGTGGCCACGATCATGGCGGCGGCCAGGGTTTCCTTCAGGGGCGCGTCGCCCTTGTCCTCGCGCCAGCCGCGTTTGAACAGCGGCTCGCCCGTGGTGTCGATGTAGAGCGTGAGCGTCTCGGCCGTGAGGTGACCGAACAGGCGCACGTCGGGCCGCTGCGTGTCCACGCTGGGGCGCTCGCCACGCTTGTCGCGGAAGCGGTCGCACACCGCGTCCTTGATGCGCAGCGCGGCGAAGTTCAGGCTTTTGAGCGGGCTGTGCTGCGCGGTCAACTCGACCTTGATGGTCTGCTTCGGCGTGAACCAGATCTCCCAGGCCACCTCGGCGGCTGCGGTGTAAAGGTCCTGCTCGGCGCGGTACGGCCCGTGCCACAGGCGCACCAGCACGCGCTGCGCGAGCCGGCTGTGCAGGTTCAGGCGCAGCGCATCGCGCCACGAGGCCTCCAGCGAGACACCACCACGCGAGCGCTGCATGGCCTCGACGCCGGTGATGCGCTGCACCTCGGCGGCGAGGAAGTCCTCCACGCCGGCGGCGCAGGGGAGGAAAAGCTGGAGCTGGTTCAAAGGGACTTTCGCAGGTTCGCCGGCGCGATGCGCATGGCCTCGCGGTATTTGGCCACGGTGCGGCGCGCGCACTCGATGCCCTGCTCCTTGAGCAGGTCGGAGAGCTGGTTGTCGGACAGCGGCTTGGCCGGTGCCTCGGCGGCGATGAACTGCTTGAGCAGCGCGCGCACCGCCGTGCTGGAGGCGTTGCCGCCGGTTTCGGTGCCGAGCGAGGAACCGAAGAAGTACTTGAGCTCGTAGGTGCCGAAGGGCGTGGCCATGTACTTGGCGGTGGTCACGCGGCTGATGGTGGATTCGTGCAGGCCCAGTTCGTCGGCGATCTCGCGCAGCACCAGCGGGCGCATGGCCAGTTCGCCGTGCATGAAGAAGTTGCGTTGGCGCTCGACGATGGCGCTGGAGACGCGCAGGATGGTGTCGAAGCGCTGCTGGATGTTCTTGATGAACCAGCGCGCCTCCTGCAGGCGCTGCTGCATGGCGGCGTGTCCGCCCTCGCCACCGTCGCGCCCGCCGCGGTTCTGGCGCAGGGCGTTGGCGTAGACGTCGTGCACGCGCAGGCGGGGCATCACGTCGGGGTTGAGGATGACCTTGAAGCCGCGCCCGGCGCGCGTGACGATGACGTCGGGCACAACGACGTTGCGCTCGACGTCGACGAAGCGGCGGCCCGGCTTGGGCTCGAGCCGCGCGATGAGCGCGAGCGCGCCGCGCACGGTGTCTTCGTCGGTGCGGCACAGATGCACGAGCTTGCGGATGTCGCGCTTGGCGATGAGCTCGAGCGGTTGCGCGCAGATGGCCAGCGCCGCGCGCGCCTCGGGCGTGTTGCGCAGCTCCAGGATCTGCAGCTTGAGGCACTCGGCGAGATCGCGCGCGCCCACGCCAGGCGGGTCCATGTGCTGCAGCAGCTGCAGGTTCGTGCGCAGCAGTTGCTCGCAGGCCTCGCGGCGTTCGATGGCTTCGGGGGAATCGGCGTCGCTGCCGTCGTCGCCCCGCAGGCGCAGCAGCGCGAGCGCGAGTTCGGGCAGCGGGTCGCTCAGGTAGCCGTCGTCGTCGAGCGATTCGATCAGGAAGAGCAGCGCGGCGGCGTCTTCGTCGGACAGGCGCAGGCAGCGCGCCTGTTCGTGCAGGTGGTCCTGCAGGGACACCAGCGCACGCGCCAGATCGGCCGCACTCGCTGTGTCGTCGTCATCGCCCGAGCCCTGGCTGCGCGGTGGGGCGTCGCCGCCCCATTCACTGTCGTCGGGCGCCACCTCCACGGTGCCGTCGCCGTCCCAGCTTTCCTCCATGGGCGAGGCGCCGTCCAGGGTCGCTTCGACGCCTTCACCGTCACCACCGTCGGAGACATCGGTGGCGGTGCTCGTGGTCGGCGCGGCCGCGTCGGCGATCTGTTCACCCGCGTTCACCGGCGCGTCGGTGGCGGCCAGGCCGAACTCCTCCCGCTCCAACCCGTCGTCGGCCCGCTCCAGAAAGGGGTTTTCGTCGAGCATCTGCTCGACCTCCTGCGCCATCTCCAGCGTGGAAAGCTGCAGCAGGCGGATCGACTGCTGCAACTGGGGCGTCAGCGCCAGGTGCTGCGAAACGCGAAGGGAAAGGCTCTGTTTCATCGCGGACCAGTCACGGTGGTCACATGCGGAAGTGCTCGCCGAGGTACACCCGGCGCACGTCGGCGTTCTCGACGATTTCCGACGGCGTGCCACTGGTGAGCACGTGGCCGTCGTTGATGATGTAGGCGCGGTCGCAGATGCCCAGGGTCTCGCGCACGTTGTGGTCGGTGATGAGCACGCCGATGCCGCGCGCCTTGAGGTGACCGATGATGCGCTGGATGTCGATCACGGCGATCGGGTCGATGCCGGCGAAGGGTTCGTCGAGCAGGATGAAGCGCGGGTCGGTGGCCAGGGCGCGCGCGATTTCGACGCGGCGGCGCTCCCCTCCCGACAACGCGGGCGCGGGCGAATCGCGCAGGTGCTCGACGTGCAGGTCGCGCAAGAGCGTGTCCAGGCGCTCGTCGATGGCGGCGGTGCTCAGCGGGCGGCCGCGCGCGTCCTCCTGCAGTTCCAGCACGGCGCGCACGTTCTGCGCCACGCTGAGCTTGCGGAAGATGGAAGCCTCCTGCGGCAGGTACCCCAGGCCCAGGCGCGCGCGGCGGTGGATGGGCAGGCGCTCGATCGACTGGCCATCGAGCAGGATCTGCCCGCCGTCGGCGCGCAGCAGGCCCACGAGCATGTAGAACGAGGTCGTCTTGCCGGCGCCGTTGGGCCCCAGCAGGCCAACCACTTCGCCCTTGTCCACCGCGAGCGACACGTCCTTGACGACGAGGCGGCTGCCGTAGGCCTTTTTGAGCCCGTTGGCCTCCAGGCGGCTGGTCGCCAGTACCTGCGTTTCGGGGAAGGTGGTCGACGGCGACTCGCTCACTTGCGCTCTCCGCCGAGCTCATTGGATGGGCGCAGCGGCGTGGGGGCGGGCGTGGGCTGCGGCGCCGCCTCGCCCTCGCGCGGCACCGGGGTGAGCGTGGCGCGCACGCGCCCCGAGGGGTTGCCAGGGTTGGCGCCCGCCGGGTTGCTGTCGACCGTGAACACTTCGGTGCGGTTGTCGTAGACGATCACACTGCCGCGCGTCTCGTCGTTGAGCTGGGTTCCGAGGTAGCGGCGCAGCACCGCGTCGCCGATGAAGCGCACGACGTCGGCGCGGCTGTCGTACTCGATGCGCCTGGCCTCACCCTCGATGAATTCATTGACACCGTCGCGCTTCTGCCTGAAATACGCCAGGTTGCCCTGCGCGACGCCGAACTGGTTGCCCTGGGCGTCCTGGCGCACCTCGACCTGATTGCCGCGGATCACGATGGTGCCCTTGGTGATGACCACGTTGCCGGTGAAAACGCTGACCTGCCGCGCGTCGTCGTAGCGCAGGTTGTCGGCCTCGGCGTTCATCGGCTTGAGCCGGTCGGCCTGCTCGGCCCGGGCGGTGCCTGCCAACGAGCAGGCGATCAGCAAACCGAGGGTGGTGCGGTGCAGCAGGGGGAGGGCGTGTGGCATGTCAAGGGCACGAAACTTGCATGCATTCTAAACACCCAGGGCGCGCGCCCGAGTGTCGCTGCCTCAGCCTTTTTTGGCTTCGCCGATGAGGTAGTTGGCGATGGTCAGCGTTTTGGGGCCCTGGCCGGGGATGTAGAAGCGGCCGGCCACGCCCAGGGCGGGCGTGCCCTCCACGCCGTAGACATCCTGCAGCAAGGCCGCGTGCTGGGCCTTCTTCAAGGTGTCGGCGTGGTTGAAGATCTCCGAAAACTTCGCCCGGTCCACGCCCTGTCTGGCCACCCAGTCGGTGATCGGCCCCGGCGTGGTCAGCGGCTGGCGGTCGACGTGGATGGCCTTGAACACCTGGGTGTGCAGGCGTTCGACGAGGTTCATGGCCTCCAGCGTGTAGTACAGGCGCTGCATGGGCACGAAGGCCGGGCTGAAGGCCACCGGCACGCGGCGCAGCACGGTGCCACCGGGCTTGCGCTTGTCCCAGTCTTCCAGCAGCGGCTCGAAGTTGAAGCAGTGGATGCACGAGTAGGCAAAGAACTCGACCACCTCGATCTGGCCTGCCGGCGCTTCCACGGGCACGGGTTTGCCCAGGCGCACGTATTCGGTGCCCTCTTTGGGAGCGATCCGTTGGGCCAGGGCCGGCAGGCTGGCGCCGGTGGCGAGCAGGGACAGGGCGAAATCGCGGCGAAGCATGAGACGGCACTCCAGGGGTTGAACCAGCGCTTGGGCCGGGCGAAGCGCGGGAAGTTCCCGCGCCGGCTCAGCGCTGCACGCGCACCAGGGCCGACTCGACCCCGTTGACCTGCAACTGCTCGATGGTCAGGTCGGCCAGGGCCTTCTGGGCGAAGGGGCCCACGCGCACGCGGTAGAGGGTGCGCCCGGCCTGTTCACGCTCGTCCACCGTCGCGGAGATGCCCAGCATGGCCAGTCGCGCGCGCTGGGCTTCGGCGTCGGGTGCGTTGCGGAAGGCACCGGCCTGCACGAAGTAGGTGTAGGGGTCGGCGCCCGGAGCGGGGGCTTCGGCGGGCGCGGCCCCCGGTGCGGCACCGGGCGAGGCGGGCGCGGGCTGGGCGGTGCGGGAGCGGGCCAGGTCACCCAGAGGATCGCTTGGCGCCGGCGCGGTACCAGCGGGCGGCAGGGTGCGGCCGTCGGCGGGCGGCACGGAGATGGCGCCCTCGGTGCCCGGCGCGGCGCCCGGCGTGGCGGGTGGCGCGGACGGCATACCGCTGACGCCGCGGTTGGGGTTCCAGCCCTTGTTGCGCTCGGCTTCCTTGGCATCGTCCTCGGCGCTGCGCGAGAGGCCGCGATCGACGAAGGGCACTGGCACGCGCGTGACGTAGACCGCCACGGCCAGGGCCGCCGCCAGACCGACCAGCAGGCCGACGATGAAGCCCACCAGCGTGCCGCCCAGGCTGCTGCGCGACGACGACTTGGAGGAGGAGGATTTCTTGCTCATGGTGCTCTTACATCTTCTGCGGCGCGCTCACGCCCAGCACGGCCAGGCCATTGTGCAGCACCTGCCGCGTGGCCGCGACGAGCGCCAGGCGCGCGCGCTTGACCGCTTCATCATCGACCAGGATGCGTTCAGCGTCGTAGTAACTGTGGTAACTCGCGGCAAGCTCGCGCAGGTAGAAGGTCACGTCGTGCGGCGCGAAGTCGCGCGCGGCGGCGGTGAGCATCTCGGGGTACCTGGCGATCTGGCGCATCAGGGCCTGGGCGGCCGGCGTGTCCAGCGCGGACAGATTGGCCCCCGCCAGCGTGGCCACGTCGCCACCCCAGCCGGCCAGCACCGAGCAGATGCGCGCGTGCGCGTACTGCACGTAGTAGACCGGGTTGTCGTTGTTCTGCTGCACGGCCAGGTCGACATCGAAGGTGTACTCGGTGTCGGGCTTGCGGCTGAGCAGGAAGAAGCGCACCGCGTCCTTGCTGGTCCATTCGATGAGGTCGCGCAGCGTGACGTAGCTGCCCGCGCGCTTGCTGATCTTCACCTCCTGCCCGCCGCGCACCACGCGCACCATGGTGTGGAGCACGTAGTCGGGGTAGCCGGCGGGAATGCCCACGTCGGCCGCCTGCAGGCCGGCGCGCACGCGCGCGATGGTGCCGTGGTGGTCGGTGCCCTGGATGTTGATGACCTTGCTGAAGCCGCGTTCCCACTTGGCGATGTGGTACGCCACGTCGGGCACGAAGTAGGTGTACGAGCCGTCGGACTTGCGCATCACGCGGTCCTTGTCGTCGCCGTAGTCGGTGGTGCGCAGCCACAGCGCGCCGTCCTGCTCGTAGGTCTTGCCGTTGGCGATGAGCCGGTTCACCGCGGCCTCGACGCGACCGCTGGTGTACAGGCTGGACTCGAGGTAGTAGTGGTCGAACCTGACGGCGAAAGCCTGCAGATCCAGGTCCTGCTCATGGCGCAGGTAGGCCACGGCGAACTGGCGGATGCCATCGAGGTCGTTCGCATCGCCGCTGGCCGTGAACTCGCGGTCATCGGCCTTCACGGTCTTCTTCGCGAGGAAATCGTTCGCGATGTCCTGGATGTAGTCCCCGTTGTAGGCGGCCTCGGGCCAGTTGGCGTCGCCGGGCTTCACGCCCTGCGCGCGCAGTTGCGTGGACGTGGCCAGGGTGTTGATCTGCACGCCCGCGTCGTTGTAATAGAACTCGCGGTGCACATCCCAGCCCTGGGTCTGGTACAGGTTGCAGATGGCGTCGCCCAGCGCGGCCTGGCGGCCGTGGCCCACGTGCAGCGGGCCCGTGGGATTGGCAGAGACGAACTCGACCATGAGGCGCTGACCGTTGCCCGGCTGGACGCCGAAGCGTTCGCCCGCGCCCAGCACCTCGTGCACCACCTGCTGCTTGGCCTCGGGCTTCAAGCGGATGTTGATGAAGCCCGGGCCGGCGATCTCGATCGCCTCGACCCAGCGCTCGAAGGCCGGCTGCGCCAGCAGAGCGGCGCGCAGCTGCTCGCCCACGGCGCGCGGGTTGAGCCTGAGCGGCTTGGCCAGCTGCATGGCCGCCGTCACGGCGAAATCGCCATGGGCCGCCACCTTGGGCGACTCGAAGGCGGCCTTCTCGCCCGCGCCGGGGCTGAGTTTTTCCAGCTCGTCGCGCAGGGCCGCGAGCAGGTCTTGTTGGATCTGGAGCATCGGGCGATTTTAGGTGGGGGCACGAACGCGCCCGGCCAGCCAGTCGCGCCAGTGATCGATGCAGGCACGCAGCTTGGGCAGACGGTGACGCTCGGGCAGCATCACGGCGACGATGGGCACGCGGCTGCGGTCGAACCAGTCATCCAGCACGGGCACCAGCGCGCCGCGGGCCATGTGCTCGCGAGAGAGCAGGTCGTTGAGCCGCGCAATGCCTGCCCCCTGCAGCGCCAACGCCATGGTGACGGCCGAGTTGTCGCTGCGCGTGTGGCCGCGCGCCTGATACACCGCCCCGCGCGCGTAGCCCTTGCCCGCGGCATAGGGCCAGCGGTTCAGCACGGCATTGACACTGTGCGTGATGAGGCGGTGCTGCGACAGCTCGTCCGGGTGGCGCGGGGTGCCGAAGCGGGCCAGGTAGCCGGGCGCCGCGCACAGACGGCGCCCGTGCTCCGCCAGCGGAAGCGCGATGAGCTGATCGCTGTGCGCCGTGCCGGTGCGCACCGCGATGTCCACCCCATCGCGCGCCATGTCGCTGATGCGGTCGTCGGCCATCACCTCCAGCTGCAGCTGGGGGTGGCGCTCGTGCAGGGAGGGCAGGCTGGGCGCAATCACCGTTTCGGCCAGCACGGGGCTCACGCTGACGCGCACCCAGCCACTGGGGCCGGCGCGCTGGCGGGCGAAGCTGGCCGCCAGTTCGTCGCGCGTCTCCAGCAGTCGGCGCGCGTGGCCGGCGAAGGTGTCGCCTTCGTCCGTCAGGCTCAGGCTGTGGGTGCTGCGGTGCATCAGCCGCGCGCCGCAGCGCGCCTCCAGCCGCGCCAGCGCGCGCGAGACCTGGCTCACCGGCAGGTCCCGCTCGCGGGCAGCGGCCGACAGCGAGCCCAGTTCGGCGATGCGCAGGAAGAGTTCGGCGTCGTCCAAGTCCAGCTTCATGACGCCATGCTCGGCTGCTTGTGCAGTTTCTGCAACACCAATTGGCTTCTGCAGGCGTTTCCAAGCCTCTGCACCACTCCTATTGTTCAAGCACCGCCACCCACCGGAGCCCGCCATGCCCACCGAATCGCCCCTGTGCCTGCACGAAGCCCGCGCCGCCGCCCTGCGCGCCCACGCCATGGCGGATTTCTGGCGCGACGCGGACGCCGTCTGGGCGCGCATGCAGCGCGACGCCGCCGCGCGCCTGGCGCGCAGTTCACAGCGCCTGCACGCCCGGCTGCGTCAGCACGGCGCCGGCCGCCGGCAGGGCGCCTGAGACCTCAGACAGCCATCGGCGCCAGGCGCTGGCGCGCCGCCGACTTCACCGCCGCCGTGAGCCGCTGCGCCGAGGGCGGCTCGTGCGTCCAGTGCTGCCAGTACAGGGCCACGTCCACCGTGGCACCGGGCAACAGCTCGGTCAGGCTGGGGTGCCTGGGCAGATGCTGCGTGGGGACCATGCCCCAGCCCATGCCCAGCTCGATCGCGGTCTCGAAGGCCTCCACCGCCGGCACGTAGTGGCGCGGGTAGGCCGGCTGCTGCAGGCCGATGTGCTGCGCCAGGAAGGCGTCCTGCAGCGCGTCCTTGCGGTTGAAGATGATGGCCGGCTGCGCCAGCAGCTTGTGCGGCGAGACCGCGCCGCGCGGTGTGCGGCAACGCTGCGCCACGGCCGCCGTGGCCACGCAGTGGTAGCGCATCACGCCCAGGGGCTCGGCCACGCAGCCGCGCATGGCGTCGGCGCGGGTGGTCACGCAGCCCACCACGTCGCCGCTCTTCAGGGCATCGTGGGTGTGGTCCTGGTCGTCGATGACGACCTCCAGCAGCAGGCGCTGGCGCGACAACAGCGGCGCCACGCCAGGCAGAAACCAGCTCGACACCGAATCGGCGTTGATCGCCACCGACAGGCTCTGCCAGCGCTCGCCCGCGCGCGCCTCGCCGCCGACGAGGCCGGCCAGCAGGTCGGCCTCCATCAGGCGCACCTGCTTCACGTGGCCCAGCAGGGCCTGGCCGGCGGGCGTGGCGCGCACGCGCTTGCCGCGCACCAGCAGGCGCTGGCCGAGCTGGTCCTCCAGCGACTTGATGCGCAAGGAGACCGCCGCCAGGGTGAGCTTCAAGGCTTGCGCGGCCGGGCCGAAACCGCCGTGCTCCACCACGGCGGCCAGGGCCTCGAGTTGGCGTGGATCCAGCATGATTTAAATGAAACTTGAGTGATTGGAATTCGAATCAACTCGATTAAACATCAGCCGGCTTTGCGGCACCATGCGTCCCGCTGTCACCCCACCCGAGACCCGCATGAGCCTGAGCTTTCCCGTCTTTTCCGCCGGCATGGTGCTGAGCCTGTCGCTGATCATGGCCATCGGCCCGCAGAACGCGCACGTGCTGCGCATGGGCCTGCAACGCCAGCACCTGTGGCTCACGGTGGCGCTGTGCGCCCTCTCCGACGTCGCGCTCATCGGCCTGGGCGTGCTGGGCCTGGCCCAACTCGGTGGCCTGTCGGACAAGCTCCAGGGCGCGCTCATCGGCGCGGGCGTGCTGTTCCTGGCGGTCTACGGTTGGCAGGCCTTTCAGCGCTTCCGTTCGCCCGCGGCGCGCGGGCTGGAGGGCCAGCCGCTGGCGCCTGCGCCCACCACGCGCCGCCAGGCCGTGTTCTCGGCGCTGGCCTTTTCCTGGCTCAACCCGCACGCCTGGCTGGACACCGCCGTGCTGATCGGCACCGCCTCGCTGGCCTATGGCCCGGCGAGCGAGGTCTTCGGCCTGGGCGCGGCCACCGGCTCGCTGATCTGGTTCACCGGCCTGGGCGCCGCCGCCTTCTGGGCCGGCCGCCGGCTCAACTCGCTGCACATCTGGCGCGTGCTGGACGGGCTGGTTGCGCTCATGATGTGGGGCACGGCCTTCTGGCTGCTCAGCTCCCTCTTCTGAGCCCTCCATGCCCTCGTCGAAACCCGTCACCGTCTTCGGCCCCGACTTTCCCTTCGCCTACGACGACTGGCTGCGCCACCCCGCGGGCCTGGGCAAGGTGCCGCGCGACCTGCTGGGTGCCGAGGTCGCCATCGTCGGCGCGGGCATGGCGGGCCTGACCGCCGCGTTCGAGCTGATGAAACTGGGCCTCAAGCCCGTGGTGTACGAGGCCTCGCGACTGGGCGGGCGGCTGCGCTCGCAGGCCTTCGAGGGCGGCCAGGGCGTGGTGGCCGAGCTGGGCGGCATGCGCTTCCCACGCTCCGGCACGGCCTTCTTCCACTACGTCGACCGCCTGGGCCTGGCGACGACACCCTTCCCCAATCCGCTCACCCCCGCGGCCGGCTGCACCGTGATCGACCTGGAAGGCCGCACGCACCGCGCGCGCACCCTGGCCGACCTGCCGCCGCTCTTCAGCGAGGTGGCTGCCGCCTGGGCCGACGCGCTGGAAGAAGGCGCGGGCTTCGGGGAACTGCAGGACGCCCTGCGCGAGCGCGACGTGCCGCGCCTGAAGGCCTTGTGGGACCGCCTGGTGCCGCTCTGGGACGACCGCACCTTCTACGACTTCGTCGCGCAATCGCGCGCCTTCCAGCGCCTGTCCTTCCACCACCGCGAGGTCTTCGGCCAGGTCGGCTTCGGCACCGGCGGCTGGGACTCGGACTTTCCCAACTCCATGCTGGAGATCCTGCGCGTGGTGCTCACGGGCTGCGACGAGAACCAGCACCTGGTGGTCGGCGGCGTGCAGCAGGTGCCACAGGGCCTGTGGCAGCACGCACCCGAGGCGAAGGCGCACGGGCATTGGGGCGCCGGTACCTCGCTCGCCGGCCTGCACAGCGGCGCGCCCCGCCCGGGCGTGGCCGCCATCGCGCGTGCGCCGCATGGCCAGATCGACGTCACCGACGTGCTCGGCAACACCCGCCGCTACCCCGCCGTGCTGGTCACCTGCCAGAGCTGGCTGCTCACCACGCAGATCGCGGTGGAGGAATCGCTGTTCTCGCACAAGCTGTGGATGGCGCTGGACCGCACGCGCTACATGCAGTCGTCCAAGACCTTCGTGATGGTGGACCGGCCGTTCTGGAACGACCTGAAGGCCGACGGCTGGCCGGTGATGGGCATGACGCTGACCGACCGGCTCACGCGCGGCACCTACCTGTTCGACAACGGCCCCGACAAGCCCGGCGTCATCTGCCTGAGCTACGCCTGGATGAGCGACGCGCTGAAGATGCTGCCGCACCCCACCGAACGGCGCGTGCAGCTCGCCTTGTCGGCGCTGAAGCGGATCTACCCCGACGTGGACATCGCCAGCCACGTCATCGGCGACCCGATCAGCGTGTCCTGGGAGGCCGATCCCTACTTCCTCGGCGCCTTCAAGGGCGCGCTGCCGGGCCACTACCGCTACAACCACCGCATGTTTGGCCACTTCATGCAGGACGCCTTGCCCGAAGCCGAGCGCGGCCTCTTCATCGCGGGCGACGACGTGTCCTTCACCCCGGCCTGGGTGGAGGGCGCGGTTCAGACCGCGCTGAACGCGGTGGCGGGCATGGTGCGCCACCTGGGCGGCGCGAGCCACGCGGACAACCCTGGGCCTTGCGAGGCCTGGCCCGGCATGGGGCCGGTGGCGCTGAGCGATTGAGGCCATGGAGCCGCTGCGCCTGGCGCTCTGGCAGACGGCCCACCCGGCCGACAGCACCGAGGCGCTGGCGCGTCTCGACAGCGCCTCGCGCGAGGCCGCCGCGCGGGGCGCGCACTGGCTCGTCACGCCCGAGATGTTCCTCACGGGTTACCTCATCGCCCCGGAGCGACTGATCGCGCACGCCGAGACAGCCGACGGCCCGCTGTTGCAGGCGGTGCGCGGCATCGCGCGGCGCCACCGCATCGGCATCGTCACGGGCTGGCCCGAAGCCAACAAGGAAGCACGCCCTTTCAACAGCGCCGCGGCGATCGATGGGACCGGCGCGCTGCTCGCGGTGCACCGCAAGACCCACCTCTTCGGCGACGGGGACACGCTGCGCTTCACGCCAGGCAGCGCGCCGCCGGCCTGGTTCGACTGGCGCGGCTGGCGCCTGGGCCTGTTGATCTGTTTCGACGTGGAGCACGACGAACCGCTGCGACAACTCGCCGACGCCGGCGCGCACGCGGTGCTGGTGCCGACGGCCAACATGGTCGGCTACGACCAGGTGCAACGCACGCGCCTGCCGGAGGCGGCGCGGCGCTTTGGCGTGGCGATCGCCTATGCGAACGCCTGTGGGCGCGAGGGCGAGACGGTCTACAACGGCCTGTCGACCGTGTGCTCGCGGGCAGGTGAGCGCCTGGGCGCGGCGACGCGCGATGAGGACGTGCTGCAGGCCACAGTCACTTTCCCGACCAGTACTCCACCCGCCCGTACTCGTGCTTGAGGTAGTCGATCCACAGCCGCACGCGCAGCGCCAGGTGCTTGCGCTGCGGAAACAGCGCGTAGATGCCGTTGGGCGGCGCGGCGAAGGCGTCGAGCACCCGCACCAGGCGGCCGGCGGCGACGTCGGCCTCCACCTCCCAGGTGCTGCGCCAGGCGATGCCCTGACCCGCCAGACACCACTCGTGCAGCACCTGCCCGTCGCTGCAGTCCAGGGGGCCGCCGGGGCGCAGGTAGTGGATCTCGCGCTCGCTGCCGCCGCCCTCGGCGGGCAGTGAGAACGCCCAGCCGCGCGTCTGCGAGGCGTCGCTGGACAAGGTGAGGCAGTCGTGCCGCACCAGATCCGCCGGCGCTTCGGGTGTGCCCCGCCGCTGCAGGTAGGCCGGCGCGGCCACGCACAGGCGGCGGTTGTCGGCCAGTCGCACGCTCACCAGAGACGAATCCGGCAGGTCGCCCACGCGCACGGCGCAGTCGTAGCCCTCGCCGGCCACGTCCACCACGCGGTCGGACAGGTTGAGCGAGACCGTCACCTCCGGGTGCAGCTCGCGAAAGCGCGGCACCAGCGGGGCCACATGGCGCCGGCCGAAGCCGGCCGGCGCGGTGATGCGCAAATGCCCGCTGGCCTTCACGCCGCCCGCGCTCACGCTCGCTTCCGCATTCGACAGGTCGGTCAGCAGGCGCTGGCAGTCCTCCAGGAAGGCGCTGCCTTCGTGCGTGAGCGAGATGCGCCGCGTGGTGCGCACCAGCAGCTTCACGCCCAGGCGCGACTCGAGCGCGTCCAGCCGGCGGCCGATGATGGCCGGCGCCACCGACTCGGCGCGCGCCGCCGCCGTGAGGCTGCCGCGCGTGGCCACGGAGACGAAAGTCTCAAGCTGCTTGAGCTTGTCCATGCGCTTCAGCCCTTGTTCGCCGTGCGCGACATCCGCTCGATCGCCGCGTCCTCGTAGCCCAGCTCACGCAGCACGGCGGCGCTGTGCGCCCCCAGCCGCGGCGGGCTGTGCACCGGCAGGCGCTGGTCGTCCAGGGTGAAGGGCAGCGGCACGGTCTGCACGGTCTGGCCGGCGCGTTCGCCGTCGGGCAGCGTGATGGGCGCCAGGCCGCCCGTGGCGCGCAGGTGCGGGTCGTCCAGCAGCTCGTGCGGTTTGGCGATGGGGGCGAACGGCAGGCCGTGGCGCTCGAACAGCTCGGCCAGTTCTTTCGCCGGGCGCTGCGCCACACGCGCGCGCAGCTCGGGCAGCAGCCAGTCGCGCGCGCGCACGCGGTCGTTGTTGGTGCGCAGGCGTGGGTCGTCGCGCCAGTCGCTCCAGCCCATGGCGCTGCAGAAGATGGCCCACTGCGTGTCGCTCACCACCGCCAGGAAGATCTGCTCGCCGCCGGCCACGTCGAACACGTCGTAGATGCCCCAGGGCGAGATGCGCTGCGGCATGGGGTTGGCGGCCGCGCCCGTCACCGCGTACTGCAGCATGTGCTGGGCCACCAGGAAGATGTTGTTCTCGAACAGCGCGCTCTGCACCGCCTGGCCATGCCCGGTGCGCTCGCGCTCGCGCAACGCGGCCAGCACGCCGATCGCGCCGAACATCCCGCCCATGATGTCGTTGACGCTGCTGCCCGCGCGCAGCGGGTCGCCGGGGCGCCCGGTCATGTAGGCCAGGCCGCCCATCATCTGCACCACCTCATCGAGCGCCGTGCGGTGGTCGTACGGCCCGGGCAGGAAGCCCTTGTGGCTCACGTGGATCAGGCGCGGGAAGCGCGCCTTCAGGCTCGCGTGATCCAGGCCGAGCTTGCGCATGGTCTCCGGCTTGAAGTTCTCCACCAGCACGTCGGCCGTGGCCACCAGGCGCAGCGCGGCCTCGCGGCCTTCCTCGCTCTGCAGGTCCAGCACCAGGCTCTTCTTGTTGCGGTTGAACAGCGGAAAGAAGCCCGCACCCGAGCCAAGCAGGCGGCGCGTGTTGTCGCCCGCCGGCGGTTCCACCTTGATCACCTCGGCGCCCAGGTCGGCCAGCACCATGCCGCACATGGGGCCCATCACCATGTGCGAGAACTCGGCGACGCGGATGCCGCTCAGCGGCAGGCTCGGGCGGTCGGGGGCAGGGCTCAATGCGGTCTCCTCGAATGATCAGCCGCAGATTACACGCAAAAAAGTCATGGATCCATCGCGCATGAGCCGATCAATGCGCGCCGATGTTTGCAATACAGTGCCTTCCCATGGCCAAACCCCGCGCCGTGCTCTTCGACGCCTACGGCACGCTGTTCGACGTGTACAGCGTGGGCCTGCGCGCGGAACAGCTGTTCCCGGGCCGCGGGGCGCGCCTGGCCGTGCTGTGGCGCGAACGCCAGATCGACTACTCGCGCCTCATCACCATGAGCGGCGAGCCGGCGCACTACCGCAGCTTCTGGGACCTCACCGAGCGCGCCTTGCGCTACGCCATCCAGGCGCTGGTGCCGCAGGCGGCCGAACGCTGGGACGACTACGCCGAGGCGGCGGCCAGCCTGATGAACCAGTACCGCCACCTCTCGTCCTTCCCGGAGAACCGTGAGGTGCTGCAGGCGCTGCGCGCGCAGAGCGTCACCACCGGCATCCTGTCCAATGGCGACCCGGAGATGCTGGGCATCGCCCTGCGCAGCGCCGGGCTCGAGGGCCTGTTCGACCACGTGATCAGCGCCGAGTCGGTGCGCGCCTTCAAGACGTCCCCCAGGCTGTACGCCCTGGGCGAACAGGCCACCGGCCTGACGCGCGCGCAGATCGTCTTCGTGAGCAGCAACGCCTGGGACGTGCTGGGAGCCACCTGGTTCGGCTACCAGACCCTGTGGATCAACCGCGCGAATCTGCCCTTCGAGCAACTCGACACCCAACCCACGGCGACCGGCACCAACCTGCGCGCCGTGCTCGATTTCTTCTGATTCCCGTCTTCCGTTTTTTCTTCCGGAGCCCTCGCATGAGCCAACGCACCACGATCCACAGCCTGCAGGTCGACACGGCCCTGTACCAGTTCATCAACGACGAGGTGCTGCCCGGCACAGGCACCGAGCCGGCCGCCTTCTGGCAGGGCTTCGACACCCTGGTTCGCGGCCTGGCACCCAAGAACGCGGCCCTGCTGGCCGAGCGCGACCGCCTGCAGACCGAGCTGGACACCTGGCACAGCGCCAACCCCGGCCCGGTGCGCGACATGGCGGCCTACCGCAAGTTCCTCGAGACCATCGGCTACCTCGTGCCCGACCCGGGCAAGGTGAAAGCGACGACGAAGAACGTGGACGACGAGCTCGCGGTGCAGGCCGGCCCGCAGTTGGTGGTGCCCATCCTGAACGCGCGCTACGCCCTCAACGCCGCCAACGCGCGCTGGGGCAGGCTCTACGACGCGCTCTACGGCACCGACGTGATCGCCGAGGACGGCGGCTGCGAGAAGGGCGCGCGCTACAACCCCAAGCGTGGCGCCAAGGTCATCGAATGGGCCCGCCACGTGCTGGACCGCACCTGCCCGCTGAAGAAGGGCTCCCACGTCGGCTCCACCGGCTACCGCGTGAAAGACGGTGAGCTGGTCGTGTCGCTGGCCGGCGGCGGCACCAGCCCGCTGGCCGATGGCAAGCAGTTCATCGGCTACCAGGGCGATGCGAAGAAGCCCTCCGCCATCCTGCTGGCGCACAACGGCCTGCACCTGGAAATCCAGGTCCGCCCCGACAGCGCCATCGGCAAGACCGACCCGGCGGGCGTGAGCGACCTGGTGGTCGAGGCCGCGTTGTCCACCATTCTCGACCTGGAAGACTCCGTGGCCGCGGTGGACGCCGAGGACAAGCTGCTGGCGTACAGCAACTGGCTGGGCATCCTCAAGGGCACGTTGACCGAGACCTTCGAGAAGGGCGGCCAGACGCTCACGCGCGGCCTCAACGCCGACCGCGAGTACACGGCGCCCAAGGGCAAGAAAACGGTCCGCCTGCATGGCCGCTCGCTGCTCTTCGTGCGCAACGTGGGCCACCTGATGACCAACCCCGCGATCCTCTGGGGCCCCGAGGGCAAGGAGATTCCCGAGGGCATCATGGACGCGGTCATCACCACCGCCATCGCGGTGCACGACATCCGCAAGGACAAGAAACACCCGCTGCGCAACTCGCGCAAGGGCTCGGTCTACATCGTCAAGCCCAAGATGCACGGCCCGCGCGAAGTGGCCTTCGCCGACGAGCTGTTCGGCCGCGTCGAGCAACTGCTGGGCCTGCCCGAGAGCACGGTCAAGCTGGGCATCATGGACGAGGAGCGCCGCACCTCCGTGAACCTGAAAGCCTGCATCGCCGCCGCGCCCAGCCGCGTGGCCTTCATCAACACCGGCTTCCTCGACCGCACCGGCGACGAGATGCACACCGCCATGCTGGCCGGCCCCATGGTGCGCAAGGGCGACATGAAGGCCAGCGCCTGGATCCAGGCGTACGAGCGCAACAACGTGCTGGTGGGCCTCTCGTGCGGCCTGCGCGGCAAGGCGCAGATCGGCAAGGGCATGTGGGCCATGCCCGACCTGATGAAGGCCATGCTGGAGCAGAAGATCGCCCACCCCAAGGCCGGCGCCAACACCGCCTGGGTGCCCAGCCCCACCGGCGCCACGCTGCACGCCATGCACTACCACCAGGTGCTCGTGAGCGACGTGCAGAAGGGCATGGAGAAGATCGACGCCGACAGGGAACGCGACACCCTGCTCACCGGCCTGCTCACCGTGCCCGTGAGCGCCAACCCGAACTGGAGCGCGGCCGAGAAGCAGCAGGAGCTGGACAACAACGCGCAGGGCATCCTGGGCTATGTGGTGCGCTGGGTGGACCAGGGCGTGGGCTGCTCCAAGGTGCCCGACATCAACGACGTGGGCCTGATGGAAGACCGCGCCACGCTGCGCATCTCCAGCCAGCACATCGCCAACTGGCTGCACCATGGCGTGGTCAGTGAAAAGCAGGTGCGCGACACCTTCGAGCGCATGGCCGCCAAGGTGGACAAGCAGAACGCGGGCGACAAGCTTTACCAGCCCCTGGCCGGCAACGCCAAGACCAGCAAGGCCTACCAGGCCGCGCTGGACCTGGTGTTCAAGGGCAAGGAGCAGCCCAGCGGCTACACCGAGCCGCTGCTGCACGCCTGGCGCCTGAAGGTGAAGGCCTCGGCCTGACGGGCCCCGCCAGAAGGCGAGAAGGGCGCCTTGCGGGCGCCCTTCTCTATGGCGGCCCTTGGTGGCCGCACATCAACCGGTTGGAAGATCAGATCGTTTTCGCGAGTTCGAACATCACCGCCGTGCCAAGCGACTCGCGGATGTTGCCGCGGCCCACGCGGGCCATGGCCATGTCACCGAAGCCCGACATGTCGAACGCGCTGTCATCGGGCGAGATCTCGACGAAGGGCATGTCCATCGCGTCGCGCACCAGGGCGCGACGGAACTGGTCGAACTCCGGCCCCTTGAGCACGGCGTCGATGACCACCAGGCTGGGCATGCGGTGCGCCGAGGCCTCGCGCGCCTGGATCAGGTCCACCACGCTGTCGGCGCTCACGCCGATCTCGCGCAGCGCGTCGCGCACGTCCGAGCGGATCTGCAGCGAAGGCGACACGATGAGCGCGTAGACCCCCTGCAGCGACTTGAACATCGAGGACTGCCCGTCGGACAGATCCACGGCCGAGATGCCGTCGATGGCCTGCACCGTGCGGTGGAACATAACGCTGGCGACGATGCCATCGGCCGACACCTGGCGCTGCACCTCGATGCCGCCGGTGGTGTGGGCGATCTGGCGCACCAGCGCCCAATCCAGGTTGTCCAGGTCCGGCGCGCGCGACGACGGCGCCTCGTCGCCGTGCACGCGCACCTGCAGGCGCGCGTGTGGCGGCCAGTCGTTGATGTCCACCCGCACACTGACGTGGCGTCCCAGGGGCAGCGCCCAATCGAGGAGCGCGTTGAACAGGGCGTGCGTGACGGTGGGGTCGAGCAGCACCTCCACCGGCTTGAGCTTGCGCCGCACGTCGGCGCCCATGAGCGCGAACTCCTTGCGGCGCTCCTGCAGGCAGGCCTCCACCAGTTGCGAGAGATCGAGCTTCTCGTGCGACTGGCGGATGCGCCCGTCGTGAAAGCGCTGGATCTGCTGCATCACCGTCGTCAGCCGCTTGATGCGGCCCATGGGCACCGTCAGGGCCCATTGCTCGCGGGCGGGCACCGCGCCGTGGGCGTTCAGTTGGTCCAGGCCGCTCTGCAGGGCCTGCAAGGCGTCGCTGATCTGCCCGGCCGCCGCGGTCAGCAACTGCGGGCACTGCTCGGCCAGCGACCAGTGCTCGTCGCCGCGCGGCTGGCCCGCCGCGCCGGCGGCGCCAGGCTGGTCTTTCTTCGGTGTGGCCATGGGTTTCAACACGGGGCTTGCGTCATCTGGTGCTTTGTCCGCCTGTCGCCAGGGGGGTGGTCCGTCCTGGCGGGCGATGTAACGAAATGTGCACCAATCGCCTCCGCAGATACAGGTCCGAGTAGCCGGAACTTCTCATTTCCGTGCAATGCGCCACGGCGCCGCCACCCCCTACGGGCACCCGCTCGCCTTTGCCACAATAGCCGCCATGCACAGCCCCGCCCCCTTCCCCGCCGCCCGGCCACGCCGCCTGCGCCGCGACGCCTTCACCCGCGAGCTGGTGCGCGAGCACCGCCTGCACCCCGCTGACCTGATCTACCCGGTGTTCGTGCTCGACGGCGCGAACCGGCGCGAGGCCGTGGCGTCCATGCCCGGCGTGGAGCGCCTGAGCCTGGACCTTCTGTTGCCCGTGGCCGAGGACTGCGTGAAGCTGGGCATCCCGGCGATGGCGCTGTTCCCGGTGATCGACCCGGCGCTGAAGACGCCCGATGGCCAGGAGGCCACCAACCCCGACGGCCTGGTGCCGCGCGTGGTGCGCGCCCTCAAGCAGCGTTTCCCCGAACTGGGCGTGATGACCGACGTGGCGCTGGACCCCTACACCAGCCACGGCCAGGACGGCGTGCTGGACGAGGCCAACTACATCATCAACGACGAGACCGTGGCCATTCTGGTGCGCCAAGCGCTCACACAGGCGGCGGCGGGCGTGGACATCGTGGCGCCCAGCGACATGATGGACGGGCGCATCGGCGCCATCCGCCAGGCACTGGAGGCCGACGGCCGCGTGCACACGCGCATCATGGCGTACAGCGCCAAGTACGCCAGCGCCTTCTACGGCCCCTTCCGCGACGCCGTGGGCTCGGCCGCCAACCTGGGCAAGGCCGACAAGAAGGTCTACCAGATGGACCCGGGCAACACCGACGAGGCCCTGCGCGAGGTGGCGCTGGACATCGCCGAAGGCGCGGACATGGTCATGGTCAAGCCCGGCATGCCCTACCTGGACATCGTGCGGCGGGTGAAGGACGAGTTCGGCGTGCCCACCTTCGCCTACCAGGTGAGCGGCGAGTACGCCATGCTCAAGGCCGCCGCGCAGAACGGCTGGCTGGACCACGACGCCGTGATGATGGAAAGCCTGCTGGCCTTCAAGCGCGCGGGCGCCGACGGGGTGCTGACCTACTTCGCGCGCGATGCCGCGCGCCTGCTGCGCGGCTGACCGGCCGCCAACACAGGGCCACACGATGCGGGTCTTTCACGTACAGCCCGGATCGGTGAACGAATCCACCGCGCTGCCGATGCTGCTGCCCGCAAAGGGCTTTCTCTGGGTGGCCTGCGGCCGGCGCGAATTCGAGCTCGAACACGGCCACGTGCAGGCCGCGCTGCAGGTGATGTGCGGCACCACGCTGGTGGACCTGCACGTGAGCGACCTGCTCAACAACCAGTTGCCCTCGCACTACGACTACACGTCCAAGTACGACATCCTGGTCTTTCGCCGCCTGGCCGCGGGCCAGGCCGAGACCGACATCTCGCAACCCGGCGCGGTGCTCACCGAACACGTCAAGCGCAGTGGGCCGCCCGTGCTGCGGCGCATCGACACCAGCCCCGTGGGCTTCGCGGTGTTCGACCGCGTGCTGCTGACGGTGCACCCGGCCGGCTGCGGCGTGCTCGACCAGTACTCCGCGCGGCTGCTGGCCAGCGCCGGCGTGGCGCCGCGCGCCGTGGGCGGCGGCCTGCCCGGCAACCCGGCCGACCTGATGCTGCGCATCGTCAACCAGATGGTGGACGGCTACCTGGACCTGCGGCGCGAGCTCACGCGCCAGCTCGATCACTGGCAGTCCGAACTGCTGCACCCCAAGACGCGCTTCACCAACTGGAACTCGCTGCTGGACGCGCGCATCTCGCTGCACCACCTCGACGAGATCTGCGAGGACCAGCGCAGCGCCCTGCAGGACTGGCTGGAGGCGCTGGAGGACTGGGACGCGAACGAGGCCATCGGCGGCCACCGCGGGCTGGAGCTGCTGAAGGTGCGCAGCCGCGATGTGCTGGAGCACATCGAGCGCGTGGTGCACCACGTGCGCCGGCTCGAGCAGAACGCGGAGACGGCCGTGCAGATGCACTTCTCGGCGCAGAGCAACCGCACCAACGACATCATGCGCACGCTGACGGCGCTGACCGCCGTGTTCCTGCCGCTGAACCTCATCGCCGGCATCTTCGGCATGAACTTCGAGTTCATCCCGTTCATCCACGAGCGCGCGGGCTTCTGGTGGGCGATGGGCTCGATGGTGTTCGTGGCCGTGGGCCTCAGCGCCTACTTCTGGCGCAAGCGCTACCTGCGCTCGTCGTCAGGCCGCTGAGCTCAGACCCAGGGCTCGGCGAGGCCTTCGTTGGTCATCACGCGCCGCAGCGCCGGACGATCGAGCACGCGCTGCAGGTAGGGCCCCAGGTGCGGGCGCTCGCGCGCGGGGCGCACCGGGGAGTCGGGCGAGAAGTGCCGCGTCCAGCGGCACAGCGTGAAGACGTAGGCGTCGAGCAGCGAATACGCTTCGCCCAGGAACCACGGGCCGCCGTGGCGCGCGAGTTCGGCATCGAGTTGATCCAGCTGCGCGCCCACGCGGCGCTTGGCCACGGCCTTGATCTCGGCTTCGCTCTCGCTGCCCGCCTCGTTCACCCAGCGGTGCGGATAGAAGTAGACGATGAGCGTGGCCTGCAGGGTGTTGGTGAGCCACATGAGCCACTTGTAAGCCTGCGCCCGTTCAGGCGTGCCCAGGGCGGGCATGAGCTTCGCTTCGGGGTGCGTGTCGCTCAGGTGCAGGCAGATGGCGGCGGTTTCGTAGAGCACGAGATCGCCGTCTTCCAGCACGGGGATCAGGCCGTTGGGGTTGAGCGCGCGGTAGGCCGGCGAGTCGAGCGCGCCGTGCTCGCGATCGATGCGCGCGCGCTCGTAAGGCACGCCGAGTTCTTCGAGCAGGATGTGCGGCACCATGGCCGCGGTGCTGGGGTAGAAGTGCAGTCGGATCATCGAGAGGGGGGCTCGGACACACCAAAAAGCGCGGCGCCATTGTCCCAGGCGATCTTTTTTGCCACCGCCGGCGGCAGCGTGCCCAGCCAGGCGCGGTAGCCCTGCATCAGGCCGTCGTAGTACAGCCAGCGCTGGTTGACCCAGGTGTCCGAGCCGATGAGGAAACGGTCGGGGTACTTGAGCAGCAGCGCGCGCCACTCGGGGCACAGCTCGCCCTCGCCGCAGGTGAGGCCGGGGCGGTAGGACAGTTCGCCGCGCAGTTGCGGGAAGCGGGCGAAGAGTTCATCGACGCGCGCAACCGGTGAGCCGCCGATGCCGGTGTGCGCCCAGATCAGGCGCGTGTTGCGGCCTTTGGACGGCGTGTGCCCCATGAGCTTTTCCACCGCCACGTCGTCCACGTGCGCGAGGACGGCGAGGCCCTTCTCGTCCGCCAGGGCCATGAGCTGCTTCGCCACGGGCCCGTCGGCGTTGGCGCTGTCGTACAGGTGGAATTCGCCCAGGCCGCGGTAGGGCCCGGCGGGTGTGCCGCGCGCGAGTTCGGTGTTCACCATCTCCACGATGCTCGGGTCGCGGAACCAGTTGCTGTAATCGGCGCGGTTGCGGTAGAGCCGCACGAAGGGCACCACGGTGACGCCAGCCGCACGCGTCTGCTCGCGCGCCTGCGCCAGGGCGCGCGTGCCGTCGTTGGGCCGCGAATTGGCCACGATGGCGCGCACACCATTGCGCTGCATGCGGTCCAGCACGTCGGTCAGCGGATGCGGGCACTCGGGCGCGGGCGTGCTGGCGTGGCCGCAGGCCTCGTCGTTGTAGTGCAGGTGCGCGTCGAACAGCGGGCCGCGGTACTGCGCGGCGGCACTTCCCATCCCGATCGAGAGCAGGAGCCCCACCCAGAGATGCCGCGGAACCGGCTTCGCCGGGCCGCAGGCATCGCCCCCTCGAGGGGGGACGCGCGAAGCGCGGCGGGGGTGTTCCATGTTCAGCCTATGTGCTGGGCGAAGAATGCGAGCGTGCGCTCACGCGCCAACTTGGCGGCCGCTTCGTTGTACGAGCCGCGCTGGTCGCAGTTGAAACCGTGGTTGGCGTTGTAGACGTGCACGGTCACGCCGGGCTGGGCCTTCTTGAAGGCTTCCACCGTGTCCAGCGGGATCCAGTGGTCCTGGTCGCCGAAGTGCGCCATCACGGGTACCCGGGGCTGGCGCGCCGCTTCCTCGGGCGTGGTCATGCCACCGCCGTAATACGGCACCGCCGCGCTCAGGCCCTTGAGCGTGCAGGCCGCGCGCCAGGTGAGCAGGCCACCCCAGCAAAAGCCCACGATGCCCACCTTGCCCGCCTGTGCGGCGTGCTCGATGGCGGCCTGGATGTCGGGCATCACGCCGGGTGCAGGCAAGGCTTCCACGGCGGACTTCAGGCCCATGCCCTCCTTCATGTCGGCCTCGGTGTAGCCGATCTCCAGCCCGCCCTTGCCGATGCGCGAGAAGGTGCTGGGCGCCACGGCGAGGTAGCCCGCCGCCGCGTAGCCGTCGGCCACCGACCGGATGTGCGAGTTGACGCCGAAGATTTCCTGCAGGACGACGATGCCGCCCTTGGGCTTGCCGGCGGGTTGCGCCACGTAGGCGGGGAAGCTGTGGCCGTCGGCGGCCTTGAGGGTGATGGTGTCGCTCATGCGTGTTCTCCTTGGTGGGTGGTGTCAGGCCTGCAGCCGGCGCTCGACGAAGTCGAGCCGGTCCTGGCCCCAGAAGAGTTCGCCGTCGATGACGTAGGCCGGCGCGCCGAACACGCCCGCGTCGATCGCGGCCTGGGTGTGGGCGTCGGCCAGCGCCTGGGCCTCGTCGGCTTGCGATTGTGCGAGCCGCGCGGCGTCGAGGCCACCCTCCTTCAGCAGCACGGCCAGGGTGTCGGCGTCGGCGATGTCGAGCTCGCGCGCCCAGACGGCCGAAAGCACCGCGCCCGTCAGGCGCAACGCGGCCTCGGTGCCGTCGCGCTCGGCCACCACGCTGATGAGCCGCGCCGAGGGGTCGCCCGCCACGGGAAAGTGCTTCGGGTGCAGGTTCAGCGGCAGGCCCAGCCACTCGCTCCAGCGGCGCAGTTCCACCAGGCGGTAAGCCTGGCGCTGGGGCGCGCGCTTGCCGAGCGGCAAACCGCCCGAAAGGGGAAAAATCTTGCCCAGGTCCATGGGGCGAACGCGCACCTCGGCGTGGACGGCGTGGGCGATGCGCACGAAGCGCTCGTGACCGAGGTAGGCCCAGGGGCTCATCGTGGCGAAGAAGTAGTCGACCGTGCGACGCATGGAGTCTCCGTTTGGCTGTTGTAATGGGCGCCGTTCAAAGGCGCAGGCGCTCTTGTACGCCATGCGGATGACTGTTGCAGGAGGTAGGGAATGAGCGACAAGGTTTTGCTGGTCACGGGCGGCTCGCGCGGCATCGGCGCGGCCACCTGCCGCCTGGCCGCGAAGGCGGGCTGGGCGGTGGCGGTGAACTACGCCGCGAACTCGCTGGCGGCCGACGAGGTGGTGCGCGCCATCCGCGCCGACGGCGGGCGCGCCATGGCGGTGCAGGCGCAAGTGGAGGACGAGGCGCAGGTGCTGCGCATGTTCGAGCAGATCGACGCCAAGCTGGGCCGCCTCACGGGCCTGGTGAACAACGCCGGCGTGGTGGACCGCCGGGCGCGCCTCGACGAGATGGACATGGCGCGCTGGCGGCGCATGTTCGACATCAACGTGATCGGCAGCCTGCTGTGCGCGCGCGAGGCCGTGCGCCGCATGAGCCCCCGACACGGCGGCTCGGGGGGCGCCATCGTCAACCTCTCCAGCGCGGCGGCGCGCCTGGGCTCGCCCGCCGAGTACGTGGACTACGCGGCCGCCAAGGGCGCCATCGACAGCTTCACCGTGGGCCTGGCCAAGGAACTCGCGGCGGAGAACATCCGCGTCAACGCCGTTCGGCCGGGCCTGATCGACACCGACATCCACGCCAGCGGCGGGCGGCCTGATCGGCTGCGCGAGCTCGCGCCGCAGGTCCCCATGCAACGCGGCGGACAGGCCGACGAGGTGGCGGGCCTGATCGTCTGGCTGTTGTCCGACGCCGCGAGCTACACCACCATGAGCCTGATCGACGTTTCGGGAGCGCGCTGATGTCCGTGCCGAAAAAGGAACCCCGCCTGTACTGGGAAGACCTGTCGGTCGGCGAGACGCGCGACCTCGGCAGCCTCTCGCCCACCGCCGAGGAGATCGTCGCCTTCGCCAGCCAGTGGGACCCGCAGCCCTTCCACCTCGACCCCGAGGCCGCGAAGGACTCGGTCTTCGGCGCCCTGTGCGCCAGCGGCTGGCACACCTGCGCCATGGCCATGCGGCTCATGGTCACCAACTTCCTGCACGAGACCTCCAGCCTCGGCTCACCGGGGCTGGAGAGCCTGAAGTGGCTCAAGCCCGTGTTCCCCGGCGACACGCTCACGCTCAGGCACACCATCACCGAGAAGCGCGTGATGGGCAAACGCCCCGACGTCGGCCTGGTGCGCACCATCTGGGAGATGGTGAACCAGCATGGGGACCCGGTGTTGCGCATGGAGGGCTACGGCATGTTCCGCTTGAGGAACCCTGCCCAAACGCCCTGAAGCCAGCCACAATGCGGCGCGCCACCCGCCGCCACCATGGACTTCAAACCCCTCATCACCCTGCTGGCCATCGTCAACCCGCTGGCCATCGTCCCCTTCTTCATCCACTACACGCAGGGCTTCAGCCGCAAACAGCGCCAGCGCACGGTGATGATCTCGGCCTTCAGCGCCTTCGCGGTGATCGCCACCTGCGCGCTGGTGGGGCTGCAGATCCTGGAGTTCTTCTCGATCTCGCTAGCGAGCTTCCAGGTGGGCGGCGGCATGCTGCTGCTGACCTCGGCGCTGGCCATGCTGAACGCGCGCCCGGCCGAGGCCAAAGCGGCCGACCAGGATTTGAGCGAGGATTCGCCGCGCACCAGCATCGCGGTGGTGCCGCTCACCATCCCGCTGCTCACCGGTCCGGCCACCATGTCCACGGTGGTGATCTACGCCGACCAGGCCAAGACCTTCCTCCAGCACGCCGCGCTGGTGGGCTACGGCGTGGTCATCGCGCTGGCCACGGCGGTGTGCTTCGCGCTGGCCGAGCCCATCGCGCGTGGCCTGGGGCAGACCGGCATCAACGTGATGACGCGCCTGATGGGGCTGATCCTGGCGGCGCTGTCGGTGGAGGTGATGGCCAGCGGGCTGGTGAAGCTCTTTCCCGCACTGGCGGCCTGAGAGCCGGGATCGCCCGCACGCGCTAGGGCGTGGCCGCCGCAGCCAGGCGCTTGTGGCGCAGGGCCGCGGGCGGCAGGCCCACGATGCGCTTGAAGGCGCGGCTGAACGAGGCCTCGGAGTCGTAGCCCAAGCGCGTGGCCGCCACCGCCACGCGCATGCCCTCGCGCTCGATCCAGCGCCGCGCCTGGAACATGCGCACACGGGCCACGTACTTCGCGGGGCTTTCGCCCACGGTGCGGGTGAAGGCCTCGGCGAAGCTCGAGCGCGACGCGCCCATCAGGTCCGCCAGTGCCGGCACCGACCAGTCGCGCTCGGGCGCGGCGTGAATGGCCGCGATCACCTTGCCGATGCGCGGGCATTGCATGGCCGCGATCCAGCCGCTGGCGTCATTGCAGGCGCACTCCACCCAGGCGCGGATGATGCTCGCGGCCAGCACGTCGGCCAGGCGCGCGAGCATGCCGCAGGCGCCGATGCGCTCCAGCGCCACCTCGCGCTCCATGGCCTCGAGCAGCGCGGGCACCGACGGGTCGCGCGACGCCAGCTCGTTGGCGCGCATCACGTCCGGCATCATGGCCAGCAGCGGGTGCAGCGGGTCGAGGTTGAAGCGCATGGCGCCGCAGAACATCACGTCGCTGCTCGGGCCCAGCGGCTCGCCACCCGCGGGTGGCGCCTCGCCCACGAGGTAAATGTTGTCGGCCACGGGGGTGCGCGCCAGCGAATCGATGTCCACCGTCGGCACCTGCGGCGAACTCGCCAGCACGTGAAAGGCGCCGCGCGGCAGCAGCACGGCGTCACCGGCCTGCAGCGCCAGCC
Organism: Hydrogenophaga sp.; assembly: GCF_011772445.1. Classification (GTDB taxonomy): domain Bacteria; phylum Pseudomonadota; class Gammaproteobacteria; order Burkholderiales; family Burkholderiaceae_C; genus Hydrogenophaga. The sequence continues at coordinate 206,514 of NZ_WVZN01000005.1, read as the reverse complement.
AATCGCTGCCCGGCGTGCGCAGCCAGGCGGTGCCACGGGCCACGAAATGAAAGCGCGCCTCGGGCCGCGCGGGAAAGGCCACGGCCCAGGGCGGGCGCATCACGCAGCGGCCGTATTCCACGCCATCGAGCCGCAGCCCGAGCAGGATCTGACTCAGCAGATCCGAGGGCTTGCTGGGCGCCGGTTCACGGAGTTGGGGCGCAAGCGCGGAGGAATGGTCATGCATTTCGGCCGATTCGACATTGAAACGCCGAGATGCTAGCCCTAGGCTGTCGACCTTGCCCATCCGGCGCCCTTTTCAACCCTTGCCCACCCATGACTTCTTCCTGCAGCGCCTGCCTCGACGCCGAACCGGCCGGCCACCCCCTCACGCCCGAATCCTCTGGCGCCCCTGCACCGACCACCGACAAGGCCCACTGGGCCGCGATCGGCTCCCTGTCGCTGGGCGTCTTCGGCCTGGTGACGGCCGAGTTCCTGCCCGCGAGCCTGCTCACGCCCATGGCCGCGGACCTGGGCATCAGCAACGGCGCGGCCGGCCAGACCGTCACCGCCACGGCCGTGGTCGGCGCCATCGCCGCGCCCGCCCTGCCCGTGCTCACGCGGCGCATCGACCGCCGCTGGGTCATGCTGGCCCTGAGCGCCTTGCTGGTGGTCTCCAACCTGATGGCTGCACTGGCCAGTTCCCTGCCCGCCTTGCTGCTGGCGCGCGTGCTGCTGGGCGTGGCGCTGGGGGGCTTCTGGTCCCTGGCCGGCGCGCTGGCGCTGCGGCTGGTGCCGCCCGAGCGTTTCGCGCGGGCGATGTCCCTGATCCTCACCGGCGTGTCGGTGGCCACCGTGTGCGCCGCGCCCGTCGGCGCCTGGATGGGAGAGCTGTGGGGCTGGCGCAGCGCCTTTGTCGTGGCGGGCGCGGTGAGCCTGCTCACGCTGGCGGCTCAGGCGCTCACCCTGCCGGCGCTGCCGCCGCGCGACCACGCCGACCTGCGCCGGCTGGGCCGCCTGCTGACCCGCGGCGACGTGCGCGTGGCCCTGCTGGCGGTGGTGCTGGTGATCTCGGGCCACTTCGCCGGCTTCACCTACATCCGCCCGCTCATGGAGAACGTCACCCACCTGTCGGTGCAGGCGATCTCGCTGGTGCTGCTGGGCTATGGCATCGGCGGCTTCTTCGGCAACCTCGTGGGCGGCTACCTGGCCGAGCGCAGCGAACGCCGCGCCATCGTGGCCGGCGGCACGCTGATCGTGCTGCTGGCCGCGGGCCTGCTGCTGGCGGGCAGCTCGCCGCTGGTGACGGCCGTCGCCGTCACGCTCTGGGGATTTGCCTTCGGCGCCTTCCCGGTGGGGTTCCAGACCTGGATCGTGCGCGCCGCGCCCGACCAGACCGAAGCCGCGGGCGGGCTGCTGGTGGCCGCGTTCCAGATCGCCATCGCCAGCGGCGCCATCGGCGGCGGCATGCTGGTCGATCACGTGGGCGCGCTCGGCGGGCCCCTGTTCGCCATTGCCACCATCACCCTGGGCACGCTGTTGACCCTGCGCCATGGCCCGCGCGTCCAGCGCGCCTGACGGAACACGACACCATGAACGCAAGCCCTTCTCCCGTCCAGGTCCCCGGACAGAACCGACGCATCGCGCTCGCCGCCCGGCCCGAGGGCGCGCCGCGCCTGTCGGACTTTCGCATCGAGACCGGGCCCGTGCCCGAGCCCGCGCAGGGCCAGGTGCTGCTGCGCACCCTGGCGCTGTCGCTCGACCCCTACATGCGCAACCTGATGGACCCGGTGGGCCCGGGTTACGCGCCACCCGTGGCCCTGGGCGAGACCATGGTGGGCGGCACGGTCAGCCGCGTGGTGGCGTCGCGCCACCCTGAGTGGCGGACCGGCGAGCTGGTCCTCGCTCGCGCGGGCTGGCAGGACTTTGCGCTGTCGGACGGCAGCGAGTTGCTGCCGCTCGATGAGAGCGCGGCGCGGCCCCTGGCGCCTTCGCTCTCGCTCGGCGCGCTGGGCATGCCGGGTTTCACCGCGCACGTGGGCCTGCTCGACATCGCCCAGCCGCGCCCTGGCGAGACCGTGGTGGTGGCCGCGGCCACGGGTGCCGTGGGGGCCATGGTGGGTCAGTTGGCGCGCCTGCACGGCGCGCGCGCCGTGGGCATTGCGGGGGGTGCCGACAAATGCCGGCACGCCGTGGACGTCCTGGGCTTCGACGCCTGCGTCGACCGTCACGCCGCCGACTTCGCGCAGCAACTCGCGCGGGCCTGTGCCCAAGGCATCGACGTGTACTTCGAGAACGTGGGCGGCGCCGTGCTCGACGCCGTGCTGCCCCTGCTCAACCCCGGCGCGCGGGTGCCGGTGTGCGGCTTCATCGCCCACTACAACGGGGCCACCGGCGACGCGCCGTCACCGGACCAGCGGCCCGCGCTGCTGGCCACCGTGCTGCAAAAGCGCGTTCGCATGCAGGGTTTCATCGTGCTCGACCACTACGGCGAGCGCCTCGAACACCTGCGGGGCTTTCGCGAGCGCATGCACCGCTGGATCGAGGACGGTCAGGTGCATGCGCAGGAGCACGTGGTGGACGGGCTGCTGCAAGCACCGCAGGGGCTGATCGACCTGCTGGCGGGGCGGCACCTGGGCAAGACGGTGGTGCGCGTGGCCGAGGCCTGAACCCCGGCCCGCGCGCCAGGGGCTCACTTCAGCTTCTGCGTCTCCGCGCGGAACTCCGCCAGCACCGCACGCGCGTTCTTGAGGCCACGGCCTTCGGCGGCCGCCACCCACTTGTCCTCCAGCTGCGCCTGCTTGGCTTTCACCTCGTTCACGAAGGCCTCGTTGGCCATCTGTCGCTGCACGCCAGTGGTCTTCTGGATGTCGCGCGAGGCGGCGTCGGTGCGGTCCCAGCCGGCGGCGAACAGGCGCGCGGCGTACTCGCCCGAGACCTTGTCGATGGCCGCGCGTTCCTCTGGCTTGAGGCTGTCGTACCTGGCCTTGTTCATCATGAAGACGAAGCTGGTGTTGTAGAGCCCGCCCGGAAAGGTGGTGGCGTACTTCACCATGCCCAGGCGCATGGACTGCAGGGACTCGTCGGGGAAGAAGGTGCCGTCCATCACGCCGGTGGACAGCAGCTCGAAGGAGTCGGTGGCGGGCTTGAGGGTGGTGTTCCAGCCCATGAGCTTGGACAGCTCGTTGATGTTGCCGCCGCCGATGCGGAACTTGAGCTTGGCCGCGTCGGCCGCGCTGGCCACCGGCTGCTTCACCGTGAAGATGATGCCGGGGCCGTGCGTGAACACGGCCAGCGTCTTCACGCCGCGGTGTTCGCCCAGCGGCGCGAAGTACTTGTCGTAGATGCGCTGGTAGGCCACGCTGGTGGCGGTGGAGGAGTCACCGAGGAAGGGGAACTCGGCCACCTGCGTGAAGATGAAGCGCCCGGGCGTGTAGCCGTCCACCGTGTAGGACACGTCGGCCAGACCGTCGCGCACGGCGTCGAAGGTGCCGGGCGGCGCGGACACGGCCTTGGGCAGCAGGTTGCACTTGACGCTGCCTTTGGTTTCTTTCTCTACCGCTTCACACCACTGGTTCTGCGCCATGGTGGCGCCGTGCGCGGGCGGCAGCCAGGTGGAGACGTTGAGCACGGTCTGGGCACTGGCGGTGCCGCTGGCGGCCAACAGCGCGAGCAGCGCGATGGGCTTGAGGGTGTGGCGGGTCATGGACTTGTCTCCGTGGTGCTTGTCAGGCCATCGTGGCCGGCTGGGTGGGGGAAAGGGTCTGCGCCTGCTGCTCCGCGCGCACGCGCGCCTCGAGCAGGCGGCGGAACTGGATCAGCGCCGCGTCCATGGCCAGCGGCAGCATGGGCAACGTGGGGTTGCGCTGAATGTTGCGGTGCTGCGCGGTGATCATGTCGCGGTCTTCGTTGAAGGCGCCGATCAGGCTGTCGTAGATGCTCTGCGTCACCGTCTCGTCGCCCTCGCCCGTGGGGTGCGACTGTTGAAAGAAGTAATGCGTGGTGGTGGCGGTCTCGGGCGTGAGCGTCTGGCAGGAATGCAGGCGCACCGACGGGCCGGGCGCGTCGGGCGCGCTGCCGGTGAGCCGCCCACCCGAGTGCATGAGCAGCGTGCCGGGCAACAGGAATTCGTAGACGAACCAGCGGTCCAGGTTCGTGTCGAAGCGGCGGAAGCGCTGGTAGAAGGGCGGCGGCGGCACGTCGTTCACGTGGCGCGAGACCTTGATGCCGATCTGCGGCCACTCGGCGTTAGGGCCGGGCACGGGCTCGATGGCGGGGCGTGCCTGCGCGATGCGCGTGGAGCCGCCGAGCGACTTCTCGTGCACGTAGCTCAGGTGCGAGAAGTCCAGCAGGTTGTCACAGATCAGCAGGTAGGGCGTGTCGTAGTGCAGGTAGCCGGGCTTGTTCTGCCAGTCCGGTGAATCGCAGCTGAAGTTGTCGGGCAGCAGCGCGTCGTCGGCGAGCGCGGGGTCGCCCATCCACACGAAGACCCACTTGTTTCTTTCCACCAGCGGGTAGCGCTTCACCTTGGCCTTGGCCGGAATGATCTCGATGCCCGGGGCTTCGACGCACTGGCCGCGGTGGTCGAACTTCAGGCCGTGGTAGCCGCAGCGCACGCAATCGCCCTCGCGCCGGCCCACCGACAGCGGCGCGTGCCGGTGGCAGCAGCGGTCTTCCAGGGCGATCAGTTCGCCGATCTGCGTGCGGTAGACCAGCACCGGCTCGCCGAGCACGGTGCGCGTGAACAGGGTCGGCGAATCGGCCGCCGGGATCTCGTGGTCCCAGGCGATGACGTACCAGCAGTTGCGCAGCCACATGGGGTGTCTCCTCCTCGTGGGGATGGAGAGGGCATGCTAGGTGGCGGGTGGGGGTGGCTTGTCCCCTTCGAAGGGGATGGAAGGGGACTTAGTAAGGCGGGCACGGGACGACCGATTCAGGGCAGCACTTGGCGGCCTCGGAATAGAACGCCTTGATTTCAGGCAGAACCGCATGGAGCTCCGCGACGAGATCGGCGTCGCAGCGGATCGGCCGCTTGAAGTAGAAGCCATAGACACCCCACCGACCAGCACTCGGTGAACAAATCTCGTGCGCTTCGCCAGTTCCCGACTGCCACACGATGCCCGCACGAGAACCGTTCGGTGCCACCACGAATGCATCCCCCCAACTGGCAGGCTGATCCCCTTGGACCTCGGTAATCAGACCAAAGACGAAGTCGTCCAGTCGAGACTGCGGAAGCAAAGGAAACCCATGGTAGGCAGGGGCATCCGGCGGTGCCGCGATGAAGGGCGGCAACTCCGGATCCATTGACTTCGCTTCGGGATCCATCCGCACGACCTGGCCGCGATCCATCGAATTCGTCAAGTAACTCTCTCCGTCGAACTGAGGAAGGGCAACACACTATGCCAGCCAGCGCGCCAGCCGCAGCCGATCTGCCGGCAACCCCGCCTCCGCCAGCTTGGCGTACGCCCGCTTCCTTAACGTCACCACCGTCGACGGCGCGATGTCAAGCTCCGCAGCGATGCCGTCCGCGCTGAGCCCGTGCGCGATTCGCGCCACCACCTCGGCCTCGCGCGGCGAGAGCGTCGGCACCAACCGCGCGAGGCGCTGGCGCGATTGCGCGATCTGCGCCTCGCGGTCCACGGCCACGCACTCCGCGTTCAGCGCCGCCTGGTGCGCCTGCCGCAGCAGCGGCGCCAGGCCGAGCAGACGATCGATCTCGTCCGCGCGGAACAGGCCCTGGCGTTCGTCGCGGTAAAGGTGGATGGCCTGCACCGCGCCCGGCGTGGGCGCGTGCAGCAGCGTGAAGCGCTCGGTCAGGCGCTCGCGCTTGTAGATGTCGTTGCGCCAGCCCGCCACGGGCAACTCGTCGGCGCGGCAGTGCAGCACCGCCACCTCGCGCGAGGGCCGCCGCGCCACGCGGTCGGCCAGGCGCATCACCGAGTCGGCGCGCCAGTAGCTGCGGCGGTAGATGGCGAAGCACTCGGCGACCACGTCGCGGCCGTGCGCGTGGCGTGAGCTGCCTTCGACGAGTTCGGGTGTGTCGCGCCGGAAGTTGACGAGCGAGAGGTACTCCACGGGCACCACCGCGTCGATGGCGCTGAGCAAGCGCGCCGCGCTGGGCGGTGCGCTCGCGCAGTCGAGCAGGGCCGAGACGGCGGCGGGGCTAAGGGCCTGGCCGGGCGCGGGGGCATCGAGGGACCAGATGGCGGGCATGCGCCCATTCTGGAAACAGGCCCGCCCGGCGCGCCAGCGGACTAACCCTGCTCGGGGTACAGGCCGAGGGTTCGGGCGCGCAAGCGGGCCAGACCCAGCAAGGCCTCGGTGAAGGGCGTGGGCACCTGCGTGAGGCGGCCCAGCTCGGCCACCACGGCGACCAGCGCGTCCAGCTCCACCGGGCGGCCGGCCTCCACGTCCTGCAGCATGGAGGTCTTGAAGGCGCCGAGCTTGAGCGTGACGGCGTGGCGGTCTTCGGGTTGTTGGTCGATGGGGATGCCCAGCTTGGCGCCGATGGCCTTGGCCTCCAGCATCACCGCGCTGATGAAGTTGCGCACCTGCGGGTCGCCGAGGATGCGGTCGGTGGTGGCGCCGGTGATGGCGCTCACGGGGTTGACCGTCATGTTGCCCCAGAGCTTGTACCAGACGTCCTTCTGGATCTGCGGCGACAGCTTGCCCTCGATGCCGGCCGCGGTGAGCGCGTCAACGACGGCCTGCGCGCGCGGGCTCTGTTCGCCCGACGGCTCACCCACGATGAGGCCGTTGCCGAAGTGGTGGCGCACCACGCCGGGCGCGTCGAGCGCGCAACTGGCGTGCACCACGCCGCCCAGCACGTGGCGGCCGGGCACGGCGCGCGCCATGGCGCCCCCCGGGTCCACCACGGGCAGGGCCGTGCCTTGCAGCGCGCCGCCGAAGCCTTCGAAGAACCACCAGGGCACGCCGTTCATGGCCGTGAGCACGGCGGTGTGGCGGCCGATCAATGGCCCGATGGCGGGCGCGATGCCGGGCAGCGCGGGGGCCTTCACGGCGAGGATCACGAGGTCGTGCGGACCGAGTTCGTGGGCCTGATCGGACGCGCGCACCGGCGCCTGCAGCAGCTCGCCGCCCTGGTGCAGGCGCAGGCCGTTCGCGCGCAGCGCGGCCAGCGTCTCGCCACGCGCAAGCGCGCTCACCTCGCGGCCCGAGCGCGCCAGGCGCGTGCCGAGCCAACCGCCGATGGCGCCGGCGCCGACGATGGCGACGCTGCGGATCTCGGTGGGCGCGCTCATGCCCGATAGCTCGAATCGATGCGGTCGACCTGGCGCACCAAGGCGTCGAACACGTCGCGGCCGGCGCCGTGGTTCGGACTGAACTGCAAGGCGTCGCGCGTGCACTTGGCGGCGATGTCTTCGGGCACGGGGATCACGGCCTGCGGTCCGCCCATGCTGAAGGTGGCGAGCTGGATCTCGCAGGCACGCTGCAGGGTCCACAGGATGGCGAAGGTCTGCGGCAGCGTGGCGCCCCAGGCCAGCAGGCCGTGGTTGCGCAGGATCACGGCCGGCTTGTCGCCGATGCTTTGGAGCAGGCGCGGGCCCTCGTCGGCGTGGATGGTGATGCCCTCGAAGTCGTGGTACGCCACCATGCCGTGCAGTTGCGCGGTGTAGAAGTTGGTCTGCTGCAGGCCGTCTTTCAGGCAAGCCACGGAGACGCCGGCCGTGGTGTGCGTGTGCATCACGCAGTGCGCGCCTTGCAAGCCGTCGTGGATGGCGGCGTGCACCGTGAAGCCTGCGGGGTTGACGCGGTGCGTGGAGCCGTCGAGCACCTGGCCCTGCAGATCGATCTTCACCAGGTTGCTGGCCGTGACCTCGCTGTAGTGCAGGCCGAAGGGGTTGATGAGGAAGTGTTTCTCGCCTCCGGTCACGCTGTCGGGCAGGCGCAGGGTGATGTGGTTGTAGATCATCTCCGTCCAGCCGAGCATGGCGAAGACGCGGTAGCAGGCGGCGAGCTCCAGGCGCGCGGCCCATTCGTCGGCGTGCATGCCGGGCGGCAGCACGGTGCTGGTTTGCAGGGCGGCGTTCATGGCGTGTCTCCTCGGGTCTCGGGTGGGTCGTGGATCAGTAGGTGTTCGGGCCCTGTTCGATCGGGCCCTTGAATCGGGTGAGCAGTTGCGTGGCGCCGGCGGCCAGCAGCATGCTGTCCGCGCCCACGGCGACGAACAGCGCACCGGCGTCCAGCCACTGGCGCGCGCCGGCCTCGGTGGTGGCCAGGATGCCCGGGGCCTTGCCCGCCGCGCGGATGCGGCGCATGCCGTCGGCGATGGCGGCCTGCACCTCGGGGTGGCCGGCGTTGCCGCGGTGGCCCATGCTGGCGCTGAGGTCGGCGGGGCCGATGAACACGCCGTCGACACCCGGCGTGGCGGCGATGGCGTCGAGGTGTTTCATGGCGGTGACGGTCTCGGCCTGCACCAGCACGCAGACCTGTTCGTCGGCCTCATGCACGTAGCGCGCGTGCGCCTGCCAGCGCGAGGCGCGCGCCAGCGCGCTGCCCATGCCACGCACGCCCACGGGCGCGTAGCGCGTGGCGGCCACCACCTGGGCGGCCTGTTCGGCCGTGTCGATCATGGGCACCAGCAGGGTCTGGGCGCCGATGTCCAGGTACTGCTTGATGAGCGCGGTGCCCACGTCACCGGTGCCCACGGGCACGCGCACCACGGGGTGGGAGCGCGCATCGCCGAAGCCCTGCTGCGCGCTGGCCACGGCCTGCAGTTGCGCCAGCGTGCTGCGCACGTCGTTGGGCGCGTGCTCGCCGTCGATGAGCAGCCAGTCGTAGCCGATGCCGGCGATCAGTTCGGTGCTGTAGGCGCTGGCCAGTGCGGCCCACAGGCCAATCTGCGCGCGGCCTTCGGCCAGGGCCTGCTTGAAGACGTTGGTGGGGATCTGCATGTCGAACGGCGTCAAACGAAACGGAAGCGCAGCACGCCGAGCGGGCCGTAGTCGGCCTCGAAGCGGTCGTCGGCCTTGGCGGGCACCGGGCGCGTGAACGAGCCCGCGAGCACGATCTGCCCGGGCTGCAAGGTTTCGCCCCAGGGGGCGAGCTTTTCCGACAACCAGGCGATGCCGATGGCCGGGTGGCCCTGCACGCCAGCGGCCAGACCGGTCTCCTCCACCACGCCGTTGAGCTTGAGCGCGGCGCCGCACCAGGGCAAGTCGGTGGTGAGCGGGTTGGCGCGGTAGCGGGCGTCGCCCTCGCCGATGACGATGGCGGCGTTGGCGGCGTTGTCGCTGATGGTGTCGAAGACCTTGCGCGGCTTCTTGCTGTCGCGGTCGAACTGTTCGATGCGGGCGTCGATGATTTCGATGGCGGGCGTCACGTAGTCGGTGGCGGCCAGCACCTGTTCCACCGTGACCGGGCCGCTGAGCGCCTGCTTGAGCACGAAGGCCAGTTCCACCTCCACGCGTGGCGAGAGGAAGCGGTTCACCGGGATCTCGAGTTCTTCGCCCGCCTTGGCCACCAGCTTCATGGAGCCCAGCAGGGTGCCGAAGTCGGGCTCGTCGATCTGGCTGGAGATCTGCATGGCGCGGCTGGTGAGACCGATCTTGTGGCCGATGACCGGGTCACCGCGGCCACGCTGCAGCGCCACCCAGGCGCGCCCCACGCGGTAGCCGTCGTCGATGGTCATGGACGGGAAGCGCTGAGAGAAGTGACGCAGCGGCACGCGCTGGCGCGCGGATTCATCGAGTTCGGTGGCGAGCTGTTGAAGGGTGGCGTCGTCGAGCATGGTCAGGTCGATCGCAGGGGCGTGAACAGGGGATGGAGGGAGCTGATCTTGGCGTCGAAGACCTCGGGGCCTTCGTCCACCTGCACGGTGATGCCGATGGGCCGGCGCGCCAGTTGCTCGGCGAAGTGCTGGCGCGCCACGGCCTCCAGCGCGCCGCCGGAACGCTTCTGCACCGCCGCACTGCGCCCGCGGCCCATGCGCAGGTTGAGGTAGACGAAGGCGTAGTCGCGGCCCATGCCAGCGGCTTCGCCCGCGTCGCCGCCGTCGGCGATGGCCCAGTGCGCGGCGGGAAAGGCCAGCACACGCGTGCCGCCGGTGGGGAACACCTGGCGCCCGCCTTCGTCGTGGATGGTGAGCATGGCGTCGGCGAGCGATCGGCACAGCGCACGCATGTCGGTGCCGCCCTCGGCGTCGGGCCGGTCGAGGTTGCCGCTGTAGAGGATGACGAGGTGGGGCATGGCGTTCAGAGCCGCGAGACGGCCTGGAAGCCCTGGGCCGAGGAGGCCTGCGGCTGCGGGATGGCCTTGCCCGTGACCGGCGTGACCGGGAAGACGATGTTGATCTGGCCCGTGCCCGAGGCGCCGAAGTACGGCGTGATGACTTCGCCGTGGCCGTCGTACTCGCTCCAGCCGAGCGCCCCGAGCATCATGGCCGTGTCGTGCATGAAGCCTTCGCCGTGGCCCTTGACGGCGTACTCGGGCAGCATCTCGCAGAAGGCCTTCCACTCACCGCTTTGCCACATGCGCACCACCTCGTGGTCCATGGTTTCCAGGAAGGGGCTCCAGAGCTTGAAGGCGTATTCGGGCGCCAGGCCGTTCTGCGCGAAGCGGTGGCTGAGCGAGCCGCTGGCAAGGATGGCGACGGTGCCGTCGTATTCGTCCTCGATGGCGCGGCGCAGGGCCCAGCCCAGGCGGGCGCTGTCGTTGAGGTAGTGGGCCATGCACAGGGCCGAGACCGACACGGCCTTGAAGTGCTGGTCGGGGTTCATGTAGCGCATGGGCACCAGGGTGCCGTACTCGGGCGCGAGGGTGGTGCCGTCGTGCGCGAGGGTGTCCACCTTCCACTCGTTCGCCACCTTGGCCAGCAGCTTGCCCAGTTCGGGGTTGCCGGGGATGGCGTAGGGCATGTTGGCGATGAAGTGCGGCAGTTCGTTGCTGGTGTAGTTGCCTTGCCAGTGTTTGGCGCAGTTGATGTGGTAGCTGGCGTTGACCAGCCAGTGGGTGTCGAAGACGATGAAGGTGTCGACGCCCATGTCTCTGCAACGCTGGCCTATTTCCTTGAGGCCGTCGATGGCGTCCTGGCGGGTGCCTTTGCGGGGGCCCTCATCGATCTCGCTGAGGACGATGGAGGGGACGTGGGTGATCTTGGCTACCAGTGCTAGCTTGCCCATGGTTGGTCTCCTGTTCCAGGTGTGGTGGCTTGGTTTGCCACCGATTGCTCGGCTGCCTTGGTGGGGGGCAGCGCCAATGGGTGCCCGCCTCCGCGAATGTCCCCCGCCAAGGGCTGCGCCCTTGGCTCCTCCTTTATTTCGCTGCGGCGGGCACCCATCGTCACTGCTGGGCTGCGAACGAGGTCAACCATCCGTTGGCGCGCCGCGCTCGTCTGTTGATCGAAGTGACAGGGCGCTCTGTGTAGCGAAATAAAGGAGGAGGGTCGGGCGCAGCCCGATCCGGGGGACATTCGCGGAACAGAGCGCCCTGGCGCTTCGATCCTGCCGACCCAGATGAGCGAAGCGCCCCGAAAACCCATCACACCCCCCAATGAGGAATGTGGTGCGCCCCCAAAGACACCGCCACGTTCTTGGGTTCGAGAAAGACTTCGTAGCTCCAGGTGCCGCCCTCGCGCCCGGTACCCGAAGCCTTGGTTCCCCCAAAGGGTTGCCGCAAATCGCGAACGTTCTGAGAATTGACGAAGCACATGCCCGCTTCGATGGAAGCCGCCACACGATGCGCCTTGCCCAGGTTCTCCGTCCACACATAGCTGGAGAGACCGTACTGGATGTCGTTGGCCAGCTCGATGGCGTGCGCCTCGTCCTTGAACGGGATCAGGCAGGCCACCGGGCCAAAGATCTCGTCCTGCGCGATCTTCATGCGGTTGTCCACGTCGGCGAAGACCGTGGGCCACACAAAGTTGCCCTTGGCCACGCGCGCCGACAGCTCGGGCGCGTAGCTCGGGCGGTCCAGGCCGCCGCAGAGCATCGTGGCGCCCTCCTTCGGGCCGAGTTCGATGTAGCTCTTCACCTTGGCCAGGTGGGCCTGGCTGATCATCGGGCCGATGATGGTCTTGTCGTCCTGCGGGTCGCCCACCACGATCTTCTTCGCGCGTTCGGCGAACTTCTGCGCGAAGTCGGCGTAGATGCTCTGCTGCACCAGGATGCGGCTGCCCGCGGTGCAGCGCTCGCCGTTGTTGCTGAAGATCATGAAAACGGCCGCGTCGAGCGCGCGGTCCAGGTCGGCGTCCTCGAAGATCACGAAGGGGCTCTTGCCGCCCAGTTCCATGCTGAACTTCTTCAGGCCCGCGCTCTGCACGATGCGGTTGCCGGTGGCGGTGGAGCCGGTGAAGCTGATGGCGCGCACGTCGGGGTGGCTGCACAGGGGCTCGCCCGCCTCACGGCCGTAGCCGTGCACGATGTTGAGCACGCCCGGCGGCACGCCGGCCTCGAGCGCCAGCTCGCCCAGGCGCGCGGCCGTCAAGGGGCTCAGCTCGCTCATCTTCAGCACGGCCGTGTTGCCGAAAGCCAGGCAGGGCGCGGTCTTCCAGGTGGCCGTCATGAAGGGCACGTTCCAGGGGCTGATGAGCGCGCACACGCCCACCGGATGGAACAGGGTGTAGTTCAGGTGCGTGGGCGTGGGGTAGGTGTGGCCGTCCACGCGCGTGCACATCTCGGCGAAGTAGCTGAAGTTGTCGGCCGCGCGCGGCACCAGCTGCTTGCCCGTCTGGGAAATCGTCTGGCCGGTGTCGTCGGTCTCGGTGCGCGAGAGCTCGGGCACGTGCTTCGTGATGAGTTCGCCCAGCTTGCGCATGATGGCCGCGCGCTCGGTGGCGGGGCGGCCGGCCCAGGCGGGAAAGGCGTCCTTGGCGGCCTGCACGGCGGCGTTGACCTCGGCCTCGCCGCCAGCGGCGACCTCGGCCAGCGTGGCCTGCGTGGCGGGGTTGGTGGTCTCGAAGGTGGCGGCGCTGCCGACGGCCTTGCCGTTGATGAGGTGCTGGATGGTCATGTGGTGGCGGGTGCGGTGATGGTGTTGTGCAGTTCGCCGATGCCCTCGATGGACGTGACGATCACGTCGCCGGGCTGGCAGTCGACCACGCCGTCGGGCGTGCCGGTGAGGATCAGGTCCCCGGCCTGCAGGGTCATGAAGGAAGTGAAGTACTCGATGAGCGTGGGCACGTCGAACACCATGTCGCGGGTGTTGCCGCTCTGGGTGACCTTGCCGTTCACCGTGGTCTGCAGGGCCAGGTTCGCGGGGTCGGGCAGGTCTTGCGCGTCCACCAGCCAGGGGCCGATGGGCGTGCAGGTGTCGCGGTTCTTCACGCGCAGGTTGGGGCGGTACCAGTTCTCCAGGTAGTCGCGGATCGCGTAGTCGTTGGCCACGGTGTAGCCGGCGATGAAGTCCCGGGCGTCGCCGCGTTTCACGTGTTTCGCGGTGCGGCCGATGACCACGGCGAGCTCGCACTCGTAGTGCATGAACTTCACGTCGGCCGGTCGCACGGTGAAGGCGCGGTGGCCGATGAGCGAGGCCTCGCCCTTGGCGAACGCCAGGGGTTCGGTGGGTGGCTTGAAGGCCAGTTCCTTGGCGTGGTCGGCGTAGTTCAGTCCCAGGGCCAGCACGGTGCGCGGGCGCGGCACGGGCGCCAGCGGGGGCAGCCAGACGACCTCGTCGAAGCCGACGCGGCGGCCTTTGAAGGCGGGCGTGAGCAGCTCGAGTTGGCCGTCGCGCTCGACGGCGTCGTGGACCGCGCCGGCCCAGGCGATGCGGGCTCGTTTCATCGCGGTTCCTCCTCGGTCACGAAGCGCTGCATGACGGGCTTGAAGCCCGGCGCACTGATCTCCACCGCATCACCGGCCACCACGCGCGGGCGGGTGCCGTCGGCCAGCACCTCGCTGCCGATCAGCAGCACGTCGCCGGCGCGCAAGGTCATGAATTCGCCCACGTCCTTCAGCAGCGTGGGGATGTCGCGCACCAGGTCCTTGAGCGTGGTGCTCTGCTTGTGCACGCCGTGGATGCGCAGCTCCAGTTCGAGCGCGGCCAGGCCGTCGATGCCACCGAGCGCGTTGAGCGGCGTGGGTTCCTGCGGCAGGCCCAGGAAGCCGTCGCGGTTGCGGAACTTCATGGGTGGGCGGTAGTAGCTGTCGTGCGCCAGGCTCACGTCGTTGACCAGCAGCGCGTGCGTGGGCGCGCCGTGCTCGCCGATCAGCAGGCCCAGGCTGGCCGAGACCTCAACCGTCTCACCCGCGGGCAGGGCCACGCTGGCGCCGTGCGGCGCGAAGGTGTTGGCCGTCTTCACGTACAGCACGGGCGCCTTGGGCGCGCCGCCATAGGGCTTGTCGTCCATGCGCGGCTGCCAGCGCGCGACTTCGCCGCGGAAGTTCAGCAGCGTGCCGTATACGGTGCCCGGCGGCACCCATCCAGGACCGCTCATGCAGCCTCCTCATTCATGTCGTTGTCGTCCACATCACCTTCGAGGGCGATCACCTCGTCGAGCAGGGCATACAGCTGCGCGAGCCGCGCCTTGCTCAGTCGCTCCTCCAGCCAGGCGTAGTGCGCCTGGATGGTGGCGGACAGCTTGCGCACGAGCTTGAGCCCGGCGGGGGTGGCGCGCACCACGGTGCGACGTGCGTCCTGGCTGCAGCGCTCGCGCGAGATCAGGCCGTCGCGCTCCATGCGCGCGAGCACGCCGGTGAGGCTGGGCCCGAGCAGAAAGGCCTCGCGCGCGATGCGCCCGGTCTCGATGCCGGCCGGGTCGCGCGCGTGTTCGCCCAGCACACGCAGCACGCGCCATTGCTGGTCGCTCAGGCCGTGCTCGCGCAGGCTGGGCCGCGTGTGCTGCATCACCGACTCCCGCGCCTGCAGCAACAGGCGCGGAAGGTTGCGGTGGGTGAAGGTCTTGTCGGTGCTGTCCATGGCGGCGTCGATTTATTTAACATGTTAAATGAAATCGACCGATCCGCCTACCCCGGAACGTTCTGGGGTTTTCCCCGAGCCAGGGGCCCGTTCGTCGCGGGACCTCAGTCGATGGTGGTGCCCGAAGCGCGCACCACCTTGCCCCAGCGCTCGGTCTCGCTGCGCTGGTAAGCGCCGAGCTGCGCCGGGCTCATGGGCGCGCTCACTGGCTCGAAGCCATCGCCCTCCAGGCGCGCGCGCAGCGCGGGCTCCTTCATCACCTTGGCCAGGGCCTCGGCGTACCGGTTGATGAGTTCGGGCGGCGTGCCGGCCGGGGCCACCACGCTCTGCCAGGCCACGGCCTCGAAGTCCTTGGTGCCGGCCTGGCCCGATTCGGCGATGGTGGGCACCTCGGCCACGGCGGGCTGGCGCTTGGCGGAGGTGACGGCGATGGCGCGCAGCTTGCCCGTCTTGACGTGGCCCAGCGCGGGCGGGATGTCGCTGAACATGAGGTCGATCTGGCCACCCAGCAGGTCGGTGATGGCGGGGCCGCTGCCACGGTAGGGCACGTGCTTGAGATTGGCGCCGGTGGCGGCCTTGAACATTTCGGCACCCAGGTGGTGCGGGCTGCCGTTGCCGGCCGAGCCGTAGACCAGGCCGCCGGGGCGCGACTTCGACAGCGCCACCAGTTCGGCGATGGTCTTCACCGGCAGCGAGGGGTTCACCACACGAGCAGCGGCACCGCGCCGATCATGCCGATGGGCGCGAAGTCCTTCGCCGGGTCGTAGGCGAGCTGCTTGTAGAGCCAGGGGTTGATGGCCAGCGTGGTGCTGGTGGCCACCAGGAGGGTGTTGCCGTCGGCGGCCGCGCGCGCCACGTGGGCCGCGCCCACGCCGCTGCCGGCGCCGGGCTTGTTCTCCACGATCATGGTGCGGCCGAGCAGCGGCGACATGTGCTGCGCGAGCAGGCGGCCGAGCAGGTCGGTGGTGCCGCCAGGCGCGTAGGGCACGACGATGGTGATGGGTTTGTCGGGCTGCGCGAAGGCAGCGGGCGAGGCGGTGGCGGCGCACAGCGCGGCAAGCTGAGTCAGGGCAAGGCGGCGGTTCATGGTGTGTCTCCTGTGGTGATGAATCGTGTCAGGCCGCGACTGCGGCGCCGCGGAGGCGGTCGATCAGCGCGAGCGGATCGGCCGGCGGTGCGTCGCCGCGCCAGGCCACGTGCTGGTCGGGGCGCGAGAGCAGCAGCGCGGGCGTGTAGAGCTCGCCGGCCTCGCGCGGGCTCAGGTCCAGCAAGCGCAGGGGCACGCCACGTTGGCGCGCCGCGTCTTCCAGCGGCCGCACGTCGACCGTGGGGTCGCGGCGCAGGAGGGTGTAGTCGGGGCCCAGCGCGTCGTAGAGCGAGCGGCCGTCGTCGAGCCAGACGTGCGGCGTGCGGCAGCCCGGCACGGTGGAGGGCGTGAAGCCGTCCATGGTGTAGCCGGGCGCGGCCTCGCCGTCGTAGGCGATCAGCGGCGAGTCGTCGTAGAAGTAGCCGAAGTTCAGGCCGCCGCAGCAGTACTGGCGCACGTTGAGTTCGTACAGCGCGACACCGGCCTTGGCGCGCGCGGCGGCGCCGGCCTCGCCCGCGTCCTCGATGCCGGCCGGCACCCCCTCGCGCTGGGCCTGCAAGGCCAGCGCGTGGTTCATGGCGAAGCGCGAGACCTGCTCGGTGATGGGCTGGCGTTCGCGCTCATAGGCCGTGAGCGCGGCCTCGGTGGCCCAGCCATTGAGGTGCGCGGCCAGCACCCACGACAGGTTCATCGCGTCGGCGATGCCCGCGTTCATGCCGTAACCAGCCATGGGGATCCACAGGTGCGAGGCGTCGCCGCAGATGAAGATGCGGCGGTCGCGGAAGCGGTCGGCCACGAGGCGGCGGCCGATCCAGTCTTCCTTGCTGATGATCTCGTACTGGAAGTCAGGCCCCACGCCCAGGATCTCGCGGATCGCCCAGTCGCGGTCGACGGATTCGAAGTCGGCCTCGTCGGCCTTGAGGTAGTTATGCAGCAGCCAGGTCTCGCGCCCGTCGATGGCGTAGACGTTGCCGCAGCGGCGCGGGTTGAGCGAGAAGGTGGCCCAGGCCGGGCCGTGTTTCGCCAGGCCCAGCAGGGACGGCGCGCGGAAGTAGGTGGACTGCACGCGGCCCACCTCGTCGGTGCCGGAGAGCTTGGCGCCGATCTGCTT
This sequence comes from Hydrogenophaga sp., assembly GCF_011772445.1. GTDB lineage: Bacteria > Pseudomonadota > Gammaproteobacteria > Burkholderiales > Burkholderiaceae_C > Hydrogenophaga. The sequence goes on along the minus strand of NZ_WVZN01000005.1, from coordinate 189,463 downwards.
GCGCACCATCGATCGGCCGCCGTCGCAGCCGATGAGGTAGTCGGCCTCCAGGTGCAGCGCCTCGCCGCTGTCCAGGTTCACGCCACGGGCGTGAACGCCGCTCTCGTCTTGCGACACCTCGTTGATGCGCGTGCGGTTGAGGATGCGCAGGCCCTTCTGGCGTTCGGCGTGCGCGAACAGCACGGGCTCCAGGTAGATCTGGTTGATGCGGTGTGGCGGCTCGGGCGTGGGCCACCAGGTGTCGGGGCCGCCGGTGGCGGTGTAGCGGCTCTGGCGCGCGGGAATGGGAATGCGCGAGAGCTCGTCGCCGGTGAAGCTGGTGCGGTAGGCGACGTCGTTCGGGTAGTCGGCGGGCAGGCCGGCCTCGCGCAGCGCGCCGGCCACGCCCAGGCGGCGGAAGATCTCCATCGAGCGCGCCGACACGTGATTGCACTTGACGTTGGGCGGCTCGCCGCGGTGGCGCGTCTCGGCCACCAGCACGTCGATGCCGCGCTGGGCGAGGTCCATGGCGAGCGTCAGGCCCACGGGCCCGGCACCCACGATCAGCACCTGCGCGCGCAGGGTCTGGGTCATGCTTGTCTCCGTTGAATCGATGGGAACCCACAATTACAGGCCCTCACGCACCGCGTGAAAAATGAAACTTCCATGGCGATTCATAAAAATCCCGCCCACCTGGGCAGCCTGCCCTCGGTGCGCCAGTTGCGCGCCTTCGTGGCGGTGTACGACAGCGGCCAGCTCTCGGCCGCGGCCGAGGCCCTGTCGCTGACACAGCCGGCCGTGACCGTGCTGCTGCGCGAACTGGAGGCGCGCCTGGGCGTGCGCCTGTTCGACCGCAGCACGCGCAGCCTGCGCCGCACCGAAGCAGCGGCCGAGGCCATCGGCCACGCGCGTCGCGCGCTGGCCGAGATGCAGGCCTTGAGCGGCGGCATGGCCTCGCTGGCGCGCGGCGAACGCGGGCGGCTGCGCATCGCGGCCACGTCCACGGTGGCGCAGACCCTGCTGCCGGCGGCCGTGCGCCGCTACCTCGACCGCTACCCTGCCATCGAGCTGCAGATCGACGACTGCGCGCCCGGCGAGTTCGCCGAGCGCGTGCTCGCGGGCCACGTGGACCTGGGGCTGGGCACGCTCGAAGGTCCGGTGCCCGGGCTGTCGCAGCGCGTGGTGCTGCGCGACCACCTGGCGGCGGTGGCGCCCGCCGGGCCGCGGTTCGCGGCGGACAAGCCGCTGACCTGGAAGCAGCTCGCCGCCTGGCCCGTGATCACGGTGCGGCCGGGCTACGGCGTGCGCCGGCGCATCGACGCGGCGGCGCGCGAAGCGGGTGCCGAACTGCGCGTCGCGCACGAGGTCTCGCTGCTCACCACGGCGGTGGCCCTGGCCGCGGCCGGCCTGGGCGTGGCGGTGGTACCGGGCAGCGTGTTCGCACCCGCCCTGCACCCCGAGCTGGTGGCGCGGCGCCTGATGCGCCCGGCGGTGGAGCGCGACACGGCCGTGGTGTTCAAGAGCGATCGATCGCTGTCACCCGCCGCGCGGGCCTTCGCCGATCTGATGGAGAGCGGCGCCTGAGCCGCGCCGGGTCGGCACAAGGGGCATTGCCGCCTGCCTACACTCGCGCCATGAACCGACTGAGCGAACTGCTGGGCACGCGCTGGCCCCTGATCCAGGCGCCGATGGCGGGCGTGCAGGGCGCGGCCCTGGCGCTGGCGGCGGGTGAGGCGGGCGCCCTGGGCTCCCTGCCCTGCGCCATGCTGGCGCCCGACGCAATGCAGCGCGAGCTCACGCTGCTGGCCGCCGGCGGTCGCCCGTACAACGTCAACTTCTTCTGCCACACGCCGCCCGAACCCGACGCCGCGCGCGAGGCCGCCTGGCGCGCGGCGCTGGCGCCCTACTACGCCGAGATCGGCATCGACCCGGCCAGCATCCCCGCCGGCCCGGGCCGCCTGCCCTTCAGCGCGGCGGCGGCGGATGCGCTGGAGCCCTTCAAGCCTCGCGTGGTGAGCTTTCACTTCGGCCTGCCCGCGCCCGATCTCCTGGCGCGCGTGAAGGCCTGGGGCGCGAAGGTGCTGAGCTCGGCCACCACGGTGGACGAAGCGATCTGGCTGGAAGCCAACGGCGCGGACGCGGTGATCGCGCAAGGCCTGGAGGCCGGCGGCCATCGGGGCCACTTCCTGAGCCACGACCTGTCGCGCCAGACCGGCACCTTCGCGCTGCTGCCGCAGGTGAAGGCCGCCGTGCGCGTGCCGGTGATCGCGGCCGGCGGCATCGCCGACGCGGCGGGCGTGCGCGCCGCCATGGCCCTGGGCGCCGACGGCGTGCAGGTGGGCACCGCCTACCTGTGCAGCCCCGAGGCCACCACCAGCGCCCTGCACCGCGCCGTGCTGCAGAGCGAGGCCGCGCGCCACACGCAGCTCACCACCCTGTTCACCGGCCGGCCCGCGCGCGGCGTGCCCAACCGCGTGATGCGCGAACTGGGGCCGCTGAACCCGGTGGCGCCCGAGTTTCCGCTGGCCACCTCGGCCATCGCGCCGCTGCGCGCGCACTGGGAGAAACAGGGCAAGGGCGATTTCACGCCGCTGTGGTCGGGCCAGAACGCCAGCGGCTGCCGCGCGGCGGGCGCGGGCGAGATCACGCGCGGGCTGATCGAGGGGTTCGGCCCGATATAGTCCCGGCCTCATGGCCAAGGACAAGACGATCTACACCTGCGGCGAGTGCGGGGGCACCAGCCCGCGCTGGCTGGGCAAGTGCCCGCACTGCAACGCCTGGAACACGCTGGTGGAGGGCGTGGCCGAAGGCGGCGGCGCGCCGTCGAAGAACCGCTTCGCGGCGCTGGCCAAGACCAGCGAGGTGATGCCGCTCTCGCGCATCGAGGCGAAGGACGTGCAGCGCACGCCCACCGGCCACGAGGAACTGGACCGGGTGCTGGGGGGTGGCATCGTCGAGGGCGGCGTGGTGCTGATCGGCGGTGACCCGGGCATCGGCAAATCCACCCTGCTGCTGCAGGCGCTGGACAGCCTGCAGCGCGCGGGGTTTCCCTCGCTTTACGTGACAGGCGAGGAAAGCGGCGCCCAGGTGGCGCTGCGCGCGCGCCGCCTCGGCATCGACGGCTCCGAGGTTCAGGTGCTGGCCGAAATCCAGCTCGAGAAGATCCTGGCCACGCTGGACGCCGAGAAGCCCGCGATCGCGGTGATCGACTCGATCCAGACCGTCTATTCGGAACAGCTCACCAGCGCCCCGGGCTCGGTGGCGCAGGTGCGCGAGTGCGCGGCGCATCTCACGCGCGCGGCCAAGGCCTCGGGCACGGCCATCGTGCTCGTCGGCCACGTCACCAAGGAAGGCGCACTGGCCGGCCCGCGCGTGCTGGAACACATGGTCGACACGGTGCTCTATTTCGAGGGCGACACGCACAGCAGCTTTCGGCTCATCCGCGCGATCAAGAACCGCTTCGGCGCGGTCAACGAGATCGGCGTCTTCGCCATGACCGAGAAGGGCTTGAAGGGCGTGAGCAACCCGAGCGCGATCTTCCTGTCGCAACACGCCCAGCCGGTGCCGGGCAGTTGCGTGATGGTGACGCTGGAGGGCACGCGCCCGCTGCTGGTGGAGCTGCAGGCCCTGGTGGACAGCGGCGGGCCCAGCCCGCGCCGGCTGAGCGTGGGCCTGGAGCGCGACCGGCTGGCCATGCTGCTGGCCGTGCTGCACCGCCACGCGGGCGTGGCCTGCCTGGACCAGGACGTGTTCGTCAACGCAGTGGGGGGCGTGCGCATCAGCGAGCCCGCGGCCGACCTGGGGGTGATGCTCGCCATCACCAGCAGCCTGCGCGGCAAGCCGCTGCCCAAGGGTTTTCTGGCCTTCGGCGAGGTGGGCCTGGCCGGCGAGGTTCGGCCCGCGCCGCGCGGCCAGGAGCGCCTGAAAGAAGCGGCGAAGCTGGGCTTTTCCGTGGCGGTGGTGCCCAAGGCCAACCTGCCGAAGAAGAACGACAAGGCCTTCGACGGCCTGAGCGTGCACGGGGTCGAGCGCATCGAAGAGGCGCTGGAGCTGGTGCGCAGACTGGACTGACATGAACATGCGACGCGTCGCGGCGGCCGTCATCGGCGCCGCCCTTCTCTTCTGGGGCTACCGGCAGTTCGGCTGGCCCGGCGTGGCGGCCGTGGCCGGCGGCCTCGTGCTGTGGATGCTGCTGCACTTCACCCGGCTGATGACGGTCATGCAGCGCGCGGCGCGGCGACCGATCGGCCACGTCGACAGCGCCGTGATGCTGAACGCGCGCCTGCACGCCGGCATGCCGCTGGTGAGCGTGATCGGCCTGACCCGGGCCCTGGGCGAGCTCTTGTCGCCCGAGGGCGAACAGCCCGAGGTCTACCGCTGGACCGACCCGGGCGGCAGCAGCGTGCAGGCCCGTTTCGCCGGCGGCAAGCTCAAGGACTGGGGCCTGAAGCGTCCCGAAGCGGACGCCCCGGCCGAGCATTGAGGGCGGGCGCCGCCGTAAAATCGCCGGTTGACCCGAATACCCCCACACCCTCAAGGAAAACCATGAGCGCCCCCGTTCCCTCGATGTCCGACCGCGACGGCAAGATCTGGATGGATGGCCAGCTGGTGGACTGGCGCGACGCCAGGATCCACGTGCTGACCCACACCCTGCACTACGGCTGCGGGGCCTTCGAGGGCGTGCGGGCCTACGACACGGTCAACGGCACGGCCATCTTCCGCCTGCAGGAACACACCGAGCGCCTGTTCAACAGCGCCAAGATCCTGCGCATGAAGATCCCCTTCACCGTCGAGCAGGTGAACGAGGCGCAGAAAGAGGTGATCCGCGCCAACGGCCTCAAGAGCGGCTACATCCGCCCGCTCACCTGGATCGGCGACAAGAAGCTGGGCGTGAGCCCCAAGGGCAACACCATCCACCTGAGCGTGGCCGCCTGGGCCTGGGGCGCCTACCTGGGCGACGAAGGCATGAAGCGCGGCATCCGCGTCAAGACCAGCAGCTACACCCGCCACCACGTCAACATCACCATGACGCAGGCCAAGGCGGTGAGCAACTACACCAACAGCATCCTGGCCAACACCGAGGCCACCGACGAGGGCTACGACGAAGCCCTGCTGCTCGACTCCAGCGGCTTCGTGAGCGAAGGCGCTGGCGAGAACATCTTCGTCATCAAGGGCGGCGTGATCTACACGCCCGACCTCTCGGCCGGCGCGCTCAACGGCATCACGCGCAACACGGTGTTCCACATCGCCAAGGACCTGGGTCTGGACATCGTCCAGAAGCGCATCACGCGCGACGAGGTCTACATCGCCGACGAGGCCTTCTTCACCGGCACCGCCGCCGAAGTGACGCCCATTCGCGAGCTGGACCGCATCGAGCTGGGCAGCGGCTCCCGCGGGCCGATCACCGAGAAGATCCAGACGGCCTTCTTCGACATCGTGAACGGGCGCAACGCCAAGTACGCCCACTGGCTGACCAAGGTCTGAGGAGCGCAGCATGAGCAAGGCAGTCGTCGAACTCAAGGCCAGGGACCTGAATACGCACGGCGGGGTGTTCTGCCCCAGCCCGCTGGCCGACATGAAGCTGTGGAACAGCCACCCGAAGGTGTACCTGGACGTGGCGTCCACGGGTGAAGCGATGTGCCCGTACTGTGGAACGGTGTACAAGCTCGCCGCTGGCGAGCAGGTGGCGCACGGGCATTGAACAGGCGTGAAGTCGGGCGTTGAAGACCCGGCACCGCACAGGGAGACGACTCGAATGATCCTGGTCACCGGCGGCGCCGGCTTCATCGGCAGCAACTTTGTGCTGGACTGGCTCGCGCAAAGCAACGAGTCAGTGCTCAACCTCGACAAGCTCACCTACGCAGGCAACCTGGGCAACTTGCGGGGCCTGGAAGGCGATGCGCGCCATGTGTTCGTGCGTGGCGATATCGGCGACGCGGCCCTGGTGGCGCGCCTGCTGGCCGAACACCGGCCGCGAGCGGTGATCAACTTCGCGGCAGAGAGCCACGTGGACCGATCCATCCACGGCGCCGAAGACTTCATCCAGACCAATGTGATGGGCACCTTCCGCTTGTTGGAAGCGGTACGCGCCCACTGGTTGAGGCTGCCGGAGACCGAGCGGACCGCCTTCCGCTTCCTGCACGTGAGCACCGACGAGGTGTACGGCAGCCTGGCGCCCGAGGCGCCCGCGTTCACCGAGCAGCACGCCTACGAACCCAACAGCCCCTACAGCGCCAGCAAGGCGGCCAGCGACCACCTGGTCCGCGCCTGGCACCACACGCACGGGCTGCCGGTGCTCACCACCAACTGCAGCAACAACTACGGGCCGTTTCATTTCCCCGAAAAACTCATCCCGCTGATGATCGTCAATGCCCTGGCAGGCAAACCCCTGCCCGTGTATGGCGATGGCTTGCAGGTGCGCGACTGGCTCTACGTCGGCGACCATTGCAGCGCCATTCGCCGCGTGCTGGAGGCCGGCCGCGTGGGCGAGACCTACAACGTGGGTGGGTGGAACGAGCAGCCCAACATCGCCATCGTGAAGACCATCTGCGCGCTGCTCGATGAACTGCGCCCGCGTGCGGACGGCCAGTCCTACGCGGAGCAGATCACGCACGTGAAGGACCGTCCGGGGCACGACCGGCGCTACGCCATCGACGCGCGCAAGATCGAAGCCGAGTTGGGTTGGCGTCCGATCGAAACCTTCGACAGCGGCATCCGCAAGACGGTGCAATGGTTCCTGGACCACACCGACTGGGTGGCTGAAGTGCAAAGCGGTGCGTACCGCGAGTGGGTACAGGTGCAATACCAGGGGGCCGCTTGAAAATCCTGCTGCTGGGCGCCAACGGTCAAGTGGGCTGGGAACTGCGCCGCAGCTTGGCGCCGCTGGGCGAGGTGCTGGCCTTCGACCGCGACCCGAACGATGCGGGCGCGGTGGACCTGGCCCGGGTGGACAGCCTGGGCCCACTGGTGGAGCGCGTGGCGCCCGACGCGATCGTGAATGCGGCCGCCTACACGGCGGTGGACAAGGCCGAGTCTGAGCCCGCGTTGGCGCACACCATCAACGCCGAGGCCCCTGGCGCACTGGCCCGCGCCGCCGCCGCGCGCGGCGCACTGCTGCTGCACTACTCCACCGACTATGTGTTCGACGGCAGCGGCGACAGCCCGCGCGACGAGGACGCCGCCACCGCGCCGCTCAGTGTGTATGGCCGCACCAAGCTCGCGGGCGAGCAGGCCGTGCGCGAGAGCGGCGCGCGCCACCTGATCCTGCGCACGAGCTGGGTGTACGCGGCGCGCGGCGCCAACTTCCCGCGCACCATGCTGCGGCTGGCGCAGGAGCGCGAGCAACTGCGCGTGGTGGCCGACCAAGTGGGCGCGCCCACGGGCGCCGAACTGCTGGCCGACGTCAGCGCGCACGCCATTCGTGCGCTGGCCGCACAACCCATGCTGACTGGCACGTACCACGTGGCCGCGGCGGGTGAAACAAGCTGGCATGGCCTCGCGCGCTTCGTGATCGAACAGGGGCGTGAGCTGCGACCCGATCTGCCCTGGAAGGCGCAGGCCATCGAGCCCATTGCCACCACAGACTACCCCACGCCCGCGCGACGCCCATTGAACTCGCGCCTGGACACCTCGCGCCTGCGCGCGTCCTTCGGGCTGCGCCTGCCGGCCTGGGAAGCCGGCGTGCGGCGTATGCTCACGGAGTACCTGGGGACACCATGAGCAGCACGCAACGCAAGGGCATCATCCTCGCCGGTGGTTCGGGCACGCGCCTGCACCCGGTCACGCTGGCCATCAGCAAGCAGCTGCTGCCGGTGTACGACAAGCCGATGGTCTATTACCCGCTGAGCACGCTCATGCTCGCGGGCATCCGCGAGGTGCTGGTCATCAGCACGCCGCAGGACACGCCGCGCTTCCAGCAGTTGCTGGGCGATGGCAGTGCCTGGGGCATGAACCTGCAATACGCGGTGCAGCCCAGCCCGGATGGCCTGGCGCAGGCCTTCATCATCGGCGCGGACTTCGTGGGCGACAGCCCGAGCGCGCTGGTGCTGGGGGACAACATCTACTACGGACACGACTTTGCCAGCTTGCTGAGCGGAGCAGACGCGCAGGCCAATGGTGCGACCGTGTTCGCATACCACGTGACCGATCCCGAACGCTACGGCGTCGTCGATTTCGACGAGCGCGGCAAGGCCTTGAGCATCGAGGAGAAGCCGCTGCAGCCGCGCAGCAGCTACGCCGTCACCGGCCTGTACTTCTACGACGCACAGGTGGTCGACATCGCGCGCGGCATCCGGCCCAGCGCGCGCGGCGAGCTCGAGATCACCGCCGTGAACCAGGCCTACCTCGAACGCGGCCAACTCGACGTGAAGATCCTGCAGCGCGGCTATGCCTGGCTGGACACCGGCACGCACGACAGCTTGCTGGACGCGGGGCAGTTCATCGCCACGCTGGAACACCGGCAGGGGCTGAAGATCGCGTGTCCGGAGGAGATTGCCTGGCGCAATGGGTGGATCGATGCGGCGCAGGTGCAGCGGCTGGCGGAGCCGCTGAGCAAGAACGGGTATGGGCAGTATCTGATGCGGCTGCTGCAAGACCGCGTATTCGGAGGCCCGGCGGCATGAGCGGCCAGCTCAAGGTCATTCCCACCGACATTGCTGGTGTGCTCGTTCTCGAGCCCCAGGTGTTCGGCGACGCCCGCGGCTTCTTCTACGAGAGCTTCAACCAGCGCCTCTTCAACGAGGCCACTGGGCTGGACGTGCATTTCGTGCAGGACAACCACAGCCGAAGCGCCAGAGGTGTGCTGCGCGGCTTGCACCTCCAGCTACCGCCACATGCCCAGGGCAAGCTGGTGCGCGTCACAAGCGGCAGCGTGTTCGATGTGGCCGTCGATGTCCGCACCGCATCGCCGACCTATGGCCAATGGGTGGGCGTCGAGCTGAGCGAAGACAATCGGCGCCAGCTTTGGATTCCGCCGGGTCTTGCGCATGGCTTCCTGGTGACCAGCGAGAGCGCGGACTTCCTCTACAAGACCACCGACTACTACACCCCCGCGGCCGAGCGCAGCATCCGCTGGGACGATCCCGCCCTGGACATTGGCTGGCCACTGGACGGCTCACCGACCCTGTCGGCCAGGGATGCGGCAGCCCCCGGCCTGGCTCAGGCACAACATTCCTTCTCCCCATTTGCATGAACCTGGACAACAAGCTCATCGCCGTCATCGGACTGGGATACGTCGGCCTGCCGCTGGCGGTCGAATTCGGTCGCTCGCGCGCTGTGCTGGGCTTCGACATCAATGAGCACCGCGTGGCAGAACTGCGCGCCGGACGCGACCACACGCTCGAATGCAGCGAGGCGCAACTGCGCGATGCCCAGCATTTGCGCTACTGTGCCGACCCGGCGGAACTCGAACGGGCCGACATCTTCATCGTCACCGTACCCACGCCGGTGGACAAGGCCAATCGTCCCGACATGACGCCGTTGATTCGGGCCAGCGAAACCGTTGGCAAGGCGCTGCGTCGCGGCGGCCTGGTCATCTATGAATCCACCGTCTACCCTGGCTGCACGGAAGAGGTCTGTGTGCCGGTGCTGGAACGCCTGTCGGGACTGAAGTTCAACCAGGACTTCTTCTGTGGCTACAGCCCCGAGCGCATCAACCCGGGCGACAAGGTCAATACGCTGACCAAGATCCGCAAGATCACCAGCGGTTCCACGCCCGCTTCTGCCGCCGCCGTCGACGCACTCTATCGCTCCATCATCACCGCAGGCACCTTCCCCGCAACGAGCCTCAAAGTGGCCGAGGCCGCCAAGGTGATCGAGAACACCCAGCGCGACCTGAACATCGCCCTGATGAACGAGCTGGCGCTCATCTTCGAGCGCATGGGCATCGACACGCTCGAAGTGCTCGAGGCCGCGGGCACCAAGTGGAACTTCCTGCCTTTCAGGCCCGGACTGGTCGGCGGACACTGCATCGGCGTGGACCCGTACTACCTGACGCACAAGGCGGAAGAAGTGGGCTACAACCCGCAAGTCATCCTGGCGGGCCGACGCATCAATGACAACATGGCGCGCTACGCCGCGCGCAACGTCATCAAACGCATGCTGCGGAACGGCATCGACGTGCCGCGAAGCACCGTAGGCGTGATGGGCATCACCTTCAAGGAGAACTGCCCCGACATCCGCAACAGCAAGGTCGCGGATCTGGTACGCGAGCTCCAGGGCTGGAACGTCAACGTGGTCGTCACCGACCCTTGGGCAGATGCGCAGGAAGTCCGGGAGGAATATGGCATCGAATTGGGTGAGTTGAAGACAGATCAGCCCGTGGACAGCCTGATCGTGGCCGTGGGCCACCGCGAGTTCCGGGAGTTGAGCCCACCTCAACTGGCCCGACTGTGCCGCCCTGGCGGACAACCGGTGCTGGGCGACCTGAAGAGCTTGTATGACCGGCACGAAGCCGCGCGAGCCGGCTTCAGTGTCTTTCGCCTGTGACCCCCGCGCTGACCACACGCCCACCCCCATGAAGAACTTTGCCCTCATCGGTGCCGCCGGCTACATCGCCCCACGGCACATGCGCGCCATCAAGGACCTTGGCCAGCGCCTTTCCATCGCCTACGACATCAACGACTCGGTTGGCATCATTGACAGCATCTCGCCCCAAAGCGAGTTTTTCACCGACTTCGAGCACTTCCTGGAGCACGCGTGCCGCCTGCGGCGCGACCCTGCCACCGCCCTCCACTACGTGAGCATCTGTTCACCCAACCACCTGCACCACGCCCACATCGCGGCGGGTCTGCGGCTGGGCTGCGACGTGATCTGCGAAAAACCTCTGGTACCTACGCCGGCCCTGATCGACGACCTGGCCGAGATTGAACGCGAGACCGGTCGACGCGTCTACAACATCCTGCAGTTGCGCCACCACGACGCCATCCTGAAACTGCGAGAGAAAGTGGCGAACGCGTCCAGGGACCGCAAGTTCGACGTGGAGCTCACGTACATCACGTCACGCGGCAAGTGGTACATGCAGAGCTGGAAGGGCGATCCGCGCAAGTCCTTTGGCGTGGCCACCAACATCGGCGTGCATTTCTACGACATGCTGCAGTTCGTGTTCGGGCCCGTGGTGCGCAATGAGGTCCACCTGAATGCCGAGGCCAAGGCCGCCGGCTACCTCGAGTACGAGCGCGCGCGGGTGCGCTGGTTCCTGTCCATCGACGCGGATGACCTGCCAGCGGAGGTCAGGGGCAAGAAGACCACTTTCCGCAACATCGACATCAACGGCGAGCAACTCGAGTTCTCCGAAGGCTTCACCGACCTGCACACCACGAGCTACAGAGAGGTGCTCGCGGGCCGGGGGTACGGACTGGCCGATGCTCGCCCCTGCATCGAAGTGGTCGACACCATCCGCGAAAGCCGTCCTTCGGCTCCACGCCCCGGTGAAGGCCACCCCTTCCTGGAAGGCAAGCGCGCGTGAAGGACGTGAGCATTCACCCGAGCGCGATCGTCGACGAAGGCGCAACGATCGGAGAGGGCTCGCGCGTCTGGCACTTCGTACACGTGTGCGCGGGCGCACACATTGGCAAGGGCGTCTCGCTGGGCCAGAACGTGTTCGTGGGCAACAAGGTCGAGATCGGTGACCGCTGCAAGATTCAGAACAATGTGAGCATTTACGACAATGTCACCCTGGAAGAAGGAGTGTTCTGCGGTCCCAGCATGGTGTTCACCAACGTGCACAACCCGCGAGCGCTCGTGGAACGCAAGAGCGAGTTCCGCAACACGCTGGTCCGCCGCGGTGCGACGCTCGGCGCCAACTGCACCGTGGTGTGCGGGGTCACGATCGGCGAGTTCGCCTTCGTGGGTGCGGGTGCCGTCGTGACGCGCGATGTGCCTGCCTACGCCTTGATGGTTGGCGTTCCTGCGCGCCAAAAGGGTTGGATGAGCGAACATGGCGAACAGATCCCATTGCCCCTGGACGGCAATGGCAGCTTCACCTGTCCGCACACCGGCTCGCACTACCGCCTCAATGGACGGCAAATGTCCCGAGAGCCCTCGCCATGAACATTCCTTTCATCGACCTCAAGAGCCAGTACCGCGCCCTGCAACCGCAGATCCAGGCGCGCATCAATGCCGTGCTGGAGCATGGCCAGTACATCATGGGACCGGAAGTGCGGGAACTGGAGGAGCGGCTGGCCGCCCGCACGGGCGCGCGACACTGCATCACCGTTTCCAGCGGCACCGAAGCGTTGCTGATGAGCCTGATGGCCCTGGGAATCGGACGCGGCGACGAAGTCATCACCACCCCGTTCACCTTCGCCGCGACGGCCGAGATGATCGTGCTGGCGGGCGCCACCCCGGTGTTCGTGGACATCGAGCCTGGCACCTGCAACATCGATGCGACGCAGATCGAAGCCCGCATCACCAGCCGTACCAAGGCCATCATGCCCGTGAGCCTCTATGGGCAGACCGCGGATATGGATGCCATCAACACGGTGGCTGCGCGACATGGCGGCATTCCCGTGATCGAAGATGCCGCACAAAGCTTCGGCGCGACCTACCAGGGCCGCCAGAGCGGCAACCTGTCTACGCTCGGCTGCACCAGTTTCTTCCCCAGCAAACCGCTGGGCTGCTACGGAGACGGAGGCGCCCTCTTCACCAACGACGACGGCCTGGCCCAGGCCCTGCGTGAAATCCGCGTGCATGGCCAATCCGGGCGGTACGTGCACACCCGCATTGGCGTGGGGGGCCGCATGGACACGCTGCAGTGCGCCATCGTCTTGGCCAAACTCGATCGATTCGATTGGGAGGTCGAACGGCGCATCGCCCTGGGCGAGCGCTGGGGGAAGGTGCTGCGCGCCAGCGGTCTACCCATCCGGCTGCTCGACCGCCCCATCGATCGCACCTGCGTGTGGGCGCAATACACCGTGTTTGTGGAACAGCGTGCGGCGCTGCAAACCGACCTGGAGCAACGCGGCGTGCCCACGGCCGTGCACTATCCGATGCCGCTGAACCGTCAGCCCGCGTATACCGAGCTTTGCCCGCCCCATCCCACGCCCGTCAGCGATTTCGCGGCGGAACGGGTCATGAGCCTGCCCATGTCCGCCGATCTGAGCGAATCGGTGCAGGACCGCGTGATCGAAGCCCTTCAGGATGCCTGCGCATCTACACAACCCTGAACTCGAAGAAACCAGCCATGGACATCAAAGGCAAAAAATTCGTAGTGGTCGGCGGCGCCGGCCTGATCGGCTCCCACACGGTCGACCACTTGCTTCGCGAGGATGTGAAAGAGGTCGTGATCTACGACAACTTCGTCCGTGGCCGCGCGGAGAACCTCGCCGAGGCCCTCAAGGATCCCCGCGTTCGCATCTACGAAGCTGGCGGCGACATCATGCAGACCGACATCCTGCAATCGGCGTTCGAGAATGCTGATGGGGTATTCCACCTCGCAGCGCTTTGGCTGCTGCAGTGCCACGAGTACCCGCGCACGGCTTTCGACGTGAATGTGCGAGGCACCTTCAACGTGATGGAGGCCTGCGTGGCCAAGGGTATCAAGCGTCTGGTGTGGTCGTCTTCGGCCTCGGTCTACGGCGATGCCATCGAAGAGCCCATGACCGAAGACCACCCCTTCAACAACCAGAACTTCTACGGCGCCACCAAGATCGCGGGCGAGGCCATGATGCGCTCGTTCCACCATCGATATGGCCTGAACTACGTGGGCCTGCGCTACATGAACGTCTATGGCCCGCGCCAGGACTATCACGGCGCCTACATCGCCGTGATCATGAAGATGCTCGATGCTATCGACAAGGGCGAAAGTCCGACCATCATGGGCGACGGCTCCGAGGCCTTCGATTTCGTAGCGGTCGAGGACTGCGGGCTGGCCAATCTGTGTGCCATGAAGGCCGATGCGGTCGATAGCTTCTACAACGTGGGCACGGGCCAGCGCACCTCTCTCAAGGAACTGGCCGAGATGCTGATCGAATTGACCGGGTGCAAGCAACCCATCCGCTACGCGCCCCGCAGCCAGGCAACGCTTGTGCGCAACCGCATCGGCTCGCCCGTGAAGGCGACGCGTGAGATCGGGTTCACCGCCCGCATCGGGTTGCAAGAAGGCCTGCGCCGGCTGATCGAGTGGCGCGCCGCCCACAAGGCCGAAGTCGCGGCTCGCCGTGTCGCCGTCGGGCTGAGCGCCTGATCTCAACGAGGAAACCATGAACACCACCACTGCTGCCATGCAGGTGCCCATCGCGCGCACCCAATTGACCGAGGAAGAAATCCAGAGCGTGCTCGGGCCACTGCGCAGCGGTTGGCTCGTGCAAGGTCCCAAGGTGCGCGAGTTCGAGGAGAAATGGAGCGCTTTTACCGGCGCCAAGCATTCGATCGCCGTCACCTCCTGCACCACAGGCCTTCACCTGGCGCTGGCGGCCCTGGGTTTCGGCCCAGGCGACGAAGCCATCGTTCCGGCGTTCACATGGATCGCCACGGCCAACGTGGTTGAGCACCTTGGCGGCAAAGTGGTGTTCTGCGACATCGACCTCAGCACCTTCAACCTGGACCTGGTCGACCTCGAAGCCAAGATCACACCGCGCACGCGCGCCATCCTGCCGGTGCACCTGTTCGGCCTGCCGGCAGACATGGACGGAGTGAACCGCCTGGCACGCGCGCACAAGCTGTGGGTGCTGGAAGACGCCGCCTGCGGCTTCGGCAGCCGCATCGGCGATCGCCACGTGGGCACCTTTGGCCAGGCCGCGTCTTTCAGCTTCCACCCCCGCAAGGCCATCACCACCGGCGAAGGAGGCATGGTCACCACCGACGACGACGAGTTGGCCGTCAAGTTGCGCCGATTGCGCGACCACGGAGCCGCCATGAGCGACCTCCAGCGCCACCTGGGCCCGCGCCCTTACTTGCTAGCCGACCACCCAGACGCCGGCTACAACCAGCGCATGACCGACATTCAGGCGGCCCTGGGCGCGGCTCAGATGGACCGTGCGGCGGCCATCGTGGCCGAGCGCCAACGCCTGGCGCGCGTCTACGACGAGGCGTTCTCGGGCCTGTCCTGGCTGCGCACGCCCGCCCACCTCGACAGAATGACCCACGGATACCAGAGCTACCCGTGCCTGTTCCAGCCCGAACCGGTCACTCGCGAATCCATTCCCCGAGTCAATGCACGCCGAAATGAATGGATGGACCACCTGTTGAAAGCCGGCATCTCCACGCGTCCAGCCACGCATGCGGTGCACATGCTGCAGTTCTATCGCGAGAAGTACCAGTTGTCGTCGGCCGACTTCCCCAATGCGTGGGCCGCCAACGACTGCAGCATCTCGCTGCCGCTGTTCCATGGCATGAGCGAGGCCGAACAGGCCTATGTGATCGACCAGGTTCTGGCCTCGAACCCCTGATGTGCGGCATCGCTGGACTGATCGATCTTTCGGGCGACGCGGTGTCGCCGGTCATCCTGCAGCGGATGACCGATGCCATCGCCCATCGTGGTCCTGACGGCGAGGGGCATTGGATCGAAGGCCCGGTGGGCTTCGGCCACCGGCGCCTGGCCATCATCGACCTCTCGCCTGGTGGACATCAGCCAATGATCAGCGCCGACCACCGCTACGTCATCACCTATAACGGCGAGATCTACAACTTCCGCGAGTTGCGGGCCGAATTGCAGGCGGCTGGCTACTGGTTTCGCTCGCAATCCGACACCGAAGTGCTGCTGCATGCCCTGGCATATTGGGGAACCGAGGCCCTGGGGCGACTCAACGGGATGTTCGCGCTGGCCTTGTGGGACCGCAAGGAGCACCGCCTGCTGCTGGCCCGCGACCGCTACGGCATCAAGCCTTTATACGTGGCTCAGCAAAACGGGCGGCTGCTGTTCGCATCGGAACAGAAGGCGATCCTGGCCCATCCCGCGTTCCAGCGGCAACTGGACAAGGCTGCGCTGCTGGAATACCTCACGTTCCAGAACATCTTCACCGACCGCACCTTGCTGCAGGATGTGCAGTTGCTGCCTGCAGGCCACTACGCCACGCTGGACCTGCGTCAGCCCAACGCGGCATTGGTCCGCACGCGCTACTGGGACTACCGCTTCCGCGAACCGGACCAGCCCGCCAGTCGCGAGGAGTACCTGGAAGAGCTCGACCGCCTGTTCCGCCAAGCCGTCAACCGGCAGCTCGTGAGCGACGTCGAGCTTGGCGCCTACCTGTCGGGCGGCATGGACAGCGGCTCAATCACCGCGGTCGCCGCCCAATCCTTCGCCAACCTCAAGACGTTCACTTGCGGCTTCGACCTGAGCTCGGCCTCGGGCATCGAACTGGCGTTCGACGAGCGCGTCAAGGCAGAGGCCATGTCGGCGCGCTTCAAGACCGAGCACTACGAGATGGTGCTCAAGGCTGGCGACATGGAACGCTGCCTGCCCCGGTTGGCCTGGCACCTGGAAGAGCCCCGCGTGGGCCAGAGCTATCCCAACTACTACGCCGCGCAACTCGCCAGCAAGTTTGTAAAGGTCGTGCTGTCCGGCGGAGGGGGTGACGAGCTCTTCGGTGGCTACCCCTGGCGCTACTACCGTGCCGTGGTCAATCAGGACTTCGAGCACTACATCGACCAGTACTACGTGTTCTGGCATCGGCTCATTCCCAACACGGTTCTCTCCAAGGTATTCGCGCCAATCTGGGGCGACGTGAAGCACGTCTGGACGCGCGACATCTTCCGCGACGTCTTCTTGACGCACGACAACGAGCTCGACAGGCCCGAGGACTACATCAACCACTCGCTCTATTTCGAAGCCAAAACCTTCCTGCACGGCCTGTTTGTGGTGGAGGACAAGCTCAGCATGGCGCACGGGCTGGAGGCCCGCGTGCCCTTCATGGACAACGACCTGGTCGAGTTCGCCATGCAGTGCCCGGTCAACCTCAAGCTCAACAACCTGGCAGAGGTGGTACGGATCAATGAGAACGAGCCCGGCGGCAAGGCGGTCAAGTACTTCGAGAAAACCCGCGACGGCAAGCAGATCCTGCGCGACGTGATGGCACGGCACATCCCCGCCAGCATCGCGCAGGCCGAGAAACAAGGCTTTTCGTCGCCTGACGCCAGTTGGTTCAAGGGCGAAAGCATTGACTTCGTCCGCCGCAAGCTGCTGGACAGGCACTCTCCGCTGTACGAGCTGCTCGACCGCGAGACGGTTACATCTCTCGTCAACGACCATCTCGAGGGGCGCCAGAACCGCCGCCTGCTGATCTGGTCGCTGCTCAACGTTGAACAGTGGCTTGCCACGACCCTGCCATGAGCGGCCTCACCACTCACGTCATCGACGGCCCGGGCAACGATGCCATCGAAGCCTTTGTCTATAGCGATCCACGCACGCTGATCTATGCCAGCCCGGCCTACATCGGCCTGGTCGCCGCCGAAACGCAGTCGCACCCCCACTGGCTGACTGCCCAGGACGCATCCGGTCTGCGTGCGGCGTTGCCTTTGCTGGTCAAGCGGGGCGCGCTCGGTCCGGTGATCAACTCACTGGCCTTCTACGGCAGCAACGGTGGCGCCATCGTGCCCGATGGCGATCAGCAGGCCTGGCTTGCCGTGGTACGCGCTTTTGATGCCTTCGGCGAGCGGATTGGCGCCGTGGCGTCAACCTTGATCACCAACCCGCTCGTCGAGGACCACACGCTGTACGAAGCGAATCTGCCGCATGACCTGCGCGACGAGCGCATTGGGCAGTTCACCGTCTTCCCACAAGACCGGCAGGCGGTGAGCCTCATGGCCCTGTTCGACGACCCGCGCCCGCGCAACATTCGCAAGGCCCAGCGCAGCGGTCTGAAGGTCTCGCGATCGCAGTCGGATGACGCGATTGCGTTCCTGCACGCCACCCACGACCAGAACATCCGCTCGATCAATGGTCTGCCAAAGCGGCTCGACTTCTTTCAGCGGCTCGCCACGAGCCTGCCCCGTGACGCATGGACGATCTATCTGGCTGAACAGGACGGCGAGCGCGTCGCGGCCCTCCTGCTCCTCTACGGCAACCAGACAGTGGAGTACTTCACGCCCTGCGTGGTCGAGAAGCACCGTTCCTCTCAAGCCCTGCCACTGCTCATCCACGACGCCATGGTCGACGCCATGGCGTGCGGCTATCGCCAGTGGAACTGGGGCGGCACCTGGCTGACGCAGGATGGTGTGTACGCCTTCAAGAAGAAGTGGGGTACCCGGGACATCCGCTACCACTACTTCACCCGGCTGCGTTCGGCAGATCTGCTGGCCACCACGCGCGACACCCTGCTGCGCGAGTACCCCGGCTTTTATGTTTTGCCGTTTTCTGCCCTGGCTTGTGCCACGGCGAACCAGGAGACCAAATGAAAGACATGGTCGTCGTGGGCACCGCTTTGTTCGCGGAAGTGGTGCGCGACTATTTTCACGAATACACCGACTACCGCGTGCGCGCCTTCGCATGCCATGCGCAGTACAAGGACCGCGACGAGTACTGCGGCTTGCCCATCGTGACGATCGAGGACCTCGAGCGGCACCACCCACCGGGTGAGGTCGATGTCTTCGTTGCCATCGGCTACCGCAAGATGAACAAGTTCCGGCAATCCACCTACGAGGAACTGAAGGGCCGCGGTTATTCCTTCGCGTCGTTCATCGCGCCCAACGTCAAGACCTGGAGCAGCAACCGATTTGGCGAGAACGTGTTCATCTTCGAGAACAACGTGATCCAGCCTCATGTGCACATCGGCAACAACACGATCCTCTGGAGCGGCAACCACATCGGGCACCACTCGAGCATCGGCAATCACTGCTTCATCTCGTCACACGTCGTGGTGTCGGGCTCCTGCAGGATCGGCGACAACTGTTTTCTGGGTGTCAACTCGACACTGCATGACAGCCTGAGCATCGGCCCCGAGAACCTGATCGGTGCCGGCGCCGTCGTCGCGCGCGATACGCGCGAACGCGAGGTATTCGTGCCCAGTGCAACCAAGGCCTTTCCCAAAACCAGCGACCAACTGGAGTTCTGAGTGGACCTTTCCAAACCCCTCTCGCGCATCAGTGCGCTCTACAGCGACAACCTGGAGCGCAATGGCCCGGTGTCCACGGCAGTGGGCTGGAACACGCCCGAGTCCCAGCGCCTGCGCTTCGAAAAACTGACCTCGGTCGTCGAGGCAGACGCCGCGCCATTCAGCGTGAATGACTATGGCTGCGGCTACGGCGCGCACCTCGACCACCTGCTGGAGCGCGGCATGAGGGTCAGCGCCTATCACGGCTACGACCTCAGCGAGAAGATGCTGGACACCGCGCGGGCACGACTCGCCGGGTTCCAAGGCGAACTGGACTTGCGCCAGAGTGCCACCGTCGAGACCGAGGCCGACTACACGTTCGTTTCGGGCACGTTCAACGTGCGCTTTGAAGCCAGCGAGGAAGAGTGGAAACGGTTCATCCTGGCCAAGCTCGATGAAATGCATCGTCAGTCGCGCAAGGGTTTCGCGTTCAATCTGTTGTCGACCTATGTTGACTGGCAAGAGCCTCACCTGTTCTATGGTGACCCTTTGTTCTGGTTCGACCACTGCAAGCGCAATTACTCGCGAAAGGTGTCGTTGCTGCACGACTACCCGCTGTATGAGTGGACGATAGTCGTAAGGATCTAGCGCCATGTGGGAGTTCAAACGCTTCCTGGCTCTTGACTCGTTTGGTCAACCCTGGATGTATAGCCACGCACAGTTGCCGACGCCAATGGTGGTCGACGACAGGACGGTGCGTGTGTTCTTCGCCTCTCGTGACGAGCGCCAGTACTCGAGCATAGGATTCGTCGACCTTCAACTCGAGGACGACACCGTGACCCTCGCTCGCGTAGGCGAGCACCCAGTCATGTCTCCGGGCCCTTTGGGGTACTTCGACGAACACGGCGTCTTCCCTTCTTGCGTCGTCCGTGATGGCGACCGGTGGTTGATGTATTTCATCGGCTGGAACAAGGCATTCGAATCGCCGATGTTCTACGCTTCCATCGGCGTCGCGAGTAGCCCGGATGGCGAGGCATTCCATCGACTTAGTGAAGCGCCATTGCTGAGCCGCAGCAGTTGCGATCCTTGCATGGTGACCTCGCCCAACATAGTTCGATTCAACGGGCACTGGTTGATGACCTACGTCTCGGGCATCGGGTGGTTCCGAGATGGTGACGGCCGACTGCAGTCACGCTACCACATCAAATCAGCAGAAGGATCTAGCGCGCTCGATTGGGAACGAAAAGGGCATGTTGCGATAGACCTGCGAGAGGGCGAAACGAATACGGCTCGGTCTTCTGTATTGGAAGTTCGCAAGGGCGTCCTAGGCATGTGGTTCTCCTTCGTTCACAGCAGCATCGGCCGCTACCGAATCGGTTACGCAGAATCCGCAGACGGCCTGCACTGGCACCGCAACGATGCCGCGAGTGGCGTCAGGGACTTGCCCGACTTCGGAAACGAAATGCTCTGCTATCCCGCAGTGTTTGAGCTCGGCGGGCAACGCTGGATGCTGGTCAACGGCAACGCGTTCGGCGCCCGAGGGTTTGGCATCGCTCGCTGGAAGCGTGATTGAGTCGCCCACGCAATGCGAATTTTCATCGGACTAACTGAGGTATCCGGCTACTACGCCCGCTTGCAAAGGGGACTCTTGGATTTGGGTGCAGAGGCGGAGTTCTTCCCGCTTCAGGATCATAGATTCGGCTATGGATCCTCCAGCCACCACTGGGTCCCGCGCTTCGCGCAATGGTGCGTCAAGCAGCGCATTGCAGCGCTTGACGCATCGTCACTGCGCCGCCTCTTCTGGCTGTCGTTGGTCACGCTGAGCCGGGCAATATTTTTGATCTGGGCCTTGATCCGCTTCGATGTGTTTTTGATGGGCGGCGGATCTTCGTTCTTTCGGTTTCACGAGTTGCGCCTCATGCGCTTA
The DNA here is from genome assembly GCF_011772445.1 of Hydrogenophaga sp. Lineage (GTDB taxonomy): Bacteria > Pseudomonadota > Gammaproteobacteria > Burkholderiales > Burkholderiaceae_C > Hydrogenophaga. Next base: position 168,592 of record NZ_WVZN01000005.1, on the reverse strand, counting down.
TTGGGTCGGCGCATCGTGTACACGTTTCACGGGACCGATTCGCGCCCCGCGTGGATGGACGGATTCTGTCAAGGAACGTCCCGCATGTCTGGGCACCACTCCTCAGTTGCGTTTCCTACTGATAGTGACATCTCCGTCTACCATCGAGTCAACGAAGAACGATTGGACACGGTGCGTCGAATCGAACGCTATGCCAATGTGATCATCAACGCCCCGCCACAGGCGCAACTTCTCACAAAACCGTACGTCATTGGCTTGGCCGTTGGGATTCCCGTTGACGCTGTTTCGCTTGATGAACCCAGCGAACCCCGCGCGCGCGCGTCGGTTGTTCGAGTCCTGCATAGCCCCTCCTTCCACATAGGCAAGGGAACAGCCGAGATTCGCGCGGCAATCCAGCGATTGCAGCGAGCCGGCATCGATCTCGAATACACCGAGATCAGCAATCGCCCACACATGGAAGTGAGACAGGCTATCGCGGCGTGCGACTTTGTCGTGGACCAGGTCTACTCAGACTCGCCAATGGCCGGATTTGCTGCGGAGGCTGCCCTCGCAGGAAAACCTGCTGTGGTATGCGGCTACTACAGTGCCTACCACGAAACTGACCTCGCACCCTACATGAGGCCGCCCAGCCTGTATTGCCATCCAGAACGACTGGAGGAAGCGATTCGCGCCCTTGCCGTCGATGGCGCTCACCGGGAAGAGCTGGGCACGCAAGCAAAAGAGTTCGTGGAAAAGAACTGGTCTCCACGATCAGTTGCAAGTCGGTATCTCCGACTTGCTTCAGGAGAGCCCGTGCCGTCCGAATGGATGTACCACCCCGAACAGAACCGGTACTTTCTCGGGATGGGAATAGACGAACAAAGCTTGCGGAAGGTGCTGCAACAATACCTGAGGCGGTTTGGCGACTCGGCCCTGGGTATCGACGCAGCAGTCGAACTCAAGCGCCGTGTTCTCGCGTTCGCATCGCAAGATGAACCCTGAACGGACCACGATGGGCCTGCAGCGACTCGGCCGAGACACCCTGCTCTACGGACTATCGACCTTGCTTGTCCGGGGACTTCAGATCTTTCTGATCCCCGTGTATTCGCGAGCACTGGGTTCCGGCGACTACGGGGTGGTGGAAACCGTGGCCATCGCGGGTGCTCTGGTGAACCTGACCGTCGCGCTGGAGATTTCGCAAGGCATGGCACGCTACATCGCCGACGCCCCGGACGAGCGCGCCCGGCGCGCCTACGCCAGCACCGCCGTCGGTTTCGCCGCGCTCGCGTATGCGGCCTTCGCCCTGGCCGTATGGGCATTTTCCGACGGGCTAGCCCACTGGCTGCTCGCGGGGCAGGCCCCACCCAAGACGCTTGCACTGGCTGCAGCGGCTATCGCAATCAACGGCGTATTCGTCATCGTGCAGGACCTGCTGCGTTGGCAACTGCGTCCAGGGTCGTACGTGGTGGCCAGCCTCGCGTACGCGCTGGGCAGTGCCGGCGTGGGCATCTGGCTCGTTGCGGTCCAGGAGGTCGGCGTGGCCGGCGTCTTCTGGGGACAGCTGGCGGGCGCACTGCTGGGCATGGTGGTTTCCCTCTCACGCGCCAGCGGTCTGCTGGAGCGGGTGTTCGATGCTCAGCGCTTGCAAACCATGCTGCGCTATTCACTGCCCCTGGTGCTGTCGGGCGCGGCGGTGTTCGGCAACCTGTTCATCGACCGCATCGTGGTGCGCGAACTGCTGGGGCTGGAGGCGCTCGGGGTCTATGGGGTCACGGCCCGCTTCGCGTCCGTGGTGTCGATCCTGGCCGTGGGCTTGCAGGCCGCGCTGTCTCCCTTGGTGTTTCGCCACTGGCGCGAGCCCGGCACGGCTGCCACGCTCGGGCGCATCTGCCGCTGGTACCTGGTGGCGATGGTCGCGCTCGTGGGCGCCATCGCCCTGTTGTCGGCACCGATCATGGGCACGCTAACCGGCCCGGCCTTTCATGGCGGCAGCGCGGTCTTGCCGCTGCTCACGCTGGGCGCCATGTTCTCGACGCTGTACGTCTTCGCGCCTGGCCTGTTCCTGGGGGAGCGCACCGGCCGGGTGGCCTTGTTGAATGTGGCGGGCGCGATGCTCAACCTGTTCGCCGCGCTGCTGCTCACGCGCTGGTTCGGCCTGTTGGGCGCGGCCCTCGCTGCTACGATCGCGCCCGCCTGCGTTTTTGCGGGCTACCTGGCCTTGGGTCGCCCTTGGTTCACGGTGCCTTACCGGGCGCCCCGAATCGCCTTCACGCTGACATTGGTCGTGGCGTTGGTGCTGATCGGCATGACCTGGCCAACAAACCCCACCCTGTGGGACCCGGCCACGCTAGTCGCCAAAGCCGCCCTGTGGTGCTTGTGCCTGGGCTTGGCCGTGGCGCTGGGCACTGACGCCGCCGACCGATACCAAGCTTCACAAGTCCTGCGGGCCCTGGCCCGCCAACGCTCGCACTAGAAAGACTCCCATGGCCATTGAGGGAAAACACATCGTCATCACCGGCGGTGCCGGTTTCATCGGCTCCACCCTGGCCGGCCGCCTCGCCGACCACAACCGCGTCACGCTGTTCGACAACCTGGCGCGCAACACCATCCAGCACACCGGCGGCGCCCTGCACCCCAATGTGTCGCTGGTGCAGGGCGACATCCTCGACTCCACAGCGGTGAAGCGGGTGTTCACGGGTGCCGACATCGTGGTGCACGCGGCCGCCATCGCTGGCATCGACACCGTGATCAAGTCGCCGGTGAAGACCATGGAAGTGAACATGATCGGTACCGCCAACGTGCTGCGCGCGGCGCAGGAAGCGGGCGTGAAGGACCGAGTGATCGAGTTCTCGACGTCAGAGGTCTTCGGTAGCATGGCCTACCGCGTGACTGAAGAGAACCACGCCGTCGCCGGTTCGGCCGGTGAGGCGCGCTGGGTGTACGCCGTCAGCAAGCTCGCCGGCGAGCACCTGGCTCACGCCTACTTCCGAGAGCACGGCATGCCCGTGGTCACGCTGCGTCCGTTCAACATCTATGGCCCGGGTCAGACCGGCGAAGGCGCCATCCAGATCTTCATCCGCAAGGCGTTGCGCAACGAGCCCATCTCCATCTATGGCGACGGCTCGCAGATCCGGGCCTGGTGCTTCGTCGACGACATGGTTGACGCCCTGATGCTCGCGCTGGAGCATCCCAAGGCCATCGGCGAATCCTTCAACGTGGGCAATGCGCGCGCGGTCACCACCATCTTCGGCCTCGCCGAAGCGGTGTGCCGCGTCTTGAATTCGCGGTCCGAGATCGTGTTCAAGCCACCGCTGTCGGCCGACATCGAACTGCGCATTCCCGAAACCCGCAAAGCCGCTGATCTGCTGGGCTTCAAGGCCAAGGTCGATCTGGAGGAAGGCATTCGCCGAACGGCTGACTGGTACCGCAGCAATGCCATCTGAACCCCTGATCGAGCTCGTGCTGGTGGGCGGCGGCGGCACCAGCGCCGACGTGCTCGCCATCGTCGACGACATCAACCGCGAGGCCCCGCGCTACCGCGTGCTCGGCCTGCTCGACGACGCTCTGGCGCCCGGCTCGCTGCAGTTTGGCGTGCCGGTGCTCGGTGGCCTGAGCGACGCACCGCGGCTGCTGGGCAATGGCCGCTTGGTCGACTGCCTGGGAAGCCCTCGCAGCAACGCGCGCCGCGAGGCCTTGTTGCAGGCCAAGGGCCTGGCCGGACTGCCCTTCGCCAGCCTGGTGCACCCACGCGCCGTCGTGGCCAGCAGCGCCGATCTCGGGGAAGGCTGCATCGTGTACCCCAACGTGGTGTTGCTGGCGCGGGTACGTCTGGGCCGCCACGTCACCGTGTTGGCCAACTGTGTGCTCAACCACGACGTGCGCGTCGACGACTTCGGCATCCTGGCCAGTGGCGTCAACCTTTCGGGTCGGGTGCAGGTGGGGCGGGCCGCCTACCTGGGCTGCGGCTGCAACGTGCGCGAAGACATCCGCATCGGCGAGGGCGCGCTGGTGGGCCTGGGCAGTGCGGTGGTGCGCGATGTGCCGCCCGGCACCGTTGTCGCCGGAGTGCCCGCACGAGAAAGGCCCTCGGCATGAGGATCCTCCTGGTGGGCGGCATGTATCCACCGATGCGCACGGGCACTGCGTTCTACACCCAGAACCTGGCCGCCGAACTGCAGCGCCAGGGCCACGCCGTGGAGATCGTGACGCTCGGTGCCTCGTTGTCGCATGCGTTTGAAGACGGACTCTCGGTGCACCGTCTGCAGGCCTGGCGCCTGCCGCTGGCCGGCTTCTTCAAGCACTACCAGCTATGCGCCATCAACCCGCTCAACTGGTGGCGGCTGGCGCGCATCGCCCGCCGCTTCCGGGCCGATGCCGTGCTGCTGGTCAACCACTACCTGGATATCGCGTTTCCCGCCGCCTTCGCGGCCTGGCGAGCGCGCGCGCCACTGGTCTGCTCGGTCGGCACGCAGCTGCAGTCGCTCAACCCACGCCGCGACCGCCTGCTCAACCGGCTGGACCGGCTCATCTGTGGCTTGGGCGTCTTTCCGTTTTGCGACGCGGTGGTGGCCTGGGACACACAGATCCGCCAGTACCTGTCAGACGTGCAGGGCGAGCGCGTGCTGCGCAAGACCCACCTCGTCAACTACGGTGTGGCCGGGGACGGCGAAGCACTGGCCCAGCACTCCAACGACCACGCATTCCGGGGGCTGATCCTGGGAGTGGGCGCGGTTAGCGAGCAGCGCAGCTTCGTGCCGCTGGTCAAGGCCTTCGCCGAGCTGGCCCCCGACTACCCCACGCTGAAGCTGCGCATCGTGGGCCACGTCTACTACGACGAGGCACCGCGTCTGGCGGCCAGCCTGGGCCTGGGCGAGCGCGTCGAGTTCCTCGGAGAGCAGCCGCACGCCGACGTGCTGGCACACATGAAGGCGGCCGACCTGCTGTTCTCCTCGCTCACCGGGCGTTACGTCGGTATGGGCACGGCCACGATCGAGGCCATGCTGCTCGCCGTTCCGACGGTGGTCAACACGCCGCTCGATCTGCTGGGCAATGCCACCTTGGTCGATGGCGAGCACCTCGTGCAATGCACGGAGCCCACGCCGGCAGCCATCGCGCAACGCCTGCGCGCCTTGTTGGGCGACGAGTCCCTGCGGCGGCGCGTGGGCAACGGGGGCCGCCGCTTCGTGCAGGAGCAATTGAACTGGCCCAAGGTCGCCCGTGACATGGTGGCCCTGCTGAGCGGCCTGGCCCAGCGGCAAGGCAAGGCATGAGGGCCTGGCGACAACACGCCTTGACCATGGCTGGCCTGGCGGTGAGTCTGGCCGCCATCGGGTGGCTGATGCGCCACTTCGACCTCGGCGCGGTGGCCCGCACGCTGGCAGGCGCCGACGCCTGGGTGCTCGCGCCCCTGCCACTGCTGCTGATCGCGTCTTTCGCGCTACGCACCCAGCGCTGGCGGCTGGTGGTGGAGCACCAGCCGCCGGTGCGTTGGTGGCCGGGTTTTCGCGCCCTGATGATCGGCTACCTGCTCAACAACTTGCTGCCCGCGCGCGCTGGCGACCTCGCCCGTGCGCTCGAGCTGGGCCGTACGGAGCAGATGTCGCGCACCAAGGTTTTTGCCACACTGGTGGTCGAGCGCACCGCGGATCTGGCCTTCATGCTGGTACTGCTGTCCGCGGTGCTGCTGTCCTACCCGGCGATTCCAACCTGGCTCAAGCAGGCGGGCGTGGTGGTGGCGGCCATCACCGCCACCGCCATCGCCGTGCTCACAGCCGCGCACACCATGGGCGAGCGCTTCGTGCCCTGGCTGCACGCGCGCCTGCTGCGGCGCCTCCCCGATCGCACCGCCGCGCGCGCCCGCGAGATCCTGCAATCCGCGCTGGCGGGCATCGCAGGCGGCTTTCGGCCGGGGCGCTTCACCGGCTTTCTGCTGCTCACCATCATCATCTGGACCCTGGAGGTGGCCCTGGTGTGGCTCACCGCGCGCGCGCTGAGCCTTGACCTCGCACCCGGCAACGCCTTGTTCGTGCTGCTGCTGATCGCCATCGGCACCATGGTCCCGGCCTCCCCGGGCTTCGTAGGCACCTACGAGTTTTTTGGCGTGGCAGCCTTGGGCATGCTGCAGGTACATGGGATCCAGGCACTGGCTTTCGTCGTTCTGCTGCATCTGGTCACGCTGCTCGGGTCGTCGCTGATCGGCGCGCTGTGCCTCTTGGCGCGACCGGCTGCGCCATCGCCGCGCACGATCGGGGCGCAGGAGACTGAGCCGGTTCATCGCGAGGAAGACAAGCCATGAACGCCCACCCCACCGTCACCTTGGCCACGCTGATGCTGGCGGTACCGGTCACCACCGCACATGCCCTGGCCTGTGTGGGGGCAGGCCGGGCCATGCAGTGGGCACTGGGCCTCCGTGGTCCGGCGCGACCCGCGGCGCTGGCCTCGGACGCCTGGGTGGACCTGGCCACGCAGTTCCTGGCGGGCCTGATGGTCTTCAATGCGGTGTTCACCGTGCTGGGCCTCATGGGCCAGTTGCAACCCGTGCCGGTCGGTGCCGTGCTGGTCCTCGGCTGGCTGGCGCTGATTGCCAGCCGCCCCCGCGCGGCGCAAGGCATGGCGATGCTGCGCGATGCCTGGGACAGCTTCTGGCGCCTGGACTGGCCGATGCGCGGCCTGGCCGCGGTGGTGGTGCTGTTTTTCCTGTGCCTGGCCCCGGCAGCCCTCACCATGCCGCCCACGGGCGATGCCGAAGCCTTCTACCTCGCCTACGCCTTGATCATGGCAAGCAGCGGCGTGCTCGAGCCCATGCGCGGTACCTACGAGGCGTTCTCCAGCATCGGCCTGCCGGCCGAGCTGCACTACGCCGTGCTGATGCGCTGGCAGGGCACAGCCGCCGCCAAGTTCCTGGTCTGGCCGGTGGCCCTGGCCTGCGGCGTGTTTCTCTCGGGCATTGTCGGCCGCTGCGGCGGTGGTCTGGTGGCGCGCTGGGTGGCCTGGACCATCCTGATCACGTCGTCCAGCTTCACGCTGTACGTGTTCGACGGCAAGGTGGACCTGTTCGGCGCCGCCTTCGCCTTGGCCGCTCTTTACTGGCTGTTGCGTGATGCGCCAGAGGACGGCCGCTTCCGTGCGCTGGCCTGGGCGGGGTTGATGGCCGGCAGCGCCACGGTCGCCAAGTTCTCGTATGTGCTCACGCTGGGCGTGGCGATGTTGGTGCTGCTGGCGTGGCAACGCCGCGGCCACGCGCTGGGCGACCGGTACAACGGACGGGCCTTGGTCCGCACAGCGAGCGTGCTGGCAGCCTGGGCCGCCCTGGCATGGCTGCCACAGTGGCTCAAGAACGGCGTGCTCTATGGCGCCCCTCTGGCACCCTTTTTCGGCATGGGCGAAGTCGGCTCTTGGTTGAATCAGGTGTGGCACAGCCCGGAGGTGACGCGAGAAATCCTGCTGACCTATCCGTACGCACTCGTTTTTGGCACCTATCCTATGCAGGGCGGTGGCGTGTCGCTGCTGCTGCTGGCCGTGCCTGGCATGGCCTGGATCGCGCTGCGGCGCCCAATGCACGGTGCGCGCTGGCGAGACAGCATTTTGACTGCGGTGACATCGGCGGCGCTTCTGTCTACCGTCGCCTGGGTGGTCATGCGCCCTTCCGTACTTGCCCCTCGCTATATCTTGGCCACCCTGCTGCTGTTCGCGCCGCTGGCGGCGCTTACGGCTCAAGCGGCACTGGGGGATCGGCGCTGGTGGTTGCGCCTCGGCACTTGGGGTTTGTTGATTTTGGCCCTCTATTCCGCCGTCAACAAAGTCAGGGCCGGAGCAGCCAACCTGCGGCTGTTGACCACGGGTCGGGAAGAACGTTGTCTCAAAGCCAGCGAATCCTGCCCACCCTTGTCAGCATTGGCCAACGAGGGGCGTCCCGGAGAGCGAGTCATGATCGCTGGCTACTATGGCTACTGGCTACGATCCGATCAACTTCAATGCCGCGACAGCCTGGCGGAACAGGACGTCATACAGAAGACCGACGACGTGCTCGCTGCGTTGCAAGCGGGAGGTTTTCGCTATGCAGTGGTGGAGCGCAGTTCGCATGGCTGGCTGGAAGATCGCCTGCGCCGAGTCCAACTGCCCGTGTATCGCCTGGTCGAAAATGGCAACGTCGTGGTGTATCTCGTGCCGCCAGGCTCGGCGGCGCAGCCACCACAATGTGTCGAGGTTCGCCCGGGCCTATGGAAAGTCATGTCGCAACACCAAGCTCCAAGGTGATCATGTCCGCTCCACTGGTCACCATCGTCATACCCGCCTACAACCACGGCAAGTACCTTGCCGAGGCCGTGCGAAGCGTGCTGGCGCAGGATCACCATCCGCTGGAGTTGATCGTCCTCGACGACGGCTCGACGGACCACACGCCCGAAGTCCTGGCAGGAATCGCTGGTGACTTCGTACGCGAAAGACACGTCAATATGGGGCAAGCGCGCACCTTGGCAAAAGGCTGGGCCATGGCCAGAGGGTCGATCCTTGCGTACCTGAGTGCTGACGACACGCTGGCACCTGGCGCAGCCAGCGCGGCGGTTGCCGCACTCGCAGCCGATCCGCACGCCGTGGCTACGTATTGCGACTATCACTTGCTCGACCCGCAGTCGCGAACCGTGCGGCCGGTGCAAGCCCCACCCTACGACTACCGCACGATGTTCACCGATGTCGTCTGCCCCCCCGGGCCTGGTGCATTTTTCAGGCGCGATGCGTATGAGCGCGCAGGTCCATGGGATGCCCGCCTACGCCAGATGCCGGACTACGACTTCTGGTTGCGCCTCGGCCTGCAAGGCCACTTCATTCACATCGAACGTTCGCTGGCAGGATTTCGGGTTCACGATGGCTCGCAATCGTTTGCACCCACCAGCCCGGAGCGCGCTGCAGAACCCGTGGCCATCATTGAAGCACTGCTGCGTACCCCAGACCTTCCTTCCGACATTGCGGCGCTAGGGCCTCGCGCGCTCGCCCATGCACACCTGATCAGCGCGCAGTTGCACCTGCGGGCGGGCCGCTGGGGCATGGCGGGCCGTTCGGTGCGCGCGGCCTGGTCGCAATCCTGGCCGCGCGTGCTGTCCCTGCGGGCGCTGCGACTGCTGGGCAATGCCTTGTTCAACCGGGCAGGCCATCGCCTGCTATGGTCCGTGCGCTCCAGCCCCTCCGAGCGAAATCCATGAAGCACGACCCGGTCACCCGTCGCTATACCGAAGGCGACTACGCCCAACAGAACCCTGATTGGGACAGCGCTGATTCGCCATGGAAGGCGCAGCAGGTCCTGAGACTGCTGGCGCGGCACGGCCTGTCGCCGACCAGCGTGGTCGAGGTGGGCTGTGGGGCCGGTGGCGTGCTGTCGACCTTGCGTTCCCATTGGCAGCAAGCCGATATGGAGGGTTTTGACATCGCCCCTGGCCTGCCAGCACTTTGGGCACAGCGCCAGGCAGAAGGCATCCGCTTCACGTTGGGCGACTATTTGACCATCGACCGACCGACGCCCGATCTGACACTGGTGCTTGATGTGCTCGAACACCTGGGCGATCCATTCGCCTTTCTGGCAGCTTTGCGTGAGCGTGCCGGCTACACCGTATTTCATATTCCTCTCGACCTCTCGGCCGTCAGCGTGACCCGGGAGCGCCCCTTACTACATGTGCGCCATAAAGTCGGACATCTTCACTACTTCACCCGCGGACTGGCTCTCGCCATGCTTGAGGAATGCGGCTGGCAAGTGGTAGAAGAGCGTTACACGCGCCCTGCCCTCACGGCGCCCAACAAGAAAGCCGTCACACGCTTGGCCGGGCTTCTTCGCGCCGCAGCCCACGCCATGTTTTCCCATGCGGGCGTGCGACTCCTGGGCGGCGAGACCTTGCTGGTGCTGGCCAGACCACGATCTGACGCATGAGCTTGCTCATTCACGCCCCCAACGTGCACCACGGCGGCGGCCGGGCGCTGCTCATGGCACTGCTCAACGCCATTCCACAGCGCAGCGGCATAGCTTTGCTGGACCGACGTCTCGAACTGGACAGATCGTTGCCCGATCATCTGGAGGTCTTGCGATTCCAGCCCACCTTGCGAGGACGGCTCGCGGCGGAACTGTCCCTAGCGCGAAGGGCCCGAACCAGCGACCACGTGCTGTGTTTTGGTAATCTGCCGCCGCTGCTGCCTGTGCACAGCCGGGTATCGGTACTCGTCCAGAACCGGTACTTGGTGGCGCCCATCGCGCTTGATGAACTGGCCCCCAAGGTTCGACGCCGCATCTTGCTGGAGCGGCTCTGGCTTCGGCATGGCCTGCGAGGCGCACAGGTACTGGTGCAGACGCCCTCGATGGCGAGTGACGTGCAGCGCTTCCTGGGAGTGCCCGCGCGCGTGGTGCCGTTCATGCAGGCAACCGCTGAAACGGTCGAAGGGAAAGCAAACCATTCGCCGCATGACTTCATCTATGTGGCATCCGGTGAACCTCACAAGAACCACCGCCGCCTGATCGAGGCCTGGATTGAGCTCGCCCGGCGAGACCAATTCCCATCCCTGTGTCTCACGCTAGACCAGCAAATGAACGAACCGCTGTTGCGCTGGATCGATTCCCAAAGCCGCACCCACGGCTTGCGCGTGGTGAACGCCGGCCATGTCACAGGCGATGCCATTGGTGCCCTTTATGCCAGCAGCGGCGCATTGATCTACCCCTCACTGATGGAGTCTTTTGGCCTGCCGCTGCTGGAAGCCCAAGCGGCCGGGTTGCCCATCGTGGCAGCGGAACGGGACTACGTCCGCGATGTGGTGACGCCAATCGAGTGCTTCGACCCCTTGTCGCCTGTGTCCATGGCCCGCGCCGTGCTCCGATACCTCAAGACACCGGAACCAACCGTGACCCCGCTCTCGGCCCAGGCATTCGTGGCTCAACTGCTGCTGGCCAAAGATGCACAGGAGGAGGCGACGCAAGACCACACAGCCCGGGGATAGACAACTCAAGTGCACTCCGACAATCGGATACGAAAACCATAACAGCGCCAGAGAATTTTCTGGTGCACTAACGCCCCACTCTGCCTGTCACACCATGCCTCTGCTGTTTCCTGCCGCAGCCCTGTTCAACTCGTTCTCGATGACCGCCCTGCTGATGGCCATCGGCCTTACGGGCGACGCTACGCTGGCCGCGGAGATCGGCATTGTCCAAGCTGCCACGCTGGCACTGTTCTTTGCCTTTTCAGCCAACGCGCGCGGCCTAATCCTCGCGGACCACCAGGGTCACGTAGCCCCGAATTTGTTGCGCAACCGCTTGCTTCTGCTGCTGCCACTGGGTGCCGTTGCCGCATTTCTCAGCGTGGGCATTGGAGGTACGCCCACCATGCTAGCTGCCGTGCTGATCTTTCGCCGCATGGCGGAATGGATTGGAGAGATCTGCCTGGCCGAGCACGAACGCCAGCACCAGACCACACCTGCCCTGACCACCTTGGTGGCCGAAGGCGCCACACTCCTGGGCTGCGTCGGCTTCCACCTTCTTGGCGGCGTCGATCTGGCCTGGAGCGCCGTGCCCTGGGCCATCACGCCGTTGCTGGCCCTACGGCAAGCAAAGCTGTTCGGCAACCCCGCCTCAGGACGAGGGCTGTCGGCCAAAACCTTGCTGCCGCATTTCGGTTCCACCGCCATCGTTGGTGCAAGCGTCTATGTGTTCCGCATCTCGATCGCCCTGCTGGTGGGCAAGGCCTCGGCCGGCATGCTTTTCACCGCCTTTGCAATTGGTGGCCTATTGCCCACCATTTATGGCCAGGCCCTGGCACCCTCCCTGGCGCGCAGGTTCGCTGGCGACGGCCTGCCCAAACGCTACCTGCTCATTCCAGCAGCGATGCTGGTCACGGGCTTGGCACTCGCCTGGCTAGCAAAGACGCAACCCCGATTGCCATTGACGTCCGACGGCTCAAACTTCTTCTGGCTCGCCGTGGGACTTTCCGTCGCAGGCGGTGCCATCATGACCGTGGCCGCTTCAATTCGTGCACGGTTGATCCACTCCGGCAAAGGACACGATGTCTTTGGGCCGGATCTTCTGGCCAATGCCCTCATCGCCACCTGCGTGCCCTTTGTCTTCCATGTCATGGGGACACAAGCGCTGACGGCTTTGTACCTCTTGAGCGCCCTGCTAAGCCTGGGATTTCTGCTGGGTACCGCCAGACAGGTGCCTGGTCTGACGCGCGTGCGCGGCGCGCTGCACTGGCTGGTCGCCGCCTTCCTGGTGACGCCGTTTTTCTTCCAGATCCAGGGCGGCTTGTTTCATGACAGGGCATTCATCTTCGATTCAGGTGGCTCCATCCTGCACCTTCCGCTGCCCTTGTCGATTGCCGGCATGTTCGGGGGCATTGCTCTGCTGGGTCACTACACGGGGGCATCCCGGTCACTGGCCACCCTGTTCTTCACCGCTCTGTCCTTTGTTCTGACCGCCCTGATTGTGGCCAACATCGGCTCACCTGAACAAGGGGCCAAGCTCGTGCTTCTGGCGCAGTACCTCCTGCCCATGTTTGCCCTGGTTCTGGGGGAAATGTTCGGCCGTATGGACGATCGTCGGGTGTTCGAACGCACCGCGCTGTGGATGCTGGTGTTGCTGGTGCCGGTTCACCTGCTCCTGACCTGGAAACAGGGTCTGTTGATCCTTGCCCCCTCGCTGGGCTTCTTCAGCATTTACCAGCATCTGCAGTACTTCCCGTCGGTGGTGGTGGGATTGACGTTGCTCAGCTGCGGGCTGCTCGATGCGCGCTCCCCGCGCTGGGCCCGCACAGCACTGCTGGTGCTGCTGCCGGCTGTGGCCGTGTACGCGGTCGCCTCTCGCTCGGCATCCGCCATGGGAAGTCTGTTGTTGGGCGGGGCCGTGATCGCGCTCGTGCGGGCAATGACCGGACACAAGATCAAAGCCCTGCTTGCCGCAATGATCGTGGCCATCGCCATGGGCGGCATCTATGCCAACCTGTCGTGGCACGACCTGTCCGCCAAATTTGTTATGCAGGACGCAAGCGGTGGTTCGGGCGGTTCGGGCAACGCCGGCACACTCACCCAAGCTGACATCGACCGGATGATGGGAGCCCCGGCTGGTGTCACGGACCGCTTGCGACACTGGGCCTACTACGCAGAGGGAATCACCAGTTCGACAAGAGCCTTCCTGTTCGGCCACGCCAGCCCCCCGAACCGCGATGAACATCCCAGCGCGCACAACTACTGGCTCGACGCACTGTACAACTTCGGATTCCTGGCCGTGGCCCCCTTGCTGGTGCTGTTGTATTGGACTGTGCACGCGCTTTGGCGACAACGCCGCACGGTGCTGTCGGACCCGCTGCTGATCGCCACCGCGTTGGCCACCTTCTATCTCATGCTGGGCGAGAACATGCTGAAAGTGGGCATGCGCCAGCCCTACCCAGGAATCCTGACCTTCTTCCTCTGGGGACTCTTGCTCGCGCGCCTGTCGACGACCACACCGACCCGGGCCACTGCCCCTGACCAACTTCCATGAAGCTGCTCATCGTCAGCCAGTACTGCTGGCCCGAGGTGTTCGGGATCAACGCACTTGCTCAGGCCTTGGCGCAGCGCGGCGTGAAGGTTACGGTACTGACAGGCCAACCCAACTATCCGGAAGGCCGCGTCTTCCCGCACTATCGGGCCACCGGGTTGACACGCGAAACGCTGGGTGATGTCGACATACTGCGCGTCCCACTTGCGCCACGCGGACAGGGCGGCGTTCGCCTGGCCCTCAACTACCTGTCCTTCATCCTCGCCGCCGGCCTGCTGGGCCCCTGGGTCCTGCGAGGCCGCTCCTTCGACGCCGTCCTGGTGTACGCGCCCTCGCCACTGCTGCAGGCCCTGCCGGCCATCCCCATCGCCTGGCTGAAGCGGGCACCACTGGCGGTGTGGGTGCAGGACCTGTGGCCCGAAAGCCTGTCCGCCACCGGCTTCATCCGTAACCAGCGCGTGCTGGCGGCTGTGCGCCACGTCGTGCGTTACATCTACCGGCATACCGACAGCATCCTTATCCCCTCCGAAGCGTTTCGCGAACCCATTGCCGCGCTCGCGCCGGCGCCAGCCCGCATCCACTACTACCCGAATGCCTGGACCGCAGAGAGCGGTGCGGCACAGGTCAGCGAGTCGGCGCGCCAACTTGCCGCGGAGATGGCCCAGGGCTTTTCCGTCGCCTTCACAGGCAACCTGGGCACCGCGCAGGCGCTCGACGCCGTCATAGACGCCGCACGCCAGCTGCAGGCGATCGGCAGCCCGGTGCGCCTCTATCTGATAGGCAGCGGAAGCCTGTCGGACTGGCTGGCGCAGCAGGTGCGCGAGCACAGTCTGCGCAATGTGTCCCTGCCGGGGCGCTTCGCACAATCCGACATTCCCGCCCTGCTGGCCGCGTCCTCGGCGGTGCTGCTGACGCTGCGCGACGAGCCCATCTTCGCCTACACCGTGCCGAGCAAGCTGCAGGCCTACCTGGCAGCGGGCCGACCCATCATCGCTGCCATCAATGGCGAGGCCGCACGCCTGGTGCGCGAAGCCGATGCCGGACTGTCCTGTCCGGCCGGCGATGCCACCGCATTGGCCAAAGCGGTGCAGGCCATGCATGGACTGGACGAAGGGCGGCGCGCAGCGATGGGAGACAATGCAGGGCGGTATGCGGCCGCGCACTTCAGCCTGCCGCAACTGACCGACGACCTGATCGAACACCTGAGACATCTGACCATGCAGCACGCCGACCACCCACAGGAGAACTCGCGTTGAACGTCCTGATCCTGGGCGGCACGGGCATGCTCGGCCACGCCATGTTTCGGCTGCTGTCGCAGGCTCCGGATCTGCAAACCTGGGCCACCGTGCGCTCGGGCGCGGCCCGGCGACACTTCGCCCCCGCGCTGTCCGAGCGCCTCATCAGCGGCGTGGATGTGGAGAACACCGACACCCTGAGCCAGCTGTTCGCCCGCGTGCGCCCCGACGTGGTCATCAACTGCATCGGCCTCATCAAGCAGTTGTCGGCGGCCAACGATCCGCTGGCAGCGCTGCCGATCAACGCCCTGCTGCCGCACCGGCTCGCCCGCCTTTGCGACGTCGCCAAAGCCCGGCTGATCCACGTCAGCACGGACTGCGTGTTTTCCGGCCAGCGCGGTGGATACGTTGAGGCCGACACGGCCGACGCCACCGACCTGTACGGACGCTCGAAGCACCTGGGCGAGGTGTACTACCCCCATACCATCACCCTGCGCACCTCGATCATCGGGGAGGAGCTGGAGGGCGGCGCCAACGGCCTGGTCGGCTGGTTTCTGGCGCAGTCTGGCAGCGTCAAGGGGTTCACCCGGGCGGTCTTCTCGGGCCTGCCCACCGTGGAGCTCGCGCGCGTCGTGCGTGACCACGTGCTGCCTCGCCCCGACCTGCATGGGCTCTACCACGTGGCCACCCGGGCCATCGCCAAGGCCGATCTCCTCGCGCTCGTGGCCCAGGCCTACGACCGCCAGATCGAGATCTTTCCGGACGCCTCCCTGGTCATCGACCGTTCGCTCGACGCCTCGAAGTTCCACGCAGACACCGGCTACGTTGCCCCTGAATGGCCGGCCCTGATCGCTGGCATGCGCCTGTTCCACTCCCAATCCTGATTCGACATGTTTTCCAATGGCGTCTTGATGATCACCGGCGGCACCGGTTCCTTCGGCAACGCGGTGCTGCAACGCTTTCTCGACACTGACGTGCGCGAGATCCGCATCTTCAGCCGCGACGAGAAGAAGCAGGAGGATATGCGTATCGCGCTGTCGCACCCGAAGCTGAAGTTCTACATAGGCGATGTGCGCGACTACGACAGCGTGCACCAGGCCATGCACGGTGTGGACTTCGTCTTCCACGCGGCCGCGCTCAAGCAGGTGCCGTCCTGCGAGTTCTATCCCATGGAAGCAGTGCGCACCAATGTTCTCGGCGCCGAGAACGTGATGAACGCTGCCATCGCGGCCGGGGTGCGCCGCGTCGTGGTGCTGAGCACCGACAAGGCCGTCTATCCCATCAACGCAATGGGCATCTCCAAGGCGATGATGGAAAAGTTGATGGTGGCCAAGTCGCGCATGCGCGGTCCCGAGGAAACCGTGCTCTGCGCCACGCGCTACGGGAACGTCATGGCTTCGCGCGGCTCGGTGATCCCCCTGTTCATCGACCAGATTCGGGCCGGCCAGGACCTCACGGTCACCGATCCCGCCATGACCCGCTTCCTGATGTCTCTGGAGGACTCGGTCGACCTCGTGCTGCACGCGTTCCAGTACGGCAGCCAGGGCGACATCTTCGTTCAGAAAGCCCCGGCGTCCACGGTAGGCGACCTGGCGCAGGCGTTGCTTGAACTGTTCAGCAGCCCGGCGGCTGTGCGCATCATCGGCACCCGCCATGGTGAGAAACTCTACGAGTCGCTGCTGTCGCGCGAGGAAATGGGCAAGGCAGAGGACATGGGGCGCTACTACCGCGTGCCATCCGACGACCGCGACCTCAACTACAACAAATACTTCGTCGAAGGCGAAACCCGTGTCTCGGCGCTGGAGGACTACACCTCCCACAACGCCGAGCGGCTCGACATCGCTGGCGTCAAGCAGCTGCTGACGAAGCTGAACTACATTCAAGAGCGGCTGCATGCTTAAGGTCATGACCATCGTGGGCACACGCCCCGAGCTGATCAAGATGTCGCGCGTCATTGCCGCGTTTGACGCACACACCCGGCACGTGCTGGTGCACACCGGGCAGAACTTCGACTACGAACTCAACCACGTCTTCTTCGAGGACCTCGGCATCCGCAAGCCGGACCACTTCCTCGAGGCCGCCGGAGAGAACGCTGCACAGACCATAGCCCGTGTGATCGAGCGCGCCGACGCGGTCATGGCGCTGGAACAGCCGGACGCCGTTCTCCTGTATGGCGACACAAACTCCTGCCTCTCGGTGATCTCGGCCAAGCGACGCAAGATTCCGGTGTTCCATATGGAAGCGGGCAATCGCTGCTTCGACCAGCGTGTGCCGGAAGAACTGAACCGCAAGGTACTGGATCACCTGAGCGACATCAATCTTGTGCTGACCGAACACGCACGGCGTTACCTGATCGCCGAGGGCATTCGGCCAGAGACCATCATCAAGACGGGCTCCCACATGCGGGAGGTGCTGGACCATTACCGCGAAGGCGTTGAGCGATCCACCGTACTCAAGCGCCTGGGTTTGCAAGCCGGCCAGTACTTCATCGTCAGCACCCACCGCGAAGAGAACGTCGACAGCGAAGCCAATCTGGACGACCTGCTCGACACACTGAACGGCATTGCCGACAGCTTTGACCTGCCAGTGGTGGTGTCGGTGCATCCCCGCACGCGCAAACGGCTCGACGCGCTGGGCACGCGCCAGCACCACCCGAAGATTCAGTTCCTCAAGCCCTTCGGATTCAACGACTACATTCACCTGCAAACGCGAGCGCGTTGCACCATCTCCGACAGCGGCACCATCACCGAAGAGAGTGCCCTGCTAGGTTTTCCGGCGATCACCATCCGCAACGCGCATGAGCGCCCCGAGGGCATGGACGCGGGCGTGTTGATCATGTCCGGGCTAAAGCGCGAGCGCGTCCTGGATGCCATCCGCGTCGTGACCAGCAGCCCCGCCGGGCCGGCGCGCCCGGTCTCCGACTACGAAACGCCGGCCGTGTCCACTCAGGTGCTGCGCGTCGTGCTCAGCTACGTGGACTACGTGAACCGCACCGTGTGGTCCAAACCAGCGACCCAATGAATGCCGTCCCTGGGAAGATCCTTCTGACGGGGGCGACCGGATTTGTGGGCCAAGCGCTGGACGCCCGGTTGCGCAGCGAGGGCCGTCGTCTGCTGGGCACTGCGCGCCGCTCCGGTCAGCTGGGCACCGGCACACCCGTTGCCGCCGCCGAGCTGAGGCCCGACCAGGACTGGTCCGCGTGCCTGGCCCACACACACGCGGTCGTTCATCTGGCGGCACGCGTGCACGTCATGGACGAGCGGGCCGCCGACCCCCTCGCGGCGTTTCGCCTGGCCAACACCGCCGGCACCCTGAACCTCGCCCGTCAGAGCGCCGCCGCTGGCGTGCGGCGCTTCGTCTTTGTCAGCAGCATCAAGGTCAATGGCGAACAAACAGCTCCGGGGCGCGCCTTCCGGTTCGACGATGCGCCAGCCCCGCTCGATCCCTATGGCGTATCCAAGCGCGAGGCGGAAGAGGGCTTGCGTGCGCTGGGCGCGACCAGCGGCATGGAGATCGTGATCGTCCGCCCTCCCCTGGTTTACGGCCCCGGCGTCAAGGCCAATTTCGCGGCACTGATGCGTGCCGTGCGCCGCGGCTGGCCGCTGCCGCTGGGCGACGTGACGGCGAACCGCCGAAGCCTGGTCGCTCTGGACAACCTGGTGGACCTGCTGGTGAGCTGCATCAACCATCCCGCGGCGGCCGGCCAGACCCTCCTGGTCAGCGACGGCGAGGACCTGTCGACGGCCGAGCTGCTCAGGCGCATGGGCAAAGCACTGGGGCGCCCTGCGCGCCTGCTGCCGGTGCCTGCCTCGCTGCTGGAGGCCAGTGCCGCGCTACTGGGCCAGCGCGCCGTGGCCCAACGACTGCTGGGCAGCCTGCAAGTTGACATCGCGCATACCTGCCACACCCTGGGGTGGTCCCCCCCCGTGTCGGTGGACGAAGGCCTGCGCCGGGCCGCAACGGGGCTGCCAGCGTGAGCAAGCGTCTGTTTGACCTTGTGCTGGCCGTGCCGGCGGCATTGGTGCTGATCGTGCCCATCGCCCTGGTGGCACTGGCCGTGCGCCTCACCTCTCCTGGCCCCGCCCTGTACTGGAGCGACCGCGTGGGCCGCCACAACCGCATCTTCCGCATGCCCAAGTTCCGCAGCATGCGCGTGGACACGCCCGCCGTGGCCACCCACCTGCTGGACGACCCCAAACGCTGGCTCACGCCCATCGGCCCCTTCCTGCGCAAGAGCAGCCTGGATGAGCTGCCGCAACTCTGGAGCATCCTCAAAGGCGACATGAGTTTCGTGGGCCCGCGTCCGGCGCTCTTCAACCAGGACGACCTCATCGCGCTCCGAACTCAGGCCGGTGTGGACGACCTGGTGCCCGGCCTGACGGGCTGGGCGCAAATCAACGGCCGCGACGAGCTGCCGATTCCGCAAAAGGTGGCGCTGGATATCGAGTATCTTCAGCGCCGCAGCCTGGCCTTTGACCTGCGCATCCTCTGGCTTACGGCCATGAAGGTGCTGCGGCGCGAAGGCGTGCAGCACTGACTTCAACAGAATTCCCGGGGAGACATGATCGAATGAGCCAGCCAACACCGCTGGTCATCGTGGGAGCCGGCGGGCACGGCCGCAGCGTGCTCGAACTCGTTCGGCTGAGCGGCACCCATCAGGTGCTCGCTTTCCTGGACGATCAGCAGTCCCCCGGTACCGACATCATGGGTATTCCCGTCTGGGGCGCAAGCGCCCTCCTCGATGACCTGCCCGCGCGTGGCGTGCAAACGGCCCACGTCGCGATCGGCAACAACCGGGCCCGCCAGGCACTGTCCGAACGGGTCCGCGCTGCCGGTTTGTTGCTGGCCAATCTGGTCCACCCACGCGCCTTCGTGTCACCCAGTGCGGTTCTGGGCCCGGGCAGCGCCGTGATGGCCCTGGCGTCCATCGGCACCGAGGCCGTTCTGGGTGACGGCGCCATCGTCAACATGGGCGCTGTGGTGGACCACCACGCCCAGGTGGGCGCGTACGGACACCTGGGCACCAACGCCACCATGGCCGGTGGTACCCGCATCGGTGCGCGCGCCTGGCTGCAAGCAGGTTCCGCCTTGGGCTATGGCGTGCAACTGCCGGATGACGCGATCCTGGGCCCCGGCGAGGGTCGCGCATGAGTCCGCCCCGCCCCGAGGCCCCCCCTCCCGGCACCGACGAAGGCCTCGCCAGCGCCCTCCTGCACATCCCGCGCCCGGTCAAGCGCGCGCTCGCCGTGTCGGTGGACATCGCGTTGTGCGTGCTCGCCGTCTGGGTGGCCCTGTACCTGCGACTCGAGGTCTGGCTGCGCCTGGAAATGCCCTACCTCTGGGCGGTCATCGGCTCCGTGCCGATCGCCATTCCCCTGTTCACCCGGTTCGGCCTGTACCGCGCCATCTTCCGCTACGCCGGCTGGAACGCCATGCTCAGCCTGGGCCAGGCCATGGCCCTGTACGGCTTGTTCTACGCCACGGTGTTCACCGCCATCAGCGTGCCCGGCGTACCGCGGTCCGTGGGCGTGATCCAGCCACTGCTGCTGTTCGTCTTCGTCGGCCTGAGCCGACTGCTCGTGCGGGTCTGGCTCGGTGGCCTCTACCGCAAGGTGCTCGCTCGCGAGGAACTGCCCGGCGTGCTGATCTACGGTGCGGGTTCCGCCGGCCGCCAGCTCGCCGCCGCCCTGGCGCGCAGCGGCGAGCACCGCCTGCTCGGCTTCATCGACGACGACCCCGCATTGCAAGGCAACAGCCTGGACGGACGCAACGTCTACCCGCCCGCGTCGCTGCACGAACTGGTGCCCTCCATCGGCGCCACCGATGTGCTGCTGGCACTGCCCTCGGCCTCGCAACGGCGCCGCCGCGAGATCCTCGAATCGCTGCGTCACCTGCCACTGCACGTGCGCACCCTGCCGGGCATGGCGGATCTCGCCGCGGGCCGCGTCAACCTGAGCGACCTGCGGGAACTCGACATCGAGGACCTGCTGGGGCGCGAGCCCGTGACGCCCGACGGCACACTGCTGAACAAGCTGGTCCGCGACCAGGTGGTGGCCGTGACGGGCGCGGGCGGCAGCATCGGCAGCGAGCTGTGCCGCCAGATCGCTGCCCTGCGGCCCCACACACTGCTGCTCATCGAGCAGAGCGAGTACGCGCTGTACGCGATTCACCAGGAACTCACGCGCCACGTGGACGCCGACGCCGACGCCGACGCCGTCGAGATCGTGCCGCTGCTGGCCTCGGTCCAGGACGAAGACCGCATGCGCCAGATCCTCCAGGCCTGGCAGCCCCATACCCTGTACCACGCCGCCGCCTACAAGCACGTGCCGCTCGTGGAACACAACGCCGTGCAAGGCCTGCGCAACAACGTCTGGGGCACCTGGGTGACGGCCCGTGCCGCGCTCGATGCCGGCGTGCGGCACATGGTGCTCATCAGCACCGACAAGGCCGTGCGCCCCACCAACATCATGGGCGCCAGCAAGCGACTGGCCGAACTGGTGCTGCAGGCCCTGGCCGAGCGCCGGGATGGCGCCACCACCTTCAGCATGGTGCGCTTCGGCAACGTGCTGGGCTCCACCGGCTCGGTGGTGCCGCTGTTCCGGGAGCAGATCGCCGCGGGCGGACCCGTCACGGTCACACACCCCGACATCACCCGCTTCTTCATGACCATTCCGGAGGCGGCGCAGCTGGTCATTCAGGCCGGCGCCATGGCCGAGGGCGGCGACGTCTTCGTGCTCGACATGGGCGAGCCGGTGCGCATCGTCGACCTGGCGCAGCGCATGATCGAGCTCTCCGGCCTGCAACTGAAGAACGAGCAGCAGCCCTGGGGCGACATCGAGATCCGCATCACCGGCCTGCGCCCCGGCGAAAAGCTCTACGAAGAGCTGCTGATCGGCGACAACCCCTTGCCCACCCGGCACCCGCGCATCCTGCGTGCGCAGGAAGTGCGGCTCGCACCCGACACGCTGCTGGGCCTGCTGGAACAACTGGAAGCCGCCATGCGGGCCAATGACGTCAACGCCATCCGCGCGTTGCTGCAGCAAGCCGTGCAGGGCTATCAGCCGTCCGGGGAGGTCGTCGACTGGCTGCACAGCGGCCCGCAGGATCCGATCCCGGCTGCACAAGCCTGACAGCGGCGAAAAAAAAGCCACCTTTCGGTGGCTTTGACAAGTCCTCGAGAGGACGTCGTTGGGAGACCTGATCAATTCGGGTGTCTCGGGCCTGGTTCAGATATGCACCTCGTGCATATGGTTGGCTCTGAAACGGTGTCGTGACAGCAACTCGGCGATTGTGTCGGGCCTGACAGCCGACCGGCATCCCCAATTTGGGGGAAGTTCGCGGCGCCACGGCACTAGGCCGGCAGCGTGACCACGAACCGCGCACCGCCGCCCGGGCGGTCTTCGCACCGCACCGCGCCCTGGTGGCGTTCCACGATGGTGCGCACCAGCGACAGGCCCAGCCCGACGCCGCCTTCGCGTTCGCTGGCGCCCGGCAACCGGTAGAAAGGTTCGAAGATGCGCTCGCGCAACTCCGCCGGCACGCCCGGACCGTGGTCGTCCACCGACACCACCACCTGGCGCGCCTGGCCGCTTCCCTGCACGGACAGGCTCAGCCGCACCTCGGCATCGGCATTGCCCGCCCCGCGGCCATAGCGGCGCGCGTTCTCCAGCAGGTTGCGCAGCACCCGGCGCAGCAGCCTGGCGTGGCCGTGCACCACCACCGCGCCGGCTTGCGGCGCCACCTCCAGTTCTGCCTCGGCGCGCGCGCACTCCTCGGCGGCCAGGCCCAGCAGGTCCACCTCCTCTTCCGGCCCCAGGGCCGCCGGGTCGGACGGGTCGCTCAGGTCGAGCCGGCTGGCCAACAGGATCTCGTCGATGAGCTGGTCGAGTTCGTCGATGTTGCGCGCGATCTCGGCGCGCTGCGCCTGGTGCGCCGGGTCGTTGCCCACCAGGGCCAAGCCCATGCGGATGCGCGCCAGGGGCGAGCGCAGCTCGTGCGAGGCGTTGGCCAACAGCCGCTTGTGCGACTGCAGCAGTGTCTGCACCCGCTCGGCCGCCACGTTGAAGCGCTCGGCCAGGAAGGCCACCTCGTCCTGCCCGTGTACCGACAGGCGCGTCGACAGGTCCCCCGCGCCCCAGCGCTCCACGCCCTTCTGCAGCGTCTCCAGCCGCTTGGTGAGGCGGCGCACGATGGGGTAGGCCCCGAGCGCCACCGCCAGGGCCACCAGACCCAGCAGCCAGGCGAAGCCGGCGGGGGTGAGCAGCCAGGCCGGCGCGCGGCTGCCCGGGTTGGTGGGCGCGCCGCGGTTGGAGAACGGCAGCATCACGTAGAGCTTGCTGCTGTCCTTCATGATCACCTCGAAGCGCCAGCCTTCGCCGGGGATGCGCTCGGCGCGCGCGGGCGCGTTGCCCAGCACGTCTCCCGCCGAGTTCTCCACGATGATGGTGCGCATCACGCGCGCTTCGCGTTCCTCGCGGTCGCGCTCCAGTGCCTGTTGCCACAGCCAGCCCACCACCAGGGTGAGCACGGTCACGGCGGCCACCACCGCGAGCCAGATGCGCAGGTACAGGCGTTGGCCAAACAGTGAAAGACTCATTCCTGCTGCTTGGCGAACACGTAGCCCACGCCGCGCACCGTGAGGATGCGCTTGGGGTTCTTGCTGTCCGCCTCGATGGCGCCGCGGATGCGCCCGATGTGCACGTCGATCGAGCGGTCGAAGGCCTCCAGTTCGCGGCCACGCACAGCCTCCATGATCTGGTCGCGCGTGAGCACGCGCCCGGCGCGCTCGGCCATGGCCACGAGCAGGTCGAACTGGTACGAGGTGAGCTCGGCCGGGTGATCGCCCACGGTGACGGTGCGCGCGTCGCGGTCGATCTCCAGCGTGCCGAAGCGCATGACCGGCGTGGTGCGGCTGCCGCCGTTGCCGCCGCCCTCGGCGCGGCGGCGCAGCACGGCGCGCACGCGCGCCAGCAGCTCGCGCGGCTCGAAGGGCTTGGGCAGGTAGTCGTCGGCGCCGAGCTCCAGGCCGACGATGCGGTCCATCGGGTCGCCTTTGGCGGTGAGCATGAGCACCGGCACCCGGGCCTGCGAGGTGCTGAGCGAACGGATGCGGCGGCACACCTCCAGGCCGTCGATGCCGGGCAGCATCAGGTCGAGGATGACCAGCTCGGGCTGCACCAGCGGCAGTTGCTCCAGGCCGCTTTCGCCGTCGGCGGCATGGGTCACCTCGAAGCCCGACTGGCCCAGGTACTCCTGCACCATCGCGGCCAGGCGGGCGTCGTCTTCGATCATCAGCAAGTGGGCGGTGGTCATGCGGATCAGTGTAGCGGCGGGCGCCGGTGACACCGATGCTGTGTCGCCCGCGTGAAGCGGGCTTGCGCCCCGCGTAAAGTAAGGTAAATGATGGCGGCCGATATGTCCGCCACGCCGCGCCCAACCGATCCACCGCCATGCCCCTGCCCGCCGCCGACACCCTGAGCGCGCTGCTCGCGCAACGCGCCCAGATCCACCCCCGCCACACCGCCCTGCGCTGGGACGGCGAGGATCCGCGCTGGCGATCACTGGACTACGCCACACTGGCCCTGCGCGCCCGGGCGCTGGCGCAGACCCTGCCGGTGGAACGTGGGCTGCGCGTGGCCTGGCTGGGCTTCAACCACCCCGCACAGATCGCGCTGCTGTTCGCCCTGGCGCAGCGCGGCGCCATGCTGGTGCCGCTGAACCACCGCCTGGCGCCGGCCGAGTGGGCCAGCGTGCTGAACGATAGCGCGCCGGTGCTGCTGGTGCACGACGAGGCCTTCGCGGAACCCGCGCGCGCCCTGACCGCTGCCCATGGCATCGCGGCCCTGCCGGTAGAGGCGCTGGACACCGGCGACGAGCTGCCCACCGAGCCACCGGAGGGCTTCGCGGACAACGCGGGCGGCCCCGACGACCCGGCGCTGCTGGTCTACACCTCGGGCACCACCGGCCAACCCAAGGGCGCCGTGCACACCCAGGCCAACCTGCTGGCCAACATGGCCATCGCCGCGCAGGTGCAGGAGATCACCGAGCACGACACCGTGCTCACCGCGCTGCCGCTGTTCCACGTGGGCGGCCTGTGCATCCAGACCTTGCCCGCCCTGTCGCGCGGCGCCACGGTGCTGCTGCACCGCCGCTTCGATCCGGGCGCGGTGTTCGACGCCCTGGCCGCGTCGCGCCCCACGCTCACCCTGCAGGTGCCCGCCACGCTGCAGGCGTTGCAGCAGCACCCGCGCTGGGCGCGCGCCGACCTGTCCTGCCTGCGCGCCATCTGGGCCGGATCCAGCCTGCTGCCAGCCGATCTGCTGCGCGCCTGCCACGCGCGCGGCATCCCGGTGTGCAACGTGTACGGCAGCACCGAAACCGGCCCGTTCTCCATCGCCCTCGGCCCGGCCGAAGCCATGGACCACGTGGGCTCCTGCGGCTGGCCCGCGCCAGGTGTGGAGATCCGCCTCGCCGGCCCGGACGGCGAACCCGTGGCGCGCGGCCGGGTGGGCGAGATCTGCGTGCGTGGCCCCAACGTGGTGGGCCTGTACTGGCCCGACATCGCCGCGCTCGACGCCGAGGGCTTCTTCCACAGCGGCGACCTGGCGCGCCAGGACACCGATGGCAGCTACGTGGTGGTGGGTCGCGCCAAGGACATGATCATCTCTGGCGGCGAGAACATCTACCCGGCCGAGATCGAGCAACTGCTGGCCGAGCATCCCTGGGTGGCGGAGTGCGCCGTGGTGGGACGCCCGGACGAACGCTGGGGCGAGGCGTGCGTGGCCGTGGTGGTGCTGCGCGAGAACGCGCCCGATGACTGGCAGGGCGGCGTGTCCGCTTCGCTGGAGGGCCGTCTGGCGCGCTACAAGTGGCCGCGCCACTGGCACCGCGTGGACGCCCTGCCCCGCACCGCGCTGGGCAAGGTGGTCAAGCCGGCGATCCGGGCCTGGCTGGTGAGCCAGCGCTAGCGGCCGGCGCAGTGGTGGGCGGCACCGGCAACCAGCGCGTGGCCAGCCAGATCAGCAGCAGCACCGGCACGCCGAGCAGGGCCGTGCCGATGAAGAAGGGCGTGTAGCCGAAGCTGTCGACGAAGGCGCCGGAGTAGCCCGCCACCCACTTGGGCGCCAGCAGCATCATCGAACTGAACAGCGCGTATTGCGTGGCCGAGTAGCTCACGTTCGTGAGGCCCGAGAGAAAGGCGATGAAGGCCGCCGAGGCCACGCCCGCGCTCAGGTTGTCGGCCGAGATGACCATGACCAGCGCCGGCAGGCTGGCCGTATGGCCGGCGAGCCAGGCGAAGAGCAGGTTGCTGCCGGCCGACAGCACCGCACCCAGCATCAGCACGCGCATCACGCCCAGGCGCATGGACAGCGCACCGCCGACGAAGGCGCCCAGCAAGGTCATGATCACGCCGTAGACCTTGCTCACAGCGGCCACCTGGTCCTTGGTGTAGCCCATGTCCACGTAGAACGGGTTGGCCATGATGCCCATCACCACGTCGCTGATGCGGTACACGCCGATGAGCGCCAGCACCAGCACCGCGTGCTTGCCGTAGCGGCGCAGGAAATCGGCGAAAGGCTCCACCAGCGCGGTCTGCAGCCACTCCTGGACGTTGCGGGCGGGCGGCAGTTCCATGCGGGCGGGCTCGCGCGACATCAGCACCGTGAGCACGCCCACCGACATGCTCGCGGCCATCACCAGGTAGGCCGTGCTCCAGGCGGCCTGCTGGTAGCCGCCGCCCGCCACCTCGGCACGCGCGGCCAGCCACAGCACGCCCGCGCCGGCCCAGATCATGGCCAGGCGGTAGCCCGTCTGGTAGGTGGCCGCCAGCGCGCCCTGGCGCTGCGTGTCGGCCGATTCGATGCGGAAGGCGTCCAGCGCAATGTCCTGCGTGGCCGAGGCAAAGGCCACTACCAGCGCACACCAGACCACCGCGTCCAGCCCGGCCCGAGGATCGACCAGCGCCATGCCCACCAGCCCCGCCACGATGGCCAGTTGCGACAGCAGCAGCCAACTGCGCCGGCGGCCCAGCGCGCGCGTGAGCAAGGGGATCGGCAACCGGTCCACCAGCGGCGCCCAGCACCACTTGAAGCCATACGCCAGGCCGACCCAGCTCAGGTAGCCGATAGTGGTGCGGTCGATGCCGGCCTCGCGCAGCCGAAAGCTCAGCGTGCCCAGCACCAGCAGCAGCGGCAGGCCGGCCGAGAAGCCCAGCGCGAACATGCGCAGGCTGGCGGGTTCGAGGTAGACGCGAAGCGTCTGCGCCCACGACAGGCGTTGATCGGCGGTGGGCGTGGGCGAGGTGGCGTCGGGTGGCATGCGATGGATGGTGGAACGCCGTCACGCAAGGGCGCGCGGCTTTGCCTATTATTCGCCCATGTGCTTCCTCTGCGACCTCAAGACCCGTGACCCCGCCCCACCACGCGCCGAGCCCGTGTGGTCGGCGCGCCGTGCCTTCGTGCTCGCCGCCGGTGCAGCGGCCGCCGCGCCCGCGCTGGCCCAGGTGGACGTGGGCTCGGGTTCGGCCCTGCGCAACCTGGTGCCAGCGGAAGAACTGGAAAAGGCGGCCGACCAGCAATACGACCAGATGATGGCCGAGGCCAGGGCCAAGGGTGCGCTCGTGGCCAGCGGCGACCCCCAGGTCCAGCGCCTGCGCAACATGGCGCGGCGCCTCATTCCGCATTCGCCGCAATGGAACAAGCGCGCCAGCGGGTGGCAGTGGGAGGTCAACCTCATCCGCAGCGAGCAGATCAACGCCTTCTGCATGCCCGGCGGCAAGATCGCCTTCTACACCGGCATCCTCGAGAAGCTGCAGCTCAGCGACGACGAGGCCGCGATGATCATGGGCCACGAAATGGCGCATGCGCTGCGAGAACACGCGCGCTCGCGCGTGGCCAAGACCAATGCCACGGGCATCGGCCTGTCGATCGCGGCACAACTGCTGGGTTTGGGGCAACTGGGCGACGTGGCCGCCAACCTGGGCACCCAACTGCTGAGCCTGAAGTACAGCCGCGACGACGAGACCGAGGCGGACCTGGTAGGCCTGGAACTCGCGGCGCGGTCGGCCTATCAGCCGCGCGCGGCCGTCACCCTGTGGCAGAAGATGGCCGCGGCCGGCGGCGGCGCGGCGCCGGGGTTTCTGTCGACCCACCCGACGGGGCCGGACCGCATTCGGCAGCTTGAGGCCAATGTGCCGAAGGTGCAAGGGTTGTACGAGCAGGCGCGCAAGGGCTGAGGCTCAGATCCGCTCGCCCACAAACGGATTCATCCGCCGCTCCCGCCCGAAGCTGCCCTCGGGCCCGTGCCCGGGGACGAACACCGTCTCATCCCCCATCGGCCACAGCCGCTCACGGATGCTGGCCAGCAGATCTGCGTGGTTCCCACCCGGAAAATCGGTGCGGCCGATGCTGCCCACGAACAGCACGTCGCCCACGAAGGCGCGCTGCGCCTCCTTCGAATGAAACACCACGTGCCCCGGCGTGTGGCCGGGGCAGTGGCGCACCGCGAGCTCGCAGCGACCGATGCGCACCGTGTCGCCATCGTGCAGCCAGCGCGTGGGCGTGAAGGTCTCGGCCGGCGGAAAGCCGAACATCGCCCCCTGCTGGGGCAGTGCGTCGATCCAGAAGCGATCGCCCTCGTGCGGACCGATGATCGGCAAGGACAGCCGCCTTGCGAGTTCGGCCGTGGCGCCCGCGTGGTCGATGTGCGCGTGCGTGAGCCAGATGGCCTTGAGCGTGACGCCCAGGGCCTTGACTTCGCCAAGCAGGCGGTCCAGATCGCCACCCGGATCGACGATCGCGGCCTCCATCGTCTCGTCGCACCAGACGATGGAGCAGTTCTGGGCGAAGGCGGTGACGGGAACGGTGCGGTAGCGCAGCATCGGCTCAGAGTTTGAAGTCGTAGCCAATGGTGATCGGCGCGTGGTCCGAGAAGCGCTGCTCCTTGAAGATGGATTCGGTGCGCGCCAGCGCGGCAATGGCCGGCGTGGCCAGGTGGTAGTCGAGCCGCCACCCGACGTTGTTTGCGTAAGCCTGGCCCCGGTTGCTCCACCATGTGTAGCAGGCGTCGGTGGTGTCGGGCTGCAGCTTGCGGTAGACATCGATCAGGCCCACGTCCTCGCCGAACAGGCGGGTCATCCAGGCGCGCTCATCGGGCAGGAAGCCGCTGTTCTTCTGGTTGCTGCGCCAGTTCTTCAGGTCGTTCTGTGTGTGCGCGATGTTCACGTCGCCACACAGGATGAACTCGCGCTGCGACTTGAGCGTCACCAGGTGGGGGAAGAACGCCGCCAGGAAGCGGTACTTGGATTCCTGGCGCTCCGGCCCCGACGAACCGCTGGGAAAGTACACACTGATGATGGACAGCTTTCGCTTGGGCGTGTCGAAGCGAAGCTCGGTGTAGCGGCCCTCGTCGTCGAACTCGTGCGTGCCAAAACCCGTGACCACCGCACTGGGTTCGTGGCGAGAGAACACCGCCGTGCCCGCATAGCCCTTCTTCTGCGCGAAATGGAAGTGCCCGCGCATCCCGGCCAGTTCTTCGAAGCGACCGGCGACGTCGGCCGCCTGGGCCTTCACTTCCTGCATGCAAATACAATCCGGCGCACTTTTCGCCAGCCAGGCCTCGAGGCCTTTGGTGGTCGCCGAGCGGATGCCGTTGAGGTTGAGGCTGGTCAGATTGAACACGAGGAAGTCCCCTATGGTGATGGCAGGCGCGGCGAACGAGCCGCTGGCCCAGGCATTCGTGAAGTTCTGCGTCGAGGCCGGTGCCTTGAAGTTCGGCGAGTTCAAGACCAAGGCGGGTCGACTCTCGCCCTACTTCTTCAACGCGGGCCTGTTCGACGACGGCGCCAAGCTCGGTCGGCTCGCCGAATTCTATGCACGCGCGCTGCTCGACAGCGGCATCCCCTTCGACATGATCTTCGGCCCCGCCTACAAGGGCATCCCCCTGGGCGCGGCCGTGGCCATCGAGCTCGCCCGCCTGGGCCGCAACGTGCCCTTCGCCTACAACCGCAAGGAAGCCAAGGACCACGGCGAGGGCGGCACCCTGGTGGGCGCGCCGCTGCAAGGCCGGGTGCTGATCGTCGATGACGTGATGAGCGCCGGCACCGCTGCGCGCGAGTCGATCGCGCTGATCCGCGCGGCGGGCGCCACGCCGAGCGCCGTGGCCATCGCGCTGGACCGGCAGGAAAAGGCCACCGAGGTCGGCCCGGACGGCGGCGTCCGCGACGTGGATCACAGTGCCGTGCAGTACGTACAGCGGCAGCTGGGTCTGCAGGTCTGTTCGATTGCGAGGCTGGATGATTTGCTGCAGTATCTGTCCGCGCAGGCCGGCAACGAGGTCGCGGCGCACCGCGAGCGCGTGCTGGCCTACCGGGCGCGCTACGGCGTGAGCTGAGTCGCCCGACACCTGCCAGACCACCACCCATGAACCACCCACCGTCGACGCATCCCCTGTCCCGCCGCCTCGGGCCGGCCATTGCGGCGGCGTTGTGGCTGATGGCAGCGGGCGCTCAGGCCCAGAGCAGCCAATCCATCTACACCTGCACCGACAGCAAGGGCCGGCGCATCACCTCCGACCGCCCCATCGTCGATTGCCTCGACCGCGAGCAGCAGCGCCTGGGCCGCACCGGCACCGTGCGCGAGGTGATCCCGCCCAGCTACACACGCGAAGAGCGCGAGAAGGTGGAGGCCAAGCGCCGCGCCGAGCAAGAAGAACAGGCCCGCATTCAGGAAGAGCGGCGCCGCGATCGTGCGCTGCTGATCCGCTACCCCAATCAGGCGGTGCACGACAAGGAGCGCCAGGAGGCGCTCGCTCAGATCGACGAGGTGATTGCGGCGGTGCACAAGCGCGAGGCGGCCCTGGTCGAGCAGCGCAAGGGCATCGCGCAGGAGCTGGAGTTCTACCAGGGCGATCTGGCGAAGGCACCTTTGTGGCTGCGCCGCAAGGTCGATGACAACGAGAAGCAGATGGACGTGCAGAAGCGGTTCCTGGCCGACCAGGCCCAGGAAAAGCAACGCGTGAACGCGCGCTTCGACGAAGAACTGGCCAAGCTCAAGCAACTCTGGGCCAACACCGCCGCCCAGAGCCGCTGACCGCCCCGGGTCAACCCAGTTTCTTGCGCAGCAGGTCGTTCACCTGCTGCGGGTTGGCCTTGCCCTTGCTGGCTTTCATGGCCTGGCCCACCAGGGCGTTGAAGGCCTTGTCCTTGCCGGCACGGAACTGGGCCACCATCTCCGCGTTGGCGGCCATGACCTCGTCGATGATCTTCTCGATGGCGCCGCTGTCGCTGACCTGTTTGAGCCCCTTGGCCTCGATGACGGCGTCGATCTGCGCGCGTGCGTCGATTACCTGCGCATCGGCACCCTCACCGGTCCACAGCGCGTCCATCACCTGTCTGGCGGCGTTGTTCGACACCGTGCCGTCGGCGATGCGCGCGAGCAGCGCGGCCAGCTGCCCCGCGTTCACCGGCACCTCGGCGATGTCGCGCTCCTCGTTGTTGAGCCGGCGCGAGACCTCGCCCATCACCCAGTTGCTGGCCATCTTGGCCTGGCCGCTGGCCTGGGCCGCGGCCTCGAAGTAGGCCGCCATGGCGGGGCTCTGCGTGAGCGTGGTGGCGTCGTACTCGGGCAGGCCGTACTGCTGCACGAAGCGCTCGGCCATGGCACGCGGCAGCTCGGGCATGGCCGCCTTCACTTCGTCCACCCAGTCGCGCGCCACCACCAGCGGCGGCAGGTCCGGGTCGGGGAAGTAGCGGTAGTCGTCCGCGTCTTCCTTGGTGCGCATGGCGCGCGTCTCGCCCGTGTCGGGGTCGAACAGCACCGTGGCCTGCTCGATGGCGTGGCCGTCCTCGATCTGTTCGATCTGCCAGCGCACCTCGTAGTCGATGGCCTGCTGCATGAACTTGAAGGAGTTCAGGTTCTTGATCTCGCGCCGCGTGCCGAGGGGCGCGCCCGGCTTGCGCACCGAGACGTTGGCGTCGCAGCGGAAGGAGCCCTCCTGCATGTTGCCGTCGCAGATGCCGATCCAGGTGACGATCTTGTGCAGTTCCTTGGCGTAGGCCACGGCCTCGGCGCTGGAGCGGATATCGGGCTCGGTCACGATCTCCAGCAGCGGCGTGCCGGCGCGGTTGAGGTCGATGCCGCTCTGGCCGATGAAGTCCTCGTGCAGGCTCTTGCCCGCGTCCTCTTCCAGGTGCGCGCGAACCAGTCGCACGGTCTTCTTCTCACGCGCCGCGTCGGCGGCGCCCTTGCCGGTGTCGAGAAAGAACGTCACCGAGCCACCCTGCACCACCGGGATCTCGTACTGGGTGATCTGGTAGCCCTTGGGCAGGTCGGGGTAGAAGTAGTTCTTGCGCGCGAAGACGCTCTTCTCGGCGATGTGCGCGCCCACGGCCAGGCCCAGGCGGATGGCGCAGGCCACGGCCTCGCGGTTCATCACGGGCAGGGTGCCGGGCAGCGCGAGGTCGACCGCGCAGGCCTGGGTGTTGGGTTCGGCGCCGAAGGCGGTGGCGGCGCGGCTGAAGATCTTGGATCGGGTGGCGAGCTGGGTGTGCGTCTCGAAGCCGATCACGACTTCGTAGCCTTGCACCAGCAGGGAGGCGGTTGGCTTGCTCATGGTCAGAACCCTGCGGGCGTCTTGGTGTGCCAGTCGGTGGCCTGCTGGAAGGCGTGCGCGGCCTGCAGCAGCTCGGCCTCTTTCAGGTAGTTGCCCATCAATTGCAGGCCCACGGGCAGGCCCCTGTTCTCGCCGGACCCGCCAAAGCCCGCCGGCACGCTCATGCCCGGCAGGCCGGCCAGGCTGCCTGGCAGCGTGAAGATGTCGGCCAGGTAGTTGGCGACCGGGTCGTCCGCCTTCTCGCCGATGGCCCAGGCCACGGTGGGCGCGGCCGGGCCGGCGATCAGGTCGCACTGCGTGAACGCCTGCTGGAAGTCCTGCGCGATCAGGCGGCGGATCTGCTGCGCCTTGAGGTAGTAGGCGTCGTAGTAGCCGGGGCTGAGCACGTAGGTGCCGATCATGATGCGCCGCTTCACCTCGGGGCCGAAGCCCTCGCTGCGCGACTTCTTGTACATGTCCAGCAGGTCGTCGTATCGGGCCGCACGGTGGCCGAACTTGACGCCATCGAAGCGGCTGAGGTTCGAGCTCGCCTCGGCCGGCGCAATGATGTAGTAGACCGGAATGGCCAGCTCGGTACGGGGCAGCGACACGTCCACCAGCGTGGCGCCCAGCTTCTCGACCTCGGCCAGCGCGGCGTGCACCGGCGCCAGCACGTCGGCGGCCACGCCCTCACCGAAGAACTCCCTCGGCAGGCCGATGCGCAGCCCCTTGAGCGGCTGCGCGGCGGTGGCGCCCTCGCGGGGCTGGCCGAGCAGGCGGCTGTAGTCTTCGGCCGGGTGGTCCAGGCTGGTGGAGTCGCGATCGATGTCCGGCCCGGCCATGGCCGTGAGCAGGGTGGCGCAGTCGGCCGCGCTGCGGGCCATGGCGCCGGCCTGGTCCAGGCTGGAGGCGAAGGCCACCATGCCGTAGCGCGAGCAGCGGCCGTAGGTGGGCTTGATGCCGGTCACGCCGCAGAAGCTGGCGGGCTGGCGAATGGAGCCCCCGGTGTCCGTGCCGGTGGCGGCGGGCAGCAGGCGTGCGGCCACGGCCACGGCCGTGCCGCCCGAGGAGCCGCCAGGCACGCGGGTGGTGTCCCAGGGGTTGTGGGCCGGCCCGTAGGCCGAGTTCTGGTTGCTGCCGCCCATGGCGAACTCGTCGCAGTTGAGCTTGCCCAGGCTCACGGCGCCGGCCTGCGCCAGCTTCGTCACCACGGTGGCGTCGAAGGGGCTCTGGTAGCCCTCGAGCATTTTCGAGCCCGCGGTGCTGGGAAAGTCGCGCGTGACGAAGATGTCCTTGTGCGCGATGGGCACGCCCAGCAGCGGTGTGCGCTCGCCGGCCGCAAGGCGCTCGTCGGCCACCCGGGCCTGGGCCAGCGAGGCCTCTTCGTTGAACGACAGGTACGCCCCCAGCGCCTGGTGCTGCTTCGCGCGCGCCAGCAGGTGCTGAGTGGCTTCGGCGCTGCTCGTCTGCTTGTCGGCGATGGCCTGCGCGAGCTCGGCCACGCCCATCTCGTGGAGCGCCTTCATTCGATCACCTTCGGCACGAGGAACAGGCCGCGCTCCACGGCCGGAGCGCTCTTCTGGTTGGCCTCGCGCGCGTTCGGCTCGCTCACCACGTCGGGGCGCAGGCGCAGGGCCACGTCCTCCATCACGGCCGTGGGGTGGGCCAGCGGCTCCACGCCGGTGGTGTCGACGGCGTTCATGCGCTCGACAATGTCGAAGAAGCCGTTGAGTTGCGCGAGCATGCGCTCGCTGTGCTCGGCGTCGAGTTCGAGGCGCGCCAGGTTGGCGATGCGCCCGATGTCTTGAAGGGTCAGGGACATGGTGCTGGGGGTGAAGGAGCCTGCTCCACGGGTGCGGCGAAGGCCTGCAACCGGTTGCAAAACGGCGCTTTTGCGGGGCAAACCGCCCTGTTTTCGTGCGGTTGTACACAGGCGTTCGGGTATTATCCAGCGTTCGGCGGAGTCGGCCTTCTGGCCCGGTTTTCGTCACCGAATCAATCACTTAGCCCCGATGTCCGGCCCGATCTTCGGCCCCACCCCCGGCTGCACGCGCTCGCGTGAGCGCACGCATTCCACAGGATTCACCCACCATGTTTGAAGCGTTCCGTCGGAGTTTCTCGACCGACCTGGCCATCGACCTCGGCACCGCCAACACCCTCATCTACGTGCGCAACAAGGGCATCGTGCTCGACGAGCCCTCGGTCGTGTCCATCCGCCACGAAGGCGGTCCGCAGGGCAAGAAGACCATCCAGGCCGTGGGGCGCGAGGCCAAGGCCATGCTCGGCAAGGTGCCCGGCAACATCGAGGCCATCCGCCCGATGAAGGACGGGGTGATCGCCGACTTCACCGTCACCGAGCAGATGCTCAAGCAGTTCATCAAGATGGTGCACCCGCGCTCGATGTTCAAGCCGAGCCCGCGCATCATCATCTGCGTGCCCTGCGGCTCCACCCAGGTCGAGCGCCGCGCGATCCGCGAATCGGCCCTGGGCGCCGGCGCCCGCGAGGTCTACCTGATCGAGGAACCCATGGCCGCGGCCATCGGCGCCGGCCTGCCGGTGACCGAGGCCTCCGGCTCCATGGTGGTGGACATCGGCGGCGGCACCACCGAGGTGGGTGTCATCAGCCTGGGCGGCATGGTCTACAAGGGCAGCGTGCGCGTCGGTGGCGACAAGTTCGACGACGCCATCATTGCCTACATCCGCCGCAACTACGGCATGCTGATCGGCGAGCCCACGGCCGAAGCGATCAAGAAGGAAATCGGCTCGGCCTTTCCGGGTTCCGAGGTGCGCGAGATGGAGGTCAAGGGCCGCAACCTCTCCGAGGGCGTGCCACGCAGCTTCACCATCAGCTCCAACGAGGTGCTCGAAGCCCTCACCGAACCCCTCAACCAGATCGTCAGCGCCGTCAAGAACGCGCTGGAGCAGACCCCGCCCGAACTGGGCGCCGACATCGCCGAGCGCGGCATGATGCTCACCGGCGGCGGCGCCCTGTTGCGCGACCTGGACCGCCTGCTGGCCGAAGAAACCGGCCTTCCCGTGCTGGTGGCCGAAGAGCCGCTCACCTGCGTGGTGCGCGGCTGCGGCATGGCCCTGGAGCGCATGGAGCGCCTGGGCACGATCTTCACCAGCGAATAAGGGCCGCGTTCCGCGCGGCGAGCCACCATGCCACTGGGCACGCTGGACCGCACCCCACCGCCGTTCTTCAAGCAGGGCCCCTCGGCCCTGTCCAAGCTCGTGGTGTTCAGCGCCGTCGCGCTGTTCCTGATGGTGGCCGACCTGCGCTTTCGCGTGGCGCAGCCCGTGCGCGCGGTGCTCGCCACCGTGCTTTACCCCGTGCAATGGGCCGTGCTGCAACCCGTGCAATTGGTGGGCGCCGCCGGCGGCTACGTCACCAGCCTGCACGCCGCGCAGCAGAACGAGGCCGACGCCGTGCGCCGCCTGGCCGACCAGGCCGCGAACAGCCTGCAGGTGGAGCAGCTGCGCAAGGAGAATCAGCGCCTGCGCGAACTGCTGTCCATGCGCGAGCGGGTGATGCCGCGGGCCATCGGCGCTCAGGTGGTCTACGACGCCGCCGACCCCTACTCCCGCCGCGTGGTCATCGACCGCGGCCAGACGCATGGTGTGCAGGCTGGCTCACCGGTCATCGACGAGTCGGGCGTGCTGGGCCAGGTCACGCGTGTGTACCCGCTGATCGCCGAGGTG
Organism: Hydrogenophaga sp.; assembly: GCF_011772445.1. Classification (GTDB taxonomy): domain Bacteria; phylum Pseudomonadota; class Gammaproteobacteria; order Burkholderiales; family Burkholderiaceae_C; genus Hydrogenophaga. Next base: position 132,589 of record NZ_WVZN01000005.1, on the reverse strand, counting down.
AGCCTGCTGGTGGACCGCGACCAGGCCATTCCCGTGCTGGACGTTCGCTCCGGGGTGCGCAGCGTGGCCTACGGTGAGCCCGCCAGCGACGGCGACGGCCTTGCCTTGCGCTACACCCTGGCCGAGACCGACATCCGCGAGGGCGACCTGCTCACCACCAGCGGCGTGGACGCCGTCTACCCGCCCGGCCTGCCGGTGGCGCGCGTGACGACCGTGGAACGCCAGAGCGGCTCCTCCTTCATGCGCATCCGCGCCGAGCCGCTGGCCCGCATGGACGGCACGCTGCACGTGCTGGTGCTGGAGCCCGCCGGCGCGCAGGTGCCCCCGCCACCCGCCGCAGCGCCCGCCAGCGATGCCGCCAAGCCCGGCGGCGTGCCGGGCGCCAAGGGCGCTGTGCGACCGGGCAACCGGGGGGCCACGCCATGATCATGCGCCCCGGCCAGCAACTGCTGCTGCCCGCCAACACCGTTTTCATCTGGTTCAGCCTGCTCATTGCGCTGGCGCTGAACATGCTGATGAACATGGGCCTGTTCGGGCGGGCCGCCTGGGTGCCCGACCTGCTGGCCCTCACCCTGGTGTTCTGGTGCGTGCACCAGCCACTGCGCATCGGGGTGGGCACGGCCTTCTTCTTCGGCCTGGCCATGGACGTGCACCAGGGCGCGCTGCTGGGCCAGCACGCGCTGGCCTATACCGTCATGGCCTTCGGCGCCGTGGCCATGCACCGGCGCCTGCTGTGGTTTCCGGTGCTGCAGCAGTCGCTGCAGGTGCTGCCGCTGTTTGCGGTGGCGCATCTGCTGGGCATGGTGGTGCGCCTGCTGGGTGGCGGCAGCTTCCCGGGATGGCCCTACTTCCTTTCGCCACTGATCGAGGCCATGCTGTGGCCTGTCGTCACGGTGATGTTGCTGGCCCCGCAGCGCCGCGCACCCGATCCCGACGACAACCGCCCGATCTGACCCCACAGCCAAGGCCATGACCGAACTGCGCAACGTCGATGCGGACATCTGGCAGTTCCGCCAGCGCGTGATCGTGGTCGCGCTGGCGGTGCTGTTCGCCTTCGGCCTCATCGTGGCGCGCATGAGCTGGCTCCAGGTGCACAAGCACGAGGAGTTCATGGCCCAGGCCGAGAGCAACCGCACGGCGGTGATTCCGGTGGTGCCCAACCGGGGCCAGATCGTCGACCGCGACGGGCGCGTGCTGGCCAGCAACTACTCCGCCTACACGCTGGAGCTCACGCCCTCGCTGATCGAGGACCTGGACGAGACCATCACCGGCCTGCGCGAGCTGGTCGACATCGGCCCGCGCGACGAGCGACGCTTTCGCAAGCTGCTCGAGGAGTCGCACCGCTTCGATTCGCTGCCCATCCGCACCCGCCTGAGCGACGAGGAGGTGGCGCGCTTCACCGCCCAGCGCTTCCGCTTCCCCGGCGTCGAGGTGCGCGCGCGCCTGCTGCGCCACTACCCCAACGGTGAAACGGCCAGCCATGTGGTCGGCTACATCGGCCGCATCAACCAGCGCGAGAAGGAGCTCATCGCCGACTGGCCCGAAGAAGAGCAGGCCAACTACCGCGGCACCGAGTACATCGGCAAGCTCGGCGCCGAGCAGCAGCACGAGCAGTTGCTGCACGGCACCACGGGCTTCGAGCGCGTCGAGACCTCGGCCGGCGGTCGCGCGGTGCGCTCGCTCGCGGCCACGCCGCCCACGCCGGGCGACACCGTCGTGCTCACCATCGACGCCAAGCTGCAGCACCTGGTCGAGACGCTGTACGGCGATCGCCGGGGCGCGCTGGTGGCCATCGACCCGCGCAACGGCGAGGTGCTGGCCTTCGTCTCCAAGCCCACCTTCGACCCCAACCTCTTCGTCGAGGGCATCGACGTGGACAACTGGCGCGCGCTCAACGAATCGCTCGACAAGCCGCTGCTCAACCGCGCCCTGCGCGGCACCTACCCGCCGGGCTCCACCTACAAGCCCTTCATGGCCATGGCCGCTCTGGAAACCGGCGCGCGCAAGGCCGAAACGGTCATCAACGACCCGGGCTACTGGATGCTGGGCAACCACCGCTTCCGCAGCCATGGCGACGGCGGGCTGGGCGCGGTGGATCTGCGCCGCAGCATCATCAAGTCGAGCAACGTCTACTACTACTCGCTGGCCAACGAGATGGGCGTGGACGCCATCCACGACTTCATGAAGCCCCTGGGCATCGGCCAGATCACCGGCATCGACCTCAAGGGCGAGGTGCGCGGCGTGCTGCCCAGCCAGGAATGGAAGCGCAACACCTACAAGCGCCCCGACCAGCAGCGCTGGTACGCGGGCGAGACCATCTCGCTGGGCATCGGCCAGGGGTACAACAACTTCACCATGCTGCAGATGGCCAACGCCATGGCCACGCTGGCCAACGGGGGCATCAAGCACGCCCCGCACCTCTCGCTGGCACGGCGCAACCCGCTCACGGGGCAGGTCGACCCCTTGCCCGCGCCTCCCACCGAGAACCTGAACTTCAAGCCCGAGCACGTGCGCGCCGTGCTCAGTGCCATGCAGGCCGTCACCACCGAAGGCACCTCGGCGCGCGTGTTCTCGGGCGCCGGGTACACCAGCGGCGGCAAGACCGGCACGGCCCAGGCCGTCACCATCGGCCAACGCGAGCGCTACGACGCCAGGAAGCTCGAGGAGCACCAGCGCGACCACTCGCTCTACCTGGCCTTCGCGCCGGCCGACGCGCCGCGCGTGGCGCTGGCCGTGATCGTGGAGAACGCCGGCTTCGGCGCCGCGGCGGCAGCCCCCATCGCGCGCCGCGTGTTCGACTACCTGCTGCTCGGCCAGTACCCGAGCGAGCAGGACATCGCCTCCCTGCAAGCCGGCGGCGGCGGCCCGCCGCAGGGCACACCGCGCCAGGTCAGCGAGGTGCCCTGGCCGCCCGCCGAGCCAGCGCCCTAGGCGGCGCGGTCACTGCAGCCGGAATAGGCCAAAAGGCAGGATCCCGCGGGTCATCCCCAACTGGCGGCCAGCACAGGTGTCAACACCGCTTGCTGCTCGGATGTCAGCAAGAGTTGTCCCGGCGGCGGCGGCGCGAATGCCGCCATGGCCTGCACCAGCGCATCGACCTGTTGGGCGAACAGCGTATCGCCGCTGGCGGTTTCGAAGGCGTCGATCCGCGTAGGTGTGCTGCTGTACCAGCCATTCAGTCGAACCACGTCATCGGTACCCATGACGCGGACCTCCAGATGGCTGTTCTCGCGCCGGAACCAGAGCTGATGGTGTTCGATTCCCTCGCAAAAGAACAACTTGTCTTCAACGGCCACGTCGTTGTCGGCAAGGTATTCGGGGTTGTGGATTTCATCCTTTCCGTCGCCGCGTCCAAACCGGTAGATATCCGAGCCAGCGCCGCCATTGAGGTAATCGTTGCCTGCGCCACCGTGGAGTACATCGTCGCCAGCGTCGCCATACAAGCGGTCGTCGCCGCCCCCGCCAAACAGATGGTCGTCGTCGGCCCCGCCGTACAGGTGATCGTTGCCATCCCCACCATCGAGCGCATCCTGTCCGGCACTACCACGCAACAAGTCGGACCCGCCTTCTCCCGAGAGTGCATCGTCGCCGGCCAAGCCCAGGAGTTCATCGTCTCCGCCAGCTCCATACAGCGCGTCATCGCCAGCGGCACCGTCCATTCGATCGTTGGCCGACGTGCCGAAGCCGTGCCCCACGCCCACGCCACGCAGCTCTTCGGGGATCGGGCTGCCTTCGGGCAGTTCGGCCAGCCAGCGGCGCAGCAAGGCCTGCGCGTCCACGCCGGCGACGGCAAGCGGTGCGCCGGCGTGCAGGCTCAGGTCGGCCAGGTCCAGCAGCGCCTCGCGCGGGTCGCTCTCGTGGCGTTCGGTCAGCCGCGCCTGCATGCCCGCACCGTCCCAGCGCACACTGGTTTCGTCGATGACCAGATCGATTCCGTCCAGATACGGCTTGAGTCGCGTCTGCATCGCCAGCGCGCCGTAGACGCCGTCCTCCAGCGCCGTCCAGCTCTCTTGGAGAAGCCGCTGCCGTGTCGATCCCGTCCACACGTTGGTGGTGCCATTGGGCTTGAGCGTGACGTAGTGCTGTCCATTGAAAGCCTCGAGCACCGCGATGCGTTCGCGCCAGAGGGCGGTTGCCTCGGCATCGAGCTGGTGCAGATCGAATGTCACGGTGTGTCCTGCGGCAGACCAATCGCTCAGCGTGACGAAGTCGCTGGTCTCTGCCCAGGCGTGGAGGATGGGCTCTAGCAGCACGCGCTGCGCATCGCGTGTTTCGGCCAACGCGAATTGGTTCAGCAGATCGGCCAGCGCGGGCGACAGGGCGGCCGCTTCGCGCAGATCGCGCACCGCGCCCGAGCCCTGCATGTCGGGCAAGGCTGTATTGATTGACGATGCGACGGGCGTGTTGAACGCGCGATGGAAAGGGTTCTCGGCGAACCAGGCGTCCGTGTACGCATGGATCTGGCCGTCGAGGTTGAAGCTGCCCAAACCATCCAGGCGCGTGCCATCGGCCAGGGTTTCGGCGTGCGCCGTTGGCGCAAGGTCGATCTGTGAGAGGCCGATGGCGTCGAGCGCATGCAACTCACCCGGGTCGCTGACACCGTCCTGGTCCTGATCGCGCCACACCCGAAGGGCGGCGAAGCCCGCATCGCGCGCATCGATCACGCCGTCGGCATTGCCGTCGAGCGCACCCAAGGCCTCGAAACCGTCTGCGGCGTATGCACCATCGTTCAGCAGGGTGTGGTTGCCGAACAGCTCGCGCCCCGAGTCAATCCAGCCATTGCCATTGCGGTCCAGCACCAGCAAGCCGTCGTCGGCCCCCGGCCCAGGCGGTGCCGGTGCGCAGGCCATCGGCGTTGTGGTCGAACAGGACGGCGCCGGTCAACGCTGAGATTTCGATGCCGTCGCCATCGAGGTCCAGCACGAGGGGCGAGGAGTTCTTGCGCGAACTCGTGAAGCGCGTGTTGGTGGTGGGGTCGACGCCATAGGGATGGATATCACCCCAGCCTTCGGCGGTCCACGTGGATGGGAGCGGGTCTTTTTCCATGTACAGCGGGATGAACCAGGGCGCGAGGCCGCTGGACGAGAAGCGCACGTCGGCACCGGCGTACTGCAAGGCGGCGATGGACCAGGTGGCGCAGTTCCAGGTTCTTTCACCGCTTCCATAGCCCGGCAGCGTCCAGGTGACGCCTCGCTTGGACAACTCGACAAACTCTCGCAGCTTCTGCAACTCTGCACTGGTGACGGGAATGGGGTCCGACGTCAAGCCTCGGCCGGCATAGTCCCGGGCGTCGGTACTGATGACCTCCCCTGGCGCGGTGTATGCGACCGGATTCGGGTACAGCCCGGCGGACTCGATCGAGCCGTCCGAGTGGTGGATCTCGATCCATGCGTGCCCGACCCTTGAGATATCTCGGCGGCTGTTCTTGACAGTGCCGGGCATGACGGATCGGACATAGACAGTAGCTGTCATTCAATGCTCCCTTGAGATGAAAAGTGAAAGTGAATCTCTCCTCGCGAGGCGTACCTCACCACTGCGCGGAACGGAGAGGAAATCCCGTCGCAGCCGAAACGATGTCGATCGATGCCATGGATCAAGGTGGCGTCGGTGATATGAGCGCAGGGGTTGGCAACGATGGGAACGGCGACCGAGCGGATGACGGCTTTCAGTTCGAGGACGTCTTCGTCCGAGGCATCGCCGGACAGCGTGATGGACTTGCAGTCGCGCCAGACTTCTTCGAGCAACAGGAACGAACAGCCCGCAGAGCGATTCGTGCCCAAAGTGGTAGGCGCAATCAGTTCGCCCAACCGGGGAGACTTCTTCGCAACGGCGGATCGGATGAGCTCTTCCATCACCATCGACTGCCGATCCATGGTCAAGCTGAACACCGCGTACCGCGATACGAAGTACGTGCCGTAGAACAGCAGCACCGGCAGCAGCGCGAACAGCAGCCGCCGACGCCAGCGGGCCCGCGCGCTCATGGCGCCACCCGCATGGTCAACACGGCGTTAGTCACGCCGCGCTGGATGTGCGCCCACTCCGCCTCCAGGCTGCGCCGGTAATGCACCGACACCAGCACCGGCCAGCCGTGGCGCTCCAGCGACCAGACCTGCACGCAGTGCCGGGGCAGCACGGGGTCGTTGCTGCAGGCGATGTAGGCCAGCAGGTGCCCGGCATCGTCGTAGGCCAGGTGGCGGTCGTCCGGCACCGGGCCGAGCCCTTCGTGCCTTGCCGCCTGCAGGGCCGGTGGCACGAAATCGACCCGGTGCTGTCGGCCCTGCTGTGCTGGCGCGGGCCAGTGGGCGTCGTCGGTCACGCGCTCGCGCACGAACCGGCGCAGGGCATCGGCACCGGGAAAGCGCTCGCCGCTGAGGACCAATGCCAGCACCCAGGGATGGTCGGCCTCGGCTTCAAGCGCCTTGAGGCCCGCGGACAACGGGCCCGGTTCGTGGACCGGCGTCAGCTCCGGGTGCCGCAGGAGCATGCCGAAGCGGCGGATGGACGAGGTGGGGGTGCGCACCGGCACGTGGCGCGTCCACTGCCCCCAGGCCGGATCGCCATCGAACTCCGGGTAGTCGGCCGCCCCGGGCGGGATGTGGACCGGCACGCCACCCAGCAGCCCGACAGTGGGTACGCGCGGGCCCCAGTGCGTGGGCGCTTGCGCCGGGACATAGCCCGACCAGTTCGCGTACTGAAAGCCATGGCCCAGTGCCACGCAGGCGGCCAGGGCCGCCCCTGCCCACGCGATCCGCAACATCCACTTCAGCGCGTGTGCGCGCGTCGATGCCTCAAGCCCCATCCGCTCCTCCTTGCCTTGGCGGGAGGATCATGCGGGAGCGGGTGTGCGCCTAACCCCCGGGTGTACGACCCACGCGCGCTATCGCCACCACCTTCGCCCAGGTGTTTCGTCCATGGCGCACCGGTACAGGCATGGCGAAACGACCGAACACCGTGCTCATTTGACGCTCCCATTGATGAATTGCACCTGCCGGATGGGCGGTGGTGATGTCGGGTGTTGCTGCACCCGGATGAGGCCAATGTCATGCTGGCCGAAGCACATGGAGTCAGAGGTCAGTTCTGCAACAGTCGTCTCGTTGATGAGCAGCACCCGCGCAATTGCCTTGCCCTGAAACGCCACCAGATACCAGGTCAGGTCCTCGCTGGGCAGATCAAGGCGGCGCACCGCCTGTTCTTCTTCCGGACTCATGTTCTCAATCCCTCGATTGCCCGTGTAGGGACGCAATACGCAGATGCGCTCTTCGAGCGATCCGAAGAGCGATGCCAATGGGCGCTCGCCGATGTCAATCAACGCTTGGGGCACTTGCGTTTCGCGAGACAGTCGATCGAGCTGACGGGTGCGCTTGAACTCGTTCCAGCCGATGAGCGCGACGCTCACGGCCAGCGTCCCGACGACGATGACGAGAAGTAGTGCGACCCCCTTCCTGAGGAGACGGAGCGTGTCGTGGAACTTGGAGTGCATGAGGGCAAGGGGAGAAGGCGTTGGGTGAAGTCGCTTACGAGGACCGCATGCAAGACTCACCCATGCCATGGCGGATGGATCTTGCAGAAGCCTTGTGGCGGCTACCCCCAGGTGTAGCGCCCTCACGGCCACCGAGCCTGGTGTTCGTCGACCGCAGGCCGACTACCGCAGCCAGGCGTCCCAGGTGGTCTTGAGGATCAGCGCCCCCACCACCACGATGAACACCCAGCGCACGAACCCGCTGCCGTGCTTGAGCGCCAGCCGCGTACCGGCCAGGCTGCCCACCACATTGGCCAGCGCCATCACCAGCGCGTAGTGCCACCACACGTGGCCCTTGAGCGCGAACAGCAGCAGCGCCGCCAGGTTGGACGCCGTGTTCAGCAGCTTGGCACTGGCGCTGGCGTGCAGGAAGTCGAAGCCCAGCCAGCGCACGAACAGGAAGACGAAGAAGCTGCCCGTGCCCGGACCGAAGAAGCCGTCGTAGAAGCCGATGACCACGCCCATCACACAGGCCGCTGCGGTGAGACGGCGCCCGGCGAAGGCCGGGTCGTGCGCGTGGCCCAGGTCCTTGCGCATGAGCGTATAGACCAGCACGGCGCCCAGCACGAACGGCAGCGCGCGGCGCAGGAAGTCGGGCGAGATCACCGTGACCGTCCAGGCCCCCGCCATCGCCCCGATGAACGCCGCGGCCGCCGCCGGCAGCAAGGAGCGCCAGGGCATGTCCACGCGTCGCGCGTACTGCACCGTGGCCGCCGCCGTGCCCAGCACCGCCGCCCCCTTGTTGATGCCGAACAGCGTGGCCGGGTGGGTGGTGGGGAAGACCGCGAACATCGCCGGCACGAGGATCAGCCCGCCCCCGCCCACGATCGAGTCCACGAAACCAGCGAGCAGCGAGGCGGCCGAGACGAGCAGCAGTTCCATAGGACACGGATTCTCGCCGCGCCGAGCACGCCCACACCCAGGCTGCCATGGATCCGGCTCCGCCGGTCCATCGGCAGCGTCCCCCCCGGGGGAAGCGCCGAAGGCGCGCAGGGGGGAGCCTAAAAAGAAAGAGCCGACCTTGTGGGTCGGCTCTGTCGGGGTGCCTGTGCGGCGTGTCCGGCGGTGCCGGTACGGGTGTCTCCTCGGTCTCCAACGTCCTGAATACCCTACCGAGCACCAGGCAATGCAGGGACTGTAGCGGCTTGCACCGCCCGGGTGCATCCGGGCTTTCCCTTGCACCGGGCCGGTCCTGGCACAGGAAATGCACCACGCCGTGCACAACCACGTTGGGGGATTCGTATGCCAGACATCAGCGGCCCCGCCCTGGCGGCCCTGGACAGCCTCTCCGCCGCCGACACCGCCTGGGTGATGGTGAGCACCGCCCTGGTGCTGCTCATGACCCTGCCCGGTATCGGTCTGTTCTACGGCGGCATGGTCCGCCGCTTCAACGTCATCAACACCATGGCCAGCGTGATGGGCATCGCCGCCCTGGTCAGCGTTCTCTGGTTTGCGATCGCTTACTCACTGGCTTTCACGCCCGGAGGCTCATTCGGGGGAATCATCGGTGGCCTGTCCCGCGCGGGCTTCGCGGGGCTGGACTACCTGGGTCAAGGTGGTCAGGTGGCGGTGAGCCACATCGCCCCGCACCTGCCGGAATCGGTGTTTGCCATGTTCCAGCTCAGCTTCGCGGTCATCACCTGCGCGCTGGTGGTAGGCGCTCTGGTGGAGCGCATGAAGTTCGGCGCCCTGCTCGCTTTCTCCGGGCTGTGGCTGCTGCTGGTCTACGCGCCCATCGCGCACTGGGTGTGGGAGCCGGGCGGCTGGCTGGCGCAACTCGGTGCGCTCGATTTCGCGGGCGGTGCGGTGGTGCACATCAACGCCGGCGCGGCGGCCCTGGTCTGCGCCTACGCGCTGGGGCCCCGGCAGGGCTACGGGCGCGAACCCTTCCTGCCCTTCAACCTGGGCCTGACCATGGCCGGCACCGGCCTGTTGTGGGTGGGCTGGTTCGGGTTCAACGGCGGCTCGGCCCTGGCGGCCGACGGCCGCGCGGGCCTGGCCATCGCAGTCACGCACATCGCCGCCGCCGCCGGTGCGCTGGCCTGGATGGCGGCCGAGTGGTGGGCCCGCCGACGCGCCACGCTCCTGGGCCTGTGTTCGGGTGTGGTAGCCGGCTTGGTGGCCATCACGCCCGCCGCCGGCTTTGTGGGGCCGCGCGCGGCCCTGCTGATCGGCGTGGCGGCGGGCTTCGCCTGCTACTGGGGCGCCACGGGCCTCAAACGCCTGCTGCGCGCCGACGACTCGCTCGACGTCTTCGGGGTGCACGGCGTGGGCGGCCTGGTGGGCGCGCTGCTCACCGGCGTGCTGGCCGACCCGGCCATTTCGGGACTGGAGGGCAGCGTGCTCACCCAGCTCATTGCCTGCGTGGCGGTGCTGGCCTACAGCCTGGTGATGACCACGGTGGTGCTGTTCATCGTGTCGCGCTTCGCGGGCCTGCGCGTGCGCGCGGACGACGAGCGCCAGGGGCTGGACGCTTCGCTGCACAACGAACGCCTGGGCGGCTGAGCGCGGTCCGGGCCATGAGCAACACGAGCGAGCTGTTCGCCATCGCGGCACACCTGCATGTGCTGCTGCGGCGCAAGACGGGGCGCGTGACCGACACCGAATGGCTCGCGACCAACGCGGAGTACGCGCGCGCCATCGTGCGCTTCGCGCGCGAGAAGGCCACCGCCGAGGGCCACGAGGACCTTCGGCAATGGGCCGACAAGCTGGAAGCGGCCATCGTCGACATGGGCGCCACGCCGCGCAAGACCCTGCTGGACGTGGCGGCCGAAGCCCTGCGCACCGCGCCACCCGGGCCAGCGCCCGCGGGCGCCGATCACAAGTACGTGGGCGGGCTGCGCTGAGGGCTGTCAGGCTCCCTCGCGTATCCAGCGCGCCGCCTTCTCCGCGATCATCAGCGTGGGGCTGTTGGTGTTGCCGCTGGTGATGGTGGGCATCACGCCCGCGTCCACCACGCGCAGACCGGCAATGCCGCGCACGCGCAGGTGGCTGTCCACCACGGCCGTGTCGTCGTCGGCGCGGCCCATCTTGGTGGTGCCCACAGGGTGGAAGATCGTGCTCGCGATGTCGCCGGCCAGGCGCGCGAGCTCGTCATCGCTCTGGTATTGCGGGCCCGGTTTGAACTCCTCGGGCTTGAATGGCGCCAGCGCAGGCTGGGCCACGATGCGCCGCGTCACGCGCAGGCTGTCGGCGGCCACGCGGCGGTCCTCGTCCGTGGCCAGGTACAGCGGTGCGATGGCGGGCGCGGCCTCGGGGTCGGCGCCGGTGATGCGCACGTGGCCGCGGCTGGTGGGGTTGAGGTTGCACACGCTCGCGGTAAAGGCCGGAAAGGCGTGCAGCGGCTCGCCGAAGGCGTCCAGGCTCAGCGGCTGCACGTGGTACTCCAGGTTGGCGTGCGGCTGCGCGGGATCGCTGCGCGTGAAGGCGCCGAGCTGGCTGGGCGACATGCTCATGGGCCCGCTGCGCGACAGCGCGTACTGCAGGCCGATGCGGGCCTTGCCCCACAGCGAACCGGCCAGCACGTTGAGCGTGGGCGCGCCCTGCACCTTGTAGACGGCGCGGATCTGCAGGTGGTCCTGCAGGTTCTCGCCCACGCCCTTGAGTTCATGCACCACGTCGATGCCGTGCGCGCGCAGCAGCGCCGCCGGGCCCACGCCCGAGCGCTGCAGGACCGCGGGCGATCCGATGCTGCCCGCGCTCAGCACGACCTCACGCATGGCCTGCACGCTGACGCGCTCGCCGCCGCGGCGCAACTCGGCGCCGCTGCAGCGCAGTTCGCCATTCGCTGCGCGTTCGAACAGCAGGCGCTCGGTGAGCGTCTCGGTCCACACCGTGAGGTTGGACCGTCGCAGCACCGGGCGCAGGAAGGCCTTGGACGCGTTCCATCGCCAGCCGGCCTTCTGGTTCACCTCGAAATAACCCACGCCCTCGTTGTCGCCGGTGTTGAAGTCGGCCGTGGCGGGCACGCCGGCCTGCTGCGCGGCCTGCGCAAAGGCGTCGAGGATGTCCCAGCGCAGGCGCTGCTTCTCCACGCGCCACTCGCCGGTGCTGCCGCGGCGGCCATTGCCGTGCAGCGCGGCGAATGAAGGGTCCTGCGCGGCGTCGAGGCGGTAGTGGTCCTCGTGCGCGGTGAAGTCGGGCAGGCAGGCGTCCCAGCGCCAGGCGGCGTCACCGGTGGCCTCGGCCCAGTGCTCGTAGTCGCGCCGCTGGCCACGCATGTAGATCATGCCGTTGATGCTGGAGCAGCCCCCCAGGGTCTTGCCGCGCGGGTAGCGCAGGCGCCGGCCATTGAGGCCGGGGTCGGGCTCGGTCTGGTAGCACCAGTCGGTGCGCGGGTTGCCGATGCAGTAGAGGTAGCCGACCGGGATGTGGATCCAGTGGTAGTCGTCCTTGCCGCCGGCCTCCAGCAGCAGCACCCGCTTCGTCGGGTCGGCGCTCAGGCGATTGGCCAGCAGGCAGCCCGCCGTGCCGGCGCCGATGACGATGAAGTCGAAGCGGGTGTCGCTCATGCCTTGTCTCGCTCTCGTTGTTGTTTGTCGCGCTGCTGGCGCGCGGGACTTTACTTCGCCGTCGGCATGACGAACTCGGCGCCCTTTGAAATGCTTTCCGGCCAGCGCTGCATGATCGACTTCTGCTTCGTATAGAAGCGCACGCCCTCTTCGCCATAGGCGTGCATGTCGCCGAACAGGCTCTTCTTCCAGCCGCCGAAGCCCTGCCAGGCCATGGGCACGGGAATGGGCACGTTGATGCCCACCATGCCCACCTGGATGCGCCGCGCGAACTCGCGCGCCACGTTGCCGTCGCGCGTGAAGCAGGAGACGCCGTTGCCGAACTCGTGCTCGTTGATGATCTGCACCGCCTGCGCGAAATCGGGCACGCGCACGCAGGACAGCACCGGGCCGAAGATCTCCTCCCTGTAGATCTTCATGTCGGTGCTGACGTGGTCGAACAGCGTGCCGCCCATCCAGAAGCCCTTGTCGCAGCCCTTGCCCGCCGTGGCGCCGCTGAAGCCTCGGCCATCCACCAGCAGCGTCGCGCCTTCCTTGGCGCCCGCGTCGATATACCCGCTGATGCGCTGGTGCGCGGCGGCCGTGACGATGGGGCCCATCTCGGCCGCGAGGTTCATGCCGTCCAGCACCTTCAGCGTCTTCGTGCGCTCGACCAGCTTGGGCATGATCTTGTCGGCCACGTCGCCCACCAGCACCGCCACGCTGATGGCCATGCAACGCTCGCCGGCGCTGCCGTAGGCGCTGCCGATCAACGCGTCCACCGCCTGGTCCAGGTCGGCGTCGGGCATCACCACCATGTGGTTCTTGGCGCCGCCCAGGGCCTGCACGCGCTTGCCGTGGTGCGCGCCGGTCTCGTAGATGTAGTTCGCGATCGGCGTGGAACCGACGAAGCTGATCGCCTTCACGTCGGGGTGCACCAGCAGCGCGTCCACCGCCTCCTTGTCGCCCTGCACCACGTTGAACACGCCGTCGGGCAGGCCCGCTTTCTTCAGCAGTTCGCCCATGAACAGCGAGGCCGAGGGGTCGATGGGGCTGGGCTTGAGCACGAAGCAGTTGCCCGCGGCGATGGCCACCGGGAACATCCACATGGGCACCATCACCGGGAAGTTGAAGGGTGTGATGCCCGCGACCACACCCAGCGGCTGGCGCAGGGTCCAGTTGTCCATGCCGGTGGAGACCTGGTCGGTGAAGTCGCCCTTGAGCAGTTGCGGAATGCCGCAGGCGAATTCGATGATGTCGATGCCGCGCGCGACCTCGCCTTGCGCGTCGGTGAACACCTTGCCGTGCTCGCTGGTGATCAGCTTCGCCAGTTCGTCCTTGTGCTGGTTCACGAGCTCGAGGAACTTGAACATCACGCGCGCGCGGCGGATCGGCGGCGTGTCGGCCCAGGCCGGGAAGGCGGCTTGCGCGGCGGCCACGGCCGCATCCACGTCGGCCGGATTGGCCAGGGCCACGCGGCCGGTGACGGCGCCGGTGGCGGGGTTGGTCACGTCCTGCACGCGCACGGACGAACCGGCGGCGACGCGGCCGCCGATGAAGTGGGCGATGGAGGTGGGGTTCGTGGTCATGGCGGCGGTCCCTGGCGGTGGCGAAGCGGCCCAGTCTAGGCAGCGGCCCCGCCCCTGCCTAGGCGCCGGACTTGAACGCATTGTTTGCCATGGTGAACAATGTGCCCATGAGTCTGGAAAAAGCCGAGCACCTCTGGTCCCACCTGCACTGGCTCACCGTGCTGGCGCAGCACGGCAGCTACACCGCGGCGGCGCAGCGCCTGGGCGTGAGCAAGGCCGCCATGAGCCAGCACATCAGCGAGCTGGAACGCGCGGCCGGCGTGCCCTTGGTGCAGCGCACCACGCGCAGCGTGCGCCTCACCGAAGCAGGCCAGCGCCTGGTCGATGGCCTGCGCGAGCCTTTCGAGCGCATCGCCCAAGGCTTCGCCAGCGTGCGCGACCTGGCCGAGGTGCCGGCGGGCCGCGTCCGGGTAACGGCGCCGGTGGCCTTCGCGCGCCAGCAGCTCGTGCCGCGCATCGCCGATTTCCTGCGCGAGCACCCCGGCATCCGCATCGAGCTCGACCTGTCCGACCGCCTGAGCTCGGTGGCCACCGAGGGTTTCGACCTTGCCATCCGCCACACCGCCGCGCCACCCGACACGCACGTGGCCTGGACGCTGTGCCGCACACGCTCGGTGCTGGTGGCCAGCCGCGCCTACCTGCGCCGCCGCGGCACGCCCGCCACGCCGCAGGACCTGGCCGGCCACGACTGCCTGCACTACCCGCGCGCGCAGGACACGCCGGCCTGGCACTTCCAGCCCGCCGAAGGGCGGCGCAAGGCCAGCGCTCCCCGCACCACGGTGGCGGTGACCGGCCCCTTCGGCGCCAACAACAGCGAGGCACTGCGCGAGGCCGCCCTGGCGGGCCTGGGCATCGCCCTGCTGCCGGACTTCAGCGCGCAGGCCGCGCTGCGCGCCGGCAAGCTGGTGGAGGTGCTGCCGGACTGGGAAGCCGTCGGCACCTTCAGCGACCACATCTACGCCATCCGGCCCTACGCCAGCCATGTACCGCGCGCGGTCACGGTGTTCGTGGCCTGGCTGCGCGGGGCGCTGGCCGAGGGCTTTCCGCTGCGGCCCTGACAGGAACGCCCTGCAGCGCCCATAGATGTTTTCGTCATAAACAACCAAAAACGTATTCGTTCCTTGTTCGCCCGCTTGCCGGGAACATCGCGGCCTTGTCGCTGACACCAGCGCCTCCGAACGACCGACCGAACAAGGAACGAACCATGACCACCCGCCGCCACCTGCTGACCACCCTGGGCGCCGCCGCCCTCACCCTGACGCTGGGCGCCGCCCAGGCCCAGGCGCCCGCACCCGTCACCCTGCTCAACGTGAGCTACGACCCCACGCGCGAGCTCTACGTCGAATACAACGCCGCCTTCGCCAAACACTGGAAAGCCAAAACCGGCCAGGACGTGACCATCAAGCAGTCGCACGGTGGCTCGGGCCGCCAGGCGCGCGCCATCATCGACGGCCTGGACGCCGACGTGGCCACCCTGGCCCTGGCCGGCGACACCGACGCCCTGCACACCAACGGCCAGTGGGTGCCCAAGGACTGGCAGAAGCGCCTGCCGCAGAACAGCTCGCCCTACACCTCCACCATCGTGCTGGTGGTTCGCGCCGGGAACCCCAGGAACATCAAGGACTGGGACGACCTGATCCGACCCGACGTCAAGGTCATCACGCCCAACCCCAAGACATCGGGCGGCGCGCGCTGGAACTACCTGGCCGCCTGGGAATTCGCCAAGCGCAAGTACGGCGGTGATGAAAAAGCCAAGGAATTCGTCGCCAAGCTCTACGCCAACGTGCCCGTGCTGGACACCGGCGCGCGCGGCTCCTCCGTCACCTTCGCGCAGCGCAACCAGGGCGACGTGTTCATCAGCTGGGAGAACGAGGCCTACCTGCTGGAGAAGGAGTTCGGCAACAAGGTGGACTTCGTCTACCCCTCGCTGTCCATCCTGGCCGAGCCCGCGGTGACCGTGGTCGACAAGAACGTGGACAAGAAAGGCACGCGCGCCGTGGCGCAGGCCTACCTGGAGTTCCTCTACACCGAAGAGGCGCAGGACATCATCGGCAAGCACTTCTACCGCCCGCGCTCCGAGAAGGCCCAGGCCAAGTACGCCAAGCAACTGCCCAAGCTCAAGCTGTTCACCATCGACGCCGCCTTCGGCGGCTGGGACCAGGCGGCCAAGGTGCACTTCGCCGACGGCGGCAGCTTCGACCAGATCTACACCCGCAAGTAGGTCTTCCCATGGGAGCGACAATCCTCGCGCCGTTGAAGGCCCCATCAACCCACGAGGAGATTCCCCCCATGCCCAAGGCTTACTGGATGGCCACCTACCGATCGATCAGCGACCCCGCCGCGCTGGCGGCCTATGCCCAATTGGCGGGGCCGGCCCTGCAAGCATTTGGCGCGCGCTTTCTGGCGCGCGGCATGCCCGCGCAGGTGTACGAGGCGGCCGTGCAGCAGCGCGCCGTGCTGATCGAGTTCGACAGCGTGGACCAGGCCATCGCGGCGCACGACAGCCCCGCCTACCAGGAGGCGCTGCAGGCCTTGGGCGATGGCGCCGAGCGCGACATCCGCATCATCGAAGCCATCGCCTGAGCGCTGGCCGGCGGCCGGTGGCCGCCGTTTCTTATGCCGTCATGGCATGAAGAAACAAGAAAACTGTCGTTTGCTTTTGTGAAGGGCACTTCCAGAATCCCGCTCCTGCCCCCTGAACACCATGAGCCTTCGACCATGAACACCGCCCTGCGCACCACCGTCGCCACCCTCGGGCTGGCCCTCAGCACCCTGGCCTCGGCCCAGAGCACCACGCTGCTCAACGTCTCGTACGACGTGGCGCGCGAGTTCTACAAGGACATCAACGCCGCCTTCGTCGAGCAGCAGAAAAAGGCCGGCAAGACCGTGGTGGTGAACCAGTCGCACGCCGGCTCGAGCGCCCAGGCGCGCGCCGTGGCCGACGGACTGGAGGCCGACGTGGTCACCATGAACACCACCACCGACGTCGACTTCCTCGCCGACAAGGGCGTGGTCGCCAAGGACTGGCGCCAGAAATTCCCCCACAACGCCGCGCCCACCACGTCCACCATGCTGTTCCTGGTGCGCAACGGCAACCCCAAGAACATCAAGGACTGGGACGACCTGATCAAGCCCGGCGTGCAGGTCGTGGTGGTCAACCCCAAGACCGGCGGCAACGGCCGCTACGCCTACCTGGCCGCCTGGGGCCAGGTGCGCGCCAAAGGCGGCACCGATGAACAGGCCGCCGCGTTCGTGAAGAAGCTCTACGCCAACGTGCCCGTGCTGGCGCGCGGCGGGCGCGACGCCACCGGCACCTTCCTGCAGCGCAACGTCGGCGACGTGCTGATCACCTTCGAGTCCGAGGTGGTGTCGGTGAACAACGAGTTCGGCGCCGGCAAGGTCGACGCCATCCACCCGAGCGCGAGCATCGTGGCCGAGAACCCGGTCGCCATCGTCGAGCGCACGGTGAACAAGAAAGGCACGGCCGCCGAAGCCAAGGCCTACCTCGACTTCCTCTACACCGAGCAGGGCCAGGAGATCGCGGCGAAGCACAACATCCGCCCGCGCTCGGAAGCGGTGCTGAAGAAGCACGCCGACGTCTTCAAGCCCGTCAAGCTGTTCACGGTGGAGCAGTACTTCGGCTCCTTCGCCGAGGCGCAGAAGACCCACTTCAACGACGGCGGGAAGTTCGACCAGCTCTACACGGTCCGCTGAGCCATGACCGCCACCACGCTGCCCCTGCCGGCAGCGCCCGGCGCGCGGCGCCCCGCGCGCCGCGTGCTGCCGGGCTTCAACATCACCCTGGGCTACACGCTGCTCTACCTGAGCCTGATCGTGTTGATCCCGCTCTCGGCCCTGGTCTTCAAGACCTTCTCGATGACCTGGCCTCAGTTCTGGGACGCGGTGGCTTCACCGCGTGTGCTGGCCTCCTACCGCCTGACCTTCGGTGCCTCGCTGATCGCAGCGCTGGTCAACGTGGTGTTCGGCCTGCTGGTGGCCTGGGTGCTGGTGCGCTACAGCTTCCCCGGCAAGAAGATCGTCGACGCGCTGGTGGACCTGCCCTTCGCGCTGCCCACGGCCGTGGCCGGCATCTCGCTCACCGCGCTGCTGGCCGACAACGGCTGGATCGGCCAGTACGTCGCGCCGCTGGGCATCCAGCTCGCCTTCAACCCCAACGGCGTGGTCATCGCGCTCATCTTCATCGGCCTGCCCTTCGTGGTGCGCACGGTGCAGCCCGTGCTGGAAGACACCGAGAAAGAGCTGGAAGAAGCCGCCAGCAGCCTGGGCGCCACGCGCTGGCAGATCTTCTGGCGCGTGATCTTCCCCAGCATCGCGCCTGCGCTGCTCACGGGCTTCGCCATGGCCTTCGCGCGCGCAGTGGGTGAGTACGGCTCGGTGATCTTCATCGCCGGCAACATGCCCATGGTCTCGGAGATCACGCCGCTGATCATCATCTCCAAGCTCGAGCAGTACGACTACGCAGGCGCCACCGCCGTGGCCACCGTCATGCTGCTCATCTCCTTCGTTCTGCTGCTGGTCATCAACGGCCTGCAGGCCTGGCAGCGCAAGCGCTCCGGTGGAGCGATGGCATGAGCCTTGTACGAACCGAAGCGCCCTGGGTGCGCCGCACGCTGATCGCCATCGCCCTGGTCTTCATGGCGCTGTTCCTGGTGCTGCCGCTGGCCGCGGTGTTCGCCGAGGCGCTGCGCAAGGGCTGGGAAGCCTACTGGGAGGCGCTGAAGGAGCCCGACGCCTGGGCCGCGATCCGCCTCACCCTGATCACCGCCGCCGTGGCTGTGCCGCTGAACCTGGTGTTCGGCGTGGCCGCGGCCTGGGCCGTGGCCAAGTTCGAGTTCCGTGGCAAGGCCTTCCTCACCACGCTGATCGATCTGCCGTTCTCCGTCTCGCCCGTGGTGGCGGGCCTGATCTACGTGCTGGTGTTCGGCGCGCAGGGCTGGCTCGGCCCCTGGCTGGCCGCGCACGACATCAAGATCGTCTTCGCCGTGCCCGGCATCATCCTGGCCACCATCTTCGTCACCTTCCCCTTCATCGCGCGCGAGCTCATCCCGCTGATGCAGGCGCAGGGCAACGACGAGGAGCAGGCCGCGCAGGTGCTGGGTGCCTCGGGCTGGCAGACCTTCTGGCACGTCACGCTGCCCAACATCAAGTGGGGCCTGATCTACGGCGTGATCCTGTGCAACGCGCGCGCCATGGGCGAGTTCGGTGCGGTCTCGGTGGTCTCGGGCCACATCCGCGGCCAGACCAACACCATGCCGCTGCACGTGGAAGTCCTCTACAACGAGTACCAGTCCGTCGCCGCCTTCGCCGTGGCCTCGCTGCTGGCGCTGCTGGCGCTGATCACCCTCGTCATCAAGACCGTGGCCGAATGGCGCATGGAGCGCGAGCTCAAAGCCCTGGCCGAGCTGCCGCCCGAGCGGCCGCGTCACGACCCCGCCGTCGCAGGAGCATCCGTATGAGCATCAACGTCCAGAACATTTCCAAGCACTTCGGCTCGTTCCACGCGCTGGACAACATCCGGCTCGACATCGAAAGCGGCGAGCTGCTGGCCCTGCTGGGCCCCTCGGGCTGCGGCAAGACCACGCTGCTGCGCATCATCGCGGGCCTGGAAACGGCCGACGCCGGCCAGATCGTGATCAGCGGCGAGGACAGCACGCACGTGCACGTGCGCGAGCGCAACGTGGGCTTCGTGTTCCAGCACTACGCGCTGTTCCGCCACATGACGGTGGCCGACAACGTGGCCTTCGGCCTGCGCGTGAAGCCGCGCGGGGAGCGCCCGAGCGAGAAGCAGATCCAGGCCAAGGTCCACGAGCTGCTTCAGCTCGTGCAGCTCGACTGGCTGGCCGACCGCTACCCCGCGCAGCTCTCCGGCGGCCAGCGCCAGCGCGTCGCCCTGGCGCGCGCGCTGGCGGTGGAGCCCAAGGTGCTGCTGCTCGACGAGCCTTTCGGCGCGCTCGACGCCCAGGTGCGCAAGGAACTGCGCCGCTGGCTGCGCCGCCTGCACGACGAACTGCACGTCACCAGCATCTTCGTCACGCACGACCAGGAAGAGGCGCTGGAAGTGGCCGACCGTGTGGTGCTGATGAACCACGGCAAGATCGAACAGGTCGGTTCGCCGCGCGAGGTGTGGGAACACCCGGCCACGCCCTTCGTGGCGCGCTTCCTGGGCGGCGTGCCGCTGGTGGGCGACGGCACGCGCCCGTTGCGCCCGCACGAGCTGCAGGTGCAGCGCCTGCTGCCCGGCGTCGACACCACCGGCGCCGTGGTGGCCACCCTGCGCCGCGCGCTGGTGCTGGACCCGGTGGTGCGCCTCGAGCTCGAGTGCACCTCGGGCGGGCACGACCTGATCGAGGCGCGCCTGGGCACGGCGCAGTTCCAGGCCCTGGGCCTGCGCGAGGGCGACACGGTGCTGGTCTCGCCGCGCAGCCCCCTCGGCGCGGCCGACCCCGCCCTGGCCCTGGCCTGAGCGCAGGGGCGCGGTCGCGCCGGTCGCGCTGGCGCGTGGCCCGGGAACCCCGCTGTCGTCAAACGGTCATGCAGGGACACCAGCATCACCGCGCCCCATGGACCACAGCCTTGCACGCCGCCTGCGCCGCGCCGCCATCCGCCAGGAGCGGCTGTGGCGCTCGCACGGTCTGGGCGGCTCGCACGACCCCGACGTGCACGCGCCGCTGCGCCTGACGCTGGCCGAGTTGATGAACCTGCACGGCGAAGCCTCGTTGCCGGTGCTGGTGATGGTGCTCTCGCTGTTCACGCTCATCCCCGTGGGCGGCGCCGGCTGGTTCGTGAGCTTTTTCATCGCAGGCCTGGGCTGGTACTGGGCGCGCGGCCACGAGCGCGTGGCGCTGCCCGGCACGCTGGGCGGCTTCACCTTGAACGAACGCTGGTCGCGCCGCAGCCTGCACGGTCTGGCCTGGCTCTACGCCCTGGCCGACCGCTGGCTGAGTCCGCGCTGGCAGGTCTGGCGCCACGAAGGCACGCGCGGCTGGTGGGGCCTGTGGATTGCGGTGATGGCCTTCATCATCTTCCTGCCCCTGCCCTTCGGCAATGTGCTGCCCAGCGCCAGCCTGGTGCTGCTGGGCCTGGGCTGGCTGTTCCGCGACGGCCTGGCGCTGGCCGTGTCCACCGTGACCGGCGCCGCCGCCATCGCCTATACCCTGGCGTTCGGCCAGCTCGCGATCGACCTGGTGCAGCGCGGCTGGGCCTGGTTGTTCTCCACCTGATGCTGTCACGGGCGACCCCTAGAATCGCCCGAGACCCGCAGCTCAGGCAAATGAACAACCCGCCCCTGGACGACTGTCCGCTCTACGTGGACCTCGACGGCTCGCTCACGCCGAGCGATACGCTGCACGAGTCCGTGGTGCTGTTCGCGCGCCGCCACCCGATGAACCTGCTGCGCATGGTGGTCTGGCTGCCGCGCGGCAAGGCCGGCTTCAAGCGCGCGCTGGCCGATGCCGTGCTGCCCGAGCCCGAGCAACTGCCCTGGCGCACCGACTTCATCGATTTCCTGCGCCATGAACACGCGCGTGGCCGCACCCTGGTGCTGGCCACGGCGGCCGACGTGCGCATCGCTCGCCGCGTGGCCGATCACCTGGGCGTGTTCAGCGACGTATTGGCCACCGGGGACGGCGGCCCCAACCTGAGCCGCGCCAACAAGCGCGAGGCCATTGCTGCGCACGCGCGCCTGCTCGGCCACGAGCGCTGGGCCTACGCCGGCAACAGCGCCGACGACCTGCACGTGTGGGCCGGCAGCGCGCAGGCCGTTGCGGTGAACACGCCCGCCGGCGTGCTGCGGCGCCTGCAGTCCACCCATGCGCCCGCGCAGGTGTTCGAGCACCGCCCGCTCACGCTCAAGACCGTGCTGCGCGCCATCCGGCTCAAGCAGTGGTCCAAGAACGGCCTGTTGTTCGTGCCGCTGCTGGCCGCGCATGCCACGTCACCCGCGCTGTGGTTCACCCTGTTCATGGCCTTCGTCGCCTTCGGCCTGTGCGCCTCGGCCACCTACCTCGTCAACGACCTGCTGGACCTGCCCAACGACCGCGCCCACCGCCTCAAGCGTTTCCGCCCCCTGGCCGCAGGCACCATGGGCATCGCATCCGCCGTGGCCATCGGCGCGGTCATGATCCTCGCCGCCTTCGCACTGGCTCTCTGGGTGGGCGGCGCCTTCACCGCCGCGCTGCTGGTCTACACCGCGCTCACGCTGGGCTATTCGCTGCGCTGGAAGCGCATCCCGCTGATCGACGTGCTGCTGCTGGCCACCCTTTACACCCTGCGCATCGGCGCCGGCGCCCTGGCCGCGCACGTGGACCTGTCCAACTGGCTGCTGGCCATCTCCATCTTCCTGTTCCTGAGCCTGGCGCTGGTCAAGCGCTGCGCCGAGCTGGAAGAGGCCGTGGAGGCGCACCACGCGCCCGCGCCTGGTCGCGGCTACCACCCGCGCGACCTGGCCACCCTGCGCACCATGGGCATGACCAGCGGGTTCATGTCGGTGCTGGTGCTCACGCTCTACATCGATTCGCCCAACAGCCGCGCGCTCTATGGCCAGCCCGACTGGCTGTGGGCCGCCGCGCCCGTGCTGCTGCTGTGGGTGATGCGCATCTGGTTCAAGACCGGGCGGCGCGAACTCTACGGCGAGGACCCGCTGGCCTTCGCGCTGAAGGACCCCTTCAGTTGGGCCACGCTGCTCATCATGGGCGGCATCGGCGTGGCCGCCACCATCGGCTGGCAACCCCACCTATGAAAACCCTCGCCCTGCTGCTCGCGCTGGTCTGTGTGCTCATGTCCTCGGCGGCCCAGCTCGCCATGAAGCGTGGCCTGGGCCCCGGCGGCGCCGACGTGGCCGGCACCTACGCGCAGGCCTTCACCAGTCCCATGGTCTGGCTGGGCCTGATGCTCTACGGCGCCAGCGCGGTGCTGTGGCTGTGGGTGCTGTCGCGGCTGGACGTGTCCCTGGCCTACCCGCTGGTGAGCCTGGGCTTCGTCGTCACCATGCTGCTGGGCGTGCTGTGGCTGGGCGAGCCGTTCTCGTGGCTGCGCGTGGCGGGCTGCACTTTGATCGTGGTCGGCGTGAGCCTGCTGGCCCTGGATGCGCGCGTGTGAAAGCCGACAACAACTCCCTCGCGGCCGCGCGCCGCGTCTTCTGGTGGGCCTTTGGGCTCACGCTGCTGCTCAAGCTGTTCCTGGCCGCGGTGTTTCCCTTCACCGGCGACGAGGCCTTCTTCTACCAGTGGGGCGCGCGCCCGGCCTGGCACTACTCCGACCACCCGCCTCTGGTGGGCTGGCTGATCGCGGGTCTGCGGGCCATCGGCGGTGACACACCCCTGGTGCTGCGCAGCGTCACGCTGCTGGTGACCAGCGCCATCGCCCTGCTGGTGGTGGACCTGCTGCGCCGCCTGCTGCCCGAGGAGCGCGAGGCCCAGGCCTGGCTCGCCGGCGCGGTCTACCTGGCCCTTCCCTGGAGCTGGCTGTTCGTGCTGGTGACGACCGACACGCTGCTGATCCTGTTCATGGCGCTGTCGTTCTGGGCCTATGTGCGTGCGGACACGGCCGAGCGCGCCACGGGCTGGTACCTGCTGAGCGGCGCGCTGCTCGGCGCGGCCTTCTTCAGCAAGTACTTTGCGGCGCTGCTGGGCTTCGCCTACGCGGCCCACGCCTGGGGCTGGCGGCGCGAGCGCTGGTGGGCGCCTTTGCTGGTCTTCGTGGCCGCGCTGCCCGCCATCGCGGCCAACCTCATCCTGAACGCCACGCACGGCTGGAGCCACGTGATGTTCAACGTCTTCAACCGCAACGAGGCATCGGCGTGGTCCCTGGAGACCTTCCTCACCTACCTCGGCATGGCGCTGTACCTGGTCACGCCCTGGTGGCTGTGGCGCGCCGCGCGCTCGCGCGCGCCCGAGGGCGTGAGCGCCACCACGCGCACCACGCTCGCGGTGCTGTGGGTCTTCCCCTTCGTGGTGTTCGCCCTGCTGGCCACGCGCCGCACCATCGGCCTGCACTGGGTGCTGGGCTTCGTGCCGGTGTTCGTGGTGTGGGCCGGCCTGCGCTGCGACGTTCGCCCGCTGCGCCGGCTGTTGGGCTACACGGTCGCGCTGTCGCTGCCGCACCTGTTGGTGGTGCTGGCGCTGGTGCTGAGCCCGGTGTCGTGGTGGGCCACCACCAAATGGGCCGACCGCATCGTGTTCCTGCGCGACAACCCGGCCGTGGTGGCCGCGCTGCGCCAGGGCCTGCCCGCCAACGGCACGATCATGGCCCACGCCTACAACCCGGCGGCGATGCTGGCCTTCCGCCACGGCCAGTACGTGCCGGTGTTCGGTCAGGGCCGCCACCACGCACGACAAGACGACCAGATCGTCGATTTCCGCCGCTACGACGGCCAGCCGATCCGCGTGTTCCAGTACGACGAGCCGGACCTCTCGGCGTACGCCCCCTACTTCCAGCGCGTGAGCAAGCAGGTCTTCGTGGTGGATGGCGCGCAGTTCTGGTTCGTGGATGGCGAGGGCTTCCGCTTCGCGCCCTACCGCGAGAACGTGCTCGCCGCCGTGGCGCGCGACTTCCACGACATCCCGCGCTGGCTGCCGCTGTGGGGCAACCCGTTCTGCGAACGCTACGGGTTCAAGGACTGCTCGCCGGGGCGGTGAGCCCTCAGGGGTGCAGCGCCGCCGCGCCGGACACGGGTTCGCCGAGAAACGGCGCGATGTTGGCCATCGCGCGTTCCACGTACGGGTCCTTCTCGCCCACCGGCGCCACATAGTGCAGGGCAGCGCGCGCCGCCTCCTCGCCCACCAGGCGCGCGATCAGCCAGGCCGCCAGGTACTGCGAAGCCAGGCAGCCACCCGCCGTGGCCACGTTGCCGTGGGCCACGAAAGGCTGCTCCAGCACGCGCACACCCGCTTCCTCGACCCAGGGTTTGGTCGTGAGGTCGGTGCAGGCCGGCACATCGCCCAACAAGCCGAGCTTGGCGAGCACCAGGGTGCCTGAGCACTGCGCCCCGAGCAGTTGTCGCGCGGGATCCAGCCGCAACTGCGCCATCAGGGCCGCATCGGCCACCACCTCGCGGGTCTTGATGCCGCTGCCGACGATCACCGCGTCGGCGGCGCTGGCATCGCGCAGGTCGGCTTGGGCCTCCATCACCACGCCGTTCATGGAGCGCACGCGCGGCGCGGGGCAGGCGATGGAAACGCGCCAGTCGGACCGCTTGATGCGGTTGAGGATGCCGAGCGCGACCAGGGAGTCGAGCTCGTTGAAGCCGTCGAAGGTGAGGATGGCGATGTGCATGGCTGCGGGTCCGTGGGGAAGGCGGACATGCTACGGCGCCAGTGCTCGCGCCAAGGGGCCGATGGCGGCGCCGCGCCCGGGGCCATCCGCGCTCAGTCGAACAGCGCGGTGTAGCGCCGCTGCATTTCCTCTGGCGAGACGTTCTCGATCGAGTGGCCGATGAGCCAGCGGTGGCCGAAGGGACAGCGCACCACGCCGCTGCGCTCGCCGTAGAAGGCGTCGCTGGCCTCGCGCTCCAGCGTGGCGCCGGCGGCCACGGCCTGGGCGAGCATCGCGTCGGCGTCGTCCACGTGCAGGTGCAAGGTGACCGGCGTGGCACCCAGGCTGCGCGCGCTGCGGATGCCGACCTCGGGGAACTCATCGCACAGCATCACGGTGTGCGGACCGAAGGCGAGTTCGGCGTGGCCGATGCGGCCGGAGGGTTCGACCAGGCGGAATTTCTCGTTGGCGCCGAAGGCCTGGCCATAGAAGCGAATGGCGGCGTCGGTGTCGTGCACGCAGAGGTAGGCATAGGTTTCATCGATTCGCATGGCGGCTCCTGGTTGAGGCGGCGAAGCCCGCACTGTGCCGCTCGACGCGCCCTGCGTATAGAAGAAATTGTTCGCGCCGTGAGCGCCCGCTCAGTGGCGGCGCGGCGGCACCAGCGGCAGGTGGTTGGGCTCGTCGGGCGCGAGCGCGCGAAAGCGCCCGGGCGTGAGGCCGGCCATGGCGCGGAACTCGCGGATGAAGTGCGACTGGTCGCTGTAGCCCAGGATGGCCGCCAGGTCGGCGGGCGCGGGGCCGTCGCTCGCGGCGAGCGCCCTCACCGCCGCCTGGAAGCGGCGCACACGCAGCCAGGCCTTGGGGTTGAGGCCGGCGGCTTGGCGGAACTGCAGTTCGAAACGGCGGTGGCTCAGGCCACTGGCGCGCACGGCCGCCCCCACCGAGGGCGATTGCCGCAGCAGCCGCGCGAGCGCGCCGGCCTGCCCCACCACGGGTGGTCGTCGCGCCAGCAGCCAGGCCTCGAACAGGGCGAGCCGCGCGTCCACGGTCGCCGCCTCCATCAGCCGCTCGCGCAGGCGCGGCGCCTCGGGGCCCAGCAGGGCCTCCAACGGCACGTGGCGGCCAGTGACAGCATCCGCGTCCAGGCCGAACAGCCACTGCGCGGCGCCCGGCAGCAGCGTGGCACCCACGCTGGCCGAGCGGGCGTGCAGGCGCTTGAGGTAGGGCGCGGTGCGCGCGCCCGCGAGCACTGCGTTCGCCAGCGGTTCACCCTGCGCGTCGTCGCATGAACGCAGCAGTTGCACCGGCGATTCGTCGAGCCGCAGCACCAGGTGCATGAAGCCGCTGGGCAGCAGGCGCTCGATGCGCGCCTGCGACTCGCCCGCCGGTTCGGCGGCGCAACTCCAGACCTCGCGCACGAAGGGGCGCAGCAGCGGGTGGGGTGCGCGGCGCCGGTTCATGCGAGCCTCAAACGGCGATGACCTTCATTCGCCGACCTCGAAGCGCACGCGCGGCGCCACCGCGCACAGCGGTTCGTAGGCGATGGTGCCGGCCGCGTGCGCGACCTCGTCCACCGGCAACAACGCGCCGTTGCCGGCACGGCCCCACAGCACCGCCTCGCTGCCGATGCCGGCCTTGGGCACCGTCGTGAGGTCCACGGTGATCATGTCCATGCTGACGCGGCCCAGGGTGCGCGTGCGCACGCCGTCCACCAGCACCGGCGTGCCACTGGGTGCGTGGCGCGGGTAACCATCGGCGTAGCCGCAGGCGATGACGCCGATGCGCATCGGCCCGTTCGCGGTGAACGTGGAGCCGTAGCCCACGGTGTCGCCGGCCTGCAGTTGCTGCACGCCGATCACGCGGGTGGACAGCGTCATGGTGGGCAACAGGCCCCAGTGCGCGGCACTGTGCTCGGGGAAATCGGGCGCGCTCCCGTAGAGCGCGATGCCCTCGCGCACCCAGTCGGCCGCGAGCGAACCCGCGCCGCGCAGGGCCCCGCGCGCGTGGCGCAGGATGGCCGCGCTGTTGGCCAGCGTGCGCTCGCCGGGCAGGTCGTCGGTGGCCTGCTCGAACAGCGCCACCTGGTGCGCGATACCGCGCGGCCCGTCGGCGTCGCTGAAGTGCGTGATGTGGCCGATCTCTTCCACCTGCGGCAGCGCGTTGAGCCGCGCCCACGCCGCGCGGTAGGCCGCGGGCGTGAAGCCCAGGCGGTTCATGCCGCTGTTGAGCTTGAGGAAGACCTTGTGCGGCTGCTGCGTCTTGTGCGCGGCGAGCCAGTCGATCTGTTCGGTGCAGTGCACCGTGTGCCAGAGGTTCAGGCGCGAACACAGCTCGAGATCGCGCGCCTCGAAAGCGCCTTCCAGCAGCAGGATGGGGCCGCGCCAGTCGAGCGCACGCAGGCGCTCGGCCTCGTCGAAGTCGAGCAGCGCGAAACCGTCGGCGCCGCGCAGGCCCTCGTACACGCGCTCGATGCCGTGGCCGTAGGCATTGGCCTTGACGACGGCCCACACGCGGGCGTCGGGCGCGCGTTCACGCGCGACGCCGAGGTTGTGGCGCAGGGCGCCGATGTGCACGGTGGCCAGGATGGGGCGGGGCATGGCGTGAGAATTGTCAAGCGGCGCTGGACGGACCGAGCAACGGGGGTGGCGTACCGGTGGCGCTGCCGCACGCGCGTGCTATAACCCGCGCCACCTCACTGGAGACAAGCCCCGAACTGTCGCACAAACGAGTGAGGCATCCGTCCGTGGGGCGCTTCATCCTGGCAGCCAAGCACACCGATTCATCGCCATGAAGCGCGGCTTCTACACCATCATGACGGCGCAGTTCTTCAGCTCGCTGGCTGACAACGCGCTGTTCGTCGCCGCCATCGAGCTGCTGCGCCACCGCAACGCGCACGAATGGCAGAGCGCGGCGCTGGTGCCCATGTTCGCGCTGTTCTACGTGCTGCTGGCGCCCTTCGTGGGCGCCTTCGCCGACGCGCGGCCCAAGGGCCAGGTCATGTTCATCAGCAACGCCATCAAGGTGGTGGGCTGCCTGCTCATGCTGGTGGGCGTGCACCCACTGCTGGCCTACACCCTGGTGGGCCTTGGCGCGGCGGCGTACTCGCCGGCCAAGTACGGCATCCTCACCGAGCTGCTGCCGCCATCGCAACTGGTCAAGGCCAACGGCTGGATCGAGGGCCTCACCATCGCCTCCATCATCCTGGGCGTGCTGCTGGGTGGCCAGCTCGTGGGGCCGACGATGTCGGCCTGGCTGGTGGAGCTGCACATCCCCGGCATCCACCATGGCCCCGCCGCCGCCATCGCCATGCTGGTGGTGCTGTATGTGCTGGCCGCCGCTTTCAACCTGCGCATCCCGCTCACCGGCGTGACGCCGCGCCCCATGCCGCGCAACCCGCTGGTGCTGCTGCCCGATTTCTGGACCTGCAACATGCGCCTCTGGCGCGACCACCTGGGCCAGATCTCGCTGTCCACCACCACGCTGTTCTGGGGCGTGAGCGGCAACCTGCGCTACATCGTGCTGGCCTGGGCCGCGGTGGCGCTGGGTTACAGCACCTCCAAGGCCTCGGCGCTGGTGGGCGTGGTGGCGCTGGGCACGGCCGTGGGGGCGGTGGTGGCCTCCATGCGCATGCGGCTCGACCAGGCCACCAGGGTCATTCCCCTGGGCATCGGCATGGGCCTGCTGGTGGTGCTGATGAACTTCATCGACAACGTCTGGGTGGCCGCGCCCTTCCTGGTGCTGCTGGGCGGCCTGGGCGGCTTCCTGGTGGTGCCGATGAACGCGCTGCTGCAGCACCGGGGCCACAACCTCATGGGCGCGGGCCGCTCCATCGCCGTGCAGAACTTCAACGAGCAGGCCTGCATCCTGGGCCTGGGCGCGCTCTACACGGCCTCCACCGGCGCGGGGCTCTCCGCCTTCGCGGCCATCACGGCTTTCGGCCTGCTGGTGGCCGGCACCATGGCGCTCATCGGCTGGTGGCACAAGCGCAACCAGCGCGTGCACGGGCACGAGATCGAGCGCTTGCTCGAGATCGCGCGCCGCGACGACCTTCATGGTTGACACCCCCGCCGCGCTGCGCGCGACCCCCTGAAGGGGGCTGAGAGCCGCGGCTCCAAGCCTGCCTGCGCAGGCTTGGACGGCCCGAAGAAGCCTCGCCTCTGGCGAGGCTGCGGCCTGCAAGGCGCGCCTGCGGCCCGGCAAAGCCGGTTCCGCGGCGCCCCCGGCTGGGCCACCTCACGCGACGCGCGTCAAAAGCTGCCCACGTTCGTAGGCGCGAAGCCGTTGAGGCTCACCAGGCGGTGCTGCGCCAGCACCTTGTACAGGTCGGCCTCGCTCACCGAGCGCGAGAGGTAGGCGTCGGCGCCGGCCAGGCCGGCCTTCATGCGTTCCATGCTGCCCGCGCTGGGCGCAAACAGGATCACCGTGGCCGCGCCCTTGGGCCCCTTGGCTTGCTTGGCCCAGCGGCACACCTGAAAAGCGTCGGGCTCACCGCTCAGGCGGTCGATGACGACCAGCCGGTACGGGTGCGCCTTGAGCATGGCCTGCACCTGCGCGGGTTCGCGGCACCAGTCCATCGACAACTCGTACTTTCGGAAGCGTTTGAGCAGGATGCGACCCTCCACCAGGCTCTGCCCCACCAGCAGCGCGTCGCCGCGCGGCACCTCGGGCACGGCGGCGTCACCCTGTCGCAGCCGCGAGGCCAGGCGGGAATTGCGCGCGCGCGGCGCGGGCGGCGCGACGTTGAGCAGGTCCTCGAGGTCGGCGAAGTCGGTGGCGCCGCGCAGCGGAATGCTGACGGTGCCGGTGCGCGCCTTGCCGGCCTCGGGCGGACTGCCCGGGGCCATGCGAGGCGTCGCTGGCGCCGGCGTGTAGGCGGTTGCGGCAGGCAGCTGTCGTGCGGCTGCCGGCATGGGCGCCGTGGACGGCGGCGACGAAGCATCCGCCTCGACGGCCATGCCCGCCGCGCGCGCGATCATCGCCAGCGCTTCCTCGCGCGTCATCGGCCGCGTGGGCGGAAACTCGGTCTCGGGCGAGCGGCGCCGCGCACGGGCGGAGGGAGGCAGGGGCGCGATGGGTTGCGGCTTGCCGCTGGCCAGGCGCATGCTGGCCTGCAGGCCGTGCAGTTGCGAGGCCTTGAAGGCTTCGGTGTCCGCGAGACCTGGCGCAAGCGGTGCCGCCGTGGCCGCCGCCGCGCGCGCCGTGCGCAGACCCACGAGGGCGTCCAGCGACCCCAGCAGCGAGACCAGGCGCACCGGCTTGCGCTCCACCGGCCAGCCGGTGCCGGCGTCGTGCGCACCGATCAGCAGCACCCGCCCGGGCAAGGTGGCGTCGCGCACCAGGGCCACGGCCTGCGCGTTGTCGGCGTTGACGAGCAGCAACTGCGCGTCGAGTACCTCCTCCTGCACCCGATAGGCCGGTGGCCGCCGCGCGGCGAGCCGGAAGAACGATTCGAAGGTGGCGCTCTCGTGCTGGGCGAACCCCACAAGCGCCACGGTGTAGGCAGCCTCCATTACCCGCTCCACGCCCCGCGACACGTTTTGAAACCCTTTGGGGGCCGGCGCAGTATGGCGCGCCGCCGGGTTTTTGGGTGAGGCGCGCACCGCCGTTCATGCCGCCATGTGAAGATTCTGTCGCGCGCCAGACACTGCGCGCCCACTTCAGGAGCCCCCTCATGTCCAGCGTCTACGACTTCGAAGCCCAGACCATCAACGGCCAGCCCGCGCCCCTGAGCCGGTACAAGGGCCAGGTGCTGCTCATCGTCAACACCGCCAGCGCCTGCGGCTTCACGCCCCAGTTCGCGGGGCTGGAAGAGCTGCACAAGACCTATGGCCCGCGAGGCCTGGCGGTGCTGGGCTTCCCCTGCAACCAGTTCGGTTCGCAGGACCCGGGCAGCAACGAGGAGATCGCCGGCTTCTGCCAGCTCAACTACGGCGTGAGCTTTCCCATGATGGCCAAGATCGACGTCAACGGCGCCGAGGCGCACCCGCTGTACCGCTGGCTCACCGCCGAGGCGCCGGGCCTGCTGGGCAGCAAGGCCATCAAGTGGAACTTCACCAAGTTCCTGGTCGGCAAGGACGGCAAGGTGCTCAAGCGCTACGCCCCCCAGGACGCACCGGCCAAGCTGGCGGGGGACATCGAGGCGGCGCTGGCGGCTTGAATCGCGCTACAGATAACGCAGCAACGCTCCCGCCAGGGACGGCAGCACGAGCGCGTTGAGCAGCGCGCTCAGCCCCATCGCCAGTCCCGCGAACGCCCCGGCCTCCTCACTCTCCTGAAACGCCCGCGCGGTGCCGATGCCGTGCGCGATCGTTCCCAGCGCGAAGCCGCGAACGGCCGGCTCACGGATGCGAAGCGCATCGAAGAGGAAGCGCCCACCCACCGCGCCGAGCACGCCAGTGGCCATGACGAGCACGGCGGTGAGCGAGGGCAGGCCGCCGATTTTTTCGCTGATGCCCATGGCCACCGGCATGGTGACCGACTTGGGTGCGAGCGAGGCCATGGTGGCGGGTGAGGCGCCGAGCAGCCAGGCCACCACGATGGCGGTGGCGGCGGCCGCCAGGGCACCGGCCACCAGCGCGGCAATCAGCGGCAAGGCCAGGCGGCGCAGGCGGTGCAACTGCTCGAACAGCGGCACCGCCAGCGCCACGGTGACGGGGCCGAGCAGGAAGTGCACGAACTGCGCGCCTTCGAAGTAGGTGGCGTAGGGCGTGCCGGTGGCCCACAGCAGCGTGGCCAGCACCAGCACGGTGGGCGGCACCGGGTTGGCCAGCGGGTGAAAGCCGCTGCGCCGGTACAGCACGAAGGCCGCGTGGTAGACGATGAGCGTGAGCGTGAGGCCCAGCAGCGGCGTGGCCGCGAGGTAGACCCAGATGTCGATGAGGCGGCGCGGCGTTTCCACGTTCATCGCGCCGCTCCGTTGCGACGTGGCTGCCGACGCATCAACCAGACCATGGTCCAGGCCGACACCGCCAGGCCCACGAGCGTACTCACCACCAGCGCCACGCCGATGGCCAGGGCCTCGTCGCCCAGACGCTGCAGGTGCTGCATGACCCCCACGCCGGCCGGCACGAACAGCAGCGAGAGGTGCTGCAGAAGCCCCTGCGCGGTGGGCTTGATGGCGTCCAGCCAGGCCGGACGCAGCGCCAGCGTGGCCAGCAGCAGGGCCAGGCCCACCACCGGCCCGGGCACCGGCGCGGCGGTGGCGAGCACGGTCACCTCACCCAGCAGCTGGAACACGAGCAGGGTGGCCAGCGCGGGGATCATGCGGGCTCAGGCGCGCAGCGCGTCGTCCAGCAGCTCGACCCAGTGCCGCACGGGCGTGCCGGTGCCGCTCTGCAGGTGCGTGATGCAGCCGATGTTGGCGCTGGCAATCACGGCGGGCTTGAGTTCGCCCAGGTGGCCGAGCTTGCGGTCGCGCAGTTCGTAGGCGATCTCCGGCTCGAGCACCGAGTAGGTGCCGGCCGAGCCGCAGCACAGGTGCGCCTCGTTGCGCGCGAGCTGCACGGTGAAGCCGAGCTCGCCCAGGCCTCGCTCCACGCCACCGCGCAGCTGCTGGCCGTGCTGCTGCGTGCAGGGCGGGTGGTAGGCCACCACCCGCTGCGCATCGGGCACGCGCGCGAGCTGGGGCTTGAGCGCGGGCACCAGTTCGGGCAGCAGCTCGGACAGGTCGCGCGTGAGCGCGGCGATGCGCGCGGCCTTGTCGGCGTAGGCGGGGTCGTCGCGCAGCGCGTGGCCGTAGTCCTTGACCATCACGCCGCAGCCCGAGGCGTTCATGACGATGGCCTCGGCGCCCTGCTCCACGAAAGGCCACCAGGCGTCGATGTTGGCGCGCATCTGCGCCAGGCCGCCGCCGTGGTCGTTGAGGTGGAACTTCACTGCGCCGCAGCATCCGGCCTCGGGCGCCACGATCGTCTGGATGCCGGCCGCGTCGAGCACGCGCGCGGTGGCGGCATTGATGTTGGGCGCCATGGCCGGCTGCACGCAGCCCGCGAGCATGAGCACCTGGCGTGGGTGCGAACGCGTGGGCCAGGCGCCGGCCGCCTGCGGTGCGGGCACCTTGGCCTTGAGGGCCGCCGGCAACAGGCCGCGCACCGCCTGGCCCAGCTTCATCGCGGGCCCGAACAGGGGCGAGGTCAGGCCTTCCTTGAGCAGCCAGCGCACGGCGCGCTCGCCCGCGGGGCGCGGCACCTTCTGTTCGACGACGGCGCGGCCGATGTCCACCAGGTGCCCGTACTGCACGCCGCTGGGGCAGGTGCTCTCGCAGTTGCGGCAGGTGAGGCAGCGGTCCAGGTGCAGCTGCGTCTTGCGCGTGGGCGTGGCGCCTTCGAGCACCTGCTTGATGAGGTAGATGCGCCCGCGCGGGCCGTCGAGCTCGTCGCCCAGCAGCTGGTAGGTGGGGCAGGTGGCGGTGCAGAAGCCGCAGTGCACGCACTTGCGCAGGATGGCCTCGGCCTCGCGGCCGTGCGCGGTGCCCTGGAACTCGGGGGCGAGCTGGGTCTGCATGTCAGAACAGGTCGGGGGCCTGGAAGATGCCGTGCGGGTCGAAGGCTTCGCGCAGGCGGCGCATCACGGCACGCAGCGCGGGGCTGGGCGCGTCCGCGCGAGGCACGCCGCCATCGCCCGAGAGCGGGGCGCGGAACAGTTGCGCGTGGCCACCCGCGACTCGCGCGGCGGTGCGGATCGCCTCGGCCGCCGCCACGGGCGCCCACAGCCAGCGCTGGGCGCCCTGCCATTCGATGAGCTGCGGCCACTCGCCCAGCAGCGGCGCGGCGGTCTGTGGCACGGACACGCGCCACAGACCGTGATCCGGCGAGGGCGCGTCGGTGAAGAAGGGCAGGTGATGGTCGCGGCAGGCGGCCCAGTCCGAGCTGGCCTGGGTGTTGTCCAGCCGCGCGCCCGGCGCCTCGGCCAGCAGGCGCTCGCACGCGGCCTCCACCGCCGCGACGGCGCCGCGCAGGCGCAGGCACAGGCGATCGCCCGCGCCGGCCTCCTGGAGCCAGCGCGAGGCGTTGATCGGCAGCGGCTGCCCGCCCCAGCGGTGCAGGCGCTCCAGCGCGTTGAACTGGTCGACTTCGAACACCAGCGTGGCCTCGGCCGGCGCCACGGGCAGCACCTTCAGGCTGAGCTCGGTGATGAGGCCCAGGGCGCCCCAACTGCCCGCGAGCGCGCGGCTCACGTCGTAGCCGGCCACGTTTTTCATCACCTGGCCGCCGAAAGTGAGCAGTTCGCCCCGGCCATTGATGAGGCGCGCGCCGAGCACGTAGTCCCGCGCGCCGCCCACACTGGCGCGCGCGGGCCCGGCCAGGCCCGAGGCCACGGCCCCACCCACCGTGCCGCCCGCACCGAAGCGCGGAGGCTCGAACGGCAGACACTGGCCGTGTTCTTCCAGGGCGGCCTCCAGCTCCGCCAGCGGTGTGCCGGCGCGCACGGTGACCACGAGCTCGCTGGGCTCGTGGTTAAGGATGCCGCTGTGGGTGCGCAGATCGAGCGCCTCCCCCGCCACGGGCGCGTGCACGAAGGCCTTGGTGCCGCCGCCCACCAGGCGCAGTGGCGTGCGCGCGGCCACGGCGTCGCGCACCCGGTCGATGAGTTCCTGGGGGTGGTCGCTGGCGGGAACGAAGGCCGCCTCTGCGGACGGCGCGGCGTGGGACACGGGCATGGCGGCGATGGTAGCGGCCACTCACCGCGCGGGCCTTGAATTTTTTGCACGCGCGGCTGCAACGCCGCCGGCGCCCCGCGGGTCAGCGCGAGGCGAACCCGAGGCAGGCGCCAGCGTTGGGCCGGCCCTTGCACTCGCGTTTGAGGCGCCGCTCGCGTGCGGCCGGGCTCTCTTCGGAGGGCGCCTTGTGAAAGGTGACCTTGCCCGGCGCGCGCCGCGCCGGTGGATCGTCGGCCTTGGCCGCGATGGCCTGAGCACCCGCGAGCAGCAGCGCCGTCACCGCCACCGCCACCGCCACACCACCCCGCCACTTCATCCAGCCCATGCGCACGTCCCTTGTTTGATCCGGGCGGCGATGCTAGGGCCTGCTTGCGCCCCCTGCTCCCCGGGGTACGGACGAAAAAAAGCCCGAGGACCTGTCGGGCCTCGGGCCAGAGCCGGAAAGCACCCCGTCCTCGGACGGGACGCCCCCCTGGAGTCAATCAGCGGTGGTAGGCGGTCTCGCCGTGCGAGGTGATGTCCAGGCCTTCGCGTTCGGCCTCTTCGCTCACACGCAGGCCCATGACCATGTCGACGATCTTGTAGCAGATGAAGGCCACGACGGCGGACCAGACGATCGTGATGAGCACGCCTTCGGCCTGGATCACCAGCTGGCTGCCGATGGAGAAATCGTCGCCCTTGATGCCGCCCAGCGTACCGGCGGAGAACACGCCGGTCAGCAAGGCACCGACGATGCCGCCCACGCCGTGCACGCCGAACACGTCCAGCGAGTCGTCCGCGCCCAGCATCTTCTTGAGGCCGTTGACGCCCCACAGGCAGAGGAAGCCGGCGACCAGGCCGATCACGATGGCGCCCATGGGACCCACCGTGCCGCAGGCCGGGGTGATGGCCACGAGACCGGCGACGGCGCCCGAGGCGGCACCCAGCATGGAGGCCTTGCCTTTGGACAGGGCTTCACCGATGCACCAGGCCAGCACGGCGGCGGCGGTGGCGAACAGGGTGTTGATGAAGGCCAGGCCCGCACCGCCCGTGGCTTCCAGGTTGGAGCCGGCGTTGAAACCGAACCAGCCCACCCACAGCAGCGAGGCGCCCACCATGGTCAGCGTCAGGCTGTGCGGCGTCAGCGCTTCCTTGCCGTAGCCGATGCGCTTGCCCAGCACGTAGGCACCCACCAGGCCGGCCACACCGGCGTTGATGTGGACCACGGTACCGCCGGCGAAGTCCAGCGCGCCCTTGTCGAACAGGTAACCGCCCGCGCCCCAGACCATGTGGGCGATCGGCAGGTAGCTGAAGGTGAACCACAGGGCCGAGAACAGCAGCACGGAGCCGAACTTGATGCGCTCGGCGAAGGAGCCCACGATCAGCGCGCAGGTGATGCCGGCGAAGGTGCACTGGAAGGCGATGAAGATGAACTCGGGGATCATCACGCCCGGGGTGAAGGTGGCGGCCAGCGAATCGGCCGTCACGCCCATCAGGAACAGCTTGTCGAGGTTGCCGATGATGAGGCCCTCGCCGCCGAACGCCAGGCTGTAGCCGTAGACGGCCCAGAGCACGGCGATGAGCGAGAACACCACCATCACCTGCATCAGCACCGACAGCACGTTCTTGCTGCGCACCAGGCCGCCGTAGAACAGCGCCAGACCGGGCACGACCATCAGCAGCACCAGAATGGTGGACAGCATCATCCAGGCGACGTCGCCTTTGTCCACGGTTTCTTTGGGCGCCTCTTCGGCAGCGGCCGGCGCAGCGGCGGCGGGTGCTTCAGCCGCGGGCGCGGTGGCGGCCGGGGGAGCCTCGGTGGTCGTCTGTGCGATGGCTGCGCCACCGCCGATCGCCAGGCCGAGGCCCAGCAACAGGGAAGCCAGGAATTTCTTCATTTGGATTGCTCGGTTGGGGTTCAGGGGATGGCCAGGTCAGATCGCCTCGTTGCCGGTCTCGCCGGTGCGGATGCGGACCACTTGCTCGAGGGGCGAGACGAAGATCTTCCCGTCGCCGATCTTTCCGGTGCGGGCCGCACCTTCGATCGCCTCGATGACGCGCTCGACCAGCTCGTCCGCAACGGCCGCTTCGATCTTGACCTTGGGCAGGAAGTCGACCACGTACTCCGCACCGCGGTAGAGCTCGGTGTGCCCCTTCTGCCGCCCGAAGCCCTTGACTTCGGTGACGGTGATGCCTTGCACGCCCACGCCGGACAGTGCCTCGCGCACTTCGTCCAG
Organism: Hydrogenophaga sp.; assembly: GCF_011772445.1. Lineage (GTDB taxonomy): Bacteria > Pseudomonadota > Gammaproteobacteria > Burkholderiales > Burkholderiaceae_C > Hydrogenophaga. The sequence continues at coordinate 95,843 of NZ_WVZN01000005.1, read as the reverse complement.
CTTGAACGGCTTGATGACGGCTGAAACCATTTTCACGACGATCCCCTCCAGGGTTGGTTGATCCGGTCTCAGCCTTAGCAGCTTGTGTGCCAACCGGGCGCGCGGTTCGGGCGCCGAAGGGCACCACGATGAGGCCAACCGGGCCGGTCGGCACCTCGGTTGGGCCGGGAGGCACCAAGTCGGTGCCGTTTGCGCCACTTCGGGGCCACGTGGGAGGCCGACACCCCCACCCGTGTCGTCCGCGGCGCCCCCGCAGAATCGCCGGCCCCATGGCCGCCGCCGGCGGTCGCGCACCGAATCAGGGAGAAACCGCATGGCCTTGGCACATGTGCACAGCCGCGCGCTGCAGGGCCTGGCCGCCCGGCCCGTGAGTGTGGAGGTCCACCTGGCCAACGGCCTGCCCAGCTTCACGCTGGTGGGCCTGGCCGACACCGAAGTGAAGGAAGCGCGCGAGCGCGTGCGCGCCGCCATCGCCAACAGCGGGCTGGAGTTCCCGAGCAGCCAGCGCATCACCGTGAACCTGGCGCCGGCCGACCTGCCCAAGGACTCGGGCCGCTTCGACTTGCCCATCGCGCTGGGCATCCTGGCGGCCAGCGGGCAGATCGACGCCGAGCCGCTGGCGCACTGGGTGTTTGCCGGCGAGCTGTCCCTGGGCGGCGAGTTGCGTCCGGTGCGCGGCGCGCTGGCCATGGCGCTGGCCCTGGGGCGAGAGGGCGGCGCCCGTGCGCTGGTGCTGCCGCCGGGCAGCGCCGAAGAGGCCGCCCAGGTGCCGGACGCCCACGTGGTGCGCGCGCGGCACCTGATCGACGTGGTGGCCCGCCTGCGCCGCGAGCAGCCGGCCACGCAGGACGACGGGGGCTGGACGCGGCTGGAGCCACGCGTGGCCGTGGCGCGCGACGACGGCCCTGACCTCGCCGATGTGAAGGGCCAGGCGGGCGCGCGGCGCGCGCTGGAAATCGCGGCCGCCGGCGAGCACAGCCTGCTGCTGGTGGGCCCGCCGGGCGCGGGCAAGTCCATGCTCGCGCAGCGCCTGGGCGGGCTGCTGCCGCCCATGGCCAACGACGAGGCCCTGCAGGCCGCGGCCGTGGCCTCGCTGGCGGGGCGCTTCGAGCCCTCACGCTGGGGCCAACGGCCGTTCTGCGCGCCGCACCACAGCGCCTCGGCCGTGGCGCTGGTGGGCGGCGGCTCGCCACCGCGGCCGGGCGAGATCTCGCTCGCGCACCAGGGTGTGCTGTTTCTCGACGAACTGCCGGAGTTTCCGCGGCACGCGCTCGAAGCGCTGCGCGAGCCACTTGAAACAGGACAGATCCGCGTCTCGCGCGCGGCCCAGCAGACCGAGTTCCCCGCGCGCTTCCAGCTGGTGGCCGCCATGAACCCCTGCCCCTGCGGCTACCGGGGCCACCCGGTGCGCGCCTGCCGCTGCACGCCCGATCAGGTGGCGCGCTACCAGGGTCGGCTCAGCGGGCCGCTGCTCGACCGCATCGACCTGCAGGTGGAAGTGCCCGCGCTGCCCAGCGACGAGTTGCTGCAAGGGCCACGCGGTGAGCGCAGCGCCGAGGTGCGCGAGCGCGTGGTGGCGGCGCGCGAACGCGCCTTGCGGCGCCAGGGTCTGCCCAACCGGGCTTTGTCGGGTGGTTCGCTCGACGAACACGCGCGCGCCGAACCGGCGGCGCTGAAGTTCCTGCACGCCGCCGCCGTGCGCCTGGCCTGGAGCGGACGGGGCACGCACCGCGCGCTGCGCGTGGCGCGAACCATCGCCGACCTGGCCGGGCGCGAACGCGTGGATGCGGCCGACGTGGCGGAGGCGGTGCAGTACCGGCGGGTGCTGGGCGTGGGCTGAGAATGCCGCTGTGGTCGACCCCCGGCCTGAACACGACACGCACACCCACCGATGATCCCCTCCAAGCCCCTCCCCGAGGGCCGCGCCGCCGACCTGGTGCGCTGGCTCGGCCTGCAAGCGCATCCCGAAGGCGGCTGGTACCGCGAGACGTTCCGCTCGCCGCATCCGGTGCAGCCCGGTGACGGCCGCCCGCCGCGCAGCGCCTTGACGACGATCGACTTCCTCCTGGTGCGCGGCCAGTTCAGCGCCTGGCACCGCGTCGGCAGCGACGAGGTCTGGCACCTGGTGGAGGGCGGGCCGCTTCGCCTGTGGCTGATGCCGCCCTCGCTGGACGCCCTGCACGGGCTCACGCTGGGCGTCGCCGCAGCGAACCAGGCGCCCCGCCACACCGTGCCGGCGGGCTGGTGGCAGGCGGCCGAACCCCTGGACGCGGACTTCGCCTTGTGCGGCGCGACGGTCGGCCCCGGCTTCGATTTCGCGGACTTCGGCTTCCTGCGCGACGACGCGCCCGCCCTGGCCGCGTTGGGCCAGCTGCGGCCCGAGCTGATGCGCCTGGCATTGCCGAGACCTGCGTGAACCTGGCCGCCCACGGCGGCGCTCACGTGCGGGCGCCCGCGTCGCCCTCAGACCTGGATCAGAGGTTCGGCGCCAGCCAGCGCTGCAGTTCCTCACGCGCCACGCGGCTGCGCCCGGCCAGGTCGTCGAGCTGGTCCTCGCCGATCTTGCCGACGTTGAAGTAGGTGCTCTGCGGGTGGCTCAGGTAGAAGCCGCTCACGCTGGCCGCCGGTGACATGGCCAGGCTTTCCGTCAGACCCATGCCGATCTCCTCGGCCTGCAGCAGATCGAACAGGCCGCGTTTGACGGTGTGGTCCGGGCAGGCCGGGTAGCCCGGTGCGGGGCGGATGCCCTGGTACTTTTCCTTGATGAGGTCCTCGTTGCTCAGCGCCTCGTCGGCCGCGTAGCCCCAGAGGTCGGTGCGCACGCGGTGGTGCATCTGCTCGGCCAGGGCTTCGGCCAGGCGGTCGGCCAGGGCCTTGAACATGATGGCCGAGTAGTCGTCGAGGTCGTCGAGGAACTGCTTCTCCTTCTTCTCGACACCCAGGCCCGCCGTCACCGCGAACAGGCCCACGTAGTCCTTCGCCACGCCCCGCGGCGCCACGAAGTCGGCCAGGCAGCGGCTGGGGCGCATCACGCCGTCGATCTCCTGCTTCTCGGTCTGCTGGCGCAGGCCGTGCCACACCAGCACCGGGCGCTCGCGAGACTCGTCGGCGTAGAGCGCGATGTCGTCTTCGTTCACGCAGTTGGCCGGGTACAGGCCGATCACCGCATTGGCCGTGAGCCAGCGCCCGTCGATGATGCGCTGGAGCATGCGCTTGCCGTCGCTGAACACGCGGCGCGCTTCCTCGCCCACCACCTCGTCTTTGAGGATCTCGGGGAAGGGACCGGCCAGGTCCCAGGTCTGGAAGAAGGGGCCCCAGTCGATGAATTTCGCCAGTTCGGCCAGGTCCACGTTCCTGAACACGCGCCGGCCAATGAACTTGGGCGCGGGCGGCGTGTACCCGGCCCATTCGATGGGCGTGCGGTTGGCGCGCGCCTTCGCCAGCGGCCACAGCGGCACCTGCTTCTTGTTGGCGTGCTGGTGGCGCACGCGCTCGTAGTCGGCGTTCACCTCGGCGATGTAGGCCGCGGCCTGCTCCGACAGCAGGCCCTGAGCCACGCTCACGCTGCGCGAGGCGTCGGGCACGTAGACCACGGGGCCTTCGTAGTGCGGCGCGATCTTCACCGCCGTGTGCACGCGGCTGGTGGTGGCGCCACCGATCAGCAGCGGGATCTTGCGCACGCGGAAGTGCTCGTCCTTCTGCATCTCGCTGGCCACGTACTGCATCTCTTCCAGGCTGGGCGTGATCAGGCCCGACAGGCCCACGATGTCCGCGCCCTCGACCTTGGCGCGCGCCAGGATCTCGTGGCACGGGACCATCACGCCCATGTTCACCACCTCGTAGTTGTTGCACTGGAGCACGACGGTGACGATGTTCTTGCCGATGTCGTGCACGTCGCCCTTGACGGTGGCGATGACGATCTTGCCCTTGCTGCGCACGTCGCCCCCAGCGGCCTCCAGGCGCTTCTTCTCTTCCTCGATGTAGGGCAGCAGGTGGGCCACGGCCTGCTTCATCACGCGCGCGCTCTTCACCACCTGCGGCAGGAACATCTTGCCCGCGCCGAACAGGTCGCCCACGATGTTCATGCCGTCCATGAGCGGGCCTTCGATCACGTTGAGCGGGCGCCCGCCCTGGGCCTCGATCTCGCGCCACACCTCTTCCGTGTCGGCCACGATGTGGTCGGTGATGCCGCGCACCAGGGCGTGCGACAGGCGTTCGCGCACCGGCAGCTCGCGCCAGGCGTTTTTCTGCGAATCGTCCTTGGCGGCGCCCTTGGCGCTCTCGGCGATGTCGAGCAGGCGCTCGGCCGCATCGGGGCGGCGGTTCAGCACCACGTCCTCCACACGCTCGCGCAGCGTGGGATCGAGCTCGTCGTACACGCCCAGCATGCCGGCGTTGACGATGCCCATGTCCATGCCGGCCTGGATGGCGTGGTACAGGAACGCGGTGTGCATGGCCTCGCGCACCGGGTCGTTGCCGCGGAAGCTGAAGCTCACGTTGGACACGCCGCCCGAGACCTTGGCGCCCGGCAGGTGCTGCTTGATCCAGCGCGTGGCCTCGATGAAATCCACCGCGTAGTTGTTGTGCTCCTCGATGCCGGTGGCGATGGCGAAGATGTTGGGGTCGAAGATGATGTCCTCGGGCGGAAAGCCCACCTCGTCGACCAGGATGCGGTAGGCGCGCTCGCAGATCTCGACCTTGCGCTCGTAGGTATCGGCCTGGCCCTTTTCGTCGAAGGCCATCACCACGGTGGCGGCGCCGTAGCGCTTGATGAGCGTGGCCTGGCGCTTGAACTCCTCCACGCCTTCCTTCATCGAGATCGAGTTCACCACGCCCTTGCCCTGCAGGCAGCGCAGGCCGGCTTCGATCACGCTCCACTTGGAGCTGTCCACCATCACCGGCACGCGCGCGATGTCGGGCTCGCCGGCCATGAGGTTGAGGAAGCGCACCATGGCGGCCTCGCTGTCGAGCATGGCCTCGTCCATGTTCACGTCGACGATCTGCGCGCCGTTCTCCACCTGCTGGCGCGCCACGGCCAGCGCGTCCTCGAAGCGGCCTTCGAGGATCATGCGCGCGAAGGCCTTGGAGCCGGTGACGTTGGTGCGCTCGCCGACGTTGACGAACAGGCTGCCTTCGCCAATGGCGAGCGGCTCCAGGCCCGACAGCAGCATGGGGCGGACGGCGGGGGACGTGGGGGAGGTCTCGGAGGTCATGGGGCTCACCAGGCTTGATTGCGAAAACACCGTGCTGGCGAGCGTCGTTGGGGCCGGTCGAGCCCGCTCAAGCCTGACGGCCCCGGTCCCGTGGGGGACTGGCCGCTGCAACGCTCCTTGAGAGGCGGCGATTTTAGCGGGGCCCCCTGGCGCTTCACTGGTGCGATGCTTGCTTGCCCCCACGCCATGCCCGCCGACGCGAACAAGCTCACGCCAGACACCCCCACCGACTGGCGCGCCCAGGAGCTGCTGCTGATGCGCCAGGTGATGGCCCTCGTGGGCCGCAGCCTGGCGCCGGCCGAGGTGTTCCGCGAGATGCTGCACCTCATGAGCGAGTTGCTGGGCCTCAACCGGGGCCGCCTGGTGCTGGTGGACGACGGGGTCGGCGCAGACGGCCAGCGCCTGGCCTCGATCCGCCACGCCTACGGGCTGACAAAAGCCGAGACCGCACGCGGCCGCTACCGCTGGGGCGAGGGCATCACCGGCCGCGTGCTGGCCAGCGGCCTGCCCGCCATCGTGCAGGACGTGGACGCCGAGCCCCTGTTCCTGTTCCGCGCCGTGCGCCGCGCGCAACTGCCGCCACAGACCGTGGCCTTCATCGCCCTGCCCGTGGCGGTGCGCGGCGCCACCGTGGGCGTGCTGGCCTGCCACCGCATCCGCAGCCGCCAGCGCCACCTCAACGACGACCTGGCGCTGCTGCGCCTGCTGGCCACACTGACCGGCCAGCTGCTGGAGCTGGAGCAACTGGTGGCCGAGCAGACGCGCCAGCTGCAGGCGCGCAACGCGGCCCTGGAGCGCGCCCTGGACAGCGCCAGCGCGCGCTACGGGCTCATCGGCCGCTCGAACGCCCTGCTGCAGGCCCTGGCGGAACTGGAACGCGTCTCGCAGTCGCAGGCCACGGTGCTGTTGCTGGGCGAATCGGGCTCGGGCAAGGAGCTGTTCGCGCGCGCCGTGCACCTGGCCAGCCCGCGGCACGACCAGCCCTTCATCAAGGTCAACTGCGCGGCCATCCCCGAGACGCTGCTCGAGTCCGAGCTGTTCGGCCACGAGCGCGGCGCCTTCACCGGCGCGGCCGGCGCGCGCGCGGGCTGGTTCGAGCAGGCGCACGGCGGCACCCTCTTCCTCGACGAGATCGGCGAGCTGCCGCTGTCGATGCAGAGCAAGCTGCTGCGCGCGCTGCAGGAGGGCACGCTGGTGCGCCTGGGCGGCACGCGCGAGCAGCGCGTGGACGTGCGCCTGGTGGCCGCCACCCACCGCGACCTCGCGCGCGACGTGCAGGCCGGCCGCTTCCGTCAGGACCTGTACTACCGGCTCAACGTGGTGCCGATCCGCCTGCCCAGCCTGCGCGAGCGGCGCGAGGACGTGCGCGCCATCGCCCTGCACTTCCTCAGCCGCGCGAACCAGGCGCACCAGCGCAACGTGCACCTGAGCGCCGACGCGCTGGCCGCGCTGCAAGCGCACGACTGGCCCGGCAACATCCGCGAGCTGGGCAACCTGATCGAGCGCGTGGTGCTGCTGGCCGAGGGCGCCCTGGTGGACGCGGCTGCGCTGCGCCGCTTCATGCCCGAGCGCGAGCGCGCGGCCCTAGCAAGCCCGACGGCGCCGCCGCCGGGCGACGCCGCCCCGCTGGTGCGCGACTACCAGAGCGCGCAATCGCACAGCGCGCAGACCTTGCGCGAGGCCCTGGAGCGCCACCAGGGCAACCAGACCCGCGCGGCCCAGAGCCTGGGGCTCACGCTGCGCCAGTTCAGCTACCGGCTGCGCAAGGCGCAACTGCGTTGAACGGGCTTGCACTGTGTCGACAAAGTGTCGACACAGTGGCGGTGGCGGGCCTCGGCGTTCAGGCCCCCGTTGAACAGCAAGCTGTTGATCTGATTCGATATTCCTTCGCCTCAAGGCCCTGGCACGCCCGTTGCAAAAAGCAGGTCCGGTACATCCCGCCGGCCCTTCCACTTCGCGAGGTCTCCATGAGCATCGACGCCACCCTGATCGCCCCCCAGCAACTGCAAGCCCTGCAAGCCAGCGAACCCGTGGTCCTCATCGACACACGGGACCCCGAGGCCTATGCGGCCGGCCACATCCCCGGCGCGGTGAACCTGCGCGAGGTCTTCACCTACCTGGCCACGTCCACCCCCGAAGGCCTGGAGGCGCTCAAGGACACCTTCGCCAGCGCGCTCGGCGCGGTCGGCCTCTCAGGCAGGGAAACCGCCGTGTTCTACGAAGACGCCATGAACAGCGGCTACGGCCAGTCCTGCCGCGGCTACTACCTGCTCACCTGGCTGGGCTACCCGAAGATCAAGGTGCTCAACGGCGGCTTCAGCGCCTGGAAGGCCGCCGGTCTGCCCGTGTCCACCGAGGCCACCACGCCCTCGCCCGCCACCTTCCCCGAACTGCCCATGGCCGACGTGATGCTCACGCAGGCCGACGTGGAAAAGGCCCTGGGCACCGACACCGTGCTGCTGGACGTGCGCGACGTGGACGAGTGGATCGGCGAGAGCTCCAGCCCCTACGGCAAGGACTTCGCGCCGCGCAAGGGGCGCCTGCCCGGGGCGAAATGGGTGGAGTGGTACCGCTTCATGAAGCCCTCGCCCCAGGGCCCGGTGTTCAAGACGCCCGACGAGGTGAAGGCCGAACTGGCCACCGTGGGCGTGGGCACCGACGACCGCATCTACCTCTACTGCTTCAAGGGCGCGCGCGCCTCCAACACCTTCCTCGCGCTCAAGCAGGCCGGCTTCGGCGACGTGCGCATGTACTTCGGCTCCTGGAACGAGTGGTCGCGCGACCCCGCGCTGCCCATCGAGACCGGCCTGCCGATCAAGGCCGCCGCCGCCGCGCCGCTGGCGATGGCCGCCTGAGCCCTTCCGCTTTTTCAACCCTGTCCCCGGAGACACCCATGTCCATGACCGACACCGCCGAGCCCACCACCGTCAAGGCCTACCTGCGCCCCATCGACGCCGCCGGCCTCGCCGCCTTCGCCGCCAAGGGCAAGGCCAACCCCGGCTCGCGCGGCACCAACAAGGTCCACACCGTGATGGAGGGCCAGTACCGCTCGCTCAGCACCGTGGGCCAGCACGCGCCGGTGGTGGTGGACGAGCCCCTGCACCTGTTCGGCCAGGACACCGCCCCCGCGCCGGGCGAGATCGTGCTCTCGGGCCTGGGCGGCTGCATCGCCGTGGGCGTGACGGCCGTGGCCACCTGGAAAGGCGTGAAGCTCAGCAAGCTGGAGGTCTTCCTCGAAGGCGACATCGGCAACCCCGCGGCCTGGGGCGCGGGCGGCGCGCTGGAGAAGACGCCGCCCGAGATGGGCTTCCAGGCCATCCGCGTGAAGGTGCTGGTGGAAGGCGACGCGCCACGCGAGGTGCTCGACGAGATCGTGCAGCACGCCAATCACTACTCGCCGGTGGCCAACAGCATGCGCAACCCGATCCCCTTCGAGATCTCGATGGCCTGAGCATGGACCTCGCCGACATCCCCCGCGACCTGCGGCTCGATTCCCCCGACGCGGTACTGGCCGCCGTGCGCGAGATCGCGCGCGGACCGCTGGCCCAGGTGGTGGAGGCAATCGACCGCGAGGGCCACTACCCGCGCGCCGAACTGCAAAGGCTCGGCGCCCTGGGCGCCATGAGCGCCCACCTGGACGCGCCCGCGGGCCGCGGCGACTTCGCCCTGGCCCTGCGTGCCATGGCCGAGGTCTCGCAGGTCTGCGGCGCCACCGGCTTCATGATGTGGTGCCAGGCCGTGTGCGGCCTGTACATGCAGGCCTCGGGCAACCCGGCCCTCACGGGCGAGGCGCTCATGGCGTACGCCAGCGGCGCCTCGCTCGGTGGCACGGCCATGTCCAACCCCATGAAGAGCTACGCGCAGATCGAGGGCCTGCTGCTGAAAGCCGTGCCGGTGGACGGCGGCTACCGCGTCAGCGGCACCCTGCCCTGGGTCAGCAACCTCGGCCCCGGCCATGCCTGCGGCGCGCTGGCCGGCGTGGTGAATGAACAAGGCGAGGTGGTGCGCGAGGTGATGTTCCTGCTGCGCTGCGACGCGGATGGCGTGGAGATGCGCGAGTGCCCCAGCTTCAGCGGCATGGAAGGCACGGGCACCTTCGGCCTGCGCTTGAAGGACCACTTCATCGGCGCCGGCGAAATCATGGCCAACCCGGCCAAGCCCTTCATTGCGCGCATCCGCGGCGCCTTCGTGCTGCTCCAGTGCGGCATGGCCGTGGGCGTCACGCAGGGGGCCATCGACAGCATGTGGGCGGTGGAAGACCCGTTGGGCCACGTCAACCAGTACCTGGAGGACCGGCCCGCCGCGCTGCAGGCCGAACTGGATGCGCTCACGGAGCGCGTGATGCGCCTGGCCGAGACGCCCTTCGACCCGTCGGTGGATTTCTTCATCGACGTGCTCGACGCGCGCGCGCACGGCGCCGAGCTCTCGCTGCGCGCGGCGCAGTCGGCCCTGCTGCACCAGGGCGCGCGCGGCTACCTCATGAGCAGCGAGGTGCAGCGCCGCGTGCGCGAATCGCACTTCGTGGCCATCGTCACGCCGGCCATCAAGCACCTGCGCAAGGAAATCGCGCGCCTGAGTGCGGAGGCCTTGCCCGCATGAGCGCCGCCGGGCCGTTCCCAAGGCGCTCAGCCCCGCAGTGCGCAGCACGGAGGGAAGTCCAGTGAACCCCACGCCCCATCCCGTCGCGCAGGCCGTGCGCGCGCTGGCGCCCTACCGCCAGTACCTCTGCGAGGCCTGCGGCTACGTCTACGACGAAGCCCTGGGCGACCCCGACGGCGGGCTGCCCCCCGGCACGCGCTACGAGGACATCCCCGACGACTGGGCCTGCCCCCTGTGCGGCGTGACCAAGGCCGACTTCCGCCTCTACGACGCGCCCGACATCGAGGCCTTGCGCGCGCGCGGCGACGCAGGCGTGGTCGTGGTCACGCGCGGCGGTGAGGCGGGTGTGGTCATCGTGGGCGCGGGCCGCGCCGGCTGGCAGACAGCCGAGGCCTTGCGCGCCCTGAGCCCCACACTGCCCATTGCCCTGGTGAGCCAGTGCGCGGGCGACGTGTACGACAAACCCATGCTCTCGGTGGCCATGGCGCGCGGGCTGGCCGACGACGCGCTGGTGCGTGAGCGCGGCGCCGACGCCGCCGCACGCCTGCGCGTGCGCCTGCTCGCGCACACCCAGGCCATCCGCATCTGCCCCGACACCCGCATCCTGCGCACCACGCGCGGCAACCTGCGCTACGCGCACCTGGTGCTGGCACATGGCGCCAACGCGCGCCTGCCCGAGGGCCTGGCGCCCGACTTGTGCTGGCGCGTGAACCACCTGGCCGCCTACCGGCGCCTGCGCGCGCGCCTGGACGGGGCGCCGCGCGAGGTGCTCATCGTCGGCGCGGGGCTGATCGGCAGCGAACTCGCGAACGACCTCGCCATCGGCGGCCACCGTGTCACCCTGCTCGACACCTGCGAGCAACCGCTGGCGCGCTGGCAGGACCTGGGCGTGGGCGAGCAACTGCTGGACGCCTGGCGCGACCTCAGCATCCGCTTCGTGGGCGGCGTACAGGTGCAGTCGCTGCAGCGCGTCGGCGAGCGCTACCGCCTCACCACCGCCGACGGCCAGCGCTTCGCGGCCGACGAGGTGGTCGTGGCCGCCGGCCTGCACACGCCCAACCGCCTGGCGCGCAGCGCGGGCCTGGACTGGGACAACGGCATCCGCGTCGCCTCACGCAACCTGCGCACCAGCGTCGATCGCATCCACGCCCTGGGCGACTGCATCGCCATCGACGGCCAGCCCAGCCGCTACATCGAACCCATCGCGCGCCAGGCGCGTGCCATCGCGGCCGACATCTGCGGTGCCGAGCCCGTGCCCTACGTGCCGCGCGCGCCCGTGGTGCGGGTGAAGACGACGTCGCTGCCGCTCACGCTGCACTGAGTGAAGTCAGGCTTTCAACAGGGCCAGCAACACGTCCAGCTCTTTCGCCTTGCGACGCGCCTGCTCGAAGAACGCGGCGTCAGCGTCGCGCAGGTACTGGCCATCGTGGGCCGGCCGGCCGAACTCTCGCAAGAACTTCTGCTTCAACTGCTGGGAGTTCAGCCCCTGCGTCTTGTGGTCAAAAGCCTGCAGCAGCAAGGCCTCCAGGCAAGGCTCGCAAGGCAGCAGCGCCACCTTACCGCGCGCGGCCTGTCGGCGCACTCGCTCGGTCCACGCGGTGTCGGTATCGAACATGGCCAGGACGCTGTCGAACGCCACGTTGCGTGACTGGCGGATGGCAAAGTCGACGACGTACTCGGCGCCTTTGCCTCGGGCGTTCTTGATGGTGACCACGAGGCCCGATCCGCGCTCCACGTACAAGCCCTTCAGGTGGCGAAGCAAGACCTCTTCGGCATCGCCCTCACCCACCAGAAGGACGGTCCGCGCCACCCGGCGCCGCTCATTGGACCTCACAGCTGTGGGGTAGCGCCATACGCGCCCGCCATGTACTTCGCGTAGAGGTTGTCGTCGCTGCGCACCCCTTGCACGCTGTCGAGACGCCAGGCCGTGCTCTCGCTGCCATGCCGCTTTTCGACCAGCATCACTTGCGATTTGTGCAGCAGATTCAGCACCTCGATGGCATGGCAGGTGAAGAGCAGTTGCGCCTTGTGCGGATTGGTCTTCGGATCGGCGAACAAGTTGAGGATGGGTTCCAGCATCTGGGGATGCAGGTCGCTTTCGAACTCATCCACGACGGCCAGACCGCCTTCCTTCAGCACCGGCAATACGCGCCGAAGGAGGGTCAGGGCACTCTGCGTGCCACTGGACTCCAGGAGGAAGGGCAACTCGAAGGTCTTTCCAGCACTCAAGCGATGAACGCCGATGGGCAACCAGAAGCGCTCGGTGCTGCCATCGGGCTTGGCCGCCTGCATTTCACGAAACAGCACGTCCTCAAGGCCCAGATCCCAGCGCGTCAGCAGGTCCACCAGCGTTTGCCGCAAGCCTTCTTCCTGCGCAAAGAAGTGCGCAGACTCCGCGAGCCCTGCCCCACCGGCCTGCGCCTTGCCAAGGTGGTTGACGTTGGTGAACACGCGGCTTTGGGCCAGGCGGATCGCCAAGGGCACGCCGTACTGCGCGGCTGTCGCCACCAGGGAGGCGTTCGGGCGCACCTTCTTCGCCTCCGCTGGCGCGAGTCCGAAATCCTGTTGTTTGACGTCGTACCCGCCCGTCGTCGCATTCCAGTCTCGAACGAACACGTAGCGCATGCGCTCGTGGCGCTCGTAAAGCGCTTCGTGCAGCACCTTCTCTGCCGTGCAGCGCAACACGTAACGCATCAAGCGGCCATCCACGTCCGCCTCCACCTCGAATTCGGTTGGCTCATCCGGGGCAGCGCCGGCATGGGCGCGCAGCGGCAGCGCGGCGGTGGCGTCCAGCCCAAACGAATGGCTGAGGAACCACACCACGAACAACAGCGGCTTGAGCAAGGTCGTCTTGCCACTGGCGTTCGGGCCGATGACGGCCATCACCGTGCTGAGGCGCTCGCCCGAGTCGGCCGTGGCCGACCAGCCCAACGGGCCCTGACGCCGGTTCAGCGACCAGTCGACCTCGGTGCGCTCGTGAAAAGACTGGAAGTTGGAGAAGGCGTATCGATGAAGCATCGGATCATTAAAGCAGATTTGACACGAAAATTTGTGCCAAATCTGCTTTAATCTGCCGCTTGCACGGGTTCAGCGGCCCGCCGCCGCAGCGCCACCACCCGCTCCCCCGTCTCCATCGACCGCGCCCGCAACTGCCCGCAACCTGCGTCCACGTCCTGCCCCGCCGAGTGGCGCAGCTTGGTGAGGATGCCCTGGCGGTGCAGGCGGCGGGCGATGTCGGCGGCCTTTTCCCAGGCGGGGCGCTGGAACGGCAGGCCGTCGACGGCGTTGTAGGGGATGAGGTTGAGCACGCCGTAGCGTCCGCCCAGCAAACGCACGATGCCTTCGACCTCGTCGTCGCCGTCGTTCACGCCGTCGAGCAGGGTCCACTGGTATTGCACCGGGTAGCCGGTGGCGCGCGCGTAGGCCTCGGCGCGTTCCACCAGTTCTTGCGGTGTGAGGCGCGGCGCGCGCGGCAGCAGTTGTTCGCGCAGCGCGGCCTTGGTGGTGTGCAGCGACAGGGCCAGCGCGGGCTTGACCGCGCCGCGCGGCAGCGCGTCGAAAGCGCGCTCATCGCCCACGGTGGAGAACACCAGGTTCTTGTGGCCGATGCCGCCCACGGTGCCCAGCAGCTCGATGGCCTCGAGCACCGCCTCGAGGTTGTGCGCGGGCTCGCCCATGCCCATGAAGACGACCTTGTTGACCGGCCGGCCCGCACGCGCCAGCGCCACCTGGGCCACGATCTCCGCGCTGCCGAGCTGGCGCAGAAGACCGCCGGTGCCCGTCATGCAGAAGGCGCAGCCGACGGCGCATCCCACTTGCGTCGACACGCACAGGCCGCCGCGCGGCAGGCGCACGCTCTCCACGGTCTGGCCGTCGCGCAGGGCCACGAGCAAGCGGGCCGAGCCGTCTTCGCCCGGGTGTTCGGCCCGCAGGCGCGCCAGGCCGGCGAGCTCCTCGCGCAGCGCGGGCAGGGCCTCGAGCAGGGCTTTGGGGAAGTGGTGCTCGGGCTTGCGCCGGCCGGCGTCGGCTGGCAGGGCGTGCAGCCAGTGGCGCAGCACGCGCTGCGCATGCAGCGGCCCGGCCCCGAAGGCGGTGAGGCGGTGGCGCAGTTCGTGCAATTGCATGGGGCGGGGATTGTCGCCCAGGCGCGGGCGATGTGCGCGGGGTCGCCCCATGCGCCCGCGCCGTTGGCGTGGCCGTGCCCGCAACGGCGTGGCTCAAGCCGGCGACGTGGCGAGCACGGCAGACAGCGCCACCGGCCACTGCAAGGACGAGCGGCAGGCCCGCACGCTGGCACGCCCCAGCGCCGCCGCCAGCGTGGCGGGCTCGCCAGGCGCCAGCACCAGCGCGCGCACGCCCACGCCGCGCCCCGCGGCCTCGCGCGCGGCGCGTTGCAGGTCGGCCGGGAGGTAGGCCGGGTCGTGCACGTCCACGTCGTGCGGCTCGCCGTCGCTCAGCAGCACGATCAGGCGTCGGCGGCCCGGGTGGCGGCGCTGGTCCAGCGCGCTCAGGTGCAGGGCGTGGCGCAGGGCGGCACCCATGCGCGTGGAGCCACCACCCCGCAGGGCCGGCAGGCGCGCGGGCGCGTGCTCGTCCCAGTGGCGCAGGCACGGGATGTCGATGCGGTGGCGACCCCGGCTGGAGAAAGCCCACAGCGCGCAGCGGTGGCCCAGCGCGCGCAGGGCCTGGACGGTGGCCAGGGCCCCGCGCTGCAGTTGCGCGAGCGGTTCGCCCTCGGTGGAGGCCGAGGCATCGAGCAGCAGCAGCACCGCCAGCGGGGGCGCGGGGCGTTGCGGCGACCGGTAGACCCGCGCCTCGGGCGTGCGGCCCGCGAGCCGGTCGAGCCGCGCCTCCACCAGCGCGGCGGGGTGCAGCTCGTCGCCCTCGGCGCAACGCCCGCCGCCCGCACGGCGCTGAAGGCTCAGGGGAGCGAGGCGGCGTTGCAGACGTCGGCGCTCGGCCGGCGGCGGTGGCACGCCCTCGCCCCCCGCCAGCTCGCCGCCGAACACGCGGCACCAGTCGGGCCGGTAGCGCGCGATGCGGTGGTCCCACTCGGGGTAGACGGCATCGGGCTCAAGCGCGATCAGCGTGGGCGAGGCCGACGGCGCGTCGTCGGAGGGCGGCGCGGCGTCGGCGTGCAGCGGTGCCTCGTCGCGGGGCGGCTCGTCATCGGGCCGCCAGAGGTGGCTGTTGTCGTCGCGGTAGCGCGCGGACACGGTGTAGGTGCGGGCGTTGAAGGGCAGGCGCATCTGGCCGATGTCGTGGCCCAGCCGCGAGGCGGCGTCGCGCACGCGGGCCGGTGTGTCGAGCGCGAGGCCGCCGTCGGGCGCGAAGAACACCCGCCGCACCTTGGCGACCCAGGCGTGCGGGTCCTCGTGGTCCGGGTTCAGCAGACAGGCCGCGAGCCGCGCGAGCAAGTCCTCGAAGCCGCTGCCCTGGCGCGCGGCGGCCTCGGCATGGAAAGGCCACCACAGGGCGCGCAGGCCGGGCAGCTCGCGCATCGCGAGCCATTCCACGCGCGCGTCCTCCAGCACACCCAGCAGGGCCTGCTGCACGGGCTTGAGTCCCGCGCGCGTCTGCGCTTCACCGCCGAAGCGCCGGTGCGCGGCGGCGTGCGCGGCCAGGGCGAGGCCGAGGTCCGGCGCGGGTTCGGCCCAGGCGGGCAGGTGCAGCACCGGCACGGCGTCGTGCGCGCGCTCGACCTCGCCCTTGTGGCTGCCATCACCGAGGCGCCAGCCACTGTCGCGACCGATCACGATCACGGCGCGCTGTGCTGCGTCCTTCGTGCCGCCACGCCGCTCGACGCGCCAGGGCTCGCCCCACAGCGCGTGCGCCAGGGCGCGCACCTGGCCCGGCAGGTCGGGCGGCGCGGCACCCCGGCGGAGCATCAGAAGCTCGCGTCCACCAGCGCGCGCAGGCTGGGCGCGAGCTGTGGGTCGTCGCTCAGGGGGTCGGCGATGGCCCGCATCGCCGCCGCGCGAACCGGCAGGCCCGCGCGGTGCAGCAGCGCGGCGTGCACCAGCATGCGGGTGGAGGCGCCTTCGTCCAGGCCCTCGTCGCGCAGGCGCCGCGTGCGCACCGCCAATTGCACCAACCGCATCGCAAGTTCGCCATCGACACCGCCCTCCCGCGCCACGATGGCGGCCTCCGCCCCGGGCGCCGGGTAGTCGAAGCCCAGCGCCACAAAGCGCTGGCGCGTGGAAGGCTTGAGCTCGCGGTGCAGGCCCTGGTAGCCGGGGTTGTAGCTGACCACGAGCTGGAAGTCGGGATGCGCGCGCAGCAATTCGCCGTGCCGCTCCAGCGGCAGCGCGCGGCGCGTGTCGGCCAGGGGGTGCAGCAGCACCGTGGTGTCGGCGCGCGCCTCCATCAGCTCGTCGAGGTAGCACAGCGCGCCGTGCCGCGCGGCCAGGGCCAGCGGCCCGTCCATCCAGCGCGTGCCCTCGCCGTCGAGCAGCCAGCGGCCCGCCAGGTCACCGGCGCTCAGGTCCTCGTGGCAGGCCACGGTCACCAAGGGCAGCTTCAGCCGCCAGGCCATGTGCTCGACGAAGCGCGTCTTGCCGCAGCCCGTGGGACCTTTGAGCAGCACCGGCAGGCGCGCGGCGCGCGCGGCCTCGAAGGCCGCGACCTCCTCACCCATCGGCTGGTAGAAGGGCTCCTCGGCGAGGCGCCAGTCGGCCAGCGGGTCAGACACCGCTGGGCATCGTCAACGGTGGCCGGCCGTGGCCGGGTTGGGGATGCCCTCGATGGGGCACTCCTCCGTGCCCACCATGGGCCGCGTGATGGCCTCCACCGCCTTCTGCGTGCCCTCGGGGTCGTTCACCCACTTGCCGTAGAACTCGTAGGGGCAGGCGGCCACGCCCTTGTCGCCATCGCGCGAGTTGATCGTGCCCGTGTAGCCGCGGTGCAGCAGCTTGAACAGGTGGTTCTCGCTCTGCGCGTTCTTGCGGAAGTCGCGGATCAGGCTTTTCGAGAGCGCGGCGTACTGCACGCCGTAGTCCTCTTCACCGCATTCGCCGAGCGTGCGGCCATCGAAACCGATGAGGGCGCTGTGGCCGAAGTAGCTGTACACGCCGTCCCAGCCGGAGGCATTGGCCACGGCCACGTAGCTGTTGTTGGCCCAGGCCATGGCCTTGGCCATCAGCACCTGCTGGTCCTTGGCGGGGTACATGTAGCCCTGGCAGCGCACGATGAGTTCGGCGCCCTTCATGGCGCAGTCGCGCCAGATCTCGGGGTAGTTGCCGTCGTCGCAGATGATGAGGCTGACCTTGAGGCCCTTGGGGCCGTCGCTCACGTAGGTGCAGTTGCCGGGGTACCAGCCCTCGATGGGCACCCAGGGCATGATCTTGCGGTACTTCTGCACGATCTCGCCCTGGTCGTTCATCAGGATGAGCGTGTTGTAGGGCGCCTTGTACGGGTGCTCCTCGTGCTGCTCGCCGGTGAGCGAGAACACGCCCCAGACCTTGGCCTTGCGGCAGGCCTCGGCAAAGATCTCGGTCTCGGCGCCAGGCACGGTGGACGCGGTCTCGTACATCTCCTTCGCGTCGTACATGATCCCGTGCGTGCTGTATTCCGGGAAGATCACCAGGTCCATGCCGGGCAGGCCCTGCTTCATGCCGACCACCATGTCGGCGATCTTGCGCGCGTTGTCCAGCACCTCGGCCTTGGTGTGCAGGCGCGGCATCTTGTAATTGACGACGGCCACGCCGACGGTGTCGGCGCTGCTTGAAATGTCACCGTGCATCATGGCTCGGGTTCCTTGTTCAGTGGCTGATCATCCAGGGGCGCTTGGAGGGAAACGCCTTCGCGCCGTTGGGCGCGGTCACCGTGGCCTTGCTGCGCCCGGGGCTGCAGCAACCGCAGCCCGCGGGGTGTTTCAGGCGCGCGTAGTCGCCCGAGCGTTTCGGCTCGTGCCGTGCGCGCTCGTTGATGCCCATGGCCGTGCGCGTGGCGCCGTCCATGAGCGCCAGGCGCGGCGCGGTGGCGAACACGCGCGGCGAGGCGGTGCCGCAGTCGGGGCAGTGCGCCGGTTGGTTGCGCTCGCTCAGCGAGCGGTAGGCGTCGAAGCCGCCGCAGGCCGGGCAGGCGTAGTCGTAGGTCGGCATGGGCGGCTTCCTTCGTTCACAGGTCCGGCGAGAGCGGCATCTGGATCGAGCCGTCGATGTGCTTGATCGGCCCGCTCGCGTTCGGGTTGATGTCGAAGTCGAAGATCTGCGTGGGCAGCCACAGCGTGGCGCAGGCGTTGGGCACGTCGACCACGCCGCTGATGTGGCCCTGCACCGGCGCCGTGCCCAGGATGGAGTAGGCCTGCGCGCCCGAGTAGCCGAACTTCTTCAAGTACTCGATGGCGTTGAGGCAGGCCTGGCGGTAGGCCACGTTCACGTCCAGGTAGTACTGCTTGCCGCTCTCGTCGACGCTGATGCCTTCGAAGATGACGTAGTCGTCGTAGGTGGGTTTGATGGGGCTGGGCTTGAAGATGGGGTTCTTGATGCCGTACTTGGCCATGCCGCCCTTGATGAGCTGCACCTTCATGTGCACCCAGCCGGCCATCTCGATGGCGCCGCAGAAGGTGATCTCGCCGTCGCCCTGGCTGAAGTGCAGGTCGCCCACGGAGAGGCCGGCGCCGTCCACGTAGACCGGGAAGAAGATCTTCGAGCCGCGCGAGAGGTCCTTGATGTCGCAGTTGCCGCCGTGCTCGCGCGGGGGCACGGTGCGCGCGCCGGTGGCGGCGGCCTTGGCCAGCGCGTCGCCCGTGAGCTTGCCCATGTGCGCGGTGCCCGCGAAGGGCGGGTTGGCCAGGCCGCTGGTGGCGGGGTCGGAGTCGATCAGCGCCTGCTCGCGCGTGTTCCACACCTCCAGCATCTTCGGGTCGGGCAGGCAGCCGATCAGGCCGGGGTGGATGAGGCCCGCGTACTTCACGCCGGGCACGTGGCGCGAGGTGGTGAACATGCCGTGGAAGTCCCAGATGGACTTCTGCGCCTGCGGGAAGTGCTCGGTGAGGAAGCCGCCGCCGTTCTTCTTGCTGAAGAAGCCGTTGAAGCCCCAGAGGCTGTCGTCCTTCGCGCCGATGTCGAGCAGGTCGACCACCAGCAGGTCACCGGGCTCGGCGCCCTTCACGCCCACGGGGCCGCTGAGGTAGTGCACCGTGGTGAGGTCGATGTCGCGCACGTCGTCGGCGCTGTCGTTGTTCTTGATGAAGCCACCCGTCCAGTCGTAGGTCTCGAGCACGAAGTCGTCGCCGGGATTCACCCAGCAGGCCATGGGGATGTCGGGGTGCCAGCGGTTGTGCACCATCTCGTTGGTGGGCGCGGGCTTGGAGAGGTCGACCTTGATCAGGGTGTCGGGCATGGCGTGGCTCCTGGGTGGAAGGGGATCGATCGGGGTTGGGGGAAATTCAGACCGACAGGTAGGCCTTGATGCGCTGCTGGTCGGTGTTGGCGCGTTCGGTTTCGTGCACCAGGCGCCCGCCCTCGATGACGAACAGGCGGTCGGCGACGTCCATGGCGAACGAGAGCACCTGTTCGGAGACCACGATGGTGATCTTGCGCATCTGGCGGATCTCGTTGAGCGCCTTGGCGATGTCCTTGATGATCGAGGGCTGGATGCCCTCGGTCGGCTCGTCGAGCAGCAGCACCTTGGGGTCGGTGACGAGCGCGCGCGCGATGGCGAGCTGCTGCTGCTGGCCGCCGGAGAGGTTGCCGCCCTTGCGGCGGCGCATGTCCCAGAGCACGGGGAAGAGCGCGTAGATCTCCTGCGGGATGGTCTTGTCCTTCGCGTTCTCCAGGCCGGTCTGGATGTTCTCTTCCACCGTCAGGGTGGGAAAGATCATGCGGCCCTGCGGCACGTAGGCCAGGCCCTTGGCCACGCGACGGAAGCTCTCGTCGCGCGTGAGGTCCTGGCCGGCCACGCTGATGTGGCCGCTCTTGGTGGGCAGCACGCCCATCAGGGCCTTGAACAGCGTGGTCTTGCCCATGCCGTTGCGGCCCATGATGGCCACGGCCTCGTTCTCGCGCGCTTCGAAGCTGATGCCGTGAAGCGCCTGGCTCTGGCCGTAGGCGACGAACAGGTCCTTGACTTGCAGCATGTGCGTCACTCCTTCAATGGCCGAGGTAAACGTCGATGACCTTGGGGTCGGCCTGCACCTGCTCCATCGGGCCCTCGGCCAGGATCTTTCCCTGGTGCATGACGGTGACCTTGTGCGCGATCTTCTTGACGAAGTCCATGTCGTGCTCGATCACGATCACGGCGCGGTTCTGGCAGATGCGGTGCAGCAGCTCGGCGGTGAGGTCGCGCTCCTTGGCGCTCATGCCGGCGATGGGCTCGTCCAGCATCAGCAGCTCAGGCTCCTGCATCAGCAGCATGCCGATCTCCAGCCACTGCTTCTGGCCGTGCGAGAGCAGGCCCGCCTCGGTCTCGAGCTTGTCGGCCAGGCCGATCTCCTCGGCCACGGCGCGCACGCGGGTCTGGATCTCATCGGTGGCGCTGAACGCCAGCGCGCCCCAGACGGATCGGCCCGAGGGGTAGGACACCTCCAGGTTCTGCCAGACCGAGAGGTTCTCGTAGATCGAGGGCGTCTGGAATTTGCGCCCGATGCCCAGGCGCACGCGCTTGTGCTCGGGGATCAGCAGGATCTCCTCGTTCTTGAACTTGATGCTGCCGCCGCTGGCCTTGGTCTTGCCGCAGATGAGGTCCAGCAGCGTGGTCTTGCCGGCGCCGTTGGGGCCGATGATCACGCGCAGTTCGTTCTTGTCGACGTAGAGGGTGAGGTCGTCGATGGCCTTGAAGCCGTCGAAGGACACCGTGAGGTCTTCCACGGCGAGGGCGAAGTCGGTGCTGCTCATTCGGTGCTCCTGTTCAGACGCCCTGGCCGCTGGTGCCGTCGGGCAGCTTCACCTCGGGGGCGCTGCTCGCCACCACCGGCTTGTGCGGCGCCTGCGGCGGCGGCGAGGGCGGTTGCGGGTGCGCGGCCGCGGCTTCGCGCAGCGCGGCGCGCCGGCCCTTCCACCAGGGCAGGATGCGGCTCTCCCACAGCCCGGCCAGGCCCATGGGGAAGGCCATGGTCACGCCGATGAAGAGCGCGGCCATGAGGAAGAGCCAGAGGTCGGGGAAGCTTTCGGAGAAGAAGGTCTTGCCCGCGTTGACCAGCAGCGCGCCATAGACCGCGCCCACCAGGCTCATGCGCCCGCCCACGGCGGCGTAGATGACCATCTCGATGGAGGGCACGATGCCCACGAAGCTGGGCGACATGAAGCCCACCTGCAGCGTGAACAGCGCGCCACCGATGCCCGACAGCGCGGCCGCCAGGCAGAACACGAAGATGCGGAAGTCGGCCACGTCGTAGCCCGAGAAGCGCACGCGGTCCTCCTTGTCGCGCATGGCCAGCAGCAGGGTGCCGAGCTTGCTGGTCTGCACCCAGCGGCAGGCCACGATGGCCAACACCAGCAGGCCCACGCAGACGAAGTAGAGGATGTACTTGGCGCTGTCGGTGCGCGTGTCCCAGCCCATCAGGGTCTTGAGGTCGGTCATGCCGTTGACACCGCCCGTGTAGCCCTGCTGGCCGATGATGAGCACGGTGAGGATGAGCGCCACCGCCTGCGTGATGATGGCGAAGTACACGCCGCCCACGCGCCGCTTGAACATGGCGAAGCCGACGATCCAGGCCAGCAGCACCGGCACCACCACCACCGCCGCCAGCGCGAAGGGAAAGCTCTTGAAGGGCAGCCAGAACGTGGGCAGTTCGGTGATCTGGTTCCAGTCCATGAAGTCCGGAATGCCGGGCGTGGACTGGATCTTGGTGCTCTCGGGGTCCGAGGCCTCGAGCTTGAGGAACATCGCCATCGCGTAGCCGCCCAGGCCGAAGAACACGCCCTGCCCCAGGCTCAGGATGCCGCCGTAGCCCCACAGCATCACCAGGCCGATGGCGACGAAGGCGTAGGTGAGGTACTTGCCCACCAGGTTGAGGCGGAAGATGTCCAGCGTGAGCGGCAGCACCACCGCCAGCAGCACGGTGAGCAGCACCAGGCTGGCGAGCTGGTAGCGGGTGATCCAGGCATTCAGGGCGTTCATGAGCGGGCTCCGGGTGGCGGGGAGATCAACGGCGGACCTTGCTGGCGAACAGCCCTTGCGGACGCATCATCAGGATGACGACGATGAGCGAGAGCGTGAGCACCTTGGCCATGGAGCCGGCGAGGAAGAACTCGGTGATGGACTGGGTCTGCGCGATGCCGAAGGCCGAGACCACGGTGCCCAGCAGACTGGCCGCGCCGCCGAAGGTGACGACCAGGAAGGCGTCCACGATGTAGAGCGAGCCCGAGGTGGGGCCGGTGGAGCCGATGGTGGTGAAGGCCGCGCCGGCCACGCCCGCGATGCCGCAGCCGATGGCGAAGGTCAGGCGGTCGGTCTTCTTCGTGTCGATGCCGATGGCGTTGGCCATCACGCGGTTGCTGACCGTGGCGCGCACGCGCAGGCCCCAGCGGCTGCGGTGCAGGGCCAGCAGCACGCCGCCGGTCACCACCGCCGTGAGGGCGAGCACGAACAGGCCGTTGATGGGAATGTCCAGGCCCTCGGTGGGCGCCCAGGAGCCCATCAGCCACTCGGGCAGCGTGGGGCTCACTTCCTTGGGGCCGATGAAGGTGCGGAAGCACTGCTGCAGCGCCAGGCTGATGCCCCAGGTGGCCAGCAGCGTGTCCAGCGGGCGCTTGTAGAGGTGGCGGATCAGCGCCCACTCCACGATCCAGCCCGCGATGAAGGCGAAGACGAAGGCGGCGACGATGGCGAAGGGAAAGTAGGCCGCCACCGCGCCGGGGCTGATCGCCTCGGCCAGCGTGGAGCCGAGGAAGATGGTGTAGGCGCCGATGGTCATGAACTCACCGTGCGCCATGTTGATCACGCCCATCTGCCCGAAGATGATGGCCAGGCCCAGCCCCATGAGCAGCAGCACCGCGAACAGGCTCAGGCCCGCGAAGCCCTGCAT
The DNA here is from genome assembly GCF_011772445.1 of Hydrogenophaga sp. Taxonomy (GTDB): domain Bacteria; phylum Pseudomonadota; class Gammaproteobacteria; order Burkholderiales; family Burkholderiaceae_C; genus Hydrogenophaga. The sequence goes on along the minus strand of NZ_WVZN01000005.1, from coordinate 73,061 downwards.
GACGCCGATGTTGAGCAGGTCGTTGAAACTCATAGCGATCTCCAGGCGAAGTTCATCCAGAACGCCACGGATCCGGCTCTGCCGGTCCGTCGGCGTTGCCCCCTTGAGGGGGTCACGGCGCTAGTGCGCCGTGGCGGGGGTGGTCACTGATATCCCTTGGGGAAGGGATCCGGTTTGATGAGGTCCGGCGACTCGGACACCACCTTGAACGTGCCGTCCGGCATGCCCATCGCGATGCGCGACTTGCTCCAGAGGTGGTGGTTGGGGTCCAGCTTCACGTAGCCCTCGGGCGCGTCCTTGAGCTCGATGCCAGTGCGCGAGGCGGCCACCACCTTGTCGACGTCGAAGCTCTTGGCCTTCTCGACCGCGGCCTTCCATAACCAGGGACCGAGGTAGCCGGCCTGCGTCACGTCGCCGATGACGGCGTCCTTGCCGTACTTGGCCTTGAACGCGGCCACGAACTTCTTGTTGTTCTCGTTGTCCAGCGTCTGGAAGTACTTCATCGACGAGTAGAAGCCGGCGAAGTTTTCGCCGCCCACGCCGGTCATCTCGTCCTCGGTCACCGACAGGGTCACCAGGGTCTGCTTGTCACCGGTGATGCCGGCCGCCTTGAGCGCCTTGTAGAAGGCCACGTTGGAGCCACCCACCACGGCGGCGAAGATCACGTCGGGCTTCTGCAGCTTGATCTTGTTCATCAGCGAGCCGAAGTTGGTGCTGCCCAGCGGGTAGTACTCCTCGCCGACGACCTTGCCCTTCTGGAAGGCCTCGATGTGCTTGCGCGCGATCTTCATCGAGGTGCGCGGCCAGATGTAGTCGGAGCCGATGAGGAAGAAGGTCTTGGCCTTCTTCTCCTTCTGCGCCCAGTCCAGGCTGTAGAGGATCTGCTGCGTGGCTTCCTGGCCGGTGTAGATCACGTTCTTGGACTGCTCCAGGCCTTCGTAGAAGGTGGGGTAGTACAGCAGGCCGTTCTCTTTCTCGAACACTGGCAGCACGGCCTTGCGCGAGGCGCTGGTCCAGCAGCCGAAGACGGCGGCGCAGCGGTCATTGATGAGCAGCTTCTTGGACTTCTCGGCGAAGGTGGGCCAGTCGGAGGCGCCGTCTTCCTTGATGACCTTGATCTTGCGGCCCAGGATGCCGCCCATGGCGTTGATCTGGTCGATGGCGAGCTGCTCGGCCTGGATGGAGCCCGTCTCCGAGATGGCCATGGTGCCGGTGGACGAGTGCAACTGACCGACGGTGACCTCGGTGTCCGTGACCGCGAGCTTGGTGGTGTTCACCTGCGCGGTGGGCTGGCCGAAGCTCCAGGTGGGCAGGCCGGCCAGGCCGGCGGCGCCCAGCATCTGCAGCACGCGGCGGCGGCTGGCCTCGGGGGTTTCGGGCGAAACGTCGTTCGGATCGGGTTGGTGCTTCATCAAGGGCTCCTGGGCGGGTTGGTGCGGTGAAAACCGGCGGTGTGCCGACTGGAGCGAAGCCTAGGGAGAAGCCCCGATCGGGCCCATAAGTCAAATAACGTAGGTGGCGACCGCACACCCGCGGACGGGGCGGGTACGGTTCTTGTTAGGTGCCTGGCATGCAGCCGCCCGAGCCCGCCGCACCGCCCGCGACCCCCCCATTGGCCGCGCAGAAGATCTTTCGCTTCCGCCGCGAATACAACTCCTGGGTGGCAGACGAGTCCATGGAGGACTACGCGCTGCGCTACGCGCCGCGCAGCTTCCGCAAATGGAGCGAGTGGCGCGTGGGCCACACCGCTTTCGGCTCGCTCTCGTTCCTGGCGCTGGAGGCGATCGGCGGCGCGATCGCCGTGAACTACGGCTTCGCCAACGCCATGTGGGCGATCCTGGTGGTGGGCCTGATCATCTTCTTCACCGGCCTGCCCATCGCCTACTACGCGGCGCGCCACGGGCTGGACATGGACCTGCTGACGCGCGGCGCGGGCTTCGGCTACCTGGGCTCGACGATCACCTCGCTGATCTACGCGGTGTTCACCTTCATCTTTTTCGCCATCGAGGCCGTGATCATGGCGCTGGCGCTGCAACTGGCCACCGACTGGCCGCTGCCCGTGTGCTACTTGGTATCGGCCGTGGTGGCGATTCCGCTGGCCATGAAGGGCATCACGCTGATCTCGCGCCTGCAGGCCTGGACACAGCCGCTCTACCTGTTCCTGCTGTTGCTGCCCTTCGTGTGGATCGCGCTGTCGCAGCCGCAGATGTACCGCGACTTCGGCAGCCTCAGCGGCCTGCGCTCGGGCAGCAGCGGGTTCGAGCCGCTGATGTTCGGCGCCGCGGCCGCGGTCATCTTCTCCCTGGTGGTGCAGATCGGCGAGCAGGTGGACTTCCTGCGCTTCATGCCCGAGCGCACGGCGAAGAACCGCGTGCGCTGGTGGTTGGCGGTGCTGATCCCGGGGCCGGGCTGGATCGTGATGGGCATGCTCAAGATGGTGGGCGGCGCCTTCCTGGCCTTCGCCGCCATGCAGTTCGAGGTGGACCCCGAGCGCACGGCCGAGCCCACGCAGATGTTCCTGGCCGGTTTCACCGAAGCGGTGGGGCACCCGGGGCTGGCGGTCATCATGACGGTGGTGTTCGTCATCCTGGCGCAGATCAAGATCAACGTGACCAACGCCTACGCGGGCTCGCTGGCCTGGAGCAACTTCTTTGCCCGGGTGACGCACAGCCACCCCGGGCGCGTGGTGTGGCTGGTGTTCAACGTGTCCATCGCCACGCTGCTGATGCTGCTGGGCGTGTTCGCCGGCATCGAGAAGGTGCTGGGCGTGTACAGCAACGTGGCCATCGCCTGGGTCGGCGCCCTGGTGGCCGACCTGATCATCAACAAGCCGCTGGGCCTGAGCCCCAAGGGCATCGAGTTCCGCCGCGCCTACCTCTACGACTTCAACCCGGTCGGCATGGGATCGATGATCATCGCGGCGCTGGTGGCCAGTCTGGCCTACGGCGGCCTCATGGGCGAGGCGGCCGCGGCCTTCTCGCCCTTCATCGCGCTGGGGCTGTCGCTGCTGCTGGCGCCGCTGCTGGCCTGGGCCACGGGCGGGCGCTACTACCTCGCGCGCGAACCATCCACCGAGTGGTGGCCGGGGCAGATCGTGCGCTGCGCGGTGTGCGAGAACCCGTTCGAGTCGGAAGACATGGCCAGTTGCCCGGCCTACCGCGCGCCCATCTGTTCGCTGTGCTGCTCGCTCGAATCGCGCTGCCACGACCGCTGCAAGACCAACTCGCGCGCCATCGACCAGGTGCGCGGCTGGCTGTCGCAGGTGCTGCCGCAAGGCGTGATGGCGAAGGTGAACTTTCGCGCCGGCCAGTTCCTGGTGGTGTGGCTGTCCATCAGCGCGATCATGGGCCTGCTGATCGGCATGGTGTACGCGCAGGAAAGTCTGCATGGCCTCAGTGCCGCGCTGGAACTGCCCTTTCTGAAGATCTACGCCTTCCTGGTGCTGTTCGCCGCCGTGTGCTCGTGGTGGGTGGTGCTGACCACCGACAGCCGCCGCATGGCGCAGGACGAGTCGGAGCGCCAGACGCAGTTGCTGATGCGCGAGATCGAGGCCCACCAGCGCACCGACGCCGAGCTGCAGTCCGCGCGCGACCGCGCCGAGGCCGCCAGCCAGGCCAAGACGCGCTACGTCGCGGGCATGACGCACGAGCTGCGCACGCCGCTCACCAGCATCCTGGGCTACGCGCAGATCCTGCTGAAGAACAGCGACATCTCGGTCTGGGTGCGGGAGACCATTGCCACCATGCAGCGCAGCGGACAGCACATGCACGCGCTGATCGATGGCTCGCTGGACCTGGCGCGCATCGAGGCCGGTCGCCTGAAGCTCGACACCGTGCCCCTGCCCCTGCCGCAGCTGATGGAGGACGTGGAGCGCATGGTTCGCCCGCAGGCCGAGGCCAAGGGCCTGCGCTTCACGGTGCAGCGCAAGGGCGAGTTGCCCGGCTGGGTGCGCGCCGACGCCAAGCGCCTGCGCCAGATCCTCATCAACCTGCTGAGCAATGCCGTGCGCTTCACCGACGAGGGCGAGGTCACGCTGCGGCTGGACTTTCGCCAGCAGGTGGCGCGCATCGACGTGGTGGACACCGGCATCGGCATCGCCGAGCAGGACCAGAAGCGCATCTTCCTGCCCTATGAGCGCGGCGCCGCCGGGCGGCGCGCGCGCGATTCGGGCACCGGCCTGGGCCTGACCATCACCCACCTGCTGACCGACATGATGGGCGGCGACCTCAGGCTCAAGAGCGCGCCGGGCCAGGGCAGCACCTTCTCCCTGCGCCTGTACCTGCCGCCCATCGCCTCCGACCCGCAGCACCCGCTGCCGATACCGTCGACGCTGCGCGCGGTCACCGGCTACCTGGGCCCGCGCCGCACCGTGCTGGTGGTGGACGACCAGCCCCTGCACCGGCAACTGCTCGCCAGCATCCTGGTGCCGCTGGGCTTTCTTGTGCGCGAGGCCGCCAGTGGTCAGGAATGCCTGGAAATCGTCGAGCAGAACCCGCCCGACCTGCTGCTGCTGGACCTGACCATGGACGGCCTGGACGGCTGGCAGACCGCGAGCGCGGTGCGCGAACGGCTGCCGTCCTCGCGACTGCCCATCGTCTTCGTCTCGGCCAACCTGATCGACAACCGGCCCGAGGCCTTCAAGGACCTGGACTACCAGGGCTTCGTTGCCAAGCCCATGAGTGAGGCCGAGCTGCTCGACGCGCTGAGCCATGCCTTGTCGCTGGAGTGGCTGACCGAACAGGTACCCGCCAGCGGCGCGTCCGCGCAGGCCGTGCGCCCGCGCCCCGGTCTGCCGCTGCCCGACGCGCTGCGCGAGGAACTGCAGCGCCTGGCGCGCCAGGGCCAGGCCGCGGCGCTGCGCCAGCGCCTGTGGCAGGCCCAGGGCACCGAGCCCGCGCACGCGGCGACGCTGGCGCTGCTGCTGGCCTGCGCCGACCGATTCGACTTCCAGACCCTGATCGAATACCTGAGAGACACCGAGGAGCTTGCGGACGATGACACCGTGGTCTGACACCCCGCCGCCGCCATCGGCCACCCAGCCGGTGATCCTGGTGGTGGACGACTCGCTGGAGACCCTGCGCATGCTGGGCGACGCCCTGGTGGCCGAAGGCTACGTGGTGCTGGCCGCGCGCGACGCGCAGGAGGCGCTGGAGCGCTTCGAGGTGGCCATCCCCGACGGCGTGCTGCTCGACGCCGTGATGCCCGGCATGGACGGCTTCGACCTGTGCCAGCGCATCAAGTCCACGCCGGCCTGGTCGCATGTGCCGGTGCTGTTCATGACCGGCCTGTCCGACAGCGAGCCGCTGCTGCGCGGCTTCGCCAGCGGCGGCGTGGACTACGTGGTCAAGCCGCTGCGCATCCCCGAGGTGATGGCGCGCCTGGCCACCCACGTGCGCAACGCGCGGGTGGCGCGGCTGGCGCAGGAAGCGGTGGACGTGGCCGGCCTGGGCACCGTCGTGCTCGACTCGCTGGGGCGCCTGGCCTGGCGCTCGCCGCAGGCCATGATCTGGCTGGGCCAGGCCTTCGGCGGTGACGCGGATGGGCAGGAGCAGGCCGCGCGCTGGCTGGCCGCCGCGCGGCGCGACGGCACCGCGCAGGCCGACGGTGCGCAGGGCCGCCTGCTCGCCCGGCACCTGGGCCAGGGCAGCCTGGGCGAGTCCATGCTGCTGCTGAGCCTGACACCCGTCAACCACGCCGCCGCGCAGCGCCTGCGCGAGGTCGCGCTCACGCCGCGCGAGACGGAGGTGCTGTCCTGGCTGGCCAAGGGCAAGACGAACCGCGACATCGCCGACATCCTGGGCATGAGCCACCGCACCGTGAACAAGCACCTGGAGCACGTGTTCGAGAAGCTGGGCGTGGAGACGCGCGCCGCGGCGGCGGCCATCGCAGGCAAGCTGCTGCCGCAGGCGTGAAGCCCCGGCTGCGTCAGAGCTGTGCGATGCCCCCGTCCACCACGTACTCCGCCCCCGTGACGAAGGACGCGTCGTTCGAGAGCAGGAAGGCGGCCACCGCCGCCACCTCGTCGGGCCGGCCGAAACGGCCGAGCGGCACCTGCTGCAGCACGGCCTGGCCGAACTCGGCCACCGCCGTGGCCGGCATTCCCGTGCGATCGAAGAAGGCGGTTTCGATGGGGCCCGGGCTGACGGCGTTGACGCGGATGCCGCGCGGCGCCAGTTCGCGCGCCAGCACGCGGGTCAGGGTGCGCACCGCGCCCTTGGTGGAGGCGTAGACCGCCATCGAAGCGAAGCCCTTTTCGCGCGCCACCGAGGTGTTGAGCAGCAAGGCGGCGCCATGCGACAACAAGGGCGACAGGGCGCGCGCCTGCAGCAGCGGGCCGCGCACGTTGACCGCATATTGGGCATCGAACTCGTCGGCCGTCACATCCTCCAGCGACTGGAAGCGGCCGAAACCGGCGTTGAAGAAGGCACCGTCGATCGTCGGCGCAATGGCCTCGATGGCCTCGCGCAAGGCCTGGGCGGCGGCGGGATCGCCCGCGTCGTTCAGCAGGTAGCGGGCCCGCTCGCCGAGCACGCCGCGCGCCGTGTCCAGCGACGACGGCCGCGAACCGGTGACGATGACGCGCGCGCCTTCGTCGGCCAGGCGCTGCGCGGTGGCGAGGCCGATGCCGCTGGTACCGCCGGTGACGAGCACGGTCTTGTGTGTGAAACGGGTCATGATCGATGTCCTTTCCTGTTGAGGTGCGCCTATGATGGGTTGTCGATCTGAACAAGGAAATCCCGAAAGTGGGCAAGAAGAATTTGCGCAGTCGCACAAGCGCGCTGGATTGGAACGACCTGCGCATGGTGCTGGCCGTGAGCCGCGCGGGCAGCCTGAACGGGGCGGCCCGAGAACTGGGCTTGCGTCACTCCACTGTCTTCCGGCGCGTCGAGGAGGTCGAAGCACGCGCCGGCGCCCGGCTCTTCGAGCGTTCGCGCACCGGTTGGCGGGCCAACCTCCAGGGCGAAGCGGTGGCGGCCGCGGCCGCCGAGATGGAGGCCGCGGCGCTGTCCGCCGAGCGCGCGATCAGCGGGTCCGACGCCCGCGTGGAGGGCGTGATTCGCCTGGCCACCAGCGAGATGCTGGCCGGCTACCTGTTGCCCGCGATGCTGCAACGCTTCCTGTCGGCGCACGCCGGCATCGAGATCGAAGCCGACGTGTCCAACCGCGCCGTCGATCTGACGCGGCGCGAGGCAGATCTCGCCCTGCGGGCCACCGCCCGTCCACCAGACTCGATGGTGGGGCGGCAGGTGGGCGAGCTGCGCTATGCCGTGTACGCCGCACGCTCGCTGCTGCCGCGCCGTGGCGATGTCCAGCCGGTGCTGCAGGCCCTGCCATGGATCGGCTTCGACGATCGCATCGCCTACACCGGCATCGCCCAGTGGTTCGTCCGTGCACTGCCCGAGGTGCGGCCCCGGATGAAGGCCGACTCGCTGCCAGCCATGCTGAAAGCGGGTGCTGCCGGCATCGGTGCCGTCGTGCTGCCGATGTTCGCTGCCGCGCAGGAGCCTGGCCTGCTTCGCGTCACCCCGCCGATTGAAGGACAGTCCATGGGCCTGTGGCTGCTGCACCACCCCGATGTGCGCGGCAACGCGCGCGTTCGGCTTCTGACGCAGTGGCTGGCGCAGGCGATACCCGAGGAGCTGGCGCGGCAGGCGGACAGTGGCAAGACCGTGTCCTGCTTCGCGGATTGCCCGCTGGCGGGCCGGCGGTCGCGCCGTCTCGCCAGCGCGGCATGACAGCGCGGCATGAGCACCGCTCGGCCCGCGCGACCACGTCACCGGACAAGCCCGGCCCAGCCGGCCACAATCGCCCCAGCAACCGAGGAGACCACCATGCTCGAGACCGTCATCAACGCGCGCCCCGCCGACCTGGGCCACGGCCTGACCGTGCGGCGCGTGCTGCCCTACGCAAAACGCCGAATGGTCGGCCCCTTCATCTTCGTGGACCACGCCGGGCCGGTGACCATGGCGCCCGAGGACACGAGCGCCGCCGACGTGCGCCCGCACCCGCACATCGGCCTGTCCACCGTGAGCTACCTGCTCAGCGGGCAGGTGATGCACCGCGACAGCCTGGGTGTGGTGCAGTCCATCGTGCCCGGCGACGTGAACTGGATGACGGCGGGGCGGGGCATCTCGCACAGCGAGCGCTTCACCCACCCGGACTCCTTCGCGGGCGGCGGGCTGGAGCTGATGCAGCTGTGGGTGGCGCTGCCCGAGAAGGACGAGGAGACCGAGCCCGCCTTCACCCACTACCCGGCGAAAGACCTGCCGGTGCGCGAGCAGGACGGCGTGTGGATGCGCCTGATCGCCGGCGAGGCCTATGGCATGACGAGCCCCGTGCGCACGCACTCGCCGCTGTTCTACCTGCACACGCAATGGCAGGCCGGCGCCAGCCTCGCCCTGCCCGGCGGCCACCGCGAGCAGGCGGTCTACGTGGCACACGGCGAGATCGAACACGCGGGCGAGGTCTACCACCCGGGGCAACTGCTGGTCTTCGGCGACGACACCGACGCGCTCATCACCGCGCAGGTGCCGAGCACGCTGATGGTCTTCGGTGGCGAGCCGCTGGGCGAACGGCACGTGTGGTGGAACTTCGTGTCCTCGCGCAAGGAGCGCATCGAACAGGCCAAGGCGGATTGGCAGGCGGGACGGATCGCGCTGCCGCCGGGGGATGACAAGGAGTGGATTCCGCTGCCGGGGTGACATGTCCGGCCCAGCACGCTATTCTTACCACTTCGCCATCGATCAAATTCGATTCAGAAATGCCATCCACCGCCACCCTATCCAGCAAGTTCCAGATTTCCATTCCCAAAGCCGTTCGCGAGGAACTGCACTGGGAAGCGGGGCAGGAGTTCGTGTTCCTTCCCAAGGACAAGGGTGTGCTCGTCATGCCCGTTCCCAAGCTGAGTGATCTGGCGGGCATCGCCAAAGGCGCCAAGCGCAAGGACAACTACCGAGACCGCAAGGATCGCTACTGATGGCCAGCCGACCACCTCGTGTGGTGGACACCTCGGCGTGGATCGAGTGGTTGACCGGTTCGGCGCTGGGACAACAACTCGGCAAGCAGATGCCCGCCGCAGCGGACTGCATCGTGCCCACCGTGGTTCAGTTGGAACTGTCCAAATGGTTGTGGCGGGAGATGGGCGAAGCAGTGAGCGATCAGGTGCTGGCCTATACCTTGACCTGTCGGGTGGCCGAACTTGACACGCCCATTGCCCTGCTGGCCGCTCAGATGCATCGCGAGCACAAGCTGGCAACAGCCGACGCGATCGTCTATGCCACGGCGCGCCACCACGGTGCTGAACTACTCACTTGTGACGCCCATTTCGAAGGTCTGCCTAACGTGATCTGTGCGAGCAAGGCCGTCAGGCACTGACGCTCAGGACCAGTACGGGTCGTCCGCCTTGCGGCGCTGCACGCGCGCCGAGCCCCACACCACGCGCAGTTGCCGGCCCTCGCGGGCCAGGCTGTCGGCCACCTTGTCGATGACGTAGCGGCGCCGGGCCGGCTCGCCCGGCACGTCGAATTCCCACAGCTTGAGCGAGCCGTCGGGTTGCTCCTCCACCAGGATGGAGAAGCGGCCGTAGGGGTCGCGGTATTTGAGCGTGCGGCAGTACATGGGGCTCGTCGAAAGCGAGCCGGTGAGTAACCGCCGGGGCCGCGGGAGTTCAGGCCCTCGTCACAGGCCCAGCTCGGTCAGCCCCGGGTGCGTGGCGGGCCGTGGCCCGAGCGGCCAGTGGAACAGCCGCTCGCTGTCGTGAATCGGCCGGTCGTTGATGCTGGCGTGGCGCTGCTCCATCAGGCCCAGGTCGGTGAACTGCCAGTTCTCGTTGCCGTGCGAGCGGAACCACTGGCCCGAGTCGTCGCGCCATTCGTAGACGAAGCGCACGGCGATGCGGCGTCCCTCGAAGGCCCAGAGCTCCTTGATGAGCCGGTAGTCCAGCTCCTTCGCCCACTTGCGCGTGAGGAAGGCGTGCACCTCGGCCCGGCCCACCGGGAACTCCGCGCGGTTGCGCCAGCGCGTGTCTTCGGTGTAGACCTTGACCACGCGGTCCGGCTCGCGCGTGTTCCACGCGTCCTCGGCCATGCGGACCTTCTCGATGGCCGATTCGCGCGAGAAAGGCGGCAGCGGCGGGCGCGGCTCGGCGCTCATCAGTACTGTTTGTAGGGGAGGAACTTGCCCGACATCACGATGTTCACGCGGTCGCCGTTCGGGTCTTTCTCGCGCTTCATGTCCATCTTGAAGTCGATGGCGCTCATGATGCCGTCGCCGAACTCTTCGTGGATGAGTTCCTTGAAGGTGGTGCCGTAGACGCTGACCAGTTCGTAGAAGCGGTAGATCAGCGGATCGGTGGGCACGCTGGTGGGCAGCGAGCCTTTGTACGGCACGACCTGCAGCCACTTCTGCTCTTCCGCCGTCAGGCCGAAGATCTTGCCGAGCGCCTTGGCCTGTTCGGGCGTGGCGGTCATCTGCCCCAGGCACAGGGCCGTGGTCCATTCCTTGGACTTGCCGACCTTCTTGGCGACGTCTTCCCACTTCAGGCCCTTGCTGACCTTGGTGGAGACGATTTTCTCGGTGACTTCAATGCGACTCATGTTTGCCTCTGGAGTAGTGGTGGAATGAAAGGGTTGAACCGGGGGTGCCGCGGAACCGGCTTTGCCGGGCCGCTGGCGCCGTCCCCCTTGGGGGAAGCCGCGCAGCGGCGCAGGGGGTCAATTCGCTCTCGCGCGGGAAACGAGGAAGTCGACGATGTGGTTGCGCAGCTCGTAGTAGCCGTCCAGGTGGTGCAACTGGGCGCGTGTGCGTTCGCGCGGCAGGGTGTTGCTCACCACCTCGGCCATGCCACCGGGCTTGTAGACGCCGTCCACCTCGCGGCCGTTGCTCATGAGCAGGATGCGGTCGGCCAGCAGGATGGCCTCGTCCACGTCGTGGGTGATCATGAACACCGTCTGGTGCGTCTCGCGCACGATGGACATGAGCTCGTCCTGGATGGTGCCGCGCGTGAGCGCATCCAGCGCGCCGAAGGGCTCGTCGAGCAGCAGCATCTTGGGTTGGATGGCGAAGGCGCGCGCGATGCCCACGCGCTGCTTCATGCCACCGGAAAGCTGCGAAGGCTTCTTGTCGATGGCGTGGCTCAGGCCCACCATCGCCACGTACTTCTCGACCTGCGCGTCGACCTCGGGCTTGTTCCACTCGGGCCAGCGCGACTTCACCGCGAAGGCGATGTTCTGGCGCACGGTGAGCCAGGGCATGAGCGCGTGGCCCTGGAAGACCACGCCGCGCTCCAGGCTGGGGCCGGCGATCTCGCGGCCGTCCATGAAGGCGTGGCCTTCGCTGGCCGTGTCCAGGCCGGCAAGCACGTTGAGGATGGTCGTCTTGCCGCAGCCACTGTGACCGATGATGCAGACGAACTCGCCCTTGTGAATGCCGAAGTCGACGCCGGCGAACACGGGCTTGTCGGACTGGTAGGCCTTGGCGAGGTTGTCGACCTGCAGGAAGGCGCGGGGGTGGGCGCTCATGGCGGTGCCTTTGGTTTGCATTGAGGGTGCCGCGGAGCCGAGGCCCTGTTGCCGGCTGTCACTCCACATAGGTCACCGCCTTCTGCAACTGCGCGAACATCAGGTCGAGCAGCATGCCCACCACGCCGATCATCAACACCGCGAAGATGACGTTGGTGAGCGAGAGGTTGTTCCACTCGTTCCAGACGAAGTAGCCGATGCCGGTGCCGCCCACCAGCATCTCGGCCGCGACGATGACCAGCCAGGCGATGCCCATGCTGATGCGCATGCCCGTGAGGATGGTGGGTGCGGCGGCGGGCAGCACCACCAGGAAGGCCTTGCGCAGCGGGTTCACCTCCAGCGTGGCGGCCACGTTGAGCCAGTCGCGCTTGACCGAGGCGACGCCGAAGGCGGTGTTGATCAGCATCGGCCAGACCGAGCAGATGAAGATGACGAAGATGCCGCTGACGTTGCTGTCTTTCAGCGTGTAGAGCGCCAGCGGCATCCAGGCCAGCGGGCTGATGGGCTTCAGGACCTGCACGAACGGGTCGAAGGCCTTCTGCATGAGCGGCGACATGCCGATGAGAAAGCCCAGCGGGATGGCCACCAGCATGGCCAGCACGAAGCCCAGGCCGACACGCGCCAGCGAGTGCGCGATCTGGATGCCGATGCCTTTGTCGTTGGGCCCGTTGTCGTAGAAGGGGTTGGACAGGTGGCCCCAGCTGGCCTTGGCCACGTCGCCCGGCGGCGGGAAGCCGCCGGTCTTGGTGGCGCCCCCCGTCGGGTCCTTGCCCATCATCCTGGCGTACTCGATCTCCTCGGGCGTGAGGTTGGACGCCGCGGCGTCCGCGCCACCACCGCCCGTGGCCAGCTGCCAGGCGCCGACAAAGACGGCGAACAACAGCAGCGAGACCATCGCGGCGCGCAGGTTGAGGCTCACGCTCTTCATGTCACGCCGCCTTGCTGATGCTGAAACTCTTGAGGTACTCGGCCGGCTTCGCCGGGTCGAACACCTTGCCCATGATGGTGTGCTTCTCGTAGCCCGGACCGGCCTTGAAGTCCTGGCCCAGTTCCTTCATGTGCTTGCGCGCGTCGGTGATGAGGAAGACGCGCTCGGCGATCTGGTTGTAGTTGACCTCGCCCTTGATGTAGCCCCAGCGCTGCATCTGCGTGAGCATCCACACCGCCATGCTCTGCCAGGGCATGGGGTCGAAGTCGGCGCGCTCGGGCACGTTCTGGACCTTGCCCAGGCCGTCGGCGAAGCGGCCGGTGAGCACTTGCGTGATCACGGCCTCGGGCTGGTTGAGGTACTGGCTGGGCGCGATGACCTTGGCGATGAGCTCGCGGTTCTTGGCCTGGCGCGCCATGGCCGCGGCGTTGAGCACGGCGCGGTACAGGGCCGCGAAGGTGTTGGGGTTCTGCTTGATGAACTCGGTGCTGGTGCCGAAGGCGCAGCAGGGGTGGCCGTTCCAGAGGTCCTTCGTGAGCACGTGGATGAAGCCCACCTCCTCGAACACGGCGCGCTGGTTGAAGGGATCGGGGCCGAGGAAGCCGTCGATGTTGCCGGCGCGCAGGTTGGCCACCATCTCCGCCGGCGGGATGACGCGCAGCTGCACGTCGGTGTCGGGGTTGAGCCCGTTCTCGGCCAGGTAGTAGCGCAACAGGAAGTTGTGCATCGAGTACTCGAAGGGGATGCCGAACTTGAAGCCCTTCCAGTTCTTCGGGTCGCGGTTGTCCTTGTGCTTCAGGGCCATGGTGATGGCCTGGCCGTTGATGTTCTGCACGGTGGCCACGTTCATGGGCACGGCGTTGCTGCCCAGGCCGAGCGAGATGGCCAGGGGCATGGGCGAGAGGAAGTGCGAGGCGTCGTACTCCTTGTTGATCATCTTGTCGCGCACCAGTGCCCATCCCGCGGTCTTGGTGACTTCGACGTTGAGGCCCTGCTTGCTGTAGAAGCCCAGGGGGTGAGCCATGATCAGCGGCGTGGCGCAGGTGATCGGGATGAAGCCGATCTTCAGGTTCGTCTTCTCGAGCTTGCCTTTTTCCTGGGCCATGGCCTGCAGGCTGGCGATGGGCAGCACGCTGGCAATCGCTGCCATCGCCGTGCCCTTGCCCACGGCGCGCAGGAAGCGGCGACGCACCGCATCCTGCGGGAACAGGGCCTTCACCAGGGTGGCTTCGATGAACTCGCGGCTGTAGGCCTCGAACTCGGGGGTTTCGCTGCGCGCGCGCAGGGTGGCGGCGGCCCGTTCGGCGGCGCTGTCCTTCGTTCGCTGCTCGGCCTGGTGCTCGGCCACCGTGTGGTCGCGCCCGCAGCTGCACTTGAGCATCAGGGGCTTGTCGGCGTTGTACGGGTCGAAGAAGTCGGACATGGCGCACCTCGTGAGTTGGAGATGCGCGTTGAATTGCAAGCACCGGGCCAGTTGCTGCGTCGCAGCAAGCTCGGGCGCAATTTCACGGGCGCGCGCGCCACGCCGTGTAGGGCTGCCCCTACACGGAGACCGTTTCAAGCCCCCGAACGGTGCCTTTCGGCGTACAGCGCGAGCTCGACATCGTTCTTGGCGCCGGTCTTTTCGAGGATGCGCGCGCGGTAGGTGCTCACCGTGTTGGACGCCAGGCCCAGGCGCGCACCAATTTCGCTCACGGTGAGGCCCTGCGTGAGCAGGCGATACACCTGATGCTCCCGATGCGATAGCGACTCGGGCCCCGCCTGCGCGGTGCCGCTGCCCACGGCGGCGGCCAGGGCCTCGGCCGTGGCGGGCGTGAGGTAGCGCCCGCCGCCGGCGCACTTGCGCACCGCCAGCAGCATGTCGTCGGGGTCGGCGCTCTTGTTGAGGTAGCCGCAGGCGCCCAGGCGGATGCAGCGCACCGCGTATTGCTTCTCGGGGTAGGTGCTGAGCATCAGCACGGGCAGGTGCGGGTGTTCCTTGCGCAGGCGCTGCAGCACGTCCAGCCCGTCGATGCCGGGCATGGCGACGTCGAGCAGCACGAGGTCGAGGCCCTCATTGCCGCCGAGCGCGCGCACCTGCGCGAGCACCTCTTCGCCGCTTTGCGCTTCCGCCACCACGCTCACGTCGGGTGCGTCCGCCAGGATCTGCCGGAGGCCTTCGCGCACGATGCGGTGGTCGTCGCCGATCAGAACGCGGATGGTGTCGGCCAGCAAGTCAAAGCGGCTGGCCTCGCTGTATTGGCTGTTCATGTCACCTCCCCGGGCGTCAGCACGATGGACAGTTCCATCAGCGTGCCGCGGCCCAGGATGCTTTCGATCCGGATCTTGCCCCCGAAGTGCCCCGCGCGTTCGCGCATGCCCATGATGCCGTAGGCGTCGGCCGCCTCGAAGGCCTGGGGGGAAGCGCCACCGCCATCGTCCTGCACCGACAAGCGCAGCAGTCCGTCGTGGTGACGGATGCGCACGGCGATCCGACGGGCCCGCGCGTGACGGCCCACGTTGGACAGCATTTCCTGGAAGATGCGAAAGACCGCGATGGCCAGCGGCTCCGGCGGTTCGGGCGCACCGTCCACGGCCATGTCCCAGTCGAGCGCGAGCTCGGCGCTGGCGACGAATTCCTGCGCCTGCCATTCCAGCGCGGCCCACAGGCCCTGGTGGTCGAGGATGCTGGGCCGCAGGTCGGTGATGATGCGCCCCACGTTGTCGACCGCGCTTTCGATGAGGCGGCTCATGTTCTGGCACTTGCAGCGCATGCGCTCGCGCATGCCCTCGGCCTCGTCGGGCTGGCGCCGGGCCTGTTCGGACAGGCGCTTGTCCATCCAGTTCACGTCCATCTTGAGGGCCACGAGCAGGCTGCCGAGCTCGTCGTGCACCTCGCGCGCGATGCGCGTTCGCTCGTCCTCGCGCACGGCCTCGCTGCGCGCCGCCAGTTCGCGCACCTGGCGCAAGGCGGTTTCCAGGGCGTGGGTGCGCTCGCGCACGCGCTGCTCCAGTTGTTCCTTGGCGCTGTGCAGGGCGTCGGCGGCGCGGCGGCGCTCGGTGATGTCGATGAAGGTGACCACCGCGCCGCGCACCTGGCCGCCGTCGACGATGGGGTGGCTGCTGTACTCCACCGGGAAGGCGCTGCCGTCGCGCCGCCAGAAGACTTCGGTGTCGATGCGGCAGGGCGCGGCCGCGCGGAAGGCATTGAAGATGGGGCAGTCTTCCACCGGATAGGGCGCACCATCGGCGTGCGAGTGGTGCGTGAGTTCGTGCATGTTGCTGCCCAGCAGCTCCCCGGGCTCGTAGCCGATCATGCGGGCCCCGGCGTGGTTGATGAACACGCACAGGCCGTCCAGGTCCACGCCGAATACACCTTCGCCGGTGCTGGCCAGCAGCAGGCCCAGCGGGTCGCGCCAGGCCGCCGTGGACGGGGCCACGGCGGCGCTGATCAGCTCGGGGAAGGCCTGGCGCTGCATGGCAGGGTTGCTAGCAACGCCTGTGCCAAGTTGGTGCGCGGGGATTCACGAGTTCGGCGCGGTCTTGGCGCTCCACACCATGGTGATCGCCAGGATGCCCACCACCACGCCCAGCGACACCGCCACCGGGATCTTGAAGACGTCGATGAGCATCATCTTGGTGCCGATGAAGACCAGGATGACCGCGAGGCCGTAATTGAGCAGGTGGAACTTGCCCGCCACGGCCTGCAGCAGGAAGAACATGGCGCGCAGGCCCAGGATGGCGAACACGTTGGACGTGAGCACGATGAAGGGGTCGCGCGTGATGGCGAAGATGGCCGGGATGGAGTCGACGGCGAAGATCACGTCGGTGACGCCCACCAGCGCGATCACCATCAGCAGCGGCGTGGCGATGCGCTTGCCGTTCTCGACGGTGAAGAACTTCTCGCCGTCGTAGCGCTGGCTCACCGGCATCAGGCGGCGCAGCAGCTTGAGCGCGGGGTTGTCGTCCAGGCTCGGCTCCTTGCCTGCGGCCCACCACATCTTGATGCCGGTGAGGATGAGGAAGGCGCCGAAGAGGTACAGGATCCAGTGGAACTCCGACAGCAGCCAGCCGCCGAGCAGGATCATCACCGTGCGCAGCACGATGGCGCCCAGGATGCCGATCATGAGCACGCGCTTCTGGTACGCGGGCGGCACGGCGAAGTAGCTGAAGATCAGCAGGAAGACGAAGATGTTGTCGACCGCCAGGCTCTTTTCGATGAGGTAGCCGGTCAGAAATTCCAGCGACTTTTCGTTGGCGATCGCGGTCGAGCCGGTCGTGTCCTTCACGGCCCACCAGAACAGGGCGTTGAAGACAAAGCTCAGCGCGATCCAGACGAGTGACCAGTTGAGCGCCTCCTTGACGCCCACGGCCTGGGCACCCTGCTTCTTCAGCAGGACAAAATCGACGAACAGGGCCGCCACGACGAACGCGACGAAAACCCCCCACAGCCACAGCGGAGCAATGCTTTCCATGAAAGACCTCGGTTTGGTGTTGACGAACACCCCAAGGTCTGGTCGCGGGCCACCGTGGATGGCCTGGACGTTCCCGGCGGCCTTGTCAGCCGCGAATTGACGAGAACGCCGCGCCGCCGAAGCCTCGCTGTGCGCGGGGTGGCGGGCCGATTACTCCCCTTGAAGGGAAGCGCGATTGTGCCGGCGCCCTACATCTCCCCGCAATCTGTCGGGAATTGTTACCGGGAGCGGGGCTTGCCCCGTTTCGGTCCACCCAACCCGAGTCAGTGGGAGCTGCCATGAAGACCCCTTCACGCTCTGCACGCTGGTGGCGGGACGGGGCCCGCGGACTGGCCGTTCTGGCCTGCGCCGCCGGGGCCGCCCTGGCGCTGGCACAACCCCATGCCGTGAGACACGGCGACTTCACGCTGCAAAGCAGCGTCGTCAGCAGCCTGACGATCGCCGAAGAAACGGCGCGCCAGCACGGGATCACGCCCGCTGAGCACACGGCCGTGCTCAACGTGGTCGTGCTGCGCGACGTGGGCGAGGCGCGCTGGCCGATCGCCGCCGCCGTCGATGCCACGCGCACCACGCTGGCCGGCGTGCAGCAGGCGATCGCGCTGCGCGAGGTGGCTTCCCAGGGGCGGGTGTCCTACGTGGGCAGCTTCCGGTTCACGCCTCGCGAGGTGCTCGACTTCAGCGTGTCGGCGCGCATCGACCCCGCGTCACCACCGCTGCGCCTGGGCTTTCGCGAACGCATGCCGCCGACCCAGTTGCCCACGCCTTCGCGTTGAACACGCACTTGCATTGAAAGAAAGGAACTCGACATGCCTACCTCGACGACCCTGATCTCCATCGGCCATGTGACGACCACCGCGGCGCTCGCGCTGGCCTTGGCCGCCTCATTGGGCGCCAACCCCGCCCGGGCAGCGGGCATGGGAGCCGCCGGCTCGCCAGCAACGCAGCCCCACGCCGCGTCCATGGCCGACCAACGCCCGGACGGGCACCGGTTCCGCAGCGGCGGCATCGGGCAGGCTTCGCAACAGGCCATGCGCGAGGCCGCCGACGACTACAGCCTGGGGCTGAGCTTCTCGCGCGCCGCCGATGGCGCCTACCTGGGCGACGTGGACCTGGAAATCCTGAACGCGCAAGGCCAGACGGTGCTCGACCGGCAGGACGCCCACCCGATGGTGCTGGTCGATCTGCCCGCGGGGCGCTACACCGTGGTCGCCACCTTCGACGGCCGCACGCAGCGCCAGGCCGTGCAGGTGCCCGACGACGGGCACGAGCGCGTGGTGCTGAGCTGGTGAGGCGCGCCATGCCGGCCCGCCTCGCCACCCAGCTGCGCCGCGCGTGGCTGCGTCCCGCTTCGCACGGCGCACTGCTGATCGCATCCGCCCTGCTGGTGCTGGCGGCCTGCCGCGCCCAGGAGGCACCGGACGCGGCCAAGGCACCGCCACCCGCACCGCCCGGCGCCAGCGCCGCGGCGAACGCGCCCCCCACGCCACAGGCGACACCGCCCGACTTCACCGCCCTCATGCGCCGCGTCGGGCCGGCCGTGGTCAACGTCACCACGCGCCAGGCCGTCTCGGCCAGCGCCGCCGGGCCCGACCTGCCCGACGACCCGATGTTCGATTTCTTCCGGCGCTTCGTGCCGCAGCCGCCCGCGCAGGGTGGCGAGTTCCGCCGCGAAGGCGTGGGCTCGGGTTTCGTGATCGACGCCGAAGGACACATCCTCACCAACGCCCACGTGGTGGCCGAGGCGGACGAGGTGCTGGTGCGCCTGCCGGGCAGCGACCGCGAGCTGAATGCGCGCGTGCTGGGCAGCGACCCGCCCACGGACGTGGCCCTGCTCAAGGTCGAGGCGCGCGACCTGACCGTGGCGCCCATCGGCGATGCGGCCAGCGTGCAGGCCGGCGAGTGGGTGGCGGCCATCGGCTCGCCGTTCGGCTTCGCCAACACCATCACCGCGGGCATCGTCAGCGCCACCGAGCGCTCCCTGCCCGACGAAACCTACGTGCCCTTCATCCAGACCGACGTCGCCATCAACCCGGGCAACTCGGGCGGACCGCTGTTCAACACGCGCGGCGAGGTGGTGGGCATCAACTCGCAGATCTACAGCCGCACCGGCGGCTACCAGGGCCTGGCCTTCGCCATCCCCATTGGCGTGGCGATGGACGTGGCCCGGCAGCTGCGCACCGACGGCCAGGTCACGCGCGGGCGCCTGGGCATCGGCATCCAGCCGCTCAACGAGGGGCTGGCGCGCGCCTTCGGGCGCGAGGACACGCAGGGTGCCCTGGTGACCTCGGTGGAGCCCGGCAGCCCGGCGCAAAGCGCCGGACTGCGCGCCGGCGACCTCATCCTGGCCTTCAACGGCGAGGCGCTGGCGAAGGCCGGCGCGCTGCCGCGCCGCGTGGCCGCGGTCGCACCCGGCACCACGGTGCCGCTGGAGGTCTGGCGCGACGGCGCGCGCCAGCGGCTGGAGGTGCAGGTGGGTTCGTCGGAGCCGAGCGCGCCCCGCGAGGCCAGCGCTGGCGACCGCGGGTCCTCGCCAGGCCGCCCTGCGGGCGACGCCCGCCTGGGACTGGGCGTGAGCGAGCTGTCGGAGGCGCAGCGGCGCGCCCTGGGCGTGGACTTCGGCCTGGTGGTGCAGCAGGTGAGCGGTGCCAAC
This sequence comes from Hydrogenophaga sp., assembly GCF_011772445.1. Lineage (GTDB taxonomy): Bacteria > Pseudomonadota > Gammaproteobacteria > Burkholderiales > Burkholderiaceae_C > Hydrogenophaga. The sequence continues at coordinate 53,510 of NZ_WVZN01000005.1, read as the reverse complement.
GCGGACAGCGGCCTGCGCCGCGGCGACGTGATCGTGGCCATCAATCAGCGGCCATTCGACAGCCTGGCCGAGTTCCGCCGTCAGCTGGCCGCCGTGCCCGATGGCGGCAACGTGGCCGTGCTGGTTCGCCGTGGCGAGGCCCGGCTGTATGTGCCGCTTCAGGTGGGCGAGGGCTGAGGCCGTGCTTGCGTCGGCAGCGCTTGCGGCAATTCCGGGGCGCACGGCCCCGGTCACGCGGGCGCTTGCCTTGCCCGATGAGGACTCGCCACCGCCATCGACGCGGTGAGCTTTCGAACCTTCACACATCAGGAAAGGAACCACTCATGAACACACGATTCACCTGGCGCCCCGCCGCGACGGCCGTGCTGGCCGCCGCCAGCTGGCTGGCGGGCCCCGCGCTGGCCCAGACGGGCCAAATGCCCGCCGCGCTGGACATGCGCGCCAGCCGCATCGTCGGCATGGACGTGCACAACATGCAAGGGCGCGACCTGGGCGAGATCAACGACCTCATGATCGACGTGAACAACCAGCGCGTGCACTACGCGATCCTCGGTTTCGGCGGCTTCATGGGCCTCGGCGAAAAACTCTTCGCCTACCCGGTGCGTTCGCTGCGCAGCAGCGGGGACCGCCTGCTGCTGGACGTGCGGCAGGACGTGCTGGAGCGCGCCCCGGGCTTCGAGCGCGCCAACTGGCCGGACTGGAACGACACCCGCTACCGCGAGCAGGTCGACCGCCACTTCGGGCCCGGTGTCGCTCTCGAGCGGCCGCGCCACGCGCAGCGCCTGATGCGCGCAAGCGATCTCATCGGCATGGACGTGAACGGCTTGCAAGGCGACGACGCCGGCGAGGTGGAGGACCTCGTGGTCAACCTCGGTTCGGCGAAGGTGCGTTATGCCGTGCTCGACTTCGATGAGGCGTGGAGCGCGGACGACCGCATGGTGCCGCTGCCTCTCGCCACGCTGCGCCTGCCCGCCCGCGAAGACCAGGACGCGACCCTGCAGGTGCCGCGCGACAAGCTGGACCTGGCGAGCGCCTTCGATGAAGGCGACTGGCCCGATCTGAACGATCGGCAGTACCGCGACGACCTCGACCGACTGATGCCCGCCTACCGCCCGTGGATACACACGCCCAACCAGGTGCTGGGAGCCGACCCACCGAGGCCTGCGCCTGCGGCGCGCTGATGGACGAACCGGAGACAGTCCCATGCTTCACAAATTCAGCCAATGGCGCGGCACCGCGGTCACCGCCCGCGACGGTGAGGTCGGCACGATCGAGGACGTCTATTTCGACGACGAGCACCGGCGGGTCCGCTACCTGGTGGTGGACGCGGGTGGCTGGCTGAGCCAGCGGCGCGTGCTGATCTCGCCCTACGCGGTGCGCATGGGGGAGTCCACGGAAGGCAACATCCGTGTCGACCTCACGCGCGATCAGGTCAAGACCAGTCCGCCGGTGGACACGCAGCAGCCGGTCTCGCGCCTGTACGAACAGGCGCACGCCGACTTCTATCGCTACCCCTACTACTGGGCCGGTCCCCTGGCCTGGGGGCCCATCGCCTATCCGGCGCTCGACAAGAACGGTGTGCCGCCGGTGCCGGGTGTGCCGGCGGATGCGCCGGCCTTCGACCCGGGCGCGAGCGAAGCGCTGGAGGCTGCGCGCCGTTCGCACCTGCGCAGCTGCCAGGAGTTGCTGGGCTACCAGGCCGAGGCGCTGGACGGCAAGGCGGGCCGCATCGACGACATCCTGATCGACGACGGCGACTGGTCGGTCGCGCAGTTCGTGGTGGACACCCGCGAGTGGCTGCCCGGCGGGCAGCGCCAGGTGCCGGCCGAGGCCCTGAAGGGCATCCATTGGTCGGCGCGCGAGGTGCGCCTGGACACGCACCAGCGCGCCGTGCGCCAGGGCCCCAAGGCGCACTGAGGCCGATGCGCCACAACGCACGGGTCCGGAAGGCGACGCCGTGAACGGCCCGCTCACCCACGGTGCGCATTCGGTGCTGTCGCCCGCCAGCGGACAGGCCGAAGCGATCGTGGTGCTGTGGTGGGTCATGCTGGCCGTGTCGGTGCTGGTGTTCCTCGCCGTGATGGCGGCGCTGGCGCTGGGCGCCTGGCGCGCGCGTCGGCCGGGCACCCAGGCGCTGAGCGAGGCAGCGAGCCGGCGCCTGGTGCTGGCCGGCGGCGTGGCCGTGCCGCTGGCCGTGCTGATCGCGCTGGTGCTGGGCAGCGTGCGCACCGACCTGGCGGGGGCGGACGACCGGGTGCCGGGCGCGCGCATCGTGGTGGAGGTGACGGGCTGGCAGTGGTGGTGGGCCGTGCGCTACCTCGACGCCGATGGCGCCACGCTCGCCATCACGGCCAACCAGATCCACGTGCCCGTGGGCGAGCCGGTGCGCGTGCTGCTGCGCTCGGGCGACGTGATCCACAGCTTCTGGGTGCCCAACCTGCGCGGCAAGACGGACATGATCCCCGGCATCGTCAACGCCGCCGCGTACGAAGCCACGCGCGCCGGCGTCTACCGGGGCCAGTGCGCCGAGTTCTGCGGCACCCAGCACGCGCGCATGGCCTTCGAACTGGTGGCGCAGCCGCGCGAGGACTTCGACCGCTGGCTGGCGCAACAGCGCGCCCCCGCGGCCGTGCCCGAACCAGGGCGCGCCGCCGAGGGGCGGCGCGTGTTCGATCGCGACTGCGCCAACTGCCACCGGGTGCGCGAGGCGGGTGAAGGCTTCTGGCCGCAGGGCCTGGGCCCGGACCTCACGCACGTGGCGAGCCGCCGCCGCCTGGGCGCAGCCACCCTGCCCAACGGCCCCGCCCACCTGGCCGGCTGGATCGCCGACCCGCAGGGAGCCAAGCCCGGCGTGCACATGCCGCCGGTGCCGCTGGAGCCGGGTGAGCTCAAGGCCGTGGTGGCGTACCTGATGGCCCTGGAATGAAGGCGGCCCATCGTGGCCCGACGGCCCCATGAACGACGCCGACGAGCTGGCCAGACTCGACGCGACCTGGCGCTCGCCCGGCGGCCTGCTCGGCTGGTTCACGCAGGTCAACCAACGCAAGATCGGCGCGCGCTTCGTCGTGACCTCGCTGGTGTTCTTCGTGCTGGCGGGTGTGCTGGCGCTGCTGATGCGGCTGCAACTGGCCGCCCCAGGTCAGCAGTTGCTCGAGCCGGACCTGTTCAACCAGGTCTTCACCATGCACGGCACCACCATGATGTTCTTCTTCGCGGTGCCGGCGATGGAGGGCTTCGCCATCTACCTGGTGCCGCTGATGCTGGGCACCCGCGACATGGCCTTCCCGCGCCTGAACGCGCTGGGCTACTACGTGTACCTGATCGCCGGCATCGTGCTGTTCGCCTCGCTGCTGCTGCGCGCCGCGCCCGACGCGGGCTGGTTCAGCTACGTGCCGCTGGCCGGCAAGCGCCATTCGCCGGGCGTGGGGGTGGACGTGTGGACCACCATGGTCACCTTCATCGAGATCTCGGCCCTGGCGGCGGCGGTCGAACTCATCGTCACCATCCTCAAGCAGCGCGCGCCCGGCATGGGCCTGCACCGCATGCCGCTGTTCGTGTGGTCGGTGCTGGTGATGAGCTTCATGATCGTCTTCGCGATGCCGCCGCTGATCGTGGCCAGCGTGATGCTGGCGCTGGACCGGCTGGTGTTCACGCAGTTCTTCGTGGCGGGCGCCGGCGGCGAACCGCTGCTGTGGCAGCACCTGTTCTGGTTCTTCGGGCACCCGGAGGTCTACATCATCCTGGTGCCCGCACTGGGCATGGTGTCCACCATCATCGGCACCTTCGCGCGGCGCCCGGTGTTCGGCTACACCGCCCTGGTGCTGTCCATGGTGGCCATCGGCTTCCTGGCCTTCGGCCTGTGGGTGCACCACATGTTCGCCACCGGGCTGCCGCGCCTGGGCCTGAGCTTTTTCACCGCGGCCAGCGCCATGATCGCCATCCCCAGCGGCGTGCAGGTCTTCTGCTGGGTCGCCACGCTGTGGGGCGCGCGCGTGCGCTGGGCCACCCCCCTGCTCTTCGTGATGGGCTTCTTCGTGGTGTTCGTGATGGGCGGGCTCACGGGCGTGATGGTGGCCTCGGTGCCCTTCGACCTGCAGGTGCACGACAGCTACTTCGTGGTCGCGCACCTGCACTACGTGCTCATCGGGGGCGCGGTGTTTCCGCTGTTCGGGGCCTTGTACTACTGGTACCCCAAGTTCACGGGGCGCCTGATGTCCGAGCGGCTGGGACGCTGGAGCTTCGGGCTCACGCTGCTGGGCGTGCACCTGACCTTCTTCCCCATGCACCAGCTCGGCCTGGAGGGCATGCCGCGGCGCGTCTACACCTACGACGCCGGCCTGGGCTGGGACGGTCTCAATGCGCTGGCCAGCGGCGGCGCGGTGGTGCTGGCCCTGGGCTTCGCGCTGACGCTGTGGAACGCGCTGGCCAGCCGGCGCCGCGGCGCCCTGGCCGGCGACGACCCGTGGGGCGCGGACACGCTGGAGTGGGCCACGGCCTCGCCGCCGCCCGATGCCAACCACCACCACATTCCGGTGGTGGGCGGGCGCCACCCCTTGTGGGACTGGCGGCGCGAGGGTGGCCCGCGCCCGGTGGTGTCGGGCCTGAGCGCGCATCGGCGCGAGGTGCTGGTCACGAGCGTGCTCGATGCGCAGCCACAGGCCGTGGTGGAGCTGCCCGGCCCGTCGGTCTGGCCCTTCCTGACCTCGCTGGCCATCGCCACCGGCTTCATCGGCGTGATCGTCGATCCCTGGTGGTTCGTGGCCGGCTTCTTCGCCAGCTTCCTCACCATCGTGGGCTGGCTCTGGCCGCGCCGCCCCTGGCGCGAGGGGGGATCATGAGCGCCCCACGGAGGGCTGCCCCGTGAGCGCCGCCGCGCCAGGGGCGGTCCGCGTGCTCGTCGACGCGTCCGCGCTGCTACGTGAGCCGGCCGGGCCTGCAGCGCCGCTGTGGTGGGGCGTGGCCGGGCTGGTCGCCATCGAGTCGACGGTGGTGGCCAGCTTCGCCGCGAGCGTGCTGTACTGGCGCGCCACGCACGCGCCCTGGCCGCCGCCCGGTCTGGATCTGCCCTCGCCCTGGCTGCCCGGCCTGGGCGCGGCCCTGCTGCTGCTGAGCTGCCTGAGCATGTGGGGCGCGGGCCGCGCGCTGGGGCGCGACGAGGTGTCGCGCTGCGTGGGGCTGATCGTCACCAGCCTGCTGCTCGCTTCGGCCACGCTGGCCCTGCGCGGCTGGCAGTTCACCCAGTTCGGCTACCGCTGGGACGCGCACCCCTGGGGCTCGCTGCTGTGGACGCTGTCGGGCTTCCACTTCGTGCACGTGGTGTCCGCCGTCATCGGCACGGCGGTCGTGGCGCTTCTCGGCGCCATGGGTTACTTCAGCCGCCGACGCCAGCTCGCGGTGGTGGTGGACTCGCTGTACTGGTACTTCGTGGCGGTCGCCTGGCTGCCGCTCTACGCGGTGCTTTACGGGGTGCCGAGATGGACCTGAACCAGCGCCCGCCCGGGCCTTCTCCCCAGCGGCGCGCGGACAGCGTGCCCCGGCTGTGGGCCGCCTGGGCCTTGCCGATGCTGTCCTGGTTCGTTCACCTCAACGCGAGCTACCTGCTGGTGGACTGGACGTGCCGCCACGGCGCGGGGCTCCTGCACGCCGTGTCGCTGATCTGCCTGCTGCTCGCGCTGGCGGGCATGGTCCTGGCATGGCGCGCCGCACGGGTGGACCGCGAGCGCAGCCGCTTTCTCGGCCGCGTGGGCCTGTTCGCGGGCGGGCTGTTCGCCGCGGTCATCGCCATGCAGGCGCTGACCGGCTTCCTGGTGCCGCCATGCCACTAGGGTCTGCCCGATCGCTGGTCGCGATCGTGCTGCTGGGCGCGGGGCCCGCCCACGCCCACCTCGGCGGCGGCGCGGGCGACCCGTGGTGGCACCACCTGGACCCGCTGACCGCCCTGCTCTTGCTGGTCAGCGCCACGCTGCACGCGCGGGGGCGCCTGGCGCTGGCGGCGCGCTCGCGCCGCGGCGGCCGGGAGCAGCAGCGCCTGGCACGGCGCTTCCAGCTCGGCCTGATGCTGCTGGCGCTGGCCGTGCTCTCGCCACTGGATGCCTGGGGTGAGCAGCTGTTCAGCGCACACATGGTGCAGCACGAGCTGCTGATCCTGGGCGCCGCGCCGCTGCTGGTGAGCGCGCGCCCCCTGCCCGTGCTGATGTGGGGCCTTCCGGCGCGCTGGCGTGCCGCGCTGGCGCGCGGCGGGCGCCATGCGGCGTGGCGTGCGCCCTGGCGCGTGCTGTCGGCGCCCCTGGTGGCCTGGGCCTTGCACGCCGCCACCCTGTGGCAATGGCACCTGCCCACGCTGTTCGAGGCCGCCTTGAACGACCCGCTGGTGCATGGCTTGCAGCACATGGGCTTCTTCGGTTCGGCGCTGCTGTTCTGGTGGTCGCTGCTGGGATCGGGTGCGCGGATTGCCCGCCCCGGCATCGGCGTGATCGCCGTGTTCACCACGGCCTTGCACAGCAGTCTGCTCGGTGCGCTGCTGAGCTTCTCGCCCAGCGTGTGGTACCCGAGCTACCTGGCGACGGCACCGCGCTGGGGCCTGACGGCGCTGCAGGATCAACAGATCGGTGGACTCATCATGTGGGTGCCCGCCGGCCTGGTGTTCATCGGCATCGGCCTGATGCTGCTCGAACAATGGCTACGACAACCACCACCCGAACCCGAGCCCGCGCGCCTGCCCCCCTGGCAACGGCCTTGAGGCTTGCGGCGCTGCTGCTGGCCCTGGGCGCCCCGCTGCTGTCGGTGGGCGCCTGCAAGGGCCCCCGCGCCGGCCCCGGCGGCGCCGGCTGGCCCGTGGCCGAGGAGCCGGGCGATGCGCGGCGCGGCCAGGTGCTGGCCGCGGCTTACGGCTGCGGCGCCTGCCACCGCATCGAGGGCGCGCCATGGGCGCGCGGGCGCGTCGGCCCACCGCTGGACGGCGTGGGGCGGCGCGCCTACCTGGGCGGCGTCTTGCCGAACACGCCGGCCGGCATGGTGGCCTGGCTGCGCTCGCCGCAGCGGGCCGATCCGGGCACGGCCATGCCCGACCTGGGGCTGTCCGAGGCCGAGGCGCGCGACATCGCGGCCTACATGCACACCCTCTGAATGCGTATGCGAACCGCCTGGAAAGCCACCTTGGCCAGTGCCGCCGGCGCCCTCGCCCTCGCGGCGGGCGCAGCGGCCTTCGTGTGGTCGGGCTGGTACGACGTGGCGGCCACGCGGCAGCACACGCAAGCCGTGTACGACCTGCTGGAACAGGTGATGCGGCACTCCATCCACGCGCGCGCGGGCGAGGAGGACTGGGTCGCACCGGCCTCAGACGCTCGCCTGCGCGGCCTGCGCCTGTACGAGGCGCATTGCCTGCAATGCCACGGGGCACCGGGCGTGGCCCCCGCGCGCTTTGCCCTGGGCATGACCCCGCTGCCCGTGAATCTGGTGCACACGGCGCGCCAATGGACCCCCGCGCAGATCCACTGGGTCGTGAGCGAAGGCATCAAGATGACCGGCATGCCGGCCTGGCGCTTCCGGCTGGCGCCGCACGAGATCGATGAGGTGGTGGCCTTCGTTGCGACGCTGCCCACGCTGTCGCCCGCGAGCTATCAGGCCCTGGCCGCCAGCGGCCCGGCCGGCGACGCGGGCACCGACGGCCCCACCGAACCCGACGCCGAGACCTGGCCGGTGGATCGCGCGCGCGGGCTCACGGCCTTGCAGCAGTACGCCTGCACCAGCTGCCACGCGGTGCCCGGCGCGGTCGGCAGCCAGCCCGCGGTGGGACCGCCACTGCATGGCCTGGCGCAGCGCAAGTACCTGGCGGGCCACCTGCCCAACTCGCCGGACAACCTGGTGCGGTGGATCCGCTTCCCGCAGCGCGTGGCCCCGCGCTCGGCCATGCCCGATCTCGGCGTGAGCGAGCGCGACGCTCGCGACATGGCCGCCTACCTGCTGGGACCCGCCGCCGATTGACGCGGGCGGCATCGCGTGCCCGCGCCCCGTTCAGGCGGCTTCGCGGTAGAAGCCGGCGCGGTGGCGTGGCGCCAGCGGGGTGACCGCGCGGCCGATGGCGGCGATGTGGTCGGGCGTGGTGCCGCAGCAGCCGCCCACGATGTTGACCAGGCCTTCGGCCGCGAATTCGTGCAGCAGGCGGCTGGTGACCTCGGGCGTCTCGTCGAAGCCGGTGTCGCTCATGGGGTTGGGCAGACCGGCGTTGGGGTAGCAGCTGATGTAGGTGTCGCCCGCGACCTTGGCCAGCTCCTGGATGTAGGGCCGCATGAGGGCGGCGCCCAGGGCGCAGTTCAGGCCCACGGCCAGCGGCTGCAGGTGGCGCACGCTGGCCCAGAAGGCGCTCACGGTCTGGCCGCTGAGAATGCGGCCGGAGGCGTCGGTGACGGTGCCGCTGATGATGAGCGGCAGGCGCTCGCCGGTGGCGGCGAAGACCTCGTCGATGGCGAACAGCGCGGCCTTGGCGTTGAGCGTGTCGAAGATGGTCTCGACCAGCAGCACGTCGGCGCCGCCTTCGATCAGCGCCTCGACCTGCTCGCGGTAGGCCGCGCGCAATTGCTCGAACGTCACGTTGCGCGCGCCCGCGTCGTTCACGTCGGGGCTGATGCTGGCCGTCTTGGGCGTGGGGCCCAGGGCCCCGGCCACGAAGCGCGGCTTGTCGGGCGTGGAGAACTTGTCGCAGGCGGCGCGCGCCAGGCGGGCAGACGCCACGTTCATCTCGCGCGCGAGGTGGGCCATGTCGTAGTCCTCCTGCGCGATCGTGGTGGCGCCGAAGGTGTTGGTTTCGATGAGGTCGGCGCCGGCCGCGAGGTAGCCTTCGTGGATGTCGCGGATGACGTCGGGCCGCGTGAGGCTCAGCAACTCGTTGTTGCCCTTCACATCCTTGTGGAAGTCCTTGAAGCGTTCGCCCCGGTACGCCGCTTCGTCGAGCTTGAAGCGCTGGATCATGGTGCCCATGGCGCCATCGAGGATGGCGATGCGCTGTTCGAGGATGGCCGGCAAGGCCTGGGCACGGGTGAAGGCGGGGGAGGCGTCCATCGTGTGGATTGTATGAAGCGGCCCCGCCCCCACGCGGGGCAAGGCCACGTCATGGCCGACAATACGCGCCCATGAAGCACCTGTCCCCCAAGGAAGCCTGGACCTGGCTTCAGGCCGAAACCGCGCGCCGCGCCGCGCTGGGCCAGGAACCCCCGCTGTTCGTGGACGTGCGCATGGAGATCGAATCGCTCTACGTGGGCCGCCCGCCCGGTGTGGAGAACATTCCCTGGTACGAGTACCCCGACCTCACGCCCGACCCGGCGCGTTTCGCGCAGGCCGTGGCCCACGAGGCGGGCGACAAGGACCGCCCCATCCTGCTCATCTGCCGCAGTGGCAAGCGCACGCTGGACGCCGGCAAGGCGCTGGAGGCCGCCGGTTTCAGCGACGTGGCCCACGTGCTGCACGGCTTCGAGGGCGAGCTCAACGACCACTTCAAGCGCTCCACCGTGAACGGCTGGCGCCACGACGGATTGCCGTGGGAACAGATGTGATCGACGTCGCGGCCGGGGCCGAGACGCTGGAAGCCTGCGTCGACGTCCTGCAGTCGGTCTTCGGCTACGAGGCCTTTCGCGGCCCGCAGGCGCAGATCGTCACGCACGTGTGCGAAGGCGGCGACGCGCTGGTGCTCATGCCCACGGGCGGCGGCAAGTCGCTGTGCTACCAGGTGCCGGCCATCGTTCGCGCGCAGCGCGGTGGTGGTGTCGCGGTGGTGGTGTCGCCGCTGATCGCGCTGATGCACGACCAGGTGGGCGCACTCACCGAAGCCGGCGTGAGCGCCGCCTACCTCAACAGCAGCCTCTCGCTGGAGGACGCGCAGCGCATCGAGCTGCAACTGCGCAAGGGCGAGCTCACCCTGCTCTACGTGGCGCCCGAGCGGCTGCTCACCCCGCGCTGCCAGGCCATGCTGGAGAGCCTGCACGAGCAAGGACGCCTGTCGCTGTTCGCCATCGACGAGGCGCACTGCGTGTCCCAGTGGGGCCACGACTTCCGCCCCGAGTACCGCGAGCTCGCCGTGCTGCCCGATCGCTTCGCGGGCGTGCCGCGCATCGCGCTCACCGCCACGGCCGACGCGCTCACGCGGGCCGACATCGTCGAACGCCTGCAATTGCAGGACGCGCGCACCTTCATCAGCAGCTTCGACCGGCCCAACATCCGTTACCAGCTGGTGGAGAAGAAGGACGCCACCGCGCAATTGCAGCGCTTCATCCGCGACGAGCACGCCAACGCCCAGGGCCACGACGCCGGCGTGGTGTATTGCCAGTCGCGCCGCCGCGTGGAAGAGGTCGCTCAGATGTTGCAGCAGGCCGGCTTCAAGGCCCTGCCCTACCACGCCGGTCTGGACGCCGCCGTGCGCCAGGCCCACCAGGACCGCTTCCTGCGCGAGGAGGGCCTGATCATGGTGGCCACCATCGCCTTCGGCATGGGCATCGACAAGCCCGACGTGCGCTTCGTGGCGCACCTCGACCTGCCCAAGAGCATCGAGGCCTACTACCAGGAGACCGGCCGCGCGGGCCGCGACGGCGAGCCCGCCGACGCCTGGATGGCCTACGGCCTGCAGGACGTGGTGAACCAGCGCCGCATGATCGACGACAGCCCGGCGCCCGACGAGTTCAAGCAGGTGCTGCGCGGCAAGCTCGACGCCCTGCTGGCCCTGGCCGAGGCCAGCGACTGCCGCCGCGTGCGCCTGCTGCGCTACTTCGGCGAAGAAAGCTCGCCCTGCGGCAACTGCGACAATTGCCTGAACCCGCCCGAACTGTTCGACGCCACCGAGCCCGCGCGCAAGCTGCTTTCCTGCATCTACCGCGTGCAGCAGGCCAGCGGCCACGGCTACGGCGCGGGGCACATCCTGGACATCCTGCGCGGCAAGTCCACCGAGAAGGTCGAGGCCAACGGCCACCAGCGGCTGAGCACCTTCGGCATCGGCGCCGACTGGAGCGAAACCCAGTGGCGCGCCCTGCTGCGCCAGCTCATCGCCATCGAGGCGGTGCGCGTGGACGACGCGCCCTACAACACCCTGCACCTGAGCGATGGGGCGCGCGCCATCCTCAAGGGCGAGGGCGAGGTGCGCCTGCGCATCCAGGCCGAGCGGGCACCGTCGCGTTCGCGCAGCGCGCGCGCCAAGCCGCCCGTGGGCGACGATGGCACGCCGCTGAGCCTGGCCGAGCGCGACTGCCTGGACGCGCTGAAGGCCTGGAGAGCGGGCGTGGCCAAGGAGCACAACCTGCCCGCCTATGTGATTTTTCACGACGCGACCCTGCGCGCCATCGCCCAGCGCCGGCCCACGGACGTGACCGACCTGGACGGCATCAGCGGCATCGGGCAGAAGAAGCGCGCGGCCTACGGCGATGCGGTCGTCCAGGTGGTGAGTGCTTTTCTCTGAACCCTCAAGTCGCCAGCGACCTGGCCGATAAACCAACGGGTGACACCGCCGACCGCCCGTCGGCCCGCCGCCTGTCGCACAGGGCCTGCCGCTCAAGCCGCAGGCCCTCGTGCCGATGTTCCATGCAAGGGGCGGCATCCGCTCCACGGTCTCAACGAATCGATTGCACGGAGCGCGTCATGTTTTTCCGCCTGCCCTGGCTGTCCAAGCGAAGGGCCCCCAGTTACCAGCACACCCAGGCCCTTGACCTGGACTACGTGGTCGATGAATTCCATTCGGCCATGGCCGACATCCAGGACCCGCTGCGCGTGCGCCTGCACGCCGCCCTGATGAACTGCCGCACGCCCCGCGAACTGTGGTTCCTGCGCGGCAAGCTCTTCAACCTGATCTGCAAGCACCACCACGAGGGTGAGGCCAACAAGCGCGTGGGCCGCCTGGACGCCAAGCTGCGCTACTTCGTGGACAACCACCCGGACTACTCGGCGGACGAGGTGCCGAGTCGTCCCATGGCGCTCCTGCACTGAGCCTGGCGCGCGCCCACACGAGAGGCCACCTTCGGGTGGCCTTTTTGCTGGCCGCGCCAGAAACCGTCTCAGGCGAGGCCGCCGCCACGCGGACGCCGGACGGATTCGAACCAGGCGCTGTCGCGCTCGATCTGCTCCTTCACGCGCGCCGCTTCCTGTTCGTCCAAGAACAGGGTGGTGCCGAGGCGGGCTCTGACCCGTGGCAAGGACACGTGCCCGGACAGCAGCCCCGCACGGATCCAGCGCAGGTCATTGGCCTGGCTTCGGGCGTACTTCGAGATGGCCGCATCGTCCGGATCGAGGAACCACACGCGCAGACCATCCCGCTCAATGAACGTCATGCGGACTTCCCAGCCGTCCGGCAGGCTGGGCAGGCTCGGCGACACGGGGTCCAGGTAGTAGCCGTGCGCCCGGTGGAAGTCCGAGCCCTCGCCCAGCGTCGCTCGCACGTCGTTGATGCGTCCCGGGTCGGACTTGGTGTAGCAATCGATGTCGATGGACATGGACATCTCCGCCGGCACGCCGTCCTCGTCATCGGTGCCGAGGATAGACAGGCTGCCGATCACCACGAAATCGCGGTGCCCGGTCAGCGCGTGGGCTTGCTCGAACAGGGTGAACAGGTGCGCCCGGTTCACGATGTCACCAGCAGCCAGGGGGAGTTCTGCCGCAGGGCGGTCCCCCACTCCAACGATTCGCACGCCATGGCGCTCGCCAGTGCTTCCACAGGCAGGCCGAGCAAAGCGTCCCACCGCGCGATGTAGTCTTCGCTGCAGAGGCGTTCCCGCCGCCAGCGCTCCACTTCCGCGCGGGCGCGGGCAATCAAGGCCTCGCGCTGCGGCTGGGGCATCAGGATCAGGTCGATGGCCAGGCGCTGGTGTTTGATCAGGCGGTCCTTGTCAACAAGCGCCTGCGCGGCGCGCGCCGCGCGCCGCTCGGCCAATTGTCCGTCGCGGTTGGCGCGCCCCTGAAACGCTTCGGGCGAACAGACGATGGCCTTGACCTTCTTATGCCGCTCGATGGCCACCGGCTCGTGCGCGGCGGCCTCCAGCAGCTCCCCGAAGTTCTGCTTGGCGTGGCTGGAGCTCATTTGGCGCATGAGCGAAGCGTACCCTGTTTTGTCCATTTTGGACAAAACATCTGGATGGAGCGAGAGCAGATCAGTGCACGAAGCCCATGCCACGCGCCTCACGCACCTCGGGCTTGATGCGGTGCTCGGCCTCGAGCTGGTCGAGGAACTCGGCCGGCGCCATGGCCTCGCCGAGGATCTCGGACTGGCGCTTGACGGCGGCGAAGTCGCCGGGGCACAGCTGCTCGAGGCGCGCCAGGCGTTGGCGCAGGGCGTCGTCCAGGCGCTCGGCCTTGCCGTCGAGGGCCTCGACCACGAACATGGTCTCGCGCTGCTCACGGGTGAGCGGCTTGAAGCGGATCTTGAAAGTGAAGCGCCGCAGCGCGGCCTGGTCGATGCTGTCCATCAGGTTGGTGGTGCAGACGAAGATGCCGGCGAAGCGCTCCATGCCCTGCAGCATCTCGTTGACTTCGGTCACCTCGTAGGTGCGCTGGGCGCCGCGGCGGTCCTGCAGGAAGCTGTCGGCCTCGTCGAGCAGCAGCACGGCGCGCTCGGCCTCGGCCTCGCGGAACATGGCGGCCATGTGCTGCTCGGTCTCGCCCACGAACTTGCTCACCAGGTCGCTGGCGCGGCGGATCATGAGCGGGCGGCCGAGCTGCTGGGCGATGTGCTCGGCCAGCGCCGTCTTGCCGGTGCCGGGCGCGCCGTGGAAGCACAGGCAACCGTGGCCGCGCGCCTTGAGTGCCTCGATGATGCGCGGGACGGGGTGGCGCGACTCCACGTGCAGCATGTCCAGGCTGTATTGCGTGACGCTGGGGCGCTGGAGCACGTCGGGCGCGCGGCCCAGGGCCTGGTCGGCGTGGCGCAACTGGCGCTCGATGAGCTCGTCCAGCAGCGGGGGCGGCCCCACGCGCGCGGCCTTGCGGCCCGTGGCGCGCGCTGGCGCGGCGGCCAGTTCGGCGAAGCGCACCGCCGTGCGGATCTGCGCCGGCGTGAGGCCCTTGCGTTCGGTCAGGCGGCCCACCAGGGCCTCGCTCACGGCCGCGCCTTCCAGCGTCTTGCGCACGAGCTGTTCGCGCGCGCCGGGCGGCGGGCTCTTGAGTTCCAGGTGGTAGGCGAAGCGGCGGCGGAAGGCGGGGTCGATCTGCTCGATGCGGTTGGTGATCCACACGGTGGGCACCGCGTTCGATTCGAGCACCTGGTTGACCCAGGCCTTGCCGCTGACCGAGTGGCTGTGCGGCGCGGCCACGTGCTCGGCGCGCGCCATGAACTGCGCGGCTTCGCTGGAGATGGGCGGGAACACGTCCTCCACCTCGTCGAACAGCAGCGCCGATTGCGCCGTGCCCTTGAGGAACACCTGCGCGATCTGCAGCGAGCGGTAGCGGTCGCGGCCGGAGAGCGCATTGCCGTCGCGGTCGGCGTACTCCACTTCGAACAACTCCAGGCCGGCGGCCTTGGCCGCCACGCGCGCGAGTTCGGTCTTGCCGGTGCCCGGCGGGCCGTAGAGCAGCACGTTGACGCCCGCCTCCTTGCGCGCCACGGCCTCGCGCAGCAGGCCGCTGAGCAGGCGCACGTCCTCGGCCACGTAGTCGAAGTCGCCGGGTACCAGGGTGGAGCGCGCCGCCGGGCGCGTGAACACGGCCATGAGCTCGCTCTGCGAGCGGTACTCGCGCATCAGCACGGGCGGCAGTTTTTCGCTGACCTTCATCAGGTCGGCCAGGTCGGTGATGTTGTGCTCGGAGATGAGGTTCTCGACCATTCCGATGCGCTCGAGCCGCGAGCCCGCGCGCAGGGCCTCGCCCACCTCGCTGGCCTTCACGCCAGCCACGTCGGCGATGGCGGCGTAGGCCTCGGGCGCGTTGTTCACCTTGAACTCGACCAGGATGGAGCGCAGGTCGCGCTGGTAGCGCGCCAGCGTGCCGTAGAGCAGCAGCGCGCGCTCGGCGCGGTTGAGCTGCAGCAGGCCGGCCAGGGCGTCGATGTTCTTTTCCACGAGTGTGCTCTGCTTCTTGAGCGCCTGGCTCAGCCAGTCGCCGGTGACGGCCAGCACCGAGAGGAGGTCCTTGGGCGCTTCCTTGGCGTATTCGTCCAGGTAGAAGAAAAGCGTGCCTTCTTCGTAGGGACCGCGCCAGACGCCGTAGCGGTCCATGAATGCGGCGGTGGAGAGCTTGTCGTGGCCGGCCCAGAGGTCGTTGTCGCGGCAGCGGCGTTGCAGGAACTCGCGCAGGCGCTGCAGCACCGTGTGCGGCCACACCAGGTGGCGGCCGGCCAGCGACAGCAGGGTGTTCAGGTCGCGGCGCACGTTGAAGCGCGGGCCCTGGCGCGCAGCAAGCGTGAGCACGAAGTGCGAGCACATGAGGTCGAGCACGGGCGCCTGCTTGAGGCCGTGCGGCACGTGCAGGCGCCCTTCGCCCAAGGCTCGCGCCTCGGGCGAGCGGATCGCGGGACTGGGGGACAACGGCCGTTTGCTCATGCGCAGGCTCCTGCGACTACCTCCTGAGTGGCGGGGCGCCGCAGAACCAGGGCCCCTGTGCGGCGCACCATAACGCAGCTTGCTGCGCAGTGGAAGGGCGTCATGACGGGCGTTCGCGGGCTTTTTCCACGGCGGTCGCGCCACAATCGCCGGATGCTTCAAATCGACGACATCCGCGCCGCGGCGGCGCGCCTGAACGGCCAGATCCTGCGCACGCCCTGCGTGGAATCGCGCACGCTCTCCCAGCTCACGGGCTGCCAGGTGTTCCTGAAGTTCGAAAACCTGCAATACACCGCCTCGTTCAAGGAGCGCGGGGCGTGCAACAAGCTCGCGCAGCTCACGCCCGAGGAAGGCGCGCGTGGCGTGATCGCCATGAGCGCGGGCAACCACGCCCAGGGCGTGGCTTACCACGCGCAGCGCCTGGGTTTGCGCGCCGTCATCGTGATGCCGCGTTTCACGCCCGGCGTGAAGATCGAGCGCACCCGCGGCTTCGGCGCCGAGGTCGTGCTGCACGGCGACTCGCTGGACGAAGCCCGCGCCCACGCCCGCGCGCTGGCGGAGCAGCAGGGCCTGGTGTTCGTCCACCCCTACGACGACGAAGCGATCGCGGCCGGCCAGGGCACGGTGGGGCTGGAGATGCTGGCCGACGTGCCCGAGCTGGACACGCTGGTGGTGGCGATCGGCGGCGGTGGGCTCATCGGCGGCGTCGCCACGGCGGCCAAGGCACTCAAACCGGGCATCGAGGTGATCGGCGTGCAGACCGAGCGGTTTCCGGCGATGGTCAACGCGATCAAGGGCACGCAGCACCCGCAAGGCAGCAGCACCATCGCGGAAGGCATCGCCGTGGGCACGCCGGGCGAGATCAATCTGCCCCTGGTGCGCGAGCGAGTGGACGACCTGTTGCTGGTGGACGAGGGCGACATCGAGCAGGCCATCGTGATGCTTTTGGAGATCGAGAAGACCCTGGTGGAAGGCGCGGGCGCCGCGGGCCTGGCGGCCCTGCTCAAGCACCCCAAGCGCTTCGCGGGGAAGCGCGTGGGCCTGGTGCTCAGCGGCGGCAACATCGACCCGATGCTGCTGGCCTCCATCATCGAACGCGGCATGGTCCGCGCCGGCCGGCTGGCGCGCATCGCCGTGAACGCGCGCGACGTGCCGGGCAACCTGGCCCGCATCACGGCACTCGTGGCCGAAGCGGGCGCCAACATCGGCGAGGTGCACCACCAGCGCGCCTTCACCCTGCTGGCGGCGCAGAACGTGGAGATCGAGCTGGTGCTGCAGACGCGCGGGCGAGCGCACGTGAAGCAGGTCATCGACGCGCTGAACGCGGCCGGCTTCGGCGCCCACGAGCAGTAATCCGCGGGACGCCCGCTCGTCCGGCCGCCTCCGCATAATCGCGCGCCATGGACAACAGCACCCTGCAGGCCGCCCTGGCCGAGTACTTCGCCCCCTGGGTCCAAGCCCTGGGACTCGTGGTCGACGGCAGCGCCGAGGGCGCCGTCACCCTGCGCCTGCCGCAGAACGACCAGCTCAGCCGCGTGGGTGCCATGCTCTGCGGCCAGGCCATGATGGCCGCGGCCGACACGGCCATGGTGCTGGCGCTGATCCGCCAGTTCGGCGAATTCCGCCCTTGCACCACGGTGCAGATGAACACCAGCTTCCTCAAGCCCCTGTCGGGCCAGGACGCCCTGGTCGAGGCGCGCGTGATCCGCGCCGGCAAGAGCCTGGCCTTCGGCGAGATCGACATCCGGGGCGCCAGCGACGGCAAAAGCGTGTGCCGCGCCACGACGACATACGCGCTGTTGTAGAGCCCGCGGGCCCCGCGCAGCCCGTTTCCCCTAAAATCGCCGCTTTTCGAGACCTGACCCCCCGGAGCATTTCATGGCCCACCACGAACACCACACCCCCGAACAGACCGAAGACGTAGTCGAGGCCATCACCCCGCTGATGCCCGTCGTGCTGCCCATCGCTGGCGGCGTGCTGATGTTCCTGCTGGCCTTCATCGCTGTGTTCATGGCCTGAAACCGCCCTGCGGGAACGAAGCCGGCCACCCATCGGGCGCCGGCTTTTTTGTGGGTTTCGGCGCCGGGATTCGCTGGGAACCCCGTAAATTGCATCACGTCATGCGGGTTTTGCATGTACCCCGCCTGTAACTCCAAGGGGTAAATCCTAAAATCGACCCAGTCGTCGAATAGCGCCCCGCCCCGCGAGACCACCGCCTTGCCGGGTACGCAGCTTGCCCACATCCACCGATGGCAAGCGGCGCAAACGACCCGAATTTGCTCGCCCAGACCCCACGCCGACAGCCGCTGCCCGCGGCTGTCCCCGTCTTGGGCGGCCGCCGGTTATCAATCTCAGGAGTCACTCGATGAACTCTCCCGTGATGCAGGGCCTGGCCCTCAACACCCCCGCCTATGTGAAACACGCACGCCTGATTGCCTGGGTGGCCGACATGGCCGCCCTGTGCAAGCCGGACACCATCGTCTGGTGCGACGGCAGCGACGAGGAATACAACCGCCTTTGCCAGCAACTGGTGGACGCCGGCACCTTCAAGCGACTCAACCCGGCGAAGCGCCCGAACAGCTATCTCGCCTGGTCCGATCCGGCCGACGTGGCGCGCGTGGAGGACCGCACCTTCATCTGCTGCGAGCGCCAGGAGGACGCCGGCCCGACCAACAACTGGAAGGACCCGGCCGAGATGCGCGCCACCCTGCAGCCGCTGTTCGACGGCTGCATGCGCGGGCGCACCATGTACGTGGTGCCCTTCAGCATGGGCCCGCTGGGCTCCCCCATCGCCCACATCGGCGTGGAGCTCTCCGACAGCGCCTACGTGGCCGTGAACATGAAGCTCATGACGCGCATGGGCAAGGCCGTGTACGACGTGCTCGGCACCGACGGGGATTTCGTTCCCTGCGTGCACACCGTGGGCGCGCCGCTGCAGGCCGGAGAGCAAGACACCACGTCCTGGCCGTGCAACCCCACCACCAAGTACATCGTCCACTTCCCCGAGACGCGCGAGATCTGGAGCTACGGCTCGGGCTACGGCGGCAACGCGCTGCTGGGCAAGAAGTGCTTCGCGCTGCGCATCGCGTCCACCATGGCTCGCGACGAGGGCTGGCTGGCCGAGCACATGCTCATCCTGGGCGTGACCAACCCGCAAGGCAAGAAGTACCTACGTGGCGGCGGCCTTCCCCAGCGCCTGCGGCAAGACCAACTTCGCCATGCTGATTCCGCCCAAGGGCTTCGAGGGCTGGAAGGTCACGACCATCGGCGACGACATCGCCTGGATCAAGCTCGGCGACGACGGCCGCCTCTACGCCATCAACCCCGAGGCCGGCTTCTTCGGCGTGGCGCCTGGCACCAACACGGCCACCAACCCCAACTGCATGGCCAGCCTCAACAAGGACGTGATCTTCACCAACGTCGCGCTCACCGATGACGGCGACGTGTGGTGGGAGGGCATGGGCGAAGCGCCTGCGCACGCCATCGACTGGCAAGGCAAGGACTGGACGCCGCAGATCGGCAAGGAGACGGGCGCCAAGGCCGCCCACCCGAACGCCCGCTTCACCGTGGCCGCCACCAACAACCCCGCACTCGACGCGGCCTGGGACGACCCCAAGGGCGTGGCCATCGACGCCTTCATCTTTGGCGGCCGCCGCAGCACCACGGTGCCGCTGGTGACCGAGGCGCGCGACTGGACCGAGGGTGTGTACATGGCCGCGACCATGGGCTCGGAAACCACCGCCGCCGCCTTCGGCGCCCAAGGCGTGGTCCGCCGCGACCCCTTCGCCATGCTGCCCTTCACCGGCTACAACATGAGCGACTATTTCCAGCACTGGCTCGACCTTGGCGCAAGGCTGCAGGCCCAGGGCGCGAAGTTGCCGGGCATCTTCTACGTCAACTGGTTCCGCAAGGACGAGGACGGCAAGTTCCTCTGGCCCGGCTTCGGCGAGAACATGCGCGTGCTCAAGTGGATGATCGATCGCCTGGAAGGCAAGGGCCAGGGCGTGGAGCACGCCTTCGGCGTCTCGCCGCGCTACGACGACATCCACTGGAGCGGGCTGGACTTCAGCGCCGAGCAGTACCGCACCGTCACGGCCATCGACAAGGCCGCCTGGCTCAAGGAGCTGGAGTTGCACGCGGAGCTGTTCGAGCAGCTGGCCCACCACCTGCCGCGCGAGCTGCAGGACACCAAGGCGCGCATCGAGCAGAGGCTGGCGGCCTGAGGGTGCCCTGACCCTCTCCCCAAGACGGCCCTGGCGGGCCGTTTTTTTTTGTTGGTGCCGCTAGCCGGTGAGCCTCGGGTCAGTCAAAGGTATTGCCGTTACCTTGTGTGATCGATTTCGTCAATCAGGGAGTTATCACGAATTGGCGTCATGCTTGGTCGAGTTACATTTTGATGCAGACGCTGGTGGCACCAGCGTCGTACGTCAAAACCACTCATCAGGAAGGCAAATGTTCACTACAAGCATCAAATACACGCTGGCAGCCTCATGCGTCCTGGCATTGGCCGGATGCGGAGGAGGGGGAGGGGGAGCAACGGCGAGCGCCCCTGAGGCTCCCGTGACGCCAGCAACTCCCGCGGCTTTCACACTGTCGGTCGAAGTCGATGGAGTCGCCGCCTCGCCCGACGCCTCAGGCCGGTACGTCGTGCGTCCGGGACAGTCGGTGGCCGTCAGGTCCAACCACGACGCGACATGGTCGGGCAATGACCTGGGCAGCGGGGTCACCCGCACTGAACGAGACACCGGCAACGCGCAATGGATCTCGCGTTTCGCCAACCCAAGCCCTGGCGCTCCAGGCAGCTATCGACTGACAGCCGGCGCATCGGGCGGCCGCACACTGACGCTGGACTTCACGGTGCAGACTGGCGACTACCGCAATGGCGAGTACATGCTGTACGCCGCCAACGGCACGCGCCAGAAGCTCACCATCAACTTCGACACCGCCACCTACAGCACAACCGACGGCACCGGTGGGGTGGAATCCGGCACGTTGACCGCGCCCGCCGGGCCAGCGACGGACTGGACGGTGCACAGCGCACGCATCGCCGGCTTCAACGCGGCATCTCTGCGCAGTCTGGGCGACACCATCGTCGGCGCACTTCCGTTCAGGGTTCCCTCGGCCGCGCCTGGCACGTTCGCGGTCTACCCGTTCATTGCCACGCGTGCCTTCCTGCTCAGCGCGAATCGACTCGACGGGGTGTTCAACCGACTGCAGATCCAGTACCTGACGGGTGGCGGCCGCCAGTCCGCCATTTCTCAACTGGGGGTCTTTGACGGCGGAACAGTGATGAAGCAGTGCTCCCACCTCACCATCCACGAAATCGATACGTGTCCGGCCGCCAGCGTGGTGACGAGTCGCCTGGAGCCCGACCCAGACAACAGCGGCCTTTGGCTGATGAAGCATCCGACCACAAACGCCCTGATGGGCCGGATCGGCATTGCCGAGATCAATGGCGAAAAGATCTATTTGTCGGGTGGCGCGTCGCCCTCGGACGGCAGCCAGCTCCTCAGCATCGGCCTGCCATCCCAGACCCGGGTTCCGACCTTCACCAGCTCGGGTTGGTCCACCGACGGGACGCTCGACAGCGTCGTGGCCACACCCACCACCTATGACATCGACCACGACACGGGCGCCATCAGCACGCACAACCTGACGCTCAACACGATCAGCCCTCCGGGTCTGCACCTGCTCAGTGACGGCACCCAGCACTACTTCATGATCCGCTCGCAGACGCTCGAGCTGGCGGTGGCCGCACGCAACTCCACGCTACGCCCTGGCTTTCTGCACATCGGCGTACTGCATTGAACGCAGCGCTGTTCAAAGAAAAAAAAGGCCACCCGAGGGTGGCCTTTCTTATTCGCGCAGGAAGCGCTTCAGATGAAGTGCAGCTTCGCGTAGCGTGCGCGGCTGGCGGCCAGGCGCTCCCAGTAGCTGGCTTCGGGTGCCGCTTCGGCCTTGGCCGCTTCGGGCAGGCCCAGGGGGGCCAGCGCTTCGCCAAAGTCCGCGGCGGCCGGCTCCTGCTCGGCGCGGTCGCGGGCGGCGATCAGCTCGCTCATCAGGCGCTGGTCGTGGCGGGCCATTTCCCACAGGCGCATTTCAGCGCGCGCTTCCGCCAGCGAACGGGACCAGCTGTCGAGCGCCGCCACGGTGCGGCGCGCCAGGCCGCGGGCGCTGTCGGCGAACAGGGCCAGACCGGCGAAGACCACGGCCCAGAGCAGCACCCAGGCCAGCATCAGGTGGCCATCGGCCCAGGTGTCGATCAGTTGGTCGGCCACCACGATGAGGGTGGCAATGGCGGCGGCGAGCAGCAGGGCGCTGAGGCCACGCGCGCCTTCAGGTGCGGCGGATTTTTGGGTGCCGGCGCGCAAGGCGGCGGGCAGCGAGGGGGCGGTAAGGGCGGTGCTCATGGTGAACTCCTGGAAAACCACGTCTTGTGGACTGGGGTGGAATCTTGTGGACAGGGGTGAATATAGGGATAACCCGCATATGTATCCACTTTATTCTGATGATGGGTACCATTCCCCGTATAAATGGTTTCCCTGAACTTTCGCACCCTCGACCTGAATCTCCTGCGCGTGTTCGACGAGGTGATGGCCGAGCGCAACCTCACCCGGGCGGCCTACAACCTGTCGATGACCCAGCCAGCGGTGAGCAATGCCCTGCGCCGCCTGCGCGAGCTGGTGGGCGACGAACTGGTGCGGCGTTCGGGCTTTGGGGTCGAACCCACACCCACCGCCCTGGCCCTGTGGCCCTCGGTGCGCGAGGCCCTGGGCCTGTTGCGCGGCGCCCTGTCGCCCGGCGCGTTTGAGCCGGCCACCGCGACCAGCACCTTCCAGGTCGCCATGGCCGACGCCACCTCGGCCAAGCTGATTCCCAGCCTGATCGACATCCTGGAGCGCGAGGCCCCGGGCGTGAACCTGCGTGTGCTGCCGCTGACCACGCGCGACCCGCGCCAACTGCTGGAAAAGGGTGACGCGGACCTCGCCATCGGGCACTTCCCTGCCGTCATTGCCGAGTTGGGCGCGCGCCAACAGCAAGATGAGCTGCCGCGCTTCGCCTTCGAGCGCCTGTACGACGGCGACTACGTGGTGGTGATGCGCCGCGGCCACCCCCTGGCCGGACGGCCGCTTTCGCTGGACACGTACTGTTCGGCCCGTCACCTGCTGGTGAGCTTCTCGGGCCGGCCCTTCGGTTTCGTCGACGAAGCCCTGGCGGCGCGCTCGCGCCAGCGGCGGGTGGTGATCACGGTCAACCAGTTCTTCACCGCCGGGCGCGTGGTGGCCACCACCGACCTGCTCACCGTGCTGCCGCGCCACTTTCTGTCGGCCACCGGCATGGAAGACGAGCTGGCCATCAGCGAGCTGCCCCTGGCGGTGCCCGAGGTGCACGTCGATACGCTGTGGCACCGCCAACGCCAGCACGACGCCGCGCACCGGTGGTTGCGCGAGGCGGTGTCGCGCTCTGCCGCCGACAGCGGCCTGCAGGGCGCCGGCACGAACACAATCGCCCCATGATGAACATCCAGCTGCTGAGCGACCTGCACCTCGAAGCCAACCGCGACTTCGAACCGCAACCCGCGCCCGGCGCCGACCTGCTGGTGCTGGCCGGCGACGTGGGCTCCTACCAGCGCCGGCGCGACGGCAGCGCCATGCCCGAGCCCGACTGGGGCCTGCGCCGCTTCGCCGACTGGCCAGTGCCCGTGCTTTACCTTCCGGGCAACCACGAGTACGACGCTCTCGACGTGGACGAGGCGCACGCCGCCCTGCGCGCCACCTGTGAGCGGCTGGGCCTGCGCTGGCTGGAGCGCCAGACCTGGGTCTGGCGCGGCGTGCGCTTCGTCGGCACCACGCTGTGGAGCGACTACGACGCCATCCGCCCGCCCGGCAGCGACCCGCTGCTGCAACGCGAAAAAGCGTTCCGCGCCGCCAACCACTACCTGCGGCAGATGGACGCGCGACGACACGGCACCCTGTTCGACGCCGCCGCCATGCGCGACCTGGGCCTGGAGTGCCAGGCCTGGCTGCGTGAGGCCCTGGCACAGCCTTTTGACGGCCCCACCGTCGTCATCACGCACTTCGCCCCCACCTTGCACAGTGCCGACCCGCGCTACGGCCTCACGCCCGGCACGGCGGGCTTCTGCAACGCGCTGGACGAGCTGCTGCCGCTGGCAGACCTCTGGCTGCACGGCCACCTGCACTGCCCCACCGATGTGCGCGTGGGCCGATGCCGCATTCGCGCCAACCCGCTGGGCTACCACGACAAGAAGGAACAATTGGCCTTCGATCCGGTCTGCCTGGTGCCAGTGGAAGCGAGGGGCCAGCCCGTTTGATCCTGCGCAAACCCGTGGCGCGCCTCGGCCCGTACACTGGCCCCGTTCCTCACTCGATCAACAACCAAGGAGAACCGCGATGAAGATCCTGCTGGCCGTCGATGGCAGCGAGTACACGAAGAAGATGCTCGCCTACCTCACCACCCACGACGAGTTGTTCGGCGCCAACAACGACTTCACCGCGATCACAGTCCAGTCGCCGCTGCCGCCGCGGGCCCGCGCCGCTGTCGGCGCCGACGTGGCCAACCAGTACTACGAGGACGAAGCGGCCAAGATCACCGGTCCGGTGGACAAATTCCTGAAGCGCCACGGCATCAATGCCAAGCTGGTGCACAAGACCGGCGCGGCCGGCGAGGTCATCGCCAAGACGGCCAACTCGGGCAAGTTCGACATGGTGATCATGGGCTCGCATGGTCACGGCGCGCTGGGCAACCTGGTGCTGGGCTCGGTGGCCACCCGGGTTCTGGCGCACTGCACCTCGCCGGTGCTGATCGTTCGCTGAAGCCTGCGGCCCACCGTTCGAATGAAGCCGCCCGCGGGCGGCTTTTTTCATGCCCGGCGCAGGCTGAGGGTGGCCGCTGCGCGCAGGGCCGCGCTCAACGCGTCCAGCACATCGGAACTGAGGTTCCAGCAATGCCAATGCAGTGCCACGCCCAAGCGATGCTTCGGCGCCGCGTTCACCAGCTCGCCGCGCTCGATGAGTTCCCGTACCAGCAGCCAGGGCACCACGCTCAGGCCCCAGCCCGCCAGCACGGCGCGCACCTGGCCTTCGCTGGAGGGCACGAAGCGCTGCTTGAGCAACACGCGCTGCAGGCCGAAGGCCTCGGCCACGAAGGCGTGCTGCAGGTGGTCCTTGCGGTTGAAGGCGATGAAGGGCAGGCGGTGGAAGTTGTGCGAGTTCAAGCCGCGCGGACAGTGCTCGCGCGCGAAATCGGGCTGGGCGATCAGCACGTAGTCCATGACACCCAGCGGCTCCATCCGGCAGCCGCGCAGCGCCTGGCCGAGCGAGGTGACGCAGCCCAGCACCTGGCCCTCGCGCAGCCACTCGTGCGTGAATTCCTGGTCGTCCGCGATGATCTCGAGCGGCAGGCCCTGGCGCGCCAGTTCGTTCAGCGCGGGCAGCGCCCAGGTGGCGATGCTGTCGGCGTTGATCGCCACCGAGATGCGCTCCTCGCCCCGCGCGCTGGCGGCGCTGCTGGGCGCCAGTTCCTTCAGGTCCTTCTCCAGGTCGGCGCGCAGCAGCCGCATCATCTTGGCGTGCTTGATCATGAGCTGCCCGGCCGGTGTGGCCTTGAGCGGTCGGCTGCGCACGATGAGGACCGTGCCCACCTGCGCCTCCAGCGCGCGCAGGCGCTGCGAGACCGCCGACTGCGTGATCGACAGCCGCCGGGCGGCGCGCTCGAAGCCGCCCTCTTCCACGATGGCGGCCAGACACTCCAGGGCATCGGGATCGAAGGTGGACATGGTCGGCTCCTTTATCAGCAAAACTGATGAACTCGATTTTGCTTGAATCCCGCTTCACTTGAGTTCACGCTTTCCCGACACTGCCGGGATCAGCGATCCGCTGTTCGGAGAAAGCCATGAAAGTCACCGTCCTGGGCGCCGGCATCATCGGCGTGAGCACCGCCTGGCACCTGCTGCAGCGCGGACACGAGGTCACTCTGGTGGACCGCCAGCCCGACGCCGCACTGGAAACCAGCTTCGCCAATGCGGCGCAGATCTCGGTGAGCTACTGCGAACCCTGGGCCAACCGCGAGGCGCCGCTGAAGGCGCTGAAGTGGATGTTCTCGTCCACCTCGCCGCTGCTGTTCCGACCACAGATGGACCCGGCGCAGTGGCGCTGGGGCCTGCAGTTCCTGGCGCAGTGCAACGACGCGGCCTTCGAGCGCAACGTGGCGCAACTGGTGGCGCTGGGCTCGTACAGCCACGCCGCGCTGAAAGACGTGGTTCGCGAGACCGGCATCGACTATCAGCGGCTGGAGCGCGGCATCGCACACTACTACGTGGACCAGCGGGCGTTCGACGGCGCGGCCGGCGCGGCCGAGCTGATGGCGCGCTTCGGCGTGAAGCGGCGGGTCGTGTCGCGCGAAGAGCTGTTGCGCATCGAGCCCGCGCTCTCGGCCTTTGCCGATCGCATCGTGGGCGGCACCTTCACCGAGACCGACGAATCGGGCGACGCACGGGTGTTCACGCAAGCGCTGGCCTCGCTGTGCGCCGCGCGCGGGGCGCGGATGCTCTTCCATCACGACATCGAACGACTCGATGTGGCCGGCGGCGCACTGAACCACGTGCGCGTGCGCAGCCGCGCCACCGGCGTGCTCAGCGCGCTCAAGGCAGACGCCACCGTGGTGGCCTGCGGCTCGTACACCACGCCGCTGCTGGCGCGCATCGGCGTGCGCGTGCCCATCTACCCCGGCAAGGGCTACAGCGCCACGCTGCCGCTGCTCAAGCCCGCGCGCGCACCGGTGGTGAGCATGATCGACGACAGCCTGAAGATCGCGATGTCGCGCCTGGGCGATGAGCTGCGCGTGGCCGGCACCATCGAGCTCGGCGGGTTCGACCTGTCGCTGGACACGCCGCTGGCGCAAAAGCGCTGCGAGATGCTGGTGCGCCGCATCGAGCAGGTGTTCCCCGGCGTGGCCGACACGCGCGTGCCGGCCGAGGGCGGCACCCCTCGCTTCTGGACCGGTTTGCGCCCCGCCACACCGACCAACATCCCCCTGATCGGCCGGCTGCCGGTGAAGGGTCTGTGGATCAACGCCGGCCACGGCACCCTGGGCTGGACGCACGGCGCGGGCTCGGGCAAGGCCCTGGCCGAGCTCATCAGCGGCGAGCGGCCCGCCATGGCCTTTGGCTTCCACGGCTTCGAGGCCGCGCGGGCGGCCCGGCAAGCAAAGGCTCAGGCGTCCTTTTCCCCTGGCTCGTAAAGCGTCTCGCGCCCCATGCGGTCGACGATGAGTTCGGCCGTCCAGGGCAGCATGAGCGAGCCACAGCGGCTGTCGCGGTACAGGCGTTCCAGCGGCAGGTGCTTCATCATGCTCTGGCCACCGCAGGTGCGAATGGCCAGTCGCGCGATGTCGTTGGCGCCTTCCATCACCGCGTGGTGCGCCGCGTACAGGCGCAGCTTCTCGTCCTTGCCCGGGTTGGGCCGAGCCTCCTGGATGGCGCGCGTGAACAGCGCCTTCATGCCTTCGAGCTGCAGGCGCATCTGCGCCACCGCGATCTGCTTGGTGGGGTACTGACGGCGCTTCACCGGCGGCTCGCCCGGCACCTCGCCGCGCAGGTACTGCACGGTGAAGTCGTAGGCGGCGTTGGCCAGGCCCAGGTAGGTGGGCGCCAGCGTGAAGAACATGGCCGGCCAGGTCTGCGCGCCGACGAAGTAGATGCCGCGCGGCATGAGTTGCTCGGCGTCGGTGACGAACACGTCCTTGAAGGTGAGGTTGCGGCTCACGGTGCCGCGCATGCCCAGCGGGTCCCAGTCGCCACTGATGCCGAGGCCTTCGCTGGTGGCGGGCACGCTGATGTACATCGTGTCGCGCGGGTCCGGGTCCTTGCCCTCGACGTCTTCGGTGCACAGGATGCCGTAGTAGTCGGCCGCGCCCGAGAGGCTGGCGAAGATCTTGCGGCCGTTGATGAGCCAGCCGCCGTCGACCTTCTTCGCGGTGGTGCCGAAGGGCGCGCGCCCGGCCGCGGCGGCCGAGCCTTCGCTGAAGGGCTGGGCGTACACGGCGCCGTCGTTGACGATGCGCTGGAAATGCAGCTTGCGCCGCGCCGCGTGTTCGGCGCGCTGGGCCTCGGTCATGGCGATGCCGTCGGCCAGCACGCCGGTCCACATGGTGCTGCAGATGTGCATGTTCCAGGTGAGGGCGGTGGCGCCGCAGAAGCGCCCGATTTCGGCCGCGACCATCATGTAGGTGGGGTAATCCGCGCCCAGGCCGCCGTGGTCCTTGGGCACGCACAGGCGCAGGAAGCCGGCCTCGCGCAAGTCCTCGTAGTTGGCGAAAGGAAAGCTCGCCTCGCGGTCCCACTGGGCGGCGCGGGGCGCGAATTTCTCGCGCCCCAGGCGGTTCGCCACGGTGAGCAACTCGCGCTGCAGCGGCGTGAAGGCCATGTCGCCCACGGCGGGGGTGAAGTCCAGGCCGGTGTTCAGGGGCTCGCGTTGCATGCTGTCTCCTTGGTTCTCTGGTCAGTGCAGGTCTTTCGCGGGCGAGGGCGCGGGCTCGGCCAGGAAGCCGAGCAGCAGGCCGTCGAAGTCCTCGGGCGCTTCGAGGTTCATGAGGTGGCCGATGCCTTTGAGCTCGGCGTAGCGCCCGTTCGGAATGGCCTCGGCCATCTGCTTCATCACCGAGGGCGCGGCCACGCGGTCGAACTCGCCGCCGATGAGCAGCGTGGGCACGCGGATGTCGCGCAGCGCGGCCTGGCGGTCGAAGGTGACGAGGCAGTCGAGCGCGCGCCGGTAGGTGGCGGCCGGCACACCGCCCATGCAGTGCTCGGCCAGGCGCAGGCCCTCGGGCAAGGCGCCGGGGCCGGCCATCTGCGGCACCAGCACCTGCGCCACCTCGGCCATGCTCTTGCCGGCGTCCAGCGGCGCGGTGCGCTGGGCGATGAACTGGCGCGCCCAGGCCTCGGCGTCGCGCCCGTCGGTGCGCTTGCCGAAGGCGGCCGAGGTGCCCGCCAGCACGAGCCGGCTGACCTTGTCGGGACGGCGCGCGATCACCTCCTGCGCGACCATGCCGCCCATGCTGTGGCCCACCAGGGTGACGCTGTCGCACTGCAGGGCGTCGATGAGATCGACGCAGCTTTGCGCGAGGCCCTTGAAGGTGTAGGGCTCGATGGGCGCGCTGCGGCCGTAGCCGGGCATGTCCCAGGCCACGGCGCGGTAGCCGGCGCCCGCGAGCGATTCGACCTGCGGCGCGAAGGCCAGGTGGCCACCGCCGATGCCATGCAGCATGAGCACGGTGGCGCCGCTGCCCAGCGCGGTGAAGGTGGGCAGCGCGTTCATTCGACCACCACCTTCCCGGCGTCGATGACGACGGTGTCGTCCAGCGACACGGTGCAGCCGCGCAGCGGGAAGTCGAAATGCCCGCGCGTGTGGCGTCCTGCGACTTCATTGGCGCCGGTGCTGTAGAGGAAGTTGCCGGCAAAGGCGCGCAGCTCGGTGCCGTTGAAGTCGCGTTTGTCGTAGAGCGCCATGCTGTCCCAGCGCGCGCGTTCGTTGAGCCCATAGCCCACGTGGCTCACGGCGTAGGCCTCGGGCTCGCCCCAGGCGGCGTAATGGCTGCGCAGCAGCTCGGCGTCAACGCCGCTGCCCTCGATGCGCGTGACGGTGTCGGATTCGATGCGCAGCGTGATGGGCCGCTCGATGTAGCGCTTGAAGGTGAGGTTCACGTCGCCCTCCGCGAGCACCAGGCTGCCGTTGACCGTGCCTGCCGCCGGAAAGCCCAGCACCATGCCGCCAGGCCAGTGCGTGAGCGTGCCGGGGCGCGTGGTGCTGCCCCAATTGCCGCCGAGCACCGCTCCCTTGAGGTCGACGCTGAGGTCGGTGCCGGCGGCTGAGGTGACGCGAAGGCGCCTCGCGCCGCGCAGGCGCTTGACGTGCGCCTTCACGCGCGCCTCGGTGGCCTCGTCGGGCAGCAGGCGCATCAGCGCCTCGGGGTGTTCGTCGCTCACATAGACCACGCGCGGCTGGGTCTGGCCGTCGCCCTTGAGGATGGCGGGCAGCTCGGGCGCGTGCATCAGGCCCTCGGCGGTGCAGTCGATCACGAGCTGACTGCCCGCGAGCGCGGCGATCACGGGCTGCAGATGCTGGATCGCCGGGCTCGCGCCGGTGGAGCGTTGCACCGGCGCGCCGTTGCTGAACACCGAGGGCAGCGTGAGCCGGAAACAGCGCGCGCCCAGGCGCGCCGCGGCCAGGTGGGCCAGCTCGACCAGCACCGGCCGGCTCTGGGTCTCGCCGAGAATGGCGACCACTTCGCCGGGCTGCAGCGCACAGCGCTTCAGCATGGCCTCGAAGGCGTCGATCCAGGCGGGTTCGATCCGCTCCTGCAGCATCCGTGCTCCTGTCGGGGTTGTGAAATGGGTCGAGGCCCATTATTCATGAAAATTCATGTAAATTGCAGCCCATGTCCCCCGCCCGTCAAGCCGGCCACGCGGCCCGCCCACCCGATTTTTCGGCGCACGAGTTCCGCGCCTCGCTGGGCATGTTCGCCACCGGCGTGACCATCGTCACCGCGCGCGCCCCCGATGGCGCGCTCATCGGCCTCACCGCGAACTCGTTCAACTCGGTGTCGCTGTCGCCGCCGCTGGTGCTGTGGAGCCTGGCGCACCACGCCGGCTCCATGGCCTTCTTCCGCAACGGCTCGCACTACGCCATCAACGTGCTCGCGGCCGACCAGCAGGCCCTGGCCGAGCGCTTCGCCGCGCGCGGCATCGATCGCTGGGCCGGCGTGGCCTTCACCGAAGGCGGCAACGGCGCGCCGCTGCTCGATGGCGCGGCCGCCAACTTCGAGTGCTTCAACCGCAGCCAGTACACCGAGGGCGACCACGTCATCTTCGTGGGCGAGGTGGAGCGCTGCACCCATCGCCCGGGGGCATCGCCCTTGCTGTTCCACGGCGGGCGCTTTTATGCGGAGCATCCGTTGTGAAGGAACGCTTCACCAACGACTACCTGGGTTACCTGCTCGGCCAGGCCAACCACGCCCTCTTCAAGGAGTTCGATGCTCAGGTGCGCGAGGCCGGCGTGGGCTCGCTCGAGTGGCGGGTGCTGGCCGTGCTGAGCGGCGAATCGCCCATGGCGGTGGGCCGGCTCGCGCACGAGGTGCTGAGCCAGCAGCCCACCGTCACCAAGCTGCTGCAGCGCATGGTGGCGCAGGACTGGGTGGCCCTGCACGACGACCCGGCGGACCAGCGGCGCACGCTGGTGTCCATCACGCCCACCGGACAGAAGACGGTGGCACCGCTGCTGCGCCGCGCCCGCGCGCACGAGAACGCCATGCTGGCCGACCTCTCGGCGGCCGAGGTGCAGCGCCTGAAGGACCAGCTCCGTCGCCTGGCGCAGGCGCGCTGAGCGAAGAACCCCCGCGACACGTCGGGCGCGCGCCGCCGCGCACAATCGCCGGCCATGTCGCCTGCCCTGCCCGTCGCCCGCAAGACCCACCTCGATTCCCTGGCCGTCACGCTGCTCGTGGTGTGCTGCGCCTTCTGGGGTTTCCAGCAGATCCTGATCAAGTTCGCGGTGGCCGAGGTGCCGCCGCTGTGGCAGGCCAGCCTGCGCTTCTGGGGCGCCACGCTGCTGCTGTGGCTGTGGTGCCGGGCGCGCGGCGTGCCGCTGTTCCAGCGCGACGGCACGCTCAAGGCCGGCCTGCTCGCGGGCGTGCTGTTCGCCGGCGAGTTCGCCTTCATCTACCTTGGGCTGCAGCTCACCTCGGCGTCGCGCCTCACGGTGTTTCTGTACACCAGCCCCTTCGTGGTGGCCCTGCTGCTGCCCCGCGTGGTGCCCAGTGAAACGCTGCGCCGCGTGCAGTGGGTCGGCCTGACGATCGCCTTCGCGGCCGTGGCCACCGCGTTCAGCGAAGGCTTCACCAGCGCTTCGCCGGTGGCCGGCCAATGGCGTGGCGACGCCATGGCCCTGGGCGCCGGCATCCTGTGGGGCCTGACGACGCTGACCATCCGCGCCAGCCGCCTCGCGACGACCAGCGCGGAAAAGACCCTGTTCTATCAAGTGGCCGTCACCGCCCTGGTGGCGCCGCTGCTCTCGCTCGCGCTGGGCGAACCCTGGGGCTGGTCGTACTCGGGCCTGGCCTGGGGATCCATCGCACTGCAGTCGGTGGTGGGCGCCTTCGCGAGCTACCTGGCCTGGATGTGGATGCTGCGCCACTACCCGGCCACGCAGATCAGCACCTTCACCTTCCTCACGCCGGTGTTCGCGCTGGTGTTCGGCGTGCTGCTGCTGGGCGAGCCGCTGACGCTCAAGCTGGTGCTGGCCCTGGTGGGCGTGGCGCTGGGCATCGTGCTGGTGAGCCGGCGCTGAGCGCGGCGGTCAGCGCGCGCGCACGTCAGCCGTCGGGCAGGCCGAAGTGCGCCTGCAGCGCCCGCAGCGCGTGGCGCACCTTGGCGGGCTGCTCGTCGCGCCGGGGCGTGACGGCAAACACCGCGGCCGGCTCCAGGCGCCAGTCGGGCAGCACGGGCACCAGGCGGCCCTGCTCCAGCGCGGTGCGCACGTCGTCGCGCATGCCCACATACAGCCCCCAGCCCTCCAGCGCCAGGGCCTCCAGCACCGTCACCTGCGAGGCCAGCACGCGCGGCTCCACGCGCACCTCGGCACGCGCCCCGTCCTGCGCCTGGAACACCAGCGTCGTCACCGCACCGCTGCGCGGCGGCAGGCCCAGCCAATCGTGTCCGGCCAGTTCACCCGGGTCGCGCGGCCAGCCGCGCTCGGCCAGGTAACGCGGCGCGGCGCACAGCACGCGCTGCAGCTCGCCCAGGCGGCGCGCCACCAGGGCCGAGTCGGTGAATCGGCCCACGCGCAGGGCCAGGTCCACGCGCTCGGCGATCAGGTCGATGGGGGTGTCGTCCAGCAGCAGGTGCAGGCGCAGCCGCGGGTGGCGGCGCAGGGGCTCCAGCGCGCTGGCCAGCAGCTCGCCGAAGCCGATGGGCGCGGCCAGGCGCAGCTCGCCCTCGGGCTCGTCGCGCAGGCGCTCCAGGGCCAGGTCGGCACTGCGGGCCTGGGCCACCATGGCCGCGCAGGCGGGGTGGTAGCGCTCGCCGGCCTCGGTGAGGGTGAGTCGGCGCGTGGAACGGTGCAGCAACACCAGGCCCAGCGAACGCTCCAGCAGGCGCAGCTGCTGGCTCACGGCCGAGGGCGTGGTGCCCAGGCGGCGCGCGGCGGCGCTGATGGAGCCGCTGTCCACGATTTCGGCGAACAAGGCCATGCGGCGCAGCTTGTCGGCCAGGGTTTGGGCTTCACTCATTAGATTGGCTACAAGATGAATGCCGATTCTGCCGTCTGGTGGGGCGTTCGTGTAGCCGGGAGACTCAATCCCATCCCCAACCCTTCAGGAGCACCCCATGAAGATCGCCCTCATCGGCGCCACCGGATTTGTCGGCAGCGCCGTGCTGAACGAACTGCTTTCGCGCGGCCACGCCGTGACCGCGCTGGCCCGCCACCCCGAGAAGATTGCCGCGCGCGGCGGTTTGCAGGTGGTGCGCGCCGACGTGCTGGACCCGGCCCAGGTCGCCGCCGCCGCCAAAGGCCAGGACGCCCTCGTCAGCGCCTACAACCCCGGCTGGAGCGAGCCGCGCATCTACGAGGTCTTCGGCCAGGGCTACGACGCCATCCTCGCCGGCGCGAAACAGGCCGGCGTGAAGCGCGTGCTGGCCGTGGGCGGCGCCGGCAGCCTGGAGGTGGCGCCCGGACTGCAACTGGTGGACACGCCCGAATTCCCGGCGGAATGGAAACAGGGCGCGCTGGCTGCGCGCGACCTGCTGACGCGCCTGCGTGGCGAGAGCGCGCTGGACTGGAGCTTCGTCTCGCCCCCGATCGCGCTGGCGCCGGGCGAGCGCACGGGCCGCTACCGCGTGGGCGGTGACCGGTTGCTGCCCGGCCAGGGCGATCAGCCCTCGGGCATTTCGGTCGCCGACCTGGCGGTGGCCATCGTGGACGAGATCGAGAAGCCGCAACACGTGCGGCAGCGCTTCACCGTGGCGAGCTAAGCCCCCGCGCGCTCGCGCGCCAGCTTCACGTACCAGTCCAGGCAGCCCGGGTTGGCCATCGCCTCGCGGTTGATGACCTTCTCGATCGGCTGGCCCAGCAGCAGCTTCTTGATCGGCAGCTCCTGCTTCTTGCCGGACAGGGTGCGCGGGATCTCGGCCACCTGGTAGATCGCGTCGGGCACGAAGCGCGGTGACAGCGCCTGGCGGATGGCGCCGCGCAGGCGCTCGCTCAACGCGTCGTCCAGCGTGCAACCCGGGCGAAGCACCACGAACAGCGGCATCCAGCTCTCGCGGCCCAGGTACTCCAGGTCCACCACCATGGAATCGAGCACCTCGGGCAGGGCCTCGACGGCGCTGTAGATTTCGCTCGTGCCCATGCGCAGGCCGTGGCGGTTGATGGTGGCGTCGGAACGGCCGTAGATGATGCAGGAGCCGTCGGGCAGCACACGCAGCCAGTCGCCGTGGCGCCAGACGGCGCCGGCCTCGGGGCCGAGGTCGCCGCCACCCGGTTGTCTGCCATGGCCGGGCGGGTAAGCGTCGAAGTAGCTGCCGATCAGGCGCTGGTTGTCCTTGTCACCCACGAAGTGGAGCGGCATGGACGGAATGGGCTGCGTGCACACCAGCTCGCCCACCTCGTCGATCACGGGCTCGCCGCGCTCGTTCCACGACTCCACCGCGCAGCCCAGCAGGCGGCACTGCATGCGTCCCGGCGCCTGCGGCAGCTCGCGGTTGCCGCCGATGAAGGCGCCCGCGAAGTCGGTGCCGCCGCTGATGTTGCACCACCAGATGTCTTTCTGCGCCTCGCTCGCGGCGATGGCGGCGAACTGCGCCGTGCCCCAGCGCTGCGCGTCCTCCGACAGCGGCGAACCGGTGGTGCCCAGCGCGCGCACGCGCGACAGATCGCCGCATTGCGACAGGTCCACCCCCGCCTTGAGGCAGTTGGCGAAGAAAGCCGCGCCGGCGCCGAAGAAGGTGACGCCGGTCTCGGCCGCGAATCGCCACAGCGTGGTCCAGTCGGGCGCGTCCTTGGAGCCGCCGGGATTGCCGTCGTAGATGACGCAGGTGGTGCCGTTGAGCAGGCCGCTGACCTGCGCGTTCCACATCACCCAGCCGGTGGAGCTGTACCAGTGGTAGCGCTCACCCCAGCTGTTGGGCTCGTAGCTGCAGCCGATGTCGTTGTGCAGGACCTTCAGCGCCATGCCCACCAGCACCGTGCCGCCATGGCCATGCACGATGGGCTTGGGCAGCCCGGTGGTGCCGCTGGAGTAGACGATCCACAGCGGGTGGTCGAAAGGCAGTTCCACCGGCTCGAAAGCAGCGGTCCCGGCGTCCTCGCGCGCCACCACCGCCTCGAAGTGCGCGCATGGTGCCGCGCGGGACAGCACGCCGGCCTTGGCGTCGGCGGTCTCGGCCAGGTTGGTGTGCAGCACCACATGGCGCACCGTGGGCAGGGCAGCGCGCAGCTCGGCCACCACGCCCAGGCGGTCGATGTCGCGTCGGCCATAGGTCACGCCGTCGCAGGCGATCAGGGCCACAGGTTCGATCTGGCGGAAGCGGTCGAGCACGGCGTTGGTGCCCATGTCGGGGGCGCACACGCTCCACACGCCGCCGATGCTTGCCACCGCAAGAAAGGCGATCGCCGTCTCCGGGATGTTGGGCAGGTAAGCGGCCACGCGGTCGCCCGGGCGCACACCTTGCGCCTTCAGGTGCAGGGCCAGCGCGGCCACCTGGCGGCGCAGCTCGGGCCAGCTCAGTTCGGTGTGGCGGCCCTTTTCGTTGCGCGCGATCAGCGCGGGCATGCCGGCCGCGTGCGCGGGCGCCACGTGGCGAAACACCTGGTCCACGTAGTTGGCGTGACCGCCCGCGAACCACTGGGTACCCGGCATGGTGTTATGCAACAAAACGTTCTCGTTCTTGCTGTCGAAATGCAATCCAAAGTATTCTTCTATGGACTTCCAGAACCCTGAGAGATCGGTGACGGACCACTGCCACAGGTCGTGGTATCCGTCGAAGCGCAGGCCATGGCGCTGCGCGAGCCAATCGGTGTAGCGGCGGATCTGGGGCACGTAGGGGGGCGTTGGCATGGGGTTCCTGCTTTGGGTTGCGGGCCGCAGCGTAGCGTCGTCCTACGGGAATGTCAGTCTCCGCGGCGCGCCTGAGCGACGCGCCCTTCCTCGATTTCCGGTCCCGCATGCCATCACCCCGCCCTTCCCAGCTGCCTGCGCGCAGCGAACGCCAGCAGGCCATCCTGCGGGCCGCCGAGCAGCTGTTCGCCCAGCGCGGCTTCAACTCCGTGACGATCCGCCAGATCGCCGACGCGGCCAAGGTGCCGCTGGCCCTGGTGGGCTACTACTTCCACCACAAGGAAGGCCTGTTCCGCGCCGTCTTCGCGCAGCACGGCCACCGGCACCACGAGGCCATGCGCGCACTGGAAGAGGCCCGCCGCGGCGCCAGCGAACCCGATGGCCTGCACCGCGTGGTCGAAGCCTTCGTGCAGCCGATGCTGCGCTGGCGCAGCGACAGCGCCTCCCGGCATTACGCGCGGCTGCTGGCCCGCGAACTCGCGCAGGCCACGCCCGAGGCCGAATCCGCCCTGCAACAGCACATCGACCCCTTGCTCCAGCGTTTCCTCGATGCCCTGCAGGCGGCGCTGCCCAAAGCCTCGCGCGCCGACCTGGCCGACGCGCTGCGCTTCACGCTGGGTGCGGTGCAGGCGCACCTGGGTGATCACCGGCTCGACCAGCTGCTGCCGGGCCAGGGCGCCGAGCCTGGCAGCACGCTGCGCCTGTGCGGCTTCATCGCCGGCGGCATCCGCGCGGTGCTGGCGCCTTCCGCGTCGCCCGCCCTCGCCCTTGCCCTGACGCCGCTTCGCGCGCGACTGCAAGAGCGCGCCTGAGCCTCGCGCGGCCGCGCCGACGCGACGCGTCCATCGCGGCACTTGCTTGCACAATCGCCTGCCACTTCGGCGGAACAAGGAGCGAGCGAGATGGGCCTCTTCAACTGGACAGAAAAACCGGCGAGCACCCTCAACCAGGGCGGTGTCATCGCCCCCGACGAACGCCTGCCCTGGCCACAGACCACGGTGATGGGCGTGCAGCACGTCATCGCCATGTTCGGCGCCACCGTGCTGGCGCCGCTGCTCATGGGCTTCGACCCGAACGTGGCCATCCTCATGAGCGGCATCGGCACGCTCATCTTCTTCTTCGTCACCGGCGGCCGGGTGCCCAGCTACCTCGGCTCCAGCTTCGCCTTCATCGGCGTGGTGATCGCGGCCAGCGGCTACGCCGGCAGCGGGCCCAACGCCAACCTGGGCGTGGCACTCGGCGGCATCATCGCCTGCGGCGTGGTCTACACCCTCATCGGCTTCGTCGTGCACGCCACCAACGTGCGCCACGTCAAGAGCGCGCCCCTGAAGGGCATGGAGGTGGAGGAGGTCGAGGAAGGCGTGGCCGTGCACTGGATCGAACGGCTGATGCCTCCCGTGGTGACCGGCACCGTGGTGGCCGTGATCGGCCTGAACCTGGCGGCCATCCCGATCAAGAACATGGCGCCCACCGGCTTCGACGCCTGGATGCAGGCCATCACCTTCGTGAGCGTGGGCCTGGTGGCCGTGTACGCGCGCGGCATGGTGCAGCGCCTGCTGATCCTGGTGGGCCTGATCCTGGCCAGCGTGGTCTACGCCGTGCTCACCAACGGCCTGGGCCTGGGCAAGCCGATCGACTTCAGCGGCGTGGCCAACGCCGCCTGGTTCGGCCTGCCCACCTTCGCCACGCCGGTGTTCAGCGCGCAGGCCATGCTGCTCATCGCACCGGTGGCGCTGATCCTGGTGGCCGAGAACCTGGGCCACGTGAAGGCCGTGAGCGCCATGACCGGGCGCGACCTCAATCCCTACCTGGGCAAGGCCTTCATCGGCGACGGCGTGGCCACCATCGTGAGCGGCGCCTCGGGCGGCACGGGCGTCACCACCTACGCCGAGAACATCGGCGTGATGGCCGCGACCAAGATCTACTCCACGGCCATGTTCGTGGTGGCGGCGGTCATCGCCATCGTGCTGGGCTTCAGCCCGAAGTTCGGCGCGCTGATCCAGACCATTCCGCTGGCCGTGATGGGGGGCGTGTCCATCGTGGTGTTCGGCCTGATCGCCATCGCGGGCGCCAAGATCTGGGTCGACAACCAGGTGGACTTCTCCGACAACCGCAACCTGCTGGTGGCGGCCATTCCCCTCATCCTGGGCACGGGCGACTACACGCTCAAGTTCGGCCAGTTCGCGCTGGGTGGCATCGGCACCGCGACCTTCGGCGCCATCGCGCTGTACTGGCTGCTGAGCCGCGGAAGAAAGGCCTGAACGCCATGGCACGCATCTGGACCCGCCCCATCTCCTGCGACATCCTTCACCAGTTGCACGAGGGCACCGCCGTGCGGCAACTCGGCATCGAATTCACCGAGGTGGGTGATGACTTCATTGCCGCGCGCGTGCCGGTGGACGCGCGCACGAAGCAGCCCTATGGCCTGTTGCACGGCGGCGTGAGCGTGGTGCTGGCGGAAACGCTGGGCTCCTGCGGCGCGGCCTTCACCTGCCCCGAGGGCCACCGCGCGGTGGGCCTGGACATCAACGCCAACCACCTCAAGGGCGCCACGCAGGGCTGGGTCACCGGCCTCGCGCGGCCGGTGCACATCGGCCGCAGCACGCAGGTGTGGCACATCGATTTGCGCAACGAGGCGGGCGAGCTCACCTGCGTCTCGCGCATCACGATGTCCGTGCTTGCGCCACGCACGAAGTGACTTCAGTCCAGAGGCACCACGGAACCGGCTTCGCCGGGCCGTCGGTGCCGCCCCCCTCGAGGGGGGACGCGCGCAGCGCGGCGGGGGGTGCTACCTCCTTGTACAGCGGCCCTCGGAGGTGGCTTGCCCCCGGAAATCACTGCGCCAGGTGAGCGTGGCGGTGTCGAGCTGGATGCGCTCGTTGTCCAGCGCGGTGAGCAGCACGGTCTCGAACACGGAGAAGCTGTACACCGGCACGCCGTCGATCTCCACGCCGCGGATGCGGCGCTCGTCCAGCGTGAAGCGCACCTCGCGCACCCAGGTGCTGCGTGCGGGCAGGTAGACGGCCTCGCAGCTCAGCACGACCTGTTCGGTGGCGGCCTGAACGCTGCCGCCAGACGCGGTCAGGCAGGCCAGGGTGAGCGCCGCCAGGGGCTTCACGCGTTGGCCCCGCGCTGCAGCCGCTCGCTTTTCCAGTACACGTCGTCGCCGCCGTGCATGCGGTTGAGCACGCGCGCCAGCACGAACATCAGGTCACTCAGGCGGTTGAGGTACTGGCGCGGCGCCTCGCGCACGCTGTCGGCCTCGCCCAGGGCCACCACGGCCCGCTCGGCGCGGCGCGCCACGGTGCGGCACACGTGCGCCTGGCTGGCCGCGCGGTTGCCGGCGGGCAGGATGAATTCCTGCAGGCGCGGCAGGGCCGCGTTGTGGTGCGCCAGGGCCTCGTCGAGCGCGGCCACGGCCTCGGGCTTGAGCAATTCATAGCCGGGAATGGACAGCTCGCCGCCGAGGTTGAAGAGCTGGTGCTGCACCTCGACCAGCAGATCGCGCACCTCGGCGGGCAGCTCTTCGCACAGCAGCAC
Organism: Hydrogenophaga sp.; assembly: GCF_011772445.1. Lineage (GTDB taxonomy): Bacteria > Pseudomonadota > Gammaproteobacteria > Burkholderiales > Burkholderiaceae_C > Hydrogenophaga. The sequence continues at coordinate 14,343 of NZ_WVZN01000005.1, read as the reverse complement.
GCCGATGTGGGAATTGAGCTCGTCCACATCGCCCATCGCGTGCACGCGCAGGTGGCTCTTGGACACGCGGGTGTTGTCGCCGAGGCCGGTGGTGCCGGCGTCACCGGTGCGGGTGGCGATCTGGGTGAGTCGGTTGCCCATGGGCGGTCGGTCTTCCTCGTGGTCGGTCGCGCATTGTGCGCCACCGACCGCGTGTAACCGCATGTCACCCTCGTCAAGCGGTGGTCAAGCCCGCAACGGCGCGCAAAAACACTTGGTCCTGTCACATGGAGACGTTGCAATCGCCCCCATCGCCCGCACCTGGGGGCGCAATGGAGACTGAATGAGCCTGCCCCGAAAGACCCAAGCCCTGTCCCAGCGCTTCGAAGCGCGCAGCGTGCAATTGCTCGCCGCCTGGACCCTCGTCATCGCCGGTGCCGCGTCCACCGGCCCGTTCCTGCAGAAGCCCCGCCAGGGCGCCACGCCCAGCAGCCTGTCCATGCCCTCCGGGCAGGGCGCGCTGACCGGTCCCACGGCCCGGGGCCCCCGCCGCTGAACACCCCCCGGGCGTACACTGCGCGGCTCAGAACACCGCGCCGGAGACCGCCCATGAACGCCCCCACCCAAGTCGCCCACCTGCTGCCCACGGTCGAGCAGCGCGAGGTGTCCCAGGCCTTCCTGGCCGAGCTGCAGCAGCGTTTCGGCGCCCAGTGCTCCACCGCCCTGGCGGTGCGCGAGCAGCACGGGCGTGACGAGTCCGCCTTCGTCACCGTGCCGCCCCCGGCAGCCGTGGTGTTCGCCGAAAGCACGCGCGACGTGGCCGATGCCGTGGCCCTGTGCGCGCAACACAAGGTGCCGGTCATCCCCTTCGGCGTGGGCTCCTCGCTCGAGGGCCACCTGCTGGCGGTACGGGGCGGCATCAGCATCGACGTCAGCCGCATGAACCAGGTGCTGGCCATCAACGCCGAAGACCTGACCGTGACCGTGCAGCCCGGCGTGACGCGCAAGGCCGTGAACGAGGCGGTGAAGAGCGAGGGCCTGTTCTTCCCCATCGACCCCGGCGCCGACGCCTCCATCGGCGGCATGACGGCGACCCGCGCCAGCGGCACCAATGCCGTGCGCTACGGCACCATGCGCGAGAACGTGCTGGCGCTCGAGGTCGTCAATGCCAAGGGCGAGGTGATCCGCACCGGCACCCGCGCCAAGAAGAGCAGCGCCGGCTACGACCTCACGCGCCTGATGGTGGGCAGCGAGGGCACGCTGGGCGTGATCACGGAGGTCACGCTCAAGCTCTATCCGCTGCCCGAGGCGATCTCGGCGGCGATCTGCTCCTTCCCCACCATCGAGGCCGCGGTGCGCACCGTCATCCAGGTCATCCAGCTCGGCGTGCCGATCGCGCGCTGCGAACTGATCGACGCCAACACCGTGCGCATGGTCAACGCGCACAGCAAGCTGGGCCTGCGCGAGGAGCACATGCTGCTGATGGAGTTCCACGGCTCGCCCGCGAGCGTGAAGGAGCAGGCCGAGACGGTGCAGGAAATCGCCAGCGAGTTCGAAGGCAAGGCCTTCGAGTGGGCGGTGACGCCCGAGGAGCGCACGCGCCTGTGGACCGCGCGGCACAACGCCTACTTCGCCGCCATCCAGACCAAGCCCGGCTGCCGCGCGGTGAGCACGGACACCTGCGTGCCCATCAGCCGCCTGGCCGACTGCCTGCTCGACTCCGTGGCCGAGGCAGACGCCAGCGGCCTGCCCTACTTCCTCGTCGGCCACGTGGGCGACGGCAACTTCCACTTCGGCTACCTGATCGACCCGGACAACGCCGAGGAGCGCCGCGTGGCCGAGGACCTCAACGTCAAGCTCGTGACGCGCGCGCTCAAGCTGGAAGGCACCTGCACCGGCGAGCACGGCGTGGGCCTGCACAAGATGGGCTTCCTGCTCGACGAGGCCGGCGCCGGCGCGGTGGACATGATGCGCACGCTCAAGCGCGCGCTGGACCCGGACAACATCCTGAACCCGGGGAAGATCTTTTCGGTGTAAGCGCGCAGCGCGGCGGGGGGTGATGGCTAGGCGGCGCGCAGGCGCTCGATCAAGCCATTGAGCGCGTCCAGCGAGCCGAACTGGATCGCCAGTTCGCCCATCTCCTCCACCCGGCCGTGGCGCTTCACGCGCTTCTTCACGCGCACCTCGACTTCGGCGGTCAGCAGGTCGGCCAGTTCTTCTTCCACGCGGCGGATGTCGCGTGACTTTTCCTTGCGCGGCTTCTGCGGCGCCAGGGTGAACTCGGCGGCGAGCTTCTTCACCAGGTTTTCGGCCTCGCGCACCGACAGTTTCTTCGTCGCGACCTGATTGGCCGCGGTGATCTGCGTGGCCTTGTCCAGCGGCAACAGGGCGCGCGCGTGCCCCATGTCGATGTCGCCGGCCATGAGCATGGTCTGCACCGGCTCGGCCAATTGCAGCAGACGCAGCAGGTTGCTGGCGGCGCTGCGCGAGCGCCCCACCGCCTGGGCCGCCTGTTCGTGAGTGAGCCCAAACTCTTTCACCAGGCGTTGCAGGCCATGGGCCTCTTCCAACGGGTTCAGGTCCTCGCGCTGGATGTTCTCGATCAGCGCCATGGCGGCGGCGGACTCGTCGGGCACCTCGCGCACCAGTACGGGCACCTCGTTCAGGCCCGCCAGCCGAGAGGCGCGAAAGCGCCGCTCGCCCGCGATGATCTCGTGCTTGCCGGCGTCGGGGCCGCTGGTGAGCCGGCGCACGAGGATCGGCTGCATGATGCCCTGGGCCTTGATGCTCTCGGCCAGTTCGTACAGCGCGCCCTCGTCCATGCGGGTGCGGGGCTGGTACTGGCCTGGCACCAGCTGGTCCAGCGGCAGCGTGGACGGCGCGCCGGCGGGCGCGGCTTCGGTGGCGGCGGGCTTGTCCTCCACCTTGGGGCCGAGCAGCGCTTCGAGGCCGCGACCGAGGCCCTTGGGTTTTTTGGTGACCATGTCAGATGTCTCTTTCGGTATAGCCGGATTGGCGCTGGTGACGGATGCGCAGAACACGCACAGCCGCCAAGTGGGGCAGGTAGCGGTACTTGACCAGATAGCCGCTTTTGCCCCGGTGCAAGATCAGTTCGCGCAGACCTTCGCCCGCTGGCCTGCCCACACCGGGTTGGTGGGTCAGCACATGCAGTCCATCCAGCACGAAGGCCATCAGCTCGGGCGCGGCCGGGTCTTCCCGCGTGAGCAGGAAAGCCACCAGTTCCTCAAGGTCGAGCCAGTCACCTTCGGCCAGCTGTACGGCAATGGGCGCCATCAACGGGGCACAGGCCGCAGCGGCGGACGTTCGGGCTGTTCGCCCCGGGCACGCGCTTCGAAGTAGGTTTTGACATCGGCCAGGTCGTAGCCCCCACTGGCCAACATCTTGCGCTCAGCCGCCAGGGCGTCCTGCGTGAACTGCTCGCGCAAGCGGGAGCGCTCGGCCGCGTCGGCCAGGGTCTTGATCATGTAGGCGTGCGTGGAAAGGCCCTGCCGCTGCGCATCTTCATCGATGGCGGCCTTGAGTTCGACGGGCAGTTTGAGGCTGGTGGCGACGGTCGCGCGCATGGTGGCTCCTGAGGTTGAGCAGGTAGTCAAGTTTGACTACCCCTGCCCAGCTTAGGCATCTGCCTTGAGTTTGTCCAGCCAGGCCTGGCCCTGCGGCCAGTCGCCCAGCCCCGAATCGGCGTTGATGTGACCGGCCGGGCCAAGGTCGGTGAAGCGGGCACCCCAGTCGGCGGCGAAGCCCCGGGCACGCTCGAAGCTGCAGTACGGGTCATTGCGGCTGCCGATCAGGTGGGCGGGGAACGGCAGCCGCTGGCGCACGATCGGCGACCAGCTCGGCAGTTGATCGCGCAAGTCGTCGCGCTCCGAATCGCCCGGCGCCACCAGCAGCGCGCCCGCCACGCGGTCGGTGTTCTTCGAATGCGCAGCCCACGCCGCCGTCAGGATGCAACCCAGGCTGTGCGCCACCAGCAGCACGGGGCCATCCGAGCCCAGGACCACATCTTCGAGCCGGGCCATCCAGTCGCCGCGCTGCGGGTGCATCCAGTCGTGCTGCTCCACGCGGCGGTAGCCGAAGCGCGCCTCCCAGCGGCTCTGCCAGTGTTCGGGCCCACTGCTCTGCCAGCCGGGCAGGACCAGTACGTTCTGCGGTTTCACGTGGAACACCCCTCCTCACATCTTGCGAATGCGCTCGACCATCTCCTCGGCGAAGGCGATGAAGGCCTGGCTGCCGCGGGCAGCCGGGTCGAACACCACGCCGGGCAGGCCATAGCTGGGCGCCTCGGCCAGGCGCACGTTGCGCGGGATCACCGTGTCGAACACCTTGTCGCCGAAGTGGGCCTTGAGTTGGTCGCTCACCTGTTGCTGCAGGGTGATGCGCGGGTCGAACATGACGCGCAGCAGGCCGATGATCTGCAGGTCCTTGTTGAGGTTGGCGTGTACCTGCTTGATGGTGTTGACCAGATCGGTCAGGCCCTCGAGGGCGAAGTACTCGCACTGCATGGGCACGATCACGCCGTGGGCCGAGCACAGGCCGTTGAGGGTGAGCATGCTCAGCGAGGGCGGGCAGTCGATCAGCACGAAGTCGTACTGCTCGGCCACCCCGGCCAGGGCCTGCTTGAGCCGGCGCTCGCGGCGCTCCACCTCCACCAGTTCCACCTCGGCGCCCGCCAGTTCGCGGTTGGCGCCGAGCACGTGGTAGCCGCACTTCTCGGAAAAGATGGCCGCTTCGGCCACGGAGGCGGACTCGAGCAGCACGTCGTAGACCGAGAGTTGCATGGCCCGCTTGTCCACGCCGGAGCCCATGGTGGCATTGCCCTGGGGGTCCAGGTCCACCATCAGCACGCGCTGGCCGACCTTGGCCAGGCCAGCGGCCAGGTTGACGGTGGTGGTGGTCTTGCCGACGCCGCCCTTCTGGTTGGCCACGCAAAAGATCTTCGCCATCAGTTGAGCCCCCACGCTCCGCCGCTGCGCGGGTCGCAAGGCCTTGCAGGCCGCGGCGCTGCCGGAGTCAGCGCCTCTTCGCCCGTCCCGGCCTGCGCAGGCAGGCCGGGAGCCGCGGGGCTCAGCCCCGAGGGGGCGTTCGCGCCTTGGGGCGGCCCAGCGGCGCTCAGTGTTTGCGATTGAAGTTGCGTCATTTGGAAAGCGCCAGCTTGACGCCGAAGCCGATGAGGAAGACCCCGGCGATCTTCTCGAGCGTGCGGCCGATGCGGGGGTTGGCGCGCAAGCGCTCGGCCAGGAAATGGACGATCAAGGTCATGCCCAGGCCATAGGCGAAGGTGAGCGCGGCGATGGTGGCGGCCATGGCGCCGAAGGTGACCAGACCCTGGTGGCGGGCGGGATCGACGAAGAGCGGGAAGAAGGCCATGTAGAACACGATGGCCTTGGGATTGAGCAAGGTGATGGCCGCGGCCTGCTGGAAGTACTGGCGAGGGCGGATGGTGAGGACGGGTGCATCGCCGGGCTTGGCGGTGAGCATCTTCCAGCCGAGCCAGGCGAGGTAGGCGGCGCCGATCCACTGGACGGCGCTGAACAGGGCGGGCGTGGCGGCCAGGAGCGCGGCCACACCCGCCACGGCGGCCCACATCAGGACCTGGTCACCGGCAATGACCCCCATGGTGGCCGCCAATCCGCCACGCACGCCGCCTTTGCCGGTGGAGGTGATCAGGGCCAGGTTGCCCGGGCCGGGAATGGCGAGGAAAACAACGATGGCGACGACAAAAGCGTCGTAATCCGCGATGCCGAACATGGTGGTGGGCCCCGAAAAAGCAGGGGTCGAGTGTACGTGACGGGGTCTTGTCGGCTGTTTGATTTGGCAGTGATTCGGGGCTGCTTGTGGTCGTGGTGCTGCTGCCTTTGGGGGCGGGCCGGGCTTCTCACGTGCGTGGTTGGTGGCCCGAGGCCACTGGGTGGCCGACTCCGCGAATGTCCCCCGCCAAGGGCCGTGCCCTTGGCTCCTCCTTTATTTCGCTGCGTCGGCCACCCAGCGTCCTCGGGCAGCGGAGAGGCAGGCGCACCAACGGCAGTCGCATGCCGAGGCGCCTCAGGATCGGGCGACAGGGCGCTCTGTGTAGCGAAATAAAGGAGGAGGACCGGCGCAGCCGGTCCGGGGGACATTCGCGGAACAGAGCGCCCTGGCGCCCGATCTTCGCGAGGTGGTGGCGTGAAAGGCGCGGGCCTTCAGCCCAGCGTCAGGAAGGCCGCGCGCCTTCCCACGCCGCCTGCAGCAGCGCGCGGATCGCCCCGGCCTCCAGCGGTCGCGGGTTGGGGTACTGGTTCTGCAAGGCGATCTCGCAGGCCTTGTCCAGGTCCTCCGCCTTCATGCCGATGTCGCGCAGCGCCACCGGCGCGCCGTTGGCCTTCGCCAGGTCGAACACCGCCTGCGCGGCCTGGCCGTCGTCGCGACCCAGCGCGCGTGCGATGCGCCGCATGGCCTGCGGCGCGGCGGCGGCGTTGTAGGCCAGCGCGTGCGGCAGCACCACCGTGTGCGTCTCGGCGTGCGGCAGGTTGAAGCTGCCACCCAGGGTGTGGCACAGCTTGTGGTGCAGCGCCATGCCCACCGAGCCGAGCACGATGCCGCACAACCAGGCGCCATAGAGCGCGTCGCCGCGCGCCTCGATGTCTTTCGCGTCGGCGACGATGCGCGGCAGCGCGCGGCCGATGGCGGCGATGCCCTCTTCCGCCATCAGATCGATCACCGGGTTGCCCTCCACCGAGTAAAGGCCTTCAGCCGCGTGCGCGATGGCGTTGATGCCGCTGGTCACGCTCAGGCCGACGGGCAGGCTCAACGTGAGTTCGGGGTCGTAGATCACGCTGCGGGGCAGCACCTTCAGGTCTTTGCCGGTCTTCTTCAGGCCGGCCTCGGTGATGCCGTAGATCGGCGTCATCTCCGAACCCGCGTAGGTGGTGGGAATGGCCAGGATGGGCAGGCCCGAGTCGAGCGCGATGGCCTTGCCCAGGCCGGTGGTGGAGCCGCCGCCGATGGCCACGGCGCAGTCGGCGCCCAGTTGACGCGCCAGCTCGCGCGCCTCGCGCGCGGTCTCGATCGGCACGTGCATCACCGCGCGGTCGAAGATGCCGGCGGCGCGCTCGCCCAGCAGGTGCGACACGCGCTCGGCGCTGGCGCGCTGCTCGGGCGTGCACAGCACCAGCGCGCGCTGCGCGCCCATGGCCTGGATGGCCTGCGGCAGTTGCGCCAGCGCCCCCGCGCCGAACACCACGCGGCTGGGCAGGCCCTGATAAACGAACGATCGCATGCGGTGGCTTTCCTTCTTCAATCGGCGGGCAGGCCGGCGGCGCGCTGCATCACGCGAATGATGGCCGCGTAGTCCAGCGCTTCATCGCCCTGCGCCTGTGCGGCCGACATGAGCTGGCGCGTGGCCGCCGTCTGCGTCAACGGTACCCGCAAGCGCGCGCCTTCGCCGAGGATGAGGTCGATGTCCTTGTTCATCTGGCCGACGGTGAAGGTGGGCGTGTAGTCGCGCTGCGAGAGCTGCACGCTCTTGGCCTTGACGATGGGCGAGGCCACGGCGCTGGCGCCGATCACGTTCCACATGTCGGCCCAGGCCAGGCCGCCTTTCTGCCCCAGGCTCAGCGCCTCGGCCAGCATGGCGCTGGTCTGCGCGATCATGAGGTTGACCACCAGCTTCATCAGCCGCGCCTCTTCCGCTTCGCCCAACCAGAACTGCGTGGGGCCCCAGCAGCGCAGCAGGGGCAGCAGGCGCTCGTGCAGGGCCTTGGGGCCCGAGGCCATCACCGTGAGCTGAGCCGCCTCGGCCATGTGGTTGTTGCCGGAGACGGTACAGCGCAGGCTCTGCAGACCCGCGCGCGCGCAAGCCTCGGCCGCGCGCGCCGAGGCCTCGGGCGACACCGTGCTGGTGTCCACCCAGGCAACGCCCCGCCCCTCTTTCCCGGCGTGCGCGGCCACGCGCTCGCTCACCGCGAGCAGCGCGCCATCGTGCGGCAGCGAGGAGACGACGACCTCGGCCACCGCGAGGCCGTCGGCCACGCCAAGCCCGGCCTCGCGGGCCAGGGCCAGGCGCTCGGCCGAGGGGTCTTCCACCGAGACGCTGTGCCCCGCGGCGAGCAAGTGGCGTGCCATGGGCAGACCCATCTTGCCTACGCCGATGACGTGAACCTTCATGCAATCGCTCCATTCGATGCGCCGATGCCCATGGCGCGCGTGATCTTTTCGCCGGAGGCGCGCAGGGCGGCGAGCAAGGGCGGCAGGTCCACGCCGACGAGGCGCCCCGCCCGCTTGCGCCACTGGCCCGCAACCATGACCGAATCGATGTTGGCCAGCGTGGCCTGGAACACCACCGCGCTCACCGGGTCGTGCACGGGCTGCATGTTCAGTTCGTCGGCGCGGATCAGCACCAGGTCGGCCTGCTTGCCGGGCGCCAGCGTGCCGATGCGGTGCAGCTGGCGCAGCATGCGCGCGCCCTCCACGGTGATCCAGCCCAGGGCCTCTCGCGTGGTGATGGTGGAGGTGTCGGGAATGGTGCCGTGCGCGGCGCGGTGGGCCACGTTGTCCAGGCTGCGCTGGATGCCCAGGGCGATGCGCGCCTGGCTGATCATGTCGCCGCCCATCACGCTCTCCAGGTCCACACCCAGCGAGGGCGCGCGGCCCAGCGCGCGCAGGCGGCCAGTGAGCGGGTGGCCGTGGCCCTGCGACATCTCGCTCTCGGCCGCGGCCGAGAAGCTCATGCCGAGCTCGCAGAAGCGCTGGAGCTGCTCGTCGCTGAGCGCGTGGCCGTGCACGATGTTGATCTGCTCGCCGAGCAGGCCCAGTTCCTCCAGTCGCTCCCAACCGTCGGGCGTGCGCGCCGGCCCGCCGCCCTGGTGCAGCGAGGCGATGAGGCCCAGCTCCTTGGCCATGCGGAAGTCGTGCACCGCCACGTCCAGCGTGCTGTAGTGCGGGCCCAGCACGGCGGCGTGGATCTCCAGCAGCGGCTTTCCCTGGTGGGCCTTGAGCAGGCGCTCCACCTCGGCGCGCGGGTGCGGCACCTCCCAGAACGGCGTCTGGCCGGGCTTGGGGTCGGGCTTGGGCGTGCCGTGGAAGAAGCCCGCGCGGATGCCCGAGGCCAGCAGCGCGTCCACCGCCGCGTCGTTGTGCGCGGGCGTGGGGTTGTTGTGGCACCAGTCCACCAGCGTGGTGGTGCCGCAGTTGAGCTGGTTGAGCGCGCCCACCAGCGTGGCGATGCGCAGGTCATCGGGCGTGAACACCGTGGCCAGGCCCGCGTGCATGTTCTTGAAGTACTGCAGCAGCGTCCAGTTGGCGGCCACGCCGCGCAGCGCGGTCTGCCAGGTGTGCATGTGGGCGTTGACGAAGCCCGGCACCAGGATGCAGCCGCTGGCGTCGATCACCTGCGCCTCGTCCACCGGCAGGTGCGGCGAGATGGCCTCGATGGTGTCGCCCGACACCAGCAGGTCGCCCACGGGCAGGTCGCCCTGCGCGTCCATGGTGACGATGGACGCGCCGCGGATGAGGGTGCGCTGCGCCATCGTTCAGCTCGACAGGCCGTCGCTCACGTCCACGTTCAGTGGCGCGATCGTCAGGCCGGCGTCGTTCGCGGTTTCCTGCAGCAGGATGGCGAAGTCCACGTCGTCGTGGCCGCGTCCCACCAGGCGCGCGATGCTCTCGCGCGTGGCCGCCGCCGAGGGCATGGGCACGCCGTGCGCCTTGCCCGCGCCCAGGCCGAGGTCCATGTCCTTGAGCAGCAGCTTGGGCGTGAAGGTGACCTGATCGAAGCTGAGCTTCGTGAGCACTGGCGTCTTGTAGCGCGTGTACATGCTGCCCAGCACCGAGTCGTTGATGCTTTCCAGGAACACGTGGCGCGGGATGCCGGCCTTCTCCGCCAGCACGGTGATTTCGCACAGGCTCTGGATGATCACGCCGAACATGGTGTTGTGCGCGATCTTCCAGACCCGGGCGAGCTCGCCCTCGCCCACCCACATGGCCTTGCGCGACATCGCCGCCAGGTACGTCTCGTTCGCGTCGAACAGCGCCTTCGGCCCCGAGGCCACCACCAGCAGCTTGCCGGCCTTGGCCACCTTGGCGTTGCCCGAGACAGGCGCGCAGAGGTAGGCCACGCCCATGCCTTCCAGCGTCCCGCGGATCTCTGCCGAGCCCTCCTGCGAGATGGAGGAGCTGTCGATCACCGTCTTCGGCTTCGTCGCCCCCGTCATCACGCCGCCGTCGCCGAACAGCACCTGCTTGAGGTCGTCGGTGGTGGAGACCATGGTGAAGATGGTGTCGCAGGCTGCCAGGTCGAGCTTGCTCTCGACCACCTGCGCACCGTACCCGGCCAGCGGCTCGGCTTTGCTGCGCGTGCGGTTCCAGACCTTCACGCCGTGTCCGGCCTGCAGCAGTTTCCTGACCATGGCCTCGCCCATGCGGCCCAGGCCGATCCATCCCAGTGATTGGCTCACGCGCTTGTCTCCTCTTGTGGTTTGTCGAGCGCGCCGAGTGTGTCCAAGCACCACCCCCAGCGACAACCCGGCACGCGGAAATCAGTTTTTCAAGGCCGACCGGGCCGACCATGGAAGCGGGCATGATCGGCCGCATGAGCGAGCCCCGCACCTGGGACATCTTCTGCCGCGTGATCGACAACTACGGCGACATCGGCGTCTGCTGGCGACTGGCCGCGCAGCTCGGCGCGCGCGGCCAGGCCGTGCGCCTGTGGATCGACGACCCCGCGCCGCTGGCCTGGATGGCGCCCGAGAGCGCGCCCGGCGTGAGCGTGCTGCCCTGGCGCGAGCCCTTCAACCTGCAAGGCGTGGTGCCGGGCGAGGTCTGGATCGAGGCCTTCGGCTGCGAGCCGCCCGAGGCCTTCGTCGCGGCGCGCACCGGCGAGCCGGCCTGGATCAACCTGGAGTACCTGAGCGCCGAGGCCTGGGTGGAGCGCTGCCACGGCCTGCCCTCGCCCGTGATGAGCGGGCCGGGCAAGGGCCTCACCAAGCGCTTCTTCTACCCCGGCTTCACCGAGCGCACCGGCGGGCTGCTGCGCGAGGACGAGCTGGCCGCGAAGCAGGCCGCGTTCGACCGGACGGCCTGGTTGGTCGCCCACGGCCTGCCCACCGATGGCCGGCGCATCGTGCTCTTTGGCTACGAGCCACCCAGCCTGGCGGCCGTGATGGCCGAGGCCGAGGCGCACTGGCTGGTCACACCGGGCCGATCGGCCAGCGCCGCGCAGGGCCTGCCGCTGGCGCCGGGCGCCTCGCGCCACGCCCTGCCCTGGCTGGACCAGCGCGGCTTTGACGAACTGCTCTGGAGCGCCGACCTCAACCTCGTGCGCGGAGAGGACTCGCTGGTGCGCGCCCTGTGGGCCGGCCAGCCCTTCGTCTGGCAGATCTACCCCCAGCACGACGACGCCCACCACGCCAAGCTGCGGGCCTTCCTGGACTGGCTGGACGCCCCGGCCAGCCTGCGCGCCTTCCACCACCACTGGAACGGCCTGCCGGGTTCGCCGCCAGCGCCGCGCGCCCCGGCCTGGCCGGGGTGGGACGTGGTGGACGGCTGGCGCGAGACCGTGCAGGCCGCACGGCAGCGGCTGCTGGTCCAGCCCGATCTGGCGACGCAGCTGAGCCAGGCGGTGGGGCGAAAACGGTAAAATGCCGGGTTTCGCGACAAACCCGCAACCCGGGCCAGGTCCATCCACCGCAGATGCCGGCCCTTCGCCCGAACCGCCGGGCGATCCCTTCAACGGAACTCCCTCATGAAAATCGCCCAAGAAATCCGCGCCGGCAACGTCATCATGCACGGCAAGGACCCGATGATCGTCCTGCGCACCGAGTACGCCCGTGGTGGCCGCGGCGCCGCCACCGTGCGCATGAAGCTCAAGGGCCTGCTCGGCAACATCGGCACCGAAGTCGTCTTCAAGGCCGACGACAAGATGGACCAGGTCATCCTCGACCACAAGGAGTGCACCTACTCCTACTTCGCCGACCCCATGTACGTCTTCATGGACGCCGACTTCAACCAGTACGAGGTGGAAGCCGAGAACATGGGCGATGCCCTGAACTACCTGGAAGACGGCATGGCCGTCGAGGTGGTGTTCTACGACGACAAGGCCATCTCGGTGGAACTGCCCACCAGCGTCGAGCGCGAGATCACCTGGACGGAACCCGCCGTCAAGGGCGACACCTCGGGCAAGGTGCTCAAGCCGGCCAAGATCGCCACCGGTTTCGAGATCCCCGTGCCGCTGTTCGTGAGCCAGGGCGACCGCATCGAGATCGACACGCGCACGGGCGAGTACCGCAAGCGCGTCTGATCGACCGCATCACCGTCGCAAGACACGAAGGGCTCCACACGGAGCCCTTCTGCTTTGAACGCCACGCCCACGCGCCATGGACCTGATTGCCCGCATCGCCGACATCATCATCCCGGTCTTCCTGATCGTGGCCATCGGCTACGGCTACGCGCGCCGGCGTTCCACCGAACTGAACAGCTTCAACCGCATCGCGCTCGACGTGCTGGCGCCGCTGCTGGTGTATTCCGCTCTGGCCTCGCGCGACTTCGCCATCGGCGAGCACGTGCCCCTGCTCATCGGCGGCACGGTGATCATCCTGGCCAGCGGGCTGCTGGCCTGGCCACTGGCCAAGGCGTTCGGCGCGCAGCCGCGCACCCTGGTGCCGGTGGTCATGTTCAACAACTGCGGCAACATGGGCCTGCCCCTGGCCTTGCTGGCCTTCGGGCCGGCGGAGTTCGGCGCGGCGGTGGCGCTGTTCTCGGTGAGCAACCTGCTGCATTTCTCGCTGGGCGCGCGCATCACCAGCGCCGCGGCGCGCACGCGCGACCTGCTGCGCAGCCCCTTGATGATCGGCACCCTGCTGGGTTTTCTCAGCGCCTTCAGCGACCTGCGCCCACCGCCCGCGGTGCTGTCGGGCCTGAAGCTCCTGGGCGATGCCCTGCTCCCCATGATGCTGTTCGCGCTGGGCGTGCGCCTGACGGCCTTGACGCGCCAGGGCATGACACTCGGTCTGCTGGGTGCGCTGGCGCGGCCCCTGATCGGCCTGGCCATCGGCCTTCCGCTGGCCTGGGCCATGGGCCTGGAGGGCGCGGCGCGCAGCCAGTTGCTGCTGTTCGCGGCATTGCCACCCGCCGTCATCCAGTTCATGCTGGCCGACCGATACCATCAGGAACCCGAGACCGTGGCCGCCTCCATCATGGTGGGCAACGCGCTGGCGGTGGTCTTCGTGCCACTGGCGCTGGCCCTCGGCCTGTGACCCGAAAGTGAACGACATGCCCGAAGCCAACACCACCGAAGCCGATCACGACATCACCGAACGCCGCCTGGCCGACGCCTGGGCCGAACTGCAGGCCCATTCGGACAGTGGCAACCCGCTGCTGGCCGACGCCTACCGCCTGGCCTTCGCCGACCCCGAGTTCCTGCTGCGACGCGAGACGCGCGGCATCCGCATGCAGCTGGAGCTGCTCAAGCCCGACCTGGCCCAGCTGCAACTGGGCATCGAGAACACCATCGTGGTGTTCGGCAGCGCGCGCTTTCGCGAGCAGAGCGAGGCCGAGGCCGGCCTGCGCGCGGCCGAGGCCGCGGGCGAGCCGCGCGCCATTGCCAAGGCGCGCGCGCTGGTGCGCAACGCCCACTACTACGACCGCGCGCGCGAGTTCGGCCGCATCGTGGCGCAGTACAGCGCGCACTGCCCCGAGAGCGACAAGCTGTTCATCTGCACCGGCGGTGGCCCGGGCATCATGGAAGCGGCGAGCCGGGGCGCGCACGACGAGGGTGCGCTCAACGTGGGCCTCAACATCGCGCTGCCGCACGAGCAATCGGCCAATCCGTACATCACCCCGCAGCTGTGCTTCCAGTTCCACTACTTCGCGCTGCGCAAGATGCACTTCCTGATGCGCGCGAAGGCCTTGGTGGCCTTTCCGGGCGGCTTCGGCACGCTCGACGAGCTGTTCGAGGTGATCACGCTGGTGCAGTGCAAGAAGTCCAAGCCGGTGCCGATCCTGCTGTACGGCAGCGACTACTGGAAGCGCCTGATCAACCTGGAGGTGCTGGTGGAGGAAGGCACGATCTCGCCCGAGGACCTCGATCTCTTCCAGTACGTGGACGATCCGAAGGTCGCCTGGGAGGCGATCGTGAAGTTC
>NZ_WVZN01000005.1:0-182 GCF_011772445.1 Hydrogenophaga sp. | reverse complement strand
GCGCCCGCGAACCCCACCATCCGTCGAGAGTGACGCCCGAGCGCGCCACGAGGAATCCGGGCCCCGCTTATTGGGGTCAGATTCCATTTAATCGCTGAGCGAAGGGAAGTCCGGTCTTCCATGGCCGGCCAGCCCGCTACTGGGGTCGATGGTGTGGGTGTCCGGGCGCAGGCCCCATTCGC
>NZ_WVZN01000047.1 GCF_011772445.1 Hydrogenophaga sp. | reverse complement strand
AGCTTCGCGCCATGATGCCCTGGATCGCCAAGAACAAGCTGGTGGATCAGAGCCGCAACTGATCGTCCAGTCAGGCGCGGCAATTGCCGCTCCCGGGCCCGGGTCGCCATGCGCGGCCCGGGCCCTTCTCATTTGGGCCCCGGCACGTACACTTCAGAGCTTCCGGGCCGACGACATTTCCATAAGAACACGCCATGCACGACGGACACGAAACCGAGGTGGAACAACTGGGCGAGGTGCGCCGCCGCCCCAAGGGCATCTACTTCCTGCCCAACATGATCACGCTGGCCGCGCTGTTCGGCGGCTTCTACGCGGTCGTCATGGCCATGAACGGCCGATACGACCTCGCCACCGTGGGCATCTTCGTGGCCATGGTGCTTGACAGCCTCGATGGGCGGGTGGCCCGTCTCACCAATACGCAGAGCGCCTTCGGCGAGCAGATGGATTCGCTCTCCGACATGGTGTCCTTCGGCGCGGCGCCCGCGCTCATCGCCTATGAGTGGAGCCTGCGCGACCTGGGTCGCTGGGGCTGGATCGCGGCCTTCGTGTACTGCGCCTGCGCCGCACTGCGCCTGGCGCGCTTCAACGTGAACACCGGTGTGGTCGACAAGCGTTACTTCCAGGGCCTGCCGTCGCCGGCGGCGGCGGCGCTGGTGGCCGGCTTCATCTGGCTCATGCAGGAAACCGGCGTGGCGCCGCAGGACGTGAGCTGGGTCATGTTCGTGATCACGCTGTACACCGGCCTGACCATGGTCACCAACGTGCCGTTCTACAGCTTCAAGGACCTGAGCCTGAAGAAGAGCGTGCCCTTTGCGGCGCTGGTGCTGGTGGCGCTGGGCATCGCGGTGATCAATATCCATCCGCCCACGGTGCTGTTTTTCCTCTTCGTGCTCTACGGCCTCTCCGGCTACGGTGTGTACCTGTGGCGCAAGTCCAAGGGCCGGCCAACCAGCGTGATCAGCACCTCCACCGACGAGCCCGACGAGCGCGGCCTGCACGACGACTGAGCGGCACGCCGTCCCGCGCCATGGGCTTTCGCGGGCTTTGTGATACATTGCCACGCATGTTTTCCCAAGCCGCTTCGCTGCTACTACTGGGTGTCCGTCACGGGCAGATGCGGTAGCGCGCGAGCGACTCACACCAACGGCCCGTTTGCACCCGCAGCGGGCCGTTTGTGTTTTTGGGGCTGCGGGTTCTGTCGATACGAGAGAGTCCACACCATGCTGAAGCAAGCTGCTAGCAAGTACGCCGCCTTCCGGCCCGTCGGCCTCAGGGACCGGACCTGGCCTGACGCCGTCATTCGCCGGGCCCCGATCTGGTGCAGCGTCGACCTGCGCGACGGCAACCAGGCGCTGATCGAGCCCATGGACCCGGAGCGCAAGCTGCGCATGTTCCATCAGCTCGTGAAGATCGGCTTCAAGGAGATCGAGGTGGGCTTCCCCTCGGCCTCGCAGACCGAGTTCGACTTCGTGCGCCGCCTCATCGACGAGGACCTGATCCCCGAGGACGTGACGATCCAGGTGCTCACCCAGGCCCGCGAGCCCCTGATCCGCCGCACCTTCGAGTCGCTGCGCGGCGCGCGCAGCGCCATCGTGCACCTCTACAACGCCACCGCGCCCATCATGCGTCGGGTGGTGCTGGGCATGGACGAGGATGCGATCGTCGAGCTGGCCGTGGAGAACGCGCGCCTGTTCGAGCGCCTGGCGGCCGAGCAGCCCGACACGCGCTGGACCTTCCAGTACTCGCCCGAGATGTTCTCGGGCACCGAGCTCGCGTTTTCCAAGCGCGTGGTCGACGCGGTCACCGCGGTCTGGGCGCCCACGCCCGAGCGCAAGTGCATCGTCAACTTGCCCTCCACCGTGGAGCACAGCACACCGAACATCTTCGCCGACATGATCGAGTGGATGCACCGCCACCTCGCTCGGCGCGAATCCATCGTGCTGTCGGTGCACCCGCACAACGACAGGGGCACCGGCACCGCGGCGGGTGAGTTCGCGCTCATGGCGGGTGCCGATCGCCTCGAAGGCTGCCTCTTCGGCAACGGCGAGCGCACCGGCAACCTGGACATCGTCAACGTCGCGCTCAACCTCTACACGCAGGGCGTGGGGCCCGGGCTGGATTTCTCCGACATCGACGAGATCCGCCGCACCGTGGAGCACTGCAATCAGTTGCCCGTGCACCCGCGCCATCCCTATGTGGGCGACCTGGTCTACACCTCGTTCTCGGGCTCGCACCAGGACGCGATCAAGAAGGCCTTCGCAGCGCGCAAGGACGGCGAGATCTGGAACATGCCCTACCTGCCCATCGACCCGAAGGACGTGGGCCGCAGCTACGAGGCGGTGATCCGCGTGAACAGCCAGTCGGGCAAGGGCGGCATCGCCTACCTGCTCGAAACCGAGTACGGGCTGGAGCTGCCTCGCCGCCTGCAGATCGAGTTCAGCCAGGCGGTGCAGGCCGTAATGGACCTGGACGGCAAGGAGCTCACCGCGAAGGACCTGTGGCAACTGTTCGAGCGCGAGTACGCCCTGTCCGCCCCGGCGCCCACCAACGCCACCACCTCCGGGCAGGCCGGTGGCAGCGTGCGCGTGACGGCCGACGTCGACTGGGCGGGCGCGGTGGTGCCCGTGCAAGGGGAGGGTAACGGTCCCATCGACGCCTTTGTCAACGCGCTGAACGCGGCCACCGGCCGATCGGTGCGCGTGCTCGACTACCATGAGCACGCCATCGGCGCCGGTGCCCAGGCGCAGGCCATGGCTTACATGGAGTTGCGCGTGGACGAGCGCCATACCGTCTTCGGCGTGGGGCGCGACACCAACATCGTGTCCGCGTCCTTCAAGGCCATCGTGTCGGGCTTGCGGCGCGTGGCGCCCACACAGGCGCAGGAATCGATCGAACGCGTCGCGCCCTGAAGCGCGCGCCTACAACAAGGAGTCCCCACCATGAGCGAGCAATTGATCATTTTCGACACCACCCTGCGCGACGGCGAGCAATCGCCCGGCGCGTCCATGACCAAGGACGAAAAGCTGCGCATTGCGCGCCAGCTCGAGCGCCTGAAGGTCGACGTGATCGAGGCCGGTTTCGCGGCCAGCTCCAATGGGGACTTCGAGTCGGTCAAGGCCATCGCCGACCACATCAAGGATTCCACGGTGTGCTCGCTGGCGCGCGCCAACGACCGCGACATCTCGCGCGCTGCGGAAGCCCTGAGAGGCGCGAACCGCGCGCGCATCCACACCTTCATCGCCACCAGTGCCCTGCACATGGAGAAGAAGTTGCGCATGACCCCCGAGCAGGTGCTGGAACAGGCGAAGCAGTCGGTGCGCTTCGCGCGCAACCTGGTGGCCGACATCGAGTTCAGCCCGGAGGACGGCTACCGCAGCGACGTGGACTTCCTCTGCCGCGTGCTGGAGGCGGTGATCAAGGAAGGCGCGACCACGCTCAACATCCCCGACACCGTGGGCTACGCGGTGCCCGAGCTGTATGGCGAGTTCATCCGCACGCTGCGCGAACGCATCCCCAACTCCGACAAGGCGATCTGGAGCGTGCACTGCCACAACGACCTCGGCATGGCCGTGGCCAACTCGCTCGCGGGCGTGAAGATCGGTGGCGCGCGGCAGGTGGAATGCACCATCAACGGACTGGGCGAGCGCGCGGGCAACTGCTCGCTGGAGGAAATCGTGATGGCGGTGCGCACGCGCCGCGACTACTTCGGCCTCGACGTCGCGGTGGACACCACGCAGATCGTGCCCGCCAGCCGCATGGTGAGCCAGACCACAGGATTCGTGGTGCAGCCGAACAAGGCCGTGGTGGGTGCCAACGCGTTCGCACACGCCAGTGGCATCCACCAGGACGGTGTGCTCAAGGCGCGCGACACCTACGAAATCATGCGCGCCGAGGACGTGGGCTGGAGCGCCAACAAGATCGTGCTGGGCAAACTCTCGGGCCGCAACGCCTTCAAGCAGCGCCTGCAGGAACTCGGCATCGAGATGGAGTCCGAGACGGAAATCAACACCGCCTTCGCCAAGTTCAAGGAACTGGCCGACCGCAAGGCCGAGATCTTCGACGAGGACATCCTGGCGCTGGTGAGCGACGAGAGTGTCACCACCGAAAAGGAGCAGTACGGCTTCGTGTCCCTGTCCCAGCGCAGCGAGACCGGCGAGCGCCCGCATGCGTCGGTGGTGTTCACCGTGGAAGGCAAGGAGTTGCGTGGGGACAGCGACGGCAACGGACCGGTCGACGCGTCTCTCAAGGCCATCGAGCAGCACGTCAAGAGCGGCGCCGAGCTGCTGCTGTACTCGGTGAACGCCATCACCAGTGGCTCCACCGAGAGCCAGGGCGAGGTGACGGTGCGCTTGCAGCACGGCGGGCGTGTGGTCAACGGGGTGGGGGCGGACCCGGACATCGTGGTAGCGTCCGCCAAGGCCTATCTGAGCGCGCTCAACAAACTGCACAGCAAGGCCGACAGGGTGGCGGCACAGGGATAAAGTTCAAAGTTTTCAAAGACTTGTAGAACTTCCTTATCGATCGGAGGAAACTGGGCGCCAAACGGTGCCTTTTTCCATCGATCAATTAAGACCCCCTTCCAAGCTTTTGATATTGCTGATTTTTTTGTGACTCCCTATACTCCGCCCCAGCGCTGGTCCCCCTTGCTGGAGTTGAGTCATGTTGTTCCGTCCGATCGCCCTGAAATCGTTCATTGCCGCCATGGTGCTGGCTTTGATCGGGGTGCTCGGGCAAGGGGGTGTGGCCCACGCCGCCTCGGGCTCTTCGTCCAAGGCCAGCAAGAGCGCCAAGGCGCCCGTCAAGAAGGCCAGCAAACCGAAGGTGAGCAGCCGCTCGGTCAAGAAGGTCAACACCGCCAAGCGCAAGCAGAGCGTCGACTCCCGCAAGGTGAAGCTCGTCAAGGCTGCGCCGACGACCAAACCCCGTGCCCAGCGCGTCAGACACACGGTGCGCGCCGTCACGCCGCCGGCGTTGTCGATGGGTCAGAGCCTCGGGCTGCATGGCATCGATGACGAACTCGACCTGAACGCCAGCGTCGCCCTGGTGGTCGATCAGCGGACCAACGAGGTGCTGTTTTCCAAGAACGATTCGGCCGTGCTGCCCATCGCTTCACTCACCAAGCTCATGACGGGGCTGGTCGTGGTCGAGGCGGGTCAGGACATGGACGAGACGATCACCATCACCCGCGACGACATCGACACCATCAAGGGCAGTCGTTCGCGCCTGGCCGTGGGCACCCGACTCACCCGCGGCGAGGCCATGCACCTGGCCCTCATGTCGAGCGAGAACCGCGCGGCCAATGCCTTGGGCCGGCATTTCCCGGGCGGCCTCGACGCCTTCGTGAAGCGCATGAACGACAAGGCGGCAGAACTGGGCATGCACGATACGCGCTACGTGGAGCCCACCGGTCTGTCGAGCCAGAACCGCTCCAGCGCCCGCGACTTGGCCATCCTGGTGTCGGCGGCCTATGAGCGCCCCATGCTGCGCGACCTGTCCACCTCACCCGGCTACGAGGTCGACGTGGGCCGGCGCACGCTGCAGTACAACAACTCCAACCGGCTGATCAAGAACCCCGAGTGGGACATCGGCCTGCAGAAGACCGGCTACATCTCGGAAGCGGGCCGCTGCCTCGTGATGCAGGCCAGCGTGGCCGGGCGCCAGCTCATCATGGTGTTCCTGGACGCCAGTGGCCGGGTCGGCCGCATCCAGGACGCGGAGCGCGTGCGCCGCTGGGTGGAGCACCAGGGCCAGATGATCGCCACCAAGGTGCGTCCCCAGGGCTGATGCCCCGAGGGCCGCGAGTCAGCGGCTGGCCGGATAACCCAGCGCGGCCGAGATCTCGGCGGCCGTGGCCTTCAGCCGGGGCAGCCAGCCCTCGTCGATGCGGTCGGCCGGCGCCGAGATCGACAAACCCGCCACCAGCTTGCGCTGGTCGTCGTAGATGCCGGCGGCCATGCAGCGCACGCCCATCTCCAGCTCCTCGTTGTCCCGCGCCACGCCGGCCTGGCGGCATTGGGCGAGTTCACGCTCCAGCGCGGGCAGTTGCGTGAAGCTGTTGCGCGTGTTGCCGGCCAGGCCCGTGCGGGTGGCGTAGGCGCGCACGCGCGTGGGGTCCTCATCGGCCAGGAACAGCTTGCCCACCGAGGTGAGGTGCAGGGGCGCCCGCCCGCCGATCGCGCGCACGACCTGCATGCCCGAGCGCTCGCTGTAGGCACGCTCCACGTAGATGATCTCGTCGCCCTGGCGCACGCTCAGGTTCACCGGCTGCTGGATCTGCTTGTGCAGTTCGCGCATGGGCCCCAGGGCCGCGTCGCGCACGCTCAGGCGGGCTTTGACCAGGTTGCCCAGTTCCAGCAGACGCATGCCCAGGCGGTAGCTGCCGGCTTCCGGGCGATCGACGAAGCGGCCGATGGTCAGGTCATTGAGGATGCGGTGCGCCGTGGACGGGTGCAGTCCGGTCTTCTCGCTGATCTCTTTGAGCGAGACCGCCTCTTCGCGGGAGGCGAGTACCTCCAGCAGGTTGAACATGCGCTCCAGCACCTGGACGGTGGGCGCGGTGGGGGGGGAGTCGGATCGTTTGCTCATGATCGAATGTGCAAACTCCATCTTACAAGATGAAATCGCCGCACCGCAGCATTCTTGAAAGACCCTGCGCCGGGGTCGATTCAGGCGTGGGCGGGCACCCAGCGGCCGTCGATGAGCACCTCATGCGGCCGGAAGCCCGCCTTGTAGTTCATCTTCGGGCTCTGCGCGATCCAGTAGCCGAGGTACACGTGCGGCAGGTCGAGCGTGCGGGCCTGCTCGATCTGCCAGAGCACGCTGTACGTGCCGTAGCTGCAGCGCTCGTCGGGTTCGTAGAAGGTATAGACCGCCGAGAGGCCGTCGTTGAGCACGTCGATGATGGACACCATCTTGAGCCGGGCGGGCCGGCCCTGGGCGTCGGGCTCGTGGAATTCGACCAGGCGCGAGTTGACGCGGCTCTGCAGCAGGAACTGCGTGTACTGGTCGACGCTGTCGTGGTCCATGCCGCCGCCCGCGTGGCGGCTGTTCTGGTAGCGCAGGTAGAGCTGGTAATGCTCGGGCAGGAAGCACAGCTTGAGCACCCGGGTGAGCAGGCCGCCGTGCTGGCGCTGGCTGCGCCGCTGGCTGCGGTTGGGTTCGAAGCGGTCCACGGGCACGCGCAGCGGCACGCAGGCGTTGCAGCCGTCGCAGTAGGGCCGGTAGGTGAACATGCCGCTGCGGCGAAAGCCGTGCGTGACGAGGTCGGAGTACGCGTCGTTGTGGATGAGGTGGCTGGGCGTGGCCACCTGGGAGCGCGCCTGGCGGCCGGCCAGGTAGCTGCACGGATAGGGCGCGGTGGCGTAGAACTGCAGCGCCTGGAGCGGGAGGTCCTTGAGGTGCGTCACGCGCGTTCGTCGCCGATGGGGAAGTGCTCGCGCCAGTATACGGGGCTGAATTCCCAGCGGGGCGCGGGTTGCAGCAGGGCCAGGCGCACGTGATCCACGAAGTCCTCGCGCGGCATCAGGCGTCCGCCCAACGAGGCCAGGTGGGCGGTGTCCTGCTGGCAGTCCACCAGGGTGATGCCATGGTGGCGGCACAGCGCCATCAGGCCCGCCAGGGCGATCTTGGAGGCGTCGCTGCGCCGGCTGAACATGGATTCGCCGAACACCATGGCGCCGACGTTGACCACGTACAGGCCGCCAACCAGTTCGCCGTCGATCCACGTTTCCACCGAATGGGCCATGCCGGCGCGGTGCAGGCGCACATAGGCCTGCACCATGGCGGGCAGGATCCAGGTGCCGCTTTGGCCGTTGCGCGGCGTTTGCGCGCAAGCCTGGATCACCCGCTCGAAGTCGTGGTCGATGCGCACGTCGAGACGCTGCTCGGCTTGCAGCTTCTGAATCGTCTTGCGCAGCGAGCGGTGCAGGCGGAACTCGCGCGGGAACAGCACCATGCGCGGATTGGTGCTCCACCAAAGAATGGGCTGGCCCGAGCTGTACCAGGGAAAGATGCCGCGCGAGTACGCGGCCACCAGCGTGGGCACGTCCAGCACGCCGCCGGCGGCCAGCAGGCCCGGCGCGGGATCGTGCGCGCCCCAGGCCTGCTCGACCGGCGGGAACGGCTCCCCCGGCTCCAGCCAGGGCAGCG
Organism: Hydrogenophaga sp.; assembly: GCF_011772445.1. GTDB lineage: Bacteria > Pseudomonadota > Gammaproteobacteria > Burkholderiales > Burkholderiaceae_C > Hydrogenophaga. The sequence continues at coordinate 354,598 of NZ_WVZN01000047.1, read as the reverse complement.
GTCGGGTGGGGGGCGTCTGGGTCATGGCGCGGGCGGCGTTGGCGCGGTCGTGTTCCCGCTATTGTGCGCGGCGCCCCCGTGGCATCAAGTGCGTGCGGACAACACGCGGCCCCTCAGGCGCTCGGGCAGCAGGCGCCAGGCCAGCCACACGGTCAGCACGCCGATGGTGTCGGCCAGCCAGTCGATCCACTCGCCGTAGCGCCAGCTGGTGGCCAGTTGCATGAGTTCGATCAGGCCGCCCCACAGGATGAGCCCTGCGACCACTGCCGTGGCTTGGCGCGGGTAGGCGAAGAGCCCCAGCAGGGCCAACCAGGCGAAGCCCAGGGCGTGCTGGGCCTTGTCCCAGATGTTCATGGCCTGCGGGGGCAGCAGCTCGACCGGTACCAGGGAGGCGATGGTGAGGCCGGCGACGCTGCACCAGAAGCCCAGGGTGATCAGGCGTTGCATGGCGTGCGGAAGATGAAAGGCCCCGAAACGACAACGGCCTTCGCAAGAAGGCCGTTGTGCGGGTGTTGGGTGGCTCCCCGACCTGGACTCGAACCAGGGACCTGCGGATTAACAGTCCGTCGCTCTACCGACTGAGCTATCAGGGAACAGCCTCAAATTATAGCGTCGTTTTGAGGCGGTTCCGGCCGCGGGCGAAGAAACTCAAAAATCGGTCTCCAGCGCCACGCGCAGCGTGCGCGACGCGCCGGGAAACAGGTAGATGTGTTCGTACTGGTACGGCGATTCCTGGAAGTAGCGGCGGTCGAACAGGTTGTGGATGCCGACGGTCCAGGTGGCGGCGCGGCCTTGCAGGCGCGTGTCGTAGCGCAGTGTGGCGTCCACGCGCGTCCACGAGGGCAGCGTGAGCGAGTTGTCGGGCACGCTCGCGCGCCGGCCTTCGTGCGAGACGTGAGCGCCCAGGCGCAGCCCGGGCACCGACCCGATGGCGCGCGTGAGGTTGGCGCGCAGCACCCAGCGCGGGACGTTGGTCACGCGCCGCCCATTGAGGGCGGGGTTCAGCGTGGAGCCCTGGCGCTCGGCGTCGAGCCAGGTCACGCTGGCGTCGTAGCGCCAGAGGCCCGCGCTGCGGCCACCGGCCAGTTCCAGTCCGCGGTGGCGTGCCTCGCCGTCGATGACGCGGGTGCACGAGCCCGGCACGCCATCGTCGCAACCCGCGGGGTCGTTGAGGCGGTCGCCGGAGACGGGGCGCGCGATGTCGAACACCGTGACCTGCCAGCGCGACCGGCCATCGTCGGACTTCAGGCCGATCTCCCACTGTTCGCTCTTGAGCGCGGGCAGCGCCTGGTTGGCGTTGCTGTAGCGCGCGCGGCCGGCGGCCACTTCCGACTCCACGCCCTCGCCCCAACTGGCGTACGCGGTGCGCGCCGCGTCGAGCTTGTAGGCCAGCGCGAGCCAGGGCGTGGTGAAGTTTTGCGTGTGGTCGGTGGCGCGGCTGCCGTCGGTGCGCACGCTCTGGCGGTCCAGCCGCGTGTGGCGCAGGCCGATCCAGGTCTGCAGCGCGGGTGTCCACTGGATCACGTCGGTGGCGAAGAACTCGGTGCTGCGCTCGGTGCGGTTGACGAAGGGGTCGGTGAAGTCGGGCAGCGGCGCGAACGTGGGCAGGGTGAACAGGTTGCCCGTGCCCACGGGGGCGTTGTTGTCGGCCTGGGGTTGGCCGCGCAGCGTGAAGCGGTTGAACAGCACGCCGGTGCTGAGCTTGTGGCCCACCGCGCCGGTGTCGAACTGGCCGTTCAGGCGCCATTGCACGGCGGTGCTGCGGCGTTCTTCGCCCAGGCTGCGAAAGTCGTAGAGGTCGAAGCCGCCGTCGGGGCAGTAGCGGTCGGCGTAGTAGGTGCCGCTGCCGGCGTCCCAGCAGCCATAGGGGTAGGCGAGGAAGTCGTTGGTGTCCAGCGACTGCCAGCCCGCCTGCACCTGCCAGTTCCAGCGCTCGTTGATGGCCTGGGTGAAGCGCAGGCTGCCGCTGAAGTTGCGGAAGTCGGTGGGCTGGCTCCAGGGCTGGGTGTTGATGTTGAGGCCCGCGTCGGCAGGAGGCAGGCTGTCGCCCAGCAGGCTCAGGCCGGGCACGGTGGCCTGGCGGCGCCGCGAGAGTTCGAACTCGGCCTCGAGCAGGCTGTCGCGCGAAAGGCGCGCGTCCATGGCCAGGGCGAGCAGGCCGCGCCAGCCCTCGGTCCCGGGCGCTTCGGTGTTGAGGCGCTCGCCGAGCACGTTGAGGCGGTAGCCGAGGTCGCCATCGGCCAGGCGCGCGCTCAGGTCCAGGTGCGCGAGGGCATTGCCTTCGCTGTTGATCTCGGCGCGGGCGCGGCGCATGGGTGTCGCGGTGGGGCGCTTCACCACGGCGTTGAACAGGCCGCCGGGCGCGCTGGTGCCGGCCTGGATGCCACTGGTGCCCTTGAGCAGCTCCACCCGCTCCAGATGGTCGATCGGCAGGCTGGTCTCGGCGCTGATGGGCAGGCCCTCGCGGCGGTAGTTGTAGCTGTGGTCGAGCACGAAGCCGCGCACGCTGGCGTAGTCGTAGTAGCCGACAGCGTTGTAAGCGTCGCTCACCGACGAGTCGAGCCGGTAGAGGTCGCGCAGGCTGCGCGCACCGGTCTCGGCGATGGTGTCGCTGCCGATGAGCGTGGCGCTGAGCGGGGCGGTGGACAGGGGCTGGTCGGCGAAGCCGGAGACCTCGCCTGTGGCGGTGGCGGCGCCGCTGCGCACCGTCACGGTGGGCAGAGTGGCGGGGTCGGATTGCGCGTGGGCCGGCGAAGCGGCGATCAGGACCGCGCAGGCCAGCGGGTGGAGAAGGAAGCGGAACGGTGGTGCCATGTGCGGTGTCCGGAGGACGGTTCATGGCAGGGGGCCGAGCCGCCGCGCCCGGGGCCGCACGGGTGTGCGGTGGTCGCTGTGCTCATGCTTCCCTGCGCGAGGATTACCTCAATCAGGTTCGAAGGGACTCTCTCAGTCGCGACCGGAGCCGGTCGAAACACCCCTAGCGGATGCGTTCGGAAACGCGCTCGGATTGTAGGTCAGCGCGGCGCCACGCCCAGCAGTTGGTGCAGGCGCGGGCTGGTGGTGGTGTATTGCAGCGGCACACGCTGGTCGGGCCGCAGGCGCGCGGCAGCGGCGAAAGCGGCCAGAGTGGCCTCGTGGAAACCGCAGAGGATGAGCTTCTTCTTGCCGGGGTAGGTGTTGATGTCGCCCACGGCGTACAGGCCGGCCTCGCTGGTCTCGAAGCCATCGGTGTTCACCACCAGTTGCTTGCGGTCCATGGCCAGGCCCCAGTCGGCGATGGGCCCCAGGCGCGGCGACAGGCCGAGGGCCACCACGAGCTGGTCGAGCGCGAGCGCCTGCGTCTTGCCTTGCGGGTCGAGCAGTTGCAGGGCTTGCAAGCGATCGCCTGTGCTGCTCAGGCCCACGGGCTGGCCCACCACCAGCCGCGCGCGGCCGGTGGCGATGGCGTCCTGCACGCGCGTCAGCGCGGCGGCGTCGTCCGATTGCAGCAGCTCGCGCCGGTGCAGCAGGCTCAGGCGCTCGGGCGGGGTGGGGCTGTCCAGCAGGCGCAGCGCCCAGTCGATCGCGAGATCGTCACCGCCGTGCACCACCACGTGCTGGCCGCTCCAGTCGTGCGCCGGGTCGAAGCGGTGGTGCACCTGCCGGCCTTCGAAAGCCTCGACGCCCTCGAGCTTGAGGCGTTTGGGCTGGAAGGCCCCCACCCCTGCGGCGATGAACACCAGGCGCGAGAGAAACCGCTGGCCGGTGGAGGTCTGCACGGCCCAGCGGTCATCGGCTTCGCGCGCCAGTGCGCTCACCGACTGGCCGAGGTGCAGCGTGGGCGCGAAGGGCTTGACCTGCTGGAGCAGGCGATCGACCAACTCCCGGCCGCTGCACAGGGGCAGGCCGGGGATGTCATAGAGGGGCTTGTCGGGGTAGAGCTCGGCGGGCTGGCCGCCGGCGTGGGGCAGGGCGTCGACCACGTGCGCCCGGATGTCCTGCAGGCCAAGCTGGAACACCTGCCACAGACCCACGGGCCCGGCGCCGATGACCAGCGCGTCGGTCTCGATCGGCGCGGCAGTGGTCACCTGGAAACCTTCGCGCGGCGCGCTGCGGTTCGAGCGCTTTCGGGCGGCCGTGCAGCGCTCATTCGCTCAGCGGATCAGCTCGCCGAGCTTGCCGGTCTTGTCTTTCCACTCCTCGGCGTCGGGCAACGCGGCCTTGCGCTTGGTGATGCTCTTCCACGTGGGCAGCTTGGCCAGCTCGGCGTTGATGTCCGTCATGTGGATCTGGTCCTTGGGCAGGTCTTCCTCGGCGTAGATCGCACTCACCGGGCATTCGGGGATGCAGACGGCGCAGTCGATGCACTCGTCCGGGTCGATGGTGAGGAAGTTGGGGCCTTCGCGGAAGCAGTCCACGGGACATACATCGACGCAGTCGGTGTATTTGCAGCGGATGCAGGCTTCGGTGACGACGTGGGTCATGGTGGCGGGATCGGACAGACGGAAAGCGGCGATTTTACGGCGCCGCACAAGACCGGCCGGGCTTGCCCTTGGTGGCTTCCCGGTCGGTGGTTGTGGGGTTATTCAGCGCACGAGCACGGCGCCGGCCGTGCGGTGGCTGGCGGTGTCCACCAGCACCAGCGCGCCGAGGGAGCGCGATTCGGCGAACGGGCGGGTGGCCAGCGGCTCCTGCAGCGCGAGTTCGACGTGGCCGATGGCGTTGGGCGGCAGTTCGCCCGCGTCCTGCTCGGCCAGGGTGTGGATGTCGATCTGGTGCACGATGCGCTTGACCTTGGCCTTGACCCAGCGGTGGCCGTGCAGCGCCCAGTACACGCGGCCCGGCACCAGCGTTTCGTCATCCAGCCAGGCCACCGTGGCGCTGATCTCGCGGCTCGCCTCGAGCGAAGCGCCGGCCGCGTCCACGGCCAGAAGCCAGTCGCCGCGCGACACATCGAGCTCGCGGTCGAGCACGATGCCTGCGCTGTGGCCGGCGGACACCTCGCCCGCCTGGCGCACGTGGTCCAGCACCTGCGCCACCACCGCGGTCTGGCCGTTGGGCGCCACGCGCACGGTCTGGCCCGGACGCACGTGCCCGGCGGCCACGCGGCCCCAGAACACGCGCCGGCCCTGAGAGGTGTCGGACGAGGAGGAGAACTTCTCCACCCACTGCACCGGAAAGGCCAGCGGCAAGTCGGTTTCGGGCCTGGTCACGGGCAGGTGCTCGAGGATTTCCAGCAGCGTGGGGCCGTGGTAGCCGCACCAGCCGTCCTGCTCGGCGGCGTCGACCACGTTCCAGCCCTTGAGCGCCGAGACCGGCACCACGGCCGTGGCGGCGATGCCGGCCTGTTGCGCGAAGGCGTTCAACGCCGACGCAATGTGGGCGAAGGCGGTGGCGCCGTCGTCCACGGCGTCGAGCTTGTTGACCGCGAACACCACCGAGGGCACGCGCAGCAGCTTGACCAGCAGGCTGTGGCGTCGCGTTTGCGGCAGCAGGGCCAGCGCGGGGTTGCGCCAGTCGAGCTTGGTGGCGTCCACCAGCACCACAGCAGCGTCGGCGCTGCTGGCGGCGGTGACCATGTTGCGGGTGTACTGCTCGTGGCCCGGGGCGTCGGCGATGATGAACTTGCGCGTTTCGGTGCTGAAGTAGCGGTAGGCCACGTCGATGGTGATCCCCTGCTCGCGCTCGGCCGACAGGCCGTCGGTGAGCAGGGCGAGGTCGGTCTGGCCCTGGCGCTGCACGCCGGCCAGGTGGTCCTGCAGCACGGCCTTGCTGTCGACCAGCAGGCGGCCGATGAGGGTGCTCTTGCCGTCGTCGACGCTGCCGCAGGTGATCAGGCGCAGCGCGGCGCGGGTGTCTTGCGTGGTGGCGGTGCTCATCAGAAGTACCCGTCCTTCTTGCGTTTTTCCATCGAGGCGTCGCTCGTCTTGTCGTCCATGCGCGTGGCGCCGCGCTCGCTGACCTCGGCGGCCAGGGTCTCGATCACAATCTGCTGCGGCGTGGCCGCCGTGCTCTCCACGGGGCAGGTGCAGGTGATGTCGCCCACGGTGCGAAAGCGCACGTCGCGCACCTGCACCTGTTCGCCGTCGCGCGGCGGGGTGAGTTCGGTCACGGGCACCAGCAGGCCGCGGCGGTCCACCACCTGGCGCTGGTGGGTGTAGTAGATGGAGGGCAGGCCGATGTTCTCGCGCGCGATGTACTGCCAGACGTCGAGTTCGGTCCAGTTGCTGATGGGGAACACGCGGAAGTGCTCGCCCTGTTGCAGGCGGGTGTTGAACAGGGTCCAGAGCTCGGGGCGCTGGGCCTTGGGCTGCCACTGGCCGAAGCCGTCGCGGTGCGAAAAGATGCGCTCCTTGGCGCGCGCCTTTTCCTCGTCGCGGCGCGCGCCGCCGAAGAGCGCGTCGAAGCGGAACTCCTCGATGGCCTCCAGCAGCGTGACCGACTGGTGCACGTTGCGGCTCTCGCCGGGGTGGGCCAGGCGCACGGTGCCGCGCGCCATGGAATCTTCGACGCTGCGCACGATCAGCTCGGCGCCGAGTTCCTTGGCGCGCTGGTCGCGGAAGTCGGTCACCTCGGGGAAGTTGTGGCCGGTGTCGATCATCAGCAGCGGGTAAGGGATGCGGCCCGCCCCGAAGGCCTTCTCGGCGCACTTGAGCATGACCAGCGAGTCCTTGCCGCCCGAGAACAGCAGGGCGGGGCGTTCGAAAGCGCCGGCCACCTCGCGCAGGATGAAGATGGTTTCTTCTTCGAGCGCGTCGAGGTGCGCGTTGCTGAGCTGGTGGCCGCTGTCGTGCGCCAGGGCGGCTTCGATCACGGCGGGTTCGGGGCGGGCGTTCATGCGGGGGTCCGATCGAGAGACGAGACGGCGGACTGCACGTGCAGCCCGCATTCCTTGGCGCTTTCCTGCTCCCACCACCAGCGGCCGGCGCGGAAGTCCTCACCCACGCTGATGGCGCGGGTGCAGGGTTCGCAGCCGATGCTGGGGAAGAAGCGGTCGTGCAGTTCGTTGTAGTCCAGGCCGTGCAGCGCGATGAAATGCCACACGTCGCCCCAGGTCCAGTCCACCAGGGGGCTGATCTTCACGCGCGCGGGTTCCTGCACCACCTCGGCCACCTCGGCGCGGGCGTTCGACTGCTCGCGCCGCAGGCCGGTGATCCAGCCGTCGTGGTCGGCCAGGGCGCGCGCCAGCGGCTCCATCTTGCGGATGTCGCAGCAGGCCTTGCGCAGCTCGATGCTGCGGTACATGGCGTCCTCGCCGTTGTGGCGCACGAAGTGCACCACGGATTCGTGTTTTGGTCGGAACACGCGCACGCTGGTGGAATAGCGCTGCTCGATCTTCGGGATGACGGCCAGGGTTTCGGCGTGCAGCTTGCCGGTTTCCAGCACGAAGACGCTGGCCTCGATGCCGGCGAGGTGAATGAGGTGCGTGACCACCATGTCCTCGACGCCCAGGCTGGAGGCCTGGGTGAGCCGAGGGTGCGCGGCGGCCTGTTCGCGCAGCAGGGCGATGGCGCGTTCGACCTTGGCGTCGAAGTCGGGCGAGGGGCGATCGTAGAGGTCGATGGCGCTCATGCTGGAGCCCCTGAGGCGTCGGCGAAGCGAGGGCGCGTGTGCACCGCGTCGCCCTGGTAGAAGCCGTTGTAGTGCGCCAGCAGCCGCTCGGCGTGCGCCAGGTCCTGGTCGTCCTTCAGCACGGCCTGCGTGAAGCCGCTGCGCTGCATCTGCAGCACCTGGTCGATCAAAACGTCGCCGGTGGCGCGGATCTCGCCCGTGTAGCCCAGGCGGCGGCGCAGCAGGAAGGCCTGGCTGAAGGCGCGGCCGTCGCTGAACCTGGGGAACTGCAGTTCGACCACGCGCACGCCGGCCAGGTCGGCCTCACGCGGGTCGTCGGTGTTGGCGATCACGAGGCGCTCGGCCTCGGCCTCGGGGGCGCTGAAGGTGTCGGCGCGGAACAACTGGATGCTCATCGTCGGCTCCTGGCTCAGGCGGTGGCGGCGTCGCCGGCCGTGTGGTTGGGCCGCGCCGTCGTGCTGCGCACGGCATTGGCGGCCAGCTTGAACGGATCAATGCCGACGCGGCGCAGCGTGCGGATGAAGGGCTCGCCGGATTCGCGCTGGTCGCGGTACGTGCTGAGCAGGGCTTCGATGACCTCGGGCACTTCGTTGGCGGCGAAGGACGGGCCGATCACCTTGCCCGGCGTGGCCTCGCCCGACAGGCGCTTGCCGTCGGAGCCGCCCAGCGTGATCTGGTACCACTCCTGACCGTCCTTGTCGACGCCGAGGACGCCGATGTGCCCGCTGTGGTGGTGGCCGCAGCTGTTGATGCAGCCGCTCATGTGCAGGTCGATCTCGCCGAGGTCGTGCAGCTCGTCGAGGTCGGTGTAGCGCGAGAGCACGGCCTGCGCGATGGGCAGCGAGCGTGCGTTGGCGAGGTCGCAGAAGTCGCCGCCGGGGCAGGCGATCATGTCGGTCAGCAGGCCGATGTTGGGCCGGGCCAGGCCCAGGCGGCGCGCCTCGCGCCACAGCTCGGGCAATTGGTCGCAGCGCACCCAGGGCAGCAGCAGGTTCTGGGTGTGCGTCACGCGCGCCTCGCCGCCGGAGAAGCGGTCGGCCAGGTCGGCCGCGCGCTCGAGTTGCTCGGCCGTGGCGTCGCCGGGCGCCTGGCCCACGCGCTTGAAGGACAGCGTGACCGCGCGCAGGTCGGGGTTCTTGTGCGGCGCCACGTTGCGCGTGAGCCAGCGGCTGAATTCCAGGTCGTCCTCGGCCGCGGCCTTCAGGATGTGGGCGATCTTGGCGTCGGCGCTCTTGCGGTCGCAGGAGAGTTCGGGCGGCGCAAAAAAGGCGCTCACGCGGTCGAGCTCGGCCTGGGTGATGGTGTGCGGCGCGCCGTCGATCTCGATGATGTCGCGGTACTCGGCCTCGACCTGGTCGGTGAAGGCCTGGCCCTCGGCCTTCACGATGATCTTGATGCGCGCTTTGTACATGTTGTCGCGCCGGCCGAAGCGGTTGTAGGCGCGCACCACCGCTTCCAGGTAGTTGAGCATCTGGTCCCAGGGAAGGAACTCGCGCAGCACCGCGCCGATGAGGGGCGTGCGGCCCATGCCACCGCCCACGCGCACCTGAAAGCCCAGCTCGCCATCGACATTGCGCAGCAGGCGCAGGCCCACGTCGTGCCAGGGCGTGGCGGCGCGGTCCTCGCGGGCGCCCGTGATGGCCACCTTGAACTTGCGCGGCAGGAAGGCGAACTCGTGGTGCAGGGTGCTCCACTGGCGCAGGATTTCGGCGAAGGGCCGGGGGTCGGCGACCTCGTCCACCGCGATGCCGGCGAGCGAATCGGTGGTGGTGTTGCGGATGCAGTTGCCGCTGGTCTGGATGCCGTGCAGGCCCACGCTCGCCAGCAGGTCCATCACGTCGGCCGAGCGGGCCAGTGGAATCCAGTTGAACTGCACATTGGTGCGCGTGGTGAAGTGCGCGGTGCGATCGGGCAGGCTGGGCACATCGGACAGCGCCGCGTTGGCCTTGGAGATGTCGTTGTCTTCCTTGTGGTCGAACTCGCGCGCAACCCGGGCCAGCACACGCAACTGGGCGCTGTTGATCTCGCCGTAGGGCACGGCCACGCGCAGCATGGGCGCGAAGCGCTGGATGTACCAGCCGTTCTGCAGGCGAAGGGGCTTGAAGGCGTCGTCGGAGAGCGTGCCGGCCTGCCAGCGTTCCAGCTGGTCGCGGTACTGGGCGGCGCGCTGTTGCACGAATTGGCGGTCGAAGGCGTCGTGGCGGTACATGGAATGGGCCGTGGGACCGCGTCGGGCGGTCGGCAAGGTCGTGGGGATGGGCCGCACTGTAGAAAGCCTTCTTTATTCGACGAACTACATTTTTTTCATGCCTGTATATCGATTCGAAATATGGAAATGCCCGCAGGCTATGGGCGGTGCCATTACCACAGCCAGACCGAAGTAACATCCCCCAACATGAGGAGCGTTGACGTCCGTATTCAGGTGATCGGGTTCTCCGATGTGGAGCGCCACGCCCTGAACACCGTTTTCCGTCTCTCGCGCGAGCGCGAGGTGTCCTACGGCCCCTGGCGGCCGGCTTCGGGCATGCTCGAAGAGGTGCCACCGGTGCTGCTGGTGGACGGCGATTGCGCCGAGGCGGTGCTCGTGCAGGCACGCGAGCCCCGACCGGGCCAGCGGCTGATCTGGGTGGGCGAGCACGCGCCCGAGCACGCCTGGCGGGTGGTGACGCGGCCCATCGCCTGGGCCGGCCTCTTGCACGACCTGGACGCCTCCTTTGCCGCCACCCAGAGCGATTCCGGCTTCCTGGACCTGGACGTGTCACTGCCCGCACCCCTGGAGATCGACGTGGGCGAATTCCCCTCGGCCGAGGTGCGCCGGGCGCTGGTGGTGGGCATTGCCGGGCAGGAATCGGGCTGCCTGCGCGAGCGGCTCGCGCACGCCGCGGTGTCCTTCATCGACGAGGCGCCCAGCACCGAGCGCGCGGCCGAGTGCATGGCCCAGCACCACTACCTGTGCGGGGTGTTCAACCTCGACGACCACCACATCGACGCCTGGGGCCTGATGCAGCTCTTTCGCGAGCGCTACCCCCAGGCCATGACCTTGGCCACCACCGAGCACGCGGGGCCGTTCGCGGGCTGGTGGCACCGCCGGCGCGTGCGGGTACACACCAGGCGGCTCGGCATTTCGGGCCTGCTGGCGCGGCCCCTGCAGCCGCCGGCCATCTCGCGCTACCTCGAAATGCTCTGATTCAGGGCCCGCGCCGCGCGCGCCGCCAGGCAAAGCGCGCCGGATCGATCGCGGCGCGAAGGTCGGCGTCGAGCGCCGGCGTTTCCCCCTCCATCTCGGCGGCCAGCCACTGGCCGCAGGCCGCCGCCAGCGAGAGCCCGCGCGAGCCCAGTGCGCTCAACAGCCACAGGCCTGGCAGTCGCGGCACGGCGGCCACCGCGCGCTGGCGCACGGCCGAGGACAGCGGGTCGGGCGCGGCGCCCACCAGCGGCAGGCGGTCCATCGAGGCGCAGCGTACCCCCGCCCAGCCGAGCAGGCGGCCGTCGGCCAGCAGGCCGTCGAGCCGGTCGGCGGCGGCGGGCACCAGGTCGCGCAGCCGGGCCGCGTTGTCGCGGTGCGCCGCGTCGTTCAGGGCGGTGTCGGTCTGGCCGCGCGCGTAGGTGGACCCCATGGCCCAGATCGCCGAGGGCCACTGCGGCGCGAGCCCGCTGTCGCGGTACTCGGGCACGAAGACGCCGTCGTCGCGCTGCGGTCGCTCGGCCAGGGGGGCGCCGTCGAGTGCGGCCAGGCTCATCTGGCCCAGCACCGGGCCGAGAGGCCAGGGGCCGGCGGCCTCGGGCGCCAGATGGCGTGCGCCCAGGGCCGCCGCGATCACGGCGTGTGGCGCGCGGGCCAGCGGCTCTCCCGCTGCATTGCGCGCCAGCCATTGCCCCTGCTCGCGGCCCAGCGTGGCCACGCTGGCGCTCCAGTGCGCCTGCAGCCGCTCATCCGCCTCGGCCAGCCAGGCCCGCACCAAGGCACCTGGCCGCACCAGCGCGGCGGCCTGGCGCCCCGGCGCATGGGCGCCCCGGTTGTCCACCTCCACGGGCATCCAGCCCGCGCCCGGGGGCACCAGGCGCTCCAGTTCGGCGCGGGTGACGGGCACGCCCAGAGCCGTCAGGCGGGACATCGGCGTGGGCTGGCGCGTGAGGTGCGGGCTCAGCACGCCGACCGGCAGGGCCGAGGCCGCCATGGCCGGCCCCGGTGCAGCGTCCAGCAGCGCGACACGCCAGCCGCGCCGGCACAGCGCGGCCGTGACCGCGGCGCCCGCCAGGCCGGCGCCGATCACCAGCGCGTGGCGGGCGGTGTCCATGGGCTGTCGGACAGCAAAAGGCCCGCGCGCGGCGGGCCTGCGGGTGCCGGAAGGGCGGGCATCAGGACGCGCTGGGCGGCACGTACCCTGCCGCCTGGTCGGCGCCTTCGCCGAAGAAGTGCTTCTCCATCTGCCGCGCCAGGTACTGGCGCGCACGTGCGTCGGCCATGTTGAGGCGGTTCTCGTTGAGCAGCATGGTCTGCTGCTTGAGCCAGGCGGCCCAGGCCTCCTTGCTCACGTTCTCGTAGATTTTCTTGCCCAGTTCGCCCGGGTAGGGGGGGAAGTCCAGGCCTTCGGCTTCCTTGCCGAGCTTGATGCATTGAACCATTCGTGCCATCGGTGAGTCCTTGTCGTGGGCCCCTCGTTATGCGAGGGAGTTATATCGGATGGAATAAACGATTCGTTCGGTTTCACGCGCCGCTGCGGCAAGATGCGCGCCGCGGCCATGGGCCATCGCGAGGCCCGCACTGTAGCAATCTTTGATCGGCCTCAATCCCGTCAGGGTCAGGCCACGTCGCCGCCACCGCGCCACTTTCTACAATAACGACCCGTCTTTCTCCCGGGATCATCTTTCATCATGAGTGCATTCAACGAAGAGCGCGTGCTGAGCGTTCACCACTGGACGGACCGGCTCTTCAGCTTCACCACCACGCGCGACACCTCGCTGCGTTTCTCCAACGGGCACTTCACCATGATCGGCCTGCGGGTGGACGGCAAGCCGCTGCTGCGCGCCTACAGCATCGTCAGCCCCAACTGGGCCGAGCATCTCGAATTCCTCAGCATCAAGGTGCAGGACGGCCCGCTCACCTCGCGCCTGCAGCACATCCAGCCGGGCGACTCCATCGTCGTCGGCCGCAAGCCCACCGGCACCCTGCTCATCGACTACCTGCTGCCCGCCAAGCGCCTGTACCTGCTGGGCACCGGCACCGGCCTGGCGCCGTTCATGAGCATCATCCGCGACCCGGAAACCTACGAGCGCTACGAGCAAGTGGTGCTCATCCACGGCGTGCGCCAGGTCAAGGAGTTGGCCTACCGCGAGCTCATCACCGAGCAACTCAAGCAGGACGAGTTCCTGGGCGACATGGTCAAGCAGAAGCTGCTGTACTACCCCACGGTCACGCGCGAGCCCTTCATGCACCAGGGGCGCATTCCGCAACTGCTGGCCGACGGCATCGTCGCCAAGGACCTGGGCATTCCGCCGCTCAACCCCGCCGAGGACCGCGTGATGATCTGCGGCAGCCCCGAGATGCTGCGCGACCTCAAGGCCCTGTGCGAGAAGCTGGGCTTCAAGGAAGGCAATACCACCACGCCCGGTGACTTCGTCATCGAACGCGCCTTCGTGAGCTGAGCGCGGCATGGACAGCCTGCTCGCGCTGCCCGGCCAGCGCCCCCGACTGGTGCTCGCCCTTGTCGCCGCCGTCAGCGTGGCGATGCTGGCCTTCGGCATGTACCTGCAGCACGTGCAGGGGCTGGAGCCTTGCCCCATGTGCATCGTGCAGCGCTATGCGCTGATCCTGGTGGCCGTGCTGGCGGGACTGGCGGCTTGTCTGCGCGCGCCGGTGGCGCGCACGGTGGGCGTATCGGCCATGGGCCTGTTTGCGGTTTTCGGTGCCTTCACTGCGGCGCGCCAGAGCTGGCTGCAATGGAACCCGCCCGAGATTCTGTCCTGCGGGCGCGACTTCTTCGGGATGATCGAGGCCTTTCCGCTGGGGCGCGCCATTCCCATGATCTTTCGCGGCAGCGGCGACTGCTCCAAGATCGACTGGACCTTTCTGGGCCTGACGATCGCGAACTGGTCGTTCCTGTGGTTCGCGGCCTTCGCGCTGCTGGCCGCGTGGCTGCTGCTGGCGCGCCGCCGCGCCGCCTGATCAGCCCAGCTTTTTCACGAGCACCTGGCTGCGCCGGTCCCAGTTGTACTTGCGCTTGCGGGCCTCGGGCAGCCAGTCCGCGTTCACCTGCACGAACCCGCGCTTGATGAACCAGTGCATGGTGCGCGTGGTGAGCACGAAGATGCTCTGCAGACCCTGGGCCCGCGCGCGCGCCTCGATGCGCTTGAGCAGGCGCTCGCCGTCTCCCTGACTCTGGGACTGTGCCGACACCGTGAGCGCGGCCATCTCGCCGGTGCGTTCCTCGGGGTAGGGATAGAGCGCGGCGCAGCCGAAGATCACGCCGTCGTGCTCGATGATGGTGTAGAGCCCGGCGTCGCGCTCGATCTCGTTGCGGTCGCGCTTGACCAGGGTGCCGTCCTTTTCGTAGGGCTCGATCAGCGCAACGATGCCGGCGACGTCGTCGATCGACGCCTCGCGCACGCTCTCCAGCTTCTCGTCCACCACCATGGTGCCGATGCCGTCGTGGGTGTAGATCTCCAGCAGCAGGGAGCCGTCCACGGCGAAGGGCACCATGTGGCTGCGCTCCACGCCGCCCTCGCAGGCGCGAATGCAGTGCTGCAGGTAGAAGGCGGTGTCGGTGGGGCGCTCGGGTTTGGGCAGGCTGGCCAGCAGGCGCTTGGCGTCGGCCAGCGGCAGTTCGGTGTCGATCTCGCTGTCGGGGTCGTTGGCGTCCACGCGGATGCCAGGGATCTCGGTCAGGAACACCAGCTTGTCGGCTTGCAGGGCCACGGCGATGGAGGTGGCCACGTCCTCCATGGTGAGGTTGAAAGCCTCGCCCGTGGGTGAGAAGCCGAAGGGCGAGAGCAGCACCATGGCACCCATGTCCAGCGAACGCTGAATGCCATCGGTGTCCACCTTGCGCACCAGGCCGGAGTGCAGGAAGTCCACGCCGTCGATCAGGCCCACGGGCCGCGCGGTGATGAAATTGCCCGAAATCATGCGCACCGTGGCCCCGGCCATGGGCGTGTTGGGCAGGCCCTGGCTGAAAGCGGCTTCGATCTCGTAGCGCAGCTGGCCGGCGGCTTCCTGCGCGCAGTCCAGCGCCACCTCGTCGGTGATGCGCACGCCGTGCGAGTACTTCGCCTCGTGGCCCTTGAGGCGCAACTGCTCGTTCACCTGCGGGCGAAAGCCGTGCACCAGCACGATCTTCACACCCATGCTCTGGATGAGCGCCAGGTCCTGCGCGATGTTCTGCAGCTTGCCCGCGGCGATGGCCTCACCCGCGATGCCCACCACCAGGGTGTTGCCTCGGTGTTTGTGGATGTACGGCGCGACCGAACGGAACCACGGGACGAAGGTGAAGTTGAAGACGTTGGACATCAGGGCTTGAGCGGCTGCAAGGGGCGTGGGGGCACGGGATAATCGGGAGCTCGCCGATTTTCACCGAAGTCCCGCCTTGCCCACGCCCGCCCTGCACCTGGAGTTCCCCGACGCGCTGCCCGTGTCGGCGCGCCGCCACGAGATCGAGGCAGCCATCCGCGAACACCAGGTCGTCATCGTCTGCGGCGAAACCGGCTCGGGCAAGACCACGCAGCTGCCCAAGATCGCACTTGCCATGGGGCGCGGGCGGATCAACGCCAAGCCCGGCGAGCGTGGCCGCCTCATCGGCCACACACAGCCGCGCCGCATCGCCGCCAGTTCCGTGGCCAAGCGCATCGCCGAAGAGCTGAAGACCCCGCTGGGCGACGTGGTGGGCTTCAAGGTGCGCTTCCAGGACCGGCTCTCGCGCGAGGCCTCGGTCAAGCTGATGACCGACGGCATCCTGCTCGCCGAGACGCAGAGCGACCCGGACCTCAGCGCCTACGACACGATCATCATCGACGAGGCGCACGAGCGCAGCCTCAACATCGACTTCCTGCTCGGCTACCTGCGCCAGCTGCTGCCGCGCCGGCCCGATCTGAAGCTCATCGTCACCTCGGCAACGATCGACGCCGACCGCTTCGCGGAGTACTTCTCTTCGGCCAAGGGCAAGGCGCCCGTATTGATGGTGTCGGGGCGCACGTACCCCGTCGAGGTGCGCTGGCGGCCATTCGAGGAGAGCCGCGAGTACGACCTGAACGACGCCATCGCCGACGGCGTCGACGAGCTGTGGCGCGGCGGCCAGGGCGGCGACGTGCTCGTCTTCCTGCCCGGTGAACGCGAGATCCGCGAAGCCGCCGATCACCTGCGCAAGCACCTGGCGCACCAGCCCCTGACCCGCAACGCCGAGGTGCTGCCGCTGTTCGCGCGACTGTCCCAGGCCGAGCAGGACCGCATCTTCCAGCCGCACGGCCAGCGCCGCATCGTCCTGGCCACCAACGTGGCCGAGACCTCGCTCACCGTGCCCGGCATCCGCTACGTCATCGATGCCGGCACCGCGCGCGTGAAGCGCTACAGCTTCCGCCAGAAGGTGGAGCAGTTGCAGATCGAGTCCATCAGCCAGGCCGCGGCCAACCAGCGCGCCGGCCGCTGCGGCCGCGTGGCCGACGGCATCTGCATCCGCCTCTACGACGAGGCCGACTTCAACGGCCGCGCGCGCTTCACCGACCCGGAGATCCTGCGCAGCTCGCTCGCGGGCGTGATCCTGCGCATGAAGGCCCTGCGCCTGGGCGCGGTGGAGGACTTCGCCTTCGTCGACGCCCCCCAGCGCCGCGCCATCGCCGACGGCTACCAGTTGCTCGCCGAACTCGGCGCGGTGGACGACGACAACGAACTCACGGCCATCGGCCAGTCGCTGTCGCGCCTGCCGCTGGACCCGCGCGTGGGCCGCATGATCCTGGCCGCGCGCGACCAGAACGCGCTCGACGAGGTGCTGGTCATCGCCTCGGCCCTGAGCGTGCAGGACGTGCGCGATCGCCCCATCGACAAGCAGGCCCAGGCCGATCAGGCGCACGCCAAGTTCGACGACGAGAAGAGCGAGTTCACGGGCACGCTCAAGCTCTGGAAGTGGCTGGACGACAGCCGGGGCGGTCACGGCCAGGACCACAAGCTCAGCCACCGCCAATACGAGAACCTGCTGCGCGAAAACTTCATCAACGTGCGCCGCGTGCGCGAATGGCGCGACACGCACAGCCAGTTGCACACCGTGGTGGGCGAGCAGGGCTGGAAACTCAACGCGACGCCGGCCAGCTACGAGCAACTGCACTGCGCCATGCTCAGCGGCCTGCTGGGCAACATCGGCTGCAAGAGCGAAACCGAAGACTGGTACCTCGGGGCGCGCGGCATCAGGTTCCACCGCCACCCCGGGGCGAACCTCAGCAAGAAGCCGGGCCGCTGGATCGTCTGCGCCGAACTGGTGGAGACCACGCGCCTGTTCGGGCGCGGCATCGCGGCCATCGAACCCACCTGGGTGGAGCGCGTGGGCGCGCACCTGCTCAAGAAGCAGTTGCTGGACCCGCACTGGGAGAAGCGGGCGGCGCGCGTGTCGGCGCTGGAGCGCGCCACGCTCTACGGCCTGGTGATCTACCACAACCGGCGCGCCGACTACGGCCGCATCGACCCGGAAGGCGCGCGCGCCATCTTCATCCGCGAGGCCCTGGTGCAAGGCGAGTGGGACACGAAGCTGCCTTTCCTGGCCGCCAACCGCAAGCTGGTGCGGCAGGTGACGGAGCTGGAGCACAAGTCGCGCCGGCAGGACGTGCTGGTGGACGACGAGGTCATCTATGCCTGGTACGACGAACAGGTCCCCGCCGATCTGAGCAGCGGCGCCGCCTTCGAACGCTGGTACGCCCAGGCCGCGCGCGAGAACCCCAGGCTGCTGTTCCTCACGCGCGAAGACCTGATGCGCCACGAGGCCGCCGGCATCACGGCCCAGGCCTTCCCGCGCACCGTGCGCCTGGGCGGTGTGGACTGCGCCGCCAGCTACCTGCACGAGCCCGGCGACGCGCGCGACGGCCTCTCGGTCACGGTGCCGATCTACGCGCTCAACCAGGTGAGCGAGGAGCGCTGCGACTGGCTGGTGCCCGGCATGCTGAAAGACAAGGTGCTGGCCCTGCTCAAGACACTGCACCAGCGCCCGCGCTCGCGGCTGGTGCCGCTACCGGCCACGGCCGAGCGCTTCACCGAGGCGCTGTGCGCGCCAGAGGCCTTCGCCCATGGCGGCCTTCAGGACGCCGTGCTCAAGCTCGTGCGCGAGGCCACGCAGCTCGACATCGTGCGCAACGACCTCAAACCCGACCAGTTGCCGCCGCACCTGTTCATGCACCTGCGCGTGGTGGACGAGCACGGGCGGCAACTGGGGCAGGGCCGCAACCTGGGCGCGCTCAAGGCCGAGCTGGGCTCGCAGGCGCGCGGCGCGTTCCAGGCGCTGGCGGCGCTCAAGACCACCAGCGCCCCGGCGCCCGCGCCATCGGCGCCTGTGCCTCCGTCGGGCCCGAATGGCCAAGCCGTGCGGGTGGCAAAAGCCGCACCGGCCCCCGCCGCACCGGCGGTGGACGCGAGCCAACGCCACACCCGCTGGGACTTTGGCGAACTGCCTGAGCTGCTGGAAATCCGCCGCGGAGGCCAGACCCTCATCGGCTTTCCCGCACTGGTCGACGACGGCGATGCCGTGCGCCTCGAGGTCTTCGACGAGCCCGACGTCGCGCAGGCGCGCCACCGCGAGGGCTTGCGCCGGCTGGTGGCGCTGCAGATCAAGGACGCGCTGAGGTACCTCGAGAAGAACATCGCCGGCCTGCAGGCCATGGGCGCGGCCTTCATGGGCGTGGACAAGGAGCGCGGCGGCGGCACGCTGGAAGAGCTGCGGGCGCAGATCATCGAGCTGGCGCTCGACCGCGCCTTCCTGCAGGAGCCCCTGCCGGCCGACGCCAAGGCCTTCGATCAGCGCGTGGCCGACGGTCGCGGGCGCTTGAACCTCATCGCGGCCGAGATCGCGCGCACGGCCGGCGCCATCCTCACCGAGTTCGCGGCCGCGCAGCGCAAGCTCAAGGACGCCAAGCCGCCCGCGGACGTGGCGGCCGATGTCTCGCAGCAATTGCAGCGGCTGGTGACGAAGCGCTTCCTCATCGAGACGCCGCACGCGCAACTGCAGCACCTGCCGCGCTACCTGAAGGCGGTGCAGCTGCGGCTGGACAAGCTGCGCGCCGACCCGGCGCGCGACGCCGCCAGGCAGGCCGAACTGAAGCCCCAGGAGCAGCGCTACTGGCGCCTGGTGGCCGAGCGCAAGGGCGTGCAGGACGCGCGCCTGCAGGAGCTGCGCTGGTTGCTGGAGGAGCTGCGCGTGAGCTTCTTCGCGCAGGAGCTGCGCACGCCGCAGCCGGTGAGCCTCAAGCGCCTGGAGAAGAGCTGGGCGCAGCTCAATGCCTGAGAAGCCTTGACAAGCGCGGCGCGCCTGCGCTCCACTGGGCCGGTTCACGCCAGGAGTCACCCGCCCATGGACCGACGCGATTTCGTTCAGGCCTGCGCCGTTGGCGCGACCACCACCTCGCTGGCCAGCGCACTTGGCACGTCCGCCTGGGCGGCCAATGCGCAGCCCAAGGCTTACGCGCGCACGCTGCTGGTGGACGAGCAGGGCCAGCCCTTCAAGGCCAGCCAGTTGCGGCCGCAGGTCAACTACGTGTTCCATTACCCGTTCGAGGCCACGCCGGTGTTCCTGCTCGACCTGGGCAAGGCGGCGCCGCCGGCGACGCTGAACACGAAGGACAAGCAGTCCTACCAGTGGCCCGGCGGCGTGGGCGCGAAGCGCAGCGTGGTGGCCTTCTCGGCCATCTGCGCGCACCAGTTGGTCTACCCCACCAAGGACCTGAGCTTCATCAGCTTCCGCAAGGGCCCCGCGGTGAACCCGCAGACGCCCAGCCAGGGCAGCGACCTGATCCACTGCTGCGCCGACCACAGCCAGTACGACCCCGCGCGCGGGGCCCAGGTGCTGCGCGGCCCGGCCGAGCAGCCGCTGTGCGCGGTGCTGCTGGAGCACGATGCCCAGAGCGATCAGCTCACGGCCACGGGCACGCTGGGCGGCGAGCTGTTCGAGGCCTTCTTCAAGAAGTACGAGATGAAGCTCAGCCTGGAGATGGGCTCGGGCGTGCGCCAGGCGGTGGCGGCGCGCAGCACGGTGCGGGAGCTGGAGCGCTTCTGCCGCAACCCGATCCGTTGCTAGAGCGTCGACAGGCGCTTGAGCGCCTCCAGCAGCGTGTCGTCTTTCTTCGCGAAGCAGAAGCGGACCACCTTCTGGTCGAAGCCATCCCCATAGAACGCCGACAGCGGGATCGCCGCCACGCCGATCTCGCTGGTGAGCCAGCGGCAGAAGTCCGCCTCGGGCAGGTCGCGCTCGGGCACGGCCAGGGACGAGATGTCCACGCACTGGAAGTAGGTGCCTTCCCCCGGCAGCAGTTTGAAGCGCGTCTTCGCCAGCCCCTCGCGGAACAGGTCGCGCTTGCGCTGGTAGAAGGCCGGCAGATCGCGGTAGGGCGCCGGGTCCGCCATGTAGGCGGCCAGGGCGTGCTGCATGGGCGTGTTCACCGTGAACACGTTGAACTGGTGCACCTTGCGGAACTCGGCCGTCAGCGGCGCGGGCGCGAGCACCGTGCCCACCTTCCAGCCGGTCACGTGGTAGGTCTTGCCGAAGCTGCTGATGATGAAGGCGCGCGCCGCCAGGCCGGGGTAGCGCGCCGCGCTGTGGTGCGGCAGGCCGTCGAACACCATGTGCTCGTAGACCTCGTCGCTGATGAGCACGATGTCGGTGGGCGCGAGCAGCTCGTCCAGGCGGCGCATTTCGGCGTCGGTCCAGCACATGCCGCTGGGGTTGTGCGGCGTGTTGACGATCAGCGCGCGCGTGCGCGGCGTGATGGCCCGGGCGATGGCGTCGAAGTCGGGCCGAAAGCTGCCCGGCACCAGCGGTACGCGCACCACGCGCCCGCCCGCCAGTTCGATGTTGGGCACGTAGCTGTCGTAGCAGGGCTCCAGCACGATGACCTCGTCGCCCGGGTGCACCACGGCCAGGATCGCCGTGAGGATGGCTTGCGTGGCGCCGGCCGTGACGGTGATCTCGGTGTCGGGATGGTAGCGGCGGCCGTACAGGGCCTCGACCTTGTCGGCCATGGCCTGGCGCAGCGCGGGCACGCCGGTCATGGGCGGGTACTGGTTGTGGCCGGCGCGCATGGCCGTGTCCACCGCGTCCAGCAGGGCGGGGTCGCAGCCGAAATCGGGGAAGCCCTGGCCCAGGTTGACGGCGCCGTGCTCGGCCGCCAGCGTGGACATGACGGTGAAGATGGTGGTGCCCACCTGCGGCAGGCGCGAGGCGAGGGCGGGGGTGCGGGGCTGGGTCTTCGTGTCCATGGGGTCAAATTTCGTAGTCGTCGGGTTCACCGGCCATCGCGCGCTGGATCAGATCGCGCGACAGGCGATCGGACAACAGCTCGGCGAAGCGCAGCACGAACTGTCGCAGGTAGGTGCCGCGCTTGAAGGCCACGCGCGCCAGGTTGTGGCCGAACAGGGCGCCGGCCGGGCGCGCCACCAGGTCGGGCGTCTGGTTCTCGCCCTTGACCGCCATCTCGGCCACGATGCCCACGCCCATGCCGAGCTTCACGTAGGTCTTGATCACGTCCGAGTCGATGGCCTCGAGCACCACGTTGGGTTGCAGGTGACGCAGCGCGAAGGCCTGGTCGATGCGCGTGCGGCCGGTGAAGCTGGGGTGGTAGGTGATCAGCGGCAACTGCGCCAGGTCTTCCAGGCCGATGCGCTCGCGCGCGAGCAGCGGGTGATCGAAGGGAAACACCAGCACGTGCTGCCATTCGTAGGCGGGCAGGGTGACGAGCTCGGGGTAGTTCACCAGCGACTCGGTGGCCATGCCGATCTCGGCCACCTCTTCGATCAGCATGCGCGCCACCTGGTCGGGTGAGCCCTGGTGCAGGCTGATGCCGACCTTGGGGTAGGCCTGGCGCAGCGCGGCCACCGGCCCGGGCAGCACGTAGCGCGCCTGCGTGTGGGTGGTGGCGATGGAGAGCGTGCCGCTGTCCTGCGCCGAGTACTGCTCGCCGATGCGCTTGAGGTTGTTGACCTCGCGCAGGATGATGTCGATGCTCTTGAGCACCTGCTGGCCCGGCTCGGTGACGCGCTTGATGCGCTTGCCATGGCGCGCGAAGATCTCGATGCCGAGCTCGTCCTCCAGCTCGATGATGGCCTTGGACACGCCGGGTTGCGAGGTGTGCAGCGCCTTGGCGGCCTCGGTGAGGTTGAGGTTGCGGCGCACCGCCTCCTGCACGAACTTGAACTGGTGCAGGTTCATGCACCCTCCTTCAAGGCCAGTTCGGCCAACAGATCGATCAGGCGCGGGTCTTCGCCCGCGGTGGGCATGAGCTCGATGGCAACGCTCGCGTGGTTGCGCCGCAACTCGTCCACCAGCCTGGGCAGGTCCTCGCGCGCGTGCTTGCCCATGCCGAAGAACAGCGGCAGCACGCGGATGCGCTTGGCCCCCGCGCGCACCAGCTCGCGCGCGGCCGTGGGCAGATCGGGCTCGGTGAGTTCGAGGTAGGCGGTGCAGGCCAGCGTGCCCGGTTCGCGTTCGGCCACGCGCCGGGCCACGGCGTCCACCGGCGCGCGCCACTGCGGGTCGCGCGAGCCATGGGCGAAGACGATGACGCCCAGTCTGGTCATCGCTTGAGCACCAGCCACCCGAAGGCGCCGAGCGAGAAGACCGAGTAGATGAGCGCCGGCGAGGCCGCCGCCAGCCAGGGCTGCCACTGGTTCAGGTTGCCGATGTAGCCGAACACGTTGTTGAGCAGGAAGAAGCTGATGCCGATCATCACCCCGCCGAAAACGTAGCCGGTGATGCTGCCCGAGCGGAAGTGCAGGTAGGCAAACGGCAGGGCCAGCACCACCATCACCAGGCAGGACAGCGGGTAGAACACCTTGCGCCAGAACTCGATCTCGTGGCGCTGCGCGGTCTGGCCGTTGGCTTCCAGGTGGCGGATGTAGGCGAACAGGTCGGCCGTGCGCATCCGCTCGGGCTTGAGCAGGGCCACCGACACCATTTCGGTGTTCAGGCTGGTGGGCCAGCGAAAGGTCTCGAGCTGGCTGCGCTGCACCTTGGCCGATTGCTGGCCCGCGGCGTCGAACTCGCGCCGCTCCACCTGCCGCAGCGTCCAGCTCTCGTCGTTCTCGATCCGCCCGCTCTGCGCGTGCAGGGTGGACACCAGGAAGCCCTGGTTGTTGAACTCGAAGATGCGCACATTGCCCAGGTCGCCTTGCGCGGACATGGAGCCCACGTTCACCGAGAAGTTGCTGTAGGGCTGCTTTTCCTTCAGCCAGGCGCCCGTCTGGCCCAGGCTGATCGCGCCCTGGAAGCGCGACTTGTGCAGTTGCGCGCCACGGTCGGCCAGCGGCGCGAGGTAGTCGCCGATGGCAAAGGTGAGCAGCACGAACACCGTGCCGAGGCCCAGCAGCGTGCGCAGGGCGCGCCAGGGCCCCAGGCCGCTGGTGCGCAGGATGGTGTACTCCGAACCCTGGGCCAGGCGCGCGAGCACGAACACCGAGCCGATCAGCACCGCGATGGGCAGCAGCTCGTAGATGCGGCTGGGCATGAGCAGGCCCACGTAGAGCAGGGCGTCGACCAGGGTGTACACGCGCTCGGGGTCGAGCAGCGAGGTCTTGCCGATGTCGGGCAGTTCATCGACGAAGTCGAAGAAGAAGAACAGCGACAGGAAGGCCAGCAGCACGAAGAAGACGGCCGAGAACACCTCGCCGTAGATCAGGCGGCGGATGGTCTTCATTCGGATACCTCCGCGCGGCGCGCTGCGGTGCGAGTGACTTCGGGCGGCCGTGCGTCGCTCATGCCGAGGCCCCGCGCCGGCGCCAGCCGGTGAGCAGCTCGCGCAGGCTCAGGCCCTGATGCCGCTTGTAGAACCACACCAGCGTGAGCGCGAGCACACCGCCGTGCAAGCCCACCATGAAGGGCAGCAGGTCGATCACGCCGCGCGCCACCCAGTTCTGGCCGATGTTGAGCAGGTTGTAATAGAACACGAAGGCGAAGAGCGTGAAGAACAGGTTGCCACTGCGGCCCGCCCGCGGGTTCCCCACCGTGGTGGCCAGGGCGATGAGCACGAAGTTGAACGCCGTGATGGCCAGGCCCACGCGCCAGCCCAGTTCCGCCAGGTTGGCGCGGTCGGGGTTCATGATGAGCTCCCAGCTCGGGCGGGCCTTGAGTTCCACCGCCGCGCCCAGGTTGCCGCCGGCCTGGCCGATCTGCGTGCCGTATTCGGCGAAATCGCTCACGCGCAGGCCGTTGTCGGCCTGCGACTCGAGCCGCTGCCCGTTGTTGAGCATCAGGAACTGGCGCTCGCCCACCCATTCGATGCGGCCCGAGCGGGCGGAGGTGATGGTCTCTTCACCGTTGGGCTCGGTGCTGGAGATGAAAATGTTGCGGCCTTCGGTGCCGTCGGCCGTGTCCTTGTCGATGAAGAACACGCGCCGGCCGCTGGAGGACTCCTGGAACTGGCCAGGCTCCACCCGCTCCAGGTCGCCACGGCGCTCGAAGCGGTCGCGCAAGTCGTTCACCTGCTGGTTGGCCCAGGGCCAGATGAAGAACACCATGAGCACGATCACCAGCAGCACCGGCCAGGCGAAGCGCATCAGGGGCCCCAGAAAACCCCCGAGCGAGCGCCCGCTGGTGAACCAGATGATCATCTCGCTGTCGCGGTACATGCGCGATAGCGTGAACACGATGGAGATGAACAGCGCGAGCGTGAGCACCGTGGGCATTCGCCCGATGACGGTGTAGCCCAGGACCAGCATGATCTCTTGCGGGTCCACACTGCCCTTGGAGGCCGCGCCCAAGGTGCGGATGAGCAGCATGGTGAGCACGATGGTGAACAGGATCACCAGCGTGGCCCCGAAACTGCGGGCCAGCTCCTTGCGGATGGACGAATGGAATAACATCGATTGGCGTCAGAACGAGACCGAATTATGAACTTTGACCTCAAGACCCTGAGTCCGGCACAGGCCGCCGAATTCCCCGCCGACGCGCTGCTGGTGCTGGTGCCCGACACGCTGCCCAAGGGAAGCTCGCCCTTGCACACGCTGGTGGCCCAGGCGCTCAAGAGCGAGGACCTGGAGCCCGGCGTGGGCAAGACGCTGGCCTGCTACCGGCCCGAAGGCATCAAGGCGGCGCGCGTGCTGCTGGTGCGCGCCGGCACGGCCGACGCGGTGTCCGTGCGCAAGGCGGTGGGCATGGGCATGTCGCAGCTCAAGGCGCCGGGCATCGCGCGCCTGGGCGTGGTGTTTTCGCTGGTCGCGGCCGACGCCGAGGGACTGCGCGCCGCCATGCAGATCTGCGCCGACGCGTCTTACGTCTACACCACCACCAAGCCCAGCGCCAAGCCGCGTGCGCTGGCCAAGACCACCTTCGGCGTGAGCGACGCCAGCACCGTGCGTGCGGCCTTCGAAACCGGCAAGGCCGTGGTGGCGGGCGTGGAATTCGCCAAGGAATGGGCCAACCGCCCCGCCAACCATGCCACGCCCAGCCGCCTCGCGGACGCGGCGCGCCAGCTCGGCCGCCTGCCGGGCATCAAGACCGAGGTGCTCGGCCCGCGCCAGATCGAGGCCCTGGGCATGGGGGCCTTCCTGGCTGTGGCGCAAGGCTCGGCCGAACCGCTGCGTTTCATCGTCATGCGCTACCAGGGCGCCGGCAAGGCCGACGCGCCCGTGGTGCTGGTGGGCAAAGGAATCACCTTCGACACCGGCGGCATCAGCCTCAAGCCCGCCGCCGAGATGGACGAGATGAAGTTCGACATGGGCGGCGCGGCCAGCGTGCTGGGCACCTTCGCCGCCCTGGCCGAAGCCCGGCCCGCCATCAACGTCGTCGGCCTCATCCCCACCTGCGAGAACATGCCCGACGGCAAGGCCGTCAAGCCGGGCGACGTGGTGCGCAGCATGAGCGGCCAGACCATCGAGATCCTCAACACCGACGCCGAGGGCCGCCTGATCCTCTGCGACGCGCTCACCTACGCGGCCCGATTCAAGCCGCGCGCGGTGATCGACATCGCCACGCTCACCGGCGCCTGCGTGATCGCGCTGGGCGCCGTGCGCAGCGGGCTGTTCAGCGCGCGCGACGAGCTGGCCCAGGCGCTGTCGCAGGCCGGCGAGCAGGCGGGCGACCCGTGCTGGCGCATGCCGCTGGACGACGAGTACGCCGAAGGTCTGAAGTCCAACTTCGCCGACGTGGCCAACGTGGCCGGGCGCGCGGGTGGTGCCGTCACCGCGGCCAAGTTCCTCCAGCGCTTCGCCACCGAGCTGCCCTGGGCCCACCTGGACATCGCCGGCACCGCCTGGCGCGGGGGCTCGAACAAGGGCGCCACCGGGCGGCCGGTGCCGCTGCTGCTGCAGTACCTGCTGAACGAGGCCGCGGGCCCCGCCGGCAAGGCGCGGGCCAAAGCCCGGGCCTCCAGCCGCTGAGCCCGCGCACGGCCATGGCCGAGGTGGCCTTCCACTTCAACGCGCCCGACAAGGCCGCCTACGTCTGCCGCCTGCTGCGCAAGGCCTACCTCAAGGGGGCGCGCGTGTCCGTGCTGGCCCCGGTCGAGCAACTTGAAACGCTCGATCGCGGCCTGTGGCTGATCGCCCAGGGCGAGTTCGTTCCGCACTGTGTCGGGGCGGACGCCGAGGCCACGCGCCGCCATTCGCCCATTCACCTGCTCGACCGGCTCGACGAGCGCGCGCCCACGCAAGTGCTGGTCAATCTCACCGATGACGTGCCGGCCGACTACTCGCGCTTTGACCGCGTGATCGAGGTGGTGGGCCAGGACGACGGCGACCGGGCACTGGCGCGCCAGCGCTGGCGCCGCTACCTGGCCGACGGTGTCGAACCGCAGCGCCACGACCTCAGGTCCGTCGGCGGCGAGTGAACGCATTCGGTGCACGCGCGGCTTCAGGAAAACCCTCGAACCGCTCGCCCAACCGTGTTTTAGGCTTCGGTCCCGGCCAAAAGCCGGTTCGTTTTGGAGTATCTTTATGCGGTGGAGTAAAAAAAGTTCCCTCCGCAAATCAATCCATCCTTACCGAGGAAATTCCATGCAAGTGAACATGAAACTGGCAGTGCTTGCCGCAGCCGTCGCGCTCGCGGCCTGTGGCAAGAAGGAAGAGGCTGCTCCCCCGGCCGCTGCACCGGCCGCAGCGCCCGCACCGGCCGCACCGGCGGAGGTCGTGGTCAAGATCGGTCACGTCGGCCCCACCAGCGGCGCCATCGCTCACCTGGGTAAGGACAACGAGAACGGCGCCCGCATGGCGATCGAGGAGCTCAACGCCGCCGGCCTCACCATCGGTGGCGGCAAGGCCAAGTTCGAGCTGCTGGCCGAAGACGACGCCGCCGACCCGAAGCAGGGCACGGCCGCCGCGCAGAAGCTGGTCGACGCCAAGGTCAACGGCGTCATCGGCCACCTGAACTCGGGCACCACCATTCCGGCTTCGCAGCTCTACAACGACGCCGGCATTCCGCAGATCTCGCCCTCGGCGACCAACCCCAAGTACACCCGCCAGGGCTTCGCGGGCGCGTTCCGCGTGGTGGCTGACGACGTGCACCTGGGCGGCACGCTCGGCAAGTACGCCATCGAAACCCTCAAGGCCAAGAACGTGGCCGTCATCGACGACCGCACGGCCTACGGCCAGGGCGTGGCCGACGAGTTCGAGAAGGGCGTGAAGGCCGCCGGCGGCACGGTGGTGGGCCGCGAGTTCACCAACGACAAGGCGACTGACTTCAACGCCATCCTGACCACACTGAAGGCCAAGAAGCCCGACGTGGTGTTCTTCGGCGGCATGGACGCCGTGGCCGGCCCCATGCTCAAGCAGATGAAGCAGCTCGGCATCCAGGCCAAGTTCATGGGCGGCGACGGCATCTGCACCAGCGAACTGCCCAAGCTGGCCGGCGACGGCATGAGCGACGAGCAGGTCTACTGCGCCGAGGCCGGTGGTGTCGAGGGCGAACAGAAGGCCGGCATGGACAAGTTCCGTGAGGACTTCAAGGCCAAGTTCAACGCCGACGTGCAGGTGTACGCCCCGTACGTGTACGACGCCGTGAAGGTCATGGCCAATGCCATGGTCACCGCCGGCTCGGCCGATCCCAAGGTCTACCTGCCCGCCCTCAAGGCCTCCAGCTACAACGGCGTGACCGGCAAGATCGAGTTCGACGAAAAGGGCGACATCAAGAACGGTGCCCTGACGCTGATGACCTACAAAGGCGGCAACCGCACCACCATCGCCGTGATCCGCTGATTCCCTCAGCCCCCGGCAACGAGAAAGCCACCGCTTGCGGTGGCTTTTTCTTTGGGTGGCCGGCCCGCGACGCTCAGGCTTTCGCGGCGAGCGCGGCCTCCACGGCCTGCGTCAGCGTGCGCCCCATGGGCTCGGTGGTGCTGGCGTACTGGTCGATCACGCGGCCATCGCGGCCGATCAGGTACTTATGGAAGTTCCAGCGCGGCGACACGCCGGTGGCCTGGCGCAGCTGCAGGTAGAGCGGATTGGCCTTGGCGCCGGTGACCACGGTCTTGTCGAACATGGGGAAGCGCACGCCGTAGGTGTTGAAGCACAGCTCGGCGATCTGCTTCGCGTCGCCGGTTTCCTGTTCGAAATCGTTGGATGGAAAGCCGAGGACCACCAGGCCCCGCTCGCGGTACTTCGCGAACAGCGCCTCCAGGCCTTCGTACTGCCTGGTGAAGCCGCAGTAGCTGGCGGTGTTGACCACCAGCACCACCTTGCCCGCAAACTGGCACAGGTTCTGGGGTGCGCCGTCCTGCAGGCGCGGGAACTGGTGGTTCAGCAGGGCGGGGCAGGTGCTGGCGCGGGCGAAGGGGGCGCCCAGCAGGGCCAGGGGGGCGGCAAGGCAGAGGTCACGGCGTTTCATGCGGGGCATTGTGTGCCCGCACTCCGTGGTCCGCAACGGGGAGCCAAAAGGCCCTGGGTTCCGTCGCGGTGGCCCTATCGCAAGCCGCCCAGCACGCCCAGCGCAAACGGCAGGCTCAGCATGCCCAGCAGCGTGGACAGCGTGACCAGCCCCGCCACGTAGGGCCCGTTGTAGCCCATGCGCGCGGCCAGCACATAGCAACTGGACGCCGTGGGCACGGCCGAGAAGGTCAGCAGCACGGCGGTCTGCACCGGGTCGAGCCGGAACAGCAGGGCGAGGCCGAAGGCCATCAGCGGCACCGCCAGGTGCTTGATGGCCAGCACCGCCACGGCCAGGGCCTTGGCGCTGGCCATGCTGCCGAACTGCATGCCCGCGCCCGCCGCCATCAGGCCCAGCGCCAGCGAGGCCTGGCCGATGCGGTTCACCGTGGGCGAAAGCCAGTCGGGCAGGGTGAAGCCCAGCAGGTTGGCCACCAGCCCCGTGGCGGTGGCAATGATCAGCGGGTTGCGCAGCAACTCGCGCCCGAAGCCCTTGTTGGCGTGGCGCGCCATGGGCCAGACCGCGCCCACGTTGAAGATGGGCACGCAGCAGCCGATGATCACCGCCACCATCAGCAGGGCCTGCGGGCCGGCCACGCGGTCGGCCAGCGCCAGCAGGATGAAGGAGTTGAATCGAAAGCCCACCTGCGCGCTCGCCGCGTGCAGGCGCACGTCGATGCGCCGGCCCAGCCAGGGCCAGTGCGGCAGCGAATAGGTGAGGGCGATGGCGCACACCGCCAGCGAGACGGCTGCGCCCACCAGGCTGGAGGCCGCGCCCAGGTCCAGGGGGTTCTTCACGATGCTCTGGAACAGCAGCACCGGGAACAGGAAGTAGTAGACGAGGCTCTCGACCTGCTCCCACACCGGGCGGTTGAGCTTGGTGAAGCGGCACACCAGGTAGCCGCACAGGATGAGCGAGAAGTCGGGAAAGAGCAGTTGGGCGAAGTTCACCGCCCGATCGTAAGGGCGCGCCGTGGCCTCAGCGCGACGGCGCCCCCTCGCAGGCCCTCATCTCGGTGACGCCGCCGTCAGAGGGCAGCCAGTGGCCCATGGGGCGGCAGGCGCCGTCCACACAGAGGTCGAAGTCCGCGGTGAATTCCGAGCGCGTGAGCGGCAGCCGGGCTGGCGAGCGTTCGCTGGGTGTGTAGTGGAACGAGCCGTCGCGCAGCACCGCGTCCGGCGGCGGCTCCATGCCCGCGGCCGAGCCCTTGATGCGCGCGGTGGTGGCGATCAGGCGCGCGGGCGGCCCGATCACCTGGTAGTCCTCTTCCCAGCGGACTTTTTCGATGCTGTGCGTCCAGGCCAGGGTGAAGTGGCGGCCCGGCAGGAAGACCGCCTGCTGCGGCGCGGCGGCCAGGGCGAGGCACAGACCCAGCACGCCCGCCGCCATGCCGTCCTTGCCTCAGCGCGCGCCGGCCTGGCCCATGCCGGGCCGGCGCGTGCGCCACCAGTGCCAGGCCAGGAAGGCCGCGATCGCGGCCAGGCCGATCTCGTCGGTGAGCGGCAGCGCCACCACCAGGAAGCAGGCGGCCACCACCACCCAGGCGCGCTCCCACCAGGCCAGTGGCGCGGCCAGGAAGCCGATGGCGCCCGCGCCCCACATGGCGATGGCGAGCACGGCCTTGAACACGACCCAGGCCACGGCGCCCCAGTCCTCGCTCTGCAGCATGAGCGCGGGCGAGTACACGGCCATGAAGGGCATGATGAAGCCGGCGATGGCCACGCGGATGGCCTGCACGCTGATCTTCAGGCCCGTCTCGCGCGCGATCGGCGCGGCCGCGAAGCAGGCCAGGGCCACCGGTGGCGTGAGGTCCGCCATGATCCCGAAGTAGAAAACGAACATGTGCGAGACGATCAGCGGCACGCCGAGCTCCAGCAGCACCGGCGCCGCGAGCGAGCTGGTGATGATGTAGTTGGGGATGGTGGGAATGCCCATGCCCAGCACCAGGCAGGTGAGCATGGTCAGCAGCAGCGCCAGGAACAGGTTGTCCTGGCCGATGGCGATCACGCGCCCGCCGATTTCCGCGGCCACGCCCGTGAGGTTGATGACGCCGATGATCACGCCCACCAGCGCGCAGGCGATGGCCACGGGCAGCGCGTGGCGCGCGCCGTCCACCAGGCTCTGCACGGCGAGCTGGCGCGCGTCGCCGCCGCGGCGCATCACAAAGGTGAGGGCGATGAGCACCAGCGCGACCACGTAGAAGGTGCCCACGCCGAACTCGAAGAAGCCCGCCGTGGCCAGGCCCAGCAGCACCCAGGCCAGTACACGCAGCGGCGTGCCCTTCACGCCGCTGATGACGGCGGCGNNAGAACAGGGGCGTGTAGCCCGAGAACAGCAGCGCGACCAGGCCAGCCAGCGGCAGCAGCAGGTACCAGCGTTCCTTCACCGCCGTCCAGGGGTTGGGGCATTCCTCTTTGGGCAGGCCCAGCAGGCCCTTGCGGCCGGCCTCCAGGTGCACCATCCAGAACGCGGTGCCGAAGTACAGGATGGCCGGGATCAAAGCGGCCTTGACGATGTCCACGTAGGGCACGTTGATGGTCTCGGCCATGATGAAGGCCACGGCGCCCATCACCGGCGGCATGATCTGCCCGCCCATGCTGGACGTGGCCTCCACACCGCCCGCGAAGGCCGGCGAGTAGCCGAAGCGCTTCATCAGCGGGATGGTGAACTGGCCCGTGGTGACCACGTTGGCCACGCCCGAGCCGTTGATGGTGCCCATGAGGCCGGAGGAGATGACCGAGACCTTGGCCGGCCCGCCGCGCGTGTGGCCCACGGTGCCCATGGCGAAGTCGTTGAACAGCCGGATCATGCCGGCCTGTTCGAGGAAGGCGCCGAACAGGATGAACAGGAAGATGTAGGTGGACGACACGTAGGTGGGCGTGCCGTAGATGCCCTCCGTGCCGAAGGCCAGGGTGCTGACGATCTGGTCCAGCCCGTAGCCGCGGTGGGCCAGCGCGCCCGGCAGGTACTGGCCGAAGAGGGCGTAGAGCAGAAAGATCGCGCAGATCAATGGCAGGCCCCAGCCCATCACGCGGCGCGCCGCCTCGAACACCAGTGCGATGGTGACCACGCCGATCACCCAGTCCGCTGCGATCAGCTCGCCCGCGCGCGCGGTGAGGTCGGACTCGAAGACCCAGTGGTAGAAGGCGAAGACGAAACCCGTGAGGCCCAGCACCCAGCCCAGCGCGCGTCCCGCGGTGCCGAGGGCACCTTCGCGCTCACCGAAGGGCGGGTACAGGGCGAAGATCATCAGCAGCACGAAGCCCACGTGGATGGCGCGAATCACCTGGCTGGACAGCGGGTGGAAGGACGCCATCCAGATCTGGTAGGCCGAGAAGGCGATGGCCACCCAGAAGATGGCGCCGCGCAGGGGCGCGTGGGCGGGGGCGTCGTGAGAAGGGGTCGGATCGGTCATGGATTCCTCGACTCGGTGGCCGGGCAAGAAAGCAGAACGGCCCCATGCGGGGCCGTGTCCTCAACGATGGGGGCTTACTTGATGAGGCCCGCTTCCTTGTAGTAGCGCTCGGCGCCCGGGTGCAGCGGCACCGGCATGCCCTTGATGGCATTGGCCGGGTTGATGGCCTTGGCCGCGTTGTGTGCGGCGTGCAGCTTGTCCAGGTTGGCGTAGAGCTGCTTGGCCATCTGGTAGGCCAGATCGTCCGACACCCCTGCGTGCGTCACCAGGAAGTTGGGGATCGCGGCCGTGGGCACGTCGGCCGTCTGGCCGCCGTAGGTGTTGGCCGGGATGGTGGCCGGCTGGTAGGCCGCGTCGCCCACCTTGGCGACCACGTCGGCGGGAATCGGCACCACCACGATCTTCACGGCCGTGGCCAGGTCGCGGATGGAGGCCACGCCCAGGCCGGCAGACTGCAGCGTCGCGTCGAGCTGGCGGTTCTTGATCAGCTCCACCGACTCGCCGAAGGGCAGGTACTCGACCTTGCCCATGTCCTCGTACTTCAGGCCCGCGGCCTTGAAGATGGCGCGCGCGTTGAGCTCGGTGCCCGAGCGCGCCGCACCCACGGAAATGCGCTTGCCCTTGAGGTCGGCCAGGGTCTTGATGCCCGATTCGGCGCTGGCGACGATTTGCACGTAGTTGTTGTACGTGGCCGAGAGACCGCGCAGCTTGTCGAGCTTCCTGGTGAAGCCGGCCTCGGCGTTGCCGTTCCAGGCGTCGGACACGGCGTCGGCCAGGGAGAAGGCGAGTTCGCCGCGGCCGGACTGCAGCAGGTTGAGGTTCTCGGCCGAGGCCTTGGTGACCTGCGCCGTGGCGCGCGCGTTGGGGATGGCCTGGCCATAGACCTGTGCCAGCGCCACGCCGAGCGGGTAGTAGACGCCGGCCTGGCCGCCGGTGAGCACGTTGACGAACTGCTGCTGCGCGAGGGCGGCGCCGCTGGTGGCGAGCGCGGCGGCCAGGCTGATGCCCAGGCCGATCTGGCGGATCAGACGCATGCGATGTCTCCTGATGTTGTTGAACGGAAGAACGGGGACCATACCCCAGCGGGCGCCGTTTGGGACTCGCGGGAAACGCGTACCGATGCCTGCGGGTTTTCCCGAGTCGTGGGATCACGGATCGGGCCCATGCGCCGAGTGGCCCACAATGGCGCCGCCGCGGGCACGTCGCTTGCGTCCCCTACGCTGTCTTTCCACCCTCCCCAATGGAGTGCATCGCATGACCCCACGTCGCAACTTCAACCTGGCCGGTCTGGCCGCGGGCCTGATCCTCGCCGCCGGACCCGCGCTGTCGCAGGGCTTCCCGAGCAAACCCGTCACGCTGCAGGTGCCCTTCGCGCCGGGCGGCACCACCGACATCATCGGCCGCGTCATGTCCGAGCCCCTGGGCAAAGCCCTGGGCCAGAACGTGATCGTGCTCAACCGCGCCGGCGGCGGCGGCGTGGTCGGCGCGCAGGAACTCGCGCGCGCCACGCCCGACGGCCACTACATCGGTGTGGCCACGGTCTCCACCACGGCGGCCAACCCGGCGATCAACCCCAAGATCCCGTACGACACGATCAACGACTTCACGCCGATCATGAACATCGCGGCCACGCCCAACGTGATCGCGGTGCACCCCAGCTTCCCGGCCAAGGACCTCAAGGCCTTCATCGCCGAGGTGAAGAAAAACCCCGGCAAATACAGCTACGCCAGCTCGGGCACCGGCGGCATCGGCCACCTGCAGACCGAGCTGTTCAAGAGCCTGACCGGCACATTCATCACGCACATCCCCTACCGTGGCGCGGGGCCGGCGCTCAACGACACCATCGGTGGTCAGGTGCCCATCATCTTCGACAACCTGCCGTCCGCGCTGCCGCACATCCTGGCCGGGCGCCTGGTGGCGCTGGCGGTGGCCGCGCCGGCGCGGGTGGCGGCCCTGCCGAACGTGCCGACCTTCAAGGAGATGGGCCTGGAGCCGGTGAACCGCATGGCCTACTACGGCCTGATCGGCCCCAAGGGCCTGCCGGCCGACGTGGTGAGCAAGATCCATGGCGCCGCCGCCGAGGCATTGAAGGACCCGGCGGTGCGCAAGCGCATCGAGGACACGGGCTCGATCGTGGTGGGCAACTCGCCCAGCGAGTTCGCCGCGCAGATCAAGACCGAATTCGGCGTCTACAAGGAAGTGGTCGCCAAGCAGAAGCTCAAGCTCGACTGATGGCCGAAGCGAAGAAGGCCGACGAGCACCCCACGCTGTCGGCCTTCATCGACAGCCTCTGGCTCGAAGAGGGGCTGTCGCGCAACACGCTCGACGCCTACCGCCGCGACCTGACCCTGTTCGACGCCTGGCTGCGCGAGCAGGGCAAAGCGCTGCCCGAAGCGCAGGAAGCCGACATCCACGGCTACTTCGCCGAACGCCACGCGCAGACGCGCGCCACCACGGCCAACCGGCGCCTCACGGTCTTTCGCCGCTACTACCGTTGGGCGCTGCGCGAGCGCTTCATCACCGCCGACCCGACGCTGAGGCTGGCCCCCGCCCGCCAGCCGCTGCGCGTGCCCAAGACCTTGAGCGAGGCGCAGGTGGAGGCGCTGTTGAACGCACCCGACGAAGGCACGCCGCTGGGCCTGCGCGACCGCACCATGCTGGAACTGATGTACGCCAGCGGCCTGCGCGTGAGTGAGCTGGTTACGCTCAAGACTTGGCACCTGGGCCTGGTGGAGCAGGTGCTGCGCATCACCGGCAAGGGCAACAAGGAACGGCTGGTGCCCTTCGGCCAGGTGGCGGGCGACTGGCTGCAGCGCTACCTCACCGAAGGCCGGCCCGCCATCCTGGGCGGCCTGGCGAGCGAGGACCTGTTCGTCACCTCGCGCGGCGCGCGCGCCGGCTCGGCCATGACGCGCGTGATGTTCTGGCAACTGGTGAAGCGCTACGCGCGCGACGCCGGCATCACCGCACCGCTGTCGCCGCACACCCTGCGCCACGCCTTCGCCACCCACCTGCTCAACCACGGCGCCGACCTGCGCGCCGTGCAGATGCTGCTGGGCCATGCGGACATTTCCACGACGACGATCTACACGCACGTGGCGCGCGAGCGCTTGAAGACCGTGGTGGCGCAGCACCACCCGCGCGGGTGAGCGTGCCTACAGCGGCTTGAGCACCAGTCCTATGCGCAGGCCGGTGTCGGTCACCGTGATCTCGCCGGGCTGCATGCCCATCGCGTCGATCGCCTTCAGGTCCTCGGGTTGCAACTGGTGCAGCACCACCTCGCGCAGCGACTGCGCGGCCATCGAGGGCGCGTAGGCGTCTAGCAGCCGCACCACGTCGGGCCGCAGCGAAGGAAAGCGCAGGCGGCTCAGGCGCAGCTCCTGCGCGCGCACGGTGCGGTCGCTGGCCTCATAACGCAAGGCAAAGTCGACGTCGAAGCTGCCCTGGTGCGTCTGGTGCAGGGCCGGGCCGCTGGCCTCCAGCGCCATCTCCGCCAGCAGGCGGTTCTGCTCGGGCAGTGGGCGCAGGCGGGGCGTGCGCAACTCCAGGTCCAGCACGCCGGGCACCGGGTAGCGCAGAGGGAAGCGTTGCGCCACCGCCGCTTGCAGTTGTCCGGTCGAGACCGCGTAGCCGGGCGGTGGTGCGTCCTGCTCGCCGCCGTCGGCCGCGTGCGCCGTCACGGCGCCGACGAGTGCGCCGGGGACGAGGACGAGGGAATGGAGAAGGCTTCTGCGTCGCATGGGTGCCCATTCGACGCTCGGGCGCCCAGCGGGTTCGGCCGCAAACGTCTCCAAATGTTGGTGCGCGCGGTTCAGTCCTCCAGCACCCGCACTTTCACACCCTTGCCCTTGATGCGCCCCGCGTTGAGCCGGCTCGCCGCCTGCTGGGCGATGCCACGCTCCACCGCGACGTAGGTGGACCACTCGTTCACGTTGATCTTGCCCACCTGCTCGCGCGTGTAGCCCAGGTCGGCGGTGAGCGCGCCCAGCACGTCGCCGGGGCGGATCTTTTCCTTGCGGCCGCCCTGGATGTGCAGCGTGGCCATGGGCGGCACCAGCGGACCCTGGCCCGTGGGCACCAGCTCGCTCAAGGGATGCCAGGCCGATTCGCGGCCCTGCAGTTGCTCGATCTTGCCCACGCTGCCCATCTCGTCCAGGCTGGCCAGGTTCAGCGCCAGGCCGCTCTCGCCCGCGCGCCCGGTGCGGCCGATGCGGTGGACGTGTACCTCGGGGTCGGGCGTCACGTCCACGTTGATCACCGCGGCCAGACTGGCGATGTCGAGCCCGCGCGCGGCCACGTCGGTGGCCACCAGCACCGAGCAACTGCGGTTGGCGAAGCGCACCAGCACCTGGTCGCGCTCGCGCTGCTCCAGCTCGCCGAACAGCGCCAGCGCACTGATGCCCTGGGCGCGCAGCACGGCCACCAGGTCGCGGCACTGCGCCTTGGTGTTGCAGAAGGCCAGCGCGCTCTCCGGCCGAAAGTGCGCGAGCAGCCGGCCCACCGCGTCAAGCCGCTCGGTCTCGCTCACCTCGTACCAGCGCTGCTCGATGCGCTCGCCGCTGTGTTGGGACTGCACCGCCACGGTGACGGGCTCGCGCAGGAAGCGCGCGGCCAACTGGGCGATGCCCTCGGGGTAGGTGGCGGAGAACAGCAGCGTCTGGCGGGCGGCGGGGCAGCGCCTGGCGACGGCGGCGATGTCGTCGAAGAAGCCCATGTCCAGCATGCGGTCGGCCTCGTCCAGCACCAGGGTGTTGAGCGCGTCCAGCGGCAGGCTGCCGCGCTCCAGGTGGTCCAGCACGCGGCCCGGCGTGCCCACCACGATGTGCGCACCGTGCTCCAGCGAAGCGAGCTGCCCGCGCAGCGGCACGCCGCCGCACAGCGTGACGAGCTTGATGTTGTCCGCCGCGCGCGCCAGGCGGCGGATCTCGGTGCTCACCTGGTCAGCCAGCTCGCGCGTGGGGCACAGCACCAGCGCCTGCACGGCGAAGCGGCGCGGGTTCAGATTGGCCAGCAGCGCCAGGGCGAAGGCGGCGGTCTTGCCGCTGCCGGTTTGGGCCTGGGCGATGAGGTCCTTGCCCAGCAGGGCCGGCGGCAATGCGGCGGCCTGGATCGGCGTCATGGCCGTGTAGCCCAGCTGCTCCAGGTTGGCCAGCGTGGCGGGGGAAAGGGGGAGGGTGCTGAAGGCGGTCGGGGCGGCGGAGGTCATCCCCGATTGTCCCGGTTTGTGCAGGTGGGGCTGCTAAAGGGGTCGTTCAGGATCGCCAGTCCCGGATGGCGGAGTGCGCTTATGTCGTGACAAGCATGGCACTGTCTGGTCATCGCCCATCGTGGACAACTTCAAGAACCGCTTCACGACTTACGGAAAGGCCGCCTGAACAGATCACTTTCCAGCACGGCATTTCTTGAACACCAGTACCTATACAAAGTACATCAGCCCTACGGAGCCACCAGTGAAACGCAAATTCAACACCCTCTCAAGCATCTTGAAGCTCATAGAGACCATGGACGCCCACCCTGTTGGAGGCGCATTGTTTATTCGCCTTGTTGCTGTGTGCCTGGGTGGATCTTGTGCTGCAGTTATTGTGGTGTTCATCAAGAGCCTGTTTGGATGAACTGTTCTCGGCGCTCAAGCTGGCCGATGGATTCATGTCTTCCGAACTATCTTTGAGCGAATTGGCTGCCCAGGCCACTACATCTAGCGTGCAAAGCCGATGCTGGGCGCTACCTATAGCGTTTTTGGCGGATTTTAGCTACAGTCTGTCGCATGCCATCCGTATTCCTGCCCGACAGCGCTATCGAGGAACAAGCCCTCGAGGTGCAACGTGAGATGTGGGACCGCCAAGTGTCAATCTGGCCGGGCAGGCAGGTACATCGCTTGGATTGCTGCGATCCCTGGGAGGTTGCGAAATACCTCAAGTTTGAGGTACAGGAGGGCGACCTTAGCTGCCCTGATATCCCGTACGGCATGCGCTTGGGCGGGTTTCTCAATCGTCCCGCACGATTGATTGCGATTGCCGACCAACTGAAGCCGCGGACGAAACGCTTCACGTTGGCGCACGAAATCGGCCACTTACTTCTTCACCCCGGGATGCACCACCATCGGGAAATGCCTATCCACGGATTGGGGGAGCCAAGAGACCCGGTAGAGCCGGAAGAACAACAGGCCAATCACTTCGCAGGTTGTTTGCTCGTACCCACCTCCCTACTTAGACGAGCGTTCCGAGGGATGTTTAAGGTGGAGTACTTGGCTTTGACTGACGACGTGGCCTATGACCTGATCGGCGAGG
Organism: Hydrogenophaga sp.; assembly: GCF_011772445.1. Lineage (GTDB taxonomy): Bacteria > Pseudomonadota > Gammaproteobacteria > Burkholderiales > Burkholderiaceae_C > Hydrogenophaga. Next base: position 316,316 of record NZ_WVZN01000047.1, on the reverse strand, counting down.
ACTACATGTCACTGATGAATTCCTCTCCGCATTCACTCGCGTTTCACCGCCGGGTAGGCGCAGTCGAGCGCTTCCGGGGCAAACAGTTTCAGTCGCTAGTCGATCTCTTTCAGGTTCACCCCACGACGATGGCGATTCGACTGCGCCAGTGCGGTTTGGTACGTCGCTGACCTCGCGACGGCTCGGATTTCCGAGCACACCTGACAAACATCCATTCACGTGATCCTGGCCCCTACTCGCTACCGCGTGGAAGTAGAGATCTGCGGCTCAAATCACCGGACGCGCTCCGATGCGTCCTGTCTGGTAGATACGGACGGGCTACCGCTCCGTGCAGATGCGCCGTCTTCAGCCCGTAGTGCGCTCAGCTCAGCTTCGTTGAAACCCGCGCGGCGACGCGCCTCCAGATTGAACGGCGGCCGCAGCCGCGGCGCCGCGTGCTCGCGCGCCAGGCGGCGGTAGTGCGGCAGCGGCTCGATGCCTTGCTGGGCGCACAGCCAGCCGTACCAGCGGTTGCCCACCGCCACATGCCCGATCTCGTCGCGCAGGATGATGTCCAGGATCTCGACCGCGCGCTGCGCCTCCTGCTTCACCTCGCGCACCGTCACCTGGCGCAGACGCGCCTGGATCAGCGGCGTGGCGTCCAGGCCGCGCGCCTCCAGGGTGCGCGGCACCAGGGCCATGCGGGCGAGCGGGTCGTGCTGCGTCTTCACGCACATCTCCCACAGGCCGTTGTGGGCGGGGAAGTCGCCGTAGCCGTGGCCCAGTTCGCCCAGCAGATCGCGCAGCAGCCCGAAGTGCGTGGCCTCCTCGTGCGCCACCTGCAGCCACTGGCGGTAGTAGTCCAGGGGCAGGCCGGGGAAGCGCCACAGCGCGTCCAGCGCCAGGTCGATGGCGTTGAACTCGATGTGCGCGATGGCGTGCAGCAGGGCGGCCAGGCCGTCGCGCGTGAAGGGCGAGCGCTGGGCCACGGCCTGCGGTGGCACCAGTTCGGGACGGGTGGGGCGGCCGGGCAGGGGCCTCGCGGGGTCGGCTTCGATGGGGACCGGGGCGGACCAGGCGGCCTCGTCGTCCGCGCCCAGGGCGCGCCAGCGTTCCCACAGCGCGTGCGCCGCCGCCACCTTGGCCGAGGGCTCGGCCGTGCAGAGCGCGGCCAGGGCCTGTTCGCGCAGGCTGGGGGGCTTGTCGCGCGTGGAGGGCAATGGGGTGGGGGGCATCCCTACAATTCTAGGTTTCGACACCCACAGCACCCGAGGAGACCGCCGCATGGCACTGTATGAACTCGATGGCGTGGCGCCGACGATGGCCGAGTCGGCCTGGGTCGCCGACAGCGCGCAAGTGATGGGCAACGTGCACCTGCACGAGGACAGCAGCGTGTGGTTCGGCGCCGTGCTGCGCGGCGACACCGAGACCATCACCGTCGGCAAGGGCAGCAACGTGCAGGACGGCACCGTGATGCACGCCGACCACGGCTTCCCGCTGGTGGTGGGCGAGCGCGTCACCATCGGCCACCAGGTCATGCTGCACGGCTGCACCATCGGCGACGAGTCGCTCATCGGCATCGGCGCCACCGTGCTCAACGGCGCGAAGATCGGCAAGAACTGCCTGGTGGGCGCGCGCGCCCTGGTGACCGAGGGCAAGGAGTTTCCCGACGGCTCCATGATCCTGGGCAGCCCGGCCAAGGTGGTGCGCCAGCTCACGCCCGAACAGATCGAGGGCCTGCGCCGCAGCGCGGCCCACTATGTGGAGAACGCCCAGCGCTACCGCAAGGGCTTGAATCGCGTCGGCTGAGCACCATCTGCCGACCTTTGCTTGAAGGAAATCCGTGTCCGAGCTCCACAAATTCGTGTTCGAAGGCCTGCCGGTGCGCGGCATGCTGGTGCGCATCACCGACGCCTGGCAGGAGATCCTGCAGCGCCGCGCGCAGGCCGGCGGCTACCCCGCGGCCGTGACCGAACTGCTGGGCGAGATGACGGCCGCGGCCACGCTGATGCAGGCCAACATCAAGTTCGACGGCGCCCTGGTCATGCAGATCCACGGCGACGGCCCGGTGAAGCTGGCCGTGGCCGAGGTGCAGCCCGACCTGCGCCTGCGCGCCACCGCCAGCGTGGATGGCGAGGTGGCCGAGGACGCGCCGCTGTCGCACATGGTCAACGTCACCAACCAGGGCCGATGCGCCATCACGCTCGACCCGAAGGACCGCCAGCCGGGCCAGCAGCCCTACCAGGGCGTGGTGTCGCTGTTCGGCGATCAGCGCGAGAAGCTGGAAAAGCTCAGCGAGGTGATCGAGCACTACATGCTGCAGAGCGAGCAGCTCGACACCAAGCTGGTGCTGGCCGCGAACGACAAGATGGCCGCCGGGCTGCTGATCCAGCGCCTGCCGCTGCAGGGCGAGGGCAACCTCGCGGCCCAGTCGCAGCAGCGCGACGAGGACCAGATCGGCCGCAACGAGGACTACAACCGCATCGCCATCCTGGCGAGCAGTCTGAAGCGCGAGGAACTGCTCGAACTCGATGCCGACACCATCCTGCACCGGCTGTTCTGGGAGGAAGACCTGCGACGCTTCGACCCGCTGCTGGCCGGCGCGGGGCCGCGCTTCGCCTGCACCTGCTCGCGTGAGCGCGTGGGCGGCATGCTGCGCTCGCTCGGCCGCGACGAAGTCGAGTCCATCCTGGAAGAGCAGGGCCAGATCGAGGTGAACTGCGAGTTCTGCGGCGCGGGCTATCAATTCGACCCGGTGGACGCGGCGCAGATCTTTCTGCAGCCGCTGGCCCAGCCGCCCGGTACCGACCGGCCTCAGTGAGTTTCAGCCCCCGCCGCTGCGGCGCGCGAGCAGGGCGCTGAACAGGCGGTGCTCGCAATCGGGGTCGCTGCAGGCCTCGCACTGCCAGCGGCCCGAGCCCTCGCGCAGCAGCGGGTCGTCGGGCAGCAGCTCGCGGCCCAGCGCGGCGCCCACGGCGCGCAGCGCGGCGCGCAGGCGCTGCGTGCCCTGGCCATAGACGGTCTGAAAGCCGATGCCCTCGCCCTGCAGCTCGCGACGCAGCACGGCGTCGGTGGCCTCGCGCACGACGGGGCTGTCGCGAAAGAAGCCGTCGGACACCCAGGGCAGGTCCAGGCCCATCAGCAGCGTCAGGCCCAGGCGGCGCTGCGCGGCCAGGGCCTCGCGCCAGAGGCTGCGGTCGTTGAAATACAGCTCGCTGTAGGCGGCGACCATGAGCGCCGTGGTGTCGGCGATCACCACCTCGGCGCGTGTCGACTCGATCAGGCGGGTCTGTTCGGCCGCGATGGCGGCCTGCTCGTGGGCCTGCGGTGCCCGGCCGGCCGCTTCGCACCATGCGCGCAGGTGCTCCGGCACCAAGGCGCTGTCAATGCCCTGCGCCTGCAGCGCGGCGTGCAACTGCCGCGCCAGCGTGGACTTGCCGCTGGACTCGCCGCCGAGCAGCGTCACCGTGAGCATGGGAAAGGGGGGAAAGCGCCGATCCGCTGGGGATCAGCGCGCGATCTGCACGAAGATCTCGTTGGGCTTGACCATGCCGAGGTCCTGGCGCGCCAGTTCCTCGACCATCTCCAGCCCCTCCTGCAGGTCGCGCAGCTCGCTGGCGACCTGCGCGTTGCGCTGTCTGGCCAGCTCGTTCGCCTCTTGCTGCGCGGCCAGGTCGCGGCGCAGTTGCGCCACCTGCGGCACGCTGCCCCGGCCGAACCAGAGCTGCGCGTGCAGCACCAGCAGCAGCGCGACCAGCAGGCCGGGGATAAGGCGGTTGGCCATCAGTGGATCAGCGGAGGTTGTAGAACGCGGCGCGGCCGGGGTACACGGCCACTTCGCCCAGCTCTTCCTCGATGCGCAGGAGCTGGTTGTACTTGGCCATGCGGTCGGAGCGCGAGAGCGAGCCGGTCTTGATCTGGCCCGCGTTGGTGGCCACGGCGATGTCGGCGATGGTGGTGTCTTCGGTCTCGCCGCTGCGGTGGCTGATGACGGCGGTGTAGCCGGCGCGCTTGGCCATCTCGATGGCGGCGAAGGTCTCGGTCAGCGTGCCGATCTGGTTGACCTTGATCAGGATCGAGTTGGCGATGTCCTTCTCGATGCCTTCCTGCAGGATCTTGGTGTTGGTGACGAAGAGGTCGTCGCCCACGAGCTGGACCTGCTTGCCCAGGCGCTCGGTCAGGTGCTTCCAGCCGTCCCAGTCGCCCTCGGCCATGCCGTCCTCGATGCTGACAATGGGGTACTTGTCGCACCAGGTGGCCAGCATGTTGGTCCACTCCTCGGCGCTGAGCTGCAGGCCTTCGCCTTCGAGCTCGTACTTGCCGTGCTTGTAGAACTCGCTGGCGGCGCAGTCCAGGCCCAGGGCGATCTGGTCGCCGGCGGTGTAGCCGGCGGCGGCAATGGCTTCCATCAGCAGTTGCAGCGCGGCCTCGTGGTTGGCCACGTTCGGCGCGAAGCCGCCTTCGTCGCCCACGGCCACGCTCATGCCCTTGTCGTGCAGGATCTTCTTGAGCGCGTGGAACACCTCGGCGCCCCAGCGCAGGGCCTCGCGGAAGCTCGGCGCGCCCACGGGAATGATCATGAACTCCTGCAGGTCGAGGTTGTTGTTGGCGTGCGCGCCGCCGTTGATGACGTTCATCATCGGCACGGGCATCTGCACCGCACTCATGCCGCCGAAGTAGCGGTACAGCGGCAGGCCGGCTTCCTCGGCGGCGGCGCGGGCCACGGCCATGGAAACGGCCAGCATGGCGTTGGCGCCGAGGCGGCCCTTGTTCTCGGTGCCGTCCAGGTCGATCAGGGTCTTGTCCAGAAAGGCCTGTTCGGAGGCGTCCAGACCCAGCACGGCTTCGCTGATCTCGGTGTTGATGTGCTCCACCGCCTTGAGCACGCCCTTGCCCAAGTAGCGGCTCTTGTCACCGTCGCGCAGTTCGATGGCCTCGCGCGAGCCGGTGGACGCGCCCGATGGCACGGCCGCGCGGCCCATGACGCCGCTTTCCAGCAGCACGTCGCACTCGACGGTGGGGTTGCCGCGGCTGTCCAGCACTTCGCGGCCGACGATGTCAACGATGGCACTCATGAATCAAGGGTCCTCTGGTCAAAGTCAATAAAAAAAGTGGGCGCGTTCAGGCGTTGAACCGGTCCTCGAGGTAACCGTTCTTCTTGGTCACCGCGTCCAGCGCGAGCAGGGTTTCCAGCAGCGCCGGCATGTGTTTGAGCGGCACGGCGTTGGGTCCGTCGCTCAGGGCCTTGGCCGGGTCCGGGTGGGTTTCCATGAACAGGCCGGACACGCCGACCGCCACCGCCGCGCGGGCCAGCACGGGCACGAATTCGCGCTGGCCGCCGGAGCTGGTGCCTTGCCCGCCGGGCAGTTGCACGCTGTGGGTGGCGTCGAAGACGACCGGCGCACCGGTCTCGCGCATGATGGCCAGCGAGCGCATGTCGGAGACGAGGTTGTTGTAGCCGAAGCTCGCGCCGCGCTCGCAGGCCAGGAAACTGTCTTCGGGCAGGCCGGCATCGCGGGCCGCGTCGCGCGCCTTGTCGATCACGTTCTTCATGTCGTGCGGCGCGAGGAACTGGCCCTTCTTGATGTTCACCGGCTTGCCGCTCTGCGCCACGGCGCGGATGAAGTCGGTCTGGCGGCACAGGAAGGCCGGGGTCTGCAGCACGTCGCACACGGCGGCGGCCGGGGCGATGTCGTCCTCACTGTGCACGTCGGTGATGACGGGCACACCCAACTGGGACTTCACCTTGGCCAGCACGGCCAGGCCGGCCTCGCGGCCCGGGCCGCGAAAGCTCTTGCCGCTGCTGCGATTGGCCTTGTCGAAGCTGCTCTTGAAGATGAAGGAAATGCCCAGCGAACCGGTGATCTCCTTCAGCCGCCCGGCCACGTCCATCTGCAACTGCTCGGACTCGATGACGCAGGGGCCGGCGATGAGGAAGAAGGGCTTGTCCAGGCCGACGTCGAATCCGCAGAGCTTCATGGGGATGTCCTCAGGCCACGGCCTTGGCGGGCTGGCGCTGCGCCTGGTGCGTCAACGCCGCCTTGATGTAGGCGTTGAACAGCGGATGGCCGGCCCAGGGGGTGGACTTGAATTCGGGGTGGAACTGCACGCCCACGAACCAGGGGTGCACGGACTGCGGCAGCTCCACGATTTCGGTGAGCTGCTCGCGCTGCGTCAGCGCGGAGATCACCAGCCCGGCCGCGCGCAGCTGGTCGAGGTAGTGCACGTTGGCCTCGTAGCGGTGGCGGTGGCGCTCGGTCACCACGTCGCCGTAGATGCTGTGCGCCAGCGTGCCCTTGGCCACGTCGGAGCTCTGGGCGCCCAGGCGCATGGTGCCGCCCAGGTCGGAGTTCACGTCGCGCTGCTGGATGCTGCCGTCGGCGTCCTTCCACTCGGTGATGAGGGCAATGACGGGGTGCGGCGTGGCGGGCTCGAACTCGGTGCTGTTGGCGTCCTTCAGGCCGGCCACGTGGCGTGCGTACTCGATGACGGCCACCTGCATGCCCAGGCAGATGCCGAGGTAGGGCACCTTGTGCTCGCGGGCGAAGCGCGCCGCGCAGATCTTGCCCTCGATGCCGCGCTTGCCGAAGCCGCCGGGCACCAGGATGGCGTCGAAGCGGCCCAGCACCTGCGCCACGTTGGCGGGCGTGATGGTCTCGGAGTCGACGTACTCGATGGCGACCTTGGCCTGGTTCTTCAGGCCGGCGTGGCGCAGGGCCTCGTTGAGCGACTTGTAGCTGTCGGACAGGTCGACGTACTTGCCGACCATGGCGATCTGCACTGTGGCCTGCGGGTTCTCGACCGCGTGCACGAGGTCGTCCCAGCGCTTGAGGTTGGCCGGCGGCGTGTTCAGGCGCAGCTTGTCGCAGATGAGGCCGTCCAGGCCCTGCTCGTGCAGCATGCGGGGCACCTTGTAGATGGTGTCCACGTCCCACATGCTGATCACGCCCCACTCGGGCACGTTGCTGAACAGGCTGATCTTGGCGCGCTCTTCGTCCGGGATGCGGCGGTCGGCGCGGCACAGCAGGGCGTCGGCCTGGATGCCGATGGCGCGCAGCTCCTTGACGGTGTGCTGCGTGGGCTTGGTCTTGAGCTCGCCGGCGGCCGCGATCCAGGGCAGGTAGCTCAGGTGCAGGAAGGCCGAACTGTTGGGGCCCAGGCGCAGGCTCATCTGGCGCACGGCCTCCAGGAAGGGCAGGGACTCGATGTCGCCCACGGTGCCGCCGATCTCGACGATGGCGACGTCCACCGCCTCGGGCGTGCCCTCGAGCGAGCCCTTGCGGATGAATTCCTGGATCTCGTTGGTGACGTGCGGGATCACCTGCACCGTCTTGCCGAGGTAGTCGCCGCGGCGTTCCTTCTCCAGCACCGACTGGTAGATCCGGCCGGTGGTGAAGTTGTTGGACTTCCTCATGCGCGTTTCGATGAAACGCTCGTAGTGGCCCAGGTCCAGGTCGGTTTCGGCGCCGTCGTCGGTGACGAACACCTCGCCGTGCTGGAACGGCGACATGGTGCCCGGGTCCACGTTGATGTACGGGTCGAGCTTGATGAGGGTGACTTTGAGGCCGCGCGATTCGAGCAGCGCGGCAAGAGACGCAGAAGCAATGCCCTTGCCCAGGGAGGACACCACACCGCCGGTGACGAACACGTATTTGGTCATGTCTCGGGCGAGCCCGCGGGCTCGCACAGGTGGGAAATTCCGATTATAGGTGGCCCCTTCCGGATGACCCGGCCGTCAGGGTGTTCTTGCGTCGCACTGCTACATTGCGCCTCCATGAGCGATCTTGCGGGAAAACACATCGTGCTGGGCCTCAGCGGCGGCGTGGCCTGTTACAAGGCGGCCGAGTTCTGCCGCGGCCTGGTCAAGGCCGGCGCCAGCGTGCAGGTGGTGATGACCGAGGCGGCCGAGCACTTCATCACCCCGGTGACGATGCAGGCGCTGTCGGGCCGCACGGTCTACAGCTCGCAGTGGGACGCCCGCGAGGGCAACAACATGCCCCACATCAACCTCAGCCGCGGGGCCGACGCCATCGTCATCGCCCCCGCCAGCGCGGACTTCATGGCCAAGCTGCTGCACGGCCGGGCCGATGACCTGCTGTCGCTGCTGTGCCTGGCCCGGCCCATGGACCGCGTGCCGCTGCTGGTGGCGCCGGCCATGAACCGCGAGATGTACGCCCATCCCGCCACGCAGCGCAACCTGGCGCAACTGCGCGCCGACGGCACCGTGGTGCTGGGGGTGGGGGCCGGTGAACAGGCCTGCGGCGAGACCGGTGATGGCCGCATGCTGGAGCCGGACGAACTGCTCTACGAGGTGGTGCGCCACTTCCAGCCCAAGGTGCTGGCCGGCCGGCACGTGCTCATCACGGCCGGGCCCACCTTCGAGGCCATCGACCCCGTGCGGGGGCTCACCAACCGCTCCAGCGGCAAGATGGGCTTCGCCATCGCGCGCGCCGCGCACGAGGCCGGTGCCCAGGTGACGCTGGTGGCCGGCCCCGTGGCCCTGCCCACGCCGCGCGGCGTGCAGCGGGTGGACGTGATGTCCGCCCAGGAGATGCAGCGGGCCGTGATGGCCAGTGCCGACGCGGCCGACGTCTTCGTCGCCGCCGCCGCCGTGGCCGACTGGCGCCCGGCCAGCGCGGCCGACCAGAAGATCAAGAAGGACGGCAGCGGCGAGGTGCCCGCGCTGGCCTTCGTGGAGAACCCCGACATCCTGGCCGGCGTGGCGGCCAGCGCCCGCGCGCAGAGCGGCACGCTGTATTGCGTGGGCTTCGCCGCCGAAAGCCACGACCTGCTGGCCCACGCCCAGGCCAAGCGCGCGCGCAAGGGCGTGCCGCTTCTGGTGGGCAACATCGGGCCCGACACCTTCGGCCACGACCACAACGCGCTGCTGCTGGTGGACGAGCAGGGCAGCACCGAGCTGCCGCGCGACGGCAAGCTGGCGCTGGCGCGGCGTCTCGTGGCCGAGATCGCGCGCCGCCTGCCGCGCGGCTGACGCCGCCTCCACGGCACACCGGCGAGCCCGCGCCGTCGCGCGGTTCAGGCGTGGATCGCCGAGCGCGTGGTCGGCTGCAGTCGAAGGTGCTGCGATTCGCCCGCGAGCCAGCCCGAGGGCATGCCCTGCCAGGCATGCGCCCAGGCGCCGCTGCGCTCGAACGCGTCCAGCGCCATCGGGCTGGCGAACATCGCAAACACCACCAGCACCTGTTCTCCCTCGCGCACGGGCAGGCGCGCAAAGTTGTTCGGCGCGGTCTCGCTGACGTACCAGCCCAGCACGTCGGCACCGCCGCTGCGCAGGCGCGGCGTGAGGGTTTCGCGGCAATGGCGCAGCAGGTCCGCGCTGGCCGGTTCATGCAAGGGCATCACCCGGGCGCTCAACACGCCCTGGGGCAGCGCGCACGCCGTGGCGCGTGCCCGATGGCGCCCATGCATCGAAACGCCGGCGCCCCGCCAGGCGGGCCGCAGCAGCAGCACGTCGTCCGAGTCGATCATGGTGGCGTTGGCGGCCTCGCGGTGCGCCCGCCACACGGGCCCGCCGTAGAAGGCCGCCAGGCCCCTGGCGCGGCTGTCCATGTCGGCGAAGCCGCGCAGCCACACGAAACGATCGGGCGCGTCCAGGTCGCGGAACTGGCCCATCACGGCCATGGCCAGGTCTTCCTGCGATTCGACGAAGGTGCTGTCGAAGAGCTCGATCAGCGTGTCGCGCCGACCCGGGTGCAAGGTGTACTGGCGCAGTTCGATCACCTGGCAGTCGATGTCGAGCGCCGGCACCTCGTCGGCGCGCGGCGAGCCTGCACGCTCGAATTCCATGACCCAGTTCACCTCCCAGTTCAGCCCGCCATCGTCCGAGAAGGCCTGCTGCCAGCGCGCCCGGTCCCGGCCCTGGCGCTGCCAGTGAAAGCGCACGCGGATCGCGCGGCCGTCGAACAGGTCTTCGCCTTCGAAGACGCCCTCGTCGCCATCGAAGCGACCCACCACCGGCGCGTCGAGACGCCCGGTCGCCGGGTCGATCCCGCCGCCCTCGTTGGTCACCCAGTGGATGCTCCACAGGTTGCTGACCGGGTTGAAGACACGCAGCGACATGCCCACCCAGCCCGGGCGCCAGCCCGGCGCCACCAGGGTGTCGAAATTGATGACGCCGCCCGGCAGGTGCTGGTTGACCGTCGTTGCGTCGAAGCTTTCCCAGTCGTCGCTGCCTTGCAGCCGGTGCTTCAGGCGCCGCTGTCGGGTGGTCCAGTGGCCGACCAGGAAGTCGAAGTCGTGCCGGGCGCTCGCCCTGTCTTGCGTGGGGGTTGTCATGGTGCGCATGCCTCGTGGTGATGGAAGGCGCGATGCTGGCAGCGCCAATATGACAAGGCATGTCATGATTGAAAACCGATGAAAGCCAGCCGCCTCCTGTCCATCCTCATGCTCTTGCAGGCCAACGGCCGGATGACGGCCGGCGCGCTGGCCCGTGCGCTCGAGGTGTCCGAGCGCACGGTGCTGCGCGACATCGACCAGCTCTCGGCGGCCGGTGTGCCGCTGTGGGGCGAGCGCGGGCATCAGGGGGGCTTCCAGCTGCAGCCCGGCTGGACCACTCAACTCACCGGCATGACCGGGGACGAGGCCAACGCCTTGTTGTTCGCCGGCCTGCCGGGGCCGGCGACGGCCCTGGGCCTGGGCGAGGCCGCGGCCTCGGCGCGCCTGAAGCTGGTGGCCAGCGTGCCGGCGCCCTGGCGCGACAGCGCCGCTGTCGTGGCCGAGCGCCTGCACATCGATCCGCTGGACTGGTACCGCGAATCGGACAAGCCCGCCTTTTTGCGCGAGGCGGCCCAGGCCGTGTGGACAGGGCGGCGCCTGCGCGTCGACTACGCAAGCTGGCGCGGCCGTTCACCGCGCGAACTGGAGCCGCTGGGCCTGGTGCTCAAGGCCGGCGCCTGGTACCTGGTGGCACGCGAGGCGGGGCAGAGCGAGGTGCGCACCTGGCGCCTGGCGAGCGTGCAAGGCCTCGCTGTCCTGAAAACCGGCGTGCGGCGCCCGCGGGGCTTCGACCTGGCCCGCTACTGGCAGGCGTCGTCCGCACGCTTCGAGGCCGGCCTTCGGCCGCTGCGCGCTTGCGTGCTGGCTTCGCCACGCGCGGTGGTGTGGCTCGCCAACGCCCGGCTGCCCGCCGTTCCCACGGCCGCGCCGCCACGGATCCGCGCGCCCGCGGGTTGGTCCTGCCTGGCTCTGTCGTTCGAGTCCCTGGAGCACGGCGCGCGGCAGATCCTGGGGTATGGTGCCGAGGTCGAGGCCATCGAACCCGCTGCGCTGCGCGCGCAGGTCCGTCGCCTGGCCCAGGCCATTCACCAGCGCCACGCCGCCGTCCCCGCGGCGAACACGCCCGATCGAGCGACATGAGCACCTCCCCCGATTCAGCACCACACGATGACCCGCTCGAGCCGATGCTCTCGCGCGTCTCCGTCGGCACCAAGTACCTGCGCGAGCCCGCGCCCTCGCACGACGAGCTGTTGCGCATGGCCACCGCCGCGCTGCGCGCGCCCGACCATGCCGGCCTCGTGCCTTACCGCTTCGCCGTGGTGCGCGGCGCGGCGAAGCAAGACCTGGCCAATCTGTTCGAATCCGCCGCGCTGGCACAGGGCAAGTCCGCCGAACAGGCGCAGCGCGACCGCGAGCGCGCCACCGCGCCGCCCTTGCTGGTGGCGGTGATCGCCCGCATCGACGCCGGCCATCCGCTGGCCACCGTGCACGAGCAGTGGATCGCGCTCGGCGGTGCGCTGGCGAACTTCCTGACCGCCGCTCACGCGCTGGGCTACGGGGGCAAGATGCTCTCGGGCAGCAAGGTGCGCGACCCGTCCGTGGTGTCCGCCTTCTGCCGGCCCGGCGAAACCCTGGTCGGCTGGATGGTGCTGGGCACGCCGCAGGGCGTGGGCCGACCGAAGTTCGACAAACCGACACCCGCCGAGCTGCTCGGCGAGTGGCCCGGCTCTGCGGGGCCGACCGACACTCCGCACCGTTAACATCCGCCGCCGGCCCGGGACAGCCCACCAGGCCAGCGGCGCTTGCGCCGTGGGCATGCCGCCTTCCCTGATCGCAAGGCTGCGCCCGTTTTCTTCGAGTCCTTTCCTCACTTCATCAGGAAGCCACCATGACCAGCCTGTCTTCGTTTCACCGTTTCCGCCGCACCCTCGTGCTGGGCGTCGGCCTCATGGCCTTCGGCGCCCAGGCGCAACAGGTGTTCCGCCTCACTGCCATCCCCGACGAATCGCCCACCGAGCTCGCGCGCAAGGCCGCGCCGCTGGTGAAGTACCTCGAAGGCACGCTGGGCATGAAGGTGGAGTACACGCCCGTCACCGACTACGCCGCCGCCGTGGAGGCGCTGGTGAACAAGAAGGTGGACATGGCCTGGTTCGGTGGCTTCACCTTCGTGCAGGCCAACGTGCGCTCGGGCGGCAAGGTCATTCCCCTGGTGCAGCGCGAGGAAGACGAGAAATTCCGCTCGGTCTTCATCTCCAGCGACCCGTCGGTGAAGACCCTGGCCGACCTCAAGGGCAAGGACGTGAGCTTCGGCTCGCAGAGCAGCACCTCGGGCCACCTCATGCCTCGCAGCTTCCTCCTGCAGGCCAACATCAACCCCGAAAAGGACTTCGGCCGCGTCGCCTACAGCGGCGCGCACGACGCCACCATCGCGGCCGTGGCCTCGGGCAAGGTGCAGGGCGGGGCGCTCAACATCTCGGTGTGGGAGAAGTTCGTGGCCGACAAGAAGGTCGACACCGAGAAGGTGCGTGTGATCTACACCACCCCGCCGTACTACGACTACAACTGGTCGGTGCACGCCGACATGCCCGCCGCGCAGCGCGAGAAGCTGGCGGCCGCGCTGCTCAAGCTGGACCGGGCCACGCCCGAGGGCAAAGCGGTGCTGGACCTGCAGCGCGCCACGCGCTTCGTGCCGACCAAGGCCGAGAACTACAAGGGCATCGAGGCCGCGGCGCGCAGCGCCAACCTGCTCTGATCGCCGCGGCGGCGGCTCAGCCCCACCAGGGCAGCAGCCGCTTCATCGCTGCCACCTCGCCGCAGTGGTCGGGGAGGTAGCCGGGCAGGGCGCTCAGGCGCTCCTGCCAGGCGCGGCTGCGCAGGCGCTCCAGCAGGCGCTTCATGGGCGGCTCGTTCAGGGTGTCCTTCAGGCACACCAGCAGGTAACGCTCGTCGGTGATGGGCACGAAGCCCAGGCCAGCGCTGTGCGCCGCGTACTCGGTGCCCAGGCCCACGTCGGCGCTGCCGCTGGCCACGGCGTGCGCCACCGCCGCGTGTGAGCGCTCCACGCGCTCGTAGCCGTCGATGTCGGCGCTCGGCAGGCCGGCCTGGGCCAGCAGTTCGTCCAGCAGCAGGCGGGTGCCCGTGCCCTTGGCGCGGTTCACGAAGCGCGCCTGCAGGCGCGCCACGTCGCCGATGTCGCGCAGGCGCAGGGGGTTGCCGGCTGCCACCACCAGGCCCTGCGTGCGCCGCGCGAAGCCGATGATCTTGTGCAGTCCCGGCTTGAGCAGCGGGCGGTAGGTGCGTGCGGTCAGCGTGCTCGCGTCCGCGAAGGGCTGGGTATGGAAGCCCGCGATCTTGCAGCGGCCCTCGTTGAGCGCGCGGATGGCGTCCACGCTGCCGCAGAACTGCACGTCCAGGTGCAGGCGCCTGGCCGCGTCCTTGCCGCCACCGCTGTCGCGCGCGGCGAAGTCCACCAGCTCGGCCAGGGCGTGGTCGTGGCTGGCGTAGAGCGTGAGCTGGGGGTGTTCGGTGTCCTCGCCGTCGAGCATCAGCGCAAAGGCGCGTTCCAGTTCGGCGCGCAGGTTCTCCATCTGCGGGCCCAGGCGGGCCTGGGCCAGGCGCTCGGCCGCCAGCAGCTTCTCGCCGAAGGGCGTGAGGCGCGCGGCCTGGCCGCGTTCCCAGAAGATCAGGCCCTGGCCGAGCTCGGCTTCCCACTCCTTCAACTGGCCCCACACGTGGCGGTAGGACAGGCCCAGCTCGCGCGCCGCGCCGGAGATGGAGCCCGAGGCCTTGACCGCGTGCAGCACGTCCATCATGGGGTTGCGCAGCAGCGCCGAGCCATTGCCGGCGGCGCGCTCGCGCGTGCTCAGTTGGTACGCCAGCTCGATTCGTCGCATGGGCGCCGAGTGTGCATCAAGGCGGCCTATGCACAAGGGTTCATACCGCGTCAGTACGTAGCGCCCGGGACACGCGGGCTCGGTAAGCTCGCCAACATATGAATACCTTTGCCGATAGCGTCTCCACCGCGATCGGGCTGATCCTTTCCGGCGACGCCGGCCTGTGGGCCATCGTCACGCGCTCGCTGGCGGTCAGCGTGACCGCGACCTGCATCGCCTACGCGCTCGGCCTGTGGCTGGGCGCCTGGCTGGCGGCGGCGCGCTTCGCGGGGCGCGGTGCGGTGCTCACGCTGCTCAACACCGCGTTGGCCGTGCCGGCGGTGGTGGTGGGGCTGGTGGTCTACCTGCTGCTCTCGCGCTCCGGCCCGCTGGGCTTTCTGGGCTGGCTGTTCCGCTTCGAGGCCATGGTGGTGGCGCAGGCGGTGCTGGTGCTGCCGCTCGTCACGGCGCTGGTGCGCCAGACCGTGCAGGACGCCGACCTCAGCCACGGCGAGCAGCTGCGCTCGATGGGCGCGGGCACCCTGATGCGCAGCCTGCTGCTGGCCTGGGACGAACGCTACGCACTGCTGACCGTCTTCATCACCGCCTTCGGCCGCGCCATCGCCGAGGTGGGCGCCGTGATGATCGTGGGCGGCAACATCGACGGCGTCACGCGCGTCATGACCACCGCCATCGCCCTGGAGACCAGCAAGGGCGACCTGCCTCTGGCCCTGGGCCTGGGCCTGGTGCTGCTGGCCGTGGTGCTGCTGCTCAACGCGCTGGTGTCGCTGGTGCGGCGCTGGCGCGAGCGCGCCGATGGCCTGGTCCCCCTGGGGGTTGGCATATGAGCGGCGTGCCGCCCCAGGCCGTGCCCGCGCCGTGCTTTGAACTGCGTGGCGCCCAGGTTCGCCTGGGCCCGGCGCCGCGCGCGCCCGCGCTCGACGACGTCAACCTGCGCATCCTGCCTGGCGAGCGGGTGGCTTTCATCGGCGCCAACGGCAGCGGCAAGAGCACGCTGCTGCGCACCCTGCACGGCCTGCTGCCGCTCACGGCCGGCACGCTGCACGTGCCGCGCCGGCAGCGCCTGGCCATGCTGTTCCAGCGCCCGCACATGCTGCGCATCCGCGCCGTGCACAACGTGGCCCTGGGCCTGTGGCTGCAGGGCCGGCGCTGGGGCGAGGCCAAGGCGCTCGCACTCACCGCGCTGGAGCGGGTGGGCCTGGCCGACCTGGCGCAGCGCAACGGCCGCGCGCTCTCCGGCGGGCAGCAGCAGCGCCTGGCGCTGGCCAGGGCCTGGGCGCTGCAGCCGGACATCTGGCTGCTCGACGAGCCCACCGCCAGCCTGGACCCGCACGCCAAGCGCGAGGTGGAAGAGCTCATCGCCGAGTTCACCGCCGCGCCCGCGAACGGCCAGCCGACCACGCTGCTGTTCGCCAGCCACAACCTGGGCCAGGTCAAGCGCCTGGCCAGCCGCGTCGTCTACCTGGAGCAGGGCCGCGTGCTCGCCGACCTGCCCGTGCACGATTTTTTCAACGCCGACCTGTTGCGGGCCGTGTGCCCGCACGCCCATTTGTTCGTTCAAGGAGAAAGCTGGTGAAACCCGTTCGTTCCCTCGTCACCCTGGCCGCCGGCCTGCTGATCGGCACCGCCGCGCTCGCGCAGAGCATCGTCGTGGCCTCGACCACGTCCACCGAGCAGTCCGGCCTGTTCGGCGCCATCCTGCCGCAGTTCAAACAGGCCACGGGCATCGACGTGAAAGTCGTCGCTCTGGGCACGGGCCAGGCCATCGACATGGCGCGCCGCGGCGACGCCGACGTGCTGTTCGTGCACGACAAGGTGGCCGAGGAGAAATTCGTGGCCGATGGCTTCTCCGCCAGGCGCCAGGAGGTCATGTACAACGACTTCGTGCTGGTGGGCCCCAAGGCCGACCCGGCGAAGACGGCGGGCAAGGACATCGTGGCCGCGCTGAAGAAGGTGGCCGCGGCCAACGCGCCCTTCATCTCGCGCGGCGACAAGAGCGGCACGCACGCGGCCGAATTGCGCTTCTGGAAGATGGCCGAGGTCGACGCGGCCAAGGGCTCCGGCTACAAGGAGTGCGGCTGCGGCATGGGGCCGGCGCTCAACATCGCCTCGGGCAGCAACGGCTACGCGCTCACCGACCGCGGCACCTGGCTGAACTTCAAGAACCGCGGTGACCTCACGGTGCTGGTGGAAGGCGACCAGCGCCTGTTCAACCAGTACGGCGTGATGCTGGTGAGCACGGCAAAACACCCGCAGGTGAAGACCGCCGAAGGCCAGAAATTCGTGGACTGGGTCACCGGCCCGGCCGGCCAGGCCGCCATCGCCGCGTACAAGATCGGCGGCGAGCAGCTCTTCTTCCCGAACGCCACGAAATGAGAAGCCCCCCCGCGCCGCTTCGCGGCACCCCCCGGTGGGGGGCGACACCTGCGGCCCGGCGAAGCCGGTTCCGCGATGTCTCTGGACGGCCGGTCCTGCTCTCGTTGCTCTTTTCTCTCCAAGCCTGCATGAGTGCTCCTGCCGTTCCCTCGCGTGCCGAACCGATTCCCGTGGTGGCCGCGGGCAGTCTGCGCGAAGTGCTCACCGAGATCGCGCGGGAGCACGAGGCGCGCACGGGGCAGAAGCTCGCGCTGTCCTTCGCGGCCTCGGGCCTGCTGCGGGAGCGCATCGAGAAGGGCGAGCCCGCGCAGGTCTTCGCCTCGGCCGACATGGGCCACCCGCAACGCCTGGCCGACGCGGGTGCTTGGACGGCGCCCCGGGTGTTCGTGCGCAACCAGTTGTGTGCGCTGACACAAGCCGAACTGAACCTCACGTCCGAACGCTTGCTCGACGCGCTGCTGGACCCGAGCGTGCGCTTGGGCACCAGCACGCCGAAGGCCGATCCCTCGGGCGACTACGCCTGGGCCCTGTTCCGCAAGGCCGAGGCCCTGAAGCCCGGGGCTTTCGCCACGCTGGAGCGCAAGGCCCTGCAACTCACGGGCGGGCCCACCTCGCCCAAGGCGCCGCCCGGGCGCGGCACCTACGCCTGGGTGATGGACCAGCGCCAGGCGGACGTCTTCCTCACCTACTGCACCAACGCGGTGGCCGCCCAGCGCGAGGTGCCGCGCCTGAAGATCGTGGCCATACCGCCGGCGCTGCAGGTCGGCGCCGACTACGGCCTCACCGTGCGGCGCGAGGCGCATCCCGCCGCCCGCGCGTTCGCCGACAGCCTGCTGTCGCCGCCCGCGCAGGCCATCTTCGCGCGCCATGGGTTCGGCGCTCCTTGACCGGCGACGCCGCGCGCTGAGCCTGGCCGCGCTGGCCGGTCTCTGCGCGCCGGGGGTGGCGCTGGCCCAAGCCGCGCCGCGCCAGGTCGAGGACAGCGCGGGGCGCCGCGTCCGCGTGCCGCCGCGCGTGCAGCGCGTATTCCCCGCCGGCCCGCCAGCGGCCATCTGGCTCTACACGCTCGCGCCCGAGGCCCTGCTGGGCTGGCCGCGCGCCAACCGGCCCGAGGAGATCGAATTCCTGGTGCCCGGCGTCGGAAACCGGCCCGAACTGGGGCGCCTCACCGGGCGCGGCAACACCGCCAACCTGGAGACCGTTCTGGCGCTCAAGCCCGACCTCATCGTCGACACCGGCTCGGTGCGCCAGACCTACGTGGAGCTGGCCGATCGCGTGCAACAGCAGACCGGCATTCCCTACGCCCTGATCGACGGCGCGCTGGAAGCGGTGCCCGCCGGCTACCGGCTGCTGGGAGAACTGATGGGCGTGCGCGAGCGCGCCGAGGCGCTGGCGCGCCACGCCGAGGACACCCTGCGCCGGGTGCGTGAGCGCGTGGCCGGCGTGCCGCGCGAGCGCCACCCGCGCGTGTACTACGCGCGCGGCCCGCACGGGCTGGAGACCGGCCTGGACGGCTCCATCAACGTCGAGATGTTCGAGGCCATGGGCATCGAGCTCGTGTCCACGCGCATGCCCGGCGGCCTGGCGCGCGTGTCCGTCGAGCAGGTGCTGAACTGGGACCCCGAGGTCATCATCACCATCGACCAGACCTTTGCGCAGAGTGCCGCGCAAAGCCCGCTGTGGCGCAACGTCAGCGCCGTGAAAAACGGCCGCGTGCACCTGAGCCCCAAGCTGCCCTTCGGCTGGGTGGACTTTCCGCCCAGCGTGAACCGGCTGCCCGGGCTGTGGTGGATCGGCGCGAAGGTGTTTCCCGAGCGCTTCCGCGAGGACCTGGCTGAGATCGCGCGCGATTTCTATCGGCGCTTCTATCAGGTGGAGTTGTCGCCGGAGCAGGTGCGGCGCGTGCTTGCGGGCAGGGACTGACCGTGCCACGCCGGGGCGCCTGGTGGGCCTTGCTGGTGCTGCTGGCGGGTGTGCTGGTGGCTTTCACCGTCGGGCGCACGCCGGTGTCGCTGGCCCAGTTGTGGGCCGCGCTCAGCGGCGGCGAACCCGGCGACTCGCTGCGCACCGTGGTCTGGCAGATCCGCGCGCCGCGCATCGCGGCGGCCGTGGCCGTGGGCGCGGCGCTGTCGGTGGCGGGCGCGGCCTTCCAGGGTCTGTTCCGCAACCCGCTGGTCTCGCCCGATCTGCTGGGCGCCTCGGCCGGCGCGGCGCTGGGCGCCTTGCTGGGCATCTTCTTCTCGCTGGGGCTGGCGGGCATCCAGCTCGCGGCCTTCGCGGGCGGTCTGGCGGCGGTGGCGCTGGTGTACGCCACGGGCTCGGCCGTGCGCCAGGGCGACCCCATCCTGGTGCTGCTGCTGGCGGGCATCGTCATCGGTTCGCTGCTGGGCGCGGGCATCGGCCTGGTGAAGACCCTGGCCGACCCCTACAACCAGTTGCCCGCCATGACCTTCTGGCTGCTGGGCAGCCTGGCCAGCGCGCACGCCGAGGACCTGCCCGCGCTGCTCATTCCCGTCGGCCTCGGCCTCGGTCTGTTGCTGCTGCTGCGCTGGCGGCTGGACGTGATGTCCCTGCCCGAGGAGGAGGCCCGCGCGCTGGGCGCGCGCACCACGCTGCTGCGCCTGGGCATCGTGGCCGCGGCCACGCTGGTCACGGCCGCCAGCGTGGCGGCGGCGGGCATCGTGGGCTGGGTGGGGCTGGTGGTGCCGCACCTGGCGCGCTTTCTCGTGGGCCCGTCCTTCGTGCGCCTGCTGCCCACGGCCGCGCTGCTGGGTGGCGGGTTGCTGCTGTTCATCGACACGCTGGCGCGCAGCCTGGCGCCGGCGGAGATTCCGCTGGGCATCCTCACCGCGCTGATCGGATCGCCCTTCTTCATCGCACTGCTGGGGCGGGCGCAGAAGGGCTGGCAGTGAGCGCGCTGATCGAGGCCCTGGACTTGCGCTTCGGACATCCCGGTCGGATCGTGGGCGAGGGCCTGTCGCTCAGCCTGCGCGCCGGCCAGGTGATGGCGCTGCTGGGACCGAACGGCGGGGGCAAGACGACGCTGCTCAAGACCTTGCTGGGCTTGCTGCCCGCGCAGGGCGGGACCGTTCGCCTCGACGGCCGCCCGCTGGTTGACTGGTCACTGCCCGAGCGCGCGCGCCGCGTGGGCTACGTGCCGCAGGGACAGGCCAACAGCTTCGGCTACAGCGCGCGGCAGATGGTGTTGATGGGCCGCACCGCGCACCTGGGTCTGCTCGCCCGGCCCGGGGCGCACGATCACTCGGTGGCCGACCAGGCCCTGCGGCGCCTGGGCATCGACCACCTGGCCGATCGATCGGTGCACCGCATGAGCGGCGGCGAGCGCCAGCTCGTGCTCATCGCCCGCGCCTTGGCGCAGGAGCCGCGCGCCGTGTTGCTGGACGAGCCCACGGCCAGCCTGGACTTCGGCAACCAGGGCCTGGTGATGCGCGCCATCCGCGCGCTCGCCGAGGAGGGCCTGGGCGTGCTGTTCACGACACACGACCCGAACCAGGCCCGGCGCTGCGCGGACACCGCGCTGCTGCTGCGCGAGGGCCGCGTGCTGGCGGCCGGTGCCGTGGACGAGGTGGTGAGCGCCGGGCAGCTGCGCGCGCTCTACGGCGCCGAGGTGGACGACTCAGGCGGGCAGGGCGGCCTGCCCGTGTTCCTGCCCGGCTTCGGTGTTCAGTGAGGCGGCCAGCGAGGTCGCCGCCTGGTGGTGCGTGAGGAACACGCGCCCGCTCAGGTGCTGAAGGAAATCGCTGCGCTGCAGCTTGTCCATCACCGGCCCTTTCACCTCCGACAGGTGCAGTTGCACGGCCGCATCGCGCAGGCGCTGGTCGATGGCCTCCAGGCTGTCGAGTGCGCTGGCGTCGATGTAGTTGATGGCCGAGCACTGCAGCACCACATGGCGCAGTTCGGGGCGCAGGGCCACCGCCGCGTTGATGCGGTCCTCCAGCGCGCGCGCATTGGCGAAGTACAGGCTCTCGTCCATGCGCAGGGCCAGCACCTGCGGCTGCGTGATGACCTGGTGACGCAGCACGTTGCGGTAGTGCTCGGTGCCGGGCACCTGGCCGACCTCGGCGATGTGCGGCTGGCTGCTGCGCCACAGGTGCAGCGCCAGCGACACGCCCACGCCGGCCACCAGGCCGCTTTCGACGCCCACCGCCAGCGTCACGAGCAAGGTGGCGAGCACGGCGGCGAAGTCGGCCCGGGAGTAGGCCCAGGTGCGCCGCAGGATGCCGATGTCCACCAGCGAGAGCACGGCCACCACGATGGTGGCGGCCAGTGTGGCCTGCGGCAGGTGGGACAGCGCCGGCGTGAGCAGCAGCGAGGCCAGCAGGATGCCCGCCGCCGTGTACACGCCGGCCGCAGGCGTCTGCGCGCCGGCGTCGAAGTTCACCACCGAACGCGCGAAGCCACCCGTGACCGGAAAGCCGCCCGTGAATGCGGCCGAGAGGTTGCTGCCGCCCAGGGCGACGAGTTCCTGGTC
Organism: Hydrogenophaga sp.; assembly: GCF_011772445.1. GTDB lineage: Bacteria > Pseudomonadota > Gammaproteobacteria > Burkholderiales > Burkholderiaceae_C > Hydrogenophaga. The sequence continues at coordinate 295,340 of NZ_WVZN01000047.1, read as the reverse complement.
GGGCTCGATGCGCTGGCGCCGCTTGGCCGCCAGCGTCTGGCCCACCGACACCGATTCGACGAAGCCCACCACGCTGATCAACAGCGCCGGCACCAGCAGGGCTTGCCACAACGCCAGGTCCCAGACCGGCTGCGTGAGCGGCGGCAGGCCTTGTGGCACCGCGCCCACCAGCCTGACGCCGCGCGCGCCACCGTCCACGGCCCAGGTGAACAGCGTGGCGCCCACGATGGCGGCCACCGGCCCGGCCTTGGCGCCGAGCTCGGCCGCGCGCGGCGGCACGCCCAGGCGGCGCAGCAGCGGCTGCAGGCCGCGCCGCACCCAGAACAGAAAGGCCAGGCTGGCCGCGCCGATGCCCAGCGTGAGCCCGTGCACCTGTCCCCGCTGCGCCCACAAGGCGGCGAGCATCTCCAACAGGTTGTGCCCGCCGGCAGAGACGCCCAGCAGGGTCTTGAGCTGGCTGGCCGCGATCAGGATGCCCGAGGCCGTGATGAAGCCCGCGATGACGGGGTGGCTCAGGAAGTGCGCGAGGAAGCCCAGCCGCAGCAGGCCCATCGCCAACAGGATCAGGCCCGACAGGAAGGCCAGCGTGATCGCCACCGCCAGGTGGTGCGCACCGCCCGCCGCGGCGTGTTCGCCCACGGCGGCGGCCGTCATCAGCGACACCACGGCCACCGGGCCCACCGCCAGCACGCGGCTGGTGCCCAGCAGGGCGTAGACCAGCAAAGGCGCCACGCTGGCGTACAGCCCCACCTCGGGCGGCAGGCCCGCCAACTGGGCGTAGGCCAGGCTCTGCGGGATCAGCATCAGCGTGACGATCAGCGCGGCCACGCCGTCGCGCAGCAGGGTGTCGCGGTCGTATTCGCGCGCCCAGCGCAGCACCGGCAGGTCGGGCCACCAGTGGCGCTTGGGCAGGTTCATGGCGCGGCCCGCGGGGTGAGGATCAGCCCTGGGCCGATGCCGGCGGCGTCATGCGGCTCAGGTCATAGCCCGCGGCGGCTGCGATCTGCAGCACCTCGGTCCAGGGACGTTGGCCGGCCTGCGACAGGGCCCACAACTGGGTGCTGCGCGTGCCGCTGCGGCAGTAGGCCAGCACCGGGCCGTCGGCCTGCGCGAGCGCTTCGCCGAAGGCGCGACCCTGGGCCTCGTTCACCTGGCCGGAGACGGCGGGCAGGAAGACGAAGCGCATGCCCGCGGCCTGCGCGGCGCGGGCCATGGTGTCCTGGTCCGGCTGGCCGGGCTGCTCGCCGTCGGGTCGGTTGCAGATCAGCGTGGTGAAGCCGGCCGCGGCGGCGGCGGGCAGCTCGTCCGGCGCGATCTGCGGCGCGACGGACAGGGTGGGGGTGAGGCGTCTGAGATCCATGGTGCTCCTTCAGGTCGTTCGGGTCTTCGCGCCAATGCGCTCCATCGATTCGAACACGGCCATGCCCAGGAGCATGGCCAGCACGAAGACAAGACCCTTCGTCTCGCCCGAGGCCATGGACACCAGGCCCGGCCCGGGGCAAAAGCCCGCCAGGCCCCAGCCCACGCCGAAGGTGAGGCTGCCCAGCACCAGGCGGCGGTCGATCTCCGTGGCTTTGGGCAGGTACATGCCACCCCCCAGGAAGCTGCGCGTGCGCTGCTTGGCCAGGGCGAAGGCGAAGAAGCCCACGGCGATGGCGCCCCCCATGACGAAGGCCAGGGAGGGGTCCCAGGCGCCGGCGAGGTCGAGGAAGCCCTGCACCTTGCCGGGGTCGGTCATGCCGGAGAGCAACAGACCCAGGCCGAACAGCAGGCCGATGAAGAAGGCGGAGAGTTTCTGCATGGCAGCGTCCTCAGATCAGGTGGCGGATGACGAACACGGTGGCGAAGCCCGCGGCCATGAAGGCCAGCGTGGCCACCAGCGAGCGCGGCGACAGCCGGGAAAGGCCGCACACGCCGTGGCCACTGGTGCAACCCGAGCCGTAGCGCGTGCCGATGCCCACCAGCAGGCCGGCGAGCACCACCAGACCCAGGCTCGCGTCGATGCGCGGCGCGGTGATGAAGCCCTCGGGTGCCAGCCAGCCGTACGCCAGCGGCGACACCAGCAGGCCCGCCACCAGGGCCACCCGCCAGCCGACGTCTCCGGCACCGGGCTTGATCAGCCCACCGAGGATGCCGCTGATGCCCAGCACGCGGCCATTGAGCAGGACGAACAGGGCGGAGGCCACGCCCAGCAGCACGCCCCCCGCCAGTGAGGCCCAGGGCGTGAAATGAACCCAGTCGATCGTCATGGTGGTGTCTCCTTCAGCGGGAACAGAACTGTTGGTACAGGGTGCGGATGACCGCCTGCGCGGGCGGGCTGTCGAGGCGGTAGTACACGTGCTTGCCCTCGCGGCGTGTGCTCACCAGCCCCTCGTCGCGCAGCACGGTGAGCTGCTGCGACAGCGTGGGCTGGGTGATGCCCAGCGCCGCTTCCAGCTCGCCCACGTTGTGCTCGCCTTGCGAGAGCTGGCACAGCAGCATCAGGCGGTCGCGGTTGGACAGCGCCTTCATCAGGCGGCAGGCGTCGGCGGCGGCCGTCTGCATGTCGTCGAGATTCAGTTTGAGGGCGGGCATGGGACACTCCGTTCGGGGTGCCGTCCATCGGCGGCACGGGCATCAATATATTGACTGATAGATTGTTTGTCAATATATTGACGTTCACTTATTGAAAGGAGCCCGCCATGTCCGTCGCCACCGCCGTCCGGCCCCAGGTCCAGGGCCTGTTCGACCCCGCCACCTGGACCGTCACCTACGTCGTGCACAACGGCCCAGGCTCGCCCGCGGCCATCATCGATTCGGTGCTCGACTACGACCCGAAGTCGGGCCGCACGCGCACGGCCTCGGCCGACAAGGTCATCGACTACGTGCGCGCCAACGAACTCAAGGTCGAGTGGATCCTGGAGACGCACGCGCACGCGGACCACCTCTCGGCCGCCCCCTATCTGAAGAAGCAACTGGGCGGGCGCATCGGCATCGGCGGGCGCATCACGCAGGTGCAGAAGGTGTTCAAGGCGGTGTTCCACCTCGAGCCCGGGTTCCGCCTCGATGGTTCGCAGTTCGACCACCTGTTCCAGGAAGGCGAGCGTTTTCGCATCGGCGAACTCGAGGCCGAGGTGCTGTACGTGCCCGGCCACACACCGGCCTGTGCGGCCTACCACGTGGGCGACGCGGTGTTCGTGGGCGACACCATGTTCATGCCCGACGTGGGCACCGCGCGCTGCGACTTTCCCGGCGGCGACGCGAAGACGCTCTACGCTTCCGTGAAGCAGATCCTCTCGCTCCCGGGCGAGACACGTCTCTTCATGTGCCACGACTACCCGCCCGAAGGCCGCGAGGTGCGCTTCGAGACCACGGTGGCCGAACAGCGCGCAAGGAACATCCACGTGCACGACGGCATCAGCGAGGCGCAATTCGTCGAGATGCGCACAAAGCGCGACGCGACGCTGGACATGCCGGTGCTGATCCTGCCCTCGGTGCAGGTCAATATCCGCGCGGGCGAGTTGCCGCCGCCCGAGGCGAATGGCGTGTCGTACCTGAAGATTCCGGTGAACGCGCTCTGAGCGCCTGGAGGGTCAGGCAGGGCGGGCGCGTTCGCGTTGTCTTGCGTCGCGTCGAGCAGGAACCCGTCGCCTCCACCTTCCACGAAGCCAGCCTTGTCTGGAATTTCTGGAAGGTGGTCATGGCAAACCTCAGAAGCGCAGGCGCTTCATCCCTGGCGCGCAATGTCGCTCAACAAGTCCCATCCGCTCGCCCACACCCATCCGGTGCCGAATCCCTGCCACGCTGGCCGTGTGTGCGTTGGGACCCGGTGACGGGCCGCCTGGGCTATCGATTTCCTGGCCTGGGACTGAGTCCGCAGGCGGACGATACCGTGAAGGCCGTGGTGGTGGCCTTCGATCTGCCCGAGCACCTGTCGCCGCGGCAGGGGCCGCAATGGCGCCCTCGATTGGCCGCGGCCAACGCCATGCTCGGCCTGTTCGCGCAACTGGAACTGCCCTGCGCGGTCTGCCTGCGTCTCGCGAACGACGCGTCCCTGCGTGCGGCCTTGCACGACGCCCCGCCCGACGCCTTCGAGCCAGCCTGGTTGCGGAGTCCGGGCCAAGGGGCCTGTCCTCAACTCGCCGCGGCGGTGACCGCGCTGATGCGCAAGGCCGATGTCGCCAGCGCGAGCCGCTTGGTGCGCGAGCTTCCAACGACCGTGGCCGCAGAGCTGATGGAGTACCTGGGTGCCCAACAGGCCGACCTGTTCGTCGCGCTGGCGCAGCACTTGAACGAACAGCCGACCCAAGCGGTCGCGACGGGGGGCGGCGAGTTTCAGCAACCGCCATGCACGCTTCCCCCAGGGCCCGAAGGCGAAACGCCCCTGGACCTGGGCAAGCTCCACGGTTTGCGCGAGCGTTTGGCGAATGTCGGTCTCGTCGTCGATGTCGACATGACTGGCACGGGCGAGCTGAGCGTGAACCTCGCCCCCGGCTTCCTCCGCGCCGAACTGCCCACAGACGACCTGAAGGCGTTCTTCACGCTCATCACCGGCGATGCAAGCCACATGTACCTGCCCGGCCGCATGATCCGCGCCATGCGGTCGGGCCTGGACGCGATGGAGGATGCGTCGAAGGAGCAGGCCCAGGAACGTCTCATTTCCCTGTTTTCAGATCTGGTGCCGCTGCTGCAGCCCCGGCTCGCGTGGGCGATCGGGCGGCGTGACCTGATCAGCGCCATGGCACTCATCGAATGCCTGCTCGACATGGAGGCCGCTGGTGTCGTGGTCGCAGGGGCGGCGATCGATGCCTGCCTTGGCCAACGGCCGCCGGTGGCTCAAGCCCCGCTGTCGCTGGAGGATTGGATCACGGGCGAGGAAGCGGTGTCGGATTGGCTGAACCAGCCGTCCTGCCCGCTCGGCGAGCCACGCAAAGACGCCTTGCGCAAACGCCTGTCGGACGTGCCGCGACAGCTGGTCGAGCTGTGCGGCGACATGGAGCTCGCGGCGCTGATCCGGTTCGCCGGGTTGAACCGGCATCACGCGCTGGCCGAAGCCTGTGTCGCGCGCCTGGCCGAAAGCGGCATGGCGGGTGTGCAACTGCAGGTGTTCGAGGAGGAGGGCATTTTGCTGCCGGGGTGGGTGGCCGCCCTGGCGGCGCTCAGCGGGAAGGTGCGCTCGCCTCTGGCCGCCCTGCGCTTTGTCGACGAGTTCACGACATTCGTGGCCTCGTCTCGCTTCGAGGGGGCGTGGAATGCGCTGGACGTGTCGCGCACCTTGATGTCCCCCATGTTCGACATGATCCGGTCGGCGCTGGACGCCATCGACACGCCGGCTCAAGCCCTTGGCTGGGTCCGCAGTGTGCAGACCTTGCTGCGGGCACTGCGTGAGCGAGGTGCCAGTGTGTCCGGAATCTGGTTCGTCGATTGCGACTGCCTGCTGGCGCCCTTGCGCGACACGGCCGTGAGATTGTTGATGGCCGAGCCAAGGCCCGCTCGGATCGAAGCGCAGCAACTCGCTTCGTGGCTGATGGTTTGCGAACTGGCCGAGCGGCTGCTGTCCGAAAAGAGCGCTCGCGCAGACGACGATCGCCTGTCTGATCACGGGGCTGCCGCCGAGTACGCCGCCTGCTGGACGGCCTGGCATGGCATGGGCGGGCTGCTGATGCAGGTGGTGGAGTTGCTGTGCGCCCCCTCGCTCTTGCAGCACCCCATGGACATGGCTGCTGCACAGGCCATGGGCCCGAAAGTGCTGAAGGGGGCGGAGCCTGCGGTGGTTCTGGCGCTGCTGGCTGTGGCGCCATTGCCCCTGCTGCCATGCCTGCGGTCGCCTGACCAGCTCCCCGAGTTGCTGGGTCGCGTGTCGGACGTGGAGGGCGTGGAAAACGTGCTGATGCGCTGGGGCGATGACCCCGGCATGGTCTGGCTGCCTGAGCGCGTGCTGCATCGGCTTCTGGCAGAGGCCGAGTCCGATTCCGATTCCGATTCCGATTCCGAGATGTTCAGGCAGTTGAGGCAGTTGAGGCAGGTGTTTCCCGAGGCCATGCCGCCTCGTCCACGTGCCTTGCCGTTCTTGCTGCGCTGGCGACTGCAGGTGCTTCAGTCGTCCGGCCAGCCAAGTCTGCAAGCCTTGTCCACTTGGGTCGTCGAACTGAACGCGCACGGGCGGCGGTTCGCCGTCCGTGCGGCTGACCTTCGCACCATCGGGGCCGCCCTGAACCTGGGCGCCGACGCCGCAGCGGCGCAGCAGCATCTGAGCCGTCTGACGCACGAACTGGCATCGCCAGCCTATGGGGTGTGGCTGCTTGCAGGCTGGCTGGAACAACAGGTGTCGGACGTCGCCATGACAGACCCGGAGCACGCTCAGGTGTGCCACGCCGTGGTGCGGTGGCTCAACGACAGATTCTGGACGGTGTCGGACAAGGAGTGGCGCGAGTGGGTCGAAAGCGCCAAGCGCCTCCAGAGCCTGGTCCTGGCGTGACGACCGGCATCACGCGCGCAAGAAAAAGCCGGCGCTGGGCCGGCGTCTTTTCTGGAAGGAGCGACGGGCTTACTTCTGGCTCAGCACCCAGGCCGCGAGCTTCTTGGCCTCGGCCTCGCTCACCTGCGGGTTGGCCGGCATGGGGATCGCGCCCCACACGCCGGAACCGCCCTTCATGATCTTGCCGGCCAGCATGTCCGCGGCCTTGGCGTCGCCGCTGTACTTCTTGGCCACGTCCTTGTAGGAGGGGCCGACCAGCTTCTTGTCGATGGCGTGGCAGGCCATGCAGTTCTTGGCCTTGGCCAGTGCCTCGTCGGCCATGGCGGGTGCCGCCAGGGTGGTCATGGCGGCCATAATCAGAAGCGCACGTTTCATGGGGTGTCCTTTTGGAATGTCAGGGGCGAACGGGGCAAATTCTATCGAGTGGGTTTGCCGTGGCCCCGTTATCGGACTTTCTTTGCCGGAATTTACCGGTCGTTTACCGGAGGCTGTGATGTATCTGCTGGGCCTGGGCATCGTGCTGTTGCTGATGAAGTACCTGGAGTACGGCCCCGTTGCCGGCTGGGCCTGGTGGATCGTGCTGTCCCCGTTCGCGCTGGCTGCGGCCTGGTGGGCCTGGGCCGATTTTTCGGGCTACACCAAGCGCAAGGCCATGGAGAAGATGGACCAGAAGAAGCGCGATCGCCTGGACAAGCAGCGCGAGAAGCTGGGACTCAAGACGAACAGGCGCCGCTGAGGCGGCGCCTGTCGTCGAACGCCGCGACGATCAGAAGTCGTCCAGCACCGCGCCCTTGCTGGCGCTGGCCGCGTTGAACGCGAACTTGGCCTGCACGCCGCGGGTGTAGCGCGGGGCGGGGGCCTTCCAGGCGGCGCGGCGCTTGGCCAGTTCGGCCTCGGGCACGTTGAGCGCCAGCACCAGCTGGTGCGCGTCGATGGTGATCGAGTCGCCCTCGTGCACCAGCGCGATGTTGCCGCCTGCGGCCGCTTCCGGCGCCACGTGGCCCACCACCATGCCCCAGGTACCGCCGCTGAAGCGGCCGTCGGTGATGAGGCCCACGCTTTCGCCCAGGCCGGCACCGATCAGCGCGCCGGTGGGCGCCAGCATCTCGGGCATGCCGGGCCCGCCCTTGGGGCCCAGGTAGCGCAGCACCATCACGTCGCCGGCCTTGATCTTGCCGTCCAGGATGGCCTTGAGCGCCGATTGCTCGTCGTCGAACACGCGCGCCGGGCCGGTGATCACCGGGTTCTTCAGGCCGGTGATCTTGGCCACCGCGCCCTCGGGCGAGAGGTTGCCCTTGAGGATGGCCAGGTGGCCCTGCGCGTACATGGGGTCGCTGATCGGACGGATCACGTCCTGGTCCTTGCGCGGCTCGTCGGGCACGTCCTTCAGCACCTCGGCGATGGTCTGGCCGGTGATGGTGAGGCAGTCGCCGTGCAGCAGGCCGGCCTTGAGCAGGATCTTCATCACCTGCGGGATGCCTCCGGCCTGGTGCAGATCCACCGCGAGGTACTTGCCGCTGGGCTTGAGGTCGCACAGCACCGGGGTGCGCTGGCGGATGCGCTCGAAGTCGTCGATGCTCCAGTCCACCTCTGCCGCGTGTGCGATGGCCAGGAAGTGCAGCACCGCGTTGGTTGAGCCGCCGGTGGCCATGATCACCGCCACCGCGTTCTCGATGGCCTTCTTGGTGACGATGTCGCGCGGCTTGATGTCCTTCCTGATGGCCTCGACCAGCACCTTGGCCGACTCCTTGGCCGAGTTCTGCTTCTCGTCGTGCGGGTTGGCCATGGTGGACGAGTAGGGCAGGGAGATGCCCAGGGCCTCGAAGGCCGAGCTCATGGTGTTGGCGGTGTACATGCCGCCGCAGGAGCCGGTGCCGGGAATGGCGTGCTGCTCGATGTCCTTGAGCTCCTGGTCGCTGATCTTGCCGGCGGCGTTCTGGCCCACGGCCTCGAACACGCTGACGATGTTCAGGTCCTGCCCCTTCCACTTGCCGGGCAGGATGGTGCCGCCGTAGACGTAGATGGCGGGCACGTTCGCCCGCAGCATGCCGATGAGGCCGCCGGGCATGTTCTTGTCGCAGCCGCCGACGACCACCACGCCGTCCATCCACTGGCCCTGCACGCAGGTCTCGATGCAGTCGGCGATGACCTCGCGGCTGACCAGCGAGTACTTCATGCCCTCGGTGCCCATGGCCATGCCGTCGCTGATGGTGGGCGTGCCGAAGATCTGCGGGTTGCCCCCGGCTTCCTCGATGCCCCTGACGGCCGCGTCGGCCAGCTTCTGCAGGCCGCTGTTGCAGGGCGTGATGGTGCTGTGGCCATTGGCCACGCCCACCATGGGCTTGCCGAAGTCGGTTTCCTTGTAGCCCATGCCGTAGAACATGGAGCGGTTGGGCGCGCGCGATTTGCCCTGGGTGATGTTGTCGCTGCGCAGCGCCTGCGCGGGGGTCTTGTCGGCCATGTCGTCTCTCTCGGGTGTCGTGGGGGAGGGGGAAAGCTTCGCAGTATGCGACAGCGCCGCGAGGGCATCCAATCGGATCGGCTCGATTCATTGATATGCTGGGCTTATGACAAAGGTCCAGAATCCGCAGCGTGGCGAATGGCGGCAGTGGCGCCAGTTCGCCGTGCTGGCGGAGGAATTGCACTTCGGCCGCGCCGCCGCGCGGCTGCACCTCACGCAGCCGGCGTTGACGCAGGCGATCGCCTCGCTGGAGGCCGCGCTGGGTGTGCGCCTGTTCGAACGCAGCCGCCGCCAGGTGGCGCTGAGCGCTGCCGGCGAGGCCCTGTTGCCCGAGGTGCGCGAGCTGTTGCGCCGCGCCGAGGCCTTGCCCGCGCTGGCTCGCTCGGCGGCGCAGGGCGAGAGCGGCCGGCTGCGCATCGCCTTCGTCTCCACCGTGGGCTTCAGCCTGCTGCCGCCGTGGGTGCGGGCCTTTCGCGAGCGCTGGCCGCGCGTGGAGCTGGAGCTGATCGAGGCCACGGGCGACGTGCAGCGCGAACTCATCGCGCGGGGGGACCTGGACGCGGGATTCGTGCTTCACGCCCCCGGCGACAGCGCCCCCGGCCTGCAGCACCGTGCACTGGTGACGGAGCCGCTGGTGTTGGCCCTGCCCGACGCCCATCCGCTGGCCGCGCGCACCCGCCTCTCGCTCATGGCCGTGGCCGACGAGCCGCTGGTGATGTTCCCGCGGCGCATCCTGCCCGAGGTCTTCGATGCCCTGGTGCAGCTCTACCGCGCCGCCGGCCGCGAGCCGCGCGTGGCGCAGGAGGCGATCCAGATGCAGACCATCGTGAACCTGGTGTCGGCCGGCCTGGGCCTGGCCTGGGTGCCGCAGAGCGTGCGGCAATTCCAGCGGCCGGGTGTGGTGTACCGGCCCGTGGGCCTGCCCAAGGGCGAGGCGGTGCCGCGCTGCGAAACCAGCCTGGTCTGGCGCGACGCCGCGCTCAGCCCGGCGCTGCAGCGCTTCATCGACGCCGGGCGTTCACAATAGCCGCCATGCTGCAACACCCCCAGATCGACCCCGTGGCCCTGCAGATCGGGCCGCTCGCCATCCACTGGTACGGCCTGACCTACCTCGCGGCCTTCGCGCTGTTCTTCTGGCTGGGCCGCCTGCGCCTGCGGCACGAACCCTACGCCAGCATCACCCGGCCGCGCCCCTGGGAAAAGCGCGACGTGGAGGACATCCTCTTCCTCGGCGTGCTCGGCGTGGTGGCGGGCGGGCGCATCGGCTACTGCCTGTTCTACCAGCCCGCCTATTACCTGCAGAACCCGCTGGAGGTGTTCTACGTCTGGCAGGGCGGCATGAGCTTTCACGGCGGATTGCTCGGCGTGATGCTGGCCATGGTGTGGTACGCGCGCAGCCGCGGCCGGCCCTTCTTCCAGGTGATGGACTTCATCGCGCCCTGCGTGCCCACCGGCCTGGCGGCCGGGCGCGTGGGCAACTTCATCAACGGCGAGCTGTGGGGCCGCGTGGCCGATCCCTCGCTGCCCTGGGGCATGGTGTTCCGCGGCGCGGGCGATCTGCCGCGCCATCCCTCGCAGGTCTACCAGTTCCTGCTGGAAGGCGTGCTGCTCTTCGTGCTGCTGTGGCTCTACGCGCGCCAGCCGCGCAAGACCGGCCAGGTGTCGGGCATGTTCCTGCTGGGCTACGGCGTGTTCCGCTTCATCGCCGAATTCTTCCGCGAGCCCGACGCGCACCTGGGCCTGCTGGCGCTGGGCATGAGCATGGGGCAGTGGCTGTGCGTGCCGATGATCGTGGGGGGCATCGGCTTGTGGTGGTGGAGCGGGCGCGAGGGTGCCCGTGGCGCTTGATCTGTTGACCCGCTGGACGCAGGACTTCTGCCGGATGAGAGGCTGTTCGGCCCGGGCCCTGGATGGCGCGCCGGGTGTTGTGCTGGACGCTGGCGCGGCTTCATTGATTGCCGTCGAATGGCAGCCTGGTACGCACACGCTGCACGTGTACGGTCACCCTGGCGACGCTGCGCGAGTTGGCCCGCCGCAGCTCGGTGCCCCCGGCAGCGAGTGGGACGACGACGAAGCGGATGACGGCAGCGACGCCTGGCGCGGTGGCGGGTGCCACCCGGTGCGCATCGGTCCGGGCGGCGACGAGAACGAAGGAGCCACCCTGCACCTGGACCCGGACACGGGGCTCGTCACGCTGTACCTGGTGGTGCCTTTTGCCACCCTGGACGCGCAGTCCTTTGCCACCACGCTGGATGCCTTCATCGACGACCTGGCCTTGTGGTCGACGGTGTTCGCACCCAGCGCGTCCGTCGACCCCGGGGCGGGTGGTGCGCAAGGGGATGAGACGGCGCGCGCCATGGCCTCGGGCTTGATCTTCGCCTGAAGCGGCGCGTCGCCGAGGCTACTTCTTCATCATTCTTTTGTGCCCGTTGAAGTACGTCCACTCATTGAGCAGCAGTCCTCGCTGCTCGGGGTCGTGCAACTGATTCAGCACCTTCCGATAGCGGTCGAGAACGGTCTTGAGCAGGGCGCGTTCGGTCGGTGACTGTGCCAGAGCGCCGCTCACGAGGCGTGTGATGCGCTGTCGAATCCATCCCTGCAACAGCGGCACGACGATCCCGGGATCGTTGAGCTGGTTGGTGAGGGTGTCCAGTTGGACCTTGAGAACGGCGGGGTGCTGACTCAGGCTCAGCCCGGCGCCCATGTCCCGCAGGTCCTGGTCGTTGGCCTGTGGCGTGTGGCGCAGCCGGCGGATGACCAGGGCCAGCGCAATGGACAAGGCGCGCGCGTCGACTTCCGAGGTGGGGTCGGCGGCGTCTTGGAGCCAGGCCAGCACGGCAGGCATGCCCGGCCGCCAGTTTGCCGCCGCGTTGCCCGGGTGGCCCATGTCGAGCAAGGTGCTGAAGGCCACGCCGTCAAGTTCCGGGTGGGTGCGACACAAGGCCAGCAGCGCAGGAAACTCCTTCGCGCCAGCCAGACGGCTCAGCACGGGCGCCAGATTCTCGGGTCGAAGCAGCCCCCGCTCCAGCAGATCGCGCAACACCATGAGCTGCAGGTCCTGACCCAACAGCTCATGGGTCAGAACCTCGTCGGCGGCGATCGGACGCGACATCCATTCCGGCGTCCAGAGGCTGGGCACGGGCCAGTGCAGCACGCAGGAGAGGACCTCGATCGGGCAGATCGCGAACAGATCGCGCATCTTGTCCAGCGAGGGATGGAAGGTGTGCAGCAACGAGACCTCGCTGCCCAGCAGCTCCAGCGAGAGTGAGAAGGGTTCCCCCTTGAGCTGGAAGTGGGCCAGGCAGGGGCCGAAGTACAGACGCTCCGCTGGCCGGGGCACGCCCGGTTTGAACGGGTCGTCGCCCTGGCGCGCCAGTTCCAGCACGGCAGCCGTCAACCAGGTCCACTGGGCCAGTGCCTCCCCCTCGGGGGTGGGCCACTGGGCCGAGCGTTTGACCAGGGCGGCGACGCCGTGCACCACGAGGTCTAGCCAATCGTCGCGCACCTCGATCCAGGCGATGCGCAGCGGGCCCGTGGCCCCCGTGCCCATCGACCGCCCGAGGTGCTTCAGAAACGCCAGGATGTCCCGGACGAAACGCAGCGCCGCGCGGGGGGACTCGATGGCCTTGAGGCAGTCCAGCAGCATCGGCAGGAGCTGGGCGCTCACGTCTTTGGGCTGGTAGTGCTGTGTCTTGAGCCACAGGCCGGCGCAGCCGTGAACCGCCACGGCCTTCAGCCAGGCCTTCTGGTAGCCCGGGTCGGTGCGGATCAGCGGATCGTTCAGCCACAGGCTGGCGCGCAGCAGCGACTCGATGGCGGCGGCCAGGTCGGTGCCCAGCAACAGCACGCAGGCCTGGCGCACAAAGGCGGTGAGCGCGACGAGCCGCTCGCTGCGCATGATCAGGCATTGCTGTTTGAAGGGCATGAACGCGGAGGCCTCGGCGAGGTACACGGATTGACCGTCTCCACAGCACAGGCCGAAGGCCTGCAGCGCCTTGAACAGCACGTCCACGGACAGGTCTGCCGTGGCCTCGTCCGTCAGCCCCGCCGAGACATACGACAGCAGCAGGTTCAGGAGCGCAGGCGTGGCTTCGGTGCCTTCCTCCAGGGAAACGGTCGCCATGCCCGCCGGGCCGACATCGATGCAGAAGCCCGACTGGCGCAGCTCGGCCTGCAGGTCGTGGAGGGGGCGACCTTCCTGGTGCTGGCGACGCCATTGCCGGCGCACCTCGAGAATGGCGGGCCGCAGCGCCTCGTATTGGCCGTTCTCTCGCCCCAGCAGGTCGTCAAAGCTCGCGTCGAGCAGGCTTCGCCACTCGCACGAATGGGGCCCGTCCAGTGGCCGGCCGGGGTCCACCAACAGACGCCTCACCACGAGCCGGCGGTCGCGCCCCGCGGGACAAGCGCCGAGCACCTGAGCGGCCAGCCCCGCGTCGCCCAGGCGCACCAGGCTGGCCACCACCGCCGCGCGGGCGCGTGATCCGCCCGGCTTCGCGTGGCACAACGTGTTCCACAGCGCCTCGTCCGCGATCAATGCCAGGGCGCTCGCGGGCGAGAGCTTGTGCTGGCAGCACAGGTCGATCAAGGCATTCGCCGCCGGCCACCCCGCCAATGGCTCCCACATGCGGTGCAGGCGTTCGAGCAGCGCAGCCCTCACCCGCTCGTTCAGTGCGCGGGCGGCCGTGCCGATGAATTCGACGCAGGGCTTGCCGGTGACGGCGTCGATGCCGTGTTTGAGGTGTTGGCTCCTGGCTGCGTGGGGTGCGGCCGGTTTCACCGGCTGGCGGGGGGCGGGGTGGCGGAACGCGGTGGGAGAGGGGCCGTGCGCGGGGTCGGGCGGGTCAACCCGGGGTGACGGGCGACCAGCAGACGCGCTGCGCGGTCGCGCCTCGTCGAGTGATTTGCGTTGCATGCGGGCGGATGGGGCGTGTGACAGCGGATGCCTGAGGCTTCGTGTTCTGAACACCTCGGGCATTCCTCTCGAAACCGTCACCGGCGCACCGCCCGTCGGCGGCGCGGGTTTTCCCCGTGACAGCCGCCCGGTTCTTCTATGAGAATTAGCTGTAATTACGGATGATTACCAATGCGCGTGGTGCTCAACTCCCTGCACGATGAAGTGGCCTCGCGGCTTCGCGAGCGCATCTTCGCTGGCGAACTGGCGCCCGGCAGCTACCTGGACGAACCCGCACTGTGCGAGGCGCTGGGCATCTCGCGCACACCGCTGCGCGAAGCGCTGAAGGTGCTCACGGCGGAGGGCCTGCTGCGCCACGAGCCGCGCCGCGGCTGCTTCGTGGCCGAAATCACCGAGCGCGACCTCGACGAGATTTTTCCTGTCATCGCCCTGCTGGAGGGCCGCTGCGCCTTCGAGGCCGCCAGCAATGCCAGCGACGCGGAGCTGGTGGCGCTGGAGCAGTTGCACGACAAGCTCAACCGCGCCGCGCGGGCCAGGCGCATCAACGACTACTACGCCATCAATTTCGCCATCCACGAGGCCATCATCGCGCTGGCCGACAACCGCTGGCTGGCCCAGGTCATCGGTGACCTGCGCAAGATCCTCAAGCTGGCGCGGCTGCAGCAGCTGCACGCGCCGGGCCGGCTGGAGCAGAGCCTGTCCGAGCACATGGCGGTGTTCGCCGCGCTGAAGGCGCGCGACGCCGAAGGCGCCGAGGCCGCCATGCGCACCCACCTCACGCGCCAGCGCGTGGCGCTGCGCGAGCTGGCGCGGCAGCAGAAGTCGAGGTTGAGCGCATGAACGCCCGCACCGCAGCGCGCTGCACGGAGGTTTCCCGATGAACACCGGGCAGTGGATCGCCGAGCGGGTGTCGCGGCTGCGCTTGCCCGCCAAGGAGAAGGGCCCCGCGCCGCGCTCCACAAACGAGCGGCTGCGCGCGCGCCTGCGCCAGGAGGGCGAAGCGCTGGCGCCACGCGCGCTGCGGCAGTTGCTCGATCAGCTCAAGGGCGTGGTCGATCCGCTGGTGAGCGAGGTCGAAGGGGGCCGGCGCGCCCAGGCGCTGATCGACTGGTACGGCCAGGCCGAGCCCGCGCAGCGGCGCGATCTCTGGCTGCTGATGAGCGAGCACTTCATGGCCGACCCGCAGAAGGTGAAGAAAGCCCAGGCCGAGTACCAGGCGGCCGTGGGCACGCCCGACGAGGCCGCCGCCGAGGTGCGCTACCGCCGCGCCACCGTGTCGCCGCGTCGGCGCATCCTGCAGCGCTTCAGCGCCAATCCCCAGGGCATCCCCTTCCTCGTCGCGCTGCGCGCCGAGCTGCAGTCCGCGCTGCGCAGCGACGCGCGCCTGCAGGCGCTGGACGTGGAAATGGAGTACATGTTCTCCACCTGGTTCGACGTCGGCTTCCTCGAGCTGCGCCGCATCAGCTGGGACTCGCCGGCCTCGCTGATCGAAAAACTCATCCGCTACGAAGCGGTGCACGACGTGCGTGGCTGGAACGACATGAAGAACCGCCTGGACAGCGACCGGCGCTGCTATGGCTTCTTCCACCCGCGCCTGCCGGGCGAGCCGCTGATCTTCGTCGAGGTGGCGCTGATGAACGAGATCGCCGGCAGCATCACGCCGCTGCTGGACGAATCGGCCGCGCCGGCCGACCTCTCGCGCGCCACCACGGCCATCTTCTATTCCATCAGCAACACCCAGGTGGGCCTGCGCGGCGTGAGCTTCGGCGACTCGCTGATCAAGCGCGTGGTGGACACGCTGAAGGAAGAATTCCCGCGCCTGCGCACCTTCGCCACGCTGTCGCCCATTCCCGGGCTGCGCGCCTGGTTGGCCAAACAGGCGCCGGCCGAGCTGCTCGCGGCCTGGGACCGCTGGGGCGAACTCGACGAAAAGGCCCCCGAGCGCCAGGCCTTGCTCTCCTGGGCGGCGCGCTACCTGGGCCACGAACTGCTCGACGGCAAACCCCTGGACCCGGTGGCCCGCTTCCACCTGGGCAACGGGGCGCGCGTCGAGCGCATCCATTGGGGCGGGGACCCTTCCGCCAAGGGCAACAAGCAGTCCTTTGGCCTCATGGTGAACTACCTCTACGATCTGCGGCGCCTGGACAAGCACCGGGCCATGCTGGCAGCGGGAAAAATCCCGATAGGCGGGGCCGTCGAGGCCCTGTACCGTTGATGGTGACCTGGGCGCCAGGCCCGTCGGCTTCATAACCACCAAGGAGACAAGATGAACCAGCCCTTCCAACGGCGCACGCTGCTGCGCGCCGCTGTCGCCAGCGCCGTGCTCGGCCCGGCCGGCACCCTCGGCGTTCGCGCGCAATCGACCTGGCCCTCGCGTCCGGTGACCCTGGTCGTGCCGTTCCCGGCCGGCGGTGGCACCGACGCCTTCGCGCGCCCCATGGGCGCGTCGTTCACGCGCCTGGCCGGCAAGGCGCTGGTCATCGACAACCGGGGCGGCGCGGGTGGCACGCTGGGCGCGAGCATCGCGGCCAAGGCAGCGCCCGATGGCTACACCCTGTTCATGGGCGCGGTGCACCACTCCATCGCCCCCAGCATGTACCCCAAGCTCGACTACAACATCGAGACCGACCTCGTGCCGCTGATCCTGGTGGCCAGCGTGCCGCAGGTGGTGGTGGTGAACCCGAAGAACATCACCGCGCCCGACTTCAAGGCCTTCCTCGCGCAGGTCAAGGCCAGCCCGGGCAAGCTCAACTACGCCTCGGCGGGCAGCGGCACCTCGCACCACCTGGCGGGCGAGCTGTTCAAGCAGCAGACCAACACCTTCATCACCCACATTCCGTACCGCGGCGCGGGCCCCGCGCTGGCCGACCTGATCGCGGGCAATGTGGACATGATGTTCGACGGCCTGGGCTCTTCGGCCGGACACATCAAGGGCGGGCGCATCAAGCCCCTGATGGTCTCGGGCGCCAAGCGCAACCCGGCCTTCCCCGACGTGCCCTGCGCGGCCGAGGTGGGCCTGCCCCAGTACAACGTGACCACCTGGTACGGTGTGTGGGCGCCCAAGGGCACGCCGGCCGACGCGCAGGCGCGCGCGATCGAGGAGCTTCGCAAGGCCTGCACCACGGACGAGGCCAAGGCCGTCTGGGCCGCGCAGGGCGCCGAGTTCCCGGACGTCACCGGCCCGGCCTTCGGCAAGTTCGTCAGCGCCGAGGTGAGCAAGTGGGCGCAGGTGGTCAAGGCCTCGGGCGCCAAGCTGGAGTGATCGATTGCCAGCGGAAGGACTGCAACTCGCCATCGACGGCGCCATCGCGCGCCTGACGATCCGCCGCCCGGCGAAGTTCAACGCCATGTCGCGCGCGATGTGGCGCGAACTCGCCGAGACCGTGGCCGACCTGTCCACGCGCGCCGATGTGCGCGTGCTGGTCGTGGCAGGCGAGGGCGCCCACTTCTGCGCGGGCGGCGACATCGCCGAGTACCCCGGTTTCCGCTTCGACCAGGACAGCCTGCGCGACTTCCACGAGCGCGAGGTCTGGGGCGGCCTGTCGGCGCTGCTGGATTGCGACAAGCCCGTCATCGCCCGGATCGACGGCCACTGCATGGGCGCGGGCGTGGAGATCGCGAGCTGTTGCGACATCCGCGTGGCCAGCGCGTCCGCGCGCTTCGGCGCGCCCATCGCGCGCCTGGGTTTTCCCATGGCGCCGCGCGAGGCCGCGCTGGTGGCGCGTGAGGCCGGCCTGGCCACGGCGCGCGAGATGCTGCTGCAGGCGGCGGTGCTGGACGCACCCACGATGCTGTCGCGCGGCTTCCTGCACGCCGTGGTGCCCGAGGCGGTGCTGGCCGACGAGGTGCTCACCCGCGCACGGCGCATGGCCGAGCTCTCGCCAGAGGCCGCGCGCCTGAACAAGCAGACCCTGCGCGCACTGGCCGCCGGCACCCCCGCCGACGCGCTGGTGGATCGCGCCTACGAGTACGCCGGCCACGCCGAGCACCGCGAGGGCATCGCCGCCTTCCTGGACAAGCGCACACCCGCCTTCTGAGCCCTTCCCATGAACCACAACGAGAACCCCAACCTCTTCGCCGCGCTGCGCGCCGCTTTCCCCGCCGACCTGGACGCCACCGCCGTGGAGGTGGTGGGCGGCGCCAGCCACGGCCTGCGCTACAGCTGGCGCGACCTGGACCGCGCCAGCGCCATGCTGGCGAACCTGCTCGACAGCCTGAAGCTGCCGCCGCAGTCACGCATCGCCGTGCAGGTGGAGAAGTCGGTCGAGAACCTCATCCTGTACCTGGCGGTGCTGCGCAGCGGCCACGTGTACCTGCCGCTCAACACGGCTTACCAGTCCGGCGAAATCGAGTACTTCGTCGGCAACG
This sequence comes from Hydrogenophaga sp., assembly GCF_011772445.1. Classification (GTDB taxonomy): domain Bacteria; phylum Pseudomonadota; class Gammaproteobacteria; order Burkholderiales; family Burkholderiaceae_C; genus Hydrogenophaga. Next base: position 277,142 of record NZ_WVZN01000047.1, on the reverse strand, counting down.
CCGAGCCCGCCGTGGTGGTGTGCAGCCCGGCCAATTTCGGCTGGGTCAGCAAGATCGCTTTCAAGGCGGGCACGCGCCACGTGTTCACGCTGGGCGAGGACCGCAGCGGCACGCTGCTGGAACGCGCGTCGCACCACACCGATACGCACGCGCCCGCGCGCTGCCAGGCCGACGACCTCGCGGTCATCATCTACACCAGCGGCACGACGGGGCGCAGCAAGGGCGCCATGCTCACGCACGGCAACATGCTCAGCAACGCGCGGGTGCTGCAGTCGTACTGGGGCTGGAAAAAAGGCGACGTGCTGATCCACGCGCTGCCCATCTTCCATGTGCACGGCCTGTTCGTGGCCATCCACGGCGCGCTCATCAACGGCAGTGCCATGCTGTGGCTCAACAAGTTCGAACCGAAAGCCGTGATCGGGCTGTTCCCACGCGCCACGGTGTTCATGGGCGTGCCCACCTTGTACACGCGCATGCTGGCCGAGCCCTCGCTCACGCGGGATCAGGTGAAGAACATGCGGCTGTTCGTCTCGGGTTCGGCGCCGCTGCTGATCGAGACCTTCACCGAGTGGCAGGAGCGCACGGGCCACACCATCCTCGAGCGCTACGGCATGAGCGAGACGGTGATGCTCACGTCCAACCCCTACGCGGCCGATGACCGCCACCACGGGGAGAGCGAGCGACGGGGCGGCACGGTGGGCTTCCCCTTGCCGGGCGTGAGCCTGCGTGTGGTGGACGAGGCGGGTCGCCCGGTGGAGACCGGCGAGATCGGCGGCATCCAGGTGCGGGGCCCGAACATCTTCGCGGGCTACTGGCGCATGCCCGAGAAGACGGCGGAGGAGTTCACCACGGACGGCTACTTCAAGACGGGGGACCTGGGCCGCATCGACGAGCGCGGCTACGTGATCATCGTGGGCCGCAGCAAGGACCTGATCATCTCGGGGGGCTACAACGTCTACCCGGCGGAGATCGAGGGCGCACTCAACGAGATGCCGGGTGTGGCGGAGAGCGCGGTGGTGGGCGTGCCGCACCCGGACTTTGGCGAGGTGGGGGTGGCGGTGGTGATTCCTCGCCCCGAGGGGCAGCCCGATCCCGACGTGCTGATCGGCGCGCTGAAGGCCCGATTGGCGAACTTCAAGATTCCCAAGCGCTGCTTCGTGGTGAACGAACTGCCGCGCAACACGATGGGGAAGGTGCAGAAGAACCTCTTGCGCGAACAGTACAAGGGCCTGTTCGCCTAGGCTTTCTCCGGCGGGGCCGGTCGGCGGCGCTGGCCTAGCGAAGCACCAGCACCGGCGTGTGCGAGTGCGTCAGCACCTGCTGCGTCTCGCTGCCCAGCAGCAGCCGCTTGATGCCGCGCCGCCCGTGCGAGGCCATCACGATCAGGTCGCACTTGTGCTTCTTGGCGGTGGCGATGATCACCTCGGAGATGAGGTCGCCTTTGGCCGTCACCGGTTTGACCTTCACCTCCATCGGCTGGCCCGCCGTCTTCACCGCGTTCACGGCCTCCATCGCCTCGGCCTGCCACTGCTTCTCGATGCGGGCCACCTCGGCCGCCGCCAGCGTCACACCGCCTTCGAAATAGGTCTGCGGGTAGCGCGGCACCACCTTCAGTGCGACCACCTCCGCGCCGGTCAGGTCGGCCAGGGACAAGGCGTGGTCGACTGCCTTTTGCGACAGCTCGGAGCCATCGGTGGCGACAAGGATTCGCTTGTACATCTTCTTCTCCTCGTTGGTGATGGAAACGAAGCCACAGGCTAGCGCCTCAGGGTGCTCCCGGGCTTGACCTGCGTCAAGGGGATGGCGCACCTTTTGCGAGTAACCTTCGGCCCCATGAGTTCCGCCGCCTGGTCGAGTGAGCATCGGGGTGCCCTGACGGTCACCGACGACTTCGCGGTGCTCGACGACCCCGTGGAGCAGGCCACATTCACGCAGACCGTGGACGGAGCGGGCGAGAGCCGCGAATCGGTGCTGGTGGTGCAGGGCATGTACTGCGCAGCCTGCGCCGACACCATCGAATCCGCCCTGGTCGGCGCCCCCGGCGTCGAACGGGCCCGCGTGAACGCCGGCACGCGCCGCCTGCAGCTGCGCTGGGACCCGTCGCGCACGCGCCTGTCCGAACTCGCCGCGCGCGTGGGCAAACGCGGCTACCGCCTGCTGCCGCTGCAACAGGCCCTGTCCATCGACGAGCGCCTGCGCGAAACGCGCCAGGCCCTGTGGCGCCTGTTCGTGGCCGGCTTCTGCATGATGCAGGTGATGATGTACGCGTGGCCCGCGTACGTGGCCGCGCCGGGCGACATCCCGCCCGATATCGAGCAGTTGCTGCGCTGGGCCAGCTGGGTCATCTGCCTGCCGGTGGTCTTCTTCGCCAGTGGCCCGTTCTTCCGCCAGGCCTGGGCCGACCTGAAAGCCCGGCGCATCGGCATGGACACGCCGGTGTCGGTGGGCATCCTGGTCACCTTCCTCGCCAGCTCGGCCGCCACCTTCGACCCCACCGGCCCCTGGGGGCACGAGGTCTGGTTCGACTCGCTGGCCATGTTCGTCTTCTTCCTGCTCGGCGGGCGCTACCTCGAAGCGCGGCTGCGCCAGCGCACGGCCGGCGCGCTGGACGCGCTGATCAACCGCCTGCCCGCCACCTGCGAGCGCGAGCGCGCCGATGGCACGCGCGAAACCGTCTCCGTGCGCCGCCTGGGCGCAGGCGACGTGGTCTGCGTGCGCGCGGGCGAGGCCTTCCCGGGCGACGGCGTGCTGCTCGACGCGCGCGCCTCGGTCGACGAGGCCCTGCTCACCGGCGAGGCGCGCCCGCAGACCCGCCGCGCCGGTGAGCCGCTGGTGGCCGGCAGTCTCAACCTGGCCGGGCCCGTTCGCCTGCGGCTGGACCGCGTCGGCAGCGACACCCGCTACGCCCAGATCGTGCGGCTCATGGAGCGCGCCGCCATCGACAAGCCGCGCCTGGCCGTGCTGGCCGATCGCATCGCCGGGCCTTTCCTGGTGCTGGTGATGCTGGCGGCCGGGGCCGCCGCCTTCGCCTGGTGGCAGGTCGACCCTTCCCGCGCGCTGGCCATCGCGGTGGCGGTGCTGATCGTCACCTGCCCCTGCGCGCTCTCGCTGGCCACGCCGGCGGCCATGCTGGCTTCGGCCGGTGCCCTGGCGCGCCGCGGCGTGCTGGTGCGCCGCCTGCAAGCCTTGGAGTCGATGGCCAACGTGAACGCGGTGGTGTTCGACAAGACCGGCACGCTCACCCGCGAGCACCTGATGTTGCGCGAGGTGCTGCTGCGCCAGGGCGCCGACCGCGCGCAGGTGCTGGCGCTCGCCGCGGCGCTGGCGCGCGGCTCGCTGCACCCGGTGGCGCGCGCCGTGGCGGCCGCCGCCACGCCGTCGGACGAGCCGCTGTACGACTGGCACGAGGAGCCGGGGCAGGGCATGTCGGCGCGCCTGTCCAACGGCCGCCTGCTCCGGCTGGGCTCCCCCCTGTTCACCGGCGCCATGCCCGAGCACGACGCCGAAGGGCCGCGCACCTACCTGGTGGACGAGCACGGCTGGCTGGCCACCATCACCCTCAGCGAAGGCCTGCGCGAGGACGCGCGCATGGCCGTGCAGCGCCTGCGAGCGCTGGGCCTGCAGACCTGGCTGCTGTCGGGCGACCGCGCCGCGCAGGCGCACCGCATCGGCCACGCCGCCGGCGTGGACCACGTGCTGGCCGAGGCCACGCCCGAACGCAAGCTCGCCGAGGTGCAGGCCCTGCAGCGCCAGGGCTGGCGCGTGGCCATGGTGGGTGACGGCCTGAACGACGGCCCCGTGCTGGCCTGGGCCGACGCCTCCTTCACCATCGGCCGCGCGGCGCCGCTGGCGCAGGCCCGCAGCGATGCGGTGGTGCAGGGCGGACGCGTCATGGACGTGGTGGACACGCTGGTGCAGGCGCGCCGCACGCGGCGCGTGGTGCGCCAGAACCTGCTCTGGGCGGCGGTCTACAACGCCGTGTGCGTGCCCCTGGCGCTCATCGGCTGGATGCCGCCCTGGCTGGCCGGCCTGGGCATGGCCGCCAGTTCCTTCTTCGTCATCGCCAATGCCTGGCGGCTGGGCCGGCCCGATCCGGCTCCGAAAGGCTGAGCCATGGACGTGCTCTACCTGCTCATCCCGCTGTCGGTGCTCATCGTCTTCGGCGTCATCGGCGTGTTCTGGTGGGCGCTGCAATCGGGCCAGTTCGACAGCGTCGAGCGCGAAGGCGAGCGCATCCTTCACGACGAATGAGACCGGCTTGATGTAGGTCAAGCCCCGCCGGGCCTTGCCCCCGGACACTCCCTCTGCAACATCGAGAGGAGTATCCCAATGGCCTTCCACGACAAGGCATCCGCCGGCATCGCGGCCTACAACGACAAGGTGGTGCGGCAGTTCGCGCTGGCCACCGTGTTCTGGGGCGTGGTGGGCATGCTCGTCGGCGTGATCATCGCCGCGCAGCTCACCTGGCCCGCGCTCAACTTGGGGCTGGAGTGGCTGAGCTACGGCCGCCTGCGGCCCCTGCACACCAACGCGGTCATCTTCGCCTTCGGCGGCTGCGGCCTGTTCGCGGCCAGCTACTACGTGGTGCAGCGCACCTGCCAGGTGCGGCTGTTCTGCGATGGACTCGCCGCCTTCACCTTCTGGGGCTGGCAGGCGGTCATCGTGCTGGCCGCCATCACCCTGCCGCTGGGCATCACGCAGGGCAAGGAGTACGCCGAGCTCGAGTGGCCGATCGACATCCTGATCGCGCTGGTCTGGGTCGCCTACGCGGTGGTGTTCTTCGGCACCATCGGCCAGCGCAAGGTGCGCCACATCTACGTGGCCAACTGGTTCTTCGGCGCCTTCATCCTGGCCGTGGCCCTGCTGCACATCGTCAACAGCGCCGCGCTGCCGGTGAGCTTCACCAAGAGCTACTCGGCCTACGCGGGCGTGCAGGACGCGATGGTGCAGTGGTGGTACGGCCACAACGCCGTGGGCTTCTTCCTCACCGCCGGCTTCCTCGGGATGATGTACTACTTCATCCCCAAGCAGGCCGAGCGCCCGGTGTACTCCTACCGGCTGTCGATCGTGCACTTCTGGGCGCTGATCTTCATCTACATCTGGGCCGGCCCGCACCACCTGCACTACACCGCGCTGCCCGACTGGGCGCAGTCGCTGGGCATGGTGTTCTCCCTGATCCTGCTGGCGCCGAGCTGGGGCGGCATGATCAACGGGATCATGACCCTCTCGGGCGCCTGGCACAAACTGCGCGACGACCCGATCCTGCGCTTCCTCATCGTCTCGCTCTCGTTCTACGGCATGTCGACCTTCGAGGGCCCGATGATGTCGATCAAGACGGTGAACGCGCTGTCTCACTACACCGACTGGACGATCGGCCACGTGCACTCGGGCGCGCTGGGCTGGGTGGGCCTGGTCTCCATGGGCTCGATGTACTACCTGATCCCGCGCCTGTACGGCCAGAAGAAGATGTACTCGGTGCCCGCCATCGAGCTGCACTTCTGGATCTCCACCATCGGCATCGTGCTCTACATCGCCTCGATGTGGATCGCCGGCGTCATGCAGGGCCTGATGTGGCGCGCCGTCAACCCCGATGGCAGCCTCACCTACACCTTCGTCGAGTCGGTCAAGGCCACCTTCCCCTTCTACGTGATCCGCCTGGCCGGGGGCGTGCTGTACCTGGGCGGCATGTGCGTGATGCTGTGGAACACCGTGATGACGGCGCGCAATGGCCGCGTGGAGCCGGTGAGCGTGCCCGCTGCCCAAGCCGCCCATGCCTGAGGGAACCAACATGTCACAACAACACAAACCCGCCGGCTTCACGCACGAGCGCATCGAGACCAACAACTTCCTGATGATCGTGCTCATCGTGCTGGTGATCGCGGTCGGCGGCCTGGTCGAGATCGTGCCGCTGTTCTTCCAGAAATCCACCACGCAACCGGTGGAGGGCCTCAAGCCCTACACCGCCCTGCAACTGGCGGGGCGCGACGTGTACGTGCGCGAAGGTTGCTACAACTGCCACTCGCAGATGATCCGCCCCTTCCGGGCCGAGACGGAGCGCTACGGCCACTACTCGGTGGCGGGCGAATTCGTCTACGACCGGCCTTTCCAGTGGGGCAGCAAACGCACCGGCCCCGACCTGGCGCGCGTGGGTGGTCGCTACAGCGACGAGTGGCACCGCCTGCACCTCGTCAACCCGCGCGACCTGGTGCCCGAATCCAACATGCCCGCCTATGCCTGGCTGGAGAAGAAGCCGGTGGACGCCCGCGGCATGCCCGTGCGCCTGAAGGCGCTGCGCACCCTGGGCGCGCCCTACAGCGACGAGGAGGTCGCCGCGTCCGCCGAGTCCGTCAAGGGCAAGACCGAGATGGATGCGCTCATCGCCTACCTGCAGGTGCTGGGCACCGCCGTGAAGTGAGGCCCGCCATGGACATGGACATCAACACCCTGCGCTCCGCCGTCACCGTCATCAGCCTGCTGGTGTTCCTGGGCACCGTGGCCTGGGCCTGGTCGCGCCGCAACCGCGAGCGCTTCGACGAGGCCGCGCGCCTGCCTTTCCAGGACGACTGAGCCTGTCCAGACACCAGCCCACCCACAAGCCCTCCCACGGGAACCGGGAAACAACATGAGCGATTTCACCAGCGACTTCTGGTCCTTCTACGTGGCCATCCTCACCGTGGTCAGCATCGTCGCCTGCGGCATCCTGCTGTGGGCGGCGGGCACCACCAAGGTCAAGCCCGGGCAGGACAAAACCACCGGCCACGTGTGGGACGGCGACCTGCGCGAACTGAACAACCCCCTGCCGCGCTGGTGGGTGTGGCTGTTCGTCATCACCATCGTCTTCAGCCTGGCCTACGGCCTGCTGTACCCCATGTACGGGCGCTACGCCGGCGTGCTGGGCTGGACGTCCACCGGCCAGCACACGGCCGAGGTGCAGTCGCATCAGGAAGCCATCGCGCCGCTGTATGCGCAGTTCCGCGACCAGCCGCCCGAGCGCCTGGCCGGCAACGCCCAGGCCATGGCCATCGGCGAGCGCCTGTTCATGAACCAGTGCGCCATGTGCCACGGATCGGACGCGCGCGGCTCGAAGGGCTTTCCGAATCTCACCGACGGCGACTGGCTGCATGGCGGCGAGCCGGCGGTGATCGAGGCCACCATCACCCAAGGGCGGCACGGCGTGATGCCGCCCCTGGCCGCGGCCGTGGGCAGCGCCGACGACGTGCGCAACGTCGCCAACTACGTGCTCAGCCTGTCCAACAGCCCGCACGACCGCGTGCGCGCCTCGCAAGGCCGCACCAAGTTCGCCGTCTGCGCGGCCTGCCACGGCATGGACGGCAAGGGCAACACAGCGCTCGGCGCACCCAACCTCACCGACAACATCTGGCTGCACGGCTGGGGCGAGGAGGCCATCGTGCGCGCCGTCACCAGCGGCATCGACAACCGCATGCCGGCGCAGAACCAGTTGCTCAACGCCGAGCAGATCCGCGTGCTCACGGCTTACGTGTGGGGGCTGTCGAACCGCCCCGCCCAATGAAGACCATTCCCATCCAGCCCGCCGGCGAGGACGAGGAGATCACGGTCTCCCTCTACGCCGCGCAGGAGAAGATCCAGGCGCGTGCGGTGAAGGGCGTGTTCGCGCGCTGGCGCTGGTTCTTCGTGTGGGCCACGCAACTGGTGTTTTACGGGCTGGCCTGGCTGCCGTGGAATGGCCGCCAGGCCGTGCTGTTTGATCTGGAGGCGCGCCGCTTCTACCTGTTCGACCTGGTCCTGTACCCGCAGGACTTCGTCTACCTTACGGGCCTGCTGGTCATTTCCGCGCTGTCGCTGTTCCTGTTCACCGCCGTGGCGGGGCGCTTGTGGTGCGGCTTCGCCTGCCCGCAGACGGTGTACACCGAGCTGTTCATGTGGATCGAGCACCGCGTGGAGGGCGACCGTTCCGCCCGGCTGCGGCTCGACGCCGCGCCCATGGGCCCGGCCAAGCTCGGCAAGCGCGCGCTCAAGCATGGGCTGTGGGGCGCGCTGGCGCTGTGGACGGGCTTCACCTTCGTCGGCTACTTCACGCCCATCCGCGAACTCGCGGGCCTGGTGGCCAGCCTCTCGCTCGGGCCGTGGGAGACCTTCTGGATCCTGTTCTACAGCTTCGCGACCTACGGCAACGCGGGCTTCCTGCGCGAGCAGGTGTGCAAGTACATGTGCCCCTATGCGCGCTTCCAGAGCGCGATGTTCGACCGCGACACGATGATCGTGACCTACGACGAAGCGCGGGGCGAACCGCGCGGCGCACGCAGCAAGAAGGCCGATCCGAAGGCACTGGGCCTGGGCTCCTGCGTGGACTGCACGCTTTGCGTGCAGGTCTGTCCCACCGGCATCGACATCCGCAAGGGCCTGCAGTACGAATGCATCGGCTGCGCGGCCTGCATCGACGTGTGCGACGACGTGATGGACAAGGTGGGCTACCCGCGCGGGCTGATCCGCTTCGCGACGCAGAACGGCATCGCCAAGGGCTGGAGCCGCGCGCAGATGGTGCGCCGCGCGCTGCGCCCGCGCGTGCTCGTCTACAGCGGCATCCTGCTGGCCGTCTCGCTGGCCGTGCTGGGCAGCCTGTGGCTGCGCACCCCGCTCAAGGTCGACGTGATCCGCGACCGCGGCGCGCTGGCGCGCGAGGTGGGGCAGGGCCGCATCGAGAACGTCTACCGACTGCAGATCATGAATGCCACGGAAACCGCCCAGACCTACGAACTGAGCGTGGAGGGGCTGCCGGGCATTGCGCTCGAATCCGGGGCGCGCGTGCAGGTGGCCCCGGCCGAGGTGCGTGCCGTGGCCGCGCGCGTGCAGGTGCCGCCTGGCGCGGCCGCCAGCGGCCCGCACCCCATCCAGTTCGAGGTGCGCGCCGAGCACGACGAGCGCGTGCGGGTGCGCGAGAAGAGCACCTTCCTCATTCCCCGATGACAACCGGCAGGAGGCCGCCATGCACCTGAAGTCGATCGAACCCGAATCCACCGAGCCCTGGTGGCGCGTGGGCCCCATGTGGCTGGTGGTGGGCGGGCCCCTGGTGGTGGTGGCCGCCGCCATCGCCACCGCGGTCATCGCCATCAACGGCGCCGACCCCGTCCTCGACAAGGCCGCCTACCAGGCCACGCTGGAGCAGGCGCGCCGCCTGCAAGGACCGCAGCGCGAGCAGGCCCTGATCGGCCTGCAGCCCGCGCACCAGGCGCGCAACCACGCGGCCTCGCCCGTGGTCCGGGACCGCTGAGATGCCGACCCGAAGCTGGATGTGGGTGGGCTGGCCGTCCTTCCTGATGGCGGGCGTGCTGGAAATGCTGGTGTTCGCGGTGGTCGACCCGAGCGAGTTGCACTGGCAGGGCGGCGCGCTGGACTGGTCGCGCCCGGCGGTCTATACCCTGGCCTTCTTCGTGTTCTGGGCGGTGATCGCCTTGTCCAGCGCGCTGAGCGTGTGGCTGGCGCAGGACCTCAGGCGCAGGTCTGCGGATTGACGATGCGCCGCAGCGCCTCGGTGTCCTTGATGTGCACGTAGCGCTGCTTCACATCGACGATGCCGTCGTCGACGAACTTGGAGAAGGTGCGGCTCACCGTCTCCAGCTTCATGCCCAGGTAGCTGCCGATCTCCTCGCGCGTCATGCGCAGGTTGAACTCGGAGGGCGAGAAGCCGCGCGCCTGCAGGCGCTGCACGAGGTTGAGCAGGAAGGCCGCCAGGCGTTCCTCGGCGCGCATGCTGCCCAGCAGCAGCATCACGCTGTGGTCGCGCACGATCTCGCGGCTCATGATGCGGTGCACGTGGTGCTGCAGCGGCGTGAACTGGCGCGACAACTCCTCCACCTGGTCGAAGGGCATCACGCAGACCTCGGCGTCTTCCAGGGCCACCGCGTCGCAGGCGTGGCGGTCGCTCACGATGCCGTCCAGGCCGATGATCTCCCCCGCCATCTGGAAGCCCGTGACCTGGTCACGCCCATCGGCCGTGGTCACGCAGGTCTTGAAGAAGCCGGAACGGATGGCGTACAGCGAGGTGAAGCGGTCGCCCACGGAAAACAGGGCATCGCCGCGCTTGACCCGCTTGCGCACGGAGATCAGCGTGTCGAGCTGACCCATTTCCTGCGCGTTCAGGCCCATGGGCAGGCAGAGCTCGCGCAGGTTGCAGCTCGAGCAGGCCACTTTGATGCGTTGGGCGTCCATGATCGTGATTCCCTCTGATTCGACGCAGCGGAGGATACTCCGCCCGGCACCGAAAACCGGTGCCGCTTGACCAGGATCAAGGCTTCCCGGCGGCGCCTCGGGCACAGTGGCCGCCATGCCACAAGGACTTGCCGTGAGCCACGTGATCCCCGACGACCTGCTCAGGCGTTTCGACGTCCCGGGGCCGCGCTACACCTCCTATCCCACGGCCGACCGCTTCGTCGAGGCCTTCACCGAGCAGGACTACCGGCTGGCCCTGGGCCAGCGCCGCGCGGGCTCCATGGCCCTGCCGCTGTCGGTGTACGTGCACATCCCGTTCTGCGAATCGGTCTGCTACTACTGCGCCTGCAACAAGGTCATTACAAAACACCACTCGCGCGGCGCGGAGTACCTGCGCCACCTCTCGCGCGAGCTGGATCTGCAGATCGAGCACCTGGGCGCGGGGCAGTCGGTCTCGCAACTGCACCTGGGCGGAGGCACCCCGACATTCCTGAGCGACGCCGAACTGGAAGACCTGATGGCCATGCTGCGGCGCCACTTCGCGCTGGTGCCGGGCGGCGAATACTCGATCGAGGTGGACCCGCGCACGGTGGACGCCCAGCGGCTGCGCACGCTGCACCGCCTGGGCTTCAACCGCCTGAGCTTCGGCGTGCAGGACTTCGACCCCGCCGTGCAGAAGGCGGTGCACCGCATCCAGCCCGCCGAGCAGGTCTTCGCGCTGATGGACGCGGCGCGCCGCATCGGCTTCGAATCGGTCAACGTGGACCTGATCTACGGCCTGCCGCTGCAGACGCCCGAGTCCTTCCGGCGCACGCTGGCGCAATTGCAGGCCCTGCGGCCCGACCGCGTGGCGCTGTACGCCTACGCGCACCTGCCGGCGCGCTTCAAGCCGCAGCGGCGCATCGTGGCGGCCGAGCTGCCCGGTGCCGCCGACAAGCTGGCCATGTTGTCCGCCTCGCTCGACATCCTGCGCGATGCGGGCTACGTGCATGTGGGCATGGACCACTTCGCACTGCCCGATGACGCCCTGGCCGTGGCCAAGCGCCAGGGGCGGCTGCACCGCAACTTCCAGGGCTACAGCACCCAGCCGGACTGCGACCTCATCGCGCTCGGTGTCTCGGCCATCGGCCGCGTGGGCGCCACCTACAGCCAGAACGCCAAGACCCTGGACGAGTACGTGGACCTGCTCGACCAGGGTCGCCTGCCCATCGTGCGCGGCCTGGCGCTCACGCGCGACGACCTGGTGCGCCGCGCGGTGATCATGTCGCTGATGTGCCAGGGCGAACTGCTGTTCGAAAGCGTCGACCAGGGCCAGCTGATCGACAGCCGCCGCTACTTCGCGAACGAGTTGGAAGCGCTGGCGCCCTTTGAGGCCGAGGGCCTGGTCAGCCTGGACGATCAGGGGGTGCACGTCAGCGAGACCGGCTGGTACCTGATCCGCGCCATCGCCATGGTGTTCGACCGCCACTTGCGGGCCGACCAGGACCGCGCGCGCTTCTCGAAGATCCTGTGAGGCTCTCGTGTCCTCCGGCTCCCTGCTGATCACCGCGCTGCTGATGGGCCTGATGGGCGGGCCGCACTGCGTGGCCATGTGCGGCGCGGCCTGCGCGGGCATCGGGCGCGCGGCCGGGGATCGGGGCGGCCGCGCCATCGCGGCGTTCCAGCTCAGCCGTGTGGCGGGCTACGCCAGCGTGGGCGCGCTGGCGGCGGGCTCCGTGCAAGGCCTGGCCTGGCTGGGCGCGCACACGCAGGTGATCCGCCCGGTGTGGACCATGTTCCATGTGGCGGCGCTGTTGCTGGGCGCCTGGCTGCTGTGGCGGGCGCGCCAGCCGGCGTGGATCGACGGCGTGGGGCAGGGCGTGTGGCGACGCGCCAGGCCCGTGATGGCCCGGCTGGGCCCGCGCGCGCCCTGGGTATTGGGCTATGGCTGGGCGCTCATGCCTTGCGGCCTGCTGTACTCGGCGCTGCTGGTGGCCTCGCTCACCGCCAGCGCGGTTCATGGCGCGGCGGTGATGGCGGCGTTCGCCATCGGCTCGTCGGTGTCGCTGTTCGCCGGGCCCTGGCTGCTGCTGCGCCTGCGCGAGGCCCGCTCGGGCGCCTGGGGCATCCGGCTGGCGGGGCTGGCGCTGCTGCTCGCTTCGGGTTGGGCGCTGTGGATGGGCATCACCCAGCCCACCGGGCTGTGGTGCCTCTGAGGCCGCCAGCCCACCGGGCTGTGGTGCCTCCGAGCCTCAGCGCCCGGCGCGTTCGGGCAAGGTGGCCAGCACGAGGCCCAGCAGGGCGATGCCGAAGGCCAGCAACTGCAGGCCGCTGAGGCGCTCGCCCATGAACACCACGCCGATGAGCGCCGCGCTGATCGGCAGCATCACGGTGAACACGCCCGCTTGCGAAGCCGGCACCCGTTTGAGCCCGCTCATCCACAGCCACACCGTCCACACGCTGGCGGCCAGCGCGTAGAACACCAGCAGCCCCCAGATGGACAGCGCCACGGCACCGAAGTTGAACTGCAGCGCCGCCCAGACGCCGAAGGGCGTGACCAGCGCCAGCCCCCACAGGTTGATGATGGCCGAGATGCGCTTGGGCCCCAGTCCCTCGGTGAGGCGCTTGCCGATCACCACGTAGGACGCCTCACACACCACCGCCGCGAACACCAGCAGGTTGCCCAGCAGCGCCTGCGAGCCACCGGCCGCGGGGCCCGCGCCCTTGTCGAGCGAAAACAGCCCGATGCCCAGGGCCGCGCAGGCGATGCCCGCCGCGCTGCGCGCGCCGATGCGCTCGCGCAGGAAGACCCAGCTCAACACCGCGACCACCGCAGGAATGGACGACATCACCACGCCCGCCGCCACGGCCGTGGTCATGCTCACACCGAACAGCATGCAGAGGGAGAACAGGAAGTTGCCCAGGAAGGACTCGAGGAAGAGCAGGGCGCGCGTGCGTGGGCCCAGCGGTGGTTCGTCGGCCGGCTTGCGCAGCCAGCGCCACATGGCCGCTGCGCCGATGGCGAAGCGCAGCCAGGCCAGCAGGAACACCGGAAACACCAGCACCAGGGGTTTGGACAGCGCCACGTAGCTGCCCACGAGCGCCATGCTCAGGCCCAGGCTGCCATAGGCCGTGGCGCGATGGAGTGAGGTCACGGGGCGCATCATGCCGCAGGTGCACCGGGGGGTTTTCGGCATGAGGCAACTGCTTTTCGCATCAAGAAATGACGCGATGCTGCGTCGCGGCAAATTTTCTTGATATGGGAAACAGAATTTCTTATTGAAAAATTCGGCAAAAAGATCGTTGATTAAAAAAAGAAAAATTTTTCTCTTCTATAAGACATAAGAGACGTTTCAAGTCTTCTATAAGACTTAGAGTCATGTCCAACGGCACCGCCTTTGCCGCGATTCGCCGCCCGGTTCCACCTCAACCCCAAGGAGTGTCCCCATGCCTCAGTCCCTCACCGAACAACTCAGCCGCGCGCAACAGATCGAAGCCCTGGAAAAAGACTGGGCCACGAACCCGCGCTGGAAGGGCGTCAAGCGCGGCTACACCGCCGCCGACGTGGTGCGCCTGCGCGGCAGCATGCACATCGAGCACACCCTCGCCAAACGCGGCGCGGAAAAGCTCTGGGAAAAGATCAATGGCGGCGCCAAGAAGGGCTACGTCAACGCCTTCGGCGCCATCAGCGCCGGCCAGGCCATGCAGCAGGCCAAGGCCGGGCTGGAGGCGGTGTACCTCTCGGGCTGGCAGGTGGCCGCCGACGGCAACACCAGCGAAACCATGTACCCCGACCAGTCGCTCTACGCCTACGACTCGGTGCCCGCCATGGTTCGCCGCATCAACAACACCTTCAAGCGCGCCGATGAAATCCAGTGGGGCCGTGGCATCGAGCCGGGCAGCAAGGAATTCATCGACTACTTCCTGCCCATCGTGGCCGACGCGGAAGCCGGCTTCGGCGGCGTGCTCAATGCCTTCGAGCTGATGAAGAACATGATCGCGGCCGGCGCCGCGGGCGTGCACTTCGAGGACCAGCTGGCCGCCGTGAAGAAGTGCGGCCACATGGGCGGCAAGGTGCTGGTGCCCACGCAAGAGGCCATCGAGAAGCTGATCGCCGCGCGCTTCGCCGCCGACGTGATGGGCGTGTCCACCATCGTGCTGGCCCGCACGGACGCCGAGGCCGCCAACCTCATCACCAGCGACCACGACGCCAACGACAAGCCCTTCCTCACCGGCGAGCGCACGCAGGAAGGCTTCTACCGCGTGAAGAACGGCCTGGAGCAGGCCATCAGCCGCGGCGTGGCCTACGCGCCCTATGCCGACCTGGTGTGGTGTGAAACCGGCACGCCCGACCTGGGCTTCGCCCGCGAATTCGCGCAGGCCGTGCACGCCAAGAGCCCGGGCAAGCTGCTGAGCTACAACTGCTCGCCCTCGTTCAACTGGAAGAAGAACCTGGACGACAAGACCATTGCCCGCTTCCAGGACGAGCTCTCCGCGCTGGGCTACAAGTACCAGTTCATCACCCTGGCCGGCATCCACATCAACTGGTTCAACACCTTCCAGTTCGCCCACGCCTACGCCCGCGGCGAAGGCATGAAGCACTACACGGAGATGGTGCAGGAGCCCGAGTTCAAGGCGCGCGAGCAGGGCTACACCTTCGTGTCGCACCAGCAGGAAGTGGGCGCGGGCTACTTCGACGACGTGACCACGGTCATCCAGGGCGGTTCGTCGAGCGTGAAGGCGCTGACGGGTTCGACCGAGGAAGAGCAGTTCCACTGAGTCGAATCCACCGGACATCAGAGGAGACAGGGCCGCCCTTCGGGGCGGCTTTTTCGGTGGGGGGCGGCACCGGGCCGTGATCGGCTTTCTCGGGGGTCGGCGCAGGGCCCGCCGACCGGCCGGGCTTTCTCAATGGCTCGGCCGAACCTCGCCCGATTCCCCCAGCCGCGGGGGTTCTCCCGTGAGGGCCGCCTTGGCCATCACCATCAACTGCGTGAGCTTGTTCTCCTTCACGTCCCAGTAGTGCGCGTGCTCGATGTCTACCGCCACGAGCACGAGGTCCGGGTCTTCGGGACCACCGGGAAACCAGGCGTCGGCCGCCTTGTTCCAGAGCGCCCGCGCCTGAGCGACGTCGGGGATGACGCGCGCGATGCCGGAGACGGAGACGTAGGTATCGTCGTCCGGTTCGGCGTAGCTCACGTTGACTGTCGGATCGGCCACGATGTCGTCCACCGGCCCGCTGCGGCGGGACATGAAGAACCACAGGCGCGCGTCGTCGAGGTCCTTGTTCTGCGTGGTCATGGGGCGGGCGTGCAGGTGGCCGTCGTGTGCCTCGCCCGAATGCCGGGTCGTGAGCATGCCGAAGCGGATGTCCTTGATCATCTTCCAGAGATCGTCCCGGGTTTTTCCTTCTGAGTGCATGGTGTTCCTTGGCTGCGCTGGGAGACGCGTGCCGGGCAATCGGCGTGCCCGGGGGCGCGCACCCGGCGCCTGAAGACTGGCCCCCGTCGGCCCCGGTTCGGCGCTAGGATCGTCGATTGCCGTCGGCCAATAGTGGAGGCACAGCAATGACCGAACCTCAACCCGCCACCGCCGGGTCCGGCCCCGCGCTGCTCAAGACCGGCGTGTCCGGGCTGGACGACATTCTCGGCGGGGGGTTTCTCGCGAATCGGCTCTACCTGCTGGAGGGCTCCCCCGGCGCCGGCAAGACGACCATCGCCCTGCAGTTCCTGATGGCGGGGGCGCGCCTGGGCGAACCCGTCATGTACGTGACGCTGTCCGAGACGCTCGAAGAGGTGGCCGGTGTGGCGGCCTCGCACGGCTGGGACCTGTCCGGGGTGTCCATGCGCGAGATGCTCCCTGCCCAACAGGCGCTCGACCCCGAGGAGCAGTACATGGTGTTCCACCCCTCGGAGGTCGAGCTCGGCGAGACCACGGTCCGGCTGCTGGAGGCGGTCGACAAGGTCAATCCGCGCCGCGTGGTGTTCGATTCCCTCTCCGAACTGCGCCTGCTGGCGGGCAGTTCGCTGCGCTACCGCCGCCAGATCCTGGCGCTGAAGCAGTTCTTCTCGGGCAGGAACTGCACGGTGCTGCTGCTGGACGACATGACGGCGCTTGATCACGACCTGCAGGTGCAGAGCATTGCGCACGCGGTGCTGCGGATGGAGCAGCTCAACCCGCACTACGGCACCGCGCGGCGGCGCCTCATCGTGCTGAAGTACCGTGGCCAGGGGTACCGCGGGGGCTTTCACGACTACAAGATCCGGCGCGGAGGACTGGAGGTGTACCCGCGCCTGGTGGCCTCGGAGCACACCCACGAGCGGGCCATCACCCGGCTGTCCAGCGGGCTGGATGCGCTGGACCGCTTGCTGGGCGAAGGGGTCGAGCGCGGCACCAGCACGCTGCTCCTGGGCGCCCCCGGCACCGGCAAGTCCACGGTGGCGGTGCAATTCGCGCTGGCGGCAGCCCAGCGCGGGGAAACCGCCGCCCTGTTCGTTTTCCACGAAAGCCTCACGACCTTGCGCGCGCGGTGCGCCGGCATGGGGATGGACCTGGCGCCCCATGTGGCCAGCGGGCGGATGCGGCTGCGGCAGGTGGACCCGGCCGAGCTGTCGCCGGGCGAGTTCGTGGCCGGCATTCGCGAGGCGGTGACGCAGCACGGGGCCACCGTGGTCGTGATCGACAGCCTCAATGGCTACCTCAACGCCATGCCGGACGAGCGCTTCCTCATCGCCCAACTGCACGAGTTGTTGACCTACCTGGGGCAGGCCGGCGTGGCCACCATGGTCGTGGGCGCCGAGCACGGGCTCATCGGCACCCAGATGCAGACCCCCATCGATGCCAGTTACCTGGCGGACTCGGTGGTGCTGCTGCGCTACTACGAGGCCGACGGCGAAGTCCGGCAGGCGATCTCGGTGATGAAGAAGCGCGGCGGCTGGCACGAGCGCAGCATCCGGGGTTTCCAGATGACCTCGCAGGGCCCGGTGGTGGGCGAGCCGCTCAAGCGGTTTCGCGGCATCCTCACCGGCGCACCCGCCTCCTTGCCGGACCTCGCCTTGCCGCCCGGTTCGCCCAGCCGGTGAATGCTGGCCATGCCTCCCCCGCCGAGCTGCGCGTGCTGTTGCGCATGCCCACGGCGCGCGACGGCGCCATGGCCGTGCGGGTACTGTCGCGCGCCGGTGTGGCCGCCGAGGCTTGCCAGGACGCGGCCGAGATGGCCCGCCGCCTGCGAGAGGGCGCAGGGGTGCTCCTGATTGCCGAGGAGGTGTTGAGCGACGAGGCCTTTGCCGACGTGAAGCAACTGCTGCTCGGGCAGGAGCCCTGGTCGGACTTGCCGGTGCTGGTGCTGGCACGCGCCGGCATCGACTCCCTGGCCATCACGGACGCGCTGCAGGAACTGGCCAACGTGACGGTGCTGGAGCGGCCCATGCGGGTGTCGTCGCTCGTCAGCGCGACCCTCAGCGCCCTGGCGGCGCGGCGCCGCCAGTACCAGCTGCGGGGGACGCTCACGGGGCTGCGCGAGGCGGACCAACGCAAGACCGAATTCCTGGCGACGCTGGCCCACGAGCTGCGCAACCCGCTGGCGCCCCTGCGCACCGGCCTCGAGCTGCTGGCCAAGAAGAACCGCGACGCGGAGGAGGATTGGATCCACGCCCTCATGAGCCGGCAGGTGAACCACATGGTGCGGCTGATCGACGACCTGATGGAGGTGTCGCGGATCACGCGCGGCAAGATCCCCTTGCAGTTCGCGCCCGTGGCCTTGCAGGACGTGCTCAGGCATGCGGTGGAGCTGAGTCAGCCCCTGATCGAGGCCCATGCGCACCGCCTGGTGACGGACGTTGCCGATAAACCCGTGGTGGTGCACGGCGATTCGGTCCGGCTCACGCAGGTGTTTTCGAATCTGCTGAACAACGCGGCCAAGTACACCCCGCGCGGCGGCCAGCTGGGGCTTTCGCTGGTGCGGGACGGTGCGGATGCCTGCGTGACGGTCTCCGACAGCGGCCCGGGCATTCCCCAGGACATGCTCGACGCCGTGTTCGACATGTTCGTGCAGGTCCAGGACGCCTCCCGCGCAGCGCAAGGCGGCCTGGGCATCGGCCTCACCCTGGTCAAGAGTCTGGTCGAACTGCACGGTGGCACGGTAAAGGCCGAGAGCGGGTCGGTGCCCAGCGGCACGCACATGGTGGTCCGCCTTCCCTGGGCGGGCGCCAAGGCATCGCCGCCGCCGGTGCCGACGGGTGGCGAGGCGCTGAGGGCAAGGGCCAGCCGCCAGCACGTGCTGGTGGTGGACGACAACCAGGATGCCGCCGACACGCTGGCGGCCCTGCTGCACACCCTGGGGGTGGCGGCGACGGCGGCCTACAGCGGCGACCGGGCGCTGCAGCTGATGGAGGAGTGCGCACCCACGGTGGCGCTGCTGGACATCGGCATGCCCGGCATGGACGGGTTCGCGCTGGCCGAACGCATCCGGTGCAACGCGGCCTGGTCGCCGGTGACGCTCGTGGCCCTGACCGGCTGGGCCCAGAAGGCCGACAGGGAACGCTCCGCCGCGGCCCGCTTTGACCACCACCTGGTGAAGCCCGTGGACGTGGACCGGCTCATCGAGATACTCAATGCACTGCCGTGAGCCTGCGACGAAGGGCGCCGAACAGCGCCACTCGCACCCGTGCGTGATGTTTGTGGGACAATCTCCGGCTCGAACAACGAGCAAGAGCGAGAAAGGCATGTCGGTTATGACACCGCGAACTCAGGAGTTTTTCTCCACGGCCCATTGAGGCCGGCAGTTCGCGCCTGCCCGAATCCCTTCACCTTCTTCTCCTCCCCACGAAAGCGCGGCCCCAGCCGCGCTTTTTTGTTTTCCGGACACGCACATGCCCCAGATCACGCTCCCCGACGGTTCGCAACGCAGTTTTCCCGCGCCGGTCACGGTGGCCGAGGTCGCCGCCTCCATTGGCGCCGGCCTGGCCAAGGCCGCGCTGGGTGGCAAGGTGGACGGCAAGCTGGTCGACACCAGCTACACCATCGACCGCGACGCTTCGCTGGCCATCGTCACGGCCAAGGACGCCGATGGGCTGGAGATGATCCGCCACTCCACGGCCCACCTGCTGGCCCAGGCGGTGAAAGAGCTCTATCCCGACGCCCAGGTCACCATCGGCCCGGTGATCGAAAACGGCTTCTATTACGACTTCTCGTACAAGCGGCCCTTCACGCCCGAGGACCTGGCCGCCATCGAGAAGCGCATGACCGAGCTCGCCAACAAGGACGAGAAGGTCGAGCGCCGCGTGTTGCCGCGCGACGAGGCCGTGGCCCACTTCAAGGCCATGGGCGAGCACTACAAGGCCGAGATCATCGCCAGTATCCCGTCCAACGAGGACGTGAGCCTCTACCGGGAAGGCGGCTTCGAGGACCTGTGCCGCGGCCCGCACGTGCCCAGCACCGGCAAGCTCAAGCACTTCAAGCTGATGAAGCTGGCCGGCGCCTACTGGCGCGGCGACTCCCGCAACGAGATGCTGCAGCGCATCTACGGCACGGCCTGGGCCAGCAAAGAGGATTTGCAGCAGTACCTGACGATGCTGGAAGAGGCCGAGAAGCGCGACCACCGCAAGCTGGGCCGCGAGCTGGACCTGTTCCACCTCGACGAACACAGCCCCGGCACGGTGTTCTGGCACCCCAAGGGCTGGACGCTGTGGCAGGAGGTGGAGCAGTACATGCGCCGTGTTTATCGCGACAACGGCTACCTGGAGGTCAAGGGTCCGCAGATTCTGGACAAGGCCCTGTGGGAGAAGACGGGCCACTGGGACAAGTACCGCGACAACATGTTCACCACGGAATCGGAAAAGCGCGACTACGCGCTCAAGCCGATGAACTGCCCGGGCCACATCCAGATCTTCAAGCAGGGCATCAAGAGCTACCGCGACCTGCCGCTGCGCTACGGCGAATTCGGCCAGTGCCACCGCAACGAGCCCACGGGTGGCCTGCACGGCATCATGCGCGTGCGCGCCTTCACGCAGGACGATGGCCACATCTTCTGCACCGAGGACATGATCCTGGACGAGTGCGTGGCCTACACCAGCCTGCTGCAGAAGGTCTACAAGGACTTCGGCTTCGAGCACATCATCTACAAGGTGGCCACGCGCCCGGATGCGCGCATCGGCTCCGACGAGAGCTGGGACAAGGCCGAACACGCGCTGATGGAAAGCCTGCGCCGATCCGGCTGCGAGTTCGAGATCGCCCCGGGCGACGGCGCTTTCTATGGCCCCAAGATCGAGTACACGCTCAAGGACGCCATCGGCCGCCAGTGGCAGTGCGGCACCATGCAGGTCGATTTCTCCATGCCCGAGCGCCTGGACGCCGAGTACGTGGCCGAGGACGGCTCGCGTCAGCGCCCCGTGATGCTGCACCGCGCCATCGTGGGCAGCCTGGAGCGTTTCATCGGCATCCTGATCGAGCAGCACGCCGGCGCGCTGCCCGCCTGGCTGGCTCCCCAACAGGTGGCGGTGCTCAATATCACCGACGCCCAGGCCGATTACTGTCGGGAAATCGCGAAATCACTGAAGAATCAAGGGCTTAGGGTCGAAGCGGATCTGCGCAACGAGAAAATAACGTATAAAATACGGGAGCACGCGTTGCAAAAGCTGCCTTTCATTGCCGTTGTGGGCGACAAGGAAAAGGCCGCTGGTGCGGTGGCGGTGCGGGCCCGGGGCAACAAGGACCTGGGTGTCATGTCGCTGGAGGACTTCTCCCATTTGGTCGCGACATCGGTTTCATCCAAGGCTTGAACGCCCTCGGGCACCGCCCGGTGAAGCTGCCGCACTGCCCAGCGCCCATGGCGGGTGCAGCCCGGCGGCCGAAAGGCCGCTTTTGATTCATTGACCCATTTCAAGGACACACACCATCGCTACCAACTTTCGCGACCGCCGCCAGCGTGAAGAACGCGCGCACCGCCTGAACCGGGAAATCATGGCCCCCGAGGTCCGCCTCAACGGCCCGAACAACGAGCCCCTGGGCATCGTCAGCTTGCAGGAGGCCCTCCGCATGGCCGGCGAGCTCGACGTCGACCTCGTGGAGATCGCCGCCACGGCAGTGCCGCCGGTGTGCCGCCTGATGGATTACGGCAAGTTCAAGTACCAGGAACAGAAGAAGGCGGCCGAAGCGAAAGCCAAGCAGACGGTCATCGAGATCAAGGAAGTCAAGTTTCGCCCCGGCACCGATGAGGGCGACTACAACATCAAGATGCGCAACATCCGCCGGTTCCTGGACGACGGCGACAAGTGCAAGATCACGCTGCGCTTCCGTGGTCGCGAGATCACGCACCAGGAACTGGGTCTGGCCTTGTTGAACCGCATTCGCGACGAGTTGGGCGACCAGATCATCGTGGAACAGTTTCCGAAGCTGGAAGGGCGCCAGATGATCATGATGATCGCGCCCAGCCGCAAGAAGGTGGCGGCGAAACCCACGGCCGAGGCGGCAACGCCGGCGGCCAGCCCATCGGCGGCCTGAGCCGCCGGCGGCAGACGGATACGAGGGATTGAGCAGGCGGGGTTGGTCCCCCGCCGGTTCGAGGCACCAGCCGCAAGGCCGGTGCCGAAAAGAAGGCCTGAGAAGGCCTTCTCAAAAGTGGCTCGGGGCCCATCAAGACCGTGACCAGTTGTCACGGCGCCTCACGAGCACAAATCAAGAAGGAGCATTCCAATGCCCAAAATGAAGACCAAGAGCAGCGCGAAGAAGCGTTTTCGCGTTCGTCCCGGTGGCACCGTCAAGCGCGGTCAAGCCTTCAAGCGTCACATCCTGACCAAGAAGACCACCAAGAACAAGCGCCACCTGCGCGGGGCCGTCAACGTTCATGAGACCAACATGGGTCACATGGCGCAGATGCTGCCGTTCGCTGGCCTGTAATCAAGACGAACAAGGAGAAGCACTATGCCTCGCGTCAAACGTGGTGTCACGGCTCGCGCCCGCCATAAAAAAGTCCTGGCCCTGGCCAAAGGTTTCCGCGGCCGTCGCGGCAACGTCTTCCGCATCGCCAAACAGGCGGTGATGAAGGCGGGCCAGTACGCCTACCGCGATCGCCGCACCAAGAAGCGTGTGTTCCGCCAGCTGTGGATCGCCCGCATCAACGCCGGTGCGCGCGCCTGCGGCCTGACGTACAGCCAGTTCGCCAATGGTCTGAAGAAGGCCCAGATCGAGATCGACCGCAAGGTCCTTGCCGACCTGGCCGTCAACGACCCGGCGGCTTTTGGCAGCATCGTGGAGCAGGTCAAAGCCAAGCTGGCCACCGCTTGATTCCCGGCCGGGCGCGTACGCGCCCGCTGCCGTTTGAAGGGGTTGAGGCTTGAGGGGTAACCCGCCGGCTTCAACCCTTTTTTCATTGCATCGGACACGCATCGAATGAACGAGTTGGACAACCTGGTCGAAGCGGCGCGCGCCGAGTTCGCGCAGGCCACCGCACCGGCCGACCTGGAAAACGCCAAGGCGCGCTACCTGGGCAAGGCGGGCCGCATCACCGAGTTGATGAAGGGCATGGCGGCCCTGCCGGTGGACGAGAAGAAGACCCGAGGTGCCGCGATCAACGTGGCCAAGCAGGCCATCGAGGGCGCACTGACGGCGCGCCGCCAGGCCCTGGCCGACGCGGAACTGGAGGCCCAGCTCAAGGCCGAGTCGCTGGACGTGAGCCTGCCGGGCCGCCAGCGTGGCGCGGGCGGACTGCACCCCGTGAGCCTCACGCTCGAGCGCATCGAGGCCATCTTCGGCTCCATGGGCTTCGAGGTGGCCGAGGGGCCCGAGATCGAGTCCGACTGGTTCAACTTCACCGCCCTGAACACGCCCGAGGACCACCCGGCGCGGTCCATGCACGACACCTTTTACGTCGAGGGCGGCTCGGCGAAGGCGCCGAACCTGCTTCGCACACACACCAGCCCCATGCAGATCCGCCACGCGGTGCAGCACGTCAAGCGCCACCGCACCGCGCTGGATGCCGGGCAGGGCATGCCCGAGATCCGCGTGATCGCGCCGGGTCGCACCTACCGCGTGGACAGCGACGCCACGCACTCGCCCATGTTTCACCAGTGCGAGGGCCTGTGGATTGGCGAGAACGTGAGCTTCAAGGACCTCAAGGTCGTCTTCACCGATTTCTGCCGCACCTTCTTCGAGAGCGAAGATCTGGTGCTGCGCTTTCGCCCCAGTTTCTTCCCCTTCACCGAGCCCAGCGCCGAGATCGACATCCAGTTCCAGAGCGGCCCGCTGGCCGGGCGCTGGCTGGAGGTGGCGGGTTCGGGCCAGGTGCACCCGAACGTGGTGCGCAACATGGGCCTCGACCCCGAGCGCTACATCGGCTTTGCCTTCGGCATGGGGCCCGACCGCCTGACCATGCTGCGCTACGGCGTCAATGACCTGCGCCTGTTCTTCGACGGCGACGTGCGTTTCCTCAGCCAGTTCCGATAAGCGATCACCATGCAATTCCCCGAATCCTGGCTGCGCAGCTTCTGCAACCCGCCCCTGGACAGCCAGCAACTCGCCGACGCCCTCACCATGGCCGGGTTGGAGGTCGAGGAGCTTCGTCCCGTCGCGCCCCCGTTCTCGAAAGTGGTGGTGGGCGAGATCAAGTCCGCGGCGCAACACCCCAACGCCGACCGGCTCCGCGTGTGCGAGGTGGACGTCGGGCAGGGCGCGCTGCTCAACATCGTCTGCGGCGCGCCGAACGCGCGCGTGGGCATCAAGGTGCCCTGCGCCCTGGTGGGCGCCGAGCTTCCGCCCGGCGACGACGGCAAGCCCTTCACCATCAAGCTGGGCAAACTGCGCGGCGTGGAGAGCCAGGGCATGCTGTGCTCGGCGCGCGAACTGCAACTCTCCGAAAGCCATGAGGGCTTGCTCGAACTCGCGGCCGATGCCGTGGTGGGCCGTGACATCCGCGAACACCTGGCGCTGGACGACATGCTGTTCACGCTCAAGCTCACACCGAACCTGGCGCATTGCCTGAGCGTGTACGGCGTGGCGCGCGAGGTGGCCGCCATCACCGGGGCGCCATTGCAGTCGCCCGAGTTCCCGGCCGCGCCGGTGTCGCTCAGCGACACCTTGCCCGTGCGCATCGAGGCGCCGGACCTCTGCGGGCGCTTCAGCGGACGCGTAGTGCGTGGCGTCAACACGAAGGCGCAGACGCCGGCCTGGATGGTCGATCGCCTGGCGCGCTGCGGGCAGCGCAGCGTCACGGCGCTGGTGGACATCTCCAACTACGTGATGTTCGAGCTGGGCCGCCCCTCGCACATCTTCGACCTCGACAAGATCCACGGTGGCCTCAGCGTCCGCTGGGGTCGCGAGGGCGAGTCGCTCAAGCTGCTCAACGGCAACACGATCGCGGTCGACGCTGGCGTGGGCGTGATCGCCGACGACCAGGCCGTCGAATCGCTGGCCGGCATCATGGGCGGGGACGCCACCGCGGTGTCGGACGACACGCGCAACATCTACATCGAGGCCGCCTTCTGGTGGCCCAAGGCCGTGGCGGGCCGCTCGCGCCGCTACAACTTCAGCACCGACGCGGGGCACCGATTCGAGCGCGGCGTCGACCCATCCACCACCGTCGAGCACATCGAGCG
The DNA here is from genome assembly GCF_011772445.1 of Hydrogenophaga sp. Taxonomy (GTDB): domain Bacteria; phylum Pseudomonadota; class Gammaproteobacteria; order Burkholderiales; family Burkholderiaceae_C; genus Hydrogenophaga. The sequence continues at coordinate 252,387 of NZ_WVZN01000047.1, read as the reverse complement.
CATCACCCAGCTGGTGCTCGAGATCTGCGGCGGTCAGGCCGGCCCCATGGACGATCAGCGGGCGCGACTTCCCGAATCGAAGCCGGTGACGCTGCGCGTGGCGCGCGCAGCCAAGGTCATCGGCATGCCGGTCACGCAGGCTCAGTGCGTGCACGCGCTGAGCCGCCTGGGCCTGGCGGTGCAGGAGGGGGAGGGCAGCGTCAGCGTGACCCCGCCCCCCTACCGCTTCGACCTGCAGATCGAGGAAGACCTGATCGAGGAAGTGGTGCGCCTGATCGGCTACGAGCAACTGCCCACCACGCCGCCGCTTGCGCCGATCACGGCCAAGCTGCGGCCCGAGGCGCGCCGCGGCGCGTTCGATGTGCGCCGTCAACTCGCGCAACTGGGTTACCAGGAAACCATCAACTTCAGCTTCGTGGAAGAACGCTGGGAGCGCGAGCTGGCAGGCAATGCCGATCCCATCCAACTGCTCAACCCCATTGCCAGCCAGATGAGCGTGATGCGCTCCTCGCTGATCGGCAGCCTGGTGGCGGTGTGCAAGTTCAACCTCGATCGCCGCGCCGAGCGCGTGCGCCTGTTCGAGGTCGGGCGCGTGTTCCGCAAGGACGCCACGGTGCCGGACAGCGACACCAGCGTGGCCGGGTTCGACCAGCCCATGCGCGTGGCCGGACTTGCGGCCGGGCCTTTGAACGCGCTGCAATGGGGCGAGAGCGAGCGCACCGCCGATTTCTTCGACGCCAAGGGGGACGTGGAGGCCCTTCTGGCGCCGCGCCGGGCCGAGTTCCGCGCGGCCGAGCATCCCGCCATGCACCCGGGCCGCAGCGCCGCGGTGTGGCTCGATGGGCGGTGCATTGGCCACGTGGGTGAACTGCACCCGCGCTGGCGCCAGGCCTACGAGTTGCCACAGGCGCCTGTGCTGTTCGAGCTCGAACTCGAAGCCGTGCTGGTGCGTCCCGTGCCGGCCTTCCGCGCGGTCAGCCGACACCAGCCGGTGCAACGCGACCTGGCGCTGGTGGTCGATGAGTCGATCCCGCACGACGCCGTGATGGCCGCCATTCGCGGCGCCGGCAATCCGTGGTTGCAGGACGCCGTGCTGTTCGACGTCTATCGCCCCAAGAAGGGTGCGGTGGTGCCTGGTCTGGCCGAGCACGAAAAGAGTCTGGCCGTGCGCCTGATCATGAACCGCGACGACGGTACACTGGCCGACGAGCAGATCGAAGCCGCCGTGCAGCAGACCCTCGCCTCGCTGCAGCAGCGCGTTCAGGCCCGCCTGCGCGCCTGATCGCCCTCCAACAAGACGAGAGAGAAGGAAGACCCGATGGAACTGGCCGTCGAAAGCCTGGAAACCCCCGCCCTGACCAAGGCCCAACTGGCTGAACTGCTGTTCGACCAGATCGGCCTGAACAAGCGGGAGTCCAAGGACATGATCGACGCCTTCTTCGATCTCATCACGGAGAGCCTGGTCAATGGCACGGACGTGAAGATATCGGGCTTCGGCAATTTCCAGATCCGCACCAAGGCGGCCCGCCCCGGCCGCAACCCGCGCACCGGCGAGCCGGTGGCCATCCAGGCACGCCGGGTCGTGACCTTCCACGCCAGCCCCAAGCTCAAGGAACAGGTACAGGCGGCGGTCATCGGCGGCTGAACGGCGCCATCGCGCGGCCCGGTAGGGGTCGCTTACAACATTTCGCACGAAAACCCCAGGGGTAGTCCCCGGGGTTTCTCCACTTAGAGTAAATTCAAGCTTCGGTTGCTACCGCCTTGATTTACATGGAAAAATCGCTGCCCCCCATTCCAGCGAAGCGCTACTTCACCATCGGTGAAGTGGGCGAGCTGTGTGGTGTCAAGCCGCACGTGCTGCGCTACTGGGAGCAGGAGTTCACGCAGCTTCGTCCCATGAAGCGTCGGGGCAATCGGCGCTACTACCAGCACCACGAGGTGCTGATGATTCGTCGCATCCGCGAGCTGCTGTACGACCAGGGCTTCACCATCAGCGGCGCGCGCAACAAGCTGCAGGAACTGGCCCAGGCCGAGCGCGAGAAGCGCCGCCAGGACGACGAGGAGCCGATCGATGTGATCGACCTCGATGCGGTGATTCACGACGATGACACCACGGTGGTGTCGGCCGTGGTCACGCCGCCGGCTGCCACCGAGGCGGGCCTGTTGAACGACATGCGGCGCGAGCTGCTCGAGATTCGCGAACTGCTTCGGCTATCGGCCTGAGAGAGGGCCTTTTTGCTGGCTATAATGCAAGGCTTGTCGGCGTGTAGCGCAGCCTGGTAGCGCACTTGCATGGGGTGCAAGGGGTCGCGAGTTCGAATCCCGCCACGCCGACCATTACAAGAAGGCCCGTCATCGCAAGATGACGGGCTTTTTCTTTGGCGCTGGTCTCTGTGGGTCAGCGCACCACTTCCAGCAACCGGTCCAGGCCGCCTTCCTCGATCGATACCATGGCTTGCTCGCGCACGGCCGGCTTGGCGTGATAGGCCACCGACAGGCCCGCCACGCCCATCATGGGCAGGTCGTTGGCGCCGTCGCCCATGGCGATGCATTCCGAGGGCTCGATGCCCAGGAGCGAGGCCACTTCCAGGAGGGTGCGCCGCTTCTCCGCGCCGTCGCAGATGTCGCCCCAGGCCTGGTCGACCATGCGGCCGGTGAGTTCGCCGCAGTTGGCGCCGCTGGCGATCTCCAGTACGTTGGCGCGCACGAAATGAATGCCCAGGGTGTCGCGCACGCGGTAGGCGAAATAGGTGAAGCCGCCGGAGACCAGCAGCACCTTCAGTCCGGCGGCCTTGCAGGCGCGAACGAGTTCGGCCGCGCCGGGGTTGATGCGCAGGCGCTCGACCAGCACCTGCTCCATGTCGGCCACGGTCACGCCCTTGAGCAGGGCCACGCGGCGGCGCAGGCTGTCCTTGTAGTCGGTGATCTCGCCGCGCATCGCGGCTTCGGTGATGGCGGCCACCTCGGTTTTCTTGCCCACCACATCGGCGATCTCGTCCACGCACTCGATGCTGATGAGCGTGGAGTCCATGTCGAAGGCGATGAGCTTGAAGTCGCTCAGCTTGAGCGGCGGCGTGAAGCCGCGCACGGTGAGGCCGGGGGCGAAGGTCTGGGCGGTGGTCATGCGGTTTCGGTGGTCTTGTTGGGTTGGCCCAGGGCGCGCAGCACGTCGCGCACGAGTTGCACGCGGTCTTTCACCTCGGGCAGCGCGCGCTCGATGCGCAGCTTCTCGTTGCCCGCGAGCTTGATGTGCTTGTGCTTCTGGATGAGCTCGATGATGCGCATCGGCTCGATCGGCGGGTTCGGCTTGAAGCTGATGTTGGTGACGCCGGGCGCGGCATCGACCTTGGCCACGCCGTAGGGCGCGCTGAGCACGCGCAGGCGGTGCACGTCGATGAGCGTCTGCGCCTGCGGTGGCGGCTTGCCAAAGCGGTCGACGATCTCCTCGAGCAGGGCGTCCACCTGGTCGGTGTTGCGGGCGGTGGCGAGCTTTTTGTAGAAGCTCAGGCGCAGGTGCACGTCGCCGCAGTAGTCATTGGGCAGCAGGGCGGGGGCGTGCAGGTTGATGTCGGTGGTGACGGAGAGCGGCGCCAGCAGGTCGGGCTCGCGGCCGGCCTTCAGCGCTTTCACCGCCTCTGACAGCATCTCGTTGTAGAGCTGGAAGCCCACCTCCAGCATGTTGCCGCTCTGGTTCTCGCCCAGCACCTCGCCGGCGCCGCGGATCTCCAGGTCGTGCATGGCCAGGTAGAAGCCGCTGCCCAGCTCCTCCATCTGCTGGATGGCGTCCAGCCGCTGCGCGGCCTGCTTGGTGAGGCCCTCGATCTCGGGCACCAGCAGGTAGGCGTAGGCCTGGTGGTGGCTGCGGCCCACGCGGCCGCGCAGCTGGTGCAATTGCGCCAGGCCGAACTTGTCGGCACGGCTCATGACGATGGTATTGGCCGTGGGCACGTCGATGCCGGTCTCGATGATGGTGGAGCACAGCAGCAGGTTGTAGCGCTGGGCCACGAAGTCGCGCATCACGCGCTCGAGCTCGCGCTCGGGCATCTGGCCGTGGGCGACGGCGATGCGCGCCTCGGGCAGGATCTCCTCGAGCTTTTGCTTGCGGTTCTCGATGGTCTCGACCTCGTTGTGCAGGAAGTAGACCTGGCCGCCGCGCTTCAGTTCGCGCAGCACGGCTTCCCGGATGACGCCGTTGCCTTCGTTGCGCACGAAGGTCTTGATGGCCAGGCGGCGCTGCGGCGCCGTGGCGATGACGCTCAGATCGCGCAGGCCTTCGAGCGCCATGCCCAGCGTGCGCGGAATGGGCGTGGCCGTGAGCGTGAGCACGTCCACTTCGGCGCGCAGCTGCTTCATCGCTTCCTTGTGGCGCACGCCGAAGCGGTGCTCCTCGTCGATGATGAGCAGGCCCAGGTTCTTGAACTGCGCCTTCTCGCTCAGCAGCTTGTGCGTGCCGACGACGATGTCCACCGAGCCGTCGGCGATGCCCTTCATGGCCGCCGTGATCTCTTTCTGAGAGCGGAAGCGGCTCATCTCTGCGATCTTCACCGGCCATTTGCTGAAACGGTCGACCAGGGTCTGGTAGTGCTGTTCGGCCAGCAGCGTGGTGGGCGCGAGGAAGGCCACCTGCTTGCCACCCGTGACGGCCACGAAGGCCGCGCGCAGCGCGACCTCGGTCTTGCCGAAGCCCACGTCGCCGCAGACCAGGCGGTCCATGGGCTGGGGGCTGATCATGTCCTGCACCACGGCGTGGATGGCGGCGCGCTGGTCGGCGGTTTCTTCGAAGCCGAAGTCGTTGGCGAAAGCCTCGTAGTCCTGCGGCGAATAGCGGAAAGCGTGGCCCTGGCGCGCGGCGCGGCGCGCGTAGATGTTGAGCAGCTCGGCGGCGGCGTCGCGCACCTGCTCGGCGGCCTTGCGCTTGGCCTTTTCCCACTGGCCGCTGCCCAGCTTGTGCAGCGGGGCTTCGTCGGCGCTCACGCCGGTGTAGCGGCCAATCAGGCCGAGCTGGCTCACGGGCACATAGAGCACGGCCTTGTCGGCGTACTCCAGGTGCAGGAACTCCTGCAGCGCGGGCGTGCCGTCGGGGTTCTTCTCACCCATGTCGAGGTTGATCAGCCCGCGGTAGCGGCCGATGCCGTGCGCCGCGTGCACCACCGGGTCGCCCACATTGAGCTCGGACAGGTCCTTGATCAGCGCGTCGACGTCGCTCACCTGTTCCTGCTTCTTGCGCCGGCGCGTGGTGGGGCCGGCGGCGAAGAGTTCGGTCTCGGTGATGAAGTCGATGCCCGCCTCGAGCCAGGCGAAGCCGGTGGCCAGCGCCGCGGTGGCGATGCCGGTCTTCTCGTCGCTGGCCTGGAACTCGGCCAGGCTGTCGAAGGCGGGCGGGTTCAGGCCGCTGGCGCGCAGGAAGTCGAGCAGGCTTTCGCGGCGGCCGTCGCTTTCTGCCAGCACCAGCGCGCGCTGCGGGCTGGCGCGCAGGTGAGCCCGCAGCTTGGCCAGCGGTTCGTCGGCGCCGCGCACCACGGCCAGGTCGGGCAGGGCCTGGGCGAAGGCGCTGTCGTTCACGTCGCTGGTGCCGGGGCGCATCACCACCTGGGCGTGCGCCTTGGCCCGGGTGAAGAACTGCTCGGCGTTCAGGAACAGGGCCTCAGGCGGCAGGATGGGGCGATCGGGGTCGCCTTGCAGCAGGCGGTGGCGGTCGCGCGTGTCTTGCCAGAAGCGCTGGAAGGCGGGTTCCAGCTCGCCGTGCAGTACCAGGGTCGATTGCTCGCCAAGGTAGTCGAAGACGGTGGCCGTGTCCTCGAAGAACAGCGGCAGGTAGTACTCGATGCCGGCGGTGGCCACGCCGTTGCCCATGTCCTTGTACAGGCGGCTCTTGGTCGGGTCGCCTTCGAGCAGTTCGCGCCAGCGGCTGCGAAAACGAGCACGCGCCGCGTCGTCCATGGGGAACTCGCGGCCGGGCAGCAGGCGTACCTCGTTCACCGGGTACAGGCTGCGCTGGCTGTCGGGGTCGAAGGTGCGGATGCTGTCGATCTCGTCGTCGAACAGGTCCACGCGGTAGGGCACGGGGCTGCCCATGGGGAAGAGGTCGATGAGGCCGCCGCGCACGGCGTATTCGCCGGGGCTCACCACCTGAGTGACGTGCTGGTAGCCCGCGAGCGTGAGCTGGCCCTTGAGCCGCGCCTCGTCCAGCGACTGCTTGACCTTGAAGTGAAAGGTGTAGCCCGCCAGGAAGGACGGCGGCGCGAGCCGGTAGAGCGCCGTGGTGGCGGGGATGAGCACCACGTCGGCGCCGCCGTCGTGCTGGCGCTGCGAGATGCGCCACAGCGTGGCCAGGCGCTCGCTGATGAGGTCCTGGTGCGGTGAGAAGGTGTCGTAGGGCAGGGTTTCCCAGTCGGGGAACAGCGTGATGCGCAGATCGGGCGCGAAGAAGGCGAGCTCGTCGATCAGGCGCTGCGCGTCGTTCGCGTCGGCGGTGACGATGGCGGTGAGGCGGCCGGCGGCTTGTTCGCGCTCGGCCAGGCGGGCGAGCCACAGCGCGTCGGCCGAGCCGCCCGGGTGGGGCTGGGTGTGGCGCTTGCCGGGGCTCAGCGCGGGAAGGGAGAGGGACATTCGGTCGGTACCAATACGAATACCCCCGGTCGCGTCGAGCCCGGGGGTGTGGGCGAATTCTAGAATGGCGCCGCCCATGAGCACCGCCTTGCCCCCTTCCGACCCCATCCCCGTGTCCCCTTGCCATGCGCTGCTGCCCTGTGCGGGGACCGGCTCGCGCGCCGGCACCTCCTTGCCCAAGCAGTACCAGCCGCTGGCTGGCCGGCCGCTGGTGCACCACACGCTGGCCGCGCTGCGCGGTGTCGCGCGGATCGATCGCATCCTGGTCGTGCTGGCGCCCGAGGACGCGCACTGGCCCGCAGACGTGAGCGGGGTGGAGGCCGTGTACCACGGAGGTGCCACGCGCGCGGAGAGTGTGCTCAACGGTTTGCTGGCCCTGCGCGAGCGCGGTGTGCCCGACAGCGATTGGGTGCTGGTGCACGACGCCGCGCGCTGCCTGGTGACGCCTGAGGAGGTGTCGGCGCTGATCGACGCCTGCGCCGGGGACCCCGTGGGCGGCCTGCTGGCGCTGCCGCTGCCCGACACGCTGAAGGACGAGGCGGGTGGCCGGGTCGCCGGCACCATCGAACGCCGCCACAAATGGCTGGCCCAGACGCCGCAGATGTTCCGCCTGGGCGAGCTGCTGGACGCGCTGCAGGCGGCGCGCGCCTCGGGCTTCGAGGGCATTACCGATGAAGCGAGTGCGATCGAGCGCAGCGGCCGGCGCCCGCGCCTGGTGGAAGGGCGCGCGAGCAACATCAAGGTCACTTATCCGCACGACTTCGCGCTCGCCGAAGCCATTCTCAGGAGCCGCGCATGAACCCCATCCGCATCGGCGAGGGCTGGGACATCCACCGCCTTGTCACTGATCGCCCGCTCGTTCTGGGTGGCGTCACCGTGCCGCACACGCATGGCCTGCTGGGCCATTCCGATGCCGACGCGCTGTTGCACGCCATCACCGACGCGCTGCTCGGCGCCGCCGCGCTGGGCGACATCGGCCGCCATTTCCCCGACACCGACGAGCGCTTCAAGGGCGCGGACTCGGGCGCGCTGCTGGCCGAGGCGGCCCGCCGCGTTCGTGCCGAGGGCTACGAAATCGGCAACATCGACAGCACCGTGGTCGCGCAGGCGCCGAAGCTAGCGCCGCACATCCCGGCCATGGTCGAGCGCATCGCGTCGCTGCTCGGGCTCTCGCCCTCGCAGGTGAACGTCAAGGCCAAGACGGCCGAGAAAACGGGCCCGGTGGGGCAGGGCGAGGCCATCGAGGCCCGCGCCGTGGCGCTGCTGATCAAGCCCTGAGGCGGAGCGCCTAGCCCGGCGCCCGGCGCAGCTTGATGTGCGCCGCCAGACCGCCCGTGCTGCTGTTGGCCAGCGCGAAGCGCCCGCCCATGCGCGTGATCGCGCGCTCCACGATGGCCAGGCCCAGGCCGGTGCCGGTGGCGTCCGAACGCGCCGCGTCGCCGCGAAAGAAGGGCTGGGTCAACTGCTCCAGCATCTCGGGGCGCACGCCGCGGCCGTGGTCGCGCAGCTTGATCAGCACCGCGTCGTCCTTGGCCTTGGCGGCAATGTCGATCTGCACCACGCCGGTGTCCGCGTCGCGGCCATAGCGCGAGGCGTTCTCCAGCAGGTTGTTGAACACGCGCTGCAGCTCGACCGGATCGCCCAGCACCTGCAGTTCGGGCTGGACGCGGGTCTTGATGATGGTCTTCGGGTCATCACCCAGCGCGAACAGTGCGGTCTCGATCACTTCGTTCAGGCTGACGTCTTCCGACCGCATGTGGTCGGGCCGCGCGTAGTCGAGGAACTTGTCGATGATGGCGTTGACCTGCTCGATGTCGGCCGACATGTGCTCGCGGGCCATCGGGTCGGCCACGCTCATCTCGGTTTCCAGCCGCAGGCGCGCCAGCGGGGTGCGCAGGTCGTGCGAGATGCCGGCGAGCATGAGCGCGCGGTCCTGCTCGATCTTGGACAGGCGCTGCGCCATGCGGTTGAAGCCGATGTTGACCTCGCGGATCTCGCTGGTGGCCACCGTCTCGTTGAGCTGGCTGGCGTTGAAATCGCCCTCGCGCACGCGGCTGGCCGCGAAGGACAGCTTCTTCAGCGGCCGGTTGATGAGGCGGGCAATCAGCGCCGCGCCGGCCAGGGAGAGCAGGGCGGCGGTGCCGAGCCAGATCAGCCAGGTGGTGCCTGCCACGGGGCCGATGCGCGAGGGATCGGTGAGCAGCCAGTACGGATCGCCGTCGATCGAAAAACCGATCCACAGCCCCGCCTGGCCATTCACCTCGCGCGCCACCACGGTGTCGGGCCCGAGCCGGGCCTGCAACTGGCCGGCCACGTTGCGGCTGAGCAGGTCGGTGTCGTAGTGCTGGAAGGTGTCGTTGGGCTCGCGCGGGGCGATGCGCAGACCTTCTTCGGCGGCCAGGGTCTTGATGAGCGAGACGCGCGCGATCGAGTCGGAGTGGATCAGCGCCGCGCGGCTCAGGTTGACCAGCGAGGCCAGTTGCTGCGCGCTCTGCAGGGCGCGCGGCTCGTATTCGAGCGCGCGGAAGGTCTGCAGCCACGCAATGATGCAGCCGGTGAGCAGCAGCGTGAGGAAGAAGAAGGTGCGCCAGAACAGGCTCACGCCGCGCGTGGGCCGCATCTCCAGCGGAGCCGGGGCGGTTTCCAGCGCGGCGGGTTCGGTCTCGAACGGTACGCGTGACTCGCTGTCCATCAGGAGTTGCCGTCCGGCACGAACACATAGCCCACGCCCCACACGGTCTGCAGGTAGCGCGGGGAAGAAGCATCGTCCTCGATGAGCTTGCGCAGGCGGGACACCTGCACGTCCAGGCTGCGGTCGAAGGGCTCGAACTCACGCCCGCGCGCGAGCTGGGCCAGCTTCTCGCGCGACAGCGGCTGGCGCGGGTGGCGAACCAGGGCCTTGAGCATGGCGAACTCGCCGGTGGTCAGGGGCAGGTCGTTGCCGTCCTTGCGCAGGGTGCGCAGGCTCAGGTCGAACTCGTAGGGGCCGAACTTCACGGTCTCGGCGTCCTGCGAGGGCGCGCCGGGCACCTCGGCCGGCGGGCGGCGGCGCAGCACGGCGTGGACGCGGGCGAGCAGCTCGCGCGGGTTGAAGGGCTTGGCGAGGTAGTCGTCGGCGCCGACCTCCAGGCCGACGATGCGGTCGACGTCCTCGCTCTTGGCGGTGAGCATGATGATGGGGGTGCGGTCGCCGTTGGCGCGCAGGCGGCGGCAGATGGACAGGCCGTCCTCGCCGGGCATCATCAGGTCGAGCACGATGATGTCCACGGCCTCGCGCTGCAGCACGCGGTTCAGGGCCTTGCCGTCTTCGGCCAGCATCACCTCGAACCCTTCCTGCATGAGGTAGCGGCGCAGCAGGTCGCGGATGCGGACGTCGTCGTCAACGACCAGGACCTTGTTGGGGCGGTTTTGGGTTTGTGGCATGCGAGCAACTCCTGGCAAATGTAACAAACGCGATTCTGGCAGCGCCAAGTGCTTGTCAACGCTCATTTTTTGGTTTTCTGACAGGCTGTTACAGAAGTTGCCCGAGATGCCATCGTCTTGACGCAAGGCTCACTCGCACAATCGCGGGTCTGGTCATACTCCTCCACACCATGAAGTCCGTCTGGATCGCAACCATCGCTTGTCTGGCCGCGGGTTCGGTGCTCGCCAATCCGCAGCGCCCCCCCGAAGCAGGCGTGATCGGCATGGCCGGTGCCGACACGGCGACGGTGATGCCGATCTCGATCGATGCGGGCGAGACGCGTGCGCCCATGCGCCTGCGCGACGCCTTGCGACAGCCATTCGACGACATGGACGACGGCGGCAAGCCCTTCCGGCTCTCCGTGGAGGAGCGTCAGCGACTGCGCGAGCAGCTCAGGGTACAGCCGCCCTTCGAGTCCCATCGCCAGCCCTGAACAACACCAAGCAAGACATGTCCATTCCTCATCTGCCCGCCCGTTCGGCGGTGGCGGTTCGCCGCGCCGCTGCCGCCTTCGGTTTCATGGCCGCCCTGGCGGCGGCGCCCGCCGCGCTGGCCCAGGCGCCCGAAGTCCCCGTCAATGTGGTGAACCTGTCGGCCAGTGGCCACATGGAAGTGCCGCAGGACTGGCTCACCGTGGTGCTGAGCACCACCCGCGAAGGCAGCGACGCCGCCACCGTGCAGAACCAGTTGAAGGTGGCCGTCGACGCCGCGCTCGCCATCGCCCAGCCGCAGGCCAAGCCCAAACAGCTGGAGGTGCGCACGGGCAACCTGCGCCTGTACCCGCGCTATGCCAGCAACGGTCGCATCAGCGGCTGGCAAGGCCAGGCCGAGGTCATCATCGAAGGGCGTGACATCGCCAACGTGAGCGCCATCGCCGGTCGCGTGCAGACGCTCACCGTGTCCAGCATGGGCTTCTCGCTCTCGCGCGAGGCGCGCCTGGCGCTCGAATCGCAGGTGCAGGCCCAGGCCATCGAGCGCTTCCGTGCACGAGCCACCGAGATCGCCAAGGGCTTCGGCTTCTCCAGCTACACGCTGCGCGACGTCTCGGTGAGTTCGGCCGACATGCCCGAGCGGCCCATGCCCCGCATGATGGCGATGGAAGCCAAGGCCGCCGCGAGCGACGCCGCCATTCCCGTGGCGGCGGGCACCAGCACCGTGAGCGTCACGGTGTCCGGTGCCATTCAAATGCGCTGAGGCCTTACTGGGCGGCCCAGCCGCCGTCCATGTTCCAGGCCACGCCGCGCACGTTGCCGGCGGCGGGCGAGCAGAAGAACACCGCCAGCTCACCCAGCTCCTCGGGCGTGGTGAACTGCATCGAGGGTTCTTTCTCGCCCAGCAGCAGCTTCGTGGCTTCCTCGTTCGACAGCTTCATTGCCGCGGCTTTTGCGTCCACCTGCTTCTGCACCAGCGGCGTCAGCACCCAGCCCGGGCAGATGGCGTTGCAGGTGACGCCCGAGGTGGCGGTCTCCAGCGCCGTCACCTTGGTCAGGCCCACGATGCCGTGCTTGGCCGCCACGTAGGCCGACTTCTCCGCCGAACCCACCAGCCCGTGCACCGAGGCGACGTTGATGATGCGGCCCCAGTTGGCCTTGAGCATGGCCGGCAGCGCCAGGCGCGAGGTGTGGAAGGCGCTGGAGAGGTTGATGGCAATGACCGCGTCCCAGCGCTCCACGGGAAAGTCCTGCACCTTCGCCACGTGCTGGATCCCCGCGTTGTTCACCAGGATGTCCACTTGGCCGAAGGTCTTGGCCGCGTAGGCCATCATGGCCTCGATCTCGTCTGGCTTGCTCATGTCGGCGCCGTGGTAACCCACCTTCACCCCCAAGGCGGCCACCTCGGCCTGGGGGCCGGCGGCGTCGCCAAAGCCATTGAGCACGACGTTGGCGCCCTGGCGGGCGAGGGCCTTCGCGATGCCAAGGCCGATGCCGCTGGTGGAGCCTGTGACAAGAGCGGTTTTCCCGGTGAGCATGGGTTACTCCAGTTCCATTACGATTGGTTCGACGGTCTGCCGCGCATTATGGATGGCAGGCGTCAGCCCCGAGCCGCACCATGACCGAACCCCAACTCCAACACATCGTCGTCGGTGGGGCTGCGGCCCGTGAAGGCGGCCCAAGGTGTATGGCCTGGTGGGATTGGCGCAGCACCCACGGTGGCGACGACCACGTGGTCGTCTGCGTGCACGGCCTCTCGCGCCAGGGGCGCGACTTCGACACCCTGGCGCGCGCGCTGCAGCCGCATTGCCGCGTGATCGCGGTGGACGTGGCCGGGCGCGGACACAGCGACTGGCTGGCGGACCCCATGGCCTATCAGGTGCCCACCTACGTGGCCGACCTCACCGCGCTGTTGCAGCAACTGCGTGCGGAACGGCCCGGTGTGCGCATCGACTGGGTCGGCACCAGCATGGGCGGCCTCATCGGCATGGGCGTCGCGGCGCAGCCACCGCTGGCGCCCGCGCGGCTGGTGCTCAACGACGTGGGGCCGGTGGTGCAGTGGGAGGCGCTTATGCGCATCGGCACCTACCTGGGCCTCGACCCGAGCTTCGATTCCGAGGCAGCGGCCGACGAGTACCTGGCCAGCATCTCCAAAGGCTTCGGCCCGCACACGCCCGAGCAGTGGCGCGCCCTGTCGCAGCCCATGCTGCGCCAGCGCGACGGGCGCTTCCGTTTGCACTATGACCCGGCCATCGCCGTGCCCTTCAAGGCCATGACGCAGAGCGTGGAAATGCAGGCCCTGCAGGAAGCCGTGCGCGCCGGCGAGGCCGCGCTGTGGGACCTGTACGACGCCATCGCCGCGCCCACGCTGGTGCTGCGCGGCGAAGACTCCGACCTGCTGAGCATGGACACCGTGAAGGCCATGCAGCAGCGCGGCCCGCGGCCGCGCTGCGTGAGCTTTGCCGGCGTGGGGCATGCGCCCACCCTGGTGGCCGACGACCAGGTGCGCACCGTGCTCGATTTCCTGCTCTCGCCATGAAGCGGGCGAACCCGACGATCGAGGACGTCGCGCCGGCCACGGCGGCGATCGTGGCCGCCACGGCCGCGGGTCTGCCGCAGCAGGCCAACGCGCTGGCGCGCGCCCGGGCCTTTGCCGAGCCACTGCTCGAAGGCGAATGCCTGGACACCGGCGAGAACACGTGGGCACACGCCGAGGCGGTGGCGCGCATCCTGGCCGACATCGGCGGCTCCGAGGCCATGCAGGCCGTGGTCTACCTGGTTTACGCCTGCCAGCACCTGAACCGGCCGCAGGAGGTCATCGCCAAGGCCTTCGGCGAGCAGCACGCCGCACTGGCGCTGGAGACCACCAAGCTCGTGCAACTGCAGCGGCAGGCGCGCCTGAAGGCCGCCGAGAAACTGGCGCGCAAGCAGGAGGAGCGCCTGGCCGCGCAGGACGCAGGCCAGCCCGCGCCGGGCCTGTCCAAGGGGCCGGTGTCCGAACTCGCGGCCAGCCAGACCGAGAATGTGCGCAAGATGCTGCTCGCGTTCTCGCGCGATCTGCGCGTGGTGATGCTGCGCCTGGCCTCGCGGCTGCAGACGCTGCGCTACTTCGCCTCGGTCCGCGGCGACCCGGGCGAGATCCTGGCCAGCGAATCGCTGCACGTGTTCGCGCCGCTGGCCAACCGCCTGGGCATCTGGCAGATCAAGTGGGAGATGGAGGACCTGGCCTTCCGCTTCCTGGAGCCGCAGACCTACAAGGACGTGGCCCGGCTGCTCGACGAAAAACGCACCGAGCGCGAGGCGCACGTCGAGCAGGTGCGCGAGGATCTGCAACAGGCACTGCTGGCGCAGGGCATCGCCGCCATGGTGCAGGGGCGGCCCAAGCACATCTACAGCATCGTCAAGAAGATGCGTGGCAAGGCGCTCGACTTCGAGCAGGTTTTCGACATCCGAGCCCTGCGCGTGATCGTGCTCGAAACCGCCGACTGCTACGCCGTCCTGTCGTTCGTGCACGAGCACTTCACACCCGTGGCGGACGAGTTCGACGACTACATCGCCAAGCCCAAGCCCAACGGGTATCAGTCGCTGCACACGGTGGTGCGCGACGCTCAGGGCCGCGCCTTCGAGATCCAGATCCGAACCCAGGCCATGCACGACCACGCCGAGCACGGCGTGGCCGCGCACTGGGCCTACAAGGAGGCGGGCGCCAAGGGGTACGGGGGCGTCACGGCCAACTCCGAATACGACGCCAAGATCGCCGTGCTGCGCCAACTGCTGGCCTGGGAGCGCGACCTGAGCGGCACGGCGCAAGGCCTGTTCGACGACCGCATCTACGTGCTCACGCCGAATGCGGCCATCGTCGAACTGCCGCAGGGCGCCACGCCGGTGGACTTCGCCTACACGGTGCACACCGACCTGGGCCACCACTGCCGCGGCGCCAAGGTCGACGGCGCCATGGTGCCGCTGAACACGCCGCTGCAGAACGGCCAGACGGTGGAGATCGTCTCGAAGGACGGCGGTCCCTCACGCGACTGGCTCAATCCCGATCTGGGCTACCTGGTGAGCCACCGCGCCAAGAGCAAGGTGCGGGCCTGGTTCAACGCCCAGGCCCTGGCCGAGACCATCGCGCGTGGGCGCGAGGCGGTGGAAAAGCTGCTGCAGCGCGAGGGCCGCACCGCGCTCAAGTTCGAGGAGCTCGCGGCTGACATGGGCCTGGGCTCGGCCGACGAGCTGTTCGAACTGGTCGGCAAGGACGAGCTCTCGCTGCGCGCGATCGAGACGCACCTGCGCCCACCCGAGCCCGAGGCCGCGCCCGAGCCGGCCAGCTGGGTGCGCAAGCCCCGGCGCGGCAACGACGGCCCCACGGGCGATGTGCTGGTGGTCGGCGTCGGCTCGCTGATGACCCAGTTGGCCAAGTGCTGCCGGCCCGCGCCGCCCGACGAGATCCGCGGTTTCGTCACGCGAGGCAAGGGCGTGAGCGTGCACCGCGCCGACTGCACCGATTTCGCGCACCTGGCGCGCAAGAGCCCGGACCGTGTGATCGAGGTGGAATGGACCGGCCGCGAGGACGCGCGCGGCAGCCAGCCGGCGGTGTACCCGGTCGACGTGGCCATCGAGGCGCTGGATCGCCAGGGCCTGCTGCGCGACATCTCCGACGTGTTCGCCCGCGAGAAGATGAACGTCATTGGTGTGCAGACCCAGTCCGTCAGGGGCGTGGCCTGGATGACCTTCACCATCGAGGTGGCCGACGCCCGGCAAGTGACACGGGCGATGGCCGTGGTGGGTGACGTCAGCGGCGTTCGCATGGTGCGCCGCAAATAAGTGGGGTTGGAACTGCTATACTGCGAGGCTTCGATTCGTTCGAAGGCGCGTAGCTCAGCTGGTTAGAGCACCACCTTGACATGGTGGGGGTCAGGGGTTCGAGTCCCTTCGCGCCTACCAGTATTCCCCGAAGGGCCTGTTGCCGACGCAGCAGGCCCTTCGTCATTTGGTGCACTGCACAGGGAAAACCATGCCCGGTACCCCCTGGCTGCTTCCTAGAATGCCGGAATGGCGACCAAATCCAAGACCGAAGCATCGGGAGCGCGCGGCGTGCGCGTGATCAAGAAGTACCCCAACCGCCGGCTGTACGACACCGATACCTCGTCGTACATCACCCTGGCCGAGGTGAAGGCACTGGTGATGGGCAACGAGCCCTTCGTGGTGCGCGATGCCAAGACCAACGAGGACCTGACGCGCAGCATCCTGCTGCAGATCATCCTCGAGGAGGAAACAGCCGGCGCGCCGATCTTCACCGAACAGGTGCTGGCCAACATCATCCGCTTCTACGGCCACGCCATGCAGGACTTCATGGGCTCGTACCTGGAGAAGAACATCCAGGTCTTCATGGAACTGCAGCAAAAGATGGCAGAGCAGGGCGGCGGCCTCAACCCCGAGGCCTGGCAGCAGTTCATGAACCTGCAGTCGCCCATGATGCAGGGCATGATGGGCACCTACCTGGAGCAGTCGCGCAACGCCCTGACCCAGATGCAGGAGCAGATGCAGAAGAACAGCGAGCAGATGCTGGCCGCACTGGGGCTCAAGCGCTGAAAGGGCCTCGGGCCCATCGGCGGTGAGCGGGGTCTGAGACAATCGGGCCCTCATGTCCGACACCATCGCCCCCACGACCACCGCTGGCGCCACGACGCCCAAGGTGGGCTTCGTCAGCCTGGGCTGCCCCAAAGCGCTGACCGATTCCGAACTCATCCTCACCCAGCTCAGCGCCGAGGGTTACACCACGTCCAAGTCGTACGCCGGCGCGGATCTGGTCATCGTCAACACCTGCGGGTTCATCGACGACGCGGTCAAGGAGAGCCTGGACGCCATCGGCGATGCCCTGGCCGAGAACGGCAAGGTCATCGTCACCGGCTGCCTGGGCGCGCGCGAAGGCGAGGGAGGGGGCAACCTGGTGCGGCAGATGCATCCCAGCGTGCTGGCCGTTACCGGTCCGCACGCCACGCACGAGGTGATGGAGGCTGTGCACCAGCACCTGCCCAAGCCGCACGACCCCTTCGTGGACCTCGTGCCGCCGCAGGGCATCAAGCTCACGCCGCGCCACTACGCGTACCTCAAGATCAGCGAAGGCTGCAACCACCGTTGCACCTTCTGCATCATTCCATCGATGCGCGGTGACCTGGTGAGCCGGCCCATCGGCGACGTGCTCACCGAGGCGCGCAAGCTGTTCGAGGCCGGCGTGCGGGAGCTGCTGGTGGTGAGCCAGGACACGTCGGCCTACGGCGTGGACGTGAAGTACCGCACCGGTTTCTGGGACGGCCGCCCCGTGAAGACGCGCATGTTCGACCTGGTGCGCGAACTGGGTGAACTCGCCAAACCCTTTGGGGCCTGGGTGCGCTTGCACTACGTCTATCCCTACCCGCACGTGGACGAGATCGTTCCGCTGATGGCTGAGGGCCTGGTGCTGCCGTACCTGGACGTTCCGCTGCAACACAGCCACCCCGATGTGCTGCGCCGCATGAAGCGACCCGCGAGCGGCGAGCGCAACCTGGAGCGCATCGCGCGTTGGCGCGAGATCTGCCCGCAGATCGTCGTGCGCAGCACCTTCATTGCCGGCTTCCCGGGCGAGACCGAAGCCGAGTTCGAGCACTTGCTTGATTTCGTGCGCGAAGCGCGCATCGACCGCGCGGGCTGCTTCGCGTATTCGCCGGTGGACGGTGCCGCCGCCAATGCCATCGCCAATCCGGTGCCCGAAGCGCTGCGCGAGGAGCGCCGCGCGCGCTTCATGGCCATGGCCGAGCAGGTGTCGGCCGAGAAGTTGCGCGCCTTGGTGGGGGCCAGCATGCAGGTGCTGGTGGACAGCGCACCCGGCCTTGGCAAGAAGGGTGGCGTGGGTCGCAGCTACGCGGACGCGCCCGAGATCGATGGGGTGGTGCGCTTGCTGCCGCCCGAGAAGATCAGCAAGACCCTGAAAGTGGGTGAGTTCACCAGGGCCCGCATCGTCGATACCGATGGGCACGACCTGGTGGGTGTGCCTGTTTGATCTGTTCGATCAAAACGCGGGGCTGCCTGGCCCCGGGCCGCACGCCGCAAAGAAAAAAGGCCTGCAGTCTGATGACTGCAAGCCCTTATATGATGGTGCCCAAGAGAGGACTCGAACCTCCACGCCTCTCGGCGCTAGTACCTGAAACTAGTGCGTCTACCAATTCCGCCACCTGGGCATCTCAGGAAACCAGCAGTATAGCAGAGAAACAGTGAGCGAAAAAAACAGCCTGTTGGCCGAATTCGAAGGTGTCGTGTCCGGACACCGTGATGGACACGGTTTCGTTGTCCGCGACGACGGTCAACCCGACATCTACCTCCCTTCCAACGAAATGCGCGCGGTCCTGCACAAGGACCGCGTGAAGGCCCGCATCGTGCGGCTCGACCGCAAGGGTCGGCCCGAGGGCCGCGTCACAGAAATCATCGAGCGTTCCGACGCGCCCATCATCGGGCGCTTGCTTCAGGAAGGCGGCGTGTGGCTCGTGGCGCCCGAAGACAAGCGCTACGGGCAGGACGTGCTGATCCCCAAGGGCGCCACGGGCTCGGCCAAGCCCGGGCAAGTGGTGGTGGTCGAGCTCACCGAGCCACCCGCCTTGTATGGCCAGCCCGTGGGGCGCGTGAAGGAAGTGCTCGGCGAAATCGACGACCCGGGCATGGAGATCGAGATCGCGGTGCGCAAGTACGGCGTGCCGCATGAGTTCTCGCAGACGGCGATGGCACAGGCGCGGGCCTTGCCCGATCACGTGCGCCCGAACGATCTGCGCCACCGTGTGGACTTGCGCGATGTGCCGCTGGTGACGATCGATGGCGAGGACGCGCGCGACTTCGACGACGCCGTGTATTGCGAGCCGGCAAAGGTCGGCAAGGCCAAGGGCTGGCGGCTGCTGGTGGCCATCGCCGACGTGAGCCACTACGTGCAGACGGGCTCGCCCATCGACGTGGACGCTTACGACCGCGCGACCTCGGTGTATTTCCCGCGCCGCGTGATCCCCATGCTGCCGGAGAAGCTGTCCAACGGCTTGTGCTCGCTCAACCCCGGGGTGGAGCGCTTGTGCATGGTTTGCGACATGCTCGTCACCGCGCGCGGCGAGATCCACGCCTACCAGTTCTACCCGGCGGTGATGTTCAGCCACGCGCGCTTCACCTACACCGAGGTGGCGGCGATCCTGCAGAACACGCGCGGCCCCGAGGCCATGAACCGCAAGCCGCTGGTGCCCTATCTCTTGAACCTGCACGACGTGTACCGCGCCTTGCTGTCGGCCCGCAACGCCCGTGGCGCGGTGGATTTCGAGACGGTGGAAACCCAGATCGTCTGCGACGAATCGGGCCGCATCGAACGCATCGTGCCGCGCACGCGCAACGACGCGCACAAGCTCATCGAAGAGGCCATGCTGGCGGCGAACGTGTGCTCGGCCGAGTTCATCGAACAGGGCAAGCACCCGGGCCTGTTCCGCGTGCACGAAGGCCCCACGCCAGAAAAGCTCGAGACGCTGCGCAACTACCTCAAGGCCATGGGCGTGCCCGCCTCGGTGAGCGATGAGCCCAAGCCCGGCGAGTTCCAGCAGATCGCCGAGGCCACCAAGGAGCGCGCGGACGCCCAGCAGATCCATACCATGCTGCTGCGTTCCATGCAGCAGGCGATCTATACGCCGATCAACAGCGGCCATTTCGGCCTGGCCTTCGAGGCCTACACCCACTTCACCAGCCCGATCCGCCGCTACCCCGATCTGCTGGTGCACCGCGTGATCAAGGCGATCCTGCACAAGCAGAAGTACCAGTTGCCCGCGCTGCCCACGCCCGGCGAGGCGCACGCCAAGCTCAGCAAGCGCCTGGCCAGCCGGGTGAAGCCACCCGCGCCCAACGCGCGCAAGCCGTCGGCCGACACCGTGGCCTGGCAGGCCGCGGGGCTGCACTGCAGCGCCAACGAGCGCCGCGCCGACGAGGCCAGCCGCGACGTGGAGGCCTGGCTCAAGTGCAAGTACATGCGCGAGCACCTGGGCGAGGTGTTCTCGGGCGTGGTGAGCGCCGTCACGAGCTTCGGCATCTTCGTCACGCTGGATGCGATGTACGTGGAAGGCCTCGTGCACATCACCGAGCTGGGCGGCGAGTACTTCCGTTTCGACGAGGCGCGCCAGGAACTGAGGGGCGAGCGCACGGGCATCCGCTACGCCCTGGGCTCGCGGGTGCAGGTGCAGGTCAGCCGCGTCGACCTCGACGGCCGCCGCATCGATTTCCGCCTCGTCAGTGGCGACGACGACGTGGTACTCAAGGCCATGCGCGACAAGACGGGAGGCGATCTCGGCGCGGCCGGCGCCACTCGGCAGGAGCGCCGCGGCGGCAAGGCCCGATCGAACGCGCCCGTGCCGGACCTCAAGGCCGCGGTGCGCCGCGCCGCCGGCAAGAAGTCGGCCGCAAAACCCACGCGCGCCGGGCCGTCGCGTTCTCGACGAGGCCAGCGATGACGACGGCCGCGATGAGCGCGAAGGGCGGCCAGGGGAGTGCCGCCGCCCGCAAGCCGGCGCGCGTCGACCGTGAGCGCCCCTTGCGCATCGGCGTGTCCGCGCGGCTCATGCACCACGTGCCGCCCGAGCTGGGTTTTCGCAACAAGAACCTGCAGTACATCGAGTCCTCGCTGGCGCACTGGATCATGGCGCACGGCGCTGTGGCCTTCATGGTGCCGGCCGTCACGCAGGACGCCCAGTTCGCGGCGCGGCACCTCAAGGTCGAGCACATGGTGCAGGAACTCGACGCGCTAGTGCTGCAGGGTGGGGCGGACGTCGCCCCCGAAACCTATGGCCAGGAGCCGCTGCGCGAAGAATGGCGCGGCGACGTGGTGCGCGATCGATACGAGCTGGCCTTGCTGCGCTGCTTTCTGGCGCAAAAAAAGCCGGTGCTGGGCGTTTGCCGCGGCGCGCAACTGCTCAACGTGGCCTTCGGCGGCACCCTGTTCCAGGACATCGCGACGCAGTGCCCGGCCGCGCACGAGCACGTCGACGTGGACCTTTACGACCAGTTCGAGCACGACGTGACCTTCGTCCAGGGATCGCCGCTCACCGAGCTGTATCCCGGGTCCACGCAACTGCGCGTCACCAGCATCCACCACCAGGCGGTGGCTGATCTGGGCAAGGGCATCGTGGTGGAGGCGGTGTCCTCGCTCGACGGTCTGGTCGAGGCGATCCGCTGGACCGGCGATGCCTACGCCCGTGGCGTGCAGTGGCACCCGGAGTTCCATCGCGGCCGCCAGGCCCTGGTCGACAGTTCACCCATCATGCTGGACTTCCTCGAGGCCTCCCGTGCCGAGGCCATGCGCCGCTTCGACGCCGGACTGGAACTCGATCCGCGCCCGCCGCGTGCCGGTCTGCGCCTGACGACCTAAACTCGCCGGCATGCGCGTCCTGCTCTTCCTCCTCGACACCTTCTTTTTCTTCCTCGTGGCCGCGGCCCTGCTGCGCGCCTGGATGAACCACCTGCGCGTGCCCATGCAGGCGCAGCCCGGGCGATTCGTGATGGCCATCACCGACTGGCTGGTGCAGCCACTGCGCCGCGTGCTGCCCGCGGTCATCGCCAAAGGCCGCATCGACGGCGCCAGCCTGGTGGCCGCGGTGCTGCTGGCGCTGGTGCATGCGACGCTGTGGTTGCTGATCGCCTCGGGTGGCGAGGTGCCGTGGGCCGCTGTACCGGTGCTGGGGTTGCGCTTCCTGGTGCGCGACCTGCTTCAGGGCCTGATGCTGCTGCTGATCGTCTACGCGATTCTGTCGTGGGTGCAGCCGCGTTCGCCGGTGATGGGCCTTCTCGACCGGCTGTGCTCGCCCATCGTCGCGCCGGTGCGGCGCGTGATCCCGCTCGTGGGCGGTGTGGACCTGTCGGTGCTGGTGGTGATCATCGCCCTGCAGGTGGGCCTGATGCTGCTGGGCTGATCCGCACCTCGCGGTGGATCAGAGCGGGCGGGCCGCCAGCGCCAGGCGCCCGGCCGTGAGCGCCGCGCCTTCGGGCCAGCGATCGGCCAGTGCGCCGTGTGCCGCCACGGCGCGGCGCACCGCTTCGGCAGCGTCGTCGTGTGGTCGCGCCAGGGCGGCACCGATCATCCCCGCCAGGGCGTCACCTGTGCCAGCGGTGGCCAGGCGGGCGTTGCCCGTGGCATTGATCCAGGGCGCGCGCCCGGGCTCCGCCACCACGGTGCCCGAGCCCTTGAGCACTGCGATGGCGCCAAAGCGCTCGCTGAGCTGGCGCGCGCTGGCCAAGCGGTCGGCCATCACCTCGGCCGTGCCGATGCCCAGCAGGCGCGCGGCTTCCGGGGGATGGGGGGTGAGCACCGTGACCCAGCCGCGCGCCTGGCGGCGCTGCGTCAGGCGCTGCAGCGCGGTGTCGTGGGCCAGGGCGTTGAGGCCGTCGGCGTCGATCACGAGTCGCGGGCAGGCGAGGGCGAGGGACAGCCACTCGCGGATCGCCTCACCCCCGCCGCAGCCTGCCACGAGCACCGGCGGGGTCGGCTGGTCGGCGGCAAGCAGGGCGGCGGGCCGCCGCAGCATCAGTTCGGGACAGACTGGGTCGAAGGCGGGCGCGTCGCCGTTACCGACCAGCGCCAGGTACACGCGCCCGGCGCCAGCGTGCAAGGCGGCCCGCGCCGCCAGCACCGCGGCACCCGCCATGCCGATGCCGCCGCCCGGCAATTGCCCGCCCAGCACGCCGACGTCGCCATAACTGCCCTTGTGTGCGGCGTGCGGATCGCGGACCTTGTCCGCCTCGGCCGCCAGATGACCGCCCCACCAGGCGGTGGGGGGCACGGCCTCTGCGGCGGCCCCCAGGTCATCGAACCACACGGCGCCCGCGGCATCGCGTCCCCTGGCAGTGAACAGGCCGGGCTTGAGGGTGAGCAGGCTCAGCGTCTGCCGTGGCCCGGCGTCAGCGGCGAAACCCAGCGGGTCATGACCGGTGTCGGCCAGCAGACCGCTGGGCAGGTCCACGCACAGCACCGGCGAACGGTGCTCGCGCACCTGGCGCACGCGCGCGCCAAGTGCATCGTCGCCGGGCGGTCGGGCGCCCAGGCCCAGCAGGGCGTCGATGATCAGCTCGGGCGCGGCGGGTGGTTCGGGCTGCAGCGTCACGCCGGCCGCCACGGCTTCGCGCAGCGCCCAGGCGGCGTCGGGTGGCAGGCGCTGGGGATCCGCGTCAAGCGTCACCACGACCTCGCGCCAGGCGGTGGGTGTCGTCTGCAGCAGGTGGCGCGCGGCGACCAGACCGTCGCCGCCGTTGTTGCCCGGGCCGCAGGCGACCCACAGGCGCCGCGCGTGCGGCCGCCAGGCCAGTGCCAGGCGGGCCACCGCTTCGCCCGCGCGCGCCATCAGCGTGTGCGGTGGCAGCGCAGCCGACAGGGCCTGTTCGAGCGCGCGCGTGGTCGCCGTGTCGTGCAGCGATTCGAGTTGGTCGGGGCGCAAGGCTCGCATGGCGGACATTTCACCACGCGATCCTCGGCTCAGAGGCCCACACGCGCGGGAGAAAATGGCGTGGCCTGGGCTTGGGCGGCGCCGTGCGGGATGGCGTCGGCCAGGCGGCGCGCCGCGCCGCAGGCCATGGCCCAGCCAGCTGCGCCGTGTGCCAGGTTCAGCCACAGGCCGGGCAGGCGGCTCGGGCCGATCAGGGGCAACCCGTCGTTGGACACGACGATGGCGCCGCGCCAGCTCTGCACCGAGGCCTGGGGCCCCGAAAAGCGGGCCGCCGCCGGAAACCAGTGCGACAGCACCTGCCCCAGCCGGTGCACGCTCGCCGGGTCGGTGCCGGCGGCCGAGCCGCCGAGATCGGCGCCGCCCGAGGCGCGCACG
Organism: Hydrogenophaga sp.; assembly: GCF_011772445.1. Lineage (GTDB taxonomy): Bacteria > Pseudomonadota > Gammaproteobacteria > Burkholderiales > Burkholderiaceae_C > Hydrogenophaga. The sequence continues at coordinate 229,030 of NZ_WVZN01000047.1, read as the reverse complement.
CGCTGACCGAGGCGGGCGATGGCGACGCGCGCCTTCAGGTCAAGCACGGCCGACACCGGTGCGTCCATGGGCTCGCGCAGGCCGGCGCTCAGCGAGTGCGACCACAGCACCGTCCACGGGATGGGCAGACCCAGGCCGGCCAGCAGATCCTCCGCACCCACCCCGGCGCACATCACCACCGCATCGAAGCGCTCCTCGCTCCCGTCGGAGGCGCTCACCCGCCAGCCACCCGCGTCGGGCCGCAGGGTGTTCACGCCGGTTCGCAGCCGCAGCGCACCGCCCAGGCGGGCCACGCGGTGGCGCATCAGCATTGTCCATTCCCGGCAGTTGGCCACCGCGGGGCCGCGCAGGTGCACACCGGAATGCAGGGGGGCGGACGTGGCGAGCGCGGGCTCGATGACGCGCGCCTCCTCCGCGGAAACCGAACGCAACTCGAGGCCCAGGCCGCGCAAGCGATCGATCGCGGCCTGCGCGCCAGCGGCTTCGCGAGCGTCGCTCAGCAGCACCAGCATGTCGTCGCTGCGGTCGTGGTCGAGGTCGAGTTCGCTGGTCAGTTCGATCTGGCGCTCCAGGCCCTGATCGATCAGTTCGCGCACGGCCAGCAGGGCGTCGTTCCCGCGCCGTCGCTCCTCGCGCCGCCAGCCGCGCCACCAGCGCCAGGCGCTGCCGTCCAGGCCCGCGCGCCAGCGCACGCCCGGGCCGGGTGCCGCCCAGGGGGCGTGCAGGCGCAACTCGGGCCCGGCCCAGGCCAGGGCCCAGGCGGTGGACACCAGTCCGGCCGGGGCGAAGCTCGCTTCCTCGGCGGGTGTGCCGCGCCTCTCGTACAGAGTCACGGCGTGGCCGTCGTTCAACAGTTCATGGGCGGTGGTCACGCCGCAGACGCCTGCGCCCACGATGGCGATATTCATTCGGAGGGAGAGGAGGAGGGAGGATGCCCGGGGGGCGGGTGCTATAATCGACAGGCTTTGCGCTTGTTGGCTTCAACGGAAGCCCGTCGGTGCGGAGTCAATCGCAAACCGGCCCATCCGGGTGTCGCGTCGGTCATGGTGGTTTCTCCACCCGCCACCGCCGCGATCGGGGCCGGATTTTAGACCTAACCTTTGGAAACAACTCATGTCCATTTCCATGCGCGAAATGCTGGAAGCCGGTGTCCATTTCGGTCACCAGACCCGCTTCTGGAACCCCAAGATGGCGCCCTTCATCTTCGGGCACCGCAACAAGATCCACATCGTCAACCTCGAGAAGACGTTGCCGATGTTCCACGACGCACAGAAGTTCGTGCGTCAGCTCTCCGCCAACCGCGGCACCCTGCTGATGGTGGGCACCAAGCGCCAGTCGCGTGACATCGTGGCCCAGGAAGCGCGCCGCGCCGGCGTGCCCTTCGTCGACCAGCGCTGGCTGGGCGGCATGCTGACCAACTTCAAGACCGTCAAGACCTCCATCAAGCGCCTGAAAGACATGCAGGCCCAGAAGGAAGCCGGTCTGGACAGCATGAGCAAGAAAGAACAGCTCATGTTCAACCGCGAGATGGAGAAACTCGAGAAGGACATCGGCGGCATCCAGGACATGACCGCGCTGCCCGATGCCATCTTCGTGATCGACGTGGGCTTCCACAAGATCGCCGTGCTCGAGGCCCAGAAGCTGGGCATCCCGCTGGTGGGCGTGGTGGACACCAACCACTCGCCCGTGGGCATCGACTACGTGATCCCCGGTAACGACGACTCGGCCCGCGCCGTGGCCCTGTACGCCCGTGGCATCGCCGACGCCGTGCTGGAAGGCCGCGCCAACGCCGTGAACGACCTGAGCAAGGCCGTGGCCGCGGCCGAAGGCGGCGACGAGTTCGTCGAAGTGCAGGACGACGCAGCCTGATTCCGTTTCGCTCGCGAACGAGGGGCTCGCGTAGCCCCTTTTTCACAACCGGAACCCATCATTGACCCGCCGGCGCCCGTGAAGCGCCGGATTCCAGGAGAACACACATGGCAATCACCGCAAGCATGGTCGCTGAGCTGCGCGCCAAGACCGACGCCCCCATGATGGAATGCAAGAAGGCCCTGACCGAGGCCGATGGGGACATGGCCAAGGCCGAAGAACTGCTGCGCGTCAAGCTGGGCACCAAGGCCGGCAAGGCCGCCAGCCGCGTCACGGCCGAAGGCGTCGTCGCCGCGTCCATCAACGCCAGCGCCGGCGCGCTGATCGAGGTCAACTGCGAAACCGACTTCGTCACCAAGAACGACAGCTTCCTGGCGCTGGCCAATGCCGCCGCCAAGCTCGTGGCCGAGCAGAACCCCGCCGACATCGAGGCCCTGGGCGCCCTGGCCTACAGCCAGGACGGCTTCGGCCCCACGCTGGAAGACGTGCGCAAGGGCCTGATCGGCAAGATCGGCGAGAACATGTCGTTCCGCCGCTTCAAGCGCTACAGCGGCGCCAAGCTGGCGGCTTACCTGCACGGTACGCGCATCGGTGTGATCGTCGAGTTCGATGGCGACGAGACGGCCGCCAAGGACGTGGCCATGCACGTGGCGGCCATGAAGCCTGTGGCCCTGACCAGCAATGACGTGCCGGCCGAACTGATCGAGCGCGAGCGCTCGGTGGCCACCGCCAAGGCGGCCGAGTCGGGCAAGCCCGCCGACATCGCGGCCAAGATGATCGAAGGCTCGGTGCAGAAGTACCTCAAGGAGGTCTCGCTGTTCAACCAGCCCTTCGTCAAGAACGACAAGCAGACCGTGGAGCAGATGCTCAAGGCCGCCAACACCACGGTGAAGTCCTTCACCCTGTTCGTGGTGGGCGAGGGCATCGAGAAGAAGGTCGACGACTTCGCCGCCGAGGTGGCGGCCCAGGTCGCGGCGGCCAAGGGCGCCTGATCGGCGTTCCCCTCACCAGACAACGGGCCGCAAGGCCCGTTGTCATATGCGTTGACGATTTTCACTGGTGGAGAGACCGGGTGTCCCCGTTCCCACCGCTACACTTGGCGGCTGCCCGCGCCGCAACCGATCCTGAAAGCCTTTCATGCCCGCCTACCAACGGATCCTGCTGAAGCTGTCCGGTGAAGCCCTCATGGGCGACGACGCCTTCGGCATCAACCGCGCCACCATCGTGCGCATCGTCGACGAGATCGCCGAAGTCACCCGCCTCGGTGTGCAGGTCGCCATCGTCATCGGCGGCGGCAACATCTTCCGCGGCGTGGCCGGCGGCTCGGTGGGCATGGACCGCGCCACCGCCGACTACATGGGCATGCTGGCCACGGTGATGAACTCGCTGGCGCTGGCCGACACCATGAACAAGGCCGGCCTGGTGGCCCGCGTGATGTCCGCCATCGGCATCGAGCAGGTCGTGGAGCCCTACGTGCGTCCCAAGGCGCTGCAGTACCTCGAAGAGGGCAAGGTGGTGGTGTTCGCCGCCGGCACGGGCAACCCCTTCTTCACCACCGACACGGCCGCCGCCCTGCGCGCCGCGGAGATCGGCGCCGAGGTGGTGCTCAAGGCCACCAAGGTCGATGGCGTGTACACCGCCGACCCGAACAAGGACCCGGCCGCCACGCGCTACACCACCATTTCCTTCGACGAGGCCATGGCCCGCAACCTGCAGGTGATGGACGCCACGGCGTTCGCGCTGTGCCGCGACCAGAAGTTGCCCGTCAAGGTGTTTTCCATTTTCAAGCCGGGCGCGTTGCGCAACGTGGTGATGGGGGCCGACGAAGGCACCCTCGTGCACGTCTGAACACCGGTCGCACACAGGAGATCACGACATGAGCATTGCCGACATCCGCAAGAACGCCGAGCACAAGATGCAGCAATCGATCGAGGCGTTCAAGAACAGCCTGACCAAGGTGCGCACCGGCCGCGCCAACCCTGCGCTGCTCGACACGGTGCATGTCGACTACTACGGCTCCATGCTGCCGCTGTCGCAGGTGGCCAACCTGTCGCTGCTGGACTCCCGCACCATCGGGGTCGCGCCCTGGGAAAAGGGCATGGGCGCCAAGATCGAGAAGGCGATCCGCGAGTCGGACCTGGGCTTGAATCCCGCCTCGCAGGGTGACCTGATCCGTGTGCCGATGCCGCCCATGACCGAAGAGCGCCGCCGCGAACTCACCAAGGTTGTGAAGGGCGAGGGCGAGGCCGCCAAGATCGCCATTCGCAACCTGCGCCGGGACGCCAACGAGGCGGTAAAGAAACTCGTGAAGGACAAGGAAGCCTCCGAGGACGATGAGCGCCGCTCGCAGGAAGACATCCAGAAGCTGACCGACCGCATGATCACCGAGGTGGACCGGCTCGTGACCAGCAAGGAACAGGACATCATGGCGGTCTGAGCCCAAGGCTCGATAGTCAGAGTTGGCGCATGCAGAATCCCGCCGCCCCGAACCTGCCCCACCACGTCGCGATCGTGATGGACGGCAACGGCCGTTGGGCCCAGAAGCGCTGGCTGCCCCGAGTGGCTGGCCACAAGCAGGGTGTCGATGCGCTGCGCCGCATCGTTGAGGCCAGTGTGCAACGCGGCATCCGCGTGCTCACGGTGTTCGCCTTCTCGTCCGAGAACTGGAGCCGCCCCGTGGACGAGGTGGCCAGTCTGATGGACTTGCTGGCCCTGGCCTTGTCGCGCGAGGTGCCGCGCCTGTCCGAGACCGGCGTGCGCCTGCATTTCCCCGGTGACCGCTCGCGCCTGTCGCCCCGGCTGGCACAAGGTCTGGCGTCGGCCGAACAGGCCACGCAGGGCAACGATCGCCTGGTGCTCAACGTGTGCTTCAACTATGGCGGGCGCTGGGACATGGCGCAGGCCGCGCAGCGCCTGGCCGATCGTGGCGAGGCCATCACCGAAGAGAGCCTGTCGGCCGCCATGGCACTGGGGCACGTACCCGACCCCGACCTCATCATCCGCACCGGTGGCGAGCAGCGCATCAGCAACTTCCTGCTGTGGCAGGCGGCCTACGCCGAGCTGGTGTTCACCGATTGCCTGTGGCCCGAATTCGACGCCGAGCAGCTCGACCTGGCCCTGGCCGAATACGCGCGCCGCGAGCGGCGCTTCGGCCAGACCTCGGCGCAGCGCGCCGAGGCCACGGCCTTGACCGCCGACGCCGGCCCCCGCGATGCTTAAGCAGCGGATCATCACGGCGGTGCTATTGCTCGCCGTTTTTCTGCCCACGCTGCTGTACCCCTCGATCGAGCCCTTCGCGGCTTTCACGCTCGCGCTGATCGGCGCTGCCGGATGGGAATGGGCTCGGCTCAATGGCTGCGGTCAGACGCGCGCGGTGAGCTGCGGCCTCGCGCTGGCCGTCGCGGGCCTGATCTTCTGGCTGCTCGGGGGCGTCGAGCGCTCCTGGCGTGAACTCTGGCTGGTGCTGGGCGTGGTCTGGGTGCTGCTGGCCGTGGTGCTGCTGCGCGGCGGTACCGGGGCTCTCAAACGTTGCCCGTTGTGGATTCGTCTGTGGTTGGGCCTGTTCCTCATTGCCTGCGCCTGGCTCGCGCTGGTGCAGGCCCGCCTGTTGGGGCTTGGCTTCCTCCTGTCCGTGCTGCTGCTCGTGTGGGCGGCCGACATCGCGGCGTATTTCGGCGGCAAGCGCTTCGGGCGACGCAAGCTCGCGCCCAGCATCAGTCCGGGCAAGAGCTGGGAGGGCGCCGTGAGCGGGCTGATCGGTGTCGTGCTGCTGGCCTGGATGTGGTTGATGGGCACGCAGCGCGGCTGGTTCGCGCCGCGCCACCTCTACGACTACCTGTGGTCGCTCGGGCCGCTGCTGGCGGTGCTCTGTCTGGTGCTTCTTGTCGCCATGAGCGTGGCGGGCGACCTGATCGAATCTCTGGTCAAGCGCGCGGCGGGCGTCAAGGATTCCAGTGGCCTGCTGCCCGGGCACGGCGGCGTGCTCGACCGCATCGACGCGCTGCTGCCTGTGCTGCCCCTGGCCATGATGCTCGTGACGTTCTGATCCATGCCCGCTTCCCCGCAGTCCATCACCATCCTCGGTGCCACCGGCTCCATCGGGCAGAACACGCTCGACGTGATCGCCCGACACCCCGAGCGCTACCGCGTCTTTGCGCTCACCGCCGCGCGCCAGGACGAGATCCTGTTCGAGCAATGCCACCGCTTCGAGCCGCGTTTTGCGGTGCTGGTCGATCCCGCCGCGGCGGACCGCCTGCGCGAGCGCGTGCGTGAGGCGGGCCTGGCCGTCGAGGTGCTCGATGGCGCACAGGCCCTGTGTGAGGTGAGCGAGGCGCCCGAGGTCGATGCGGTGATGGCCGCCATCGTCGGCGCCGCCGGCCTGGCGCCCAGCCTCGCGGCGGCGCGCGCCGGCAAGAAGCTGCTCCTGGCCAACAAGGAAGCCCTGGTGGTCGGCGGCGATCTGTTCATGCACGCGGTGCGCAGCGGCGGCGCCACGCTGCTGCCCATCGACAGCGAGCATTCGGCGGTGTTCCAGTCGCTGCCGGAAGACCCGGCGAGCTGGGAGCGTCGTGTCGACAAGATCGTGCTGACCGCCTCGGGCGGCCCGTTCCGCACCCGCGACCCCGCCACACTGGCAGGGGTGACGCCCGAGCAGGCCTGTGCCCACCCCAACTGGGTCATGGGGCGCAAGATCTCGGTGGACTCCGCGACCATGATGAACAAGGCGCTGGAGGTCATCGAGGCGCGCTACCTCTTCGGTCTGCCGCCCGAGCGCATCGAGGTGGTCATCCACCCGCAAAGCGTCATCCATTCCATGGTGCAGTACCGCGACGGCTCCGTCGTCGCCCAGCTGGGCACGCCCGATATGCGCGTGCCCATTGCCTATGGGCTGGCCTGGCCCGAGCGCATCGCCTCCGGCGCCAGTCCGCTGGATTTCGCCACGCTCGGCTCGCTCAGTTTCGAAACCGCCGACGACCAGCGCTTCCCCGGCCTGCCGCTGGCCTGGTCGGCGCTGCGCGGGCCCGCCGGCACCACGGCGGTGCTCAACGCCGCCAACGAGGAAGCCGTCGCCGCCTTTCTCGACCGGCGGCTGCGTTTCGACCACATTCACGCCGTCAACGAGGCAACTTTGCAGCGCGTAAGCCCATCCAAGCCACAATCGCTGGACGACCTGCTGGCCCTCGACGACGAGGCCCGCCGCTGCGCACGGCAGCAGGTCGGCCGCCTGCAACCCTGATCCTTCGCGCCGGCTGGCCCAGGCCCCGGTGCAGCGAGTCGCCCATGCTCACCGTCATCGCCTTCATCGTCGCCCTGGGCCTGCTGATCGCGGTCCACGAATACGGCCACTACCGCGTGGCCGTGGCCTGCGGTGTCAAGGTGCTGCGGTTCTCGGTCGGCTTCGGCAAACCTGTCCTGAGTTGGCGCCGCGCCGGCAGCCCCACCGAGTTCGTGGTCGGTGCGCTGCCCCTGGGGGGCTACGTGCGGATGCTCGACGAGCGCGAGGCGCCGGTCGATCCCGCCGAGCGCCACCTGGCCTTCAACACCCAGCCGCTGCGCTCGCGCGCGGCCATCGTGGCCGCCGGCCCGGTGGCCAACCTGCTGCTGGCCGCCTTCATCTATGCGGCGATCAACTGGGTGGGGGTGGAGGAGCCACAGCCCGTGCTGTCGGCGCCAGCCGCCGGCACCCTGGCCGAGCGCGCCGGCCTGCACGGCGGCGAATGGGTGTTGCGCGCCAGCGAGGCGAACGGGGATGGCGACGGCGACGGAGCGGGGGAAAGCGTGGTCTCGTTCGAAGACCTGCGCTGGCGCCTCACCCAGGCCGCGCTCGATGGCCACGACCTTACGCTGTGGGTCGCCGCGGCGCCCGAGGCGCCCGCGCGAGCCGTGACGCTGCCGCTGGCCGGGCTGGACGTGCGCGAGGCCGACGCCTCCCTGTTCCGGCGCATCGGCATCACCGCCCCGCACACCGCGCCGCGCGTGGGCCAGGTGTTCGACGGCGGGGCGGCGCAGGCGGCCGGCCTGCTCGATGGCGACCTGGTGCGCCGCATCGACGGGCGGCCCGTGCGCGACGGCCAGGAACTGCGGCGCCTGATCCGCGAGTCGGTGGGCCCGGCGGGTCAGCCCCGCGCGCAGCGCTGGGAAATCGACCGCGCCGGCCAGGCCATGAGCCTGACCGTGACGCCTCGCCCCCAGCAACAAGGCGGCGAATGGATCGCTCGGGTCGAGGCCTACGTGGGCGACGCCCCGGCCATGCTGACCGTGAGGCACGGGCCCATCGACGGCCTGGTGCGTGGCGTGGTGAAGACCTGGGAGGTGTCCTGGCTCACCCTGAAGATGATGGGGCGCATGCTGATCGGCGAGGCCTCCCTGAGCAACCTCAGCGGCCCCCTGACCATCGCGGACTACGCCGGCAAGTCGGCCAGCCTCGGCCTGAGCTCGTACCTGACCTTCCTGGCCCTCATCAGCGTCAGCCTGGGCGTGCTCAACCTGCTGCCGCTGCCCGTCCTCGATGGCGGGCACCTCATGTATTATCTTTGGGAGGCGCTTACCGGCCGCGGCGTGTCAGACGCGTGGATGGAGCGCTTGCAGCGTGGTGGTGTCGTGGTGCTCATGGCGCTCATGTCCGTTGCCCTGTTCAACGATGTCGTCCGCCTCGCCGGCTGAACATTTCCTTCGCATGAATCAACACAAAAGAGGTCTTCGCGGCCTGAGTCTGTCTGCGCTCGCGATGGCCCTGCTAGCCGCCTTGCCGGCGTGGGCGGTCGATCCCTTCACCCTGCGCGACATCCGGGTCGAGGGCTTGCAGCGCGTCGAGCCCGGCACCGTTTTCGCTTCGCTGCCGTTTCGCATCGGCGAGCAGTACAACGACGACAAGGGCAGCGCCGCCATCCGCGCGCTGTTCGGTCTGGGTCTGTTCAGCGACGTGCGCCTGCAGATCAACAACGATGTGCTGGTCGTCATCGTGGAGGAGCGGCCCACTGTCGCCGGCCTGAGCTTCTCCGGCATCCGCGAGTTCAACGACGAGGTGCTGCGCGGCGCACTGCGCGACATTGGCCTGACCGAAGGCCGTCCCTTCGACAAGGCCCTGGCCGACCGCGCCGAGCAGGAACTCAAGCGCCAGTACATCAACCGCAGCTACTACGCCGCCGAGGTGGTGACCACCGTCACCCCCTCCGAGCGAAACCGCGTCGACCTGAACTTCAGCGTGACCGAAGGCGAGATCGCCAAGATCACCGAGATCCGCATCGTCGGCAACCAGGCGTTCTCCGAATCGACGCTGCGCAACCTGTTCGACCTGGACACCGGCAACTGGCTGAGCTGGTACACCAAGAGCGACCGCTACTCGCGCGCCAAGCTCAACGCCGACATCGAAACCCTGCGGTCCTACTACCTGAGCCGTGGCTTCATCGACTTTCGCGTCGACTCCACGCAAGTCGCGATCTCGCCCGACAAGCAGAGCATGTCGGTCACCCTCAACGTCACCGAAGGCGACCGCTACGTCGTGTCCTCGGTGGCGCTGCAGGGCGATTACCTCGGCCGCGAGGACGAGTTCAAGTCGCTCGTGACGCTGAAGCCCGGCGAGGCCTACAACGTCGAGGACGTCACCAACACCACCAAGGCCTTCACCGAATACTTCGGCAACTTCGGCTACGCGTTTGCCCAGGTCGAGGCCACGCCCGACATCGACCGCGTGAACAAGCGCGTGTCCTTCACCCTGCGCGCATCGCCACAGCGGCGCGTGTACGTGCGCCGCATCCACGTCGAGGGCAACAACCGCACGCGCGACGAGATCATTCGCCGCGAATTCCGCCAGTTCGAGGCCGCCTGGTACGACAGCGACCGGATCCGGCTTTCGCGCGACCGCGTGGACCGCCTGGGCTTCTTCACGTCGGTCGAGCTCAACACCGAGCCCGTGCCCGGCTCGCCCGACCAGGTGGACCTCACCGTCACCGTGACCGAGAAGCCCACCGGCAACCTCACGCTGGGCGCCGGCTACTCGCAGGAAGAAAAGCTCTCGATCATCGCGGGCATCCGCCAGGAGAACGTCTTCGGCACCGGCAACTACCTGGGCCTGGACATCAACACCAGCAAATTCAATCGGCAGCTGGTGCTCAGCACGGTCGATCCGTACTTCACCAAGGACGGTGTCTCGCGCGCCTTCGACGGCTACTACCGCACCACGCGGCCGTACGACAACCAGGACGGCGACTACCGTCTGGTCACCAAGGGGCTGAGCGTGCGCTTCGGCGTGCCGTTCACCGAGGTCGACACGGTCTTCTTCGGCGCGGGGGTGGAGCAGACCACCATCGAGCCCGGCAATTTCCTGCCGCAGGCCTACGAGGACTACGCCCAGGAGTTCGGCCGCACCAGCAACACCATCCCGCTTACGCTGGGCTGGACGCGCGACAACCGCGACAGTGCGCTGGTGCCCACCAAGGGTCGCCTGATGCGCGTCAACGGGGAACTCAGCGCCTGGGGCGACGCGCGCTACGCCAAGACCAACCTCCAGTTCCAGCAGTACTTCCCGCTGACGCGCCAGTACACCCTGGCCTTCAACGCAGAACTGGGTTACGGCAAGGGCCTCAACGGTCGCCCGTACCCCGTGTTCAAGAACTTCTTCGGCGGCGGCCTGGGTTCCGTTCGCGGCTTCGAGGGCGGCACCCTGGGCCCGACCTCGCCCGTCATCAACTCGCCGACCGGTGCCCTCATCAACATTGGCGGCAACCGCAGCCTGGCCTTGAACACGGAATTCATCATGCCGTTCCCGGGTGCTGGCAATGACCGCACCTTGCGCATGTTCGGCTTCTTCGATGTCGGCAACGTGTTCGGCGAGAACGACACCCGCGAAAATGCCCGCGACCTGCGCGCTTCCGTGGGCATTGGCGTGAGCTGGCTCTCGCCAATTGGCCCATTGCGTATTGCATTCGCTAACCCCGTTCGCAAGTTCGAGGGCGATAGAATCCAGAGATTCCAGTTTCAGATCGGAACGTCCTTTTGATGAATACCCCAATTCGCCTGCTTGCACGGCATTTCGCCCTGGCGGTGTCGCTTGCGCTGGCCATGGTTGGCGGCGCTGCGGCGCAGGACGCCAAGGCCGGCGCCAAGGTCGGTGCCGTGAATGTCGAGCGCATCCTGCGCGACTCCAGCACGGCCAAGGCCGTCTCGGCCAAGCTCGAGCAGGATTTCTCCAAGCGAGAGCGCGACCTGCGCGCCGCGGCCGATCAATTGCGCCAGGCGGTCGAGAAGTTCGAACGCGAATCGCCCACGTTGCCCGAGAGCCAGCGCGCGCCGCGCCAGCGCCAGCTGGTTGACCAGGAGCGCGACCTGCAGCGCCGCCAGCGCGACTTCCAGGAAGAGCTCAACCTGCGCCGCAATGAGGCCCTGCAACAGGTGGTCGAAAAGCTCAACCGCGTGATCCGCACGATCGCCGAGGCCGAGAAGTACGACCTGATCGTGCAGGAAGCCTATTACGTGAGCCCCCGCGTGGACATCACCGACCGCGTGATGTCCCAGCTCGATAGCGCCAAATAGGTCCCTGCCGTGGCAGCACCGCTGGGCGCCATCGTCGATGCCCTCGGTGGCAGGCTGTTGGGTGACCCGGCATTTTCCGTGCGGCGGCTAGCGCCGCTCGGCAGTGCCCGTACCGATGAGCTGGCTTTCGTGGCCAGCGCGCGCTACGCCAGCCAGATTGCCGCTTCCCAGGCCGGCGCGCTCATCGTGCCGCCAGCGCTCGAGGCCACCACCGCCGACCGGGCGGGGCGCATCGTCACCGACGACCCCTACCTCTACTTCGCGCGCCTGACCCAGTGGTGGCGCGAGCGGCACGAGCCGGCGCGCGCGCCGCGCATCGATCCACTGGCCAGCGTGCATGCCGAGGCGCAACTCGGACCCAACGTGGATGTCGGCCCGTTCGCTGTGATCGAGGCGGGCGCCCGCATCGGCGCGGGCGCGCGCATCGGTGCGCATGCGGTGGTGGGGCGCGACGCAAGGGTGGGCGAGGGCAGTGTGCTGCACCCGCGCGCCACGCTGAGCGAGCGATGCTCCATCGGCGATCGCTGCATCCTGCACAGCGGCGTGGTGATCGGCGCCGACGGCTTCGGCTTCGCGCCGCACCAGGGCCAATGGATCAAGATCGAGCAGCTCGGCGCGGTGCGCATCGGCCACGACGTGGAGATCGGTGCCAACACCTGCATCGACCGCGGCGCGCTCGACGACACCGTCATCGAGGACGGTGTCAAGCTCGACAACCTCATCCAGATCGGCCACAACGTGCGCGTCGGCGCGCACACGGCCATGGCCGGCTGCGTGGGCGTGGCCGGCAGCGCCGACATCGGCGCGCATTGCACCATCGGCGGCGGCGCCGTGGTGCTGGGCCATCTCAAGCTGGCCGACGGCGTCAACATTTCGGCCGCTTCGGTGGTCACGCGCTCCATCCTGCAGCCGGGGCACTACACCGGCATGTTCCCCATCGACGACAATGCCGCCTGGGAAAAGAACGCTGCTTCGCTAAAGCAGCTCAACCGCCTGCGCGAGCGGCTCAAGGCCGTGGAACAAGCGATCGCGCGGGCCCAGACCAGAACGGACGACGCCTGATGGACATCCACCAGATCCTCAAACTGCTGCCCCACCGCTACCCCATCCTGCTCGTGGATCGTGTGATCTCGATCGAGAAGGGCCAGCGCATCCAGGCGCTCAAGAACGTCACCATCAACGAACCCTTCTTCACCGGGCATTTTCCGCACCGCCCCGTGATGCCGGGCGTGCTGATGCTCGAAGCCATGGCGCAGACCGCCGCACTGCTCACCTTCGACACCCTGGGCGTGGCGCCCGACGACAAGACGGTCTACTACTTCGCCGGCATCGATGGCGCGCGTTTCAAGCGCCCGGTGGAGCCGGGTGACCAGTTGCTGATGGACGTGACGCTGGAGCGCGCCAAGGCCGGCATCTACAAGTTCAAGGGCATCACCCGCGTGGGCAACGACGTGGCCTGCGAGGCCGAGCTGATGTGCACCATGCGCACCATCGCGTGACGCCAGGGGCGCGCGCATGAGCCTGATTCACCCCACGGCCCTCATCGATCCCTCGGCCTCGCTCGACAGCTCGGTCGAAGTCGGCCCCTACACGGTCATCGGCCCGCACGTGAAGATCGGCGCCGGCACCACGGTCGGCGCTCACTGCGTGATCGAAGGCCACACCACCATCGGCCGCGACAACCGCATCTTCCAGTTCAATTCGCTGGGCGCGATTCCGCAGGACAAGAAATACGCGGGCGAGCCCTGCGAGCTGGTGATCGGCGACCGCAACACCATCCGCGAGTTCTGCACCTTCAATATCGGTTCGCCCGGCGACAAGGGCGTCACCCGCGTGGGCGACGACAACTGGATCATGGCCTACGTGCACCTCGCGCACGACTGCGCGGTGGGCAACAAGACCATCTTCGCCAACAACACACAGCTCGCAGGGCACGTGGAGGTGGGCGACTGGGTCATCTTCGGTGGCTTCACCGTGGTGCACCAGTTCGTGCGCATCGGTCCCCACGCCATGACGGCCATGTGTTCGCTGCTGTTCGCCGACGTGCCGCCCTTCGTGATGACCCAGGGCCAGCCGGCCGGTGCGCGATCCATGAACTTCGAGGGCCTGCGCCGGCGCGGCTACTCGACCGAGCGCATCGCCGCCGTGAAGGCCATGCACAAGGCCTTGTACCGCGACGACCTCACGCTCGAGCAGGCCACCGCGCGCATCAGCGCCCTGCGCACCGAACGGCCCGAGGCGGCCGAGGACGTGGACCTGATGCTGGGCTTCCTGCGCGGCACCTCGGCGCAGCGCGGCATCGTTCGCTGAGCACGGAGGCCCGGTGAGTTCGTCGCCACGTTTCGCGCTGGTGGCCGGAGAGGCTTCGGGCGATCTGCTCGCGGGCCTGCTCCTGGGCGGCCTGCGACAGCGCTGGCCCGAGCTCACCAGCGTGGGCATCGGCGGGCCGCAGATGGCGGCGCAGGGCTTCGAGGCCTGGTGGCCCAGCGACAAACTGGCCGTGCGCGGTTACGTCGAAGTGCTGCGCCACTACCGCGAGATCGTGGGCATCCGCACCCAGTTGCGCCAGCGCCTGCTGCAAGGCGAGCGGCCCGACGTCTTCATCGGCGTGGACGCGCCCGATTTCAACCTCGAACTCGAGGCGAACCTCAAGGCCGCCGGCGTGCGCACGGCGCATTTCGTGTGCCCTTCCATCTGGGCCTGGCGGCCAGAGCGCGTGCGCAAGATCCAGGCGAGCGCCGACCACGTGCTGTGCATCTTTCCCTTCGAGCCCGCCTTGCTGGCCGAGCACGGCATCGCGGCCACCTACGTCGGACACCCGGTGGCCAATGTGGTGCCCCTCGAGCCCGACCGGCTGGCCGCGCGCCGCCAGCTCGGCCTCCCCGAGGACGCGCCGGTCGTGGCCATCCTGCCGGGCAGTCGAGGCTCCGAGGTCGACTACCTTGCCCGACGCTTCTTCGAGGCTGTGCGGCTGATGCGCCAGACCCGCCCCGGTTTGTGCTTCGTGCTGCCCGCGGTGCCTGCACAGCGCGAGCGCATCGAGCGCGTGGCGCGCGAGGCCGGCGTGGCCGAGCACGTGCGCATCGTGCCCGGCCAGTCGCACGCGGTGCTGGCGGCCTGCGACGTGACCCTGATCGCCAGCGGCACCGCCACGCTGGAAGCGGCGCTGTTCAAGCGGCCCATGGTCATCGCCTACAACATGAACTGGATCTCCTGGCAGATCATGCGGCGCCAGCGCCTGCAGCCCTGGGTGGGCCTGCCCAACATCCTGTGCGGCGACTTCGTCGTGCCCGAGCTGTTGCAGGACGAGGCCTCGCCGCCGCGCCTGGCGCAGGCCGTGCTCGACTGGCTCGACGACCCCGAGCGCGTGCGGGCCTTGCAGGCGCGTTTTGTCCAACTGCACCACGAGCTGCGCCGCGACACCGCGGCGCTGGCCACCGATGCGATCGAAACGCTTCTTGCTCGCTGAACAGGCCACGCTGGTCTGGGACACGCCCGGCCTGCACGCCGGGGTGGACGAGGCCGGCCGCGGCCCGCTCGCGGGCCCGGTGGTGGCCGCGGCCGTCATCCTCGACGAGCTCCAGCCCATCAAGGGCCTGGCCGATTCCAAGCAGCTCACCGCCTTGCAACGGGCGCGGCTCTACGACGAAATCCGTGCCAAGGCCCTGTGCTGCAGCGTGGCCGAAGCGTCGGTGGAAGAAATCGACACGCTCAACATCCTGCAGGCCACCATGCTCGCCATGCGCCGCGCGGTGCTGGGCCTGCGCCTGAAACCCGTCAAGGTGCTGGTGGACGGCAACCGCCTGCCGCCGCTGGACGTGCTGGCAGAGGCCATCGTGCAGGGTGATGCCAAGGTGCAGGCCATTTCAGCCGCGTCCATCCTGGCGAAGGTCACGCGCGACCGCCTGCTCGACGAGCTGCACCTGCGGCACCCGCAGTACGGTTTCAACCAGCACAAGGGCTACGGCACCGCGCAGCACCTGGACGCTCTGCGCACGCACGGCCCGCTGCCGGTGGTGCATCGACGCTCCTTCGCGCCGGTGGCGCAGGCTTTCGCGACGCGCATGAGCTCGGCAGGACTGTCCGAAGAGGCCCTTGCAGCAGCGACGCGCGCGGGGGCGGCCCAATGACGGTCGAACCGCAGGACATCCAGTCGCGCGACAACCCGCTCGTGAAGGAACTGCGCGCCCTGGCCCAGGACAACACGGCCTACCGCCAGCGCGGTCGGGTCTGGCTCGATGGCGATCACCTCTGCCGCGCCTTGCTCGCTCGCGGACAGCGCCCTGCCATCGCGGTGTTCGGCGCCACCGGCTGGGCGCAGGCCGACGCCGAACTGGCCCGCGCCGCGCCGCGCGTGGTGCGCCTGCCCGACGCCATCATGGCCAGCGTGAGCGGGCTGGAGTCGCCACCCGCCATGGGCTTCGTCGTCGATCTGCACGAGGCGCCCGATCTTCAGCCCGAGGCGCCCACCGTGGTGCTCGATCGCCTGCAGGACGCGGGCAACGTCGGCTCCGTCCTGCGCAGCGCGGCGGCCTTCGGCTTCACGCAGGTGGCCGCGCTCAAGGGCACGGCGGCGCTGTGGTCGCCCAAGGTGCTGCGCGCCGGCATGGGCGCACACTTCGGTCTGCGTCTGGTCGAGGGACTCGCGCTCGACGACCTGAGCGCCCTGCGGGTGCCGCTGCTGGTCACCAGTTCGCACCAGGGCGAGTGGCTGCACCGCGCCACCTTGCCCTGGCCCTGCGCCTGGGTGCTCGGCCACGAAGGGCAGGGCGTCAGCCAGGCCTTGATGCAGCGCGCGCAGGCCTTCGTGCGCATCGCGCAGCCTGGTGGGGAAGAGTCGCTCAATGTGGGGGCTGCGGCAGCCATTTGCCTGCATGCGAGCGCGGCTGCAAGGCTATAATTCCGCGGTTTATCTGCAATCGGCGCCTTGCCTCGCGCGCCGCGGCTCCACACCCCAGGAAGTCCGTCCATCCAACGCCCTTCGCGGCTGGTGGGTGGATGCGAAGCCTGCGCGGCACCTGCCGCCCGCGCGCGACGGCCAGCCCACCCCCTTTTCTGGAGATTCCCGTGCTGCCCGTCCACCCGAAAGCCCTTCTCGCGCTCGCTGATGGAACGGTCTTTGAAGGCATCTCCATCGGCGCCACCGGCCAGACCTCGGGCGAAGTGGTGTTCAACACCGCGATCACCGGCTATCAAGAGATCCTGACGGACCCGAGCTACTGCCGCCAGATCGTCACGCTGACCTACCCCCACATCGGCAACACCGGCGTCAACGCCGAGGACGTGGAAGCCACGCGCATCCACGCCGCTGGCCTGATCATCAAGAACCTGCCGCTGCTGGCCTCCAACTTCCGCAGCGAGGCCACGCTCAGCGACTACCTGCGCCGCGAGAACACCGTGGCCATCGCCGACCTGGACACCCGCGCGCTCACGCGCCGCCTGCGCACCCACGGCGCACAGAACGGCTGCATCCTCGCGCTCGAGGCCGGCCAGGCCATCACCGACGCCCACCGCAAGGTCGCCATCGATGCCGCCAAGGCCGCGCCCAACATGGCGGGGCTGGACCTGGCCAAGGTCGTGTCGGTCGACAAGCCCTACGCCTGGACCGAGACCGAGTGGACGCTCGGTCAGGGCTATGGCCAGCTCGGCGAAGCCGCCTTCCACGTCGTCGCCTACGACTTCGGCGTCAAGCACAACATCCTGCGCATGCTGGCCGCGCGCGGCTGCCGCGTCACCGTGGTACCGGCGCAGACGCCCGCGGCCGAGGTCTTCCAGTTGCAACCCGACGGTGTGTTCCTCTCCAACGGCCCCGGCGACCCGGAGCCCTGCGACTACGCCATCGCCGCCGCGCGCGAGATCATCGACGCGGGCCTGCCCACCTTCGGCATCTGCCTGGGCCACCAGATCCTGGCCCTGGCCAGCGGCGCCAAGACCTTCAAGATGAAGTTCGGCCACCACGGCGCGAACCACCCGGTGAAGGACCTCGACGACGGCCGCGTGTCCATCACCAGTCAGAACCATGGCTTCGCAGTGGACGAGAAGACCTTGCCTGCGAACCTGCGCCCCACCCACGTGAGCCTGTTCGACGGCACGCTGCAGGGCCTGGCCCGCACCGACCAGCCGGCCTTCTGCTTCCAGGGCCACCCGGAAGCCTCGCCCGGCCCGCACGATATCGGCTACCTGTTCGACCGCTTCGTCGCGCTCATGAAGGAACGTGCGGCCGTCGCCGCCTGACAGGGCCTGAATGAAGCTCTTCAGCTTTCCCGCCGCCGCCATCGAGAAGGCCATTGCCAAGCGCCAGCTCACGCTGCCATCGCCGCACAAGGAGTGGTTCGCGCAGCGCTGGGCGCAGAAGCCCTACCGCAAGGCCTTCCTCGACAACAAGGCGGTGCCGCTGGTGACGCTGCTGGCCAAGTGCAAGACCTGGGACGACGAGACCTTCAACAGCGAAATGGCCGCGTGGGACGTGCGTTTCCACGAGGCAGAGGCCGAGGTGCTGCGTCCCCTCATCCAGGGCGATGGCCTGCTGCAACTGATGCAGAAAGCCGTGCCCGCCGAGCGCGCCCAGGCCCTGCTCGACAAATTGAATCAACGCGTGGACTGATCCGCGCCGACACAAGATGCCCAAGAGAACAGATATCCAGACCGTGCTGATCATCGGCGCCGGTCCCATCATCATCGGCCAGGCCTGCGAGTTCGACTACTCCGGTGCGCAGGCGTGCAAGGCCCTGCGCGAAGAGGGTTACCGCGTGGTGCTGATCAACAGCAACCCCGCCACCATCATGACGGACCCGGCCACGGCCGACGTGACCTACATCGAACCCATCACCTGGCAGACGGTCGAGAAGATCATCGCCAAGGAACGCCCGCAGACGGCCGGCGGCTTCGCCATCCTGCCCACCATGGGCGGCCAGACCGCGCTCAACTGCGCGCTCGACCTCTGGCGCCACGGTGTGCTCGCCAAGTACGGTGTCGAACTGATCGGCGCCACGCCCGAGGCCATCGACAAGGCCGAGGACCGCCTGAAGTTCAAGGATGCGATGACGCGCATCGGCCTGGGCTCGGCGCGCTCGGGCATCGCACACACGCTGGACGAAGCCTGGGCCGTGCAGAAGACGGTGGGGTTCCCGGTGGTGATCCGCCCGAGCTTCACGCTCGGTGGCACCGGTGGCGGCATCGCCTACAACCCGGAAGAGTTCGAGATCATCTGCAAGCGCGGCATCGAGGCCTCGCCCACCAACGAGCTGTTGATCGAAGAGTCGCTGCTCGGCTGGAAAGAGTACGAGATGGAGGTTGTGCGCGACAAGGCCGACAACTGCATCATCGTCTGCTCGATCGAGAACCTGGACCCGATGGGCGTGCACACCGGCGACTCCATCACCGTGGCGCCCGCGCAGACGCTGACCGACAAGGAGTACCAGATCCTGCGCAACGCCAGCCTCGCGGTCCTGCGCGAGATCGGCGTCGACACCGGCGGCTCCAACGTGCAGTTCGCCATCAACCCGAAGGACGGCCGCATGGTCGTCATCGAGATGAACCCGCGCGTCTCGCGCTCGTCGGCGCTGGCCTCCAAGGCCACGGGCTTTCCCATCGCCAAGGTCGCGGCCAAGCTCGCCGTGGGCTACACCCTCGACGAGCTGCGCAACGAGATCACCGGCGGCGCCACGCCGGCCAGCTTCGAGCCCACGATCGACTACGTGGTCACCAAGATCCCGCGCTTCGCCTTCGAGAAGTTCCCGGACGCCGACGACCGCCTGACCACGCAGATGAAGAGCGTGGGCGAGGTCATGGCCATGGGCCGCACCTTCCAGGAAAGCTTCCAGAAGGCCTTGCGCGGCCTGGAGGTCGGCGTCGATGGCATGAACGAGAAGACCCAGGACCGCGAGACGCTGGAGAAGGAGCTCGGCGAGCCTGGCCCCGAGCGCATCTGGTACGTGGGCGACGCCTTCGCCGCCGGCTGGACGGCCGACGAGGTGCACCAGTTCACCAAGATCGACAAGTGGTTCCTCGTGCAGATCGAGGAGATCGTCAAGCTCGAACTGGCCATGGACGCGCTGACCGCCGAGAAGGGGGAGGGTGCGCTGGCCTCGCTCGACGTGACCACGCTGCGCGAGCTCAAGAAGAAGGGCTTTTCCGACCGCCGCCTGGCCAAGCTGCTCAAGACCAGCGACGCCGCCGTGCGCGCGCGCCGCCGTGAACTCGGCGTGCGTCCGGTCTACAAGCGCGTGGACACCTGCGCGGCCGAGTTCGCCACCACCACCGCCTATCTGTACTCCACCTACGAAGGCCACGGCGACGCCGAGTGTGAGGCCGAGCCCACCACCAACAAGAAGATCATGGTGCTGGGCGGCGGTCCCAACCGCATCGGGCAGGGCATCGAGTTCGACTACTGCTGCGTGCACGCCGCGCTCGCCCTGCGCGAGGACGGCTACGAGACCATCATGGTCAACTGCAACCCCGAGACGGTGTCCACCGACTACGACACCAGCGACCGCCTCTACTTCGAGCCGCTCACGCTGGAGGACGTGCTGGAGATCGTCGACAAGGAGAAGCCCGACGGCGTGATCGTGCAGTACGGCGGCCAGACGCCGCTCAAGCTGGCGCTGGGCCTGGAGGCCGCGGGCGTGCCCATCATCGGCACCTCGCCCGACATGATCGACGCGGCCGAAGACCGCGAACGCTTCCAGAAGCTGCTCAATGAGCTGGGCCTGCGCCAGCCGCCCAACGCCACCGCCCGCACCGAGGCCGAGGCGCTGGAGAAGGCCGCTGCCCTGGGCTACCCGCTGGTGGTGCGCCCGAGCTATGTGCTCGGCGGCCGCGCCATGGAGATCGTGCACGAGCAGCGCGACCTGGAGCGCTACATGCGCGAGGCCGTGAAGGTCAGCAACGACTCGCCCGTGCTGCTCGACCGCTTCCTCAACGACGCCATCGAGTGCGACGTGGACGCGGTGCGCGACGCCACCGGCCGCGTGTTCATCGGCGGCGTGATGGAGCACATCGAACAGGCCGGCGTGCACAGCGGCGACTCCGCCTGCTCGCTGCCGCCGTATTACCTGAGCAAGGCCACGGTGGATGAGCTCAAGCGCCAGACCGCCGCCATGGCCCAGGGCCTGAACGTGGTGGGCCTGATGAACGTTCAGTTCGCCATTCAAGAAGTGGACGACAGCGAAAAGGGGGGCGGCGCGAAGAAGGACGTGATCTACGTGCTCGAGGTGAACCCGCGCGCCTCGCGCACGGTGCCCTTCGTCTCCAAGGCCACGGGCATTCCGCTCGCCAAGGTGGCCGCGCGCTGCATGGCGGGCCAGTCGCTGGACCAGCAGGGCATTGGCAATGAGGTAGTGCCGCCGTACTTCAGCGTCAAGGAAGCCGTGTTCCCCTTCGTCAAGTTCCCGGGCGTGGACACCATCCTTGGCCCCGAGATGAAGTCCACCGGCGAGGTGATGGGCGTGGGCAAGACCTTCGGCGAAGCCTTCGTGAAGAGCCAGATCGGCGCGGGCACCAAGCTGCCCACGGCCGGCCGGGTCTTCCTCACGGTCAAGAACAGCGACAAGCCGCGCGCCGTCGAGGTGGCGCGCCAGCTCGTGGACCTGGGCTTCGAGCTGATCGCCACGCGCGGCACGTCCGCGGCCATCGAGGCCGCCGGCCTGTCCGTTCAGATGGTCAACAAGGTCACCGAAGGCCGTCCGCACATCGTGGACATGATCAAGAACGGCGACATCGCCCTGGTCATCAACACGGTGGAGGAGCGCCGCAACGCCATCGCCGATTCGCGCGCGATCCGAACCTCGGCGCTGCTGGCCCGCGTGACGACCTTCACCACCATCGCGGGCGCCGAGGCGGCCGTCGAGGGCATGAAGTACCTGACCAGCCTGGACGTGATTTCCGTGCAGGACATGCACGCGCGGCTCGCGGCATAAAGAAGCTCCGGCGCCGCGCCTCGCCCGGCGAATGCAGCGGGCCTGCGGGTTTGCGCCAAGGCGGCTCGGCGCCCGCGGCCCTACAGTGCGGCCCATGTTGCCCGCTCGACTTCCTGGCGCCCGGCGATGGAGCACCGATGCCGTGCCGCCCGAGCGGCGGCTCGACTATTGGGTCGGCGCGATCTGCGAGGCCTTCCTGGAGATGGACTGCAGCTCGCGCGAGGCGCGGCACTTCGATGGCCGACTGGTGAGCGTGGCCTCGGGCGCCCTGTCCTTCAACCAGGTCGAGGCCAGCACGCAGGACGTCTACCGCACGCGCGCGGCCATCGCGCGCGGCGCGCAGCAGCCCTTCTACCTGATCGCTCACCGCCGCTCGCCGTGGCACGTGGTGCAGGGCGGGCAGCGCCTTGGCCTGCGCCCCGGCGATGCGGTGCTGGTCGATTCGGCGCGCACCTACGAGCTGCACTACCCCGCTGCGGTGGAGGTGGTGTCCATCCAGTTGCCGCGCGCCTGGGTGGGGCAGTGGCTGCGCGAGATCGACCATCCCGCCGCGCGCGTGGCCTGGCGCGACCAGGGCTGGGGCCAGGCGCTGTCGGCCTGGTGCCTGCAGTTCGCGCACGAGCCCGGCCTGGCCTCGCTGGTGCCTGAGCACCTGCTGGCCGATCAGCTCGGCGCGATGCTGTCGGCCGCCTTGGAGCCTGCGGTGGCGCCCACGCGCGCGGGCCTCGATCTGCTCGCGCGCGCCGAGGCGCTGATGCGCGATCGCCTGGACACCGCCGGCCTGCAAGCGAGCGATGTGGCGCTGGCACTGGGCGTGTCGCTGCGTACCCTGCACCGCGCCTTCGCCGCGGGCGACACCACGTTCGCCAACACCTTGCGCGGCCTGCGCCTGCGGCGCGCGGCCGACCTGCTGTCACAGCCCCGCCTGGCCGGCGTCAGCGTGACCGAGATCGGCCGGCGCTGCGGCTACGCCGATGCCTCGCACTTCGTGCGCGAGTTCCAGCGCCGGCACGCGCTCACCCCGGCGCGCTGGCGCCGCGACCGGCTCGCCCGCTGAAGCCCGCGCGCCGCGTGGCACGGGCAGGCCATCGGCCTGGCACGCACGCGCCATCGCGCCCTGGGCTGCGCGCCTACGCTGCGCGCAGCGCCCGGCCGCTCGGGCGCCTTCCTACAGGAGACATGCATGGCCGATACCTACGTCCTGGTTCACGGTGCCTGGCACACCGGTGAGCTCTTCGAACCCGTCGCTCAGGCGCTGCGCGCGCGCGGGCACGTGGTGCACACGCCCACGCTCGCAGGCAACCGCCCTGGCGATGATCGGGCCACGTCCGGCCTCACCGAGGCCGCCGACTCGCTCGCGTCCTACCTGGAGCAGCACGACCTGAAGGACGTGCGCCTGATGGGCCACAGCTACGGCGGCATGGTCATCAGCCAGGTGGCGGCGCGCCTGCCGCAGCGCATCGCGCGGCTGGTGTACTGGGTGGCCTTCGTGCCGCTGGACGGCGAATGCCTGAACGACATGGTGCCGCCGCACTACAAGGCGCTGTTCGATCAGATCGCCGCCGCCAACCACAACGCGGTGATGCTGCCGTTCCCCATCTGGCGCGAAGCCTTCATCAACGACGCCGACGCCGCGCTGGCGCAGAGCACCTACGACCAGCTCAACCCCCAGCCCTACCGCTGCTTCACCGAGCCTGTGCGCCTGGGCACGCAGCTTGCCGCGCTGCCCATGGGCAAGAGCTACCTGCTGTGCACCGAGGACACCGCCATGCCGCACAGCCTGCCCTGGCACCCGCGCCTGTCGGAGCGGCTGGGCCTGTACCGCCTGGTGTCCACGCCCGGCAGCCACGAACTGTGCTTCACCAACCCGGGCCTGCTGGCCGAAAAGATCGAGCAGGCCGGACGCGACTGAGCCCCTCCCGGTGCCGCGGCATCGGGTTGACCGGCAGGCCCGCCGGGGCATAATGGCTTTTCGACACCGCCGAGCGGCAACGCCCGGCGGTTTGCTTTTGTGGAGAGACAGACATGGCCACCATCCCCATCACCAAACGCGGCGCTGAAAAGCTCAAGGAAGAGCTGCACCGGCTCAAGACCATCGACCGCCCGGCGGTGATCAACGCGATCGCCGAAGCGCGCGCGCAAGGCGATCTGAGCGAGAACGCCGAATACGACGCGGCCAAGGACCGCCAGGGCTTCATCGAAGGCCGCATCGCCGAGATCGAAAGCAAGCTCTCGACGGCGCAGATCATCGACCCCAGCGCGCTGAACGCGGGCGGCAAGGTGGTGTTCGGCGCCACCGTTGAGCTCGAGGACGAAGACAGCGGCTCGGCCGTCACGTACCAGATCGTGGGCGAGGACGAGGCCGACCTGAAAGAAGGTCTCATCAACATCGGCAGCCCGATCGCGCGCGCGCTCATCGGCAAGGAAGAGGGCGACACCGCCGAGGTGCAGGCCCCCGGCGGCACGCGCCGCTACGAAATCGTGGCTGTGCGCTACGCCTGATCGCGCGAGCGATGCGACTGCAACGCCCGGCACTGATGCTCGCCGCCGTGTGGTGGGGCGGCATCACGGCCTTGAGCTTCCTGGCCGTACCCACGCTGTTCGCGTCGCTGGGCCCGGCCGTGGCGGGGCCGGTGGCGGCGAAGCTGTTTTCCCTGCAGTGCTGGGCCGGCGTGGTCATCGGTGCGGTGCTGCTGGTCATCGTGCAGCGCGACGGGCCGGGCGGCGACAACGCCGCGCTGCTGGCACTGGTCTGCCTCGGGCTCATGCTGGCCCTGGTGCAGGAGTTCGGTGTGGCGCAGAAGATCGTCACCGCGCGGGCGAGCGGCGGCAACCTCAAGCTCTGGCACGGCGTGGGCACCGCGCTCGTTGCGGGCCAGTGGCTGTGCAGCGGCGCGCTGCTGTGGCGCCTGAGCCGGCCCCGGCCGGCGATCGATCAGCCCGCCTGAGCGGAGGCCTGGCGCTCGGCCGAGTCGAGCGTGTTCACCATCAGCATGGTGATGGTCATCGGCCCGACCCCACCCGGCACCGGCGTGATCCAGCCAGCGACCGCTTTCACGCCGTCGAAGTCCACGTCGCCGCAGAGCTTGCCGGCCTCGTTGCGGTTCATGCCCACGTCGATCACCACCGCGCCGGGCTTGACCATGTCGGCGGTCAACACATTGCGCTTGCCCACGGCGGCCACCACCACGTCGGCCTGGCGCGTGAAGCCGGCAAGGTCCTTCGTGCCGCTGTGGCACACGGTGACGGTGGCGTTGGCCTGCAGCAGCAGCAGCGCCATGGGCTTGCCCACGATGTTGCTGCGCCCGATCACCACCGCGTGCTTGCCGCGCAGGTCGTAGCCGATGTGCTCCAGCATCTTCATGCAGCCGTGCGGCGTGCAGGGCCAGAAGCCGGGCAGGCCGGTCATCAAGGCACCGGCGCTGGCCACGTGAAAGCCGTCCACGTCCTTGGCGGGGGAGATCGCCTCGATCACCTTCTGCGCGTCGATGTGCGCGGGCAGCGGCAGTTGCACCAGGATGCCGTGGATCGAAGGGTCCTTGTTCATCGCCTCCACGCGCGCCAGCAGGTCCGCCTCGCCCATCGTGGCGGGCCAGGTCTCCAGCACGGAGTGCATGCCGGTGTCCTCGCAGGCCTTCACCTTGTTGCGCACGTAGACCTGCGAGGCCGGGTTGTCGCCGACGAGGATGACGGCCAGGCCCGGGGTCACGCCGCGGGCCTTCAAAGCCTGCACGCGCGTGGCCACGTCGGCGCGGAGTTGGCGGGAGAGGGCGTTGCCGTCGATGAGCTGGGCGGTCATGGTGCTGCGGTGGCTGAGGGGAAAACGAAACGCCCGCCAAGGTGGCGGGCGTTGGCGGGAGGGTGTTCGGTCAGGCTTTCGCGGGCGTCTGGCCCAGGGCGATCTTGAGCAGGTCGGCCACCGTGTTGGCACCGAGCTTTTCCATGATGTTGGCGCGGTGCGCCTCCACCGTCTTGATGCTGATGCCCAGGTCGTCGGCGATCTGCTTGTTCAGGCGGCCGGCGACGATGCGCTCGAGCACCTGCGATTCGCGGCCGGTGAGCTTGGAGAGCAGGGCGTCGCGGCTGGCGGCCTGCTGGTGGGTGGCGAAGGCCTCGCGCGCGTGTTCCAGCATGCGCTCGACCAGGGCCACGAGCTGGTCTTCCTTGAAGGGTTTCTGGATGAAGTCCAGCGCGCCCTTCTTCATGGATTCGACCGCCATGGGCACGTCGCCGTGGCCGGTGATGAAGACGATGGGCAGCGGCGACTGGCGCTCGACCAGTCGGTCCTGCAGCTCCATGCCGGTCATGCCGCCCATGCGGATGTCGGCGATGAGGCAGGCGACCTCGCGGGCGTCGTAGCGGGAGAGAAAGGCCTCGGCCGATTCGAAGCAGCGAACCCGGAAGTCCTTGCCCTCGAGCAGCCACTGGAGGGAATCGCGCACGGCCTCGTCGTCATCGACGACATAGACAGTGCCCTTTTTGGGGATCAAGCTCATCTCGCTCTCTCGGTGTCCGTCAGTGGTTCGTTGGCGGCGGTGTCCGGCGAACCCTGGGGTTGAAGTCGCGACGCGACGGGGATCCAGAAGCTGAAGCAGCACCCCGTCACCTCCGTGCCATTGTAGAGGTTCTCCATGCGCATCCGGCCATGGTGAGACTCGACGATGCTGCGGCACAGCTTGAGGCCGATGCCCATGCCTTCGCTCTTGGTGCTGTAGAAGGCCTCGTAGATGCGCTCGAGCATTTCCTCGGGCACGCCCTTGCCCGAGTCGCGCACTTCGAACTCGACCACCTGCTCGCCGTCGAGCTGGCGTGGCGCCACGCGCAGCTCCACCAGGCGCTCGCCTTGCGGCCGACCCGCCTGCACGATGGACTCGCCCGCGTTCTTCAGCAGGTTGATCAGCACCTGCTCGATCAGGATCGGGTCGACCATGAGCGCGGGCAGGCGCGCGGCCACGTAGGGCGTGAGCCGCACCTGCTGGCGCCGCAGCTCGATGTCGGCGAGTTCGATGGCGTTGTTGACCATCTGCGCCACGTCCGACAGCGTGGGGTTGGGCTCGCTGCGCTTCACGAAGGCGCGGATGCGCTGGATGATCTGGCCCGCGCGCTGCGCCTGGCGCGCGGTCTTCTCCAGCGCCACCAGCATCTCCTCGGGCGAAATGCGCTGCTCTTGAAGGCGCGAGATGATGCCGTTGCAATAGTTGCTGATGGCCGTGAGCGGCTGGTTGAGTTCGTGCGCCACGCTGGAGGCCATCTCGCCCATGGTGATGAGGCGGCTGGCGGTCTGCGCGCGCTCGGTCTGGCGCGCCGCCTGCTCTTCGGCGGTGCGCCGCGGCGTGATGTCGCTGGCGATCACCATCTGCGCCAGGCGCCCGTCCACCCAGGTGAGGTAGCGCGTGCGCACCTCCAGCCAGCGGTCGAGCTCGGGCACGAAGACCTCGGCGTTCTCCACGCCGGCGTCGGTGAGCGTGCCCGTGGGCATGCCGGCGAAGGCATCGACCTGGTCGGCGTCGTCCAGCGCGGGCTGGGGCTGGTTGCCCGCCAGGTCCACCAGGTGGCGGTGGCCCTGGCCGCGCGTGCCGAACCACAGGCGGTACATCTTGTTGGCGAACAGCAGTTCTTCGCTGCCCAGCGGCGCCACCGACACGGCCGAATCCAGCGACTCCAGCACGGTGGTGAAGCGCTCGTAGGACGCCGACAGTTCCTCGCGGATGCGCTTGGGCTCGGTGATGTCGGTCATGGACGTCATCCAGCCGGTCTGGTGTCCCTTGGGGTCGATCAGCGGCGAGACGTACATGCGCGCGTCGAACACCGTGCCGTTGCGGCGGCGCACGCGCACCTCGAAACCACCCGGGGTGGAGCGGCCGTTGAGCTCGTCCTCCAGCCGCGCGTGCAACTGCTCGTGGTCTTCCTCGGGCCAATAGGGAAAAGGCGCGGTGCGGCCCACCAGCTCGGCCTCGGTCCAGCCCGTCATCGAGCAGAAGGCCGGGTTCACGTAGGTGATGCGGCCCTGGATGTCGAGGGCGCGCATGCCGGTGAGCATGGAGTTCTCCATGGCCCGGCGGAAGTTGGTCTCGGCGACCAGGGCCTGCTGCGCCTGCACCCGCCGGCGCGTGTGGCGCCAGGTGCCGATCAGCATCCACACGGTAAGCGCCGAGAGCGCGCCGATGACGCCGAAGAAGCCCGAGCCCACGATGTCCTGCGAGGTGCGGTAGCCCTGCGCCTTGAGGATCAGGCCGTTGCCCACGGGTGAGACCGGCACCTCGTGCTCCAGCGAGGGACTGGACCAGGGCAGGAAGGACAGCACGGGCTCGCCGGTCTGCAGGCTGCCGGCCAGCACCGTGCCCGTGTCGTCGAGCAGGGCGACGGCGTAACGGGCCATGATTTCGGGCGGCATGCCGAAGCGCATGAGGCCATCCACCGAGTACTCGCCCATCACCGTGCCCGCGAAACGGCCCTGTTCGGACAGCGGCACATGCAGCATCAGGCGCGCGCCGCGCGGGTCGTTGTCGGTGAGCGGGCGCGAGTAGATCGGCTGGCGCAGGTCGCGCGCCAGGTCGAAGCTGCCGTCGGTTTCGGACGGTGTGAGCGCCGAGCCCGTGGCGCGCATGAGCGCCACCGGCGCGCTCGGCGAGGTGTAGCCCGCGAGCACGCGCCGGCGCCCGTCCACCCAGGTGATGGCCAGCAGCTCGGGGAACTGGCTCACCAGGGTCTCGGCCTGGAAGGCGAACTCCTCGGCATCGATGGCCTGGTTGTCGATCTCGCGGGCCAGGCGCATCAATTGCTCCTGGCGCTCCAGCAGGCGCAAACGCAGCCGCTGCTGGGCGTATTCCACGTCGCGCGTCACGGCCTCGCGCTCGCGGTCGATCTCCTCGAATCGCAGGTAGGCAATGGCCACCACGATGGCGGCCAGGAAGAGCAGCACCGCCAACAGCGGGCCCAGGGTGGCGAAGCGGTCCTGCCGCGACGGCGGCAACCGGCGCCACCAGCGTTTCCACCACGGGGCGGTGGTGGCAGGGGGGGTATGGGACATGGCGGGAGGAGTCTACGTTAGGGGCCCTGGCTTCAGCCGCTTATTCCTACGTGATTCCATAATAAGAAATCACAAGGCGCATATTGAAATGCCCGAGGCTCTGTGGAAGAATCCGCGACTTCCACGGGCCAGACCTTAAGCTTGCCCCAACACACAGGAGACAGCGATGTCAGCGAACGACACCAACAATGGCCGCGGGGCCGCGGACAGCGACGCCCAGGAAACGCGGGAATGGATGGAGGCGCTGGCCGCCGTCATCGAAAAGGAAGGCCCCGAGCGCGCGCACTTCCTGCTGGAACAGCTCCTGGAAGAGGCCCGCCAGCACAGTGTGGACCTCCCGTTTTCGGCCAACACCGGCTACGTGAACACGATCGAGCCGGATCAGGAAGCGCGCTGTCCCGGCAACATCGCCATCGAAAAACGCCTGCGTGCCTACATGCGCTGGAACGCCATGGCGATGGTGGTGCGCGCCAACCGCCTCAACCCCGCCGACGGTGGCGACCTTGGCGGGCACATCGGCTCCTTTGCCTCGGTGGCCAGCATGTTCGGTGCGGGCTTCAACCACTTCTGGCACGCCGCGAACGAAAAGCACGGCGGCGACCTGGTCTACATCCAGGGCCACAGCTCGCCGGGCATCTACGCCCGCGCCTTCCTCGAGGGCCGCCTGACGGAAGAGCAGCTAGACATGTTCCGCCAGGAGGTGGACGGCAAGGGCCTGTCCAGCTACCCGCACCCCAAGCTGATGCCCGAGTTCTGGCAGTTCCCGACGGTGTCGATGGGCCTGGGCCCGCTGATGGCGATCTACCAGGCGCGCTTCCTCAAGTACCTGCACGCCCGCGGCATTGCCGACACCGCCAACCGCAAGGTCTGGGTGTTCTGCGGCGACGGCGAAATGGACGAGCCCGAGTCGCTGGGTGCCATCGGCCTGGCCGCGCGCGAGAAGCTCGACAACCTGGTGTTCGTCATCAACTGCAACCTGCAGCGCCTGGACGGCCCGGTGCGCGGCAACGGCAAGATCATCCAGGAACTCGAGAGCGAGTTCCGCGGCAGCGGCTGGAACGTCATCAAGCTGCTGTGGGGCAACGGCTGGGACGAGCTGCTGCGCCGCGACAAGAGCGGCAAGCTCAAACAGCTCATGATGGAAACGCTGGACGGCGACTACCAGGCCATGAAGGCCAACGACGGCGCCTTCGTGCGCAAGAACTTCTTCGGCAAGTACCCAGAGACCGCCAAGCTCGTCGAGCACATGACCGACGAAGAGATCTTCGAGCTGCGCCGCGGCGGCCACGAGCCGGCCAAGGTGTACGCCGCCTTCCACGCCGCCAACGAACACAAGAACCAGCCCACCGTGCTGCTCGTCAAGACCGTCAAGGGCTACGGCATGGGCAAGGCCGGTGAAGGCAAGAACACGGTCCACCAGACCAAGAAGCTCACGGACGAGGACATCAAGTACATCCGCGACCGCTTCAACATCCCCATCCCCGACAGCGAGCTGCCCAAGCTGCCGTTCTACAAGCCGGCCGACGACACGCCGGAGATGAAGTACCTGCACGAGCGCCGCCAGGCGCTGGGCGGTTACCTGCCGCAGCGCCGCCCGCAAGCGGACGAGAGCTTCACCGTTCCCTCGCTGGAAACCTTCAAGGCCGTGCTGGAGCCCACGGCCGAAGGACGCGAGATCAGCACCACGCAAGCCTATGTGCGCTTCCTCACCCAGTTGCTGCGCGACCAGGCCCTGGGCCCGCGCGTGGTCCCCATCCTGGTGGACGAGGCCCGCACCTTCGGCATGGAAGGCCTGTTCCGCCAGATCGGCATCTACAACCCCAAGGGCCAACTCTACACCCCGGTCGACCGCGACCAGGTGATGTACTACAAGGAAGACAAGGCCGGCCAGATCCTGCAGGAAGGCATCAACGAAGCCGGCGGCATGGCCAGCTGGATCGCGGCGGCCACGAGCTACAGCACGAACAACCGGATCATGATCCCGTTCTACATCTACTACTCGATGTTCGGCTTCCAGCGCATCGGCGACCTGGCCTGGGCGGCGGGCGACATGCAGGCGCGCGGCTTCCTGCTCGGCGGCACCGCGGGCCGCACCACGCTCAACGGCGAAGGCCTGCAGCACGAGGACGGCCACAGCCACATCCTGGCCGGCACCATCCCCAACTGCGTGAGCTACGACCCGACCTTCGCGCACGAGGTGGCGGTCATCATGCACGACGGCCTCAAGCGCATGGTGGAGCGCCAGGAGAACGTCTTCTACTACCTGACCCTGCTCAACGAGAACTACCCCATGCCCGGCCTGCAGCCCGGCACCGAGGAGCAGATCATCAAGGGCATGTACCTGTGCAAGCAGGCCCCCGTGCTCAAGAAGGACGCGCCCACCGTGCAACTGCTGGGCAGCGGCACCATCCTGCGCGAGGCGTTCGCCGCGCAGGAGCTGCTGGAGCAGGACTGGGGCGTGGCCGCCGGCATCTGGAGCTGCCCGAGCTTCAATGAACTCACGCGCGACGGCCAGGACGTGGAGCGCTGGAACCTGCTGCACCCCACCGAAAAACCGCGCACGGCGTTCGTGACCGAGCAACTGGCCAAGACCAGCGGCCCGGTGATCGCCTCCACCGACTACATGAAGAACTACGCGGAGCAGATCCGCCCCTTCGTGCCCAAGGACCGCACCTACAAGGTGCTGGGCACCGACGGCTTCGGCCGCAGCGACTTCCGCAGCAAGCTGCGCGAGCACTTCGAGGTGAACCGCCACTACATCGTGCTGGCCGCGCTGAAGGCGCTGGGCGAGGAGGGCGAGCTGCCGGCCGCCAAGGTCGCCGAGGCGATCCAGAAGTACGGCATCAAGGCCGACAAGATCAACCCGCTGTACGCGTGAGCGCCGGAGACCGACATGGCAAGCATTGAAGTGCAAGTCCCGGACATCGGGGATTTCGACGAAGTGGCGGTGATCGAGCTGCTGGTGAAACCGGGCGACACGGTCAAGGCCGAGCAGTCGCTGATCACCGTGGAGAGCGACAAGGCCTCGATGGAGATCCCGTCCTCGCACGCGGGGGTGGTGAAGGAGCTCAAGGTCGCGCTGGGCGACAAGGTGAAGCAGGGTTCGGTGGTGGTGGTGCTGGACGCGCAAGGCGCGGCCGCATCCGCGCCGACGCCTGCGGCCCCAGCGCCCGCCCCGGCCGCGGCGCCGGCTCAGGCGGCCACCCCGGCGGCACCCGCACCGGCACCCGCTGCAGCCGCACCCGCCGGCCCGGTGGACGTGCACGTGCCCGACATTGGCGACTTCAAGGACGTGGCGGTGATCGAGGTGCTGGTGAAACCCGGCGACACGATCAAGCTCGAGCAATCGCTGATCACGGTGGAGAGCGACAAGGCCTCGATGGAGATTCCCTCGTCGGTGGCCGGTGTGCTCAAGGAGCTCAAGGTCAAAGTCGGGGACACGGTGAACATCGGTGACCTGATCGCGGTGGTGGAGGGCTCCGCCGCGGCGCCGGCCGCCGCGCCAGCGCCCGCGGCGGCACCGACCGCTGCCGCGCCGGCACCGGTCCAGGCACCCAGCCCGGCACCAGCCGCTGCCGCGGCGACATCCGCGCCCGCGCAAGCCCCTGCTGCTCACCAGCCCGGCGCGGCGCCCATCGGCCTGCCGCACGCCTCACCCTCGGTGCGCAAGTTCGCGCGCGAGCTCGGCGTGCCGCTGGCCGAGGTCAAGGGCACCGGCCCCAAGGGCCGCATCACGCAGGAGGACGTGCAGAACTTCACCAAGGCCGTGATGGCCGGCACCGCGAGCACGCAAGCCCAGGCCGCCAAGGCCCCGGCGGGCGGTGGCGGCGGCGGCGCGGGCCTGGACCTGCTGCCCTGGCCCAAGGTCGACTTCAGCAAATTCGGCCCCATCGAGCGCAAGGACCTCTCGCGCATCAAGAAGATCAGCGGCGCCAATCTGCACCGCAACTGGGTGATGATCCCGCACGTCACCAACAACGACGAGGCCGACATCACCGAGCTGGAGGCCTTCCGCGTGGCCACCAACAAGGAGAACGAGAAGTCCGGCGTCAAGGTGACCATGCTGGCCTTCGTCATCAAGGCGGTGGTCTCGGCGCTGAAGAAATTCCCCGAGTTCAACGCCAGCCTCGATGGCGACACCCTGGTCTACAAGCAGTACTTCCACATCGGCTTCGCGGCGGACACGCCCAATGGCCTGGTGGTGCCGGTGTTGAAGGACGCCGACAAGAAGGGCATCCTGCAGATCAGCCAGGAGATGGGCGAACTCGCCAAGAAGGCGCGCGACGGCAAGATGGGACCGGCCGACATGAGCGGCGGCTGCTTCTCCATCAGTTCGCTCGGCGGCATCGGCGGCACGCACTTCACGCCCATCATCAACGCGCCCGAGGTGGCCATCCTCGGCCTGTCCAAGAGCCAGATGAAGCCGGTGTGGGACGGCAAGCAGTTCGAGCCGCGCCTGATGCTGCCGCTGTCGCTGTCCTACGACCACCGCGTCATCGACGGCGCCGCTGCGGCGCGATTCAACGCGTACCTCGCCCAGGTGCTGGCGGACTTCCGTCGCGTGCTGCTGTAAGGAGCAAGAGCATGAACCCCCACGCTCAACACTTCGTGTATTCGCTGCCCCCCGAGGGGGCGCATGCCTCCCTTGGGGCGGCCCGGCGGGAGGCATAGATGGCACTCATGGACATCAAGGTTCCCGACATCGGCGACTTCAAGGACGTCGCGGTCATCGAAGTGCTGGTGAAACCCGGCGACACGATCAAGCTCGAGCAGTCGCTGATCACCGTGGAGAGCGACAAGGCTTCGATGGAGATCCCGTCCTCGCACGCGGGTGTGCTCAAGGAGCTCAAGGTCAAGATCGGCGACACGGTCAACATCGGCGATCTGCTCGCGGTGATCGAGGGGGAGGGCGCCGCCAGCGCGCCGGCACCCGCGGCATCGCCTGCACCTTCGCCTTCTCCGGCACCGTCTCCCGCACCCGCCGCCTCTGCACCCGCTCCCGCCGCGCGCGCGGCCACGCCCGCCGCGCCGGCCTACGGCGGTGCCACCGACCTCGAGTGCGACGTCGTCGTGCTCGGCGGTGGCCCCGGCGGCTATTCCGCTGCCTTCCGCGCCGCCGACCTCGGCCTCAAGGTCGTGCTGGTGGAGCGCTACGCCACGCTCGGCGGCGTCTGCCTCAACGTGGGCTGCATCCCGTCCAAGGCGCTGCTGCACGTGGCCGCCGTCATGGACGAGGTGAACCACCTGGCCGGCTACGGCATCGAGTACGGCCGTCCGGTCGTCAACATCGAGAAGCTGCGCGGCCACAAGGAAAAGGTCATCGGCAAGCTCACCGGCGGCCTCACCGCCATGGCCAGGATGCGCAAGGTGACGGTGCTGCGCGGCTATGGCAGCTTCGTCGGCCCCAATCACCTGGGCGTGGAACTCACCGAAGGCGCGGGCCAGGACAAGACCGGAAGCAAACAGGTGGTGGGCTTCAAGAAAGCCATCATCGCCGCCGGCTCGCAGGCCGTGCGCCTGCCCTTCATGCCGGACGATCCGCGCGTGGTGGACAGCACCGGCGCCCTCGCGCTCAAGGACGTGCCCAAGCGCATGCTCATCCTCGGCGGCGGCATCATCGGCCTGGAGATGGGCACGGTCTACAGCACCCTGGGCGCGCGCCTGGACGTGGTGGAAATGCTCGACGGCCTGATGCAGGGCGCCGACCGCGACCTGGTGAAGGTCTGGCAGAAGATGAACGCGCCGCGCTTCGACAACATCCTGCTGAAGACCAAGACGGTGGCGGCCAAGGCCACGCCGGCGGGCATCGAGGTCAGCTTTGAAGGCGAGAACGCGCCGGCGCCGCAGACCTACGACCTGGTGCTGCAGGCCGTGGGCCGCAGCCCCAACGGCAAGAAGATCGGCGCCGACGCGGCCGGCGTGGCCGTCACCGACCGTGGCTTCATCGATGTCGATATCCAGATGCGCACCAACGTGCCGCACATCTTCGCCATCGGCGACATCGTGGGCCAGCCCATGCTGGCGCACAAGGCGGTGCACGAAGGCCACGTGGCGGCCGAGGTCATCGCGGGGGAGCTGCAGGGCAAGGCCGATCTGGCCGCCGCCGCGTTCAACGCGCGCGTGATCCCCAGCGTGGCCTACACCGACCCCGAGGTCGCCTGGGTGGGCCTCACCGAGGACCAGGCCAAGGCGCAGGGCATCAAGGTGAAGAAGGGCCTGTTCCCCTGGACCGCCTCGGGCCGCGCCATCGCCAACGGCCGCGACGAGGGCTTTACCAAGCTGCTGTTCGACGATTCGCCGGAAGCGCACGGCCACGGCCGCATCCTGGGCGGCGGCATCGTGGGCACGCACGCGGGCGACATGATCGGCGAGATCGCGCTCGCCATCGAGATGGGCGCCGACGCGGTGGACATCGGCAAGACCATCCACCCGCACCCCACGCTGGGCGAGAGCATGGGCCTGGCGGCCGAGGTGGCGCACGGCAGTTGCACGGACGTGCCGCCGCAGCGCAAGTAAGCCTTCCGCTGAAGGCCAGGAAAAGGCCACCAGCCCTCTCGGGCCGGTGGCTTTTTTATTGGACTTGACGGACGGGGGTATGGCCACAACGACCGCCATACGCTTGCACCTGGTGCCGATCACGGTCGGTTGGCTTGGTTGACTGAAATTCGTCAATAAACGAAAATGAGTGCCTATCGAATCGAGCACTACCTGGCACCGGTTGACCACCAGGACCTGTACCTGGACTGGTTGCGGCGTTTGCGTGACGTGCAGGCCAAGGTGGCTGTGATCCGGCGCATTGGCCGCGTCGAACTCGGTAACTTTGGTGATCACAAGTTCTGCCGCGATGGTGTCTGGGAGTTGCGGATCGATGCCGGACCTGGCTATCGCGTGTACTACGCCTTGTCAGGTGGCCGCGTGGTATTGCTGCTGGGCGGTGGCAACAAGCGAACGCAGGATTCGGACATCAGCAAAGCAGTGGCTTGTTGGCATGACTGGCAACGGAGAACGGATGATGAAGAGCAGATTCCATGACGATGCGATGGCCGAGCTGTACCGCAGCGATCCCGCGCTGGCACTGGAGGTCATCAATGGCATCCTGGAAGACGGCGATCAGGCCGAGTTGCTGATCGTGTTGCGCCAACTTGCGCAGGCTTTCGGGGGGGTCCAGGCGGTGGCCGAACAGGCGCATCTGAATCCCACGCAGCTGTACCGCACGCTGTCCCCCAAGGGGAATCCGGCCCTCAGCAGCTTATCGGCCATTCTCAAGGCGATGGGCCTGCGGTTGGCGGTGCAGCCATTGGCCCCCACGGCGCGCGCGAGCTGAGTCCGGTCACGGCCGGAAAAATTCAACCGCAAGGAGCGGAGTTTCCCGGGAGGAGCGGACTCCTACACTGACCTCACCTTTCTTCCGTGAGTGATGTGCATGACAAGTTCGGCGAAGCAGGCCTTCGATTGGATCGCCATCGAGCGTTCGCTCGACGCGCAAGGCCACGCGGTTCTGCCTGGCCTGCTGACGTCCACGCAGTGCGACGCCCTTGCCGCGCTGTATCCCCGCCCGGCTGGCTTTCGCTCGCGGGTCGTCATGGCGCGCCATGGCCTCGGGCGCGGTGAGTACAAGTACTTCGCTTACCCGCTGCCGCCATTGCTGGAGCAACTGCGCCAGGCGCTGTACCCCCGGCTGGCGCCGATCGCCAACCGATGGCAGCAGCAACTGGGTCTGGCCGCGCGCTTCCCGGACGACCTGGACGCGTTCCTGAAGCGTTGCCATGAGGCCGGCCAGACGCGGCCGACCCCGCTGATCCTGCGCTACGGCGCGGGCGACCACAACTGCCTGCACCAGGACCTGTACGGCGAACACGTCTTTCCGCTGCAGGTGGCCATGCTGTTGTCGGAACCGGGCCGCGATTTCACCGGTGGCGAGTTCGTGATGACGGAGCGCTCGAGCCAGGGTCAGCGCGCAGACGTGGTGCCGCTGCGGCAGGGCGACGCGGTGGTCTTTGCCGTGAACGAACGGCCCGCGTCGGGACGGCGCGGCATCCGGCGGTCGGCCATGCGGCACGGCGTCAGCCGGGTGCGCAGCGGGCAGCGCCACACGGTCGGCCTGATCTTTCATGACGCGAGCTGAGCATGGAAACGCCTGAGCTTTTCGAGCCCACCGAGCGGGAGCAGCGCCTGGGCCCCGGGGCCGTGTTGCTGCGGGGCTTCGCGCTGCCGTGGGTGCCCGAGCTGCTGGCCGCCATCGCCGCGGTCGAATCGGCATCGCCGTTCCGGCACCTGGTGACGCCCGGTGGTTTCACGATGTCCGTGGCAATGACCAACTGCGGTGCCCTGGGCTGGACGAGCGACCGCCTGGGCTACCAATACACCGCCACCGACCCCGAGAGCGGTGCGCCCTGGCCGGCCATGCCGGCGGCCTTCGCCCGACTCGCCAGCGAGGCCGCGGCAGTTGCCGGATTCGCCGGTTTCGCGCCCGACGCCTGCCTGATCAACCGCTACCTCCCTGGCGCGCGCCTCTCGCTGCACCAGGACCGCAACGAGCGCGACTACTCCGCACCCATCGTGTCGGTGTCGCTGGGCATGCGCGCCACCTTCCTGTGGGGTGGCCTGGCGCGCAGCGGCCCCTCGCTCAAGGTGCCGCTGCGGCACGGCGACGTGGTGGTCTGGGGCGGCGCCGATCGCCTGCGCTACCACGGCGTGCAGCCGCTGAAGGACGAACCCCATGCGCTGCTGGGCAGCCAGCGTTTCAACCTCACCTTGCGCAAGGCAGGATGAGCATGAGCACGATGAACGCCTACGACACCGACGACGCCCGCTGGGCGGCTGTGCAGGCCCGGGAGGCCGCCGCCGATGGCCACTTCGTCTACGCCGTGCGCACCACGGGCGTCTACGCCCAGCCCAGTTCGATGGCGCGCCTGCCCAGACGCGAGAACGTGGCGTTCTTCGATTCCGCCCAGGCCGCCGAGGCCGCGGGCTACCGGCCCAGCCGCCGCGCCCGCAGCGACCAGACCCGCGCGGCGGCCGAGCGCGCCGGGCTGGTGGCGCGCGCCTGCCGGCTGATCGAGGCCTCGGAGACGCCGCCCCCGCTGGACGCCCTGGCGGCCGAGCTCGGCATGAGCCCTTTCCATTTCCACCGCCTGTTCAAGGCCGAAACGGGTCTCACGCCCAAGGCCTATGGCTCGGCCTTTCGCGCCCGCCGGCTGCGCGAGGAACTGAGTGCGCCCGAGTCCTCGATCACGGACGCCATCTACGGCGCGGGTTTCAATTCCAACAGCCGGTTCTACGAGGCGTCCGACCAGTTGCTGGGCATGCGCGCCCGCGACTACCGGGCCGGCGGTGCCGGCGCAGACATCCGCTTCGCGGTGGGGCAGTGCTCGCTGGGCGCCATCCTCGTGGCCCGGAGCCAGCGCGGCATCTGCGCGATCCTGCTCGACGACGACCCGGACGCGCTGGTGCGCGAGTTGCAGGACCAGTTCCCCCGGGCCCGGCTCATTGGGGGCGACGCGGCCTTCGAACAATGGGTGGCGCAGGTGGTAGGCCTCATCGAGGCGCCCGCGATCGGCCTGCAACTGCCGCTGGACGTGCGTGGCACGGCGTTTCAGGAGCGTGTGTGGCGCGCGCTGCGAGAGATCCCGCCGGGCACGACCGCGAGCTACGCGGAGATCGCCGAGCGCATCGGCGCGCCGCGCGCGGTGCGCGCCGTGGCGCAGGCCTGCGGCGCGAACC
The DNA here is from genome assembly GCF_011772445.1 of Hydrogenophaga sp. Taxonomy (GTDB): domain Bacteria; phylum Pseudomonadota; class Gammaproteobacteria; order Burkholderiales; family Burkholderiaceae_C; genus Hydrogenophaga. Next base: position 190,960 of record NZ_WVZN01000047.1, on the reverse strand, counting down.
GCCTGGCCGTGGCCATCCCCTGCCACCGCGTGGTGCGGCGCGACGGCGACCTGTCCGGCTACCGCTGGGGGGTGGAGCGCAAGCGCGAGCTGCTGCGCCGTGAGGCCCAGGCGTGAACGGCATTCGCCTGGACTGGGCGGCCATCTCGGCCCAACTCGACGAAGAGGGCCATGCCCTGCTGCCCGGCTGGCTGGGCGCCGAGGCGGCGCGCAGCCTGGCGCGGCGGGTGTCGGCCCCGGGCACCGTGCGTGTGCCGCTGGTGGATATCGGCCTGGGGAGCGGCGAGTTGTTCCGCTTCGAGGCGGGTCTGCCGGCGTCGCTGGAGGCATGGCGCACCGCGCTCTACCCGCGCCTCGTGACCATCGCCAACCGCTGGAACCACACCCTGGGCGTCGAGGCCCGCTACCCGTTGGCGTTCAGCGAATTCGTCCAGCGCAACCGGCAGGCGGGCCAGTGGCGCGGGCAATCCCACCTGAGCCGCCTGGGCGTGGACGACCACCTGCTGCTGCACCAGCGCAACGGGGGCGAACAGGTGTTCCCGCTTCAACTGGTCGCGCTGCTGTCCGAGCCCGGCGTCGATTTCGAGGGCGGCGAGTTCGTCACCACGGAACAACGCCCGCGGCTGCAGTCGCGTCCGGCCGTGCTGCCGCTGCGATGGGGCGATGCGGCCATCATCGCCACCGACGCGCGGCCCGTGCAGGGCAGCCGCGGACCCTACCGCACGCGGCTGCGGCACGCCATCGGCCGCGTGCGACGGGGCGAACGCATCGGCCTGGAGCTGAGCTTCCACGACGCGCGCTGAGCCGCCGGCGGCTCCGCCCTGGTCAGCGCGGCGGCACACGTTGGCTCAACGGCGGGCTCTGGTAGTGCGGCAGCAGCTTGCAGGCCTCGCCGTAGGCCGCTTCGTAGCCCTTGCACAGCGCCGCCACGCGCTGCGGCGTGGGCTTCTCCTTGCGATCGATCCAGTTCAGCAGCGCGGTGAACAGCGCCGGGTACTGCGGCTCGCTCAGGTAGCTGTGCTCGGACTCGTCGCTGTAGGTCTGCACCAGCAGGGCGCCGTTGCCCGCGCGTTCCACGATCTCGCGGTAGGCCGACGAGAGCTCGACGAAGGCCGTGGGGTCGTTCACCGCGTGCAGCGCCAGCACGGGCACCTTGATGCGGCCTTGGGGGTCGCTGTCGCGCGCGAGTTCGGCCACGGCGGCGGGGTCGGCCGCGTAGCGTTGCACGCCCGCGTTCAGCGCCGCGTCATCGGCCGAGCCCTGGTAGCGCACGCGCGTGTTGTCGAAGGGGTTGCGGCCATCCAGGCGCAGTTGCGTCAGGTCGCGGAACAGCCAGGTGGCCCAGTTGAGGTGGGCAATGAGCGAGCGCTCGGGGATGCGGATGACGTTCACGATGGTGGCCAGGTTGGCCTTCTGCCGGTCCGCGCGCTGCGCGGCGGGTTGGCGCACGCCGGTGCACGCGTCCACGCGCTCGGCCAGTTCGGCGCGCGTGAGCCGCGCGTTCATGGGCAGGCCCTGCCACAGCGGGTACTGCGGCTCGTCGGCCCTGGGGTGGTTCTGGCAGACGTACTGGTAGACCACGCGCAGGTCGAGCCGGAAGTCGTAGGCGCGCGTGCCGCCGCCCAGCACGCCGCTGGTGAGCAGCACGCCGTCGTAGGGCCCGCGCGTGGGGCCGTTCGGGCCGTCCACGGTGGCGTACAGCTCGGCCGCCTTGGACGCGACACCCGCGCCATAGCTCTGCCCGTGCAGCAAGGTGCGGCGCGGCACGCCGAAGTGCTGCACGAAGTGGCGGCGCGCGCGCTCGGTGTCCTCGGCCGCCATGCTGACGCCGAAGCCGCCGCGCCGGTACGTGGGCGCCACCCAGGCGTAACCGGCCTTGACGGTGATGGCCCAGCGCTTGAGGTCTTGCTCGCCGCGCTCGAAGCGGGCCGGGCCGGTGTCGGCCGGGCCGCCGTGTGCGTGCACCACCAGCACGCCGGTGGCGGGCTTCCAGCCGGCGGGCAGGGCGGTCCAGAAGAAGCCGCCCAGACCGTCCTCGGCGGTGAAGCAGCGGGCACCGGCCGGCACTTCGCTCGGGCAGGTGCGGGGCGTGGGCTCACTGGGGCCTGGCGCGGCCAGGGTGTGCAGGGGGCAGCAGGCGAGGGCGGCCAGGGCGAGGCTCGCCAGGGGGCGGATGGGCACGGCTTGTCTCCGGTGTTGTCGTTCGGGTCCGCCGCACGATAGGTGGGCCGCCACCCCGCGTCAAATATACTGAAAGACCGATTTCAATACCTTTGCGATATGGAGTTCCGGCACCTGCGCTACTTCCTCGCCGTGGCCGAGGCCGGGCACATGACGCGCGCGGCCGAACGCCTGGGCATTCAGCAGCCGCCCTTGAGCCTGCAGATCAAGGCGCTGGAGGCGGAACTGGGCGTGTCGCTGTTTCAGCGTCACCCCAAGGGCGTCTCGCTGACGGACGCCGGCCGCCAGTTCGAGCAGGAGGCGCGCCGACTGGTGGACGAGATGGCCGCCATGCAAGGGCGCATGGCCCGCGTGGCGCGCGGCGAACTCGGCTTGCTCAACGTCGGCTTCACCAGCTCGGCGGCGGCGCACGCCTTCACGCCCGAGGCCCTGCGTGCCTGTCGACGGGCCTGGCCGGGCATCACGCTGTCCATTCGCGAGGACCACGCCGCCGGCATCACCGAGGCCGTGGCGGCCGGGCGCTTGCACTGCGGGCTGATCCGTGTGCCGGTGGCGCTGCCAGAGCACCTGAGCTTCGAACTGCTGCTGCGCGAGCCGGTGGTGGTGGCGCTGCCGGTGGATCACCCGCTGGCGGCGGGCGTCGGCGCCAGGCGGGGGCTGGCGCTGACGGACCTGCGGCAGGAGGGTTTCATCCTCGTGCGACAGCCCGGCGCGCCCGGGCTCTACGCCAATCTGCTGGCGCTGTGCGAAGCGCGGGGTTTCCGCCCGCGCATCGCGGCCGAGGTGGAGCGCATGGTGACCAGCCTGAACCTGGTGGCCGCGGGCGCGGGCGTCGCGGTGGTGCCGGCGTCCATGCGCGGCCTGCACCCGCAGGCGGTGACGTACCGCCCGCTGGCCGACGGCACGCCGCTGGACGCACCGCTGACCCTGGTCTACCGCACAGCCGAGGCGAGCGGGCCGGCCGCGCACTTTCTCAAGATCGTTCGCGACACGGCCCGACGGCACCAGGCGCGGGGCCGCAAGGGATCGCCCCGGTGAGCGCGAACCGCCGGCAACTGATGGCCGCGTGGCTGGCGCTGGCCGCGTCGTGGCCGGCCTGGCCCGCGCCACCCTGGCCCGCGCGGCCGCTGCGCCTCATCGTGGTCTACCCGCCCGGTGGACTCAGCGACGGCGTGGCCCGTGCCATCGCCGAGGGGCTGGCCGCGCGCCTGGGCGTGCCGGTGCGCGTGGACAACCGCGCGGGCGGCGGCGGCGTGGTGGGCCTGCAGGCGCTGGCGCGTGCCGCGCCCGACGGCCACACGCTGGCGTTTTCAGCGACCAGCCCGCTGACCTTGCGTCCCCACCTGGGGCCCGTCGGGTTCGACCCGCTGCGCGACGTGGCACCGGTGGCCAGCGCCATGGTCACGCCGGTGCTGCTGGTGGGCACGCCGGCGTTCACGGGCGAGCGTTTCGCCGACCTGCTGCAGCAGGCCCGCGAGCGGCCCGGGGCCCTGCGCTGGGCGACGTCAGGCGTGGCCACGGCCGGGCACCTGGTTCTGGAGCAGGTGCAGGCGGGCGCCGGCATCGCCGTGACCCACATCCCCTACAAGGGCGGCGGGCAACAGATCAACGACGCGCTGGGCGGCCAGTTCGAGCTGCTGTCCACCAACGTGGCGCCGCTGCAGTTGCAGCACGTGGCGGCTGGCCGCTTCAAGCCGCTGGCCGTGGGCGCGCCCCGGCGGCTGGACGTGCTACCCGATGTGCCCACCTTCGCCGAGCTGGGCCTGCCGCAGGCCAATGTCAGTTCGCTGTTCGGTGTGTTCGCGCCGGGGGACACGCCAGCCGCGCTGCTGGACCGGCTCAACGCCGAGATCAACCGGGTGCTGGCGTCCCCCGCCATCCGTGACCGGCTGCTCGCGTCGGACAACCTGCCCGCCACGGACGGGCGCGCGGCCTTCGAGCGGCGCGTTGCCGAGGAATGGCTGAGCCACCGGCGCCTGAAGGACGCGGGCATACGCCTGGAGTGATGGAGGAAATGGGGCGGGGCGATCAGCGGCCCCAGGGGGCCCCAGGGGGCCTCAGGGCTGGGCCTGAGACGAACCCGCCGGCACGCGGCGCGCGCCGTTGAAGCGCTTGTTCCAGTACGCCACGCGCATGTCTTCCACGCGAACCTGCGCGCCGGCGCGCGGCGAGTGCACGAACTTGCCGTCGCCGATGTAGATGCCCACGTGGCTGAAGGAGCGGCGCAGGGTGTTGAAGAACACCAGGTCGCCGGGTTGCAGTTCGCTGCGCTCGATGGGCTGGGTGGCGGCGGCCTGCTCGTCGGAGCGGCGCGGCAGCAGCTTGCCCATGGATTGCTCGTACACGGCGCGCACGAAGCCGCTGCAGTCGAAGCCGGTGTCGAAGGTGTTGCCGCCGTACCTGTAGGGCACGCCCAGGAAGGCCAGGGCGTTGATCACCAGGCTGGAGGCCTGCTGACTGGCGGTGGCGCCGGCTTGCTGCACCTGCTCGCCCAGGCGGGCCATGAAGCCCTTGTCGGCCAGCAGCGTGTCCATGTCTTCCCAGCTCCCGCTGGGCGGCGCGGCGTGTGCCACGGCCGAGCAGCCGATGAGGAGGAGGGGAAGCCAGCGACGCATGGACGCGGAGGGTAGTGCGCCGCACCTCTTCCGTCAACTCAAAAAAGCGCCGTAAGCGCTTGATTCAGGCCGATTTTGTTGCTTTCGTATTCGTCGGTAACTCAACCATCACGGCTTGGCCGGGCTGGGTGCAGCCCGTGTCGCAGCAGCGGCCGGGCTGGCGGTTGCGCGTGATGGCGCGCGACGGGTCGGCGCTCAGGCCGCGATCGAGCAGGCGCTCCACCAGGTCGACCTTGTCGCCCACCGGGTAGTGGCGCCAGATTTCCTGCTTCATGGCGGCCGGCGAGCCGCCGCCGTGCAGGCTGATGACGCTGTACCAGCCACCCTGGTAGCCGGCGGTGAGGTCCTCGATGAAGCGCGCCGCCTGGATGCGCTGCTCGTAGGGCACGTCGGGGCTGGCGCGCAGCACGTCGGACAGGCGGCCCGCCGTCTCGGGGTTGTGGTCCTCGTCGGGGCCGGGCAGGGTGACGATGAGGCCGCCGCTCACCGTGTGCGCCAGGCGGTGCATGTCGTAGATCTTGGTCGCCAGCAGCAGTTTGCCGATGTTGGCGAACACCGGGTCGGGCATGAAGACCTCGGCGTGTTCGTCGCGCCGTCCGTAGACGCTCGCGGCCACGCCGCAGGCGTAGAAGCCCTCGACGATGGTGATCAGCTCCACCATCTGCTCGCGCAGGTGGCTCTCGGCACCGGGGTCGAAGCCGTTGGCCTCGCACATCAGCGCGCCGGCGCCGATCAGCAGGTCGCCGAAGCCCGCGCGCGCGGCGATGCAGGTCTGGCGGTGGTGGGTGGCGTAGCTGTAGGTGAGGTGGCCCGAGTGCTCCCACTCGCCGGCCAGGAACACGCGCTCCCAGGGCACGAAGACGCGGTCGAACAGGCACACGCCGGTGCTCTGCCCGAAGCGGCGCGAAAACAGGGCGTCGCCGTGCTCCAGCTTCTCGCCGGGGCGCCCGGCCGGGCGGGCCACGATGGTCAGGCCCTCGGCGTCCACCGGCACGGCGCAGCAGACGGCGAAGTCGGCGTCGGCCTCGCCCATGTTGCGGCAGGGCATGACCAGCAGCTCGTGCATGTAGGGCGCCCCGGTGACGATGGCCTTGGTGCCGCTGATGACGATGCCGTTGGGCTTGCGTTCGACGATGTGCAGGTAGGTGTCGGGGTTGGCCTGCTGGTGCGGGCGGCGGCTGCGGTCGCCCTTGGCGTCGGTCATGGCCACGCCCAGGGTCAGGTCCTGGTCCTGCACGCGGTGCAGGTAGTCCAGGAAGCGCTCGCCGTGCTCGCGCCGGCCGGTGGCGTCGTCCAGCCGGGCGCTGAGCTGGGCGATGGCGTGCAGCGCGTCGTGCGTGAGGTAGCGCTGGGCGCAGCCGGTTTCCTGGCAGATCAGGCGCACGGCCTCCAGCTTGTTGAGCAGGTCGCCCGCGCTGGTGGACAGGTGGGTCATGCGGTTCACCGTGCGCCCGCTGGTGTGCTGCGTGGCCGTCATCAGCGGCGCGTACTCCGGCCGGTGGGCGAAGTCGTAGGTCAGCGCCACCGCATTGATGCCCGGTCGCAACGCCGGGTCGTCGGCCACGCTCTCCACCCAGCGTCCGTCCACGCTCACCCGGGGACGGGCGCGCCGCAGCGACTCGCGGTAGTCCTCGCCCGTCATCAGCGTTCGAACGGGTGCCGTGGTGTTCATGGATTTGTCTCCTGTTGTTGGGATCGTGGGGCGTTGAAACCCTTCCTCTTGCCTCAAAAGATTAAACAGTGTTCAATTGTTTGACAAGAGTTCATCAAATCAAACCCGGTTCGATTCCCTGGCTACACTGCGCGCCATGAACGTGCACCTCGACGAGCTTCGCCCCCTGCCCAGCGCGGCCGACCAGGCCGAAGCCCAGCGCCAGCTTGAGCTGCGCCAGCAACGCCAGCTCGCCATGTCGGACACGCGCCGCGCCCACGTGCTGGACGCCGCGCGCCGCGTCTTCGCCGACAAGGGGGTGGAGGGCGCCAGCATCCGCGAGATCGCGCGCGAGGCCGGGTACACCGCCGGGGCGCTGTACAGCTACTTCGACAGCAAGGAGGCCATCTACGGTGCCTTGCTGGCCGAGTCGCTGGACCGCCTGCAGGCCGAGGTGCAGGCCGCGCGGGCGGCCAAGGCGCAGCCCGGCAAGGCCCTGACAGCCAAGGCCCAGGCCTGGTTCGGCTTCTACGCCAGCAACCCGCGCGACCTGGACCTGGGCTTCTACCTCGTCAACGGACTGGCCCCGCACGGACTGACCCATGAGCTGGACCGGGCGTTGAACGAACGCCTGCTGGAGGCCCTGCGCCCCTGCGAGCAGGCCCTGGAGGACCTGGGCCTGCCGCCCGATGCCGCGGCGCGCGAGAATGCCGCCCTGTTCGCGCACGGCATGGGGCTGCTGCTGCTCAAGCACACCGGCCGCATCCGGCTGTTCGGGCAGGCGGCCGAGGCCCTGTTCGCGCAGTACGTGGACCGCCTGGTCGAGCGCTTCGACCCCACCGCGCCCGGCCGCGCCCTGCCGCAGCGCGACCTGTTCGCCGAGTGATCCGCTTTCGCCGACCGGCCCGCGCGCCGGCCGGATTCCCGGGCCAACGGCCCGCTCAACCGCTTCCCTGATCGCCATGCTGCTCGACGCCGACGACTCCCAGCTGGTGCTGGTGGATTACCAGCCCCGCCTCATGCCCGCCATTCACGAAGGCCCGCTCGTGCTGGCCAACGCCGTGCGCCTGGCGAAGTTGGCCCAGGCCTTCGGGGTGCCGGCGTGGGGCACCGAGCAGAACCCCGACAAGCTGGGCACCCACCCGCCCGAGCTGCGCGACCTGTGCCGCCGCACCCTGGCCAAGATGCATTTCAGCGCCGTGGCCGATGGCCTGGCCGACTGGCTGCGCCCGCCCGCGCGGCCCCAGGGCGGCAACGTGCGCAGCCTGCCCAAGCACCTGCAGAAGGAACGCGCCCAGGCCCCGCGCGAGGCCGAGCGCCCCAGCATCGTCATCGCCGGCTGCGAGGCCCATGTCTGCCTGATGCAGACCGCGCTGGAGCTGCTGGAGCAGGAATTCGAGGTCTGGGTGGTGACGGACGCCTGCGGCTCGCGCACCGAACGCAACCGCGACGCGGCCTTCGACCGGCTGGCCGGGGCGGGCGCCGAGTTGCTGACGACGGAGATGGTCGCCTTCGAGTGGCTGCGCACGGCGGAGCACCCCGAGTTCAAGGCGGTGCAGGGGCTGATCAAGTAGGACGATTCGAACCCGGCCGCCCCGGCTACCCGCGCAGCAGGAAGCGGGTGGTCGCCATCATCCGGAGGTTTTTCGACGCGTTGATGGACGGCGTGTGCAGAACCCGCATGTCCATCAGAAACACGTCGCCGGCTTTCCCCGACATCTCCACGATTTCCGTGTCACTGACGCGAAGGGCCGCTTGCACGTCACCGGGCGATTTCAGCGCGACGCGCAGTGTGCGGAGCGCCTCGCCCGGCATCCGGTGCGACCGCGCCAGCGCCAGCGTGGCGCCACCCTGCGGGACGACGTCGTCGATCAGGTGTGCTTGGCGCACCGTGCAGATCGGGCTTCACCATCGACGACAGCCTGCTGATCTGCTGAAAGGGTGGCAAGGCACTCAGCGTTCCTCCGGCGGGCCGCCCCTTGTGCCAAACCTTCAGGCGCGCGAGTGCCCAGGCCCGGGTAAGCCCCGTCAGCCCCACGCAAGCCGTCTCCCCATAATTAAGAATTCAGAACGAGCCGCCAACCGGTGGGCCACCCGAGGAGACACGCATGTCCTACGCCGACTTCCACCGCCGCTCGATCGACGACCCCGAGGGGTTCTGGACCGAGCAGGCCCGCCTGATCGACTGGCACCGGCCCTTCACCCGGGTGTGCAACGACGACAAGCCGCCGTTCGTGCACTGGTTCGAGGGCGGACAGACCAACCTCTGCCACAACGCGGTGGATCGGCACCTGAAGGACCGCGCCAAGCAGAACGCGCTGATCTTCGTGTCCACCGAGACCGACGTCGAACGCATCTACAGCTTCGAGGAACTGCACGCCGAGGTGCAGCGCATGGCGGCCATCCTGCTCGCCCAGGGGGTTCAGCGCGGCGACCGCGTGCTCATCTACATGCCCATGATCCCCGAGGCCGCCTTCGCCATGCTGGCTTGCGCGCGCATCGGTGCCATCCATTCGGTGGTGTTCGGTGGCTTCGCCAGCCATTCGCTGGCCAGCCGCATCGACGACGCCACGCCCGTGGCCATCGTCAGCGCCGACGCCGGCTCGCGCGGCGGCAAGGTGGTGGCCTACAAGCCGTTGCTCGACGAAGCCATCGCCCTGGCGAAGCACAAGCCCGCCGCGGTGCTGCTGGTGGACCGTGGCATGGCGCCCATGGAAAGGGTGGCAGGCCGCGACCACGACTACGCCGCCCTGCGCGAACAGCACCTGAACGCCCAGGTGCCCTGCGCCTGGCTGGAGTCGACCGACATCAGCTACACCATCTACACCAGCGGCACCACCGGCAAACCCAAGGGCGTGCAGCGCGACGTGGGCGGCTACGCAGTGGCGCTGGCGGCCAGCATCAAGCACATCTTCATGGGCGAGCCGGGCGAGACCTACTTCTCCACCAGCGACATCGGCTGGGTGGTGGGCCACAGTTACATCGTCTACGGGCCGCTGATCGCGGGCATGGCGACCATCATGTACGAGGGCCTGCCGATTCGCCCCGACGGCGGCATCTGGTGGAAGCTGGTCGAGAAATACAAGGTCACGGTGATGTTCAGCGCGCCCACGGCGGTGCGCGTCCTCAAGAAGCAGGACCCGGCCTACCTGAAGCAGTACGACCTCTCCAGCCTGAAGGCGCTCTTCCTGGCGGGCGAGCCGCTGGACGAGCCCACGGCGCGCTGGATCGCCGACGGCCTGGGCGTGCCCATCATCGACAACTACTGGCAGACCGAGTCGGGCTGGCCGATCCTGACCGTTGCCAACGGCGTGCAGCGCCAGCCCAGCAAGTTCGGCAGCCCGGGCGTGCCCATGTACGGCTACCGCGTGAAGCTGCTGCACGAATCCACCGGCGAGGAACTGACCGGCGCCGATGAAAAGGGCGTGGTGGTGATCGAAGGCCCCACGCCGCCCGGCTTCATGCAGACCGTGTGGCGCGACGACGCGCGCTTCGTCAACACCTACTGGAAGAGCATCCCGGGCAAGATGGTCTATTCCACCTTCGACTGGGGCATCCGCGACGCCGACGGCTACTACTACATCCTGGGCCGCACGGACGACGTGATCAACGTGGCCGGCCACCGCCTGGGCACGCGCGAGATCGAGGAGAGCATCGCCAGCCACCCCAACGTGGCCGAGGTGGCGGTGGTGGGCGTGGCCGATTCGCTCAAGGGCCAGGTGGCCATGGCCTTCGTGGTGGCCAAGGACGCCTCGGCGCTGGGCGATACGAACGCCCAGCTCAGGCTGGAAGGCGACATCATGAAGCAGGTGGACGCGCAGCTCGGCGCCGTGGCGCGGCCGGCGCGTGTGCGTTTCGTCTCGTTGCTGCCCAAGACCCGCAGCGGCAAGCTGCTGCGCCGCGCCATCCAGGCGGTGTGCGAGGGACGCGACCCGGGCGACCTGACCACCATGGACGACCCTGGTGCGTTGCAGCAGATCCGGGATCTCCTGGCGTGACAAGGAGTTACCCCCAGGCCAGGGGCGCGCGCGCCGGGCCGGGCGATATCATGCATGCTTATATTTCCAACCAAGCGCGTATGCCATGGCCGACATGATCGCCAGTGATGCCCAGGTCGAGAAAGGGCGGGTCTTCGAGCTCGCCGCCGAACTCTTCGGCGTGCTCTCCACCCCCATGCGGCTGCGCATCCTCAGCGCCCTGTGCGACCAGGAGAAGTCGGTTTCCCAGTTGTTGCGCGAGATCGACACGACCCAGCCCAACCTCTCGCAGCACCTGAATCTGCTCTACCGCTCGGGCGTGCTGGCCAAGCGCAAGGATGGTACGCAGGTGTTCTACCGGGTGCAGAGCGAAAAGGCCGTGATGCTGTGCCGCACCGTGTGCACCCAGATCGCGATCGAGATGGACGAGCCGGCCTCGGTGCCGGCGTCCGAGCGGCTGTCGCCGCGCGCGGTGCCCTGAACGGGCCCGTTTTTCACCACCCGTCACAGTATCGACGTGGGCATTGGCCCATCATCGCCCCCCTTGGCTCGGGGCGGTGGCACAATGCCGTCCGCAGTCAGGTCCTTCCAAGCACTGTCGCATCCGCCAACCGGTCCAGCCGTGTCGCGGAAGGTTGTCTTAACCAGCTAATGTCTTCCCGAGGAAGACGGAGGTCAGCGGATCCATGAGCGATACCCCATCGAACGCGGGCAACATCTACGTTGCCTACCAGGGCAACTCGTATCTCTTCGGCGGCAACGCGCCGTACGTGGAAGAGATGTACGAGAACTACCTCGCCAACCCCACGAGCGTGCCCGACAACTGGCGGGAATACTTCGACGCCTTGCAGCACGTTCCCGCCGTCGATGGCAGCAACGCCAAGGACGTTCCGCACCTGCCGGTCATCAACGCCTTCGCCGAGCGCGCGAAGCAGGGCGGGACCACGGTGGTCGTCGCCTCCGGTGCCGATTCCGACCTGGGCCGCAAGCGCGTGGCGGTGCAGCAGCTCATTGCCGCTTACCGCAACGTCGGCGCCCGCTGGGCCGACCTGGATCCGCTCAAGCGCGCCGAGCGCCCCCACATCCCCGAACTCGAGCCCTCGTTCTACGGTTTCACCGACGCCGATTACGAGACGGTGTTCAACACCAGCAACACCTTCTTCGGCCGCGAGACCATGTCGCTGCGCGACCTGCTCAACGCGCTGCGTGAAACCTACTGCGGCTCCGTGGGCGCCGAGTACAACTACATCACCGACCAGAACCAGAAGCGCTGGTGGCAGGAAAAGCTCGAGACGACGCGCTCGCGCCCGAGCTACAACGCCGAGAAGAAGAAGCACATCCTGGATCGCCTGACCGCCGCCGAAGGCCTCGAGCGTTTCCTGCACACCAAGTACGTCGGTCAGAAGCGCTTCTCGCTCGAGGGCGGTGAGAGCTTCATCGCCTCGATGGACGAACTGGTGCAGCAGGCCGGCAAGGCCGGCATCCAGGAAATCGTCATCGGCATGGCCCACCGCGGCCGCCTGAACGTGCTGGTCAACATCCTGGGCAAGATGCCCAAGGACCTGTTCGCCGAGTTCGACCACACCGCGCCCGAAGACCTGCCCGCCGGCGACGTGAAGTACCACCAGGGCTTCAGCTCCGACGTGTCCACGGCCGGTGGCCCGGTGCACCTCTCGCTCGCCTTCAACCCCTCGCACCTGGAGATCGTGAACCCGGTGGTCGAGGGCTCGGTGCGCGCCCGCATGGACCGCCGTGGCGACCCGCTGGGCAAGCAGGTGCTGCCCGTGCTGGTGCACGGCGACGCCGCCTTTGCCGGCCAGGGCGTGGTGATGGAAACCCTGGCACTGGCCGAAACGCGTGGCTACTCCACCGGCGGCACGGTGCATCTGGTCATCAACAACCAGATCGGCTTCACCACCTCCGACCCGCGCGACAGCCGCTCCACGCTGTACTGCTCGGACATCGTGAAGATGATCGAATCGCCCGTGCTGCACGTGAACGGCGACGACCCCGAGGCCGTGGTGTTCGCCACCCAGCTCGCGCTCGACTTCCGCATGACCTTCCAGAAGGACGTGGTGGTCGACATCGTGTGCTTCCGCAAGCTGGGCCACAACGAGCAGGACACGCCCTCGCTCACCCAGCCGCTGATGTACAAGAAGATCGCGGCCCACCCCGGCACGCGCAAGCTCTACGCCGACCGCCTCGCGGCCCAGGGTCTGGGCGACACGCTGGGCGATGACATGGTCAAGACCTACCGTGCCGCGCTCGACGAGGGCCGCCACACGGTGGACCCGGTGCTCACCAACTTCAAGAGCAAGTTCGCCGTCGACTGGAGCCCCTACCTGGGCAAGAAGTGGACCGACAGCGCCGACACCGCGATCCCGCTGACCGAGTGGAACCGCCTGGCCGAGCGCATCACCACCATCCCCGACACCGTGACGCCGCACCAGCTGGTGAAGAAGGTCTACGCCGATCGCGCGGCCATGGCCCGTGGCGACATCCCGGTGGACTGGGGCATGGGCGAGCACATGGCCTTCGCCTCGCTGGTGGCCAGCGGCTTCCCCGTGCGCCTGTCGGGCGAGGACTGTGGCCGCGGCACCTTCACGCACCGCCACGCGGTCATCCACGACCAGAACCGCGAGAAGTACGACGAGGGCACCTACATTCCGCTGCAGAACGTGGCCGAGAACCAGGCCCCGTTCGTGGTCATCGACTCCATCCTGTCGGAGGAGGCGGTGCTGGGCTTCGAATACGGTTACGCCTCGAACGACCCGAACACCCTGGTGATCTGGGAAGCGCAGTTCGGTGATTTCGTCAACGGCGCGCAGGTGGTGATCGACCAGTTCATCGCCTCCGGCGAAGTGAAGTGGGGCCGCGTCAATGGCATCACCATGATGCTGCCGCACGGCTACGAAGGGCAGGGGCCCGAGCACAGCTCGGCCCGCCTGGAGCGCTTCATGCAATTGGCGGCCGACACCAACATGCAGGTGGTGCAGCCCACCACCGCCAGCCAGATCTTCCACGTGCTGCGCCGCCAGATGGTGCGCCCCTTCCGCAAGCCGCTGGTGCTGTTCACGCCCAAGAGCCTGCTGCGCAACAAGGACGCCACCTCGCCGCTGTCCGAGTTCACCAAGGGCGGCTTCCAGACGGTGATTCCCGAGCAGAACGCCGAGGTGGTGAAGAACGCCGCCAAGGTCAAGCGCGTGATCGCCTGCTCGGGCAAGGTGTACTACGACCTGGTCAAGAAGCGCGAGGAAAAGGGCAGCGAGGACGTGGCGATCATCCGCGTCGAGCAGCTCTACCCCTTCCCGCACAAGGCCTTCAGCACAGAGCTCAAGCGCTACCCCAACGCGGTCGACATCGTGTGGTGCCAGGACGAGCCGCAGAACCAGGGCGCCTGGTTCTTCGTGCAGCACTACATCCACGAGAACATGCTCGACGGCCAGAAGCTGGGCTACGCCGGCCGCGCGGCCTCGGCCTCGCCGGCGGTGGGTTACGCCCACCTGCACCAGGAGCAGCAGAAGCAACTGATCGACGCCGCTTTCGGCAAGCTCAAGGGCTTCATCCTCACCAAGTAAAGACAGTCTGTCGGGCGCGCGGCCTCGCGCTCGCGCCACCACGCGCCCGACGCTCTCCCCTAGAACGAACGCACGGAACAGAACATGGCAATCGTTGAAGTCAAAGTCCCGCAGTTGTCCGAATCGGTGGCCGAGGCCACGCTGCTGCAGTGGAAAAAGAAGGTCGGTGAGGCGGTGTCCGCCGACGAGATCCTGATCGAGATCGAGACCGACAAGGTCGTGCTGGAAACCCCGGCCCCCGCGGGTGGCGTGATCACCGAAATCCTGCAGGCCGACGGCGCCACCGTGGTCGCCGACCAGGTGATCGCGCGCATCGACACGGCCGCTGTGGCCGGTGCCGCCGCGGCGGCGCCCGCTCCCGCCGCCGCGCCCACGCCGGCCCCGGCGCCTGCCGCTGCCGCTGCTGCGGCCGCGTCCACCAGCAAGGCCGGTGTGGCCATGCCCGCCGCCGCCAAGCTGATGGCGGACAACAGCCTGGCCGCGGGTTCCGTGGCCGGCACCGGCAAGGACGGCCGCGTGACCAAGGGCGACGTGCTCGCCGCCGTGGCCGCGCCCAAGGTGGCCGCGCCCGTGGCCATTCCCACGGGCGCCCCCACCAAGGCCCTGCCGCAGGTCCAGGTGGCCGGCCCGAACCTGGGCGATCGCCCCGAAGAGCGCGTGCCCATGACGCGCCTGCGCGCCCGCATCGCCGAGCGCCTGCTGCAGTCGCAGTCCACCAACGCCATCCTCACCACCTTCAACGAGGTCAACATGGCCCCGGTGATGGAGATGCGCAAGAAGTTTCAGGAGAAGTTCGAGAAGGAGCACGGCGTCAAGCTGGGCTTCATGAGCTTCTTCGTCAAGGCCGCGGTGCATGCGCTCAAGAAGTACCCGGTGCTCAACGCCTCGGTCGACGGCAATGACATCGTCTACCACGGCTACTTCGACATCGGCATTGCCGTGGGCTCGCCGCGCGGCCTGGTGGTGCCCATCCTGCGCAACGCCGACCAGATGAGCTTCGCCGACGTCGAGAAGAAGATCGCCGAGTACGGCCAGAAGGCCAAGGACGGCAAGCTGGGCATCGAAGAGATGTCGGGCGGCACCTTCTCCATCAGCAACGGCGGTGTGTTCGGCTCCATGCTGTCCACGCCGATCATCAACCCGCCGCAGTCGGCCATCCTGGGCGTGCACGCCACCAAGGACCGCGCCGTGGTGGAGAACGGCCAGATCGTGATCCGCCCGATCAACTACCTCGCCATGTCGTACGACCACCGCATCATCGACGGCCGCGAGGCCGTGCTGGGCCTGGTCGCCATGAAGGAAGCGCTGGAAGACCCCGCGCGCCTGCTGTTCGACATCTGAGGACCACACGATGAGCCAGCAATTCGACGTCATCGTCATCGGCGGCGGCCCCGGTGGGTACATCGCCGCCATCCGCGCCGCGCAACTCGGCTTCAAGGTTGCCTGCATCGACGAGTGGAAGAACGCCAAAGGCGGGCCCGCCTTGGGCGGCACCTGCACCAACGTGGGCTGCATCCCGTCCAAGGCGCTGCTGCAGTCGTCCGAGCACTACGAGCACGCGGGCAAGCACTTCGCCGAGCACGGCATCGAGGTCAAGGGCCTGAGCCTCGACGTGGGCCAGATGCTCAAGCGCAAGGACCAGGTGGTCGAGCAGAACAACAAGGGCATCGAGTTCCTCTTCAAGAAGAACAAGGTCACCTTCTTCCACGGCCGCGGCGCATTCGTGAAAGCGGCCGAAGGCGGCTATGAGGTCAAGGCGGGCGACGAGACGCTCACCGGCAAGCAGGTCATCGTGGCCACCGGCTCCAACGCGCGTGCGCTGCCTGGCGTCCCCTTTGACGAGGAAAACATCCTCTCCAACGACGGTGCCTTGCGCGTCGGCGCCGTGCCGAAGAAGCTGGGCCTGATCGGCTCGGGCGTGATCGGCCTGGAGATGGGCTCGGTCTGGCGCCGCCTGGGTGCCGAGGTGACGGTGCTCGAAGCCCTGCCCACCTTCCTGGGTGCCGTGGACGAGCAGATCGCCAAGGAAGCGAAGAAGGCCTTCGACAAGCAGGGCCTGAAGATCGAACTGGGCGTCAAGGTCGGCGAGGTCAAGGCCTCGAAGAAGGGCGTGTCCATCGCCTACGCCAACGCCAAGGGCGAAGCGCAGACGCTGGAGGTGGACAAGCTCATCGTCTCCATCGGCCGCGTGCCCAACACCATCGGCCTCAACGCCGAGGGCGTGGGCCTGCAGCTCGACGAGCGCGGGGCCATCGTGGTGGACGGCGACTGCCGCACCAACCTGCCGGGCGTCTGGGCCATCGGCGACGTGGTGCGCGGCCCCATGCTCGCGCACAAGGCCGAGGAAGAGGGCGTGGCGGTGGCCGAGCGCATCGCGGGCCAGCACGGTCACGTGAACTTCAACACCATCCCCTGGGTGATCTACACCAGCCCCGAGATCGCCTGGGTGGGTGAGACCGAACAGCAGCTGAAGGCCCGCGGTGCCGCCTACAAGGCCGGCACCTTCCCCTTCATGGCCAACGGCCGCGCGCGCGCGCTGGGTGACACGACCGGCATGGTCAAGTTCCTGGCCGACGCCGCGACGGACGAGATCCTGGGCGTGCACATCGTGGGGCCCATGGCCAGCGAGCTGATCTCGGAGGCCGTGGTGGCGATGGAGTTCAAGGCCAGCGCCGAGGACATCGCGCGCATCTGCCACGCGCACCCTTCGCTGTCCGAGGCGACGAAGGAAGCCGCGCTGGCCGTCGACAAGCGCACGCTGAACTTCTGACACCGCCTTGAGCGTTCGCAGTGCCTACGAGGCCGCGCTCAAGGAGCGCGGCTACACGCCCGACCCGGCCCAACTGCGGGCCGTGGACGCGCTGGAGCGCTGCGCGAACGAGTGGGCGCACTACAAGAGCAAGCGCTCCAACGCACTGAAGAAGCTCATCAACCGGCCCGACATCCCGCGCGGTGTCTACATGTTCGGCGGGGTGGGGCGCGGCAAGAGCTTCCTCATGGAGTGCTTCTTCCAGGCCGTGCCGCTCAAGCGCAAGACGCGCCTGCACTTCCACGAGTTCATGCGTGAGGTGCACCGCGAACTGCGCGACCTGCAGGGCACGCAGAACCCGCTGGACGTGCTGGGCGAGCGCATCGCCAAGCGCTACAAGCTGATCTGCTTCGACGAGTTCCACGTGGCCGACGTGACGGACGCGATGATCCTGCACCGCCTGCTGGACTCGCTGTTCCGCAACGGCGTGGGCTTCGTCACCACCTCCAACTTCCATCCCGATCAGCTCTACCCCGACGGCCTGCACCGCGACCGCATCCTGCCCGCGATCGGCTTGCTGAAGGAGCGGCTGGAGGTGGTGAACGTGGACAACGGCACCGACTACCGCCAGCGCACGCTGACGCACATCGCGCTGTACCACACGCCGCTGGGGCCGGAGGCCGAGGCCGCGATGGAGGCCACCTTCAACCAGCTCGCGGAAGCGGGTGATCTGAACCCGGTGATGGGCATCGAGTCGCGCCAGATCCAGGCGGTGCGGCGCGCGGGTGGCGTGATCTGGTTCGACTTCCGCACGCTGTGCGGCGGGCCGCGCTCGCAAAACGACTACCTGGAGATCGCGAGCGAGTTCCACACGGTCCTGCTGTCCAACGTGCCGCAGATGTCGGTGCGCATGGCCTCGGAGGCGCGGCGCTTCACCTGGCTGGTGGACGTGCTCTACGACCGCTGCTGCAAGCTGGTGATGTCGGCTGCGGTGCCGCCGGAGGAGCTGTACCTCGAAGGCCCGCTGTCGCACGAGTTTCCGCGCACGGTGTCGCGGTTGACGGAAATGCAGTCGCAGGAGTACCTGGCGCTGCCGCACCGCGTGGTGGACACGGCGCTGACCTGAGCCCGGCGCTCAGATCAGCGGATCAAGCTTCACCACCACCAGCGAGAGGTTGTCCCCGGTGCCCCGCGCCCGCGTGCGCGCCTTCTGGATCAGGAACTCGCAGGCCTCGCGCGGCGAGAGCATGGCGATGGTGCTGGCCAGTTCTTCGGGCGAGAAGTAATGCCAGATGCCGTCGCTGCAGGCCATGAGCGCGTCGCCGGCGTTGAGCTTGGGGACGGCGTGCAGGTCGATCGGCGGGTCGTTCTCGGTGCCCAGACAGCCCATCAGGATGTTGGCGTGCGGGTGGTCCAGGGCTTCCTGTTCGGTGAGCTCGCCCTGGTTCACCAGGGTCTGCACGTAGGAGTGGTCGGTGGTGCGGTGAAGCAGCTTGCCCTGGCGGAAGTGGTAGACGCGTGAATCGCCCGCGTGCACCCAGTGGCTTTCGCCGTTGGGCAGCAGCAGGAAGGCCGCGACGGTGCTGTGCGGCTCCTGCTCGGCCGACACCGCGGTCAGCTTGATGACCATGTGCGACTCGTTGACGATCTGCTTGAGCAGGGCGCGCGGGTCGTCGGTCTCGGGGTCGAAGCGGTTGAAGAGCTGGCGCGCCGTGAGCATCACCTGGTCGGACGCCTTGCGTCCGCCGCTTCGCCCGCCCATGCCGTCGGCCAGCACGGCCAACAGGCAGTTGGGGATGCGCACGTGCTGCATCAGCTCGACCTGGTCCTGCTGGTAGTCGCGGTCACCCTTGTGGATGCCGGTCGATGCCAGGATGCGATAGCCTTTGCTCATATGGATTCGAACGGTTGGAGCGGCGGGGGCGCGGTGGACGCAATGGTATCCATTTATCCCCGGGTGGCCGGCGCATGAGCGGGCTCGTCGCCCGCGTGGCGCAGGCGCTCGCGGGCGACGGCGCGCTGGCCCGCGCCTGGCCCGAGTGGCGCGTCCGCGACGCCCAGGCCGCGATGGCGCAGGCCGTGGCCCAGACCGTGGAAGAGGGAGGCGCGCTGCTGGTGGAGGCGCCGCCCGGCAGCGGCAAGACCGTGGCTTACCTCTTGCCCTGGCTGCTGTCGGGCCGCCGCGCAGTCGTCTCCACCAGCACCCACGTGCTGCAGCGCCAGCTGGCCGAGCGCGATTTGCCGCGCCTGGCCAGTGCGACGGGTCTGGCGGTGCGGGTGGCGGTGCTCAAGGGTCGGGGGCGCTACGTGTGCCTGGCCCGCCTGCAGGCCGCGGTGGACGGGGGCCCGCGCATGGGCGCGCCGGCCGAACACGCCTGGCTGCGCGAGCTGCTGCTCTGGGCCGAGCGCGGCGGCGACGGCGATCTGGACCAGGTGGCCGGCGTGGACGCGATCGCCGGCCTGCACGGCCGCGTCACGTCCACCAGCGAGAACTGCACACGCCAGGCCTGCGCCCGCTGGGCCGACTGCCACGTGGAGCGCGCGCGCCGCGCGGCGCAGGCGGCCGACGTGGTGGTGATCAACCACCACGTGTGGCTGGCTGAACTGCAGAGGCAGACGCGCGGGTGGCCCCGTCTGCTGCCCGAGGTGGACGTGGTGGTGTTCGACGAGGCGCACGCCCTGCACGGCCTGCGCGCGCGGCTTGACGCCGAGGTGATCGAGCACGCCCGACTGCAGCGTCTGTGGGCGGACCTTGCCGCCCTGGCCGACGGGCCGCTGCGCGGCCTGCAGGCCTGGCGGCTGCTGGCGCACGATGGGCAGGCGGCCACGCGCGGCCTGGCCCAGGCCCTGGGGGCCGCGGTGCCGCGCGAAGGCCGCCAGGCTTGGCCGTTGAACGATCGCCAGGCGCCGTGGCGCCTGGCCACGGCGGTCGCTGCCGCGCAGGCCGCGCTGCGAGCCAGTGCGGACGCCGATCCGCGCCTGGGGCGGCTGTTGGAGCGAACCCGGGGGGCGGCAGCGGTGTTGCACACGCTCTTGAGCACCGGCGAGCCGTCGGCGGTCTGGCTGGACTGGCAATCACATGAAGACTGGGCCTGCCTGCGCCCTGCGGCGGCGAGCGATGTGCAGGCTGCGCACGCGCTGGCCACGGGCGCGCCACTGGGGGCCCGCAGCGTGGTGCACGCCTCGGCCACGCTGGGGCAGGATGAGGCCCTGCAGTGGCACCGGGAAGCCTTGGCTGTCGACCCCGCCTGGCGACCGCGCACGCTGCGCCTGCGCTCGCCCGACGAAGACCCCGGCGCCGCCGCGCTGTACGTGCCCGATGACCTCCCCGAGCCCGCCGAGGCCACGCACTCGCAGGCCTTGGCCGAACGGATCGTGCCGTGGATCGAGCGATTGGGCGGGCGCTGCCTGGTGCTGGCGACCACGCGCCGCGCGGCGCAGCGCCTGGCGCAGGCCCTGCAGGCGCGGGGCCGGCCAGGCTGGCGGGTGCTGCTGGTGGGCGACAAGCCCACGCACGCGGCGCTGCAGGCCCTGCGGGGTGCAGGCCCCGGCGCGCCCACGGTCGTGGTGGCCAGCGGCGCCTTGTGGCAAGGCATCGACGTGCCGGGTGAGGCCCTGCAACTGCTGGTGATCGACAAGCTGCCCTTCGCCCCGCCCGACGACCCCTGGCTGCAGCGGCGCCTTGAGCGCGCCCGCGCGATCGGGGCCGATCCGTTCACCTCGGTGCAACTGGCCGATGCCGCCATGGCACTGCGGCAAGGCGCCGGGCGCCTGATCCGCCGCGCGGGCGATCGGGGACTGATCGTGATCGGTGACGTGCGCCTGCGCCGGCGCGCTTACGGCGCTGCCCTGTTGGCTTCGCTGCCTGCCTGCCGCTGGCTGGACAGCGAGGGAGAGGTTCAGGCCTGGCTCGATGAGCTGGGTGCGCTCACCAGACCTTCCACCACGGATCGCCCGACTTCTTCTTGACGCCGCTGGTGAGGTACTCGCTGTCCGGGTAACTCGCGCGCATCACGCGCTCGGCGTCGTCGCGCAGCTGGGGCATGCCCAGGGCGTCGTACGAGCGGATGATGAGGAACAGGGCCTCTTCGAGCGCGGGCGCATCGACATAGTCAGTCAGGGCGGACTGGGCGCGGTTGATGGCGGCCACATAGGCGCCGCGGGTGTAGTAGTACCGCGCCACGTGCACTTCGTACTGCGCGAGCGAGTTCACCACGTAGCGCATGCGCGCCACCGCGTCGGGGGTGTAGCGCGACTCGGGGAAGCGCGTGCTGAGCTCGCGGAAGGCCTCGAAGGACTCCTTGGCCGCCTTCTGATCGCGCTCGGACAGGTCTTGCCGCGCGAGCGCGCCGAAGAGGCCGAGGTTGTCGTTGAAGTTGACCAGACCCTTGAGGTACAGCGCGTAGTCGAGCGCGGGGCTGGCCGGGTGCAGGCGCATGAAGCGGTCCAGCGTGGCCAGGGCCTGCGCGGGCTGGTCGCCACGGTACTGGGTGTAGGCCTTGTCGAGCTGGGCCTGTTGCGCCAGCGGCGTGCCGGCGGCCCGGCCTTCGAGCTTTTCGAACAACGTGACGGCGCGTTCGAAGTTGCCGGCGTCCCGCTCATCCACGGCCTCGGTGTACAGGCGGTTCGGGCTCCAGCCGATGGTCTCGTCGACCGGCGTCGTGCTGCAGGCCTGCAGGAGCACCGCCAGGGCGATGGCGGCCAGGGACGGGGCCGATAATCCGCGGCTCAACTTCAAGGGCATGGCGCTGGAACAGGACTCATTGAACGAAGCGGACAGTATATCGGCCGGGGGGGTGTCGCCAGAGGGCGAGACCTGGGACGAACAGGCCGAGCAGCGCCGCCACGAGGTGCCCGCGGAGTTGCACGGCTGGCGGCTGGACCGCGCGCTCGCCACGCTGGTGCCCGAGTTCTCGCGTTCCTACCTGCAGCAACTGCTGGCCGAGGGGGAGGTGCTCTGGCGCGACAAGCCCTGCACCAAGGCCTCGACGAAGGTGTCGGTGGGCGACGCCGTGCAGCTCACGCTGCGCCCCACGCCGCAGGCCCGCGCCTTCGTGGCCGAGCCCATGGCGCTGGACGTGGTGTTCGAGGACGAGCACCTGCTGGTGATCGACAAGCCCGCCGGCCTGGTGGTGCATCCGGCCGCCGGGCACTGGGGCGGGACCCTGCTCAACGGCCTGCTGGCGCACCACGAAGGCGCCGCCGCGCTGCCGCGAGCGGGCATCGTGCACCGGCTCGACAAGGACACCTCGGGGCTGATGCTGGTGGCCAAGTCGCGCCAGGCCATGCAGGCGCTGGTCAAGGCCATCGCGGCGCGCGAGGTGGGGCGCCAGTACCTGGCCATCGCGCACGGCGCCTGGCGCCAGCCAGGCCTGCGCAGCGTGCACGAACCCATCGGCCGCGACACGCGCAACCGCCTGCGCATGGCGGTGGTGGCAGAGGGCTTGGGCAAGCCCGCCCACAGCGATTTCCTGTCCCTCGACGCCACCGCAGAAGCCATGCTGGTGGCGTGCAAGCTGCACACCGGCCGCACACACCAGATCCGCGTGCACATGGCCTGGCTGGGGCACCCCCTGGTGGGCGACGCGCTCTACGGGGGGCGCCCGCTGTGGGGCCTGCAGCGCCAGGCGCTGCACGCGGTTTCCCTGCGTCTGTCACACCCCGTTTCCGGCGCGCCGCTGGCCTTCTGGCGCGACCCGCCCGCGGACCTGGCCTCGGCCTTGGCGGCCGGGGGGCTCCGGTACAATCCGCCCCCTGCCGGCCAGGGGCTGATCGACTGATCCGTCCGCGCAGGCGAGCCTTCCCCGCGGCCTGTGCCGCGACCTGCGGCCAGGTGCTTTCCCCCCGGGCCAGCGCCCACCCAGAGCCCATTTTTCGCGGCCCCGGCGCCGAGCGACCAAGACCACCATGAACACCACGGATGCCAAGCGTGTCCTTGAGACGGCCCTGATCTGCGCCGCGCAGCCCATGACGGTGCGCGAACTCTCGGTGCTGTTCGACGGCGAACTTGCGGCCGACACCCTCAAGTCCCTGCTGGCCGAGCTCCAGCTCGAATGGACCGGCCGTGGTGTGGAGCTGGTGTCCGTGGCCACCGGCTGGCGCTTTCAGAGCCGGCCCGAGATGCGCCACTACCTCGACCGCCTGCACCCCGAGAAGCCGCCGCGCTACTCACGCGCCACGCTGGAGACGCTGGCCATCATCGCCTACCGCCAGCCCGTGACGCGCGGCGACATGGAAGACATCCGTGGCGTCACCATCAACTCGATGATCCTCAAGCAGCTCGAGGACCGCGGCTGGGTCGAGGTGATCGGCCACCGCGAAACGGTGGGCCGCCCGGCGCTGTTTGCCACTACGCGGCAGTTCCTGGACGACCTCGGCCTGAGCTCGCTCGACCAGTTGCCCCCGCTGGAGGCCAGCGAGGTGCAGGAATCGTCGCTGGGCTCGCTCGATTTCGAGAGCCTGGCGGCGGCGCAGTTGCCGGTGCCGACCGAGGAGGGCGCTGGCGCGCCCGCCACCGACGAACCCGCCCCTGAGGACGACACCGATGAGCCCGGCCATCCCACGCAAACCCCGGCCTGATCGGCCCCGCACCGACAAGACGCGCACCGACAAGACGCGCACCGACAGGCCCAGCCCGCCGCGGGCCCGGCGCGCGCCCGGCGCCGACGCCCTGAGCTTCGACGAAGTCGTCAGCGGCGCCTTCGACGAGGCCCAGTCGCAAGCGCCGGAGGCGGTCGCCGAGCCGGCCAGGCGCGTGCTCGCGCCCGAAGCCGAATCGCCCAAGCTGCACAAGGTGCTGGCCCAGGCCGGCCTGGGCTCGCGCGTCGAGATGGAGCAGCTCATCGTGCAGGGCCGCCTGTCGGTCAACGGCGAGCCCGCGCACGTGGGTCAGCGCATCCAGCACGGCGACCAGATCCGCCTGGACGGCAAGCCGCTGCGTCTGCGCCTGGAGCCGCCCGCGCCGCGCGTGCTGGCGTACCACAAGCCCGCGGGCGAGGTCGTCACGCACGACGACCCGCAGAACCGGCCCACCGTGTTCCGCCGCCTGCCGCGCCTGCACCAGGGCAAATGGCAGTCGGTGGGCCGGCTCGACCTCAACACCGAAGGCCTGCTGCTCTTCACCAACGCCGGTGAGCTGGCCAACCGCCTCATGCACCCCAGCTTCGGCCTGCAGCGCGAGTACGCGGTGCGCGTGCTGGGCGCCATCTCCAACGAGGAGCGCCAGCGCCTGCTCGACGGCGTGCAACTGGAGGACGGCCCGGCGCAGTTCCAGTCCATCGAGGACGGGGGCGGCGAGGGCGCCAATTGCTGGTACCGCGTGACCATTGGCGAAGGCCGCAACCGCGAGGTGCGCCGCCTGTTCGAGGCCGTGGGCCACGCCGTGAGCCGGCTCATCCGCATCCGCTACGGTGCGGTGGTGCTGCCGCGCGGCCTGCCGCGCGGGGCCTGGATCGAGCTCGGCGAGCGCGACGTGCAACGCCTGGCGCAGGCGGCGGGCGTGCGCACGCCCCGCGCACGCGCGCCTCGGGAGGACGCCGCGGCCCCGGCCACGGCGCGCCGCCGCCACGGGCCGGGCCCCAAATCGCCCCCGCCCAAGGCGTCAGTGCCGCGTCGCCGGGACGATGTCTCGCCCATGCGCGGACGAGCCTCTGGCGGACAGCCCGATCCAATGAAAACCAGCCAGGGCTACATCGGTCATGACGCCGTGCAGCGCCAGCGCCGCGAGGGGGGCAAAGGCCCCGCCAAACCCCCGCGTCCTCAGGGTCGTCGCCCCAGGGGCTGACACTTCCGCCATGTAGAATGGCGGGCTTTGCGGACCACGGGTCCGCTGCCCCGATCGCTCTCAAAACTTCAGGAAACCCATGGCCATCGAACGCACCCTCTCGATCATCAAACCCGACGCCGTCGCCAAGAACGTGATCGGCCAGATCTACGCCCGTTTCGAGGCCGCCGGCCTGAAGGTCGTGGCCGCCCGCATGGCCCACCTCTCGCGCCGCGAGGCCGAGCAGTTCTACGCCGTGCACAGTGCGCGCCCCTTCTTCAAGGACCTGGTCGACTTCATGATCAGCGGCCCGGTGATGATCCAGGTGCTCGAAGGCGAAGGCGCCATCCTCAAGAACCGCGACCTGATGGGCGCCACCGACCCCAAGAAGGCCGCCGCCGGCACCATCCGCGCCGACTTCGCCGACAGCATCGACGCCAACGCGGTGCACGGCTCCGACGCGCCCGAGACGGCCGCCGTGGAAGTGGCTTTCTTCTTCCCCGGCATGAACGTCTACTCGCGTTGATCATGTCATGACGGTCAACCTGCTCGACTTCGATCTCGAGGGGCTGGCCGCCTTCTGCGAAGGGCTGGGCGAAAAGCGCTTCCGCGCCGTTCAGCTCTTTCGCTGGATCCACCAGCGCGGTGCATCCGACTTCTCCCAGATGACCGATCTCGCGCGCAGCCTGCGCGAGAAGCTGCCCGGCGTGGCGCGCATCGAAGGCCTGAAGGTGTTGTCGCGCCAGGACTCGGCCGACGGCACCATCAAGTGGCTGTTCGACGTCGGTGACGGCAACGCCGTCGAGACCGTGTTCATCCCCGAAGACGACCGCGGCACGCTCTGCGTGTCCTCGCAGGCGGGCTGCGCCGTGGGCTGCCGCTTCTGCTCCACCGGGCACCAGGGCTTCTCCCGCAACCTGACCACCGGCGAGATCCTGGCGCAGCTCTGGTACGCCGAGTTCTTCCTGCGCGTGTTTCTCAAGCGCCCCGGGGAACGCGTGATCACCAACGTGGTCATGATGGGCATGGGTGAGCCGCTGCAGAATTACCACGCGCTGGTGCCCGCGCTGAAGGTCATGCTCGACGACCACGCCTACGGCCTGTCGCGCCGGCGCGTGACCGTCTCCACCTCGGGCGTGGTGCCCATGATGGACCGCCTCGCGCAGGACTGTCCGGTGGCGCTGGCCGTGTCGCTGCACGCGCCCACCGATCCGCTGCGCGACGAGCTCGTGCCCTTGAACCGCAAGTACCCCATCGCCGAGCTGCTCGACGCCTGCCTGCGCTACCTGCCGGCCGCGCCGCGCGACTTCATCACCTTCGAGTACTGCATGCTCGATGGCGTGAACGACCAGCCCGAGCACGCGCAGGCACTGCTCAAGCTGCTGCGCGAGCACGGCGGGCGCGGCGTGCCCGCCAAGCTCAACCTCATTCCCTTCAACCCCTTTCCCGATTCCGGCCTGCGCTGCTCGCCGCGCGCGGTGGTGCAGCGCTTCGGCCAGCTGCTCAACGAGGGCGGCATCGTCACGACCATCCGCAAGACGCGCGGCGACGACATCGACGCCGCCTGCGGCCAGTTGGCTGGCGACGTGCTCGACCGCACGGATGCCGCGCGCCGCATGGCGCGGCGCCGCGAATCCGTGCACCCCATCCGTTTGATGACCCCGACGAAGGAAAGGCAGGCATGACCCACGCAGCGAACCGTCCGATCCCCACCCGAAACCCGAAGGCGCTGTGGCTCTTGGCCATGGCCCTGGCGTTGGTGTGGCTGGCCGGTTGCGCGTCGCAGGGCCCGCGTGTGTCCGCATCGCCCACGCCGGGCGTGGAGCCCATCACCGCGTCGGACGAGCCGCCGGCGGTGCGCCGCGCGCGCATCCGCTACGAACTCGCCGCCAGCTACTACGAGCAAGGCCAGACCACCGTCGCGCTGGACGAGATCAAGCTCTCGCTGGCGGCCGACCCGAACTACGGCCCGGCCTACATCCTGCGCGGCCTGGTCTACATGCGCCTGAATGACGCGGCACTGGCCGAAGAGAGTTTCCGCCGCGCGCTGCAGATCAATTCGCGCGACGCGCAGGCGCAGCACGCCTATGGCCTGTTCCTGTGCGAGCAGGGCCGCTACGCGCCGGCCGACGACATGTTCAACCAGGCCCTGGCCAACCCCACCTACGGCGGTCGCTCGCGCACCTGGCTCGTGCAGGGCGTGTGCCAGATCCGCGCCGGCAAGCTGCAGGATGCGGAAGCCACGCTGTCGCGTGCCTACGAGTTCGACGCCAGCAACCCGATCGCCGCCTACAACCTGGCCAGCCTCAAGCACCGCCGGGGCGACCACCAGGGCGCGCAATTCATCATCCGCCGCGTCAACAACTCCGAACTGGCCAACGCCGAGACCCTGTGGCTGGGCATCAAGGTGGAGCGCCAGTTGAACAACGACGTGGCCGCCGCGCAGCTGGCCCAGCAACTGGGGCGGCGTTTCCCGCAGTCCACCCAGTGGGCGGCCTATCAGCGAGGGGCATTCAATGAGTGAGTTCGAGGATCAGACCCTCGAATCGCCGGCGGCGGTGAGCCGTCCGGTGTTGTTGCGCCAGGCGCGCGAGGCCGCGGGCCTGCACATCGCCGCCCTGGCGGCGGCGCTGAAGGTGCCAGTGCGCAAGCTCGAGGCCCTCGAAGCGGGCGAGTACGACGAGTTGCCCGACCTCACGTTCGCGCGCGCCCTGGCCTCCAGTGCCTGCCGCCAGCTCAAGATCGACCCGGCGCCGGTGCTGGAGCAGATTCCGCAGAACCCCACGCCCGCGCTGCGCGGCAGTGAGAGCGCGATCAACGCGCCCTTCAAGCCCGCGAGCGAGGCGCCGGCGGCCAGTCCCCTGACCTGGCTGTCGAAACCCGCGCTGCTGGGCACCATTGCCTTGCTGCTGGCGGCCCTGGTCGTGATGTTCCTCCCCGACATGGAGCCCGCGGGTACGGCCGACGAGGCCACGCAGAACACCGCCCGGGAAGCCGCGCCGGCCGCGCCGGCTGCAGCACCCGGCCTGCCGATCTTCCAGCCCGCGGACACCGCCCCCGCCGCGACCCCCGGCGCACCGGCGGAGGGGGAAACCACCGCGCCGGCCGAAGAGGGCGCCGCGCCCACCGAGGCACCGGCGTCTCCCACCGTCGGGGCTGCGGCCGCGCCCCAGACGCCCGCGGCGGCCCCGGCCGCCAGCGCGACGGTGCTGCAGATCGAAGCCAGCGAAGAGTCCTGGGCCGAGGTCACGAACGGCACTGGCAACGTGGTGCTTCAGCGCCTTCTGCAGCCGGGTGAGCGTGTCGAGTTTTCCGCCGCGCCGCCCTACGCGGTGGTCCTGGGCAAGGCCAGCGTCGTGAAGGTCAATGTGCGCGGCCGCGCCTTCGACGCCAAGGCGATCGCGCGCAACGACGTGGCCCGCTTCGAGGCCAGATGAGTTCCGTCATGTCGCATGCCCCCATTCCCCTGCCTCAGGCCGCGCCGCGCCGCACGCGCCAAGGCGTGGTGCGCTGGGGCGACCACGGCGTGAGCATCGGCGGCGACGCGCCGGTTCGCGTGCAGTCGATGACCAACACCGACACCGCCGACGCCATCGCCACCGCCATCCAGGTGAAGGAACTGGCCCAGGCCGGCTCCGAACTCGTGCGCATCACCGTCAACAACGACGAGGCCGCCAGGGCCGTGCCGCACATTCGCGAGCAGTTGGACCGCATGGGCATCGTGGTGCCGCTGATCGGCGACTTCCACTACAACGGCCACCGCCTGCTGACCGACTACCCGGCCTGCGCCGAGGCCTTGGCCAAGTACCGCATCAACCCCGGCAACGTGGGCCGCGGGGAGAAGGGCGACCGGCAGTTTGCTCAGATGGTGGAGATCGCCGCGCGCCACGGCAAGCACATCCGCATCGGCGTCAACTGGGGCAGCCTCGACCAGGACCTGCTCGCGCGCCTGATGGATGAGAACCACGCGCGCGCCCAACCCTGGGACGCGAAGCAGGTGATGTACGAGGCGCTGATCACCTCCGCCATCGACTCGGCGAAGAAGGCCGAGGAGATCGGCCTGCCGGGCGAGAACATCGTGCTGTCGTGCAAGGTGAGCGCGGTGCAGGACCTCATCGCCGTCTACCAGGCGCTCGCGCAGCGTTGCGACTACCCCCTGCACCTCGGTCTCACCGAAGCCGGCATGGGCACCAAGGGCGCGGTCGCTTCTACAGCCGCGCTGTCGGTGCTGCTGCAGCAAGGCATCGGCGACACCATCCGCATCTCGCTCACGCCGCAGCCCGGCGAAGCGCGCACGCAGGAGGTGCTGGTGGGCCTGGAGATCCTGCAGGCCCTGGGGCTGCGCAGCTTCGTGCCCAGCGTCACCGCCTGCCCCGGCTGCGGCCGCACCACCAGCACCACCTTCCAGGAACTGGCCAAGCAGATCGACGACTACCTGCGCGCGTCCATGCCCGTCTGGCGCGAGCGCTACCCCGGTGTCGAGGGCATGAAGGTGGCGGTCATGGGCTGCATCGTCAACGGCCCGGGCGAGAGCAAGCACGCCGACATCGGCATCAGCCTGCCCGGCACCGGCGAGGCGCCGGCCGCGCCCGTGTTCATCGACGGCCAGAAGGCCGTCACGCTGCGCGGCCCGGAAATCGCACGCGAGTTCCAGACCATCGTCGAAAACTACATCGAGAAGCGGTTCGGCGGCGTGCACGCCTGAACGAACCCGGAATTCCATGGCAGAGAAACTGGTTGCCGTCAAAGGCATGAACGACATCGCCCCTCCGCAGTCGGCGCACTGGGAGTGGCTGGAAGACCAGCTGCGCGCGCTCATGGCGCGCTACGGCTACCGCAACCTGCGCACCCCCATCGTGGAGCCCACGGCCCTGTTCGTGCGCGGCCTGGGCGAGGTGACCGACATCGTCGAGAAGGAGATGTACTCCTTCGAAGACAAGCTCAACGGCGAGCAGCTCACCCTGCGACCCGAGAACACCGCGGGCGTGGTGCGCGCCGCGCTCGAGAGCAACATGCTCTACGAAGGCCCCAAGCGCCTGTACTACATGGGCCCGATGTTCCGCCACGAGCGCCCGCAGCGCGGCCGCTACCGCCAGTTCCACCAGGTCGGCGCCGAGGCCCTGGGTTTCGCCGGCCCCGACGTGGACGTGGAGCTGATCGTGCTGGCCAGCGACCTCTGGGCCACCCTGGGCCTCACCGGCATCGAACTCGAGATCAACAGCCTGGGCCAGCCGGCCGAGCGCCTGGCGCACCGGCAGGCCCTCATCGCCCACTTCGAGTCGCACGCCAGCCTGCTCGACGAGGACGCGAAGCGCCGCCTGCACAGCAACCCACTGCGCATCCTGGACACCAAGAACCCCGCCATGCAGGACATGGTCAACGCGGCGCCGCAGCTCATCGACCACCTGGGGCCCGAGTCGCTCGCGCACTTCGACCGCGTGAAGGCCCTGCTCGACGCCCACGGCATTGCCTACCGCGTCAATCCGCGCCTGGTGCGCGGCATGGATTACTACAACCTCACCGTGTTCGAGTTCGTCACCACGCAGCTCGGCTCTCAGGGCACGGTGTGCGCCGGTGGCCGCTACGACGGCCTGTTCGAACAGATCGGTGGCAAGCCCACGCCGGCCGTGGGCTG
Organism: Hydrogenophaga sp.; assembly: GCF_011772445.1. Lineage (GTDB taxonomy): Bacteria > Pseudomonadota > Gammaproteobacteria > Burkholderiales > Burkholderiaceae_C > Hydrogenophaga. The sequence continues at coordinate 160,813 of NZ_WVZN01000047.1, read as the reverse complement.
GGCGCTGGGCATGGAACGCATCCTCGAGCTGCTCAAGGAGCAGGGCCGACTGCCCGAGCCGCCCACGCCCGACGCCTACGCCGTGGTGCCCGACGCGGCTTCCCTGTCGCAGGTGATGCCGCTGCTGCGCGCCCTGCGCCAGGCCGGTGCCCGTGTGCAGATGCACGCCGCCGGTGCCGAGGGCATGGGCAGCATGAAGTCGCAATTCAAGAAGGCCGACGCCAGCGGCGCGCGCTTCGCGCTCATCTTCGGCGCCGACGAACTCGCCCAGGGACAGGTGGCGCTCAAGCCCTTGCGCGGCGATCGCGACGCCGCCACCGCGCAATGGGTGCTGCCTCTGGCCGATCCGGCCGCCATCGCGGCCCGACTGCGCGCCGACTGAGCGCCGACTGAGCGCGCCCGCCTACCTACAATCCAGCACTTTCGCGTCCGTCCAGCACCCATGGCCAAACACCTCGACCTCGAAGAGCAGGAACAGCTCGACCAGCTCAAACACTTCTGGGCCAAGTACGGCAACCTCATCAGCTGGGTGCTGATCGTGGTCTTCGGCTCCTTCGCCGCGTACAACGGCTGGAACTGGTGGCAGCGCAACCAGTCGGCCAAGGCGGCGGTGCTCTACGAGGAAGTCGACCGCGCCGTGCAGGCCAAGGACCTGGACCGCGTGGACCGCGTGCTCTCCGACATGCGCGCCGATTTCGGCGGCACCACCTTCTCGGCCCAGGCCGGCCTGCTGGCGGGCAAGGCGCTGTTCGATGGCGGGCGGCTCGACAAGGCCCGCGAGGCGCTGCAGGCGGTGCTGTCCGACAGCAGGGACGAAGGCCTGCAGGCCGTTGCGCGCCTGCGCCTGGCCTCGGTGGAGTTGCAGGCCGAGAAGCCCGACGCGGCCCTGCAGGTGCTGCAGGCCAAGGTGCCCGCGTCCTTCGAGCCGCTGATGGCCGACCGCCGGGGCGATGTGCTGCTGGCTCAGGGCAAGTCGGACGAGGCCAAGGCCCAGTACGAGGCCGCCTGGAAAGCGCTGGAGGCCGGCAACGAGCTGCGCCGCCTGGTGGCCGTGAAGCTGGCCTCGCTGGGCGTGGACGTGGACGGGGGGGCCAAGCCATGAAGCGCCAACGCCTGATCGCCGCCGGCCTGTGCCTCGCGGCCGCGCTCACCCTCGCGGCCTGCTCCTCGGGCCCCAAGAAACCGCAGCCAGCCGATCTGGGCCCGGCGGCCCAGTTGATGGGCGTGCGCCAGATCTGGACCGCCAGCGTGGGCGAGGGCGGGTCGGGCTTCGTGCCGGTGCACGCCGGTGGCCGCGTCTATGCAGCGGGCGCCTCGGGCGTGGTGGCAGCGATCAACGCCAGCACCGGCGCCGACGTCTGGCGCCTGGACCTGCGCACGCGCCTGTCCACGGGCGTCGGCAGCGACGGCCAGACCGCCGCCGTCATCACCGCCGAGAACGTGCTCGTGGCCATCGCCGACGGCGAATCCCGCTGGCGCGTGCGCTTGCCGGCGCGTTCCTTCACGCCGCCGCTGGTGGCTGGCGGCCGGGTCTTCGTGCTCACGGCCGACCGCACCGTGGTGGCCTACGACGCCGCCAACGGCGCGCGCCTCTGGGGCCAGACCCGCACGGGCGACCCGCTCACGCTCAACCAGCCGGCCGCGCTGGCGGCGGTGGGCGACACGCTGGTGGCTGGCGTGTCCGGCCGCCTGGTCGGCCTCAACCCCGACAACGGCACGGTGCGCTGGGAGTCCCTGGTGGCCACCTCGCGCGGCACGAACGAGGTCGAGCGCCTCGTGGACGTCGTGGCGCCCGTCGGCCGCATCGGCACCAACATCTGCGTGCGCGCCTATTCCGCCGCCGTGGGTTGCCTCGACGGCGTGCGCGGCTCGGTCATCTGGACCAAACCCGCCCAGGGCGTGGTGGGCGTGCACGGCGACGATCGCCTGGTGTTCGGCAGCGAAAGCAACGGCACCCTGCTCGCCTGGCGGCGCGACAGCGGCGAGCAGGCCTGGAGCTCCGAACGCCTCAAGCACCGCCAGTTGAGTGCGCCCCTGGCTCTGGGCCGCGTGATCGCCGTGGGCGACGGCACCGGCCTGGTGCACGTTCTGTCGCGCGAGGACGGCAGCGAAATGGCCCGTCTGTCCACCGACGGTTCGGCCATCGTCTCCCAACCGCTGCTGGCCGGCGACGCACTGGTCGTCATGACCGCGCGCGGCGCGCTGTACGCCTGGCGCCCCGAATAAGAGAAGGCTTGCGGCCCTGCCCATGAAACCCGTCGTCGCCCTCGTGGGCCGCCCCAATGTGGGCAAGTCCACGCTGTTCAACCGCCTCACGGGCACCCGCGACGCCATCGTGGCCGACCTGGCGGGCCTCACGCGCGACCGCCACTACGGCAACGGGCGCCTGGGCAAGCAGGAATACATCGTCATCGACACCGGCGGCTTCGAACCCGACGCGGGCGAGGGCAGCATCTACCGCGAGATGGCCCAGCAGACGCGCCAGGCCGTGGCCGAGAGCGACGTGGTGCTGTTCGTGGTCGACGCGCGTGCCGGCCTGAGCGCGCAGGACCACGACATCGCCACCTACCTGCGCCGCTTGGGCAAGCCCTGCGTGCTGGTGGCCAACAAGGCCGAGGGCATGACCCAGGGCGCGCAGTTCCTCGAGTTTTTCGAGCTGGGCCTGGGCGAGGTATTGCCTGTCTCCGGCGCGCATGGGCAGGGCGTGCGCTCGATGATCGAAGCCGCGCTGGAGCGCCTGCCCGGCCTGGTCGAGCCCGACGAGGACGAGGAGCAGGCCGCGCCCGACACCATCCGCCTCACGGTGGCCGGCCGCCCCAACGTGGGCAAGTCCACCCTGATCAACGCCTGGCTCGGCGAGGAGCGCCTGGTCGCCTTCGACATGCCGGGCACCACGCGCGACGCCATTCGTGTGCCCTTCGAACGCAACGGACAGCGCTTCGAATTGGTGGACACCGCCGGCCTGCGCCGCAAGGGCCGCGTGTTCGAAGCGATCGAGAAGTTCTCGGTCATCAAGACCCTGCAGGCCATCGAAAGCGCCCATGTGGTGCTGCTGCTGCTCGATGCCACGCAGGGCGTGACCGACCAGGACGCCCACATCGCGGGCTACATCCTGGAGAGCGGGCGGGCCGTGGTGGTGGCCATCAACAAATGGGACGCGGTGGACAGCTACCAGCGCGAGCAGATCGAACGCCAGATCGAAACCCGGCTGGCCTTTTTGAAGTTCGCCGCGCTGCACCGCATCTCGGCGCGCAAGCGCCAAGGGCTCGCTCCCCTCTGGGCATCCATCGCCCAGGCGCACGCCTCGGCCATGCGCAAGATGTCCACCCCGGTGCTGACCCGTCTGCTGCAAGAGGCGGTGGCCTTCCAGGCGCCCTCGCGCGGCGGGCAGGCGCGGCCCAAGATGCGCTACGCCCACCAGGGCGGCATGAACCCGCCCGTCATCGTGATCCACGGCAACTCGCTCGACCGCGTGCCCGACGCCTACCGGCGATTCCTCGAAGGGCGCTTCCGCAAGGCATTCGATCTCGTCGGCACCCCGCTGCGGATCGAATTCAAGACGTCCAGCAACCCGTTCAAAGCCGAATAAATGGCCTGGTGAGGCCACGGGACGTGGCCGTGTGGTATGTTTCCACCCTCCAAAACCAGCCGAACACGGAGCATATCGTGAGCAACAACAAAGGCCAGCTCTTGCAAGACCCGTTCCTGAACCAACTGCGCCGGGAACACGTCCCCGTTTCGATCTACCTGGTCAACGGCATCAAGCTGCAGGGTCAGATCGAGTCCTTCGACCAGTATGTCGTCCTGCTGCGCAACACCGTGACGCAAATGGTCTACAAGCACGCCATCTCGACCATCGTTCCCGGTCGTCCCGTGCAGTTCTCGGTCAACAACCCCGACGATCCCAACGCCGCCTGAGTCCGCCACTGCGAGACACGCGCAGCCCGAGCCGCCAGGCACGCCCTGACGGCCGGGCGGGCAACGCAGGGCGCGTTGCCCCACCGATTTGACAGCACCCACCCCCTCTCTCCCGAACGCCACGCCACCGGTCATCCTGGTGGGGGTCGACTTCGGGTATCCCCATTTCGATGCCGATCTGCAGGAGCTGGGCCAGTTGGCCGAAACGGCCGGCTACCGCGTGGCCGACCGGGTCACCTGCAAGCGCCGCGCGCCCGATCCGGCCCTGTTCGTGGGTTCCGGCAAGGCCGACGAGATCAAGATGCTGGTGCAATCCACCGGCGCTGCCGAGGTGCTGTTCGACCAGGCGCTGAGCCCGGCTCAGCAGCGCAACCTCGAGCGCCACCTGGGCTGTCCGGTCAACGACCGCACCCTGCTGATCCTGGAGATCTTCGCGCAGCGCGCGCGCAGCCACGAAGGCAAGCTGCAGGTCGAGCTGGCGCGGCTGCAGTACCTGTCCACGCGGCTGGTGCGGCGCTGGTCGCACCTGGAGCGCCAGAGCGGCGGCATCGGCATGCGCGGCGGCCCCGGCGAGACGCAGATCGAACTCGACCGCCGCATGATCAACGAGGCCATCAAGCGCACCAAGGAGCGGCTCGAGAAGGTCAAGAAGCAGCGCGCCACGCAGCGCCGCCAGCGCCAGCGGCGCGATGCCTTCACCATCTCGCTGGTGGGCTACACCAACGCGGGCAAGAGCTCGCTCTTCAACGCCCTGGTGAAGGCGCGTACCTACGCCGCCGACCAGCTATTCGCCACCCTGGACACCACCACGCGCCAGCTCTACCTGGGCGAGGCGGGGCGCTCGGTGTCCTTGTCCGACACGGTCGGCTTCATCCGCGAGCTCCCCCACGGCCTGGTGGACGCCTTCGCCGCCACGCTGCAGGAAGCGGCCGACGCCGACCTGTTGTTGCATGTGGTGGACGCCGCCAACCCCGACCACCCCGAGCAGATCGCCGCTGTGCAGCGCGTGCTCGGCGAGATCGGTGCGGCCGAGGTGCCGCAGTTGCTGGTGTTCAACAAGATCGACGCCATGGACCCGGCGAACCGCCCCCGGCGGGCGCTGGATGCCATGGAACTCGATGGCCAGAGCGTGCCGCGGGTGTTCGTGAGCGCGCTCTCGGGCGACGGCCTGCCCGAACTGCGGGCCTGGCTGGCGGGCGAGGTGGCGCGCCGGCAGGCTCCGTTGGCAGAACAAGACCCCTTGCAGACCGCCGAAGCCGCGGACCCGTTGCCCTGATTGGGCACAATGTGAACTCCGAGTCGATAACAGGAACAACACCGAGCATGGATGTGAACCTTGGGACCCCGCACGCCGGGCGCAATTCCGCGCCGGCCCGCTCGCGTGACTGGCGCCGCTGGCTGGGCGTCTTCAACCTCAACGACCCACGCTGGGGCCGCGACGACGGCGACCAGAACGGCCGTGGCGAGGACGATCCGCGTTCTCCGCAGCGCCCCCCGCGGGGCCAGGGCCCCAACCAGGGGCCGCCCGATCTGGACGAACTCTGGCGCGACTTCAACCGCAAACTCGGCGGCCTGCTGGGCAACCGCCGGCCCAATGGGCAGGGCGGCTCCAATGGCGGTGGCAACGGTGGTGGCGGTGGCCGGCCGGGCTTCAATCCCAACCCCAAGGCCGCCGGGTTCGGAGCGGGGCTGATCATCGGCATCGCGGTGCTGATCTGGCTGGGCACCGGCTTCTTCATCGTGCAGGAAGGCCAGCAGGCCGTCATCACGCAGTTCGGCCGATACCACAGCACCGTGGGCGCGGGCTTCAACTGGCGCCTGCCGTACCCCGTGCAGCGCCATGAGACCGTGTTCGTGACGCAGCTGCGTTCGGTCGACGTGGGCCGCGACAACATCGTGCCGGCCACCGGGCTGCGCGAATCGTCCATGCTCACCGAGGACGAGAACATCGTCGACATCAAGTTCGTGGTGCAGTACCGCCTGAGCGACGCGCGCGCCTTCCTGTTCGAAAGCCGCGACCCCGACCTCGCCGTGCTCAAGGCCGCGGAAACCGCGGTGCGCGAGGTGGTGGGCAAGATGAAAATGGACGCCGTGCTCGCAGAGGAACGCGACCAGATCGCCCCGCGCGTGCGCACGCTCATGCAGACCATCCTCGACCGCTACAACGTGGGCATCGACGTGGTGGCCGTGAACCTGCAGCAGGGCGGGGTGCGCCCGCCCGAGCAGGTGCAGGCGGCGTTCGACGACGTGCTGCGAGCAGGCCAGGAGCGCGAGCGCGCCAAGAACGAGGCCGAGGCCTACGCCAACGACGTGGTGCCGCGCGCCCGAGGCACGGCCTCGCGCCTGAAGGAAGAAGCCGAAGGCTACAAAGCCCGCATTTCCGCTCAGGCGCAGGGTGACGCCCAGCGCTTCAAGTCGGTGCTGGCCGAGTACCAGAAGGCGCCGCAGGTCACACGCGATCGCCTCTACACCGAGACGATGCAGCAGATCTACGGCAACGTGACCAAGGTGCTCGTGGACACCCAGAATGGCGGCTCCAACCTGCTGTACCTGCCGCTCGACCGCCTGATGCAGGCCGCGGGGTCCGGCAGCAGTGCCCCGGGCGCGCCCATCACCACCACCCCGCCGAGCAGCTCTGCACCCACGACGAGCCCGATCGAGCGCACGGATCCCGCCCGTTCGCGCGAGCGCGAAAGCCGCTGAAGCCGGGAGACCCAAATGAACAAACTTGGCTTCATCATCACCTCCCTCATCGTGTTGCTGGCCGTGGCCAGCTCCATGCTGTTCGTGGTCGACCAGCGCCAGTTCGGCGTGGTCTACCAACTCGGCCAGATCAAGCAGGTCGTCACCGAACCCGGCCTGAACTTCAAACTGCCGCCGCCGTTCCAGAACGTCACCTACATCGACAAGCGCCTGCTCACGCTCGAAAGCCAGGACAGCGAACCGACGCTCACTGCCGAGAAGCAGCGCGTGGTGATCGACTGGTACGTGCGCTGGCGCATCAGCGATCCCCAGGCCTACATCCGCAACGTCGGCGTGAACGAACGCGCCGGTGCGCTGCAGCTCAACCGCGTGGTGCGCAACGCCTTCCAGCAGGAGGTGAACAAGCGCACGCTGCGCGAGCTGCTCTCCGAGCGCCGCGAGGAGCTCATGCGCGAGGTGCAGCGTGGCGTGGTGGCGGCCGTGCAAGGCGCCAACCAGCCCTGGGGCATGGAGGTGGTGGACGTGCGCATCAACCGCGTCGACTACGCCGAATCCATCGTGACCTCGGTCTACCAGCGCATGGAGGCCGAGCGCAAGCGCGTGGCCAATGAGCTGCGCTCCACCGGTTTCGCCGAGGGCGAGGCGATCCGCGCCGACGCGGACCGCCAGCGCGAGGTCATCGTCGCCGAGGCCTACCGCGACGCCCAGCGCATCAAGGGCGAGGGCGATGCCGCGGCCGCCGCGTCGTACGCCGAGGCCTTTGGGCGCGACCCGAGCTTCGCCCAGTTCTACCGCAGCCTGGAGGCCTACAAGGCCAGCTTCACCAGCCGCAACGACGTGATGGTGGTCGACCCCTCGACCGACTTCTTCCGCGCCCTGCGCAGCCCGAGCGCCGCGACGCAGCGTTGAACATGGACAGTGGCGACGCCTGGTGGTTGGCGCTGGGCCTCGTGCTGGTGTTCGAGGGCCTGCTGCCGCTGCTGTCTCCCAGCGGCTGGCGCCGCGTCTTCACGCAGATGCTCTCGCTGCGTGACGGGCAGATCCGCTTCTTCGGACTGATCAGCGTGGCGGTGGGCACCCTCATCGCGATGCTGTTCGGTTGAGGGCGGGCGCCTCCTTTCCGGGGCGCCCGGATGCCCCCGGTAGAATCCCGCTTTTAACAGCGCCTGAAAACGCCATGTCCGCCTGGGTCCTCCCGGATCACATTGCCGATGTCCTGCCTTCAGAGGCCCGGCACATCGAGGAACTCCGCCGCAGCCTGCTGGACACCGCTCGCAGCCATGGCTATGAGCTGGTGATGCCGCCGTTGCTCGAGCACATCGAGTCGCTGCTGACCGGCACCGGCGAATCGCTCGATCTCCACACCTTCAAGCTCGTCGACCAGCTCAGCGGCCGCACGCTGGGCCTGCGCGCCGACAGCACGCCACAGGTTGCGCGCATCGACGCGCACCTGCTCAACCGCCAGGGCGTGGCCCGCCTGTGCTACTGCGGCCCGGTGGTGCACACGCGCAGCGAGCGCCCCAGTGCCAGCCGCGAGCCGCTGCAATTCGGCGCCGAGATCTACGGCCATGCCGGCCTGGAGGCGGACCTCGAGGCGCTCGAACTGGCGCAGGCCTGCCTGCGCAGCGCCGGCCTGCGCGAGCTCCAGGTCGATCTGGCCGACGTGCGCATCATCGATGCCGTGCTCGACCCGCTGGGCCTGCCCGCGGCCACGGTGGCGCGGCTGCACGCGGCCCTCACGGCCAAGGACGTGGCCGAACTGCGCCTGTTGTCGCGCTCGCTGCCTGTTGCCGCGCAACGCGATCTGGCCGCGCTCGCCACGCTGTTCGGCGACGCCTCGGTGCTCGCCGAGGCCCGTCGCGTGCTCACGCCTTCGCCGGCGCTGCACGCCGCGCTCGACGAGTTGAAGTGGCTCGCCGATCACGTGCAGGGCATGTCGGTGTCCTTCGATCTCTCCGACCTGCGGGGCTACGCCTACTACACGGGCGTGCGTTTCGCCGTGTTCGCACGCGACGCGCGCGGCCCCGCCGCCGACATCGCGCGCGGCGGCCGCTACGACGAGGTGGGGGCCGTGTTCGGACGCAAGCGCCCGGCCGTGGGTTTCAGCCTCGACCTGAGGGAGCTCGTGGCCTGCGTGGCGCCGCGGCCTCTGGTGGCGGCCATCCGGGCCCCCTGGGGCATGGACGCCAGCCTGCGCCAGGCGATCGCCGCCTTGCGCACCCAGGGCCACACGGTGGTCTGCGTGCTGCCAGGGCACGAACACGAAGTCGATGAATTCCTCTGTGACCGCGAGCTGGTGTCCGACACCAGCCGCCCGGGCGGCTGGACCGTCCGGCCTCTTTGACTGGAAAGCGAAATGAGCAACAAGGGCAGCGCCGCAACCCCCGGGCGCAACGTGGTGGTGGTCGGCACCCAATGGGGTGACGAAGGCAAGGGCAAGCTGGTTGACTGGCTCACCGAGACCGCGCAGGGCGTGGTGCGCTTCCAGGGTGGCCACAACGCGGGCCACACGCTGGTCATCAACGGCGTGAAGACCGCGCTGCACCTCATCCCCAGCGGCATCATGCGCGCGGGCGTCAAGTGCTACATCGGCAACGGCGTGGTGCTCTCCGTGGGCAAGCTGTTCGAAGAGATCGCGGGTCTGGAGAAAGCCGGCGTCGAGGTGCGCTCGCGCCTGCGCGTGAGCGAGGCCTGCCCGCTCATCCTGCCGTTTCACGCCGCCGTGGACATCGCGCGCGAGGCCGCCAAGGCAAAGGCGGGTACCGAGAAGATCGGCACCACCGGCCGCGGCATCGGCCCGGCCTATGAAGACAAGGTCGCGCGCCGCGCACTGCGTGTGCAGGACCTGAAGTACCCCGAGCGCTTCGCCACCAAGCTGCGCGAACTGCTCGATCTGCACAACCACGTGCTCACCACCTGGCTGCATTCGGCCGACATGGCCTGGGACGACAAGATCGCGCCCTACATGAAGGACGGCGCGATCCAGTTCGAGCCCGTGTACGCCGAGGCCATGGCCCAGGCCGAGCAGCTCAAGCCCATGATCGCCGATGTGTCGCGCGAACTGAACGAGGCGCACCAGGCCGGCACCAACCTGCTGTTCGAGGGCGCGCAGGGCACGCTGCTCGACATCGACCACGGCACCTACCCCTTCGTCACTTCCAGCAACTGCGTGGCCGGCAACGCCGCCGCCGGCGCGGGCGTGGGTCCGCAACTGCTGCATTACGTGCTGGGCATCACCAAGGCCTACTGCACCCGCGTGGGCGGCGGACCGTTCCCCACCGAGCTCGACTGGGAGAAGGAAGGCACGCCCGGCTGGCACATGGCCACCGTGGGCGCCGAAAAAGGCGTCACCACCGGCCGCTCGCGCCGCTGCGGCTGGTTCGACGCCGCGCTGCTCAAGCGCTCGGCCCAGGTCAACGGGCTGTCGGGCCTGTGCATCACCAAGCTCGACGTGCTCGACGGCCTGACCGAACTGCAGCTCTGCACCGGCTACGAGCTCGATGGCGAGCGCATCGACATCCTTCCCATGGGCGCCGACGAGATCGCGCGCTGCAAGCCCATCTACGAGACCATCCCCGGCTGGACGGATTCCTCCGTGGGCGTCACCCGCTTCGAGGACCTGCCCGCGAACGCGCGCCACTACCTCCAGCGCATTCAGGAAACCACGGGCGTGCCGATTCACGTGGTGTCCACCAGTCCCGACCGCGACCACACCATCCTGTTGCAGCACCCGTTCCAGGGCTGAACCCGGGAAAGCCCGGGTAGGGCGCCCGACCCCGCCACGACACACTCATCCGAACCCCACCCGGAGTCCGCACGCATGCTCACCGAAGACGGCAAACACCTCTACGTCTCCTACGACGAGTACCACAACCTCATCGAAAAGCTGGCGCTCAAGGTGTACCAGTCGGGCTGGGAGTTCGACACCATCCTGTGCCTGGCGCGCGGCGGCATGCGCCCGGGCGACATCCTCTCGCGCATCTTCGACAAGCCGCTGGCCATCATGTCCACCAGCTCCTACCGCGCCGAAGCCGGCACGGTGCAGGGCAAGCTGGACATCGCGCGCTACATCACCACGCCCAAGGGCGAGATCGCGGGCAAGGTGCTGCTGGTCGATGACCTGGCCGATTCCGGCCACACGCTCAAGGTTGTCATCGACCTGCTCAAGAACAACTACTCGCCCATCACCGAGCTGCGCAGCGCGGTGATCTGGACCAAGCAGTTGTCCACCTTCACGCCCGACTATTCGGTGGAATTCCTGCCCACCAACCCCTGGATCCACCAGCCCTTCGAGGGCTACGACAGCCTGCGCCCGGCGCAGCTGCTGGAGAAATGGAAGCTGTAGAACCGTGACGGCCCCCACGCTCCGCCGCTGCGCGGGTCGCTGCCCCCCGAGGGGGTGCGTTTCGGCTTGGGGCGGCCCGGCGCCGAAACCATGAACAAGCTCTCCACCCAACTCATCCACCACCCCTACAAGCCCCCCGAGGGCTTCGAGGCCGTCGCGCCCGGCGTGCACAAGGCCTCCACCGTCATCTTTCCCAACGTCCACGCGCTGCGTACGTACGACTGGAAAGACAAGAGCGGCTACACCTACGGTCTGCACGGCACGCCCACCACCTTCACGCTCGAGGAGCGCATCGCCACTCTGGAAGGCGGCACGCACTGCGTGCTGGCGCCCAGCGGCCTGGCGGCGGTGGCACTGGTGGACATGGCCTTTCTGCGCACCGGCGACGAACTGCTGATCCCCGACAACGCCTACGGCCCGGGCAAGACCTTCGCCGCCGGGGAGCTGGAGTCCTGGGGCATCACGCACCGCTTCTACGACGCGATGGACCCAGCCGACCTGGCCGCGAAGATCTCGCCCGCCACGCGCTTGGTGTGGCTGGAGGCGCCGGGCTCCATCACGCTCGAGTTCCCCGATGTCCCCGCCCTGGTGGCCGTGGTGCGCCAGGCCAGCCAGGGGCGCGAGCGCCCCATCGTCACCGCGCTGGACAACACCTGGGGCGCGGGCATTGCCTTCGCCCCCTTCGAGCTGGGCGTGGACCTGTCGGTGCAGGCCCTCACCAAGTACCCCAGCGGCGGGGCCGACGTGCTGATGGGCTCGGTCGTCTCGCGCGACGAAGCTCTGCACCGCACCGTGCTGCTGTGCCACATGCGCCTCGGCCTGAACATCGGCGTGAACGACGCCGAACTCGTGCTGCGCGGCCTGCACACCATCGATCTGCGCTATCGCGCGCAGGACGCCGCAACGCGGGAGCTGGCCGCGTGGATGCAGCAGCAGCCGGGGATCGCTCAGGTCTTTCACCCCGCGCTGCCGGGCTCGCCCGGCCACGCCCACTGGCAACGCGACGCGAGGGCGGCAGGCTGCCTGTTCAGCGCCGCTTTCGACGCCGCCATTTCGCAGGAGCGCATCGACGCCTTCTGCGACGCGCTCAAGCTGTTCAAGCTGGGCTGGAGCTGGGCCGGCCCCATCAGCCTGTGCGCCCCGTACCGCGTGCCCTCCATCCGGTCTTTGGGTTGGCCTCACGCGGGGGGTCTGGTACGCTTTGCCATCGGCCTGGAACACGTCGAGGACCTGCGGGCCGATCTGGCCCAGGCCTTGCCCCGCTTGCAGTCCTGAATTCCCAACCTTTCGAAAGCGCGCTTTGGCAACTCCCAACTACGGCTACGAGAAACGACAGCGCGAGCTGGCCAAGAAGCAGAAGAAAGAAGAGAAGCTGCGCAACAAGGCCGCTCGCAAGAGCGACCACCCCGACGGCACCGATCAAGCCGACGGCAACCCAGGCGGTGCACCGGGCGATGCCGGGCAGGGCGAGGGTGGTGCCGGCAGCGCCGATTGACGCCGTTCAGCCGTTCAGCACAAACGGGGCCGCTTCGCTCTCGATGATCTGACGCGCCGCCACCCGCATCGCCTCGGGGTGGCGATCCGCTGGTGCGCAGTCGCGCGCCTGTGCGAACAAAGGGAAATTGCGCGCCGTCGAATTCGCGTACGTCGGGTCGTAGTGCTCGGCCAGCAGATCGCGCACCATCTCGGGCGTGCGACCGGCTCGCACCTGATCGATCCAGCCATTCACCACGTCGCCTCCGCGCAGCGCACGCAAGGCCTGCAGCCGCCCGATCAGCAGCGCCGGGTCGCGCACGAAGTAGTCGTAGTCTTCCAGCAGCAGCGCCACGCGCTCCTCGTTGCTCAGGCGCAGGGCGATGCAGGGGCTGGCCCGCATGGCGTCCATCAGGCCGTCGGGCACGCGCAGGTTGCCCACCTTCTTGCTCTCGCTTTCCACGTACACCGGCCGTGCGGGGTCGAAGCGGCGCAGCGCGTCCCACAGCAGGGAGTCGAAGCGCTTCTGGCTGGGCTGAGGCTGGCCGGGCAGGTGGCCCAGCACCGAGCTGCGGTGGCAGGCCAGGCCCTCCAGGTCGAGCACCTGCGCGCCTTCGGCCGCCAGGGCGTGCAGCAGGCGCGTCTTGCCGCTGCCGGTGGGGCCGCAGATCACGCGGTAGTGCAGGCGGGCGGCCAGGCGAGGCAGGTCGTCCACCAGCGCGGCGCGCCAGGCCTTGTAGCCGCCTTCGATCAACGTGACCTGAAAGCCGATGGCGCCCAGGATGGTGGCGAGTGCTCCGCTGCGGTTGCCACCACGCCAGCAGTAGACCAGCGGGCGCCAGCCCTTGGGCGTGTCGAGCACCTCGCGCTCGATGTGGGCCGCGATGTTGCGCGCGGCCAGCATGGCGCCGCGCTTCTTGGCCTCGAAGGGGCTGACCTGCTTGTACATCGTGCCGATCTGAATGCGCTCGGCGTTGTTCAGCGTGGGCCAGTTCAGCGCCCCCGGCACGTGGTCGAGCGCGTGTTCGTCCTCGGTGCGGGCGTCGATGACGGTGTCGAACTCGGCGAGGCGGCGCAGCGCCTCGGGGGCGCTCAGGGTGGCAACGGGCATGCGCCCGATTATCCGGCCGCCACCAGCTTGCGCAGCGCCGGCCACACGGTGTCGCGCATCATCGGCTGGGCCTTCTCGTTGGGGTGGATGCGGTCGCTCTGGAAGAGGGCGAGCGGGTCGGCCCCGTCGGCCACGCCCTTGAGGAAGAAGGGCACCAGCGCGGCCTTTTCCTCACGCGCCACGGTGGCGAACAGCTCGCGGAATTCCTGCCCGTACTTCGCGCCGTAGTTGGGCGGCATTTCCATGCCCAGCAGCAGGACGCGCGCCCCGGCGGCCTTGGCGGCGCGGGTCATGGCGGTGAGGTTGTCGCGTGTCATGTTCAGCGGCAGGCCGCGAAGGGCGTCGTTGCCGCCCAGCTCGATGACCACCACCGCCGGCTGGTGCTGCTTGAGCAGCGCCGGCAGTCGCGAGCGCCCGCCCGAGGTGGTGTCGCCGCTGACGCTGGCGTTGACCACCCGCGCCGGAACCTTTTCGTCTTTGAGCCGCTCTTCGGTGAGGGCGACCCAGCCGCTGCCGCGTTTGAGCCCGTACTCGGCGCTGAGCGAGTCGCCCACCACCAGCACCACGGGCGCCGCCTGGCCCTGGGCGTGCACGGCGCCCGCCGGCCCGAAAGCCAGCGCCGCCAGCAGGCTCAGGCTAAAGTGGCGGCGGTTCGAATTCAGGGAATGTTTCATGTCCGATGTGATGATTGCGGTCAACCATGTGTTCAAGTCGGTGTCCGACTCGACCGGCACGCTGACCATTCTGCGCGATATCGATTTCAGCCTGCGCCGCGCGGAAACCGTGGCCATCGTGGGCGCCTCGGGCTCGGGCAAGAGCACGCTGCTGTCGATCATTGCGGGCTTGGATACGCCGACCCAGGGCACGGTTCACATCGATGGTGTCGATCTGTTCGCCATGGACGAGGACCGCCGCGCCGCCCTGCGGGCCGAGAAGGTGGGCTTCGTGTTCCAGAGCTTCCAGCTGCTGGCGAACCTCACGGCCCTTGAGAACGTGATGCTGCCGCTGGAACTGGCCGGGCGGCGCGACGCGCGCGCCGCGGCCACGCGGATGCTGCAGCGCGTGGGCCTGGGCGAGCGCCTCAACCACTACCCCAAGGTGCTGTCGGGCGGCGAGCAGCAGCGCGTGGCCCTGGCGCGGGCCTTCGTGGTGCGCCCGGCCGTGCTGCTGGCCGACGAGCCCACGGGCAGTCTGGACTTCGCCACCGGTGCCAGCGTGATGGAGCTGATGTTCGAGCTCAACCGCGAGCAGCACACCACGCTGGTGCTGGTCACGCACGACCGCGGCATCGCCGAGCGCTGCGAGCGGCGCATCACCATCGCGGCGGGGCAGGTGGCGGACATCAGCACCGGCGTCGAGGCCTGAGGGTCTGGCCGGGCCGTGCGGGCCGGGGCCCGATAATCGCGCCCATGTCCGCCTCGCCCAAAGCCCCGTCCGCCACCAAGGTCCTGTTCGGTTTCCACGCGGTCGGCGTGCGCCTGAAGACGGCGCCGCAGAGCATCGTCGAGGTCTATTTCGAGTCCACGCGCCGCGACGCGCGCATGCGCCAGTTCCTCGATCGCGCCAAGGAAGCCGGCGTGCGCCTGATCGAGGCCGATGGCTTGCGCATCGCCAAGCTCGCGGGCAGCCACGGCCACCAGGGCGTGGCCGCGCGCGTGCTGCCCGTGGAACAGGCCCGCTCGCTCGACGACCTGCTCGACCAGGTCGAGGGCGCGGACCAGGCCCCGCTGCTGCTGGTGCTCGACGGCGTGACCGACCCGCACAACCTGGGCGCCTGCCTGCGCGTGGCCGACGGCGCCGGCGCGCACGCCGTGGTGGCACCCAAGGACCACGCCGTGGGCCTGAACGCCACCGTGGCCAAGGTGGCCAGCGGCGCGGCCGAGACCATGCCGTACTTCATGGTCACCAACCTCGCGCGCACGCTGAACGAACTCAAGGAACGCAACATCTGGGTCATCGGCACCAGCGACGACGCGCCCAAGTCGGTTTACGAGGTGGACCTCAAGGGACCGGTGGCCCTGGTGCTGGGCGCCGAAGGCCCGGGCATGCGCCAGCTCACGCGCAAGACCTGCGACGAACTCGTGCACATCCCCATGCGCGGTGCGGTCGAGAGCCTGAACGTCTCGGTGGCCAGCGGCATCTGCCTCTACGAGGCCCTGCGCCAGCGCGGCTGATTGCCCATGGACGAAGAACTCCGCGCCTGGGTCCGCTCGGCGCGGGCCATCGCCGTGCTCAGCGGCGCGGGCATGAGCGCCGAATCGGGCGTGCCCACGTTTCGCGACGCGCTCACCGGCCTGTGGGCGCGATTCGACCCGCAGCAGCTCGCCACCGAAGCGGCCTTTCGCCGCCAGCCGCAACTGGTGTGGGACTGGTACGCCGAGCGCCGCGCCGCCATTGACAACGTGCAAGCCAATGCGGGGCACCTGGCGATCGCGGATTTCCAGCGCCGCCACCCGGGCCGGCTCACGGTCATCACGCAGAACGTCGACGGGCTGCACCAGCGCGCGGGCAGCGCCGGTGTGCTGGCCCTGCACGGCAACATCGCGCAGGACCGCTGGCTCGACGCACCGCGTGCCTGCTGCCAAGCGGACGCGATCGCACCCGGCCGTCCGCCGCATTGCCCGGTCTGCGGCAACCTGCGCCGCCCCGCCGTGGTGTGGTTCGGCGAGATGCTGCCCGAGGCCGAGCTCGCCGCGGCACAGGCTGCGGCCGAAGCATGCGACCTGATGCTCGTGGTCGGCACCTCGGGCGAGGTATATCCGGCCGCCGGCCTGGCGGCAGTGGCGCGCGAGGCCGGCGCCCGCGTGCTCATCGTCAATCCCCAGGCCAGCGCCCTAGACCGCGTGGCGACGCATTGCCTGCGTGCCACCGCCGCCAGCGCTTTGCCGCTGCTGCTGGGCGACGACTGAGGCGCGAGCGGCCCCGAGGCCGGGGCCACAAAAAGAAAAAGCCCCGAGGCCGGGGCCTCGGGGCTTTCTCGGAGAACCGTGGCGCTCAGCGCGGCACGATCGCGTAGGACGGGTCGTTCTTGAAGTCCGTGCCCAGGTTGGGCGTGAACGTCAACCACCGCGTATAGGCCGCCGGTGCATCGGAGTGGCCGGCGTTCGCTGCGGCGCCGAGCATTCCGCGCGACACCGCCGCGTAGCCCCCAGCCCAGTCGGGGTAGGCGCCGTCACCGTTGGCGACGGTTCCGCAGGATGGGCCGTCTCCGTTCGCACTGGCGTAGGCCGCCCAGCTCGAGAGCGCGGTGCTTCCGCTGCGGCTCTCGTTCCAGTAGTGCGCGCCCTTCGAGGTGCAGAAGCCCTGGGCCTGCACAGCCGATGTGAAGCGCCCGACGATGTAGCGAGCGATGTTGTTGAACGTCGCTTGCATGCCCGTCTCGCCGTTCTCCAGCGCCCAGGCGGTCACGTACATGAAGAAGTCGTTCTCGTAGCCGGGGATCTGGTTGTTGTTGTAGATGCCCTTCAGCCCCCCGAGCGGGAAGACGTACTGCGTGTCGGTGGTGGCGGTGAAGTTCGAGTTGAAGAACGAGATGTTGTTGTTGGCGATCGTGCGGAAGTAGGTCTTCTGCGGGTGGTTGTCGGGCACCGCGAAGGCGGCTTCGAGGATCGAGCGGAAGCCCCAGGCCGCGCCCCGCAGCTGCTCGGAGCCCATGTGACCCTGCGAGGTGCCGCGCCCGGCCGGATCGTTGGCGGCGATGTTCCAGGCGGCCCAGAACATCATCTCGTCGAGATAGAACGCGTCGCCGGTGATCAGGTAGGGGATGTAGGCGTAGGAGCCCTGGTGCGCAATGTCCGGTTTCCAGGTGCTGGAGGTGCTCGCGGTCGGCACCGAAGGATTGGAGCTGCCATAGCGCAGCGCCAGGTTGGGGTACTTGATGACGCTGATCGGCTGGTCGGTCTCGTGGTCCCGGTAGTGCACAGGTGCGCTGGCGGCGGCGTCGGCGTTGGCCAGCATGGAGGCGCGCGCGCGGTCGTCCTGACTGATCAGGTACATCGCGGTCCAGCGAGGCACAGGTGCGATTTCGGAACGGCCACCGGTGCCGGGCATGTCGGTGGTCAACATGGCGGTGCCCATGGGGCCAGTGTTGCGCGAGGCCAGGCTGGAGGCCTCGGCGGCGAGCACGCTTTCCGGAATGCTCAGGCCCAGGTTGTAGTTCCAGGTGGCGCGGCTATCCAGGAAGTAGCGCATGTTGTGGCGTACGCGCACGTTCGGCGCGGCGGCGCCCGTCCACACCACCTTGTGCCAGCGGGCCTTGTGGTGGTGCGTGAAGGACGGCTGCGACAGCAAGGTCTGACCGTTGGCGGTGACCGTCAGCGAGTAGCTCAGGTCGGACGGCGAGGCCTTGAGGGCCCAGTTGTTCTCCATCACCACGTCGGTGCGGATCTGGCCGCTCTGGTACAGGCGGGTGTGCAGGCGCGCCACCAGGTGCGGGTGGGCCGCGCCGGTTGACTGGTTGATCATGGGCGCGACGATGTTGAACTCGCTCGCCACGGGGCCGTGCAGGCGGCGGTTGCTGCCCGAGGCGATGGCCTGCTGCAGCGCCTGCTGCGGGTTGGCCACCAGGGTGCTGCCGTCGGACAGTCGGGCCGTGACCTGCAGGTTCCAGGCCGGCGAGGCGGGCAGCGAGACGCTCGACGTGGTCTTGGTGGCCGGGTAGATGTTGATGATGCGAGCGGTGTTGGCCGGCAGGCTGGGTACCGAGGCGCTGAGTACGGCGAAGCGCACCGAACCGTTCTTGTGGGTGGACACCTCGTCCATCTGCAGCGGCACGGTGTTGCCGACGCTGTCCTGGGCGCGCAGGCCCTGGCTGGTGGCCAGGTCGCCACTGCGGAAGGGCTGGCCGAAGGTGATGGGCAGGTTGGTCTGGGCGCTGCCGGACGTGACTTCCACGCAGGTGATGGCGCCGGAGGCGCAAGCCAGGCCACCCACGCCGACGGCGGGAGCGGGAGCAGGTGCCGGAGCGGGTGCCGGTGCCGGAGCGGGAGCAGGCGCCGGAGCGGGGGCAGGCGCCGGAGCGGGGGCAGGCGCCGGAGCGGGGGCAGGTGCCGGGGCGGGAGCAGGTGCCGGAGCGGGGGCAGGTGCCGGAGCGGGAGCAGGTGCCGGAGCGGGGGCAGGTGCCGGAGCGGGGGCAGGTGCCGGAGCGGGGGCAGGTGCCGGAGCGGGAGCAGGTCTTGATGGATTCCCACAGCTTGAGCAGGCCGCTCCAGGACCATCCGCGGGCGGCGGCCGCTTCCATTTCGGCAGCCGTCGGCGCGACGCCGTTGGCCGGCGGCGGCGGTGCACTGGACGCGTTGTCGACAGCCACGGGAGCGGGGGCAGGAGAGGCACCGGCGTCGGCGCCACCGCCACCGCCGCCGCAAGCCGTCAGGGCCACGCAGGTGAACAAGGCCGCCAGCACCGGGCGGTGAAGGTCCCGTTTGACCCGGGGGTTAACCAATTCGATTTCCATGATGTTTGGCGTTCGCGATGAATTGAATTGAAAGTGTCCAATGCCCGGTGAATAGCACCCGAAAGCATTAATACCAAGGTATGGGGTTTCTTTTTTCGCCGTGATCTGTCGCACGTTTTTCACCCCTTTGTCTTGTTTCTCGACGCCACTGCGAATGACTTTAGGGGGGCTGAAAGCGTGAAAAGCGGCACAGTTGATCGGCTGTTCAAAAACGGCGATGTGCGGAAGTGCACACGAACCTGCGGCCTTCGGCGGCCGATGAGCGGCATTTCCCGTACAAAAAGACACAAATTCACCCACCACTTCTTCGGCGGACCGAAGGCGCAGCAGGTCACGGAGGGCTGGCTGATTCGAGGCAATCAGCGGGGTGCGATATCAGAAAATACCGTCAATGAATTATTGACGTTGAAATGCCAATCGCCGGCGTTTCAATGGGTAACTCGTGAGGCCCAATTCTTGGAATTGGATCGAGTTGCTTGTCACCGGATGTTGGAATCCGGTGACCAATTGTTAACTCAAGGGAGCAGGGCGCCCGGTGCGTAATGGCCGGCGCGCGATTGGCCATGGAAATCCGTGGAAAGGCCGGCGGCGAGGGGCCCATCGGTGGGCGTGCGTTGCCAACGCCATTGCAGAAATGCGGCGGCGGCCGGATCGAGCCATTGGGCGAGTGGCGTTGTGCCGCGCTGCTCCACTTGGCTGCCATCGCGCCGCCAGACGCGGCCGTCGACGAGGTTGCCGTCGAGTTCGGCGCGTGAGCCCGCCCGCACCGTGATGCCGGCCGTATTGATGAGGGTGTTGTGCACCACCCGGACGTCCAGGCCCCGGTTCACATCGACGCCCGCGTCGTTGCAATGTGCGATCACGTTGTTGGCGGCCAAGCCATCGCGGTGTTCGTACGCCTGGCAGGTGCGGTCGCGGCAAACCCCGGGATCGGTGCCGCCGCCGCCCACCGAAATGCCGATGCGCTCGCCGGGCTGTGAGATGCCGCCGGGCGTGCAGACCAGCAGGTTGCGTTCGATACGAATGCCTTCGCTGGCGCCCTTGGCGAACAGGCCGTAGGCCACGCGGTTGCCGTGCCGCTTGACGAAGTTCACGACGTGGTTGTCGTGCACCTGCCAGCGATCGGCGCCGACCAGGTCGAGCATCACCACCGGCTGGGCGGTGTCGCGCGGGCCGGTGTTGCTCAGGGTGTTCCAGGCCAGTTCGCCCCCGTCGGGCCAGCGGCCGTGCTGGCCGTTGACCTTGATGTGGGCGTTGAAGTCGGTGATGCGGTTGTTGCGGATGCCGACCTGGGCGCCTCGCCCGATCACATGGAAGGCGTGTTCGCAGTCGCCGTGGCGCGCGCAGGCGCCGCGGATGTCCAGGTTCTCGAACACCCAGTGCGGTCGGTCGACCCGGATGCCGTCCATCTGCGTGAAGCTGAACCACACGGTGCCCGGACGCTCGGCGCGCAGGGCGATGGGCGCGTCGCTCCGGCCGTCGTGGCCCAGGCGCAGCGTGGCGTCAAAGGGGTAGAGGCCCGGCGCCACCACGATCTGCGTGCCCGGCGTGGCGTTCAGCAAGGCTTCACGAATGGCCTGTGGCGTGTCGGCCACCAGTCGGCTCGAGAGCCCGGCGGGCGGGGGGAAGGCCTCGGGGCGCTGGCCTTTGCCCAGGTCGGGCAGGGGGCCTGGCGGCGGCTCGGGCTCCACCCGCGCGCGCAGGGCATGCAGCGGCGGCAGCAGCCAGCGCTCCAGCCGCGGGTGCCCTTGCAGGCGACGCTCCGTGTAGCGGATCAGCTCGTTGGGGCTGCGGCTGTTGGCCTGCTCCCACACGGCCTGCCCGCGGGCGGTGCCGAACAGCCATCCCAGTGGCGCCAGCGCCAACAGCATCAGGAGCAGGCCGAGCGCCAGCGCGAACAGCTTCACGCGGCGTCGCCCATGCGGGGGAGGGTACGACGAAAGTGCCATATTCGTTCGCTATCATGCCGCGTCCCCGCCATGGAGGGACTCACAACGAGGGAACCGCGATGAAAGTGACGGTGGTGGGAACGGGGTATGTGGGCCTGGTCAGCGGGGCCTGCCTGGCCGAGGTGGGCAACGACGTGCTCTGCCTCGATGTGAACCCCGAGAAGATCCGCATTCTGGAGTCGGGCGGCATCCCGATCTTCGAGCCGGGCCTGAAAGAGATGGTGGCGCGCAACGTGGCCGCCGGCCGCCTGCACTTCACCACCGACGTCTCCCGCGCCGTCAACCACGGCACCATCCAGTTCATCGCCGTGGGCACACCGCCCGACGAGGACGGCTCGGCCGACATGCAGTACGTGCTGGCCGCGGCGCGCAACATCGGCCGCCTGATGACCGACTACAAGGTGGTGGTGGACAAGAGCACCGTGCCCGTGGGCACCGCCGACAAGGTGCACGCCGCCATTGCCGATGAGCTGGCCAAACGCGGCGTGAGCACGCCCTACGCCGTGGTCTCCAACCCCGAATTCCTGAAAGAGGGCGCGGCGGTGGACGATTTCATGAAGCCCGATCGCATCATCGTGGGCGGCAGCGACGAACAGGCCATCTTCCTCATGCGCGCCCTCTACGCGCCCTTCCAGCGCAACCACGAGCGCCTGCTGGTGACCGACGTGCGCAGCGCCGAGCTCATCAAGTACGCGGCCAACGCCATGCTGGCCACGCGCATCAGCTTCATGAACGAACTGGCCAACCTGGCCGAGAAGCTGGGGGCCGACATCGAGATGGTGCGCCAGGGCATCGGCTCCGACCCGCGCATCGGCTACCACTTCCTCTACCCCGGTGCGGGTTACGGCGGCTCCTGCTTCCCCAAGGACGTCAAGGCGCTGATCAAAACCGCCGCGAGCGACGCCGACCTCGACCTGAAGGTGCTGAGCGCCGTGGAATCGGCGAACGACGCGCAGAAGCAGGTGCTGGCGCGCAAGCTCAAACAGCGCCTGGGCGCCGACCTGAAGGGCCGCCACATCGCCCTGTGGGGCCTGGCCTTCAAGCCCAACACCGACGACATGCGCGAGGCGCCGAGCCTGAGCTTCCTCGAAGAGGTGCTGGCCGCGGGCGCCACGGTGACGGCTTACGACCCGGCCGCCATGCACGAGGCGCAGCGCGTGCTGGGCGACGAGCCGCGCGTGACCTACGCCAAGACACCCAACGAGACCCTGGACGGGGCGGATGCCCTGGTCATCGTGACGGAGTGGAAGGAGTTCCGCAGCCCGGACTTCGACCTCATCAAGGAGCGCCTGAAACAGCCGCTGATCGTGGACGGGCGCAACCTCTACGACCCGGCCTTCGTGCGGCGCATGGGGTTCGACTACCTGCCCATCGGTCGCTGAGGGGCCGGGGCGCTTCAGACCCAGCCCAGCGCCCCCATCACCCCGCCCGCGGCGATCAGCCACAGCAGGTGCACGCGCGTGCGCCACACGATCAGCGCCGCGACCGCCGTCAGCAGCCACAGCCGCCAGTCGCGCGCCGGCTGGTCGTGCGCGGCGGTGAGCACCCAGCCGGTGGCGATCAGCAGCGCGATCACGATCGGCGCCATGCCCGCCTTGAAGGCCCGAACCACACGCCGCTCGCGGTGCTTGTGCGCCCAGCGCGTGGCGGTGTAGGTCAGCACCGACGAGGGCAGCAGGATGGCGACCATCGTCACCACCACGCCGAACAGGCCCAGCGCCCAGGCCCGCCAACCCGCCGCCGGC
Source organism: Hydrogenophaga sp. (assembly GCF_011772445.1). Lineage (GTDB taxonomy): Bacteria > Pseudomonadota > Gammaproteobacteria > Burkholderiales > Burkholderiaceae_C > Hydrogenophaga. Next base: position 138,117 of record NZ_WVZN01000047.1, on the reverse strand, counting down.
CCGCCGGCGGCGTTGATGCCGATGTTGAAGCCGAGCAGGGCGATGAACAGCACGTTGGGCCCGGGCGCCGCCTGCGACAGCGCGATCGAGGCCGTGAACTGCGGATCGCTGAGCCAGCCGTGCTGAACGACCAGGTAGCGGTGCATGTCGGGCGCCACGGTGATGGCGCCGCCCACGGCCAGCAGCGAGAGCGTGAGGAAGTGGGTGAACAGGTCGAGCCAGTCCACGGCGACGGGCAGGGCGCTCATCTCGTCAACCCCCCTTGCGGCCCAGTTGGCGCCAGGCCCAGGCGCAGGCCAGCGTGCCCAGACCCAGCAGCACCCAGGCCAGCGGCCAGCGCAGCAGGGCGATGGCCGCGAAGGTGAGCGCGGCGAAGCCCGTGCACACGCCCAGCCCCATGACGTTGTGGCGCAGCGCCGCGACCAGCTTGAGCCCCGTGGCGGTGATCAGCCCGGCGGCCACGGCGCCCATCCCACGCAGCGCGGCCTGGGCCTGCGGCAGCGCGGCAAGCTGGCTGTAGAGCACCGCGATCAGGAGCAGCAGCACGAGTGGCGCCACCAGCATGCCCGCCAGCGCGGACAGCGCGCCTGGCAGGCCGAAGTGCCGCCCGCCGATCATCATGGCCAGGTTCACCACGTTGGGCCCCGGCATGATCTGCGCGACTGCCCAGTCCTCGACGAACTGCTCGCGCGTCAGCCAGCGGCGCTTTTCCACCAGCTCACGCTGGACCACGGCCAGCACGCCGCCAAAGCCCTGCAGGGCCAGCCAGGTGAAGGCGGTGAAGAGTTCGGTGCGCGAGCGCGGGTGCGACGGGGCTTCGCCGGTGCCGGACTCAGGCATGGCTGCCCAGCATCCGGCGCACCATGTCGGCGGTGAGCGGCTTGGTCACGTAGCCCTGGATCACCGGCAGCTCGGCGGCGCGCTGGCGGTCCTGCGGCGCGTCGGACGAGGTGAGCATCAGCAGCACGGTGGCGGGCTTGCCCTCGAGCAGCCGCGTGGCTTGCTGCGCCACCTCGAAGCCGTCGAGCACGGGCATGTTGATGTCGAGGAAGATGCAGGTGGGCTGGGAGAGCGGGTCGTCGCGCAGGAATTTCAGCGCGTCCACGCCGTTGTCGAAGATCCGCACCTCGCCGGTGAAGCCCGCGCGCCGGATCATGATTTCGTGGAACACGTTGTCGGCGTCGCTGTCGTCGATCAGGATGAAACGCGCGGGGGTGACCATGCGGAGTCCTCGTCTCACGCCTTCTCAGGCTCGGTCTGCCTGTGCCGGCAGGTGCAGGGTGAAGCGGCTGCCGACGTCGATGGACGACTCGAGCGTCAGGCTGCCTTGATGCAGTTCGGCGATGCGCTGGCAGATGGGCAGGCCCAGGCCGGTGCCGTCGTAGCGGCGGCGGGTGTGGAGCCGGTTGAACAGGCCGAAGATGCGCCCCTGGTGCTCCTTCGCGATGCCCACGCCGTTGTCGCTCACGTGGATCTGGTCGATCGCGCCGCCGCGCGAGGCACCCACGGTGACCACGGGCGGCACGCCGGGGCGGGTGAACTTGAGCGCGTTGCTCAGCAGGTTGTGCAGCGCCACGCGCAGCAGGCCGGGGTCGGCCATCACCACCGGCAGGGCGGTGTCGATCTCGACCCGACCCTGGCAGCGCTGCAGCACCGGTTCCAGGTCCTGCGTGACCTTCTGCGCCAGAGCGGCGGCGTCCACCGCCTCGATGCGCAGCGGGTGGGAGTCGAGCTGGGCGAATTCGACCAGGTCATCGAGCAGGCGGCCGATGCGCCGGCCGCCTTCGCGCACGAAACCCAGGTAGCGCTGCGCGGGCGCGGGCAGCTCGGCCTGGTGGTCATCCACCAGCAGCGCGGAGAAGTTGTTGATGGTATTGACCGGCTCGCGCAGGTCATGGGAGAGCATGTAGATGAAGCGCTGCTGCTCGACCGTCTTGCGCTCGAGCAGCGCGACGGTGCGGTTGAGGCGGACCTCGTTGCGTCGCAGGGTGTCCATGTCCTGCGTGCCTTGCTCGAGCAGGGTGGCGGCCAGCCCGGCCAGGCGGCGCAGGCCGTCGACCTGCCCGCCGGACAGGTGTCGCGCCTGCACGTCCATCACGCACACGGTGCCCAGGGCCAGGCCGTCGCGGGTGACGATGGGCGCACCCGCGTAGAAGCCGAGATCGGGCTGCTCGCGCCGCAAGGGGTGGTCCTCGAAGCGCGGGTCGTGGCGCACATCTTCGATCACCAGCACCTCGCCGGGCGCCTGTATGGCGTTGGAACAGAAGCTCCAGTCGCGTGGGGTTTCGCTCAGCGGCAGGCCGATGCGCGCCTTGAACCACTGGCGCTCGGCGTCCACCAGCGACACCAGCGCGATGGGGGTGCCGCAGAGCGATTGCGCCAGGGCGGCGATGTCGTCGTAGGCGCGCTCGGACGGGGTGTCCAGCACGCCCAATGCCCGCAACCGCGCGAGGCGCGGGCCTTCGGTGGCGGGCGGCGGGGAGGGTGACATCGGCGGCTGGCAGCGAGCAAAACCCCGATTTGTAACATGTTGGCCCCGGCTTGGGGTGGGTTTGTTGGGCCGCCCCGAGCCGGGATTTCTCGTCTCCCCCAAATGGGGGATGCCCGTCCCGGGCCGGGTTCAGACCGACATGCCGCCGCTGACCTCGATCACCGCGCCATTGACGTAGCTGGCGTCCTCGCTGGCCAGGAAGGCGTAGACGCTGGCGATCTCTTCGGGGCGGCCCAGGCGGTGCAGGGGCACGCGCTGGCGCATCTCGTCGAGCACCTTGTCGGGGATGGTGCCGAGGATGGGCGTTTCGATGAAACCGGGCGCCACCGCGTTGACGCGGATGCCCTTGGGGCCGAGCTCGCGCGCCCAGGTCTTGGTGAAGCCGATGACGCCGAACTTGCTGGCCGCGTAGTTGGTCTGGCCGAAGTTGCCGTACAGGCCCACCACCGAAGAGGCGTTGAGGATCACGCCGTGGCCCTGGCGCACCATGGCGTCGGCCACGGCCTGCGCGCAATGGAACACGCCGCGCAGGTTGACGTCGATGACGCGATCGAATTGCTCGATCGTCAGGTGGCGCCTTCGCGGGCGAAGGTTTCGGCGGTGGCCAGGCCGATGCCCTGGGCGGCGCCGGTGATGAGGCAGATCTTGTTCGAGAGGCGGGGCATTGTTTCGAGGGATCAGTACTGGGGCTGGAAACGGCGAATGGCGTCTCGCGCGGCGCCGTCGAGAAGGAAGCCGCGGCCGAAGCGGCGCGACAACACGTCGCAGCGCCGCTCGAAGGCCTCGATGCCCTGGCCGTAGATGAATTGCAGCGCGCCACCTGTCCAGGCCGGAAAACCGATGCCGAACAGGGAGCCGATGTTGGCGTCGTGCGCGCTGGTGAGCACACCCTCGGCCAGGCAACGCGCGGTCTCCACCGACTGGCGGTACAGCAGGCGGTCCTTCACGTCCTGCAGGTCCCATTGCAGGCGTGGGTCCTCGAACAGGCCCTTGAGCTCGACCCACAGGCGTTTGCGCTGGCCCGCCGGGTACTCGTAGAAACCACCGCCCGAGGCCCGGCCGGCGCGCTTGAGCGTCTTCACCATGCGCTCGACCAGCAGTTCGCCGGAGCTGGGTTCGTAAGCCTTGCCCTCGGCCTTGAGGTCGGCGCGCGTCTGGTCCAGCACGTGCACGGCCAGGGACAGCGAGGTCTCGTCCAGCACGGCCAGCGGGCCCACCGGCATGCCGGCCTGCACGGCGGCGTTCTCGATCACCGGCGCGGGAATGCCTTCTCCCAGCATGGCCGCGCCTTCCATCACGTAGGTGCCGAAGGTGCGGCTGGTGTAGAAACCGCGCGAGTCGTTCACGACGATGGGCAGCTTGCCCAGCGCGAGCACGTAGTCGTAGGCGCGGGCGATCGTCTCGTCGTCGGTGCGCTGGCCGCGGATGATCTCCACCAGTCGCATCTTGTCCACCGGGCTGAAGAAATGGATGCCGACGAACTTCTCGGGTCGCCGGCTGGCCTTGGCCAGGCCGGAGATGGGCAGGGTGGAGGTGTTGCTGGCGAAGAAGCCGCCGGGCGCGAGCTGTTCCTCGGCTTCGCGCGTGATCTGCGCCTTGACCTCGCGGTTTTCGTACACGGCCTCGATGATGAGGTCGCAGCCCTTGAGGTCCTTGGGATGGTCGGTGGCCAGGATGCGGTCGAGCAGGCCGAGCTGCTCCTGGATGCTCATCTGCCCTTTTTCAACCCGCGCCTGGGTGAGGCGGTGGCTGTAGGACTTGCCCAGTTCGGCGTTTTCCAGGCTCACGTCCTCCAGCACGGTCTCGATGCCCCGGCTGGCCTGCGCGTGGGCGATGCCCGCGCCCATCATGCCCGCGCCCAGGATGCCCACCTTGCGCGGCACGAAGCGCGGGAAGTCCTTGGGACGTGAGCCGCCGCTGCGCACGGCGTTCATGTCGAAGAAGAACGCGTTGATCATGTTCTTCGCGACCGGACTCACGAGCAGTTGCGCAAGGTAGCGGCTCTCGATGCGCAGCGCCGTGTCGAAGTCGACCATCGCGCCCTCGACCATGGCGGCCAGCGCGGCCTCGGGCGCGGGGTACAGGCCCTGGGTCTTCTGCCGCAGCATGGCCGGCGCCACACTCAGCAGCCCGGCGATCTTGGGGTTGCTCGGCGTGCCGCCGGGCATCTTGTAGTCCTTCTCGTCCCAGGGGTGGCGGGCCTGCGGGTTGGCACCGATGAAGGCCTCGGCCGCGGCCCGCAGGCTCAGCGCGTCGATGGCCAGGGCATGCACCAGGCCCAGGTCCACCGCCTCGCGCGGGCCGAACAGCCGGCTTTCCAGGATGAAGGGCTGCGCGCCCTGCAGGCCCAGCAGGCGTGTCATCTTGGTGATGCCGCTGGCGCCCGGGATCAGGCCCAGGGTGATCTCGGGCAGGCCGAGCTGGATCTTCGGGTGGTCGATGGCGATGCGGTGGTGGCCGACCAGGGCCACTTCCCAGCCACCGCCCAGCGCTGAGCCGTTGATGCAGCTCACCACCGGCACGCCCAGGGTCTCCAACGTACGGAAGTTCTTCTTGGTCTGCTCGATCTCGGCGTAGACCTGCCGCGCGTCGCTGGCCTTCAGGCGCATCGTGCCTTTCAGGTCGGCACCCGCGAAGAAGGTGCTCTTGGCCGAGGCCAGGATGATGCCCTTGATGAGCGAGCGGTCGCGCACCACCAGGCCCGTGACCGTGGTGAGGTCGCGCTGCCAGTCGGCGCACATGGTGTTCACCGGCGAGCCGGGCTCGTCGAAGGTGATGGTGGCGATGCCGTCGTGCAGCTCGTAGCGGATCGTTTTCATTCGGTTCAGACCCGTTCGATGATGGTGGCGATGCCCATGCCGCCGCCCACGCACAGCGTGGCCAGGCCGCGCTGGAGTCCGCGGCGCTCCAGCTCGTCCAGCAGGGTGCCCAGGATCATGGCGCCGGTGGCGCCCAGCGGGTGGCCCATGGCGATGGCGCCGCCGTTCACGTTGAGTTTCTCGTGCGGCACACCCATCTCGCGCATGAACTTCATGGGCACGGCGGCAAAGGCCTCGTTCACCTCGAACAGGTCGATGTCGTCCACCGTGAGGCCGGCCTTCTCCAGCGCCTTGCGGCTGGCCGGCATGGGTCCGGTGAGCATGATGGTCGGGTCCGCGCCCGACAGCGCGGCCGCCACGATGCGCGCGCGCGGCCGCAGCCCGTGGGCCCGGCCGGCCGCCTCGCTGCCGATCAGCACGGCCGCGGCGCCATCGACGATGCCCGAGGAGTTGCCCGCGTGGTGCACGTGCTCGATCCGCTCCACCTGCGGGTAGCGCTGCAGGGCCACGGCGTCGAAGCCCATGCCGCCCAGTTGCTCGAACGCGGGCTTGAGCGAGGCCAGGCCTTCCATCGTGGTGTGCGGCTTGATGAACTCGTCCTCGCCGAGCACGGTCTGGCCCAGCATGTCGGTCACCGGCACCACGGATCGGTCGAAGCGGCCTTCGCCGCGCGCGCTGGCGGCGCGGCGCTGCGATTCGAGCGCGAAGGCGTCCACGTCCTCGCGCGAGAAGCCTTCGATGGTGGCGATCAGGTCGGCGCCGATGCCCTGGGGCACGAACATCGTGGCGCTGTTGGTGGCCGGGTCCTGCGCCCAGGCGCCGCCGTCGGAGCCGATGGGCACGCGGCTCATGCTCTCCACGCCGCCGGCGACCACCAGGTCCTCCCAGCCGCTGCGCACCTTCATGGCCGCCAGGTTCACCGCCTCCAGGCCCGAGGCGCAGAACCGGTTGAGCTGCACGCCCGAGCAGCGCCAGTCCCAGCCGGCCTTCAGCGCGGCCACCTTGGCAATCACCGAGCCCTGCTCGCCGATGGGCGAGACCACGCCCATCACCACGTCGTCCACCGCCGCGGTGTCGAAGTCGTGGCGGCGCTGCAGTGCGCTCAAGGTGCCGGCCAGCAGGTCGATCGGCTTGACCTCGTGCAGGCTGCCGTCCTTCTTGCCCTTGCCTCGGGGCGTTCGGATGGCGTCGTAGATGAATGCCTCATGCATGTTGATGACCTCCGCGCAGCGCGCTGCGGTGCGAGCGCCTTCGGAACGGCCGGGCGGCGCTCATGGTGTATCCCCGCTGGTGACCGATACCTCGGCCCAGTATATTGACTTTCGCCAAGCAACTGCTTGCCAAAAATCCCCATCCGTCCAATCGGTGACAGCATGATCGAACGCACCCTCTTCAACAGCGACCACCAGGCCTTCGCTGACGCCTTCCAGCGCTTTGTCGACAAGGAGATCGCGCCCTTCCACGAAGCCTGGGAGGAGCAGGGCTACGTCGACCGCGAGGTCTGGCGCAGGGCCGGGGCCAACGGCTTCCTGTGCCCCTCCATGCCCGAGGCCTACGGCGGCGCGGGCGCCGACCGGCTCTATTCCGTGGTGCAGATGGAGGCCCTGGCGCGCGGCGGCTTCAGCGGCATCGGCTTCGGCCTGCACAGCGAGATCGTGGCCCCGTACATCCTGCACTACGGCACCGAGGCGCAGAAGCAGAAGTACCTGCCGCTGCTGGCCAGCGGCGAGATGGTGGGCGCCATCGCCATGAGCGAGCCCGCCGCCGGCAGCGACCTGCAAGGCATCAAGACCACCGCGCTGGCGCAGCCCGACGGCAGCTACCGCCTCAACGGCAGCAAGACCTTCATCACCAACGGCTGGCACGCCGACCTGGTCATCGTGGTCGCGAAGACCGACCCGTCGGCCGGCGCCAAGGGCACCACGCTGCTGCTGGTGGAGCGCGGCATGCCCGGCTTCGAAACCGGCAAACGCCTGAAGAAGCTGGGCCTGAAGGCGCAGGACACCTCGGAACTGTTCTTCAACGACGTGTCGGTGCCGGCCGGCAACGTGCTCGGCGGGCCGGACTTCCTCGGTCGCGGCTTCATCTGCCTGATGGAGCAACTGCCCTGGGAGCGGCTGCAGATCGCCATCGGCGCGGTGGCGGCGGCGCAGGCCGCCATCGACTGGACCGTGCAGTACGTGAAGGACCGCAAGGCCTTCGGCAGCACGGTGGCGGCGTTCCAGAACACGCGCTACACCCTGGCCGAGTTGCAGACCGAGGTGCAGGTGGCGCGCGTCTTCGTGGACAAGTGCTGCGAACTCGTCAATGAGAACCGCCTCGACTCGGCCACCGCCAGCATGGCCAAGTACTGGTGCAGCGACCTGCAATGCAAGGTGATGGACGAGTGCGTGCAACTGCACGGCGGCTACGGCTTCATGTGGGAATACCCCATCACCCGCGCCTACGCCGACGCGCGCGTGCAGCGCATCTACGGCGGCACGAACGAGATCATGAAGGAGCTGATCTCGCGGCAGATGGGGCTCGGCGCCCGCTGAGGGCTGGTCGTACCGGGCCTGTCACCTGTTCCGGGGGCGTTCGGTGTAGGCTGTCGCCCGGTGCGGTCGTTGCCGGAGCGGGTGGCCATGAAGAACGCCGACATGAGGCAGTTGGAGCTGATGTGCGCGCTCATCGAGACGCAAAGCCTCAGTGAGGCCGCTGCCCGGCTGGGCATGACGCCGTCGGCGGCGAGCCAGTCGCTGAGCCGGCTGCGCGCGGCGATCGGCGAAGACGTGTACGTGCGGCATGGCAAGGCCTATCGGCTCACGCCCCGGGGCCATCAGATCATGGGGGGCCTGCGGACCATCGTGACCCGGTGGCGCGAGGCGCTCCAGGCGGTCGAGCGCTTCGATCCGTCCGAATGCAGCCTGCGCTTTGCCGTGTCCTGCGTGGGCCACAGCGTCACGCCCGACCTCGTGCGCCTGCACACCGAGTTGCGCGAAGAGGCGCCCCTGGCCCGGCTGGACTTTCAGGTGCCGCTGCACCACGAGGTGGACATGCACGCGCTGCGCAGCGGCAAGATCGACGTGCTGTGCGCCAGCGCGCCGCCGCCGGTCGATGCGCGCGACTTGCACAGCGAACGCCTGTGCTCGCACCCATTGACCCACGTGCTGCTCAGCGACACCCACCCGCGCATCGGCAATCGCCTTTCGCTCACGCAGTACCTGAGCGAAGAGCACCTGGTGGCGCACTACCGCAACCTCGACCCGGCCTCGCGCAGTCCGATCGACGCCGCCCTGCTCGCGCGGGGGCATTCCATGCGCCGCTCGACCTACGTGCAGTCGCTCTGGGTCTGTCTGGACATGGTGGCGCGGTCGGCCTTTCTCATGACCATGTCGGCCGATGGCGCCGACCGGCTGGCGCGACAGGTGCGTGGCCTGCGCCGCCTGCCGCTGCCACCGGAGATGCCCGCCGTGCACAGCGAGCTGCACATGATCTGGCATGAGCGCACGCACCGCAGCCAGCCGCACCGCTGGCTGCGCGAACGCCTGCGCGAGGTGTCGCGATCGGCGGTCAATGAGACGGTGGAGGCGTCGTGAGTTCGGTGGACATGCGGCAGCTGGCCTTGGTGGTCGCATTGGTGGACACGCAGAGCCTGAGCCAGGCGGCGGAACGGCTGGGCCTCACGCCATCGGCGGCCAGCCAGTCGCTGCAGCGGCTGCGCGAATCGTTCGGCGACGAACTGGTGGTGCGCCAGGGCACGGGCTACCTGCTCACAGCCCCTGGGCAAAGGGTGCTGGAGTCGTTCCGGGAAATGGTGCAGTTGTGGCATGAGGCGAGTTCGGGTGGCTCGTTCTTCGACCCGGCCAGCAGCGACGCGCACTTCTGCGTCGCCTGCGTCGAAGGCCTGGTGGAGATCGACCTCGACGCCTGCTACGGCGCCATCGTGACGCGGGCGCCCCGGATCCGGCTGGACGTGCGCGAACCCGATCTGGAGTCGGGCGGCTACGTCGGCTTGCACGCGTCGAGCATCGACGTGCTGCTGACCACCGTGGCGCCGCCCGGCGACGCCCAGGACCTGCACGCCGAGCGCTTGCCGGACGCGGTGTTCACCCATTGCTGCCTGAGCGTGTCGCACCCCCGCATCGGGGCCACCTTGTCGATGCGCGAGTACCTGGCCGAGCACCACCTGCTGGCCTCCGCCACCGTCCGGTTCAACGCCAAGGGGTCCGCCACCGATCAATGGCTTGTGCACGCCGGCTACGGTGCGCGCATCAGCAGCTCGGTGTACCCCGTGTCGCGCCTGGCGTTCGTCCTGTCCACCACGGATCGCGTGGCCACGGTGTCGGCCCACCAGGGGGCGGTGCTGCGCCGCCACGCCGATGGCTTGCGGCTGTTGCCCCTGCCACCCGAGCTGCCCCGGTCGCGCTCATCGCGCTACATGGTGTGGCACCACCGCACGCACCACAGCCCCCCGCACCGTTGGCTGCGGGAGAGGCTTCGAGAGTACGCGGTGGCCGATGCCGGCCCGGGGGAACGGGCTGAGCCGCCCGAGGCGCCCGTCATCAGCGCATGAGGCGGTAGAGCTCGTGCAGGCGCAGCACGGCGATGGCCGGGCCGCGGGTTCTGACCATGAGGTCGAAGCACTCGAAGAACAGGCCGCGCAGGGACTCGGGGTCGGTGGTGGCGATCAGGGTGGCGTACAGGGCCTGGTCGGCGGGTTCCAGGTAGTTCACGTAGTGCCCCACGGTTTGCACGATGGTGGTGCGCGCGCGCTCCATGGCGTCGCCTGGGGATTCGTGCGTTGCCGTGTCGTGGCGGGGGGCGAGTTGCCAGCGTGCCATGAGCATGTCCAGCATGGACGAGGTGGATGGCAATTCGGCAACGGTGGCGTGGCTCATGCGTGACTCCTGGATCCCATCGGTCGCCGGGTGCCAGGTGAGCGGGTGCATCGGCTCTGGCGTTGGCGTGGACGCGAATCTAGGCCGGCGAGCCCCCGCTGTCGATTTCGAAATTAGCAAGAACGGTTTAGCGGCGCTAAAAACCCGGCCCCGGTTGACGCCCCAGCGCCCACACGCGACCCCCTGGGGTACCTGGCAGTGCTTCGTGGTCCGCGACCACCCAGGCGCGGCTGGGGTGATCGGCCACGTCGGCCAGGCAGTCGGCCAGGAATCGGGCCGATGGAGCGTCCAGTGCGGCGAAGGGCTGGTCGATGAGGGTGAGGGGCGCACCCGCGGCGAGCGCGGCGGTGAGCCAGACCTTGCGCCGGCTGCCCGTGGAGAGCATGTACAGCGGCTTGTGCAGGTGCTCGGCCAGGCCAAAGCCGTCCACCAGGTCGGCCAGGGCCGCCTCGCTGAGGCGGGGCCAGTGGGCGGCCAGGCCCTCCAGGTACCCGGCGGCGGGCAGGGCGTCGTGCGCGTCGGTCTGGGGGTCGATCCAGAACACCTGGCGGCGGTAGGCCGCCGGGTCCTCGTGCAGCCAGTGACCGTTCGCCCACAGCCGCCCGCTTTGGGGTGCCTGGGCGCCGGCCAGCAGCGACAACAGCGTGCTCTTGCCGCTGCCGTCCTCGCCCGTGAGCCAGGTCAGGCCCGGCCCAAGCGACAGGGAGATGCCGTCGAACAACGGGAGGGCGCCGGGCCAGGCGAAGCGCAGGCCGTCGGCGCGCAGCAGGTCGGTCATGGCGGGGCGGCGCTGGTGCTAGTAGGGCAGGCGCAGTCGCTGCCCCTGGTGGACGATGACGGCGCTGCGCGGGCCGATCGACTCCAGCTTGAGCCCCGGGGCGATGTCCTGGCCCTCCTGCAGCACTTGCCCGTCGAGGATGAGCATGCGCAGCGCGGGGTTCTCGGCGTAGGTGGAGCCGCTGATCTTGAGCGGGGGCAGGGCGGCGCGCGCCGTGGGGTTGAGCTCGTTCACGCGGGGCAAGGGGGCCGCGCTGGCGGCGGCCGGCGCAGGCGTGCCTCCAGTGCCAGGCGCTGTTGAGGGCGCCGGTGCCGGTGCCGGTGCAGGGGTGGGTGCGGGTGCCGGCGGGGGTGGGGGGGGTGGTGGCGCCAGGATGGGCTGGGCCGGCGCGGCAACCACGGGCGGTGCGGCGACGCGCGGCGGCGGCGCCGGCGGAGCCTCGGGTACGGGGGCCGGCGGCGTCGCCCGGGCCGCTGTGGGTGAGGGCGCGGGGGCGGGCTGCGGATCGGCGGTGCCGTCGCGCATCAGCCACCACGCCGTGGCGGCCGCCGCCATGAGCAGGCCCAGGCCCGCCACCCAGGGGCCGCGCGCGCGGGGCGGGCGGCGGCGCGACGGCGGTTCGGCCGTGCGCAAGGGATTCACCTGCGTGTGCAGCCCGGGCACGCGGCCCCGTTCGCGTTCGGCGTCGGCGCGGCGCAGGGCGTCGAGGATGTAGGACATCGGGGTCTCAGGAGCGCGGCAGCAGCCGGGGCTCGTCCACCCCGCTGGCCAGGTTGATCTGCATGAAGGTGACGGGGCCCGCCGGGCCGCCGGCCTCGATGCCGCGCGAGCGCTGGAAGGCCGCCAGGCGGGCGGCCAGGCCGACGCCCGAGGCAGGCACGCTGCCCGCGGCCTGCAGCGCCACGATGCGCTCGTTCAGCCAGCGCCCGGCCGGGCCATCGCGGCCGTCGGCGAGGCGGCCCGACTGGCCCGGGGGCAGGCGCCACAGGGTGGCGTAGTCGCCGCGCCAGGCGTCCGCCAGTTCGCCCAGGGGCACGCGCCAGCGCCGCTCGCCACGCGCCACGACGGCGCTGTTCTCGTCCAGGGCGGTCAGCAACAGCCGGCCGCTGGCGCCGTCGGGCAGGCGCAGGTTCAGGATGCCGGGGCGGTCCAGTTGGCGCAGGCCGTGCAAGGTCATGCGCGCCGTGCGGTAGCACTGCAGGCCCACGTCCAGCGCCTGTTCGCAGGGGTCGGCGCCAGCCAAGGCCTGGCCCCACAGCGGGGCCAGCTCGCGCCAGGCATCGGATTCGGCGGTGATGAGCGCGTCGGCGCCGGGCCAGCCCGCCGTGGGGGCGGCGGGTGTGTCCGCTGCGGCGGGCACCGGATCGGCCTGGGCGGCCGGGGCCTGGGGCGCCTGTGCGGCGGGTGCTGGCGCGGCTTCGTCGATCGGAGGGGACGCGCTGGCGGTGGCCCCGGCCGGCGCGCCGTCGGCGGCCACGGGCGTCACGCCCGGCCGCTGCAGCCAGAACCACAGCGCGGCCGCCGCGACCAGGGCGCCCACGACGGCCCCGGCCAGCGCGCCCATCCCCAGGGTGCCCAGGCCGCTGGTGCGGGTGGCAGCTGCCGTGGCGGCGCGCCGGGGCGCTGGCGTGGTGCCGTCGCTGTCGAACACCTCGCTGGCCGCCTTGTCCACCACCGCCCGCTCCACACGGTTCTGGCCATTCGCGTAGGCGCCGAGCAGCGCGCGGTCGCACAGCAGGTTGATGCGGCGCGGCACGCCGCGCGAGAGGTCATGGATGCGCTCGATGGCGGCGGGCGCGAAGGGCAGCGGGCCCTTGAGGCCGGCCACCTGCAGGCGGTGCTGGATGTACTCGCGCGTCTCGGCGGCGTCCAGCGCGCCGAGGTGGAAGCGGGCGATCACGCGCTGGGCGAGTTGCTCCAGCTCGGGCCGGGCCACGATGGCGCGCAGTTCGGGCTGGCCGATCAGGATGATCTGCAGCAGCTTGCGTTCGCTGGTTTCGAGGTTGGTGAGCAGGCGCAGCTGCTCGAGCACGTGCGGCGTGAGGTTCTGCGCCTCGTCGATGATGAGCAGGTTGCGCTCACCCCGCGCGTGGCTGGCCAGCAGGAATTCGTTGAGCGGGTCGAGGTGGTCGTGCACCGTGGCCGGGCCCAGGCCCTCGTGCTTCACCTCGATGCGGAACTCGCGGCAGATCGACTTGAGCAGGTCCGCCACCGTCAGGCGCGGATTGAAGATGTACGCGACGTTGCAATTCTCGGGAACCTGCTCCAGGAAGCAGCGGCAGATGGTGGTCTTGCCGGCGCCGATTTCGCCGCTGAGCAGCACGAAGCCGCCCCCGCCGCGCACACCATAGAGCAAATGAGCGAGCGCCTCGCGGTGGCGCTCGCTCATGAAGAGGTAACGGGGGTCGGGCGCGATCGAAAACGGGTCGTGCTGGAGCCCGAAGAACTCGGCGTACATGGGCCCGAGCATACCGGGCCGCCCGGGGGCGGGCAAACCGCCAGCCCGGGGTCAGCAGCCTCAGGCCGCCAGCTGCATCGAGGGCTTGTTGGCCGTGGCCGCGGGTTTGGCCGCGCCGCTGGCGGCGCACTGGATCTCCCCGGAGAGCTCGCCGCCTTCGGCGATCACCACCTTGCCATAACGGATCTTGCCGATCACCTTGCCGCCCGGGTGGATCACGAGCTTGTCGCGCACGGTGAGGCTGCCGTTGAAGGTGCCGTACACCTCGGCCAGATCGACCTGGACCGAGCCGTTGAACGCGCCTTCCCTGGCGATGTTGATGACGCGCGAATCCATGGTCGCCTCGACCGTGCCCTCGACCACGAGCGTGTCGCAGTCGGTGATCTCGACGCCCTTGAGCTTGATGTTGGGGCCGACGGTGAGCTTGCTGCCGCCTTCGGGGGTGGTGGTGGTCACGGTGCTGGCGGTGGGTTTCACTTCGGTTTCCTGGGTGGCCACGGGCGAGCTGCTCGGGGAAGCCTGTGATTGACCGTAAGCCGTGTTGCGCGGTGTGGCCATGCCGCCCCCGCTGCCAAGGGGTCGGGAAGGCTCGTTGTCGCGTTTGCCGAAGTGCAGTGCCATGCGTTTCTCCTGAGATGTAGTGGGCAGAAGCCCGCATGCTAGGCACGCATGGCCTTTACATTCGCGGCCGTCAGGTAAGACCTGTTTCGAGATGAACGGGTGACGAACGGGCCTCAACGGTTGGTACGTCGGCGATCCTCCATCTCGCGGATCAGGGCGCGGGCCTCGTCGCCCTCCGGAATCGGCCGACCGCTGTCGCGCCACTGCACGGCCGCCTTGAAGCCCTGGTCCTGCGCGAAGCGGCGGAACCACAGGCCCTCGGGGTTGTGGCGCGTGATGCCGTCGAACAGCGTTGCCAGCGACTGCGTCTGCTCCAGGCCCATGGTGAGCAGCACCTGGTTGACCACCATTTTGTGCATGGCCAGGTGAGAGCGCGGCACGCCCGCGATGCGCTCGGCCAGCGCCAGGGCGCGCGCGTCCAGCTCGTCCAGCGGCACGGCCTCGTTGGCCAGGCCCCAGTCGGCGGCGGTGCGGCCATCGATGACGTCGCCGGTGAACATGAGCTGCTTGGCGCGCGTGGGGCCCAGGCGGTAGGTCCACATGGCGGTGGTGGGACAGCCCCACACGCGCGTGGGCATGTAGCCGATGCGCGCGTCCTCGGCCATCACCAGCAGGTCGCAGCACAGGGCGATGTCGCTGCCGCCCGCCACGGCCGCGCCGTGCACCTTGGCGATGGTGGGCTTGGGGCTGCGCCACAGGCTCATGAAGTCCTCGGTGTTGCGCTTCATGAAGGCGTAGTCGTCCAGCGGGTCCCAGGGGTGGCGTTCCTGCTGGCAGGGGTGGTCGATGTCGCCTTCGCCGAAGTGGTAGAGGTCGTAGCCGCCGCAAAAGCCCTTGCCCGCGCCCTCGACCAGGATGACGTGCACCTCGTCGTTGGCATTGGCCCACTCCACGGCGGCGCGGATCTCGCGCGGCGTGTCGTCGTTGATGGCGTTGAGGCGCTCGGGCCGGTTGAGCAGCAGGCGCGCCACGCGCGGGTTGCTGGCGTCCTGGTCGATGCGCAAGGTGTTGAAACCGGGCATGGCTGTCTCCTTCGTTGGGGTGAAACCATCTTATCGACGGGTGGTGCTGGCGCGAAGTCGTGCAGGCGATATAGTTGCGCTCGCAACCAAATGGTGGAGACATGAACGCAGCGACAGAAGAACACGTGCCGGTGCTCATCGCCGGTGGCGGCCCGGTGGGCCTCACGCTGGCGGCGCTGCTGGCGCGCCAGGGCATCCGCAGCCAGGTGATCGAGGCCGACGAGGGCTACTGCACCGGCAGCCGCGCCATCTGCATCTCGCGCCGCTCGCAGGAGATCCTGGGCTGGGTGGGGGCCGACGCGCCTTTGGTGGAGAAGGGCCTGGGCTGGACGGCCGGGCGCAGCCACTTCCGCCAGGCCGAGGTGCTGCGCTTCGAGATGCCCAGCGAGCCCACGCAGCGCTTCGCGCCCATGGTGAACATCCAGCAGTTCTACATCGAGGAGTACGCGCACCGCGCGATCGGTGACGGCGCGGCGGTGCACTGGGGCCAGCGCGTGCGGACCGTGCAGGCGCGCGAGCGCGACGTGCTGGTCGGGATCGATACGCCGCAGGGCACGCGCACCGTGCGCGCCGACTGGCTGGTGGCCTGCGACGGTGGCCGCAGCACCGTGCGCGAGCAACTGGGCCTGCAACTGGAAGGCACGCAGTACGAAGGCCGCTACGTCATCGTCGACATCCGCCAGAAGACCCGCCGCCCGGTGGAGCGCCTGGCCTGGTTCGACCCGCCGTCCAATCCCGGCTCCACCATCCTCATGCACCGCCAGCCCGACGACGTCTGGCGCATCGATTACCAGATCCGCGACGATGAAGACCCTGCCGAGGCCGTGAAGCCCGAGAACGTGCTGCCGCGCGTGCGCAGCCACCTCGAGATGATCGGCGAGACCGAGCCCTGGGAGCCGCTGTGGATCTCGATCTACAACGCCAAGTGCCTCACGCTGCCCGACTACCGCCACGGCCGCGTGTTCTTCGCGGGCGATGCCGCGCACCTGGTCCCCATCTTCGGCGTGCGCGGGCTCAACTCGGGCCTGGACGATGGCGGCAACCTGGCCTGGAAACTCGCGCGCGTGGTGCGTGGCGAGTCGCCCGAGGCGCTGCTCGACAGCTACAGCGTGGAGCGTGTGCACGCCACGCGCGAAAACATCGCCTACGGCGCCAAAAGCACCGAGTTCATGGCGCCGCCGGACTTCGCCTTTCGCCTGATGCGCGAGGCCGCGCTGCGCCTGGCAGTGGACGATCCTCACGTGCGCCCGCTGATCAACCCGCGCCAATCCTCGGCCATCGGCTACAAGGATTCACCGCTCAACGGCGGCGAGTCGGATGCATGGGCCAGCGCGCTGGCCGCACCCGGTGCGCCCGCACCCGAGGCGCTGCTGCGCGACGCGCAGGGGCAGTCCTTCCACCTCAGCACCCGCTTCGGACACGGCTTCGTGGCGCTGGTGTTCAACGGCGCGCCCGATGGCGGCCTGCCGCCCGGTGTGGCGCCGCTGCGCATTTCCCCCGAAGCCGACCCGCAGGCCCAAGCCTGGCGGCGCTATGGACTGCGGTCGCCAGGCGAGCCCGCCCTGGTGCTGGTGCGCCCCGATGGTTACGTGCTGGGCCGCTGGCACGGCCTGAACACCGCGCCCCTGCGCGCGGCCCTGCAATCCACCGGAGTCACCGAATGACCGACGCGGACCTCGACACGACCTACACCGCCCTGTGCCGCGCCATGGGCGAGGTGGGCCAGGCGCAAGCCCCGCTGCTGCTGGCCATGCTGAGCCTGTCGCTGCTGAGCCGGCTGGACGGCACGGCGCAGGCCTTGCCCCTGATCGAACAGGCGCGCGAACGCTGCCTGCGGGAGCCCCTGCATGGCGACTGAATCCATTCCCCTGCCGCTGGAGCAGCAGCTCAGCTGGCGCCTGCACCGCCTGGGCAAGCTGACCGATGCCGCCACCGCCGCCGCCTACGCGAACGAGCTGGGCCTGGGCGTGGCCGAGGCACGCGCGCTGGCCGCCATCGGATCCTTCGAACCCTTGTCGGTGAACGACCTCGCCGCGCACGCCCACCTGGACAAGGCCCAGGCCAGCCGCGCCGCGCAGATGCTGGTGGAGCGCGGCAGCGTCATCAAGGCGCCCAGCGAGACCGACGCGCGCGCCGTGGTGCTGCGCCTGTCGCGCAGCGGGCGCGCCCTGCATGCGCGCGCCTTGCGCCTGATCGATCGGCGCAACCGCGAGATCATGGGTTGCCTGAGCGCGGCCGAGCGGCGGCAACTGCTGGCGCTGGTGGATCGGCTGATCGAACATTCGGCGGGCGGCTGCGAAACACACTGATACGTGCTTCGGCGCTATAAAAAGGTGCATGAAACGCAACCTCTTCGCTCCCACGGACTTCGGTCCCGAATCCATTGAAGTCCAGGTGTCCGAATTGCTGGTGGCCACGGCCGACCACAGCGACGCCGAACTCGACCACTCCATCGGCGAGGTGCTGCGCCTGCTGCGCGAGCGCCTGCAAATGGACGTGGTCTTCGTCTCCGAATTCGTCGAGGGCCGGCGCGTCTTCCGCCACGTCGAGCAATCCCCCGGGGTGAAGGTGATCGCCGAAGGCGAGGGCGCGCCGCTGGAAGAAAGCTGGTGCCAGCGCGTGGTCGACGGCCGCCTGCCGCAGTACATCGCCAACGCCAGGCGCGACCCGGCCGCCGCGCCGCTGCTGCAGGGCCTGCCATTTCCCATCGGAACGCACATCAGCACACCGCTGATCCTCTCCAATGGCGAGGTCTACGGCACCTTGTGCAGCTTCAGCTTCGAGCCGCACGGCCAGCCCAACCCGGAAGACCTGAACAAGCTCAAGCTCACCGCCCGGCTGGCGGCGCAGCGCCTGGAAAGCCGCCGCCAGGCGCGGCCCATGCCCGCCAGCGTGCCCGACTGGTCACTCAAGCCCTGATCGGCCCGGCGGGTCGCTTCGGCCCGTGGCCAGCGCAAAAGAGGGGGCGCCGGTAAAATCGCGCCCTTCGCCCCGCCGCCCCCGCCATGGGTCCGCGCCCACCCATGAACGCCCCCATCGACGTCTCCCTCTTCGCGCGCAACGCCAAGCCGCTTACCAGCTACCGGCCCTACTGGGCCAAGCGCTTCGGCACCGCGCCCTTCCTGCCGATGAGCCGCGCCGAGATGGACGCGCTCGGCTGGGACAGCTGCGACGTCATCATCGTCACCGGCGACGCCTACGTGGACCACCCCAGCTTCGGCATGGCGGTCATCGGCCGCGTGCTCGAGGCTCAGGGTTTTCGCGTGGGCATCATCGCCCAGCCCGACTGGCAGAGCGCCGAGGCCTTCAAGGCGCTGGGCAAGCCGAACCTGTTCTGGGGCGTGACGGCGGGCAACATGGATTCGATGATCAACCGGTACACCGCCGACCGGAAGATCCGCAGCGACGACGCCTACACGCCCGGCGACGTGGGCGGCAAGCGCCCCGACCGCGCCGCCATCGTCTACAGCCAGCGCTGCCGCGAAGCCTACAAGGACGTGCCCATCGTGCTGGGCGGCATCGAGGGCAGCCTGCGCCGCATCGCCCACTACGACTACTGGAGCGACAAGGTGCGCCGCTCCGTGGTGGTGGACAGCAAATGCGACCTGCTGCTCTACGGCAACGCCGAGCGCGCGCTGGTGGAGGTCGCGCACCGGCTGGCCGCGCGCGAACCCGTCGAGCGCATCACCGACGTGCGCGGCACGGCCTTCGTGCGCCGCCCGGGCGACCCGTCCACCGAGGGCTGGTTCGAGATCGATTCGAGCGAGGTCGATCAGCCCGGACCGGTGGACGTGCACATCAACCCGTACCAGACCACCAGCGAGCAGGCGCAGTCGCAAGGCGGTTCCTGCGCGAAAGCGGAAGACCCCGCCGGCACGGCCGCGCCGCAGGGCGCCACCATCCAGCCGCTGAACTTCGTGCCCAACCCCGCGCTGCAAGGCAAGGTCAAGCGTCCGCCGCGCGACCGCACCGTCATCCGCCTGCCCAGCTACGAACAGGTGAAGAGCGATCCCGTGCTCTACGCCCACGCCAACCGCGTGCTGCACGTGGAGGCCAACCCGGGCAACGCGCGCGCCCTGGTGCAGGCGCACGGCGAAGGCGCCACCGCGCGCGATGTGTGGATCAACCCGCCGCCCATCCCGCTGACCACGGCCGAGATGGACCACGTGTTCGACCTGCCGTACGCGCGCAGCCCGCACCCGACCTACGCCGACGCGAACGGCCGCCACGACGGCGAGACCAAGATTCCCGCGTGGGAGATGATCCGCTTCAGCGTGAACATCATGCGCGGCTGCTTCGGTGGCTGCACCTTCTGCTCCATCACCGAGCACGAGGGCCGCATCATCCAGAGCCGTTCGCAGGCCTCCATCCTGAAAGAGGTCGAGGAGATCCGCGACAAGGTCGAGGGCTTCACCGGCGTCATCAGCGACCTCGGCGGCCCCACGGCCAACATGTACCGCCTGGGCTGCGCCAGCCCCGAGATCGAGGCCGCGTGCCGCAAGCCGAGCTGCGTCTACCCCGGCATCTGCTCGAACCTCACCACCGACCACGGGCCTCTGGTGCGCATCTACCGCCGCGCGCGGGCCCTGCCGGGCATCAAGAAGATCCTCATCGGCTCGGGCCTGCGCTACGACCTCGCCATCAAGAGCCCCGAGTACGTGAAGGAGCTGGTGCAGCACCACGTGGGCGGCTACCTCAAGATCGCGCCCGAGCACACCGAGTCGGGGCCGCTGTCGAAGATGATGAAGCCGGGCATCGGCAGCTACGACCGCTTCAAGCAGATGTTCGAGAAGTACAGCGAAGAGGCGGGCAAGAAGCAGTTCCTCATCCCGTACTTCATTGCCGCGCACCCGGGCACCAGCGACGAGGACATGATGAACCTGGCGCTGTGGCTCAAGAAGAACGGCTTTCGCGCCGACCAGGTGCAGACCTTCTACCCCAGCCCCATGGCCACCGCCACGGCCATGTACCACTCGGGCCTGAACCCGCTCAAGGGCATCCACCGCGACGAGCGCGGCGAGCGCGTGGACATCGTGCGCGGCGAGAAGCGCCGCCGCCTGCACAAGGCCTTCCTGCGCTACCACGACCCGAACAACTGGCCGCTGCTGCGCGAGGCGCTCAAGGCCCTGGGCCGCGCCGACCTCATTGGCAACGGCAAGCACCACCTCATTCCCACGTTCCAGCCGGTCACCGACGGCGCCTACCAGAGCGCACGGCGCAAGAACAGCACGCAGGCCACGCCGGCGCGCGCACCGGCCGCTGCGACCGCACCGGCCAAGGGCCGCGTGCTCACGCAGCACACCGGCCTGCCGCCGCGCGCTGGCACGGGCGCCGCGCGGCGTTCCAAGCCGCGCTGAAGGCGTCTTGGGGTAGGGCAGTCAGCCGCCAGCGAACAGCGGCCACACCACCCAGGCCAGCAAGGCCAGCGCATTGAGCGCGGCGCAGGCGATGAAGGTCTGCTGGAAGCGTTTTTCTTCCAGCCTGTGCTGCAGCGACCGCTGCGCCAGCCAGGCCGCGGGCCAGCCACCCAGCGCCGCCGCCACGTGCAGGTGCTCGATGGGCCAGGGCGCGCCGCCCTCGGTCATCACGTGCTGGTCGCGCCAGTACAGAAAGAAGGTGGCGATGTTCACCAGCACCACCCCGGTGAGCACCACCCAGGGAAAGCGGCCGAAGCCGATGCCGATGAGCCACAGCAGCAGCCAGCCGCCCAGCAGGCCCAGGGCCACCTGGGTCTGGCGGCGCTGCGCGCGCGCCTCGCGCCAGCGCTGGGCCTTGGACACGCCCGCCGCGGCCAGCAGCGGCTCGGGCGTCGGCTGCGCGGGCGCGCCGGCCTCGCGCAGCGGCGGTGGCGGCGGCAGCTTGATCGACAGGGCGCGCGGCCCCTTGCCGCCGATGACGATCTCCTCGTACACCACCGCCGTGCCCGGCGCGATGGGCTGCGGGCCCTCGTAGTCGCGCAGGTGGAAATACACCTCGGCGGCGGTGTCGGGGCTGCGGATGAATCCGGACGCGCGCTCGGCGTCCCAGTGAACGATGGTGCCTTGCTTCTTCATGGCCTTGTGGCGGGTGATCGCTCAAGGATTGTCGGCCTTGCGAGCCCAGACTTTATGGCGCAAAATGCGCCATATTGACGCCTTTGTGATGGAGTCCGCCATGCCTTCCCCGTCGCCCAACTTCTCCTCGGTCAAATTGCCTGCCAGCCTGGTCGATCAGGCGCGCCGCGCCGCCGAGGCGCAGCGCCGCTCGGTGGCCGGCCAGATCGAATACTGGGCCACGCTGGGCCAGATCACCGAAGAAACCGGCCTCACCGTGCTGGAGGCGCGCGAAGCCATTGCCCGCTACGACGCCCAGGCCCAGGACCACGCGGCGCTTGACGCCATCGAGGCCCGCTTCGCCGAGGCGGCGGCCAGCGGCGGCCTGGCGCAGGCCGTGCGCAAGACCGTGCAGACCGATCGGCAGCGCGCCACCGCGGCGGCCCCGGCCCGCGCGCGCCGCGCGGCTTGAGCCCCATCTTCTACCTGCTCGCCGGGCCCAACGGCGCGGGCAAGTCCACGCTGTACCGCTCCGCCGTCGCCTCGGGCCTCATCCCGACCGACATCGAATTCGTCAACGCCGATCTGCACGAGGCGCAATCCCTCCGCCATATCACCGACGCCCGGCAGCGCTCCACCGAAGCGCGCCGCTGGGCCGACGCGCGGCGCGAGCAGCTGCTGCGCGCCGGCCAGTCCTTCGTCAGCGAGACGGTGTTCTCCCACCCGTCCAAGATCGAACTGCTGCGCGCGGCCCGCGCGGCGGGTTTCCAGGTGGTGCTGCTGGTGGTCTGCGTGGACGACCCCAAGCCCTTGCCCGAACGGGTGGCGCAGCGCGTGGAGCAGGGCGGGCACGCCGTGCCACCGGACCGCATCCTGGCGCGCTACCCGCGCACGCTCCAGCACCTGACCGAGGCTGTGCCGCTGGCCGATCTGTGCCTGCTGTTCGACACCACGGCCCGGCGGGGCCAGGACATCGTGCCGCCCCGGCTGGTGGCGCGCCTGCGGCGCGGCGTGCCCACCTTCACGCAAGACCCCATGCCGCGCTGGGCCCTGGGGATGCTGAGGCGCTGAGCTTCGCGCGATGGGCGACCGCCCGCGGCGGCCGGGCTCGCCCGCAGGCCTCAGCCGAGCGTGTGCATCGGGATGTCGCGCTCGGCCGCGAGCGCATCGAGCTGCGCTCGCGTGCGCCCCGCCAGGAAGCGCGCGATGGCCTCGTGCGTGGCGGGCTCGAACAGGGTCTTCATGCGCTGGCCCTGCGGCACGCCCGCCGCCTCGCACAGCGCGGCGGCGAAGTGCGGCTCCAGCGCCGCCACGGCCACGCGGCCGTCCTGGCAGGGGTAGACGCGGTAGCCCGCGTGCGCGCCGCCCACGGCTCCCCTGGGCTGCGTCAGGCCCCAGTGGCGTGGCATCGCCAGCCAGGCCGCCGCATCGGACAGCGCCACCTCGTGGAAGCTGCCGCGTCCCGTGGAGCGCTGCAGCAGCACGGCCTTGAGCACGGCCTCTGAAGCCATGAGCGCGCCGCCCATGTCGGCGAACAGCGTGGCCGGCAGGTCCAGGCCGGTGACCAGTCCCGCGTCGGCCAGGTAGGTGAGGTCGTGGCCCGGCTCCTCGGCGCGTTCACCCGGCGCGCCCACGATGGCCACCATCGCCAGCGCCGGGTATTGCTTGCGCAGCGCCGTCCACGACAGGCCCAGCTTGCCCAGGGCAGAGGGGCGGAAAGAGGTCAGCAGCACGTCGGTGCGTTGCAGCAGCTTGTGCAGCGCGGCCTGGCCGGCATCGGTCTTCAGGTCGGCCGCCAGCACCTTCACGCCCTCGTGCATCTGCGCATAGGCCGGCGGGTTGTACTGGCCCATGGGGTCGCCGCTGGCGCCCTCGCGCGCGGGCGGCTCCAGCTTGGTGCAGGCCGCGCCCATGGCGCGCAGGCGCATGAAGGCGGCCGGGCCGGGCAGGTTGAGCGCGAGGCTGAGCACGCGCACGCCGCGCAGGGGCTGGGGGCTTCGGGTGGTGGGCATGGGGCAGTGGCCGCAGGGTCGGTTGACGGTGCGGCCACTGTAACGGCGCCCCGCGCGGGGTGGGCGCCCGTGCGCGACAGGGATCAGCGCTGGCCGAAATCGAGCGGCAGGCCGACGTAGTTTTCCGCCAGCGAACGCGACATCGCCTCCGAGTTCACCAGGTACTCCAGCTCGGCCTCCTGCACCTTCTGGCCGAAGCCGCCGGTGTCGGGGAAGCGGTGCATCAGCGAGGTGAGCCACCAACTGAAGCGCTCGGCGCGCCACACGCGCGCCAGCGCGCGCTGCGAGTAGTGGTCGATACCGGCATCGCTCTTCTCCGCGTAGTGCTCGATGAAGGCGGTGGAGAGGTACTTCACGTCGCTGGCCGCCAGGTTCAGGCCCTTGGCGCCCGTGGGCGGCACGATGTGCGCCGCGTCGCCCGCCAGGAACAGCCGGCCGAAGCGCATCGGCTCGGCGACGAAGCTGCGCAGCGGCGCGATGCTCTTCTCGATGCTCGGGCCGGTGACGATGGCTTCGGCCATGGCCGGGTCCAGGCGTCGGCGCAGCTCGTCCCAGAAGCGGTCGTCGCTCCACTGCTCGACCTTGTCGTCGATGGGGCACTGCACGTAGTAGCGGCTGCGCGTGAGGCTGCGCATGGAGCACAGGCCGAAGCCGCGCTCGCTGTTGGCGTACACCACCGCATGCGGCGACACCGGCGGCACGTCGGCCAGCAGGCCCACCCAGCCGAAGGGGTAGACCTTCTCGTACTCGGTGATCGAGTCCTGCACGGTGGCGCGGCACACGCCGTGGAAGCCGTCGCAGCCGGCGATGAAGTCGCACGCCAGCTCATGGGTCTGGCCGTCTATCTCGTAGCGCACGCTGGGCTTGGCGCCGTCGAAGCCGTGGATGCTGACGTTGGCCGCTTCGTAGACGGTGGGCAGGCCGGCGGCCTGGCGCGCGTCCATCAGGTCGCGCGTGATCTCGGTCTGGCCGTAGGCCGTGACGACCTTGCCGTTCGTGAGGCCGGTCACGTCGATCGGGTGGCGCGTGTTCTTGTAGACCAGCTCGATGCTGTGGTGCACCGTGCCTTCCTTGGCCACGCGCTCGCCCACGCCGGCCTCGTGCAGCAGGTCGACCATGATCTGCTCGAGGATGCCGGCGCGGATGCGGCCGAGCACGTAGTCGGGGCTCTGGCGTTCGATGATGACGTTGTCGATGCCGGCCTTGTGCAGCAACTGGCCGAGCAGCAGCCCCGAGGGGCCGGCGCCGATGATGGCGACCTGGGTTCGCATGGGTCTTGTCTCCGGGGATCTGGCGAAGCTCGCAGGCTAGGGCGCCCGGCCGCGGGCCACAATCACCGCAGGCCGGCATTGCGCGATCACCGCGCGCTTTGTGCGATCATCGCGCACTTCCTGGAGCACGCGCCATGCCCGAACCATCCATCGCCAAGGCCGACTTCATCGAGGGCATGGCCAAGGGCCTGGCCGTGCTGGAGAGCTTCGACACCGAGCGCCAGCGCTTGAACGCCACGCAGGCGGCCGAGCGCGCCGGCCTCACGCGCGCGGCGGCGCGGCGCCACCTGCTCACCCTGGCCCACCTGGGCTACCTCGACACGGACGGCAGCCACTACTGGCTCTCGCCCAAGGTGCTGCGGTTTTCGGGCAGCTACCTGTCGTCCGCGCGCCTGCCGCGCTTGGTGCAACCCACGCTGAACCGCCTGGCCTCGGCCACGCGCGAATCGTTCTCGGCCGTGGTGCTCGATGGCGACGAGGCGGTGATCGTGGCGCGCAGTGCCGCGCCGGGGGCGCCGCGGCTGATGCCCTACGGCCTGCACCTGGGCTCGCGCATGCCGGCGCACGCCACATCCACGGGGCGCGTGCTGCTGGCGGCGCTGCCGCGCGCGGCCTTCGCGGCGTGGTTGAAGGGGCGGGTGCTGCCGCGCCTGACGCCGCACACCACGGACGACCTCAAGGCCTTTCGCGCCGTGATCGACGCCGTGCGCCGCGACGACTTCGCCATCGCGAGCGAAGAGCATGAACTGGGCGTGATCGCGCTCGCGGTGCCGCTGCGCAACATGAAAGGCCAGACCCTGGCCGCGCTCAACGTGGTGGTGTCGCCGGGGCGCATGGACGCGGCGGTGATGCGGCGCGAACTCCTGCCGGTGCTGATGGACGCGGCGCGGGAGCTGCGGCCGCTGCTGTAGTTTCTCTGCGCGTTATCTGCGTTCGCTGGTTGCTGGTTGCTGGTTGCTGGTTGGCGTGGCGTTTCGCTCCTCGTCCTCGCGCTGACGGCTGGCGTGGTCCGCGTTCTCCGGCCCACGCTCGCGCAGAGGTGCCCGTGCGCTCCGCCGGGCCTGCGTCACCACCGTGATTGGCGCGCCCNNCCGCGAACCCCACCATCCGTCGAGAGTGACGCCCGAGCGCGCCACGAGGAATCCGGGCTCCCTTATTGGGGTCAGATTCCATTAATCGCCGAGCGAAGGGAAGTCCGGTCTTCTATGGCCGGCCAGCCCGCTACTGGGGTCGATGGTGTGGGTGTCCGGGCGCAGGCCCCATTCGCGCTTGCCACAGAGGGGGCGCGCCAGCCGCGGTGGTGACGCCAGCCCTGTTCGAGCGCTCGGGCGCCTCTGCGCGAGCGTGGGCCGGAGAACGGGCACACGCACCAGCGGCCCTCGCGAAGCAGAGGCGCGAAACGCCCCGAACCCCGAACCCCACAGCCCAAACCGCATCAAGCCCGAGCAATCACTCCAGCCAGCCCCCACCCAGCGCCGCGTACAGCGCCACCCGGTTCTGCTGCAGCGCCAGGCGCGTCTGCGCCTCGGCCTGCTGCGCGGCAAACAGCGAGCGCTGCGCGTCGAGCACGTCGAGGAAGCTGGCCACGCCGTTGCGGTAGCGCAGGTCGGCCAGGCGGAAGCGGTCTTCCTCGGCCACCACCTGGTCGCGCTGCGCCTGCAACTGGTCGGCCAGCGTCGCGCGGCCCGCCAGCGCGTCGGCCACCTCGCGGAAGGCGGTCTGGATGGCCTTTTCGTACTGCGCCACCGCGATGTCGCGCGACACCTCGGCCGAGTCCAGCCCCGCGCGGTTGCGACCCGCATCGAAGATGGGCAGCAGCGCCACGGGGTTGAGCGTGAAGCCCCAGGAGCCGTCCTTGAACAGACCCGAGAGCTGGTTGCTGGCGGTGCCCGCGCTCGCCGTGAGCGTGATGCGCGGGAAGAAGGCCGCGCGCGCCGCGCCGATGTTGGCGTTGGCCGCGATCAGCGTCTGCTCGGCCTGGCGGATGTCCGCGCGGCGCGTGAGCAGGTCGGACGGCAGGCCCGCCGGCACATCGGCCAGCACGGCCGTCTCGGCCTCGGCCACCTGCAGCAGCTCGGCCGGCACGGCCTCACCCACCAACAGGTTCAGCGCGTTCACGTCGAGCGCGCGCGCCCGCTGCTGCTGCGCCAGCGCGGCACGCCCCGTGGCGGCCAGGGACTCGGCCTGGCGCAGGTCCAGCGCCGAAGCCGCGCCGTTGTCGAAGCGCAGCCTGGTCAGGCGCAGGGAGTCCTCGCGCGTGGCCAGGGTCTGGCGTGTGATGGCGAGCAGGGCCTCGTTCGTCTGCAGGCTGAGCCAGCTGCTGGCCACCGCCGACACGAGGCTGGTCTGCGCGGCGTTGCGCGCTTGCTCGCTGGCCAGGTACTCGGCCAGCGCCGCTTCTTTCAATGCGCCCAGGCGGCCGAAGAAGTCGATCTCCCAGGTGCTCAGGGCCAGGCCCACGCTGTAGGTGCTCTGGATGCCGCCGGTGCCGTCGGGCTGGCGGTTGCCGCTGGCGGCCAGGCCGATGCTGGGGAACTGGTTGGCGCGCTGGATCTGGTACTGCGCGCGCACGCGCTCGATGTTGAGCGTGGCCACGCGCAGGTCGCGGTTGTTGTCGAGCGCGCGCCGCACGAGTTCGCGCAGGCGCGCGTCCTGCACGAAGTCGCGCCAGGCGGTGTCGGCCGCGCTGGGCACGCCGCTGGCCTGGCCCGCGAGCGGGTAGGCCTGCGGCACCGGCGACGCCGGGCGCTCGTAGGTGGGGATCATCGAGCAGCCGGCCAGCAGCAGGGCCGCGACCAGCGGGCTCAGGCGGGTGGTGAGATCAGCTTTCATCGTTGTCGATTCCATGAGAGCGCGCGCTTTCGCGGTCGCGCTGGTGCTGGCGTTCGCTGCCCTTGAAGAAGCGGCGCACCACCACGAAGAACAGGGGCACGAAGATCACGGCCAGCAGCGTGCCGGAGATCATGCCGCCCACCACGCCGGTGCCGATGGCGCGCTGGCTGGCCGAGCCCGCACCTGAGGCCAGGAAGAGCGGCAGCACGCCCAGCGTGAAGGCCATGGAGGTCATGATGATCGGGCGAAAGCGCAGCTTGGCCGCTGCCAGGGCCGCCTCCATCGCGCTCTTGCCCTGGGCCTGCACGTCCTTGGCGAACTCGATGATCAGGATGGCGTTCTTCGCCGACAGGCCGATGATGGTGATCAGGCCCACCTGGAAGTACACGTCGTTCTGGTAGCCGCGCAACATCGTGGCCAGGAACACCCCGATCACGCCCAGCGGCACCACCAGGATCACCGACAGCGGGATGGTCCAGCTCTCGTACAGCGCCGCCAGGCACAGGAAGACCGCGAGGATGGCGAAGCCATAGAGCACCAGGGCCTGGGCGCCCGCGAGCTTTTCCTCGCGCGAGGTGCCGGTCCATTCGAAGCCGATGCCCTGCGGCAACTGCGCGGCCAGGCGCTCCATCTCGTCCAATGCCGCGCCGGTGCTGTAGCCGGGGGCCGCGCTGCCGCTGATGCGCATGGTGGGGTAGCCGTTGTAGCGCACGGTCTGCATCGGGCCGCTGATCCACTTCGTCGACGCGAAGGCCGACAGTGGCACGGCCTGGCCCCGGTTGTTCACCACGTTGAGCCTGAGAAGGTCGTCGGGCTGCATGCGCGCCGCCGCATCGGCCTGCACCACCACGCGCTGCAGGCGCCCGGCGTTGGGGAAGTCGTTCACGTAGCTGGAGCCCAGCGCGGTGCCGATGGCGGAGTTGATGGCATCGAAGCCCACGCCCAGCGCCTGGGCGCGGTCGCGGTCGATGTCGAGCTGCAGTTGCGGCGCGTCTTCCAGGCCATCGGGGCGCACCTGCGTGAGCACGGGGCTCTTCGCCGCCAGACCCAGCAGCTGGTTGCGGGCCTGCAGCAGGGTGTCGCGGCCCAGGCTGGCGCGGTCCTGCAGGCGGAAGCTGAAGCCCGAGGAAGCGCCCAACTCCGGAATCGGCGGCGGGCTCAGGGGGAAGATGAAGGCGTCGCGGATGCCCGAGAGCGCACCGAAGGCGCGGCCGGCCACGGCCTCGGCCGAGTTGGCCGCGTCTTCGCGTTCGTCCCAGTCCTTGAGCGTGATGAAGCCCAGCGCCGCGTTCTGGCCCTGACCCGAGAAGCTGAAGCCCAGCACGCTGACCATGCTCTGCACCTCGGGCTGCTTGAGCATGTAGCCCTCGACCTGCTGCATCACCTCCAGCGTGCGCGCCTGCGTGGCGCCCGGGGGCAGCTGCACGTTCACGAGCATGGTGCCCTGGTCTTCGTTGGGCAGGAAGGAGTTGGGCAGGCTGGTGTACACCCAGGCCGCGCCCGCGCCGATGGCGAGGTAGACGATGAGCATGCGCCCGGCGCGCGGCAGCAGGCCGCTGACTGTGCGGGTGTAGCCGTTGGTGGTGCGCGCAAAGCCGCGGTTGAACCAGCCGAAGAAGCCCTTCTTTTCCACGTGGTGGCCTTTGGCCACCGGCTTGAGCAGCGTGGCGCACAGCGCGGGCGTGAGCGACAGCGCCAGGAAGGCCGAGAAGGCGATGGACACGCCCATCACCGCCGCGAACTGGCGGTAGATGTTGCCGATCGATCCGGCGAAAAAGGCCAGCGGCACGAACACGGAGATGAGCACCACGGTCACGCCGATGATGGCGCCCGAGATCTGGCCCATGGCCTTGCGGGTGGCCTGCAAGGGCGGCAGCCCCTCCTCGCTCATGATGCGCTCGACGTTCTCCACCACCACGATGGCGTCGTCCACCACGATGCCGATCACCAGCACCATGCCGAACATGGTGAGCACGTTGATGGAGAAGCCCATGGCCAGCAGCGTGGCGAAGGTGCCCAGCAGCGCGACCGGCACCACGATGGTGGGAATGACGGTGTAGCGGAAGTTCTGCAGAAACAGGAACATCACCAGGAACACCAGCGCCACCGCTTCCAGCAGCGTTTCGGCCACTTGCGAGATCGAGATCCGCACGAAGCGCGAACTGTCGTAGGGAATGACCCAGCTCATGCCTTCGGGGAAGAAGCGCTCCAGCTCGGTCAGGCGCGCGCGCACCGCGTCGGCGGTGGCCAGCGCGTTGCCGCTGGGGGAGAGTTGCACGCCGATGCCGGTGGACGGCTTGCCGTTCAGGCGCGCCGAGGTGGCGTAGGCCTGGGCGCCGAGCTCGATGCGGGCGACGTCCTTCAGGCGCACGGTGGCGCCGCCCGGGTCGGCGCGCAGCACGATGTTGCCGAACTGCTCGACCGAACTGAGCTGGCCATTGACCACCACGGTGGCCGAGATGCCCTGGCCCGCCACGTTGGGCAGCGCGCCGATCTCGCCGGCCGACACCTGCGCGTTCTGCGCGCGGATCGCGGCGTTCACGTCGGCCGCGCTGAGGTTGAAGCCGAGCAGCTTGGCCGGGTCGATCCAGATGCGCATGGCGCGTTCGGTGCCGAACAGCTGGGCCTGGCCCACGCCGGGCACGCGCTGGATCTCGGGCAGCACGCTGCGCGTGGCGTAGTCGCCCAGCGCCACCGGGTCCCACTTGGGGTCGTCGCTGGTGAGGATGGTGAACAGCAGGAAGTTGCTGCGCGCCTTGTCCACGCGCACGCCCTGCTGCGTCACGGCCGCCGGCAGGCGCGGCGAGGCGCGCGAGAGCCGGTTCTGCACGTCCACCTGCGCCAGGTCGGCGTTGGTGCCGGGCTGAAAGCTCAGCGTGATCGAGCCGGTGCCGTTGGCCTGCGCCACCGACTCCATGTAGATCAGGCCGGGCGAGCCGTTCATCTCCTGCTCGATGATGGACAGCACCGAGTCCTCGAGCGTCTTGGCCGACGCGCCGGGGTAGGTGGCGTTGATCGTGATGGAGGGTGGTGCCACCGGCGGGTACTGCGCGATGGGGAGCTGCGTGATGGAGACCGCGCCCAACACGATGATGAACAGCGCGATCACCCACGCGAAGATGGGCCGGTCGATGAAGAACTTCGCCATGTGCCAGCGCCTCGCTCAGCTCGCCTTGGACGGCGTGGCACCGCCGGATTTCTTGTCACCCGGCTTCTGCCATGGCACGGGCTTGACGGTGCCACCCGGTTGCAGCTTCTGGAAGCCATCGACCATGACCTGCTCGCCGGTCTTGAGGCCATCGGTCACGACCCACTGGCCGTCCTGCTCGCCGCGCACGGTGACGTTGCGCGGCGCGACCTTGCCTTCGCCGTCGACCACCCTCACCGAATCGCCCTGCGCGGTGCGCGTGACGGCCTGCTGCGGCAGCAGCACGGCGTTGCCGGCCGTGGCCTGCTCGATGCGCACGCGCACGTACAGGCCGGGCAGCAGCACGCCATCGGGGTTGGGCACCTCGGCGCGCAGCGTCACCTGGCCGGTGGCGCTGTCGACCGTGAGGTCGGAGAACAGCAGGCGCCCATCGCGGCCGTAGACGGAACCGTCTTCCAGAACAATCTTCACGTGCGCGACCTGGTCGCCCGCGCCCTTGAGCGAGCCGCTCTGGAACGCGCGGCGCAGGCGGTAGACCTCGGAGGCCGACTGCGTGAAGTTCACGTACATGGGGTTGATCTGCTGGATGACGGCCAGCGGTGTGGGCTCGCCCTGCCCCACCAGCGCGCCCTCGGTCACCAGCGCGCGGCCGATGCGCCCGCTGATGGGCGCGGTGACGTTGGCGTAGCCCAGGTTGATGCTGGCGGTCTGCACCGCGGCGCGGCCGGCGGCCACGTCGGCCTCGGCCTGCTTCTGCGCGGCCTGGGCGTTGGCGTATTCCTGCTGGCTGATGGCGTTTTCCTTCACCAGCGGGCCGTAGCGGTCGGCCAGGGCCTTGGCCTGCGTGAGGTTGGCCTCGGCGCGCGCCAGCGTGGCGCGCGCACTCTGCAGCGCGGCGTTGTAAGGCGCAGGGTCGATCTGGAACAGTCGCTGGCCGGCCTTGACCTCGCTGCCCTCGCGGAAGAGACGCTGCTGAAGGATGCCGGCGGCGCGCGCGCGCACCTCGGCCACGCGCGAGGCCTCCAGCCGGCCAGGCAGTTCATTCACGAGGCCGACGTCGCCCAGGGCCACGGTGACCACGCCCACTTCGGGCGGCGGCGGCGCGCCGGCGCCGGCGGCCGGCGCCGCACCGTCCTTCTGGCCGCAGGCGGCGATCAGGGCGGCCAGGGCGATGGCAACAAGGGTCTTGGCCGCGCGGGAACGCGGCAGCGGGAGCGAACTGGGCATGGAATAACCTCGAGGAACGTCGGGCCAGGCACGAAAGCGACGAGTATACATACGTGAATGTATGTATAGTGACGATCTTGTAATCGAAGCCCCCACCTTTTCACGGCCCATTCATGGCACGACGCACCAAAGTCGAAGCACTGGAGACACGCAACCGGCTGCTGGACGCGGCCGAGCGCCTGTTCCAGGCCAAGGGCGTGACCAGCACCACGCTGGGCGACATCGCCACCGCCGCTGGCACCACGCGCGGCGCGGTCTACCACCACTTCAAGGACAAGGCGGACCTGTTCAACGCCATGATGGAGCGCGTGACGCTGCCCATGGAGGACGCGCTGGCCGAAATGGCAAAGGACGCGGGGGAGCAGCAAGACCCCTTGCAATCCCTGCGCCAGGTGATGCTGCACGCCCTGCACCAGATTGCGCACGACGAGCGCACCCGGCGCGTGTTCGAGGTGGCGATGCAGAAGGTGGAGCGCACCGATGAGATGCGCGCCGTGCACGAGCGGCACGTGCAAGTGCTCAATGAGTGCCAGGCGCTGACGCGCACGGCCCTGCGCGAGGCCGTGCACCGCCAGGGTGGCGCGCTGTCCATTTCCCTGCCGGCCGCCACATTGGGCCTGCACGCGCTGATCGATGGCCTGATCCACAACTGGTTGCTCGACCCGCAGGCATTCGAGCTCGCGCGCATCGGGCGGCAGACCCTGGACGCGTATTTGCGCGGGCTGGGTTTCGAACTGCCCTGGGCGCGCCGCGCCAGCGCGCGCACGGCTCAGAAGCGGGTGCGTTCGAGCGGCGCAGGCAGCACCGGCCGCAGGCGCCAGGCCATGGGCGATGCCACGCCCACCACGCCCCCCACGGCCCAGAACACGTAGGCCACGCCCACCGCGGCGCCTGCCGAGCCGAACAGCAGCGGCATCAACACGCTGGAGCCGTTGATGGCCATGGAGCGCAGGCCCAGGGCCTCGCCGTGGCGGTGGGGCGGTGTCATCTGGTGCAGCATGCTCATGATCATGGGCTGCACCGAACCCAGCGCGAATCCCAGCAGCACCGACAGCGCGGCCATGGCACCCGCGGCGTGGGCGAACGGGTAGATGGCGAACAGGGCGGCGGTGGCGCACATGGCCGAGGCGATCACGGCCGACTCGCGCAGGCGCGCTGCAATCCAGGGCATCAGCAGGCGGATGGCCGTGGCCGCGAGCGCGAAGCCGCCCAGGATGGCACCGATGGCGGTGGCGCTCAGGCCGCGCTCGTGGCCCAGCACCGGCACCAGGAAGGTGTGCACGTCCCAGCAGGACGAGAGCATCCAGTTCAGCGCCATCAGGCGGCGGAAATCGGGCTCGCGCAGCAGGTCCCAGGACGATCCGCGCTTCGCGCCCTCGGGCCCGGGCTCACGCGGCAGTTCCTGCGTGCGCCGCACCCACCACCAGGCCAGCCAGGGCAGCAGCGCCAGCACCAGGTAGGCCCAGCGGAACCCCGCGTGGTCGATGACGAAGCCGGCCAGCACCGGCCCCAGGAAGTTGGAGATGGAAGGACCCACGGCCATCCAGCTGAAGACCTGGCGCAGCTCGGTGGCGTCGTGCGCCAGCCGGCCGACGTGGCGCTGCAGCGCGATCATCGCCAGGCCGCTGGCCGCGCCACAGGTGATGGCCGACAGGCACAGCACCCAGAATGCGGGCCAGGCCACGGCCGCCAACGCACCCACGCTGGCCACGGTGACAGCCAGGCGCACCGGGCGCTGCAGGCCGTGGCGGTCGGCGAAGCGGCCGGCCGGCAGCGCCAGGAACACGGGTGCCAGCGCGAACAAGGCGAGCAGCACACCCACCGACCAGGCGCTGTGGCCCTCGCGCAGCGCCATCAGCGGCGCGGCCATGCGAAAGCCCGTCATGCAGGCGTGCACGCTGATCTGCGAGGCGATCAGCCGCGCGAGATCGACACGCAAGCGGGGGTTCACTTGCCCTCGGGCTCGATGGGGTCGCTGTCCAGCGGCAGCAGCGCACTGCTGCGGTCCTGCGGCAACGCCTCCACGGTCTTGAGCGCGCGGCCCATGGCGCGGCTGCGCACTTCGGCCTGGTCCAGTGTGTTGAGCACCGTTTGCGTCTGGCTCTTCACGCGCGCGAGCGTGTCGCCAAACTTGCCGAACTCGGTCTTGACCGCACCCAGCACCTGCCAGACCTCGCTGCTGCGTTTTTCCAGCGCCAGCGTGCGAAAGCCCATCTGCAGCGAGTTGAGCATGGCCATCAACGTGGTGGGCCCGGCCAGGGTGACGCGGTGCTCGCGTTGCAGCAGCTCCATCAGGCCCGGGCGGCGCAGCACCTCGGCGTACAGACCTTCGGTGGGCAGGAACAGGATGGCGAAGTCGGTGGTGTGCGGCGGCTCCAGGTACTTCTCGGCCATGGACCTGGCTTCGAGGCGGATGCGCTGCTCCAGCGCGCGCGCGGCTGCCTCGGCACCGTCCACGTCGGCGCGCTGTTGCGCATCGAGCAGGCGCTCGTAGTCCTCATTGGGAAACTTGGCGTCGATCGGCAGCCAGCACGGCGCGCCGTCGTCTCCACGGCCCGGCAGGCGCACCGCGAAGTCGACCGCGTTGCGCGAGCCGGGGCGCGTGCTCACCTGAGCCGCGTACTGGTCGGGCGCGAACACCTGCTCCAGCAGCGCGGCGAGTTGCGCTTCGCCGAACATGCCGCGCGTCTTCACGTTGGTGAGCAGGTGCTTGAGGTCCCCCACGCCTTGCGCCAGGGTCTGCATCTCGCCCAGGCCCTTGTGCACCTGCTCCAGGCGGTCGGCCACCTGCTTGAAGCTCTCGCCCAGGCGCGCCTGCAGGGTGCTCTGCAGCTTCTCGTCCACCACGGCGCGCATCTCGTCGAGCTTGGCCGCGTTGCCCTGCTGCAGTTGCGTGAGCTGCGCGTCCAGCGTGGTGCGGATCTCGGCCAGGCGGCGCGCATTGGCCTCGCTCATGTCCTGCAGCTGGCGCGTGAGTGCGTCGCCCAGCGCGCCGCGCAACTGCACGAGCTGCTGGGCAAAGCCGTCGAGCTGCGCGTTCTGCGTGCGTGTGGTCTCCGCCGACTGCGCGGTGAGCGACTCCTGGAAGTGATTCAGGCTTTGCTGCTGCTCCAGGCGCGCGTGGCGCGCGTTGTCGGCCACCTCACGGCGCAGCTCGCCCTCGACGTGCTCCACGCGCTGGGTGATCTGGTGCAACTGCGCCAGCACGGTCTGGCGGTGGGCGATCTCGTCCAGTGTGGGCGCCGCGGGTGCGGGTTTGCGCCACCACAGCAAGAGCTGCAGCAGCACGCCCACGCCGGCCAGCGCCAGCAGTGCAATGAGCAGCCAGGTGTCCATGATCAGGTTCGCGCACCCTTTCCGATGATCTCGGCGTTGAGCGGCGTGCGGGGCTTTCCGGTGGTGAGGTAGTCGATCACGTTGTCCGCCGCCAGCATCGCCATGGCACGGCGCGTCTGGATGGTGGCGCTGGCGATGTGCGGCGTGAGCACGACGTTGGGCACGGTGAGCAGGTCGGGGTGCACCTTGGGCTCGCCCTCGAACACGTCCAGCCCTGCGGCGGCGATGCGCCGCTCTTTCAGCGCCTTGGCCAGCGCCGCATCATCGACGATGCCGCCGCGCGCGATGTTGACCAGGGTGGCCGTTGGCTTCATCTGCGCGATCTCGGCCGCGCCGATGGCGTGGTGGCTCTCCTTGCTGTAAGGCAGCACGAGGATGAGGTGGTCGGCCTCGCGCAGCAGCGTGGCCTTGTCCACGTAGCTCGCCTTGCACTCGGCTTCGGTGGTCGCGTCCAGGCGCGAGCGGTTGTGGTAGATCACCTTCATGCCGAAGCCCAGCGCGCCGCGGCGCGCGATGGCCTGGCCGATGCGGCCCATGCCCAGAATGCCCAGCGTGCTGCCGTGCACCTCGGCGCCGGCAAACATGTCCAGGGCCCAGCGGTTCCACTGTCCGGCGCGCAGGAAATGCTCGCTTTCGGTGAGCCGGCGGGCGGTGGCCATGAGCAGCGCGAAGCCGAAGTCGGCCGTGGTCTCGGTGAGCACGTCGGGCGTGTTGGTGGCCAGCACGCCGGCCGCGCTCAGCGCGGGCACGTCGAAGTTGTTGTAGCCCACCGCGATGTTGGCCACGATGCGCAACGAGGGCGCGGCCTGCACGATCGCGCCGTCGATGCGCTCGCTGCCGGTGGTGAGCGCGCCCACCTTGCCCTGCAGGCGCTCGATGAGCTGGGCCGGCGCGAGCACGCCATCGGTGTCGTTGTGGTCGACCTCGAAGTGCTGGCGCAGGTGGTCAACGACGTCGGGAAAGATCTTGCGGCTGATCAGGATGGCGGGCTTGGCGGCCATGCGGCGGGTCTCCTTCTTCGGGTGTTGTTCGGGTGTTGTGCGGACGCGGGTCAGACGAACCAGATCCAGGTGACGATCAGGAACAGCGGCGTGAGGATGCCGACAGACCAGGCCATGTAACCGAAGAAGCTGGGCATCTTCACGCCCCGGTCCTCGGCGATGGCCTTGACCATGAAGTTGGGGGCGTTGCCGATGTAGGTGTTGGCGCCCATGAAGACCGCACCGGCCGAAATGGCCACCAGGGTCGGGCCCAGCGTGGTCATCAGCACCTGCGCATCGCCACCGGCGGTGTTGAAGAACACCAGGTAGGTCGGCGCGTTGTCCAGGAAGGAGCTCAGCACACCCGTGGCCCAGAAGTACATGGCGTTGTTCGGCGAGCCATCGGTGTGCGTGACCGCGCGGATCACTGACGCGAACGGGCCTTCGACGCCTGCCTTGAGCATGGCAATGACGGGGATGATGGTGAGGAAGATGGCCGCGAACAGTTTGGCCACTTCGAGCATCGGGCCCCAGTTGAACTGGTTGCCCTCGTGCGCGCTCTCCGGCGTGATGCGCAGCGAAATCAGTGTGACGATGACCAGACCGACGTCGCGCACGATGCCGGGCAGGCCGACCTCGGTGCCGGCGATGTTGAACACCACCGACGACTTCCACAGGCCGCTCATGAGCACCAGCACCACCACCACGCCCAGCAGGGCGAAGTTGGCTGCGCCGTCGAAGCCCAGGCGCGGCGTGTCCGGGGTCGGGTCGGGCGCGCGGATCTCTTCGCGGGTGCGATAGAACCAGCTGTCCAGCAGGTAGAACAGCAGCAGCAGCGCGCCGACGATGAAGCCGGTCTTGGCCCACAGGTGCTCCAGCGTCCAGAAGAAGCCGACGCCTTTGAGGAAGCCCAGGAACAGTGGTGGGTCGCCCAGCGGCGTGAGCGCGCCGCCTGCGTTGGACACGATGAAGATGAAGAACACCACCACATGCACCTGGTGCTTGCGGTTGTCGTTGGCACGGATCAGTGGGCGGATCAGCAGCATCGAGGCACCCGTCGTGCCCATGAAGCTGGCCAGCACCGCGCCGATGGCGAGGATGCCGGTGTTGAGGGCCGGGCTGCCGTGCAGGTTGCCGCGCACGAAGATGCCACCGGCCACGGTGAACAGGGCCGTGAGCAGGATGATGAAAGGGATGTACTCGGCCAGGGCCGCGTGCACCACCGCGGCGCCCGTGGCCCCGGCGCCGAAGGTGATGGCGAAGGGCACCAGGAAGACCAGCGCCCAGGCGGCCGACACCTTGCCGAAGTGGTGGTGCCAGAACACCGGCGCCACCAGCGGCAGGATGGCGATGGACAGCAGCACACCGGCGAACGGCACGCCCCACAACACCGACAGCTGGCTGCCGTCCAGGTCGGCTGCGGCGGCCAGGCCGGGCAACAGAAGGGTGAACAGGGTCAGCGCCCTGGTCCATTGAAGTCTCACGCGGTGCTCCTTGATCAGACGGCCAGCAGATCGACTTCGAACAGCAGCGTCGCGTTCGGCGGGATCACGCCACCGGCACCGCGCGCGCCGTAGCCCAGCTCGGGCGGGATCACCAGGCGGCGCGTGCCGCCCACTTTCATGCCCTGCACGCCCTCGTCCCAGCCGCGGATGACGTGACCCATGCCGAGCGGGAATTCGAACGGCTGGCCGCGGTCCTTGCTGGAGTCGAACTTGCTGCCGGCCGCGCCGTTGACGAACAGCCAGCCGGTGTAGTGCACCTGCACGGGCCGGCCCGCCTGGGCTTCGTCGCCCTGGCCGACCGTGGTGTCTTCGTATTGCAGGCCGCTCGGGGTGGTGATCATGGGTGTCTCCTGAAAAAGAAAAGGAAGAAGGCGCTTCAACCCAGCCAGCGCGTGAACGCCGACACCGGCTCGCGCGGCGTGTGGAACCCGTTGACGGGCGCGTCGGGGTCGGCGAAGCCCAGCGCCATGCCGCAGACCAGCATCTCGTCGGCGCCCGCACCGATGTGCGGCAGGATGATCTTCGCGAAGCCGTTCCAGGCCGCCTGGGGGCAGGTGTGAAGACCCTGGCCGCGCGCGGCGACCATGATGTTCTGCATGAACATGCCGTAGTCCACGAGGGACCCGCGCCCCATCACACGGTCCAGGGTGAACATCAGGCCCACAGGTGCGTCGAAGAAGCGGAAGTTGCGGTGGTGCTGGGCATGCATCTTGTCTTTCTCGCCCTTGGCGATGCCCAGCAGACCATACAGGCCCCAGCCGTTTTCGCGGCGGCGGTCGATGTAGGGGCTGACCCATTTCTCGGGGTAGTAGTCGTATTCCTCGCGGTAGTCGGCGGCCAGCGCGGGGTTGGCGTAAATCGCATCGTGCGCAGCGCAGACCTTGGCCACCAGGTCGTCTCGCGAGGCGTTCTGCAGCACATACACGCGCCAGGGCTGGGTGTTGGTGCCCGAGGGCGCGCGGCTCGCCACCTGCAGGATGTGCTCGATGGACTCGCGCGGCACCGGCGTGGGCAGGAAGGCGCGCGTGGACATGCGGCTGGTGATGGCGGCATCGACGCTCGCGGGGTCGATCGACACGGGCTCGGCAAGGTTCATCGAAGGGTCTCCAGGGTCTTCTTCAAGGCATCCGGCAGGGGCACGGGCCGGCGGCTGGCGCGGTCCACATAGACGTGAACGAAATGGCCGTGCGCCGCGGTGCGCTCGGCACCCTCGGCGAACAGCCCGACCTCGTAGCGCACGCTGGAGTTCCCGAGGTGCGCCACGCGCAGGCCGGCCCACACGGTCTGTGGGAAGGCCAGCGGTTCGAAATAGTGGCACTGCGTCTCCACCACCAGGCCGATCACGCCGCCCGCGTGAATGTCCAGTGCGCCCGACTCGATCAGGTGCGCATTGACGGCCGTGTCGAACCAGCCGTAGTAGACGACGTTGTTGACGTGGCCATAGATGTCGTTGTCGGCCCAGCGCGTGCCGATGGCCCGGAAGACACGGTAGTCGCTGCGGGGCCGGGCCTGGGGTCGGGAAGCCGGTGCGGTCATGGCGCCGGATTGTGCCAGCGCGTACCCAGGGGGGTGGCCGCGGCCTCGGCCGCGAGTGCCTGGCCCTGCCATCGGCGCTCGAACGTCAGCGCGGTGCGATAGGTGTTGACTTGCACCTGCAGGGTGGCCTCCATGTCGTGGCCATAGCCGCCGCCCATGGCAAAGACCAAGGGCAGGCGGCGCGACCAGGCCCACTCCATGACGCGCCGGTCGCGCGCCTCCAGGCCATCGAAGCTCAATTTCAGGCGTCCGAGCCGATCGCCCTCGTGCGGGTCGGCGCCGGCCAGGTAGAGCACCAGCTCGGGCTCGAAGCGGTGGTCCAGTTCGTCCAGTGCCAGTTCCAGTGCGTGGAGGTAGTCATCGTCTGCGCAACCATCGGGCAACTCCACATCGAGGTCGCTCGGCTCCTTGCGGAAGGGAAAGTTCTTCGCGCCATGCAGCGACAGCGTGAACACGCTGGCATCGCCCGCGAAGATGCGCGCCGTGCCGTTGCCCTGGTGCACGTCCAGGTCGATGATGGCCACGCGCAGCGGCTGGTGTATGCCGTGGCGGCTGGCGTGCTCGGCCTGCATGAGCCGTGCCGCGACGGCGAAGTCGTTGAAGACGCAGAAGCCGCCGCCCTTGTCGGCATAAGCGTGGTGCGTGCCCCCCGCGAGATTGGCCGCCAGGCCGCCGCCCTGCCCCATCACCCGTCGAGCGGCCTGCAGCGTCGCGCCCACCGAGCGGCGCGCGCGCTCGGCCATGGCCGGGCTCCAGGGAAAACCGATTTCGCGCTGCAGCAGCGGGCTCAGCGCGCCGCTGGCCACGGCGTCGATGTAGGCCGGTGTGTGCACGAGCGCCAGCTCGTCGTCGCTGGCAGGCAGCGCCTCGTGCATCTCCACCTCGGGCAGCTCCCGGGCCAGTCGTTCGCGCAGACGGGCGTACTTGGCCATGGGAAAGCGGTGCCCGCTGGGCAGGGGCAGCACGAAATGGTCGGCGTAGAAGGCGTGCACGGGGCGGTCGGGAAGGCTGCGGCGCATTGTGGGCGGGGTTCGAAGCCGCAGCACAACCGCCGGATTTAGAAAGCCCTCTCCAAATTGTTGCGGCGCAGCAAAAAGGGCTTGCGCTCCTGCGCCGGGTCCTGAATAATCCGACCCATGTTGCAGCGCAGCATAACGAGCGGGAGCACCGCTCGAACGGGGCCTCAGCCCCCCACGCCGCAACCGCTGTTGTCCCTCATCCACCCCTCAGGAGAATCCTCATGCTGACCGCCGAACAAATCGTCGCCGCCCAGAAGTCCCAGATGGACACCCTCTTCGGCCTGACCCAGAAGGCTTTCGAAGGCGTCGAGAAACTGGTTGAACTCAACCTGCAAGCCACCAAGGCCGCGCTGTCCGAGTCCGCCAACAACGCCCAGGCCCTGCTGAGCGTCAAGGACGCCCAGGAACTGCTGAACCTGCAAGCCAGCATGGTGCAGCCCCTGGCCGAGAAGACCGTGGCCTACAGCCGCCACCTGTACGACATCGCCTCCGGCACCGGCGCCGAGTTCAGCAAGGCCGCCGAAGCCACCGCCAGTGACGCACAGAAGAAATTCATGGCCGTCGTCGACAACGCTTCCAAGAACGCCCCCGCCGGCTCCGAAACCGCCGTGGCCGTGATGAAGAGTGCCGTCTCCGCTGCCAACAACGCCATCGAATCGGTGCAGAAGGCTGTCAAGCAAGCCACCGACAT
The DNA here is from genome assembly GCF_011772445.1 of Hydrogenophaga sp. Lineage (GTDB taxonomy): Bacteria > Pseudomonadota > Gammaproteobacteria > Burkholderiales > Burkholderiaceae_C > Hydrogenophaga. The sequence continues at coordinate 97,459 of NZ_WVZN01000047.1, read as the reverse complement.
GGCCGAAGCCAACTTCAACACCGTGGCCGCCACCGCCGTGAACGCCACCAAGACCGCCGCCAAGAAGCGCTGAAATAGCACAAGCTTGCTGCCGTTGATCGCGGGACTTGACATTTCGTCGCCCGCCCACAATTGGATCAACAAGACAGTTTTAGCCTGAGCGCCCAAGGTTTTGCTGTCATCGGTTTTTTCTGGTTGTCTCCTCGGGTCCTTTTCGAAATTCGGTTTCATCGGACCCTTCAATGCCCTCACCACACGGTGAGGGCTTTTTTTTGGTTACATGCCCCCGGGTGAAGCCCCGGGACGGGCCTCCTAGAATGCCTGGGACCGAGCGCCACGCGACCGCGGACGGCGCGCTCGATGAACAACGAGGTTCCATGCAAGAGGCGGGTGTCACGCAGCGCGACTGCGATGTTCTGGTGATCGGCGGCGGGCCCGCGGGCTCCACGGTCTCCACGCTGCTGGCGCGCCAGGGGCACCATGTGGTGCTGCTGGACAAGGACCGGCACCCCCGCTTTCACATCGGAGAGTCGCTGCTGCCGGCCAATCTGCCCTTGCTGGAACGGCTGGGTGTGGGCGACGCGATCCGGGCCATCGGCATGCACAAGCCCGGAGCGGAATTCGTCTCTCCCGACCACAGCCGTGCGCGGGTCTACCACTTTGCCGACGCCTGGGACAAGTCCCTGCCCGCGGCCTACCAGGTCAAGCGCGCGGACTTCGACCATGTGCTGCTGCGCAACGCCGCCGACCACGGCGTGGAGGTGCACGAGGCCACGTTGGCCCGGGACCTGCGCTGGTCGACCGATGCCCAGCGTGCCGAATCGGTCACCTCGGTGGACGAGCGCGGCCGCGTCACGCAATGGCGGCCCCGCTTTCTGGTGGATGCCTCGGGACGCGACACCTTTCTGGCCGGCCGGCTCAAGAGCAAGGAAAAGAACCCCGACCACAACAGCGCCGCGGTGTACGCGCACTTCCAGGGCGCGCGCCGGCTGACAGGCGCCGACGAAGGCAACATCACCGTCTTCTGGTTCGACCACGGCTGGTTCTGGTTCATTCCGCTGAACGACGGTGCAACGAGCGTGGGCATGGTCACCTGGCCGTACCACATGAAGACCCGGGGTGGTCGCGATCTGCAGGCGTTCCTGCTCGACAACATCCGCAGCTGCCCGGCGTTGGCCGAGCGCCTGGCCGAGGCCGAGCCCATCACCGCCGCCGAGGCCACGGGCAACTACTCCTACCGCTCCACGCTGAGCCATGGCGAAGGCTTCCTGCTGCTGGGCGACGCTTACGCCTTCATCGACCCGGTGTTCTCCTCGGGCGTCTGGCTGGCCATGAGCAGCGCCGAAATCGGGGCCCGCACGGTCGACACCTGCCTGCGCGAGCCCGCGTGCGCGCCGCAGGCCCGGCGCCTGTTCGATCGGCACATGCGCCATGGCCCACGCGAGTTTTCCTGGTTCATCTACCGCATGACCAACCCCACCATGCGCGGCTTCTTCATGGATCCGCACAACCCTTTGCGCATGAAAGAGGCGCTGCTGTCGGTGCTGGCCGGCGACCTGTTCGGGCGCACGCCGATCTGGCCTTCTCTGTGGGCCTTCAAGGGCCTGTATTTCGCGGTCAACCTGGGCAACCCCCTGCGAACCTGGCGGGCCTGGCGGCAACGCCGGCGCAACATCCGGCCCATGCCGACGGCCAACGCCCGCTCGAACCCATGAGCGGCTTGCAATGGCTCACGCTGCGCGTGGTCGAGGCGTCGACCACGCACACCGTGCTGGGCGGCGCGGCCCTGCCCGACGCGCAAGGCACGCCGGGCTGGCCCGAACAGCGCTTGCGCATGGCCGTCGAGGGCGGCAGCGACGCGACCTGGCGTGAAGCCTGGTGCACCGACGGCCCCCTGCGACAAGGACAGGCCCCGGGTCTGCAATGGCGCTGCGGCCGCGACCTGCTGTACGGTCTGATCGAACTCGACGAACCTGCGCCCGATGCGCCCGAACGGGGCAAGCACCTGCGCGAGCGCACGCGCGAGGCCTACCTGCGCCTGTTCGCCCTGTTGAGCGATCAGGGCACGCCACACCTCTGGCGCGTGTGGAACTTCATGGCCGACATCAACCGCGACGAAGAGGGCCTGGAGCGTTACCGCTGGTTCAACCTGGGCCGGCACGACGCCTGCTCGGCCGTCGGTGCCGCCAGCGCCGCCCAGATGCCGGCGGCCAGCGCCCTCGGTTGGGCCCGGGGGCCGTTGTCAATCGCCTTTCTCGCCGGGCGCGTGCCCCCGCGCCCGATCGAGAACCCGCGCCAAGTGAGCGCCTTTCACTACCCCGGCGACTACGGGCCGCGCCCCCCGCTGTTCGCGCGTGCGGCGCTGGCCGAATCGGGGAGCGGCGAATGGCTGTTCGTGTCGGGCACGGCCAGCATCGTGGGTCACCGGACCGTGCACCCGGGCGACGTGGTCGCGCAATGCGAAGAATCCGCCCGCAACGTGCTGGCGGTGCTGGAACAGGCCAACCGCACGACGCGCACGGCCGGCCACCGCCCCGAGGCGCTGACCCACCGTGTGTACGTGCGCCACGCGGCCGACTTCCCCGTGGTGCGCCGCGCCCTGGAGCGCTGCCTGGGTGGCGCGGGCCTCACGCTCGTGCAGGCCGACATCTGCCGCCCCGACCTGCTGGTCGAGGTGGAGTCCGTGGCCCATGGTCGCCTGCTGACTTGATGCGGCTCGCCCTGCCACGGACGGCCCAGGCGCTACAGGCGCTGCGCGAGCACATCGCCATGGGGATCGGCCTGGGCACGCTTGCGCTGCTGTGCCTGAGCTGGTCGCCGATCGCCCTGCTCCTGTACCGCGCACTGCCCCGCCGCTGGGGCCAGCCCCTGGGGCGCCAGGTGGCCACGCGGTGCTTCCGCTTCTACCTGGGCGTGCTGCGCGTGGCCTGCGGCTGCCGCTTCGACCTGGACGCGCTCGACGAACTGGCCACGCGCGGGCCAGCGGTCATCGTGGCCAACCACCCCAGCCTGCTCGACGCCCTGCTGCTGATTTCGCGCCTGCCCCATGCGGTCTGCATCATGAAGGCCGGCCTCATGGACAACCCGATGTTCGGCGCGGGCGCCCGGCTGGCGGGCTACATTCGCAACGACAGCCTGCTGCACGTGATCCTGCACTGCCGCGCGGCCGTGCGCGAAGGCGCGCACGTCATCGTGTTTCCGGAAGGCACCCGCACCACCGAGGCTCCGATGAACCGCATCCCCGTCTCCATCGGCCTGCTGGCGGTGCGCGCGCAGATGCCCGTGCAGACGGTGCTGCTCGACTACTCCAGTCCCTACCTCGGCAAGGCCTGGCCGCTGTGGCGCCGTCCGGATCTGCCCCTGCAGGTGCGCGCGCGGCTGGGCCGGCGCTTCGAGCCGCCCAGCGACGCCCAGGCCTTCACCGACGAACTGCAGCGCCACTTCGACCAGGCCCTGAGCGCCCAGCCTTCTTGCCCGAATCCATGCCCCAAGCCTCCAGCACCCACCTCGTCCTGATCCCGGCCTACAACCCGGGCGAGCTGCTCGCCCGCACGGTGCGCGCCGCGCGGGCCCAATGGGCACCCGTGTGGGTCGTGGTCGATGGCAGCACCGACGGCTCGACCGCCACCGTGCAGGCCATGGCCGCGCAGGACCCGCACCTGCGCGTGATCGTGCTGCCGAGCAACCAGGGCAAGGGCGCGGCCGTGCTCGAGGGCCTCGAGGCCGCGGCCAGGTCCGGCTTCACCCACGCGCTCACCATGGACGCCGACGGCCAACACCCGGCCGAGTTGATCCCGTCGTTCATGGCCACATCGGTCGCCAGTCCCGATGCCATGGTGCTGGGCAGGCCCGTGTTCGGCCCGGAGGCCCCTGCGCTGCGCGTGCAGGGGCGCCGCATCTCCAACGCCTGGGCCGACATGGAAACCCTGGGCATGGGCATCGGCGATTCGCTCTACGGCTTTCGCGTGTACCCGGTGCGCGCGCTGATCGACGTGATGCGGTCCACGCGCTTCATGCGCCGCTTCGACTTCGACCCCGAGGCCGTGGTGCGCCTGTGCTGGGCGGGCGTGCGCCCGATCAACGTGGACGCACCGGTGCGCTACCTCGCGCCCGACGAAGGCGGCGTGTCCCACTTCAAGTACGTGCGCGACAACCTGCTGCTGACGTGGATGCACAGCCGCCTGTGGTGGGGCTTCGTCTTCCGTCTGCCGATGCTGCTGGCGCGCCGGCTCAGGCCATCGCGCCGTTGATGCCGATCACCTGCCCGCTGATGTAGCCCGCGCGCTCGGACGCGAGGAAGGCCACGAGCTCGGCCACTTCGTCGGCGCGGCCCGCGCGCTGCATGGGTACCAGTTGCTTCACGGCGGCGGCGTCGAACTGGCCTTCGGCCATGCCGCTGTCGATGAGGCCCGGCGCCACCGCGTTGACGGTGATGCCCCGCGCGGCCACCTCCAGCGCGAGCGAGCGGCCCGCGGCGTGCAGCGCGGCCTTGGCCGCCGAGTAGTTGACCTGCCCACGGTTGCCCAGCACGCCCGCGACCGAGGTGATGTTGATCACCCGCCCCCAGCGCGTGCGGATCATGGGCAACATGAGCGGCTGCGTGACGTTGAAGAAGCCGTTGAGCGAGACGTCGAGCACGCGGTCCCACTGATCGCCCGTCATGCCGGGAAAGACGGCGTCGTCGTGCACGCCGGCGTTGTTCACCAGCACCTGCACGGTGCCCTGCTCGGTCAATTCCGCCAGGGCCGCGGCGCAGGCGGCGCGGTCGGTCACGTCGAAGCGCAAGGCGCGCGCCTGGCCGCCCGCGGCGCGGATGCGGTCAACCACCGCCTGGGCGCGTTCCAGGCCCTGGTTGGCGTGCACCAGCACCTCCAGCCCGTCCTGCGCCAGGCGCTGCGCGATGGCCGATCCCAGGCCACCGCTGCCCCCCGTGACAAGCGCGCGCTTCATGGCCGGGCCTCGCCGGCATCGAGCACAACCGCCGCGCGGCCATCGGCCACCGCGCCGCGTGCGCCGTCGACGCGGAAGGCATAGAGCACGTTGCGGGCATCGCCCGACAGGCGCTCGGCGTGCACACGCAGCGGTGCGTCGCTGGCGGTGATGGTGTCCAGGTGCAGGTTCACGCCGCGCACGCTGGCCAGGTAGCCGGCTTTCGGCGCTTCGTTCATGCCCGCCACCAGGGCGCCGTGCACCGCCATGGCCTGCGCGGCGTATTCGACGGCGTTCACCGCGCCCAGGCCGCCATCGGCCGCGCGCAGCGGGTGCGCGCCCAGGCCTTCAAGCCGCGCTTCGCACTCGATCGCCTCGGGCGACCAATGCCGCACGGCGTCGAGCAGGCACATGTCGAACTGGTGAGGGATGCGCCGGGCGATCCACGCGCGGTCAAGCGGCGCGTGCGGGGTCAGGTCAGGGGTGGTCATGGTCAGCGGGCGTGAACTGTACACGCAGCCGCTGAGGGGTGAGGTAGTCGATGACCACGGGGCGCTCGTCGCGCCGTGCAATGCGTTCCAGCAAGGGCAGGCAGCGCAAGGCGGGGAAGTCGGTGCGCAGGGCGTCGAGTGGCGCCTGCGACATGGCTTCGGGTGCGTCGGGGACCACCGCGGTGCGCAGCGTGCCCAGGCTGTGCCCGCGGGGCTCGCGGCCCAGCCAGAACGCCACGCCCGCGGCGTCGGGCATGGGGCGGCAGCTGTGCAAGGGCTCGGGGTATTCGCTGTCGTAGGCCACCAGCAGCAACTCGCCACCGTCGCAGGCGAGCTGGCCCAGCGCGTCGATCCAGCCGGCGCCAAAACTCGCGTCGTGCGCGCAGAGCACCTGGCTGGGCGCCATGGAGCGGGTGGCAATGCCCCAGTACCCGGCCGCCGCGTTGTGCACCGAGTTGTGGAAGCGCGTGGGGGAAATGGCGCGGTCCTCGCCCGCGAGCTGCTCGCACAGCGCGTGGCAGTTGTGGCCGTCCGCGCCCGATGAGGTGAACACCGTGGCGATGTCGCTCGCGTCGTGCCCCTTCAGCGCGCCCAGGCCCAGGGCAAGGGCCACGCGCACCGTGCGGCTGGCGCGCCGGCGTTCGGCGGCGGGCAAGGCCTCGGCCGGCGGCAGCACCGACGGCGCCTGGACCCAGGCCTGTTCACCGCGCAGCACGGGCGCCGCCTGCGCCCAGTCGGGCAGACCGGGGGCGATGACCGCCAGACCGTGCAGCCAGAGCTTGTCGCTGCTCATGCGTCCCCCTTGCCGAACACCAGGCTGCAATTGCTGCCGCCAAAACCGAAAGAGTTGGACAGCGCGTACCGCAGCCCGGGTGCTGGGGCACCCCGCAGGCGGTAGTCCACCTCGATCGCCGGGTCGGGCGTCTGTGTGCCGGGGCTGCCGGGCACCCGGGACTCGCCCAGGGCGATGGCGCAGACCACGGCTTCCAGTGCGCCCGCCGCACCCAGCGTGTGCCCCGTGGCGCCCTTGGTGGACGAACACGGCACGCCGCGCCCGAACAGCGCGGCCACGGCCTGTCCCTCGGCGGCGTCGTTGGCGGGCGTGCCGGTGCCGTGCAGGTTGATGTAGCCGATGTCCGCGGCCCTCAGGCCGGCCGAGCGCAGCGCCGCGGCCATGGCGCGCTGCGCGCCCAGCCCTTGCGGGTGCGGCGCCGACATGTGGTGCGCGTCGCTCGATTCGCCGGCACCGAGCAGCCGGACGTCCGCCGGCGCGTCGCCACGCTCGAGCAGCGCGAAGGCCGCGGCCTCGCCGACGGAGATGCCGTCGCGCCGCGCATCGCCCGGGCGACAGGGTTCGGGCGAGGTGAGCTGCAGCGAGGCGAAGCCGTACAGCGTGGTGAGGCACAGGGAGTCGACCCCGCCGACTACGGCGGCGTCGATGGTGCCGAGTTGCAACTGGCGCGCCGCTGCGGCGAACACCTTGGCGCTGGACGAGCAGGCACTGGACAGGCTCATGGCCATGCCCTCGATGCCGAAGGCTTCGCGCACGAAAGCGCTGACCGAGTGGATGTTGTGGGTGTGCTCGTAACGGAACCATGCGGGCAGCGCACCCGTGACCGGGTCGCGCTCGCGGTAGGCCAGTTCGGTCTGCAGCACCCCCGAGGTGCTGGTGCCGATGAACACGCCCACGCGAGCGGCGCCATGGCGCGCGATGGCCTCGCGCACACGTTCGGCAAAGCCGTCCTGCTGAAGGCCCAGCCAGGCCAGGCGGTTGTTGCGGCAGTCGAAGGCGCGCAGATCGTCGGGCAGCGCCACCTCGTCGACACCGGCGACTTCGCCGATCCAGGTGGGCAGGTTCACGGTTTCGAAACGGCAGGGCGTGAGGCCACTGCGCGATTCGCGCAGCGCGAGCGCGTGCGCGGCGACGCCACGCCCCAGGCAGGACGTGGCGGTATGGGCGGTGAGGGAAACGGCTGGCATGGCGCGGAGTGTGGCGGCGAAACGGCGCGTTCAGCGCACACGGCAATACAACATCACATTCGCCAAAGGTTTGTTGCCGCTCATGTCCCGGCTGTCCACCTCGAAGCCCAGCGATTCCAGCTCGGCGCGCCAGTCGGCCAGTGATCGGGCGTACAAGCGGGACAGCCGGTGCCCGCGCGCGAAGGTGACCGCTCGGTCGATGTTCAGGCCCACGTGGTAGCGCCAGCCCGCCGAGGCGTCGCCGATGCGCGTGAGAAACACGCCGCCGCTGGGCAGGGCGTCGCGGATGCGCGCGAGCAATTCGCTCTGGCGCTGGTGGTCCACATAGTGCAGTGCGTCAAGGATGGTGATGGCGTCCGGCCGGCCGAGCTCGGCGCGCGTCATGTCGCCGAGCTCGATGCGCACCACCGGGTGCGTGGCGCCAAAGGCCCGCGACGCGCGGTCCACGTCGCGGCCCATGAGCTCGACGCCGCGCAGGGTCTGGGGCTGCGGTGGTGCCGCCCAGTCACCGGGCCAACGGCCCTGCGCCGCCAGTTGCTGTCCGGCCAGCAGCCAGGCGAACAGGCTGCCCTGCCCGCTGCCCAGGTCGAGCACGCGCGGCGTGTGGCTCAGCAGGCCGCGGCGCAGGATGTCGTGAAAGATGGTGTCGTAACCCAGCTTGCCGCGCGCGTAGTGGTAGGCGAAGCGGCCGCCGGCGCGGAAACGTTCACTGGCATGGTCGACCAGTTCTTGTACGAAGGCTTGGCTCATGTCAGGCAAACGACGCGCGGCGCGCGGGGGTCATGTCAGCGATTGGAACAGGGTCACCGGCTTCAGGCCGAGGCGGCGCGCCTCGGCCATCACGGCGGGCAAGGCATGCAGCAGCACGGCGCGCCCATCGGGCGCGCGCGCGGCGTGGCCATCGTGCAGCAACAGGATGTCGCCAGCCGCGAAGCCGCGCAGCAGGCGGCGCCGCACGGTGCTGGGGTCACCGCTGCGCGTGTCGAAACCGCGGCGCGTCCAGCTCGCGTGCTGCAGGCCGAGGCCATGCAGCACCGGGTCGAGAAAAGGGTTGCGCAGGCCGGCCGTGGGCCGGAAGAAGCGTGGCGCCTGGCCGGTGATGTCGCCCAGCACGGCCTGCGCGGTGGCGATGTCGCGCCGCATGCGGCCCGGGCCGAACAAGGAGAAGGCGTTGGAGTGCCCGTGGCCGTGGTTTTCCACCCGGTGGCCGCGCGCCACGATGGCGCGGCACAGCGCCGGGTGTGCCCGGGCGCGGTGGCCGATGCAGAAGAAGCTGGCGGTGGCACCGAGTTCGTCGAGCGCGTCGAGCACGCGCGGCGTGAGCTCGGGATCGGGGCCATCGTCGATGGTGATGGCGAACTCGCCCCGCGCGGCCGAGGCCGGGGGCAGGTGCGTCCAGTTGGACCCGAGCCACTGGGAGCGCGGCCACAGACCGGCGGCCACCACGGCCGCGTGGTTGGCCACCACGCCAGAGGCCAGCCAGGGCCACCAGCCGGGCTGCCACAGGCCCGCGCCCAGTGCGGCGCCGTGCACCAGCGCGCTGGCGGTGAGCAGTGGCGCGGGCCGCCAGCCGGTCGTCATCGCGCGCCCTCCTCCGCGGCCTGCCACGCCTGGCGGGCCAGGAACGCGGTCCACAAAGTCCGCCAGCAGGCCCAGTCATGCCCGCCGTCGATGCGCAGCACCCGCCCGGGCGGCAGGCGCGCGGCCATGCGGTCCATGCCGTCGGCGAAGCGGTCCTGGCGGCCGTAGCCCATCCATACCACGGGGCGCGGCGGCAGGCGCCGCCACCAGGCCCAGACCTCGAAGGCCGGGTCGGCTTCATCCGCTGCGGGGCCGGTCCAGACGTCCAGCCCGCCCGCGCGTTCGATCGAGTTCCAGGCCAGGCGGTCGCCGGGGTATGGGGCCAGCAGGCACAGGCCGTCGACCAGTTCGGGGTGCCGGCGCGCGCACAGCACGGCCTGCCAGCCGCCGGCCGACAGGCCACCCAGCCACACGCGCCGCCCCGCCTCGCGCGCCGGGCGCAGCCATTCGGCCGCCAGCGCATCGATGGCGTCGGCCCCGTCGTGGCGCTGCGCCTGCAGGTCGATGGCCACCATGTCCACCGGCCAGCCCGCGGCGGCGGCCTCGGCGGACCAGCCCTGTGCCGCCACGTCGGCGGCGGTCATTGCCGCGCCGGGCAGCCAGACCAGGCGCGAGGGCGCCTCGCCCGTCCAGCCTGCGAAGCGCGCGGCGTTCATTTCGGCGCCTCCGCCGGCGTGAGCGCGGCCGACAGCAACAGCGCCAGCACCGCCCCCGGCGCCACCGTGACGCCCACGGCCTGCAGCACCGGTACCGAGGACAGCGACAGCACGCCAAAGCCGATGGCCGTGGTGGCGCAGGCCACCAGCACCGACAGCAGAGCCTGCGGATCGGCCTCGGGGTCGCGGCGCCAGCGTTCGATGAAGAGCGAGTAGTTGGAGCCCACGGCCACGATGAGCAGCGTGCCGATGAGGTGCAGCAGGTGCAGCCGCACGCCGAGTCCGTGCAGCACGGCGATCACGATGAGCACCGCTGCCGCGATGGGCAGCATCACGCCTGCCAGGCGACGCGGGTGGCGCAGCGAGGCGCCCAGCACCAGCACGATGCCCGCCAGCCCCAGCAGCGACAGCGTGATGGCCTGGCCAAGGTACTCTCCGTAAAGCGATTCGAACTCCTGCTTGAGATCGACGAAGTTTGCACCGCTGCCCTCCAGGGCCGCGCGCAGCGAGTCGGCCGGCAGACCCGCGTCGGCTGCGCCGGGCGCCGGGCGCAAGGGCAGCAGTGCCGTCCAGCCGTCGGTGTGCGGCTGCAACAGCGAATCGACCGCGATGGCCAAGGCGGAATCGTCGAGGTCCTCGCGCCGCATCGGCTCGGCCGTGCGCGCCCGTGCGACGGCCTCGACGAAGGGCTGGAGCCGATCGGCCGACAGCGGCTGGCCCTGCAGGGCCAGCGCCAGGTCGCGCTTGAGTGCGTCGGGCGTGGGCAGGCTGCGCTGGCGCTCGCGCTGCAGCGCTTCGCTCGGCAGGAAACGCGCGGGGCTGTCGTACCCACCGATCAGGCCCTGCGCCACCAGGGGGTCCAGGCGCCGGGCCGCCGCCTCGGCGCCGCGCAGCGCGGCCTCGCGGTCGGGCGCGCGCACCACCACCATGTAGCGCGCATCGGGCGCCCCCAGGTCGCCGCGCAGGCGCGCGTCGCGCTCGGCGTCCTCCAGGCTCACGCTGGACAGCGCCGACAGGTCGGGCGCCCACAGGCGGTCGTGCTGCGACACCAGGTAGGCCAGCGCGAGCACGGCCGCGCCCAGCGCCGGCCAGCGCCAGGCCTGCAGCGCCACCACGCGCGGCGTGACCCAGGCAGGCAGCTCGGGCGTGCGCGCCACGTCGTGGCCCGCCATGGCGGGCAGCACCAGCCGCGTCGTCAGGGCCGCGACGAACACGCCCGTCATGGCATAGAGCCCCAGCTGCGCGAGTCCTGGAAAGCCCGCGAACAGCAGTGCGCCGAACCCCAGCATCGACGTGGCCACGCCCAGCCGGATGGTCGGCCAGAAGCGCTGCCGCCAGGCCCCGCTGTCGGCGCGGCCCGTCTGCACGAAGAAATAGATGCCGTAGTCCACCGCCTCGCCCACCAGCGCGGCGCCGAAGCCGGCGGTGATGGCGAAGACCGAGCCGTGCACCTGCCCCACCACCACCAGGCCCGCGAGCGAGCCGCTCGCCGCCGGCACCAGTGTGAGCAGCAAGGGGCGCCAGCGCCGGTACATGAACCACAGCAGCACGCTGATGCCGATCGCGCTGGCCGTGGTAAGCCGCGCCACATCGGACTGGATGGCCGCGCGCGTTTTCACGGCGAAGACGCCGGGACCCGACAACTCGAGACGCATCGCCCCGGGCGCGGAAGCCGACAACTCGTCGAACACCGCCTGCACGCGCTCGGCGGCCCGGGCCTGCCCGTCGGTGTCGGCGCCGGCGGCGCGGGTTTGCAGCAGGAGCAGCGCGCGCTCGCCGTCGCGCGAGGTCCAGACGCCATCGGCCATGGCCGGCTGGCCCTGCGACTGCCAGCCCATCAGCACCTCGACCGCCTCACCCGTGGGATCGGCCGGGAATTGCGCCTTGAACGGCAAGCCGGCCGGCGAGGACACGATGTCGATCGTGTTGAGGATGGCGTCGCGCAGGCCCTCGGGCGTGAAGCGGGTCTCGTCCACCGCCGGGCTGAGCGTGTAGCGATGGCGCTGCAGCAGCGCGAGTTCGTGGTCGAAGGCGTCGAGTTCGCCGTTCTGCACCGACACGAAGTCGGCGTCGGCGGCGAGGCGTTCGCGCAGGGCGCGTGAGCGCTCGGCGCGCGCCGCGCTGTCGCCACCCGCCACGGCCACCATGATCAGACGCGACACCACGCCCTCGCGCAACTGCTCCACCAGCACCTGCTGCTCGGCGCTGGGTCTGGAGGGAAGGAAGAAGGACAGGTCGGTGGTGAATCGCGTCTGCGAAGCGAGCCATCCGCCCAGCGCCATGGCAAGCGCCCAGGCCAGCACCACGCATGCGCGCCTCGCCGTCGTCACGGCTTGCCCACCGGTTCCAGGCGCATCTCGGTGCTGTCACCGTCGGACTGTGTGTAGTCGACGCGGTCCACCGCCACGCCCATGCCCGAAATGACGATCTGCGTGACGATGCCGCGCAGGCGCGCCTGCAGGGGCTCCAGGGTCATCGTCCAGCGCTTCTCGGGCTGGCCCTGCAGGGCCACGCGGTAGTGGCGCTCCAGCGCGGCGCGGTCACCCCGCAGGGTGCTGCGGATGCTGGCGACGAAGGCCTCGACCTCGGGGCGCTGGCTGATGGGCATGCTCATGCGGCGCTGGTCGCGCTCCATCGTCAGGGTGTCCTTGTCGAGCAGCAGGCGCTCGGGGCGTGGGGAGAGCGTGCGCCGCTCCAGCCAGTCGGGTGCGCGGTAGGTCATCTCGCCGCGCGAAACCAGGGGCGCGTCCAGCATGGCCAGGTGGCGCCGCTCGACGAAGCGCACCGTGCCGCCGGGGTGGGCGGCCAGCAGGGCCATGAGGCGGTCGAGGTCGTCGGCCGCCCGCGCGGGTGCCATGGCCGCCAGGGGCAGCAGCAGCGTCGTCAGCAGCCAGAGCCTTCGGGTGTTCATCGTTGCCAGAAATCGAAGAAGTTGAACCAGTTGAACGGCGCCTGCCGGCAGCAGGCCTGCAAGCGTTCGACGTAAGCGGCGCGCGCCTGGGCGATGGCCGCGTCGCGCGCCGCGCCACGGCCTACCGTACCAAAGTCGGCCAGCGGCTCGAACACCAGGCGGTAACGATTCGCACCGAGGTACAGCCCGGCCATGAAGAACACGGGCCGGCGCAGCACCGCGGCCATGCGCCAGGGCGCGACGGGAAAACCGGCGGGTTCGCCGAGGAAATCGTGCACCGCGCGGTCGTCGGCGTCCAGCGAGCGATCGACCAGCATGCCAACGAGGTGCCCCTGCTCCAGCCGCTGCGCGGCCTCGATCATCGAATCGGGCCGGCCCAGCGGCACCACGTCCTGCTGCGCCGCCGGGTTGATGGCACCGAGCGCCGCGCGCACCTGGCGCGCGTTCTCCTCGTACATCAGCATGCTCACCCGCAGCCCCCCGCGGTGGCGGCCCACGCAGCGCAGCACCTCGAAACTGCCCAGGTGCGCGCCCATCAGCAGCACGCCGCCCGACCGCACGGCGTCCATCAGCGCGTCCGCACCCTCCACCTCGATATCGAACAGATCGAAGCGGTCGTTGAGCAGGTAGACGCGGTCGTGCACCGTGGTGGCGAAGCTCAGCAGGTGGCGGTAGCGGTCGCGCCAGCCCGGCGCGCGTCCGGTGGCGCGGCGCAGGTAGGCGGCGCTGGCCGCGCGCGGGAGCGGCGCGAACAACAGGAAGTAGAGCGTGGCGCCGTGCAGCACCACGCGACTGAGCGCGCGGCCGAACCACAGGGAGAGGCGCACCATCAACCGCAGCAGCCAGAGCTGGCCGCGTTCGGGCCGTTGGCGCCATTCCGGCACTCGGGCGGCGGTCATGCCGCAGGCCGCAACTGGCCCGAGGCCACGGCCTCGCCGTCGCGCGTGAAGCTGAAGGCGAATCCGGTGGACGGCAAGGCGCTCAGGTTCAGGCGCAGTGCATCACCCGGCAGCACCGGCCGCAGAAACTTGGCCTGGGGAATGGTCCAGCCGCGTGCGCCGGGCGCGAGCTCGCGAGCCGCTCGCAGGGCCTCGTCGAGCAAGACCACACCGGGCAGGATGGGCCGGCCCGGGAAGTGGCCGGCAAAGGCCGGGTGGTCCAGGGGCACACGCCAGTCGCGCTCGAGCCCGGGCACCGGACCACCCTCCGTGCGGCCCACTGCGGGGCTGAGCGCCTGGGGAGCGGCCCGGCGGCGCTCTTGCAGCACCTCGCGGCGGTGGAGCCCGGCCAGCGCGTCGCGCGTGAGCTTGCCGGTGGCGTTGCGCGGCAGCGCCGGCAACAGCACCAGGGGCCGGGGCAGGAAGATGGCGTCCACGCGCTCGCGCAGTTGCGCCAGCAGATCGGCCGCGCGGCGCCCGGGCGCCACCGCGAAGGCCACGAGCCGCGTGACGGCCGCCGCGTCGCCCGCGCCAGCCGGTTCGTCGGGCAGGAAGAAGGCGGCGTCGATCACGCCTTCGAGCCCCGCGAGCTGGCGGTTGAGGTAGGACAGCGAACTGCGCTTGCCCGCGATGTTGATGAGGTCGGCGTGCCTGCCGTGCAGCAGAAAGCGCCCATCGGCCAGGGGCTCGATCAGGTCGGCCAGGGGCACGCAGCCTTCCACGTGCCCGCCGTCGGCACTCGCCACGTCGCCAGAGAAGCTGAGCCGTACCCCAGGCAACAGCGTCCAGGCCGGGCCCAGCACCGTGCGCCGGCTGGCCAGCGCCGAGGACTCGGTGGAGCCGTAAATCTCGTGCAATTCGGCGCCGCAGGCGGCTTCGGCCTGCTGCGCCAGGCCCTCGGCCAGCGGCGCGGTGGCCGACAACAGGCGCTGCGGCTTCACCGTGCGCGCGGGGGCCGCCAGCCAGTTGGCCAGGTGAAACGGCGTGGTCACCAGCAGGCGCGGGCCCGGCACGGCGGCCAGGGCATCGTCGATGTCCTGCGGAAAGAAGGGCTTGCCCGACCAGAAACTGCAGCCGCCGTGCAGCGCCAGCAGAAAGGTGGATTCGAAACCGTAGCTGTGCTGGATCGGCACCGTGCCCACCAGCACGTGCGGCTCGCGGTCGAGCCCGAGCGCGGCGGCTTCGGCCACGCCGTTGCGCACCAGGCGCCCCCAATGCTTGGGGTGCGGCTGCGGACGCCCGGTGGAGCCCGAGGTGAACAGCACGGCGGCGACACGCTCATCGTCGATCAGGGGAATGTCGGTGAGCGGCGCGCGGCCCGCGCCCGCGCGGGACGGCACGCGCAGCACGGGCAGGCCGGCCGCCTGCGTGGGGTCTGGCGTGTCGACGGCGTCATCGGTGAGGCACAACGCCCCCGGGTGCTCCTGCGCAAGCTGGCGCAGGCTCTGCGGCGCCAGCGACGAGGGTTGCAGGCTCACGCGGCCACGCAGCAGGCCGGCCGCGAAACCCACTGCGAAGCGGTAGCGGTCTTCGCACAGGTTGATGAGATCGCCCGAGGGAGGCAGGCACTCGGCGAAGGCCGTGGCATCGGCGAGGAACTCGCCCACGCGCACCGGCCCGTCGGGGCACCAGGCAAACACCGCATCGAGCGTGTGCACGGTGATCAGCGGTGAGCGGCTCATGGCTGGCTCCGCGGGTCCGCCGGGCGGTGCTGGCCGACGGCGCGCCACGCACGCACCACGGCTGACAGGCTGGGGCGTTCGTGCGGCGGCAGCACGGCGCGCCGGCACAGCACCTCGATCAGGAACACCAGGCCCACCAGCGGCCCGGTGAGCACGTTGGCGTGCAGCGACCAGACCTCGCGCGGCGCGAACAGGAACAGGGCCGTGGACACCAGGGCGTTGAGCACGAAGAACACGGCCCAGACCGCGGTGACCTGGCGCGTGTATCGAACGTGACGCGGCGAGAGATCTCCCTCGCTCACGAAGCGCGCCAGCCGCGTGACCAGCGCGTCCCCCGCGCCCTGCAGGCTGGCGCCGAACAGCGCGGCCAGGGCCAGGTGAATGCCGAGGTGCTGCAGGTAATACAGCAGGGCCACCTGCGTGCGCAGCAGCGGCCACAGGCCCCACAGCAGCGCGCCCACCGCCAGCCAGGCCAGCAGCTTGAGCGCGGGCCGCGCGACCCGCGCGAACAGGATTGCGATGGCTGCGAGGAATGGCGCCACCGCCACCGCGACGTGCCCATCCACCGGCCCGCGTCCGGTGCTGCCGAGGTGCGAGGCCACGACCCAGCCCAGCAGGAGCAGAGCGGACGCGGCAGCGCGCAGAACGTTCATGTCGTGCGGTGACGCGCGATGTGCGCCGCGAGCGAACGCGGGCTGGCGAAGATCGTCTGGTTGTGCTCGTTGTCCGAGCGCATCTGGAAGCCGTAGCGCTTGGAGATGACCAGGGCGATCTCCAGCATGTCGATGGAGTCCAGGCCCATGCCCTCGCCATACAGTGGCGCGTCCGCGTCGACGTCCTGCGCGCTCAGCTCCAGATTGAGCGCCTCGATGATGAGCTGCACGAGTTCGGGAAGCAGTTGCTCCACGGCTTCGGGGTTGACGGTGTCTTCCTGCATGAGGGCGCTCCGGGGGAAAGTTCAATGAGGCGGGGCCGCGAACGCCAGCACGGCGTTGCTGCCACCGAAGGCGAAGGAGTTGGACAGCGCCACGCGAATGCCGCTCACGCGCCGGCCCTGTGGCACATGGTCCACCCCCTCGCACGCGGGGTCGAGCCGGCCCGCCAGATGGGCCGTTGGCGGCACCGCCTGCTCGCGCAGGGCCATGGCCGTCACGATGGCCTCGATGGCACCCGCCGCGCCGAGCAGGTGGCCGTGCATCGATTTGGTGGAACTCACGGGCAGGCGGGCGGCGTGCGCTCCGAACACCTCGCACAGCGACTGCACCTCGATGGGATCGCCCTCGGGCGTGGCGGTTCCGTGTGCATTGACGTAGTGCACATCGTGCGCGCCGATGCCCGCGTCGTCGAGCACCGCGCGCAGCGCGCGCACCTGGCCGGCCTGGTCGGGCCGCGCGATGTGGGCGTGGTCGCAATTCGTGGCAAAGCCGATGAGCTCGCCGTGGATGCGCGCGCCACGCGCCACGGCGCGGTCCCAGTTCTCCAGCACCAGCGCCGCGCCGCCCTCGCCGAGCACGAGGCCGGTGCGGTCGGACGCGAAGGGCCGGCAGGCGCTGGGCGAGGTGTGCTCGTCGCCGCGCGCCATCACACGCATGGCCTCCCAGGCCTTCACCACGCTGACCGAATGGCACACGTCCGAGCCGCCGGTGAGCATGACCTGCGCCTCGCCCGATCGCACGCGCCGAAAGGCCTCGCCGATGGCCATGGAAGCGGACGCGCAGGCGGCGGTGTGGCTGCTGCTCACACCGCCCAGGCCGAGCTGGATGGAGATGTGCGCGTTGGCCGCGTTGTTCATGCCCATGACCACCGACAGCGGCGAGACGCGCTCGCGCCCCTTGAGCCAGAGTTCACGCGCGCCGCGCTCGTGCGCCGCCAGCCCGCCCAACGCGGTGCCCCACAGGCAACCCCAGTTGGCGCGATCGCTGCCATCGTCGGCCGCCTTCACCGCCAGCCCGGCGTGGCGCCAGGCCTTGAAGGCCGCGGCCATGCCCAGTTGCGAGAAGCGCTCCATCATGGACGCCAGGGGCTTGCCCAGCTCGCGGTCGGGCTCGAAGCCCGCGCAGCGCACGTAGGGCAGGCGCAGCGGGCGCGGCTCGTCGTCGGTGACCATCCAGCGCACGGCCGATTCGCCGGCCCACACCCGTTGAAAGAAATCCTCGAGATCCCCGCCGTACGGGCTCACGAGTCCCAGGCCGGTGATCGCGACGCGGTGTCGCGCCATGCTCACTCCGTCTTGGTCGCCGCGAGCGCGTCGATGACGGCCACCATGTCCGCCACCGTCTTCGGGGGCGTCTGGTCGGACGAGATCTCGATGCCCAGCCGGTCCTCGGCCTCGAACATCAGTTCCGCGAGCATGAGCGAGTCGACGCCCAGTTCGCCCAGCACGGCTTCGGGCACCACGGCGGCTTCGGCCACGCCGAGGCGATCGACGAGAAACTGGCGGATCAGTTCGATGGCGTTCATGGGGGCCCGAAAAAAGTGCGGAATTATAGTGAGCGGGTCCCCGAGAGCCCCCGGGCGTACCGCCTGCATGGGGGATGTCATCGGCCTCGGGTACAGTGGCGCGGCCCCGCCAACGGAGTGTCGCCGCCTTGACCCCTTCCCCTCCCCCGGCCTGGACACGCAGGGTCGTCGATTGCTTTTTCGCCCTGTGGCCGCTCAAGGCCCTGGGCACCACCGCCTTCATGGTGCTGTTCTTCCATGCCTACTTCTGGGTGCTGAAGAACCCGTCCACCGAGGCGTTCGAGCTGCCCCTGATGGCGCCGGACCACTGGGTACCGTTCACGCCCGCCGCCGTCTACGCCTACGGCTGGCTCTGGGTCTACGTGTCCGTGGCGCCCGGCCTCGTGGCGGGCTTTCGTTCGCTGCTGCGTTATGGCGCCTGGGTGGCGCTCATGTGCGCGCTGTGCCTGGCCATCTTCTGGATCTGGCCCACGCGCACGCCGGTGTTCGATATCCACTGGGTCGCCTACCCGCAACTGGCCTTCCTCAAGGGCATCGACGCGTCCAGCAACGCCTGCCCTTCCCTGCACGTGGCCGCGGCGGTGCACGCGGCCTGCTGGCTGCACTGGCGCCTGCAGGCCCTGGGCGCGCCGCCATGGACGCGCTGGGCCAGCGGCCTGCAGTGCCTGGCCATCGTGTGGTCCACGATGGCGATCCGCCAGCACGTCTTCATCGACGTGGCGTGCGGCGCCGCCGTGGGCCTGCTGTTCGCCTGGCTGTCGATCCGCTCGCAGCGGCGCGCCACCGTGGGCCGCGCCGCTACAGCGAGCGCCGCATCGCCAGCAGCGCCTTGAGTCGCGGCAAGGCCGCGCGCATGGCCTGGCGCCCGGCCTCGATGGCGCGCTCGCGGGAGGAGAAGTCCGCGCCGCTCATGCCGTTGAGCACCGGCTGCACCACCAGGTCTGCCGCGGCCAGCTCATGGCGGTTGATGCTCTGGCCCATGATGGCGAAGGTCTGCAACAGCAGCTCGAGGTTGCCGCTGGCGCTGTTGGTCTCGGGCACGCTGGAGATGTCCACCGCGAGCACGATCTCCGCGCCCATCTCGCGCGCCTGGCGCACCGGCACCGGGGCGGTCAGGCCGCCATCGACGTACTCGGTGTCGCCGATCTTCACCGGCGCGAACACGCCCGGCACGGCACTGGAGGCGCGCACCGCAAGCGCGGCATCGCCCCGGCGGAACAGCACGCCGCGGCCGGTGCGCAGGTCGGTGGCCAGCACGCCCACGGGCAAGGCCATGTCCTCCAGCAGCTTGCCGTCGATGGCGCGGCGCACGTAGCGCGTCAGCGCCTCGCCGCGCAGCAGGCCACGGCCCAGGATGGGCAGCGACCAGTCGGCGATCTCGGCCTCGTGCATGCCCATGGCCAGACGCTCCAGCTCCTTGCCCGGCATGCCGCTGCCGTAGAAGCTGGCGACCATGCTGCCGACCGAGGTGCCGGTGAGCAGGTCGGGGCGGATGCCCACGCGCTCCAGCTCCTGGATCACACCGATATGCGCGAAGCCGCGCGCCGCGCCGCCGCCCAACGCCAGTCCCAGGCGCGGCGCCCGCGTGAGCGTCACGGGCGGCGTCGGCGGCGTGACCCCCACGGGCGGCGCCGTCTCGGGCGGCGGAGGGGGCGTGAGGGCACAGCCCGTGAGCAACAGGATCAGCGCGCAAAGCCACGCCTGACGTCCCGGGAACCAATTGATTTGCTTAAGAATCATTCGCGTCTCTGCTAGCATCCACCGCCGCCGTCCAGCGGGTGCGGGATTGTCCCAAAGCGCGGGGCGGCCAACCTCTTCCCGAAACGAGAGACCACCATGAAAACCACCCGTTACATCGTCTCGGCCCTGGCGGCCGCCGCCACCTTGGCTTTCGGCGCCGCGCAGGCGCAAGAGAAGGTGCTCAACATCTACTCGGCCCGCCACTACCAGACCGACGAGGCGCTGTACAACGGATTCACCCAGGCCACCGGCATCAAGATCAACCGCGTGGAAGCGGACGACGCCGGCATCGTGTCGCGCCTGCGTGCCGAGGGCGCGGCTTCCCCGGCCGACATCGTGCTCATGGTGGACGCCGCGCGCATGGCCGCGGCCGACGCCCAGGGCCTGTTCCAGCCGATCAAGTCGAAGAAGCTGGACGACACCATTCCCGCCACGCTGCGCGCCGCACCGACGCCCGACGGCGTGACCTGGACCGGCTTCTCCACCCGCGCCCGCGTGATCGTCTACGACCCGGCCCGCGTGAAGGCCGAGGACGTGGCCACCTACGAACAACTGGCCGACCCCAAGCTCAAGGGCCTGCTGTGCACGCGCACCGGTTCGCACCCCTACAACATGTCGCTGTTCGCCACCGTGGTGGAGCGCCTGGGCGACCAGAAGGGCGAGGCCTGGCTCAAGGGCCTGGTGGACAACCAGGCGCGCGCACCCAAGGGTGGTGACACCGACCAGATCCGGGCCGTGGCCTCGGGCGAGTGCGGCGTGGCCATCGCCAACAGCTACTACATGGCCCGCATCCTGAAGTCGGACAAGCCCGAAGACAAGGCCGTGGCCGAGAAGGTGAAGGTGGTGTTCCCGAACCAGGGCACGTCGGGCACGCACGTGAACATCGCTGGCGCGGCCGTGGCCAAACACGCCAAGAACCGCGACAACGCGGTGGCCTTCATGGAGTACCTGGCCAGCCCCGCGGCGCAGAAGTACTTCGCCGACGGCAACAACGAGTTCGCCGCCGCCAAGGGCGTGAAGCTGGACAACCCCGCGCTCAAGGCCATGGGCGGCGACGACTTCAAGCTGGAGACCGTGCCGCTGGCGGCCGTGGCCAAGAACCTGACCAAGGTGCAGCAGATGCTGGACCGCGTCGGCTACAAATAAGCCGGTCCGCTGCCCAGCAAAAGCCGCGCGATGCGCGGCTTTTTCGTTTCACACCGAGCGCGTCAGGCCGCCATCCACCCGCAGGTTCTGCCCCGTGATGTACGCCGCGCCGTCCGAGGCCAGAAACGCCACCGTGGCCGCGATCTCCTCGCTGGTGCCGTAGCGCCGCATCGGCACGCTCTCGCGCCGCGCCTCGGTCGGCGGCAGGCTGTCGATCCAGCCCGGCAGCACGTTGTTCATGCGCAGGTTGTCGGCCGCGTAGGTGTCCGCGAAGACCTTGGTGAAGGAGGCCAGGCCCGCTCGAAACACCGCCGAGGTCGGGAACATCTCGCTCGGCTCGAAGGCCCAGGCGGTGGAGATGTTGATGATGGCTCCGCCCTTTTGCCGCTGCATGTGCGGCGTCACCAGCCGCGTGGGGCGGATCACGTTCATCAGGTAGGTGTCCATGCCCCGGTGCCAGTCCTCGTCGCTGATCTCCAGGATGGGCCCGCGCGGCCCGTGGCCCGCGCTGTTGACCAGCACATCGATGCGGCCCCAGCGCGCCAGCACCCGATCGACCAGCCGGGCGAGGTCGTCGGTGGACTGGTTGGACCCCGTGACGCCCACGCCGCCCAGTTGCTCGGCCAGCGCTTCACCTTTGCCCGATGAGGACAGCACGCCCACGTGAAACCCCTCGGCCGCCAGCCGCCGCGCCACCGCCGCGCCCATGCCACTGCCACCCGCGGTGACCACCGCCACTTTGCCTGTCGCCATGTGCTTGCCTTCCGTGTGGGGGAAAGCGCCGCATGCTACCCGCGGATCGCGGGCCGTGCCCAGAGCCTCAGTACACGTCGCGCCGGTAGCGGCCTTCGGCCGCCAGCGCCTGCAGCGCCTCCTCGCCGAGGGTCTCGCGCAGCGTGCGATCGACCTCGCCGGCCATGCCCTCCAGGCTGCCGCACACGTAGATCGCGGCGCCATGCCCCACCCACTCGCGCACGGCATCGGCCGCGTCGGCCAGCGCGTGCTGCACGTAGCGGCGCTCGGCCTGGTCGCGCGAGAAGACCCAGTCCACGCGACCGAGCCAGCCCTGGTGCGCCCAGGCCTCGATCTCCTCGCGGTGGTGCGCGTCGCAGGCCGACTGGCGCTCGCCGAACAGCAGCCACATCGGCGCCACGCCATCGGGGCGCGGCACGCTGGCCGCATCGGGCAGGTGCCCGGCCTCGGCCAGGCGCCCGCGCATGTGTCCGCGCAGGCCCGCCAGGCCGGTGCCGTTGCCGATGAGGATGAGGCGGCGACGCGCGTTGTCGCCAATGCGGAAACCGCCGTGACCCCGCACGCGCAGCATCAGCGTCTCATCGAGCGGCGCGCCCTCGGTGAGCCAGCCGGACGCCAGGCCCGGGCTGCCATCGGCCCGCCGCGAACGGCGCACCAGCAGGTGCACGGCGCCGTCGGCCGGCACCGAGGCGATGGAGTAGTCGCGCGGCTCACCGGGCGCGCCGGGCACCTCCACCTGCACCAGGTCGCCGGCCTGCCAGTCGGGCAGCTCGCCGGACACCGGCACCAGTTCCAGGTGGTGCACCGGCTCGCCCGCGCTGCCGGGGTTGAGGTGGCGGCGCGCGCGCAGGCGCCAGGGCTGCAGCGCGGGGGCCTCCCAATCGGGCAGGTCGCTGGTGCCGGCCAGGTGGGCCAGGTGCTGGCGCCAGCGGCGCAGCGCCTCGGGGTCGCTCTTGTCGACGTCGATGCGATCGAACAGGGCCTGCGCGCCGCGCGCCGTGAGCCAGGCGTCCAGCGCGCGGCCGAAGCCGCAGAAGTGCGCGTAGGTGGTGTCGCCCAGCGCGAGCAGGCCCACGTGCAGGTGCGACAGGCTCACTTCGGCCGAGGCCATGACCTGGCGCGCGAAGCGCGAGGCGCTGTCGGGCGGGTCGCCCTCGCCGTAGGTGCTGGCCACGCACAGCAGGCGGTCGGCCCGCTGCAGGTCGGCCAGGCTCAGTTGGTCGAGCGGCGCCAGGCGCACGGGCACGCCGGCCGTGTGCAGGGCCTGCGCGGTCTGCAGGGCCAGTTCTTCGGCCTGACCGGTCTGGCTGGCGTAGGTCACCCACCAGGCGGGCACGCCGGGCGTGGCGGGCAGCAGCGCGGCCACGCGGCGCCGAGCCGCGGCCTGGCGCCGGCGGTGCTGCCAGGCGAAGGCCGCGCACAGCAGGGCATAGGCGACCAGAACGGCCAGGGCGCAGGCGATCTTGTCCGGGCTCATCCAGCAAGGCGCTCCATCGCGCTCGTGAGGGTTTCGGTGAGGCAACCGTCGGCCTCGCGTTGAACGAACAGGGCCGCGATGCCGTGCGCTTCGGCCAGGGCCAGGCCCTGCTCGCGGCCCGCCACGGTGAGTGCGGTGGACCAGGCGTCGGCCCACAGGCACTCGGCGTGCAGCACGCTGACCGAGGCCAGGCCGTGCGCCACGGGCTGGCCGGTGCGCGGGTCGATGCTGTGCGGCAGGCGCTGGCCGCCGTGCAGGTAGGCGCGGCGGTAGTCGCCGGAGGTGGCCACGGACAGCCCGTGCAGCGCCACGCGCGTGGCGCGCGGCACGGCGTGGCCTGCGGCCACGGGCGGTGTTTCCAGATCCACCCACCAGGGCATGCCGTCGGGCCGCAGGCCCTGGCCACGCAATTCGCCACCCACCTCAACAAGCGCGTGCGCGATGCCGAGTTCGCCCAAGCGCCGCGCCACGCGGTCCACCGCGTGGCCCTTGGCGATGGCGGAGAAGTCGAGCCGCAGGCCGCCGGGTTGCGTCGCCTCGCGCGCGGCCGCGTCGAAGCGCAGCGCGCGCCAGTCGGTGCCGGCCAGCGCGGCGTGCACGGCATCGGCACCGGGCGGCACGAAACCCGGGTCGGTGTAGCGCGGCGCGGGACCGAAGCCCCAGAGGTTGACCAGCGCACCGGCGGCCGGATTGAAGGCGCCCGACGAGGCCTCGGCCAGCCACAGCGCGGCCGCGAGCACCTCGGCGAAGGCCTCGGGCAGCGCGCGGCGCATGCCGGGCGGCGCCGCGTTGAAGCGCTCCAGGTCCGAGGTGGGCAACCAGGTACTCATCTGCGCCACGACGAGGCCGAGCTCGGCCTCGACGGCGGCACGCACCGCCTCATGGCGCGCCGCGTCGCGATCGGCCCACAGCACCTGCCAGGTGGTGCCCATGCTCTCGCCGCGCAGGCGCTGCACGCGCGCGCCCAGCAGGGGCGCGGCGCCAGCAATACGTTCGGGAACCAGCACGCGGGTCATGGAAGGCGGGCGCCACGCTCGAGGTGCCCCATCGGGGGCGGCGCGGAACCGGCTTCGCCGGGCCGCAGCCGCCGCCCCCTTGAGGGGGTCGCGCGAAGCGCGGCAGGGGTGGGCTCAGTCCGGAAGAACTTCCAGGGTGAGGCTGTAGTTCGAGCGGCGCACCGGCTCGGCCAGCGTGCCGGCCGGGCCGGTGGGCGCGGCGGGCGGCGCGCCTTCCACGCGCGGCGGGCGCGGGGGCGCCACGTTCACCCAGTACATGCCGGCGGCCGGCCACTTCACCTTGATCTCGCCATTGGCATCCGTGTCCATGCGGATCTCGCCGAGCTCGCTGCGGTAGCGCAGGCCGCCCAGGATGATCGTGGCCGAGTAGCCCGCAGCGGGCTTGCCGTTGTCGAGGAAGCGGAAGGTGGCCATATCACCCTCCACCAGATCGTTCGGGTGCGTCACGGCCACCAGTTCGATGCCCTTGCCCGTGGGCTTGAGCGCGTCGGTGCTGGGTTTGCCGCGCGTGACGAAGGTCTCCACGCGGCTGCTGTTCTGGCTCACGCGCAGGTCCGTCGCGCCAGCCGGGATCTCCTTGGCCAGCGACTCGGCGTCGCCGCGCAGGCGCCTGGTCTCGTTGCCGACCTTGAAGCTGGCGATCATGCCGTCGTTGACGAGCGCGATGCGGTACGTGCCCTGCTGCTCGAGCTTGACGTCGAACACGCTGCGGTAGCGGCCCTTGGCCTGGTTCTCGGCTTGCACGGGCTGGCCGTTGGGGGCGATGACGACGAGGTTGTCCAGGCCGGCCGCGTTGTGCTCGTAATAGAAGATGTCGTTGGAGACGGCAGCGTCCACACTCACCCAGGGCTGCTGGCCCGAGTAGACGGTGCCCGAGGGCAGCAACCAGGCGCGGTGCGCGTGCGCGGCCATGGGGAGGACGAAGCTGGCGGCGGCGGCCAGGGCGAGCGCGCGGGCGCGAAGGGACATGTTCTTCATGCGGGGGCTCCGATCGGGTCTGGGGTTCAGGGTTTGACGGTGACGCTGACGGCACCGAGTTCGTGCTGGCCGCTGGCCTGCGTGGTGGTGGCGCCCTTGGGTGGCCACACGAAGGGGACCTTCACCAGTTCACGTCCGCCCACCTCGCGCGCGGCCTCCAGCACCACGGTGTACTCACCGGGGGCCAGCTTGCCGAGAGCGGCGTCGTTGAACTGCACGCTGTGCTCGCCGGGCGCGCGCGTGGCGCCGCTCAGGCCGTCCACGGGCATCGACAGTTCGCGCCCGCTCTTGCGCCACCAGGCCCGCATGTCCTTGAGCCACTTGGTGCCTTCGTTGTTGCGCAGCTTGATGTCGTACCAGACCGCGAGGTTGCTCACGAAGGACTGGTCGGGCTTCTCGATCCAGATGGCCACGTAGGGGCGGTGGTACTCCGCGACGGTGAGGCGCGGGATCTCGACCTTGAGCGCCATGTCGGCGGCCACGGCGGGCCAGGCGAGGCCGGCCGCGGTGAGCGCGGCGGCGTAACGGATGGTCGTCATGAGACGGAAGCTCCTTAGTGGATGAAGAGGATCACGAGCAACAACGGGATCACCAGGCCCGCGCCCACCATGGGCCAGGTGCTGGGCCGCGCGCTGGCGTGGAACTTGAGGATGAACAGGCCGGTGATGCAGAACACCAGGCAGGCCACCGAGAAGACGTCGAGGAACCACTTCCAGGCCAGGCCGGTGTGGCGGCCCTTGTGCAGGTCGTTGAAGTAGGAGACCCAGCCGCGGTCGGTGCGCTCGTACTCCACCGCGCCGCTCTCGCGCTCGATGCGCAACCAGGCGTCGCCGCCGGGACGCGGCAGCGAGAGGTAGACCTCTTCGGGCGACCATTCGGCCTCGGTGGTGGGCAGGCTCAGGTCCAGCTCGCGGCCCAGCCAGGCGCGCACATCGGGCGGCAGCGCGGCGTTGGCGGGCTCGTCGTCCTTCACGGTCAGCGCGGCCTTCAATTCGGCGGGCAGCTCCAGGGTCCTGGTCTGCACCACCGGCGTGGCCGGGATGTCGGCCGCGTGGTTGAGCGTGATGCCGGTGAACGCGAACAGCAGCATGCCGATGAGGCACAGCGCGGAGCTGATCCAGTGCCACTGGTGCAGGGTCTTGAGCCAATAGGCCCGGTTGGACGCCGCCGGGGCGGCCGAGGGAGGTTTGGCGAGGGCGTCTGACCGGGTGTTCACAGTTTGCAAATTATAACTATTCTCATTTAGATAAAGCAGCGAACTGCCCTCCTTTTCGAGTGCGTCGCACCGTCAGGACAGGGAAGGACTGGCGACCCAATCGCCGCCCAGCGCCTTGTACAGATCCACCGCGGCCGTCAGGCGCGACAGCTTCTGCGTAGACAGCGCGTCCAGCGCCGAGAACAGCGTGCGCTGCGCGTCCAGCACCGACAGCAGGTCGCCGCTGCCCTCGCGGTAGCGCAGCTCGGCCAGCTCCAGCGAGCGCCGCGCCTGCGCCACCAGCTCGCGCTGCAGCGACTCCTGCCGCTCGCTGCGCGAGAGGTTGCCCAGGCCGTCGTCCACTTCCTTCAAGGCGGTGCGGATGGTCTTGCCGTAGTTCTCGATCAGCACCACGCGCTGCGACTCGGTGGTGCGCACCTGCAGGCGCTGGCGCCCGCCGTCGAAGATGGACTGCGCGAGCGACAGGCCCAGCGACACGCTGCGCGTGGGATCGGCCAGGCTCAGCAGCGCCGAGGTGCCCAGGCCCACCGAGCCCGAGAGCGACACACTGGGCAGCAGCGCGGCGCGCGCGGCGGCCACGTTGGCGTCGGCCGCGGCCAGTTGCGACTCGGCCGAGGCCAGGTCGGGCCGGCGCGTGAGCAGCGTGGACGGCAGGCCCGGCGCGAGCGTGGGCACGCGCAGCTGCGCGAACTCACCGGTGGCGGGCGCGTAGCCCTGCGGCACGCGGCCCAGCAACAGGGCCAGGGCCGACGCGGTCTGGCGCTGCTGCAGCTCCAGCGGAATGAGCGCGGTGCGCGCCGACAGCACGGTGGCGCGCTGCTGCGAGACCTCCAGCGCGGTGGCCACGCCGTTGCGCTGGCGCGCCTCCACGATGCGCAGCACGCGCTCGGCGATCTCCAGGTTCTGGCGCGCGATGTCCAGGCGCTCGCTGGTGTTGAGCCAGAGGAAGTAGTTGGACGCCACGCCCGACAGCAGCGTCAGGCGCGCGGTGCGCCAGTCGTGCTGGCTGGCGGCGAAGGAGGCCTCGCCCGCGCGCACGCCGGCCGCGATGCGGCCCCACAGGTCGAGTTCATAGCTGACCGACAGGCCGGCGCTGGTGGATTCGCGCGAGGTGGACGGTGTGTCCGCCGCATCGCTGCGGCCAGTGGAGGTGCTCAGGCTGCCGCCCACCGAGGGCAGGCGCGCGATGCCGGCCTGCTGCAGGGCGATGTCGGCCTGGCGCATGCGCTCGATCGCGATGCGCAGGTCGGCGCTGCCGGCCTGGGCTTCGTCCAGCAGTTGCACCAGCGCGGGCGAGCCGAAGCCCTGCCACCAGGCGGTGGTGAGCGCGGGTGCCTCCGCCGTCGCGGCGGTGGCGTCCCATTGCGCAGGCATGTCCACCACGGGGCCGCGCGCCGGGTCCTGGGTGACGGCGCAGGCTTGCAGCAACATGGCGAGGAACACCGCGGAACCGGCTTTGCCGGGCCGCAGGTGTTGCCCCCTTGAGGGGGTCGCGGCTTCGCCGCGGCGGGGGTGTTTCATGTTCATTCGGAGGACAGGGCAACGACAGGATCCAGCCGCGCGGCCTTGCGCGCCGGCAGGAAACCGAAGATGAGGCCGGTGGCGAAGGCGCAACCGAAGGCCAACACCACCGGCGCGACGGAGAACTGCACGGCCGTGCCCGTGGCGCCCACCACGGCGGCCACGCCCAGGCCGACGAACACGCCGATGACGCCACCGAGGGCCGAGACCACCAGGGCCTCGATGAGGAACTGCTGCAGGATGTTGCGCGTGCGCGCGCCGATGGCCTTGCGGATGCCGATCTCGCGGGTGCGCTCGGTCACGCTCACCAGCATGATGTTCATGATGCCGATGCCGCCCACCAGCAGCGAGATCGCGGCGATGGAGCCGAGCAGCACCGTCATGGTGTTCTGCGTCTCGGTGGCGGTGTCGATGATGGAGGCCATGTTGCGGATCTGGAAGTCGATCACGCCATGGCGCTCGGCCAGCAGCGACTCCACCGCCGACTGCGTCTCGTCGATGCGGCTCACGTCCTGCACCGCCACGGTGACGTTGCGCAGGAAGCGCTGGCCCGACAGGCGCAGCTGGCTCGTGGCGTACGGCACCATGACGATGTCGTCCTGGTCGTCGCCGTTGGGCGAGGCGCCGCGCGCACTCATGACGCCGATCACCTGGAAGATGAGGTTGTTGACCAGGATGTACTGGCCCAGCGGCTCCTGGCCGCCGGGGAACAGGGCCTTGGCCACGGTTTGGCCGAGCACGGCCACGGTGGCGTATTCCTGCTCGTCCTCTTCGCTGAAGAAGGTGCCGCGCGCCACCGGCCACTGGCGCGCCAGCGGAAACTTGGTCGAGGTGCCGCGCACGCTGCTGGAATAGTCGGACTCGCCGAAGCGCAGCGTGACGCTGCTGGTCTGCTCGGGCACGGCGGCCAGCACGTTGGGCACTTCCTTGTCGATGGCCTGCACGTCGGCCAGCACCAGGGTGGCGATGTTCTGGAAGCCGCGCTGGTTGGGCGCGCCCGGGCGCACCAGCAGCAGGTTGGAGCCCATCGCGCTGATGCGGTCGATCACCTGCTGCTTGGCGCCGTCGCCGATGGCCAGCATGGCGATCACCGAGGCCACGCCGATGACGATGCCCAGCAGCGTGAGGATGGCGCGGAACACGTTGGCGCGCAGCGCGCGCAGCGCCGTCTTGGCGGCCTCGGCCACGTCGCCCAGGTGCGAAATGCGGCCGCGCCTCGGCGTCCAGTCGCGCGCGAGTTGCGCGGCCTCGCCCTGCGGCGGGCGCGGGCCGGGGTCGGCCACCACGTCGCCGTCCTTGATCTCGATCACGCGGTGCGCGTGCGCGGCCACCTCGGCCGCGTGGGTGATGAGGATCACCGTGTGGCCCTGCGCGGACAGGTCCTTCAACAGGGCCATCACGTCGGCGCCGCTCTTGCTGTCCAGCGCGCCCGTGGGTTCGTCGGCCAGGATCACGCGCCCGCCGTTCATGAGCGCGCGCGCGATGGACACGCGCTGCTGCTGGCCACCCGACAGTTGGTTGGGCCGGTGGTGCGCGCGTTCGCCCAGGCCCAGCGACTCCAGCAGCTCGGCGGCGCGCGCGTGGCGCTCGGCCGGCGGCACGCCGGCATAGACCGCGGGCACCTCCACATTGTCGGTGGCCGTGCCGGTGGCGATGAGGTTGTAGCTCTGGAACACGAAGCCGAAGGCGTCGCGGCGCAGCTCGGCGAGCTCGTCGCGCTCCAGCTCGGACACGTCGCGCCCCATGAAGCGGTAGGTGCCGGTGGTGGGCTTGTCCAGGCAACCCAGGATGTTCATGAGCGTGGACTTGCCCGAGCCCGAGGCGCCCATGATGGCGACCAGCTCGCCCGGGTAGATCTGCAGGTCGATGCCGTGCAGCACCTCGACCGCGAGCTCGCCATTGCGGTAGGTCTTGGTGATGCCGCGCAGGTCGATCAGGGGCAGCACCGCCTCGGGCGGCGTGCCCGAAGGCAGCACCGCAGCGTCGGGGGCGGCGGGCAGCTGTGTCATCGGCGGGCTCCGGCCGGCGCGGCCATCGGCAGGCCACCCGGGCCGCCAGGGCCACGCATGCCCTGCTGGCCCAGGGGCGAGCCTTGCTGGTTGCTGCTGTTGTTGCGCGGCTCGGTTTCGCGCGTGCCGGCCACCACGCGCTCACCCTCTTTCAGGCCCGACAGCACCTCGGCGTGCACGCGGTTGCTGATGCCGATGGTGACCTCGCGCTCTTCGATGGTGCCGTCGTCCTTCATGACCTTGACCTTGGCCTGGCGGGGGCCGCGCGCGCCACGCGGGGCGGGCCCGGGCTGCGCGGCGGCGGACGGCGTGGCCGCGCCGTCGCGGCCCTGACCGGCCGCTTCACGCTGGGCGCGGCGCTGCTCACGCAAGCGCTGACGTTCCTCGGGCGAGAGACCCTCGAATGCCGCTCGGTCCATGCGCCGGGGTTCAGCGGCCGCCGCGGGCGGCGAGGCGCCCTTGTCGGCCTGCGACGCCGCGGCCGACGGCGGAACGGCGTTCGCCACGACGGGTGCGTTGGCGCCACCGCCCTGCCCCGCGCGCTCGCGGCCCGCCGGCCCGCCGCGCTGCAGGGTCAGCGCCGACATCGGCACCACCAGCACGTCGCGTGCCTCGGCCACCACGAAGAACACCTGTGCGGTCATCTGCGTCATCAGGCTGCGGTTGGGGTTGGGCACCTCGAACAGCGCGTTGTAGAGCACCACGTTGTTCGTCACCGTCGGCGTGGGCTCGACCTTCTTGAGTTCGCCGTAGTAACGCCGGCCCTGCCCGCCCAGGGTGGTGAAGTACACCGGCATGCCCTGGCGCAGCTTGCTCACGTCGGCTTCGGACACCTGGGTCTGCACCGTCATCACCGACAGGTCGGCGATGCGCAGCAGCGTGGGCGCCTGCTGGTTGGTGTTGAGCGTCTGGCCCTGGCGCGCGGTGATGCTGACCACCGTGCCCGCCATGGGCGCGAAGATCTTCGTGTACTTGAGGTTGGCCTCTTCCACCCGCATGCTGGCCTGCACCTGCTCCATCTGCGCCTTCAATGAATTGATCTGCGCGCGCGCCGTGCGCGCGGCCGTTTCGGCGTTCTGCAGGGCCTCGGCGGTGGTGGCCTCCTCGGCCATCAGGTTCTTCTGGCGCTGCAGGTCGCGCTCGGCCTTCACCAGGTTGAGCTCGCGCTCGGCCATCTGGGCCTGCTGCGAGCGCAGTTGCGCGCGGCTGGCGTCCACGCGGGCCTGCGAGGTCTCGGCGTCGATCTCGGCGAGCAGGTCGCCCTCCTTCACTTCGGTGCCCACCTCCACGTGCAGCTTGCGCAACTGGCCGGACACCTGCGCGCCCACGTCAACGTAGTCGCGCGGCTGCAGCGAGCCGGTGGCCGCCACCTGGTCCTCGATGTCGCCGCGCTGGATGGTGGCGGTGATGTAGGTGCTTTCCTTTCTGGCCCCAGGGCCCCATTGGAACCACCAGGCCGCGCCGCCGCCGCCCAGCAAGGCCAGGCCCGCCAACGCGATGAGCGCGGTGCGCCAGGGGTGGCGGCGGAGGGAGGAGGTCTTCTGTTTCTGGTTCATGGTTCGCAGGCGGACAGCCGGGTTCGGCAATGCTGGGGGCGGATCTTGCGGGGCAAATATGGAAAGAAAACGCACGGCGTGCGAAGCCCGCTTCACACAGCGCTTGCACAGTGTTTGCCAGATTCCGGTTTAGTCTTGCCCCATGTCCGCCGCGCCCTCCGTCTCCCCCGCCCGCCCCCGCTCGGGGCTCGCGCGCTTCGATTCGCTGCGCGTGAAGCTTTTTCTGGCCATCGCCGGCGCCAACGTGGTGCTGGTGATGGCGGCCTACCTCATCTACGGCTGGAGCTTCGACCGCGGTCTGGTGGAGTACCTGAACAAGGCCGACGAGACGCGCCTGCAACCCCTGGTGGTGCGCCTGGCCAACGGCTACCGCCAGCACGGCCACTGGGACTGGATCGCGGGCGACCGCGAGCGCTGGTTCGAGCTGTCGCGCGAGGTGCTGGGCTCGGGGCGCGTGCAACGCCGGCCGGGGGAACAAGGGCAGCCCCCCGGCGCCCCGCCGCCAACGAACAACGCGCCGGCGCCCGCGGGCCCACGCCCTGCGGCCGAGGCCCCGCCCCCCGGCAACCCGCCCGCGCTCACCATCGACCCGCGCCTGCTCCTGCTCGACGCCGAGCGGCGGGTGATCATCGGCCCCGAGTGGCGCGCCGAGCAGGCCGTGCTCAAGCCCATCACCGTGGACGAGCGGCTGGTGGGCTACCTGGGCTACGTGCCGCGGCTGCAGATGGTGGCCTCGCTGGAGCGCGTGTTCCAGGCGCAGCAGACGCGCACCTACGCGGCCATCGCGCTGGGCCTGTTCGCGGCCGTGCTGCTCAACGCGGCGCTGATCGCGCACTGGCTCTCGCGGCGCCTGCGCGCGCTGGGCGCGGGCACCACGGCCATCGCCCAGGGCGACTACGAGGTGCGCCTGAACGCGCAAGGCCACGACGAACTGGCCCAGCTCGCGGACGACTTCAACCGCATGGCCGTCTCCTTGCAGGCCGCGCGCCAGGCGCGCCAGCAGTGGATCGCCGACATCGCGCACGAACTGCGCACGCCACTGGCCACGCTGCGCGCCGAGATCGAGGCGCTGCAGGACGGCATCCGCCAACCCGACGCGGCCAACCTCGACTCGCTGGCGCAGGAGGTGAGCCGCCTCACGCGGCTGGTGGACGACCTGCGCCTGCTCTCGCTCTCGGACCTGGGCGCGCTGGACTACCGCTTCGCGCCGCTGGACCTGGGGCGCTTCGTGGCCGACTACCTGCACGAAGCCACCGCGCGGCCCGGCCAGCGCCTGCGCCTGAGCACCGATCTGCCCGAGGGCCTGAGCGTGCGCGCCGACGGCGACCGGCTCGACCAGGTGCTGGCCAACCTGCTGCAGAACACCCTGCGCTACACGCACGAGCCCGCGTCGCTGGACGTGCGGCTGGTGCGCGACGGCGACGAGGCGCGCCTGAGCTGGGAAGACTCCGCGCCCGGCGTGCCCGCCGAGGCCCTGCCGCGCCTGACGGACCGGCTCTACCGCGTGGACGAGTCGCGCGCGAGCGCCAGCGGCGGCTCGGGCCTGGGGCTGGCGATTGCCCGGGCCATCGTTGAAGGACACGGCGGGCGCATGACCGCTTCGGCCAGCGCCTTGGGCGGGCTGCGCTGGGACCTGTGGCTGCCCCTGCACGCGGAGGCCGAGCATGACTGACACGGCGGGCCGCATCCTCATCGTCGAAGACGAGACCAAGATCGCCAAGGTCCTGCTCGACTACCTCGCGCAATCCGGCTACGAGACGCACCACCTCACGCGCGGCGACGAGGTCGAGGCCTGGCTGGCCGAGCACCCGGTGGACCTGGTGCTGCTGGACCTGATGCTGCCGGGCAAGAGCGGGCTGGACGTGTGCCGCGAACTGCGCTCGGGCCAGGCCGGCCGGCCGGCGCCCGCGATCATCATGGTCACGGCGCGCGTGGAGGAGATCGACCGCCTGCTGGGCCTGGAGCTGGGCGCGGACGACTACATCTGCAAACCCTTCAGCCCGCGCGAGGTGGTGGCGCGCGTGAAGGCGGTGCTGCGCCGTGGCACGCACGCGCCGGCCGACACGCCCGGTGGACTGCAACTGGACGAGGCCGCCTGGCGGGCCACCTTCGATGGCCACGACCTCGGCCTCACCGTGGTGGAGTTCCAGTTGCTCAAGGTGCTGAGCGCGCGACCGGGGCGCATCTTCTCGCGCGAACAGTTGATGGACGCGATGTACCGGGACGAGCGCGTGGTCTCCGATCGCACGGTGGACAGCCACATCAAGAAGCTGCGCCGCAAGATCGAGGACGCCGCCCCAGGGCGCGAGCCCATTCACTCCGTCTACGGCCTGGGCTACAAATTTGAACTACCCCCGCAGCCGCTCACTGAGTGAGCGGCTTCCCCCCTCAAGGGGGCAACACCTGCGGCCCGGCAAAGCCGGTTCCGCGGTGTTTCTGGCTTGGGGGTTGGCAGGCGACGCTGATCAGGGTGTCGCCAGCGCGCCCAGGCGGTCGGCATTCTGCTGCAACTCGGCCACCGGGTCGCGGCCTTCGGTCTGCAGCACGATCAGCTTCGCACCCGCCTGCTGCACGGCCTGCGCCACGGCGGGCGGCGGCTCGCGGTGGTGCAGCGCGGCGGCCACCGCGCCCTCGCGCAGGCGCTTCGTCAATTCGGCCAGGGCCTCGGGCGTCCAGGCCGCGTCGTCCTCGCGCGCATCGGTGCCCACCAGGTCCAGGTTGAAGCCGCTCACCAGGTAGTCGAGCCGGTCGGACAGGCTGAACACCGACAAGTTGCTCGCGCGCGCCAGCCGCGCCTCGCTCTGCGCGGTGGTGGCCAGCACACGCTGGCGCAGCGCGGCCACGTTGTCCTGCAGGCGTTGCTTCGCCTCGGGCACCAGGCGCGCCACGTCGGCCGCGATCACGTCGGCCATGCGGCCCAGGTTCACCGGGTCCAGCCAGGGCAGGGCCGCCACAGTGGCGGCGCCTTCCCGCAGCGCGATGCCGGGCAGCGAGGCGTCGAGCGGGCGCGCCGCGTCGATCTCGATCAGGCGGATGTTCTGGCGCCGCGCGAGCGGGAACAGCGGGTCGTCGGGCCAGATGGAGCGCAGCGCGATCACCGCGTCGGCCTGGCGCGCGGCCTGGCCCAGGGCGGCAGCGCCGCGGCTGCTGAAGAAGGCGAGTTGGCGGTTCGCCGGCAGGGTCTCTGGCACGGGGCGTAGCACGGTGATGCCGGTGCCCTGCGCCAGCGTCTGGGTGAGCGAGGCCACCACCGGGTGGGACACCAGCAGGCGCACAGGGGCCGCGATCGCTGCGCCGGCAACGGGCGCCTGCGCCTGTGCGGCCAGCGGCGCGGCGAGCGCGAGCATGAGCGCCAGACCGGCCTGGCGCAGGCCGGGTGCCAGCGCGGCGAGGAAAACAGGGCGCGGGTTCATCCGGCGTGTCCTTTGAGGGCGGGCGTGAAGCCGCGCACGATGGCCGCGAGCCCGAAGAGCGCGCCGGCGGTGAGGATGATGGCCGCGCCCGAGGGCACCGGCAGCTCGAGCTCGATCGGCACCAGGATGCCGACCTGCGTGCTGAGCGTGGCGACGAGCACGCTGAGCCAGAAGAAGCCGCGCAGCGACAGGCTCAACAAGCGCGCGGCAGCGGCGGGGATGATCAGCAGCGCGCCGACAAGGATGGCGCCGATGACCTTGACCGAGGCGACGGTGACGATGGTGACCAGCACCACGAAGAGGTAGTCCAGCAGCTTCACGCGAACACCGCGCACGCTGGCCAGTTGCGGGTTGAAGCTGGCCAGCATGAAGCGGTTGTAGAGCGGCACCGTGAGCGCCACCACCACCGCGCTCACCGCCAGCAGCACCAGCAGGTCGCTGGTGTCCACGGTGAGCACCGAGCCGAACAGCACGTTCTCCAGGATATGGATGTTCACGCGGCCCGAGAGGATCAACAGCAGGCTGGCGCCCAGCGAGAGCGAGACCGCGAGGAACACGCCGATCAGCGTGTCGGGCGACAGGCCGGTGCGGTTGCGCACGTACATCAGCAGCAGGCCGAACAGCGTGCAGTAGGCGAACAGGCTGCCGTAAGGCCCGGTGTACGGTTCGCCCAGCAGGATGCCGATGGCCACGCCCGTGAGCGCGGCGTGGCCCACGGCCTCGGAGAAGAAGGCCAGGCGCTTGACCACCACCAGCGTGCCCAGGCCGCCCAGCACGGGGCCGATGCACAGGCCCGCGAGCACCGCATTGACGACGAAACCGTACGTCAGCGAGTTCGGCAGCAGGCCCTGTGCGGCCAGGTGCTGGATGGCGTGGCGCAAGGCGTCGATCAGCTCGGTCATGCGTCGAGCTCCTCGGGCGCTCTCGCCTCTTCGTGCCGGTGCCGGTTCGAGAACAAGGCCA
Source organism: Hydrogenophaga sp. (assembly GCF_011772445.1). Taxonomy (GTDB): domain Bacteria; phylum Pseudomonadota; class Gammaproteobacteria; order Burkholderiales; family Burkholderiaceae_C; genus Hydrogenophaga. Next base: position 62,043 of record NZ_WVZN01000047.1, on the reverse strand, counting down.
GCACGCGCGGCGGCGTCAGCGCGTCGGCAGGCGGGCCATCGAACAGCACCTGGCGGTTCAGGCCGGTGACGCGGTCGGCCAGGCGCGTCACGGCGTCCAGGTCGTGCTCGATCCACAGCACGGTGGTGCGCCGCGCGCGCCAGTGCGCGAGCAGTTCCTCGAACACGCGCATGCCGGCCTCGTCGAGCGCGGACATGGGTTCGTCGAGCAGCACCAGGTCGGGCGCGGGAATCAGCGCCTGCGCCAGCAGCACGCGCTGGCGTTCGCCGCCCGAGAGCGCACCCATGCGGCGCTGCGCCTTCTCCCACATGCCCACCTGGTGCAGCGCCTGTTCCACCGGCGCTTTCCAGCGCCGCGACAGGCCCAGCATCACCGGGCGGCGCTGGCACATGGCGCCCATGAAGTCCATCACCGTCATCGGCAGGCCGGCGTCGAAGGCCAGGGCCTGCGGCACGTAGCCCACCACGCCGGGCCGTTCGCCGGGCCATTCCAATGCGATGCGGCCGCGGTGCGGCACCTGGCCCAGCAAGGCCCTGAACAGCGAGCTCTTGCCGCCGCCGTTGGGCCCCACCAGCGCGTGCACGCCGCCGGCGGTCACGCGCAGGCTCACCTGCTGCAGGATGTCGGTCTGGCCGAGGGTGAGGGCAACCGACTCGAAGGCGATGGCGGGGCCGCCGGAAGCGGTCATGCGGCCTCCTGGATCGCGCGCACGACCGTCGCCAGGTTCTTCGCGATCTCCTGCTCGAACTTCTCGGCCGTGTAAGGCCCGTGCGAGATGTGCGTGAGCGCGTACAGGCGCACGCCGGTTTCGCGGCGAATGGTGTCGACGTAGGCCGAGGGGAAGTCCATCTCCGAGAAGATCACCTTCACGTCGAGCGAGCGGATCTGGTCGATGGTGCCCTTGAGCTGCGCGGGGCTGGGTTCGATGCCGTGCGCCGGTTCCACCACGGCCGCCACCTCCAGGCCGAACTCGCGCAGCAGGTAGTCGTAAGCGCCGTGAATGGTGGCGATGCGGAAGTCGGCGCCCGGCGTTTTCACGAGCTGGCCCAGGGCGTCGGCGCGCAGCTTGCGCAGCTTCTGCGCGTAGGCGCGCGCATTGGCCGTGAAGGCGGCGGCGTTGGCGGGGTCGAGCTTGCCGAGCTCGCGCGCGATGGTGTTGACCTGCGAGATGGAGGCCGTGACCGAAAGGAAGGTGTGCGGGTTCACCACCTTGCCCGAGGTGCCGCGCCCGGTGCCCACCGCCGCCAGCAGCGGCACCTGCGCATTGGCCTCGATCACCTTGAGGTCCGGCTTCTCGCTGGCCTTGATCATGCGGCCGGCGAAGTCGTCGTGGCCCACGCCGTTGAGCACGATCACGTCGAGCGAGCCGATGCGCTTGATGTCCTCGGTGCGCGGTTCGTAGGCGTGCGGGTTGAAACCGGCGGGGATGACGGGCACCACCTCGGCCAGCTCGCCCACCGTGTTGGCCACATAGCTGTAGTAGGGGTGCAGCGTCACGCCCACGCGCAGGCGCTTGCCCTGGGCGAAGGCGGGACGGCCGGTGGCGGCCAGTGCCAGGGGCGTGCAGGCCAGGGCCGCGAGCAGGCGGCGGCGCTTGTGCATCGTCTGAAGGTCTTGCATGTCGGTGCGTCTTGGGAGAATGAACGGCGTGCGCGCTGGCCGCGCTCAGTGCGGCGTGTCCTTGCGCGTCACGCCGGCGTCGTAGCGCGTGACCACCTGGCGCCAGCCCTGGCGAACCAGCGCGGCGCTGTCGATGCCCTCGGGCCAGGCCACGGGGCCTTCGCGCTGGATCCAGATCTCGACCGCGTCGCCGTGCACGTGGCCGGCGGCGTTGTCGCCCCCGTCCTTGCCGGCGGTGGCCGGCAGGCGCAGCAGGAAGGACGCGGCGACTTGCGGTTCGGCGCTGCGGCCGACGTAGGCCAGGTCGTGCCCTTGAGGGCTGGCCCGCCACTCGTGCGCGCCGCGGGCGCGCGCCTCGGGGCCGGCGGAGAACGGCGGCAGGCCGAGGTCGCGCAGCGCCTCGACGGTGGGCATGGCCTGCTCGCTGTCGCGCAGCGCCGCGATCTCGTCGGCCGCCACCAGCAGGTCCGCGTGCACGCCCTGCTCGGCCGCGTTGAGTTGCGTGCGCGCGTCCACCTGGTGCGTGGCCAGCGTGGCGGTGGTGGCCGGCTGCGCGCGCACGCCCACGACCAGCGCGGCCACCGCGAGCACGCCCGCCGCAGCGAGCAAGACCCACAGGGTTTCGTGGCCAGCCCCGGCCGGACGCACCACCTGAACGGTCATGGTTTGACGTCGGTGTGGTCCACTTCGGCCGAGTGCTCCCCGCCGTCTTCCAGGCGCACGAAGTACTCGCCCGCGGGCTTGGCGAAGCGCCAGGTGGCGTCGCCACCCAATGTGCCCTTGGCCAGCACCCGCTCGTCGTAAGCCTTGACCGCAATGGCCATGCCTGCCGCGTCGCTCCCATCGGAGAACTCGCCCTTGCACTGCACCATGTTCCCGGCCGCGGAGCGACAGCTCAGCAGCAGGCTGTGCGCGAACGAGGGGCCGGGCAGGGCCAGCGCCCCCAGGAGCAGGACAGGGGCCAGGCGGTGGGCGGAACGGGCGCGCGTGACGGGCATGGGGGACAGTGGGGGCGAAAGCTCAGGAGGGCCTGATCATAAATGAGAATTGTTTTTAATATCAGCACGGACGATGCCACCGCCCGCCAGCACGGCGCCGGAACTTGATCGAGCCCCGGCGGTCCAGCGCTTGAAAAAAAAATTGGCCGATCGCTGAGAATGCGAAACATTCTCGTTTAGAATGGCTCAACTTTCCTGTCACACCCCTGTGTGCGCCACTTGCGCGAAAGGACGTTCATGATCACGGGCCTCGTTGTTCACGTTGCCAGTCTCATGCTCACGCTGATCGCGCTGTACTGGATTTTTCGACGCGAATAGTCATCGACGAGGCTTCTTCATCCGGGCCAAGGGCACTGTTTGTGCCGGCCCCCTCGTTCAACCGCCATGCCCACGACCAGCTTTCCCCTGGGGTCCCCCGCCCCCGTCCCGATGACCCCCGTGCCGCGCCGCTTCAACCGCCGCCTGCTCGTGGTGGGTTCCGTGGTGGGCCTGCACGTGTTCGCGGTCTGGGCACTGCAAAGCGGCCTGCTGCGCCGCGCGGCGGAGATGGTGATCCCGGTGGAGGTGATGGCCGAGCTGATCGAGCTGCCCCAGCCCCAGGTGGAGCCCGAGCCGCCTGCCCCGGCCCCGCCCGCACCCAANNCGTGGTGCCCGCGCCGCCTGCCCCCGTGGTGGCGGCGCCGCCGCCACCCGCCCCGCCGGCTCCGCCCGCGCCGCCGCCGGTGGTGCAGCTGCCTTCCAGCAGCGCCGACTACCTCAACAACCCGCGCCCGGCCTACCCCTCGCTGTCGCGCCGTCTGGGCGAACAGGGCAAGGTCGTCGTGCGCGTCTTCATCGATGTCAACGGCACGGCCAGCAAGGCCGAAATCCACACCTCCAGCGGCTACGAGCGCCTCGACCAGACGGCGCTGCAGACCGTGCTGCGCTGGCGCTACGTGCCCGGCAAGCGCGGCGGCGTGGCCGAGGCCATGTGGTTCAACGTGCCCATCAATTTCGTCTTGGAATAAACCGCCTTCGCAGGAGTCAGAGCTTCATGGATTCGCAATTCGCCACCTCGGGCATCGCCCACGTCTGGAGCCAGGGTGACTGGGTCACCCGCAGCGTGGCCCTCGTGCTGCTGGCCATGTCCCTCGCCTCGTGGATCATCATCCTGTGGAAGGCACTGGACCTGCGCGCCCAGCGCGCCCAGGCCCGTGGCGTCGAAGGCTTCTGGCACAGCAGCGACTTCGCCGAAGGCCTGGAAAAACTCGGCGACGCCGATGGCAACCCCTTCCGCACCGCCGCCATCGAGGGCCGCGAGGCGGCCCGCCACATCACCCACCAGGACGGCGCCAGCCGCCCGCAGCTGCACGACAACCTGGACGTGAGCGACTGGATCGAGCGGGCGCTGCGCAAGAGCGTGGACGACTTCACCATCCGCGCGCAGGGCGGCCTGTCGGTGCTGGCCTCGGTGGCCTCCACCGCGCCCTTCGTGGGCCTGTTCGGCACGGTCTGGGGCATCTACCACGCGCTGCTGGGCATCAGCACGGCGGGCCAGGTCGCCATCGACCAGGTCGCCGGCCCCATCGGCGAAGCGCTCATCATGACGGCCCTGGGCCTGCTGGTGGCCATTCCCGCGGTGCTGGGGTACAACGCCCTGGTGCGCGGCAACAAGGCCGTGCTGCACAAGCTCAACCGCTTCGCGCACGACCTGCACGCCTACTTCGTCACCGGTGCCCGCGTGAGCGTGGCCGCCGAGGGCAAGGTTCTGCCGATCAAGCAGCAACAGCAGCGGAGCTGATCACATGGCCATCGGAACGCAAGACGCCAGCGATGAAGTCATGAGCGAGATCAACATGATCCCGTTCATCGACGTGATGCTGGTGCTGCTCATCATCTTCATCATCACGGTGCCGGTCATCCAGCACGCCGTGAACATCGACCTGCCACAGGCCAGCGTCGAAAAGGTGCAGGACAAGCCGGAGAACATCCGCTTCTCGGTCGATGCCGAGGGCCAGTACTTCTGGAACGACCAGCGCCTGAGCGATGGCGAGCTGGACGGCATGCTGAGCGCTGCCGCCGCGCAGGAGCCGCAACCCGAACTGCACATCCGCGGCGACAAGGCCGTGCGCTACGAACGCGTGGCCCTGGCCATGGCCGCGGCGCAGAAGGCCGGCTTGCGCAAGATCGGATTCATCACGGAGCCCACGCCCTGAACGTGCGTTCAGGCGCGCGGGACCGCTTTTGTATCGTGGGGCGACCCGGGGATGCCTCATCCCCGAGCGTCGTTTTTGAGCCAGCCAGGGCGGCACACCACGCCGCCGTTAGCCAGGCGCTTTTTACCCGATCTTCAAAGACCGAGTGCGGCGATGCCCGCGCGCGCGATCTGCGCGTCCTCGGTGGACTTGACACCGCTGACGCCGACGGCGCCGATGCACTGGCCGTCCTTCATCACCGGCACGCCGCCTTCGAGCATGCCCTGCAGTTGCGGGGCGCTCAGGAACGAGGTGCGGCCCTGGTTGATGACATCCTCGTAGACCTTGCTCTCGCGCCGGCCCATGGCCGCCGTGTGCGCCTTGGCGGGTGCGATGTGGGCCGAGATGGGCGGCGCGCCGTCCAGGCGCTGCAGCCACATCAGATGGCCGCCCGCGTCGACGATGGCGATCGTCACCGCCCACTGGTGGGCCAGGGCTTCCTTTTCCGCCGCTTGGGCGATGGCTTTGACGTCGGCGGCTTCGAGCGCATGGGTGGACTTCATGTACTTCCTTGGAGTGGGTGAAAAACGGGTGAGCCCCGGACGATAACCCCTTGATTACGAACCTGGCGGTCACAACTGAGCTCACCCTGTCATCAACGGCGCACGACACCGCGTTGAGGGGCACGGGAACCTCGGGCACAATGCCCGAATCTTAGGGTTGACTTAAGGAGTCCACACAATGTCCGACCACGTTCAAACCAACGGCCGCTTCGGTACCGCCGTCTCGGCCAGCGCTTCGCAACGCAACCGCGTGCTGCGCAACACCTACTGGCTGCTCGCGCTGTCCATGCTGCCCACGGTGCTGGGCGCCTGGGTGGGGGTGGCCACCGGCATCACGGCCAGCCTCACGGGCGGCCTGGGCCTGATCGTCTTCCTGGGCGGCGCCTTCGGTTTCATGTTCGCGATCGAGAAGACCAAGAACTCGGCCGCCGGCGTGCCGATCCTGCTGGCCTTCACCTTCTTCATGGGCCTGATGCTGTCGCGCCTGCTGGCCATGGTGCTGGGCTTCGCCAATGGCTCCGGCCTGATCATGATGGCCTTTGGCGGCACGGCGGCGGTGTTCTTCGGCATGGCCTCGCTGTCCAGCGTCATCAAGCGCGACCTGTCGAACATGGGCAAATTCCTGTTCATCGGCGCGATCCTCATCCTGGTGGCCGCGGTGGCGAACGTCTTCATCCAGTCCAGCGCGCTGATGATCACCATCTCGGTGTTGGCGGTGGGCGTGTTCTCGGCCTTCATCCTGTACGACCTCAAGCGCGTGCAGGACGGCGAGGAAACCAACTACATCAGCGCCACCCTGGGCGTGTACCTGAGCCTGTACAACGTGTTCCAGAGCCTGCTGATGCTGCTGGGCGTGTTCGGTGGCGAGCGCGAATAAGTGGCGTTTTCCACCTGATGAAAGAAGGGCCTTCGGGCCCTTTTTTCTTGGCCGAGACCGTCAAGTTCCGGGCCGGGCGGCCGAAGTTCAGGGGCAACACCCCGAACCACCATGCGCCGCCCTGCCCTCATCCTGCTCACACTCGCCAGCACCTGGCTGGCCGGCTGCGATGCCCTGGGCATCGAGTCGGCCACGGCCGTCAATGCGCGCAAGGAGGCCGAAGGCCGGGCCATCGGCAGCGCCTGCCGGCACGCCGTGCGCAGCATCGAGTTGTGCTTCCAGTCGAATCCGCGCGCGGGCAAGGCGGCGGTGTTCGCGGGCTGGCGGGAGATGGACCAGTACATGCGGGACAACAGCGTGGTCGGCATGCCGTCGGAGGGCGAGGCGGCTCCTGCTGAAAAGGCTTCTTCGGAGAAGCCGACGTCCTGACGGCTTCTGGCCTGCACCTCGCGGCGCTGGCGGCCACTGGGCGCCCTGCTCCGCGAATGTCCCCCGCCAAGGGCTGCGCCCTTGGCTCCTCCTTTATTTCGCTACGCAGGGCGCCCAGCGTCCGCCAGCTCAAACACCGCCATGCTCTCGACGTGGGCGGTGTGGGGGAACATGTTGACGGCACCGGCCGATACGCAGCGGTAGCCCGCCTGGTGCACCAGCAAACCCGCGTCGCGCGCCAGCGTGGCGGGGTTGCAGCTCACGTAGACGATGCGCCTCGGGGGCGTCCAGTCGCCCCGCAGTTCGGGTTGCTGGTGCAAATCGGCCAGGGCCTTGGAAAGGGCGAAGGCGCCCTCGCGCGGCGGGTCGACCAGCCACTTCTCGGCCACGCCGTCGGCCACCAGTTGCTCGGGGGTCATCTCGAACAGGTTGCGCGCGGCGAAGGTGGTGGGCGCGAAAGGCTGCGCGCGGCCTTCGCTGTTGCGCGCCAGGTTCTCGCGCGAGCGGGCCACCAGGGCCTCGCTGCCCTCCACGCCCAGCACCTCGCGCGCGGTGGTGGCGATGGGCAGGGTGAAGTTGCCCAGGCCGCAGAACCAGTCGATCACGCGCTCGTCTGGCTTCGCGTCGAGCAGGCGCAGGGCGCGTGAGACGAGCACGCGGTTGATCGAGGGGTTGACCTGGGTGAAGTCGGTGGGTTTGAAGGGCATGAGCACGCCGTAGTCGGGCAAGGCGTAGCTCAACTGCTCGCCGCCTTCGTCCAGCAGGCGCACCGTGTCCGGCCCCTTGGCCTGCAACCACCACTGCACGCCGTGCTGCTGGCCGAAGGCGCGCAGGCGCGCCAGATCGTCCTCGCTCAGGGGCTCGAGGTGGCGCAGCACCAGCGCGGTCACGCTGTCGCCGCAGGCCAGTTCGATCTGCGGGCAGGTCTCGCGCGCGTCCATGCCGAAGATGAGTTCGCGCAACGGGGCGAGCATGTCGCTCACGTGCGGCGGCAGCACCAGGCACACGCCCATGTCGGCCACGTAGCGGCTCTTGCGCTCGTGAAAGCCGATCAGAACCACGCCCTTCTTGTGCACGTGGCGCACCGACAGGCGCGCGCGGTGGCGGTAGCCCCAGGTGGGGCCTTCGATGGGTCGCAGCACGGTCTCGGGGCGCACCTTGCCCAGGTGCCAGAGGTTGTCCTCCAGCACGCGCTGCTTGATGGCGACCTGCGCCGCCGGGTGCAGGTGCTGCATCTTGCAGCCACCGCAGGCGCCCGCGTGCAGGCCGAAGTGCGGGCAGGCCGGGCGCACGCGCTGCGAGGACTCGCGGTGGATGGCCGTGACGGTGGCGGCCTCCCAGTTGTTCTTCTTGCGGTGGACGGAGACGCTGACCTGCTCGAACGGCAGCGCGCCTTCGATGAAGACCACCTTGCCGTCGGCGCGGTGGGCGATGCCCTGGGCTTCGATGTCCAGGGATTCGACGGCGAGCGAGCCGTCGGGGAACGTGGGGTAGGTGTTGTGCGGAACGTCAGAGGACATCCCGCGATTGTCTCAGGCCGTCAGCGGGCCAGCGCTCATGCCCAGGCCGCGAGGTATTCCTGCCAGTGCGACTCACCGGGTGCCAGCCCACCCAGCGTTTCCTTCACGTAGGCGATCTCGCGCTCGTACTCGTCGGGCGTGAAACCACCGCGCATCTTCTGGAAGCGGCAGTACATGAGGTAGGTGTTCATCACGTCCGTCTCGCAGTAGCGGCGGATGGCGTCCGTCTGCCCGGCGAGGTACTGGGCGTAGACCTGCGAGCCGTCCATGCCCAGTTTGCCCGGAAAGCCGCAGAGCTTGGCCATGGCGTCGAGCGGCGCGTTGTTCTTGGGCGAGTACATGGCCAGCAGGTCCATCAGGTCCAGGTGGCGCATGTGGTAGCGGCCGATGTAGTTGTTCCACTTGAACTCGCGGTCGTCCTCGCCCATGTCCCAGTACTTGTTGGCCTCCAGGCCATGGCGCAGACCGCGGTAATGCAGCACGGGCAGGTCGAAGCCGCCGCCGTTCCAGCTCACGAGCTGGGGCACGTGTTTTTCGATCGCCTGGAAGAAGCTCTGGATGACCCGGCCTTCACTCTGGCCGTCCTTGTCGACAAAGGAGTGGATGCGCAGGCCTTCGGCGTTGCGGAACACGCAACTGATGACCAGCACGCGCTGCAGGTAGAGCGGCATGAAGTCGCTCTGCCCCTTCTCCTTGCGCTCGGCCACCCATTCGGCGTGCACCTGCTCGTCGCTCAGGTCGGCACCGGCCGAGCGCAGCGCGCGCAGCCCATCCACGTCCGGAATGGACTCGATGTCGAAGACGAGGACAGGCCAGGCCATTCGCGCCGGATCAGCGCTTCGGCAAATGGGAGAGCGGATCGACCGGTTTGCCCTGGCGGCGCACCTCGAAGTGCAGCTTCACGCGGTCGGTGTCGCTGCTGCCCATCTCGGCGATCTTCTGGCCCTGGCGCACCGCCTGGTTCTCGCGCACCAGCAGCGCCTGGTTGTGCGCATAGGCCGTGAGGTAGGTGTTGTTGTGCTGCAGGATGATGAGGTTGCCGTAGCCGCGCAGGCCGGCACCCGCGTAGACCACGCGCCCATCCGCCGCCGCCACCACGGGGTCGCCGATCTTGCCGCCGATGCTCACGCCCTTGTTGGTGTTCTCGTCGAAGTTCGCGATGACCGCGCCCGAGGCCGGCCAGACGAACTGGATCTCGTCGCCGGCCGCGGCAGGGGCTGGCGCGGGCGCCGGGGCCGCCGGGGGTGCGGGAGCCGGCGCGGCGGCCGGGCTGGTCTCGCTCAGGGGCCGCGAGGTGACGCCGCTGCTGGTGACGGGCGCCGTGGACACGCCGTTGGGGGCGGGCGCCGGCGCGGCGGCCGTGGCGGCGGGCGGTACCACGCGCAGCAGCTGGCCCACCTCGATGGCGTTCGGGTTCGGCAGGTTGTTCCAGGTGGCGATGTCGCGCCAGTCCTGGCCCGCGTTGAGGGCGATGCGGTACAGCGTGTCGCCGGGTTGCACCGTCACGTAGCCCACGCGGGGCTGCGCCGGGGCGGGCGCCGGCGCGCTCGTCTCCGCGGCGGACCGGGAGGTACCCCGGTCTTCGACCGGTGCGGGACGCGACACGCGTGTGCTGCAGGCGCTCACGAGCAGGGCCAGGCCGAGCACGGACCACGTCAGCGCGCGCGCCGCCGTGTGCCCCTGCGCCCGGGTAAGGCCCAGGTCGTGTTTTGCCATTTGGTTCATGAAGACTCCACCGTTGTCTTGCGGGCCCGCGAGGGGGCCCCATTTCGATTCACGCTCTGCGCCAGCAAGGGCGGGACCGTCATGCGAGGCCCGATTTTAGGGGCACGAAATGAACGGCCTCGAGCTCCGTGCGAATCACGCCGGTGGCGGTCTTGTCGATCACCACCAGGTTCTGCCGCCCGGCGGCCGTGACGGCCGGCGCCACCAGCCGGCCGCCGACCGCGAGCTGGTCGATCCAGGCCGGCGGCAGATCGTTCCCGCCGGCCGCGGCGATGATGCCCGCATAGGGCGCGCCTCGCGGGAATCCCACCATGCCGTCACCGAACAGCAGATGAAGATTCGGGACGCGCAAGGCGCGCAGGTTGTCGCGCGCCTTCTCGTGCAGGCTGCGGATGCGCTCGATGCTGTAGACCTCTTTGGCCACGCGGGCGAGCACGGCGGCCTGGTAGCCGCAGCCGGTGCCGATCTCCAGCACGCGGCCCAGGGGCTGCACGCGCGCCTGGCACAAGAGCTCGACCATGCGCGCCACCACGCCGGGCTTGCTGATGGTCTGGCCCTGGCCGATCGGCAGGCTGGTGTCCTCGTAGGCCTGGTTCACCAGCGCCGAATCGACGAAGCGGTGGCGCTCGACCGCGAGCATGGCGGCCACCACGGCCGGGTGCGAGACGCCCTGCCCCTGCAACTTGCGCACCATGGCCGCGCGCACGGCGGCCGAGTCCATGCCGACGCCGCTGGGCGCGGCGGCCGTGCGTGCCGCGGGAGCCTCGGGCTTGTGCTGGCGTGCCGGCGCGGGGGCCGGTGTGCCGGCGGGCAAACGGGCCGGAAAGCCCGGGCGCTGGCGCGGCTGCGGCGGTTTCACGCGTCCTCCTTCGACAGCGCCGCCGCCGTGGGCACCCAGTACGCCAGCGTGTCGTGGTCGGTCAGGTCCACCTGCAACGGCGTGAGGCTCACGTAGCCCTGCTGCGTGGCGTGGAAGTCGGTGCCCTCGGCCTCGTCGCGCGCGGCACCGGCGCTGCCGATCCAGTACATGGTTTCGCCGCGCGGGTTGACCTGCACGATCACCGGTTCGGCGGCATGGCGGCGCCCCAGGCGCGTGACCTTCACGCCCCGGATCTGCTCGGCCGACAGGCAGGGAATGTTGACATTGAGCAGCCAGGCGTCGCCGCGTTTGGCCGATTCGGGCAGCGAGGGCAGCAGTTGCTGCACCAGCGCGGCGGCCTGGGCGGCGGCCACGTCGAGATGGGCCCAGCCCCTCTCGGTCTGGGAAAAGGCGATGGCGGGAATGCCGAACAGGTAGCCCTCCATCGCCGCGCCGACGGTGCCGGAGTAGATGGTGTCGTCGCCCATGTTGGCGCCGTTGTTGATGCCGGAGATGACGAGGTCGGGCCGGTAGCCCAGCAGGCCGGTGAGGGCGATGTGGACGCAGTCGGCGGGGGTGCCGTTGACGTAGCGGAATCCGTTGGCGGCGGTGTGCACGTACAGCGGGGAATGCAGACTCAATGCGTTGCTTTTGGCGCTGTTGTTGTGCTCGGGGGCAACGACCTCGACTTCGACGTCTGGCAGGGCTTTCACGGCCTCGTAGAGGGCGACGATGCCCTTGGCCTGGAAGCCGTCGTCGTTCGAGATCAGGATTTTCATGGGCGAAATTCTATTGACCTGGGGGTATCGAGCTTTCTTCTTATCTTGAGTGTTCTTTCTCCGGCTGGTCCGGTCATCGGCGCTCGGGTGTCCGGCTCCGCGAATGTCCCCCGCCAAGGGCTGCGCCCTTGGCTCCTCCTTTATTTCGCTACGCCGGACACCCGATCACCGCCGACCTCGTTGGCACTCGATCGGTTGGTGCGCCACCGTGTCTGTGGCTCGCGGACGCTGGGTGCCCTGCGTAGCGAAATAAAGGAGGAGGACCGGCGCAGCCGGTCCGGGGGACATTCGCGGAGCAGGGCACCCAGTGGCCGCGAGCTTCGCGAGGTGGTGACGAGCAAGAAGAACGCCCACACCCCCCGTCACCCAAGGGACAAAACCCCCTGCGCAAACGCAAGACCGATCCCTATCATGCCCCGCACCCCCATTCACGAGAGGAGACCCCCATGCACGCCTGGCTGTGCGAAAACCCCATCGGCGTCGACGCCCTGCAATGGAAGGAGCTGCCCACGCCCGAGCCGGGCGCGGGCCAGGTGCGCATCCGCATCGAAGCGGCCAGCCTGAACTTCCCCGACCTGCTCATCGTGCAGAACAAGTACCAGATGAAGCCGCCCCTGCCCTTCGTGCCCGGCAGCGAATACGCGGGTGTGGTGGAAGCCGTGGGCGAAGGCGTCAAGCACCTCAAGCCCGGCCAACGCGTGGCCTGCCTCAGCGGCACCGGTGGCTTCGGCACCCACACCCTGGCGCCCGCCGCGCTGTGCATGCCCCTGCCCGAAGGCTTCCCTGCCGTGGATGCGGCGGCCTTCATCATGATCTACGCCACCTCGTACCACGCCCTCATGGACCGCGCGCAACTCAAGGCGGGCGAGACGGTGCTGATCCTCGGCGCGGCCGGCGGCGTGGGCACGGCCGCCATCCAGATCGCCAAGGCCGCTGGCGCGCGCGTGATCGCCGCCGCCTCCAGTGACGAGAAGTGCGCGCTGTGCAGCTCGCTCGGTGCCGACGCCACCATCAACTACGCGCAACACGGCCCGCTCACCAGCCTGCGCGACGAGATCAAGCGCCTCACCGAAGGTAAAGGCCCCGATGTGATCTACGACCCCGTGGGCGGCGACTTCGCCGAACCGGCGTTCCGCTCCATCGCCTGGCGAGGGCGCTACCTGGTGGTGGGCTTCGCCAGCGGGCCCATTCCTGCCCTGCCACTCAACCTGGCGCTGCTCAAGGGCGCCAGCATCGTGGGCGTGTTCTGGGGCGACTTCGCCAAGCGCGAGCCGCAGGCCAACGCGGCCATGATGCAGGCGCTCGCCGGGATGTACGCCAGGGGCCAGGTCAAGCCGGTGATCGACCAGACCCTGCCCATGGCCGAGCTGCACAAGGCCTACGCGATCATGGGATCGCGCTCGGTCAAGGGCAAGCTGGTGCTGGTGAACTGAGTTCAGGACTCAACGCGCGGCGGCGGTGGCCGCCGCCGGGGGCGTCCACCCACCACCAATGGCCCTATACACCGCCACCAGCGCCGTGGCCACGCCCACCTGGGCCTGCGTGAGCTGCTCCCGGATCGAGAGCACCTCGCGTTCGGCCTGCAGCACGGCCTGGAAGTCGGTCACGCCGGCCTCGAAGCGCGCGCGGGCCAGTTGCGCGGCCTCGTCGGCGTGGCGCGCGGCCTCCAGCAGGCGCTCGGCGCGCTGGGCGTTGCGGTTGAAGCCGCTGAACGCGCCTTCGGTTTCCTCCAGCGCCAGCGCCACGGTCTGCTCGAACACCACCAGGCCCTGCTGGGCGCGCGCTTCGCTGGCGGCCACACGCGAGCGGATGGCGCCGAAGTCGAACGGCGTCCAGGACAGGCCCACGCCGAGCGCGTAGCGCGCCGCGTCGCTGGTGAACAGGTCGCCCAGGCGAGCCGCGTTGAAACCCAACAAGCCAGAGAGCGAGACGCTCGGGTAGAGCTCGCTGCGCGCAATGCCGATGCGGGCGGTGGCCGCCGCCAACTGGCGTTCGGCCGCGATCACGTCGGGCCGGCGCTGCAGCCACTGCTGCGGCGTGCCCACGGGCAGCGTGCCCAGATCGGTCACAGGCAGCGACGGCAGCGGCCGGGGCAGCGCCACGTCGGCCAGCACCGTGCGTGGCGGCTGCGCCGTGAGCGTGGCCAGGCGGTAGGCCGCGGCCTCTATGCCGGCCTGCAGCGCGGGCATCAGGGCCTCGGTGCTGGCGACCAGGGCGCGCGCACCGGCCACGTCGAGCTGGCGCGCCCGGCCGGCTTCCAGCCGCGCCTCGGTGAGGCGCAGCGACTCGCGCTGGTTCACGAGACTGGCCTCTGTCACGCGCAGGCGTTCCTGCAGGCCGCGCAGTTCCATGTAGTAACGCGCCACCTCGGCCGCCACGGCGGTGTGTGCGGCGTGCAGGCCGGCCTCGCTGGCGCTCACCTGCGCGGCGGCGGCCTCGCGGGTGCGGCGCACGCGGCCGAAGAGGTCAAGCTCCCAGCCGGCGATGAAGCTGGCGTCGAAGCTGTTGCCGGTGCGCTCGCTGCGTGAGGCGCCGGGCTGCTGCGTCTGCGGCGCCACGGACCGTTGGGCGCTGCCTTCGATGGCCACGCCGGGCCGCGCGGCGGCGTCGGCCTCGCCCTGCAGCGCCCTCGCCTCCTGCAGGCGCGCCTGCGCCAGGCGGATGTCGGTGTTGGCGGCCAGCGCGCGTTCGATCAGCGCGTCCAGTGCCGCATCGTTGAAGCCGCGCCAGAAGCGCGCGATGTCCTCGCCCGGCGCCTGGGCGTTGCTGCCCGCGGCACCGGCGTTGATGAACCGCTCGTCGAGCGCGACAGCGGGCGTTTCATGGTCCGGCCCAACGGCGGCACATCCCGTCAGCAGCGCGGCCAGCACCAACCCGGCAGGCGTGAAGCGGCTCAAGCCAGAGACACCACGGAACCGGCTTTGCCGGGCCGTCGGTGTCGCCCCCTTGAGGGGGTCGCGCGCAGCGCGGCGGGGGTGTTCCTTGTCACGCATGCTTCACCTCTGCTTCATCCTGGCCCAGGCGATGGGCCCTCCGCGAGCGCAGCAGCGCATAGAACACCGGCGTCATGAAGATGCCGAACAGCGTGACACCGACCATGCCCGAGAACACCGCGATCCCCATGGCGCGGCGCATTTCGCTGCCCGCGCCGCTGCCCACGATGAGCGGAATGACGCCCGCGCAGAAGGCGATGGAGGTCATCAGGATGGGCCGCAGCCGCATGCGGCAGGCGTGCACGATCGCGTCGTACAGGGCCTCGCCGCGTTCCTCCAGCTCCTTGGCGAATTCGACGATCAGGATCGCGTTCTTGCAGGCCAGGCCCACCAGCACCACCAGCGCCACCTGCGTGAAGACGTTCAGGTCGCCCGGTTGCCCGAAGAACGGCAGGCTGGACAGCCACACCCCGAACAGCGCCGACAGGATGCCCATGGGAACGATGAGCACGATCACCAGCGGCAGGCTCCAGCTCTCGTACTGCGCGGCCAGCACCAGGATCACCAGCAACACCGAGATCAGCAGCACCGCCGCCAGCACGGGCAGCGTGACCTGCGTGCCCGGGATGGTGAAGTCGCGCGTGAGCCGGTCCTGGTAGCTCAGCTCGGTCCACTCATAGGTCATGCCACGCGGCAGCGTGCGCTGCAGCAAGGTCTCGATCTCGGCCTCGGCCTGGCTCGACGAGAAGCCCGGGTTGGGCGCCCCGTTCACGTCCGCCGAGGGGTAGCCGTTGTAGCGCGTCACGCGCGTGGGGCCGAAGCTGGGCTCCACCGTCATCAGCGCGCCCAGCGGCACCATTTCACCCGCGGCGTTGCGCGTCTTCAGGTTGGTGATGGCCTCGGCGTCGGCGCGGAACGGCGCGTCGGCCTGCACCACCACCTGGTAGGTTCGGCCGAAGCGGCTGAAGTCGTTCACGTAGAGCGAGCCCAGGTTCACCTGCATGGTGTCGTAGATGTCGGAGAGGTGGATGCCCATCTGCTTGGCGCGCGTGCGGTCCACGTTGGCGTAGAGCTGTGGCACGTTGATGTCGTAGCTGGAGAACGGCGTGCCCACCGACGATTGCGGGTTGCCGTAGATCTGCCCCAGCGTGCCCCAGACCGCGCCGTACAGCGCCTGCTCGCCCAGGCCGCCGCGGTCCTGCACCTGCAGCTTGAAGCCGCCGACGTTGCCCAGGCCATCCACCGCTGGCGGCGGCACCACGAACATGCGCGCGCCCTGGATCTGCTGGATGGCGCCGTTGACCTGGCCCAGGATGGCCTCCTTGCTCATCTCGGGCGAGGTGCGCTCCTCGAAGGGCGCCAGGCCGAAGAAGATGATCCCCTCGTTCGGCGCCGCCGAGAAGCCCGCGATCGACAGGCCGGGGAAGGCCACCGAGTCGATCACGCCCGGCACCTTGAGCGCGATCTCGCTCATCTCGCGGATCACCGCGTCGGTGCGGTCGATGGACGCGCCCGCCGGCAACTGCGCGATGCCGATGAGGTACTGCTTGTCGGGCGCGGGCACGAAGCCGGCCGGGATGCGCGCGAACAGCAGGCCGGTCACGCCCAGCAGCACCGCGTAGATCGCCAGCGACACCGTCTTGTGCCGAACGATGTAGTTCACCCGGCGGCCGTAGCCTTCGCTGCGGCGGTGGAAGGCGGCGTCGAACCAGCGGAAGAAGCGGCCGAAGACCTTGTCCATGGCGCGCGTCAGGCGGTCGGGCGACTGGTCGTGCGGGTGCAGCATCAGCGCCGACAGCGCCGGGCTCAGCGTGAGCGAGTTGAAGGCCGAGATCACCGTGCTGATGGCGATCGTCACCGCGAACTGCTTGTAGAACTGCCCGGTGAGGCCCGGCACGAAGGCCAGCGGCACGAAGACCGCGCACAGCACCAGGGCGATGGCGATGATGGGCCCGGACACCTCGCGCATGGCCTTGATGGTGGCCTCGCGCGGCGACAGGCCTTCCTCGATGTTGCGCTCGACGTTCTCCACCACCACGATGGCGTCGTCCACCACGATGCCGATGGCCAGCACCAGGCCGAACAGCGTGAGCGTGTTGATGGAATAGCCCAGCAGCAACAGGAAGGCGAAGGTGCCGACGATGGACACCGGCACCGCCAGCAGCGGAATGAGCGAGGCGCGCCAGGTCTGCAGGAAGACGATGACCACCAGCACCACCAGGGCCACGGCCTCCAGCAGCGTCACCACCACCTTTTCGATCGAGGTCTGCACGAAGCGCGTCGGGTCGTAGACGATGTCGTACTCCACGCCGGGCGGGAAGCTCTGCGACAGCCGGTCCATGGTCTCGCGCACGCTGTTGGACAGCGCCAGCGCGTTCGATCCCGGCGCCTGGAACACGGCGATGGCCGCGGCCTCCTTGTTGTTGAGCAGGCTGCGCAGCGCGTAGGTGCCGGCGGCGAGCTCCACGCGGCCGATGTCGCGGATGCGGATCAAGCCGCCGGTGGCCGGGTCGGTGCGCACGATGATGTCGGCGAACTCTTCTTCGGTGGTCAGGCGGCCCTGCGTGTTCACCGCGAGCTGGAACTCCGTGCCCGAGGGCGCGGGCGGCGCGCCCACGGTGCCGGCGGCCACTTGCGCGTTTTGCTCGCGGATGGCGCCCACCACCTCGGCGGTGGTGAGGTTGCGCGCGGCGAGCTTGCCCGGGTCCAGCCAGATGCGCATGGCGTAGTCGCCCGCACCGAACAGGATGACCGACCCCATGCCGGGCAGGCGCAGCAGGTCGTCGCGCACGCTCATCTGGCCGTAGTTGCGCAGGTAGAGCGCGTCGCGGCTGTTGTCCGGGCTGACCAGGTGCACCACCATGGTCAGGTTGGGGCTGCTCTTTTCGGTGGTGACGCCGATCTGGCGCACGATGTCGGGCAGGCGCGGCAGGGCGCGGTTGATGCGGTTCTGCACCGCCGTCTCCGCCGCCTCGGGGCTGGTGCCGATCTTGAACGTCACCGTCAGCGCCATGGCGCCGTCGGCCGTGGCCTGCGAGTCGTAGTACAGCAGGTTCTCGATGCCGCTGATCTGCTCCTCCAGCGGCGTGGCCACGGTTTCGCTGATGACGCGCGGGTTGGCGCCGGGGTACTGGGCGCGCACCACGATCTGCGGCGGCGCGACCTCGGGGTACTCGGACAGCGGCAGCTGGAAGATGGCCAGCGTGCCGACGAGGAAGATGAAGATCGACAGCACGGCCGCGAAACGTGGCCGGTCGATGAAGAACCGGGAGATGTCCATGCGGGCGCTCCCTTTACTTGGCCGGCTGCTGCGTGGCGGGCGGCGGCGTGATGGGCATGCCCTTCTCGTCCACCTTCAGCACCTGCGGCTGCACCGGCACGCCGGGCATGATGCGCTGCAGGCCTTCCACCACCACGTTCTCGCCGGGCTTCACCGCATCGCCCAGCAGCACGCGCATGCCGTCCTGCAGGGCGCCGAGCTGCACCACGCGGAACTGCGGCTGGCCGTCCTGCCCCACCACCACCACGGTCTTGCGGTTCTGGTCGGTGCCGATGGCGCGCTCGGGCACCAGCGTGGCCTGGTAGGGCGCGCTGGTGGTCATGGTCAGGCGCGCGGCCAGGCCGGGCACGAAGCGGCCGTCGCGGTTGTCGAAGCTGGCGCGCAGGCGGATGGCACCGGTCTGCGGGTTCAGGCGGTTGTCCACGAAATCCAGCGTGCCCTGGTGCGGGTAGCCCTGCTCATTGGCCAGGCCCATGCGCACCACGGGCCTGGCGTTGCCGGCGGCGCGCACGCGCAGGAAGGTCTGTTCGCTGCCATCGAAGTAGGCGTGCACGCGGTTCGTCGCGGCGATGCTGGTGAGCACCACCTGCTCGTTCACCAGATTGCCCGCCGTGACGTTGGCGCGCGAGAGCCGCCCGCCGATGGGCGCGCGCACCGCCGTGTAGGCCAGGTTCAGGCGCGCCACGCGCAGCGCGGCCTCGGCGGCCTTGATGTCGGCCTCGCTGGTGCGCGCGCCGGCGGCGAGCTGGTCGAACTCCTGGCGCGACACGGCGCGGCTGTCCAGCAGCTTCTGGGCGCGCGCGTACTCGGTCTGCGCCAGGTCGGCGCGCGATTTCGCGGCCACCACCTGCGATTCGGCGCGCGCGACCTCGGCCTCGAAGGGGCGCGGGTCGATGGTGAACAACAAGGCACCGGCGGCCACGGTGGCGCCGTCGGTGAAGTGCACCTTGTCGATGGTGCCGGCCACGCGCGGGCGCAGCTCCACGAACTCGGCCGCTTCCAGGCGGCCGCTGAAGGTTTCGACGTCGGTGACGCTGCGCTGGACCGCGGGCGCCACGCTCACCGGCATGGCCGGGGGTGGGCCCCCCTGCGCGTCGGCGGGGCCGCCGCAGGCTTGCAGAACGGGCAACAGCAACGGGAACAGGACAGCCAGGGCGAGGGTGCGCCCGGAAGGAATGGCAGGCATGGGGGTGACTCCGGAGATTGCCGACCGCCGACGCGCCCGGGTAGGGAACGTGACGAAGAAGGAGCGCGGATTCTGCGCATGAAATGTGGCGAATCGTTGTAATCCTTCACTCACAACTCCTTAAAAAATGCCTAAGCGCCTACTGCAAAGCCTGACGCGGATGCCGGACTCACCTACATGGCATTCGGTGTTGTGCCTACAGGGGCGATCGAACAGTCCCCACAGACGCGCCGGTGCGCCGTTCCTACAGTTCCCCCCATGGCCGAGGGAGTGAAAAACCTCACGATCCGGCCGGATTCAGGGGAGCTTCACATGACCACCGCCGCCGCCTCCACCGCTTCGCGCAACGAGCAGATCCGCCAGATGCAACCCCTGGTGCGCCGCGTCGCCCGCCACCTGCGCGCGCAGCTGCCGCCTTCGGTGGACGTGGACGACCTCATTCAGGCCGGTCTGATCGGCCTGAATGAGGCCATCGGCCGCTGCGACCCGGCCGAGGCCGAGGCCGGTGGCCTGGAGAAATTCGCCATGCCGCGCATCCGCGGCGCCATGATCGACGAGCTGCGCTTCACCGAATGGGCCTCGCGCGGCTGCCGCCAGAGCCGGCGCGAGATCGACGAGGCCGGCCAGCGCCTGCAGCAGCGCCTGTGCCGCCGCCCGCACGACAGCGAGATGGCCGCGGAACTGTGCCTCTCCCTGGACGAATACCACGCGCTGCAGGCCAAACTGCACCGCTCCCAATTGATGTCCCTGGACGACCTGGGCCTGGCGGGCGACGAGGACGACGACGGCCTGCACGGCAGGGAGTTCGGCGACACCCACGACGAGCCGCTGAGCGTGCTGGAGCAGCAGCGCATGCGCCTGGCCCTGGTGGACGCCATCCGTGGCCTGCCCGAGCGCGAGCAGCAGGTCATGCTCATGCACTACGAGGACGACATGATGTTCAAGGACATCGGCCGCGCGCTGGGCGTGAGCGAATCGCGCGTGAGCCAGATGCACCGGCACGCGGTGGAGATGCTGCGCGCGCAACTGCAGTCGCATTGAGGCAGGCGCATTGATGTCGTCTCAGGGATAACCCCCTGACCTGGCGCCGGCGGGCGCGGGTATCGTCCGGCGCTGCTGATCTTTGATCAAAGATCACAGACCGAATCCCACCCCCGCATGTCGCCACTCTCCCCTCTGCCCATCAACGAGGCGGTCTACCGCGCGTTGCGCGACCAGCTCATGCGCGGCGACTTCGCCGCCGGCCAGCTCCTGGGCATCGAGGAGCTGGCCCAGGCCATGAACACCAGCACCATGCCCGTGCGCGCGGCCCTGCAGCGCCTGGCGGAGCAGCGCGCCGTGGAGCGCCACCGCAGCCGCTCCATGCAGGTGCCCCTGTTGAGCGTGGAGCGGCTCGACGACATCCGCCGCAGCCGCGTGCTGGTGGAATGCGCGCTCACCGAATGGGCCGTGCCCCGTTTGCAGCGCGCCGACATCGAGGCGCTGAAGCAGCTTGCCCGCAAGATCGCCAAGGCGCTCAAGAGCCCGGCGACGGTGGACCAGGGCCTGGCGCACAACCAGGCCTTTCACTTCACCATCTACCAGGCGGCCGCCTCGCCCACGCTGCTGTCCATGGTGGAGAGCCTGTGGCTGCAGTCCGGCCCCTACCTGCGGGCGGCGCGCGAACTGATGCACCAGCCGCAGGGCCCCGACCCCGAACTGCACCAGCAAATCCTGCAAGCCATCGTCGACGGCGACGCCAGCGCCGCGCGTAGCGCCATGGAACAGGACATCGCCTGGGCCTTCGACCGCCTGCGCCTGATGCCGCACATGCTGGACATGGCCGCCTGATCCTTCACCCGAGCTTCCCACTTCGACCCCATCCCGTGACCCCTCCCAAGTCCCTGCACAAGCACCGCTCGCGCGCCGTCACCGACGGCGTGGCGCGCGCCCCGCACCGCGCCTTCCTGCGCGCCACCGGCCTCGACGAGGCGGCCTTCGACAAATCCCTCGTCGGCATCGTCAGCACCCAGGGCGAGAACACGCCCTGCTCCATGGGCCTGGCGCCGCAGGCCGACCGCGCGCGCCTGGGCGTGGCGGCCGGCGGCGGCGTGCCGGTGAGCTTCACCACCGTCTCGGTGTCCGACGGCACCTCGATGAACCACGCCGGCATGCGCATGAGCCTGGTCTCGCGCGAGGTGATTGCCGACAGCGTGGAAGTGGCCGTGCGCGGCCACGCCTACGACGGCCTGGTGGCCTTCGCGGGCTGCGACAAGACCCTGCCGGCCATGATGATGGCCATCGCGCGGCTGAACGTGCCGGCCGCCTTCGTGTTCGGCGGCGCCACCCTGCCCGGCCACGCGCGGGGACGGCAGGCCACCATCCTCACCACCATCGAGGCCGTGGGCGCGGTGCAAACCGGCGCCATGCCACCCGAGGAGCTGCTCGCCATCGAGCGCACCTGCACGCCCAGCGCGGGCGCCTGCCCCGGGCAGTTCACGGCCAACACCATGGCCATGGTGGGCGAGGCCCTGGGCCTGTCGCCCCTGGGCTCGTCCATGATGCCGGCCGTCTACAGCGAGCGCCTGGCCATCGCCCAGCGCGCGGGCGAAACGGTGATGCGCCTCATCGCCAACGGCGGGCCGCTGCCGCGCGAGCTCATCACCCGCCAGAGCCTGGAGAACGCCTGCGCCGCCGTGGCCGCCACGGGCGGCTCCACCAACGCGGCCCTGCACATCCCCGCCATCGCCCACGAGGCCGGCGTGCCCTTCACGCTGGACGACGTGGCCGCGGTGTTCGAGCGCACGCCCCTGATTGCCGACCTGCAACCCGGCGGCAAGTACCTCGCGCGCGACCTGCACGAGGTGGGCGGCGTGCCCATGGTGCTCAAGACCCTGCTGCAGGGCGGCCACCTGCACGGCGACGTGCTCACGCTCGACGGCGAGCGCCTGGCCGATGCGCTGCAGCGCTGGCCCGACGCCGACGGCACCGTGGTGCGGCCCTGCGGCCAGGCCATCCACCCCACAGGCGGGGTCACCGTGCTGCGCGGCAACCTGTGCCCCGACGGCGCGCTGCTCAAGATCGCCGGCCTGAAATCGCTGCAGTTCACCGGCCCCGCACGCGTGTTCGAGAACGAAGAGGCGTGCATGCGCGCCGTGGCCGAGCGCCGCTACGAGCCCGGCGAGGTGCTGGTGATCCGCAACGAGGGCCCCAAGGGCGGGCCCGGCATGCGGGAGATGCTCAGCGTGACGGCCGCGATCTACGGCCAGGGCATGGGCGAATCGGTGGCCTTGCTCACCGACGGGCGCTTCTCGGGCGCCACGCGCGGCCTGTGCATCGGCTACGTGGGCCCGGAGGCCGTGGAAGGCGGGCCGATCGCGCTGGTGCGCAGCGGCGACGTGATCCGCATCGACGCGGCGGCGGGCCTGATCGAGCTGCAGGTGCCGGATGAGGAACTGGCCGCGCGCCGCGCGAACTGGAGCGCACCCGCGCCGGTGCGCCTGGGCGGCGTGCTAGAGAAATACGCGCTCGTGGTGCGGCCCGCGCGGCAAGGTGCGGTGACCCACTCAGGCGCGGTCGAGTGGCCGTACGAAACCCCGGACCCCGATCCGAATGAAACGGAGGCCCGGTGATGGCGGAGCTGAGCACGATCGGTTTTGGCGGCACCGGCCTGATGGGTGCCGCGATGGTGCGCCGCCTGCTGCAGGCCGGCCACCGCGTGATGGTGTGGAACCGCACGCCCGGGAAAGCGGCGGCGCTGGTGGCCGAGGGCGCCACGCTCGCGGCCGACCCGGCGGAGCTGACGCAGCACTGCGAGACGGTGATCCTCTGCCTCACCGATACGCGGGCCGTTGAACAAGTGGCCTTCGGCCAGAACGGTCTCAAAGGCCTGAACAGCCTGCCCGGCGCCCTGCGCCGCGTGGTGGACCACTCCAGCATCTCGCCCACCGCCACGCGCGCCATCGCGCAACGGCTCAAGGCCGAGACCGGCGCCGACTGGGTGGACGCGCCCGTCTCCGGCGGCATCGCGGGCGCGGCCAATGGCGCGCTGGTGGTGATGGCGGGCGGCGACGCCGCCGCCATTGAGCATGCGAGCCCGGCCCTCCGCGCCTACGCCCGCGCCATCACCCGCATGGGCGACTCGGGCGCCGGCCAGGTGGCCAAGCTGTGCAACCAGACCGTGGTCGCCACCACGCTGTGCGCCATCGCCGAAGCGGTGAGCCTGGCGCAGCGCAGCGGCATCGACGCGTCGGCGCTGTCCACCGCGCTGGCCGGCGGCTGGGCCGATTCGGTGCTGCTGCAGACCTTCGTGCCGCGCATGACCACGCCACCCGCGCAAAGCATCGGCGCGCTGGCCACCATGCTGAAGGACCTGGACAACGTGGCCGAGGCCATGCAGCAGGCCGAGGTGCACGCGCCCGTGCTCATGGCCGTGCAGGAGCGCTTCCGCCAAGGCAAGGCGCAGGGCCTGGGCGAGGCGGACCTGTCTCAGATCGTGCGCGTCGCGAAACCGGCATGAGGACGCACCGCCCATGAAAGTCCTCATCACCGGTGCCGACGGCTACATCGGCCGCGCCCTGGCCCGCCGCCTGGCCGCACCCGGCGCCACGCTGCAGGGGCAGGCCATCGACCAGCTCACGCTGTGCGACCTGCGGCTGCCCGAGGCGCCGCAGGCGCCGCACGTGCGCGCCGTCAGCGGCAGCATCGCCGACGGCGCGGTCATTGAAGCGATCACGCAGAACCGCCCCGACGTGGTGTTCCACCTGGCCAGCGTGCCGAGCGGGCAGTCCGAGTCCGACCACGAACTGGGCCTGAAGGTCAACGTGCACGCCATGCTGGCGCTCGTCGAGGCCGTGCGGCGCGGCGGCGCGGCGCCCACCTTCGTGTTCACCAGCTCCATCGCCGTCTTCGGCGCGCCGCTGCCCGCGCGCATCGACGACGACACGCCGCTGCGGCCCGCCCTCAGCTACGGCGCGCAAAAACAGATGGCGGAAATCTTTCTGGCCGACTGCACGCGGCGCGGATTCCTGCACGCGCGCTCGCTGCGCCTGCCCGGCATCGTCGCGCGCCCGCCCACCCCCACGGGCGCCCTCTCGGCCTTCTCCAGCGAGCTCATCCGCGCCCTGGTGGAACAGCGCCCGTATGTGTGCCCGGTGTCGGCGTCCGCCACCTTGTGGCTGCTGTCGCTGCAGGCCTGCATCGACAACCTGCTGCACGCCGCGCAGTGCCCCGCGGAGCGCCTGGGCGGCCACACGGTCTGGACCCTGCCCGCGCTGCGCCTGAGCATCGGCGAGCTGGTGCAGGCCTTCGAGGCGCAGCGCCCGGGCGCGGCGGCCCTCGTCAGCTACCGGCCCGACGAGGCACTGGAGGCCCAGTTCGGCCGGCTGCCGCCCCTGACCACCGCACGCGCCGACGCCGCCGGCTTCCGGCACGACGGCAGCGTGGCCGAGCTCATTCGCCGCGCCGCGCGCTCCCTTGAACCATCACCCGCCTGATCACCCCACCCGCGTTGTCGATTCCGCGTTCCCAGCCCACGGCGCCCTGCGCCCCCATTCCACAGGAGACTTTCCCATGCCATCGACCCGTCGCCAATTCGTCCAGCACGGCGCCACCGCGCTGGCGCTGCCCGGCCTGCTCGGCAGTGCTGCCGCCCAGGCCCAGACGCCACCCGTGGACGTGCTGCGCGTGATCACCGGCTTCGCCGCCGGTGGCACCTCCGACACGGTCTGCCGCCGCGTCGCGGACGGCCTTCGCGGCCTCTACGCGCGCACCGCGGTGGTCGAGAACAAGACCGGCGCCGGCGGCCAGATCGCCATCTCCACCGTGAAGGCCGCGCCCGCGGACGGCACCGTGCTGCTGCAGACCCCGGCGTCGATGCTCACCATCTACCCGCACATCTACAAGAAGCTGCCCTACGAGCCGTTCAAGGACCTCGCGCCCGTGTCGCTGGCCTGCTCGTTCGAGTTCGCGCTGGGCGTGGGCCCGGCCGTGCCGGCCTCCGTCACCAACGTGCCCGAACTCATGGCCTGGTTGAAGGCCAACCCCGACCAGGCCAACTTCGGCTCGCCCGCCGCCGGCTCCACGCCCCACTTCACCGGCGAGATGCTCAGCCGCGCCGGCAAGGTGCCCATGCGCCACGTGGCCTACCGCGGCACGCAGGCGGCGATCCTGGACCTCACGGCCGGGCAGATCGCCTGCGTCAGCGGCCCGATCGGCGACTTCATGCCGCACCTGGGCGGCGGGCGCGTGCGCCTGCTCGGCGTCTCGGGCGCCAAGCGCAGCCGCTTCGTGCCGCAGGTGCCCACCTACGTCGAGCAAGGCTACAAGGACATCGTCACGGACGAGTGGTTCGCCTTCTACCTGCCCGGCGGCACGCCCGCGGCCACCGTGCAGCAGCTCAACGCCGCCCTGAAAACGGCGCTGGCCAAGCCGGAGGTGGTCAACGGCCTCGCAGAGATGGGGCTGGAGGCCAGGTCGTCCACACCGGCCGAGCTGCTGGCCATGCAGCGCCGCGACACCGAGCACTGGGGCCCCATCGTCAAGGCCGTGGGGTTCACGGTCGAGTGACAGGGGCACCCCCCGTCTGAGGACGCAGGGCCCGCGCGGGCGGCGTAGCATCGCCGGGCCATGAAGAACGACACAAGAGACAACACCCCCGCCGACCCCAGCCTCATCGACTCGCGCACCGCCGCCTGGCGGCTGCTCACCGTGCTGGGCCTCGTCACCCTCGGCAATGCCGGCATGTACGTGGTGGCGGTGGTGCTGCCCGCCGTGCAGACCGAGTTCGGCATCGGCCGCGGCGACGCTTCGCTGCCCTACACGCTCATGATGGTGTGCCTGGGGCTGGGCGGCCTGTTCACGGGCCGCATGGCCGACCGGCACGGCATCACGCCCGTGCTGCGCCTGGGCGCGGTGGCGGTGGCCGGCGGCTTCGCGGCCGCCGCGCTGTCCGGCAACATCTGGGCCTTCGGCCTGGCGCACGGCCTGCTGCTGGGCCTGCTGGGCAGCTCGGCCACCTTCGCCCCGCTGCTGGCCGACACCGCGCTGTGGTGGAACAAGCGGCGCGGCATCGCGGTGGCCATCGCGGCCAGCGGCAACTACGTGGCGGGCACCGTGTGGCCGCCGCTGGTGCAGTGGGGCATCGAGACCATCGGCTGGCGCAACACCTACTTCCTGCTCGCCATCGTCTGCGGCACGGGCATCTACCTGCTGGCCAACCGCATGCGCCAGCGCCCGCCGGTGGTGGTGACGGCCGCGCCCGCCACGCCCGGCGGCGCCCTGCCCGACACCTCACGGCCCTTCGGCATGAAGCCCGCGCAGGCGCAGGCCCTGCTGTGCCTGGCCGGCGTGGCCTGCTGCGTGGCGATGTCCATGCCGCAGGTGCACATCGTGGCCTATTGCGTGGACCTGGGCTTCGGCGCCGCGCGCGGCGCCGAGATGCTCTCGCTCATGCTGGCCAGCGGCATCGTCAGCCGGCTCGTCTCGGGCTGGATCTGCGACCGCATCGGCGGCATCCGCACGCTGCTGCTGGGCTCGGCGCTGCAGTGCGTGGCGCTGCTCATGTTCCTGCCCTTCGACGGCATGGTGCCGCTGTACCTCATCTCGGCCATGTTCGGCCTGTTCCAGGGCGGCATCGTGCCCAGCTACGCCATCATCATCCGTGAGCACTTCGCCCCGCAGGAAGCCGGCGCCCGCGTGGGCGCGGTGATCATGGCCACCCTGGTGGGCATGGCCCTGGGCGGCTGGATGTCGGGCTGGGTGTTCGACCTCACGGGCAGCTACCACGCGGCCTTCCTCAACGGCATCGGGTGGAACCTGCTGAACATGAGCATCGCGCTGTTCCTGTTCTGGCGGGTGCGCGGCAGCGGGCCGGGTGTGCCGCGCCAGGCGGCGGCCTGAGGCCACCGGTTCACGGCGCCGGGCGGCTGGCCAGGTGCCAGGAGATGTCAGGGGGTTTGACGGTGGCGCACACCGGCCCCCCGTCCCGCGCGGTGCCCCGCAGGCGGCCTTCGATCGCCAGGTCCGGCCGGCCCGCCGCGCGCGCCACGAGGTCCCGGGGGATGTCTCCCAACTTGATCTTCGCCCGGCGTTCCCAGGGGGTCTGCCGCTGGCCGGCGTACGTGCCCGAGTTCAGGTAGACGAAGCGCTCGGCCGGCGTGCCCTGGGCCAAGGGGCCGCGGAAGTTGAAGGCGCCGTCCGCCAGGGCGGCGCCCAGGTCCAGCGAAAAGGCAAACGACAGCGAGTCGCCCGTCGAGGCGAACGGCGGCAGCAATTGATCGCGCCCGCTTTGCACGGCGAACGACACACCGGGCGGTGGCGCCTCGACCACCAGGATGACTTGAAGCCGGTCCGCCGTCGAGGTGTTCATTCGCTGCTCCTCATCAAGGGAAAGGTGGCAGTCTGGCACAGGCTTGACAGCTCCCGCTCGGGCGCGCACAGTTGCGCGGTACCTACCCGTACCAGTACCGCCATGTCCGACCTCACCGTGCGCCGCCTGCTCATCGACCTGGAAACGCCCGTGCCGCGCCACTGGTGCGGTGGCGACGCCTTCCTCACCGCCTGGTTCAACGCCCTGTCGATGAGCTTCCCGGTGGGCGAGCA
Organism: Hydrogenophaga sp.; assembly: GCF_011772445.1. Taxonomy (GTDB): domain Bacteria; phylum Pseudomonadota; class Gammaproteobacteria; order Burkholderiales; family Burkholderiaceae_C; genus Hydrogenophaga. The sequence goes on along the minus strand of NZ_WVZN01000047.1, from coordinate 34,520 downwards.
GTTCTTCATCGACGCCGTGCGCGAAGGCGCCAAGGCCCTGCCCGATGACCAGCGCGCGCGCTGGGACGCGGAGGTGAAGGGCTTCATCGGCCAGGAGGCCACGCACCGGCGCATCCACGCGTTGTTCAACGCGCAGATCGAGAAGCACGGCCTGGTGAACGACTGGGCGCCGCGCGCCGAGTCGCGCATGAAGCTGCTGGCCGGTGCCGATGCGCGCCACGCCCTGGGCATCACCGCGGCCAACGAGCACTTCACCGCCCTCTTCGCCGAGTGGTTGCTGGGCCACCCCGAGGTGCTGGCCGGCAGCGAGCCGCGGCTGCAGGCCCTGTGGCTGTGGCACAGCGCCGAGGAGGCCGAACACAAGAGCACCGCCTTCGATCTGTACCAGGCCCTGGGCGGCAACCACGAATGGCGCGTGAAGTGGATGCGCCGCATCACCGTGTTCTTCCTCGCCGACGCGCTGCGCCAGACCATGGCCAACCTGCGGCGCGACGGCACGCTGTGGCGCTGGTCCACCTGGCGCAGCGCGGGGCGCCACCTGCTGGGCCGCCAGGGCCTGCTGCGGGCCAACTGGTCGGCCTGGCGGGCCTACTTCCGGCCCGATTTCCACCCCGGGCAACAGCACTCCGAGCGCTCGGCCGATTGGCTGCGCGACAACCACGCGTTGTTCGTCGCCGTCGGCCGCTGATCGCCGCACGATCCCGGGTTTTCCCGGGATTTTTTTTGTCGGACCAACTTGTATGATGACCTGATAAGCACACAAAAGCCCGAGACAAGCATGCCCCCCGACCACGCCGAGCCCCTGCAGGCGCCGCAGCGCCTGACCGACAGGCTCGCGGCCCTGCTGATGCAGCGCATCGAGTCGGGCGAGCTCGAACCCGACCAGCGCCTGCCCACCGAACAGCGGCTGTCCGAGCAGTTCGGCGTGTCGCGCACCGTGGTGCGCGAGGCCATCAGCCAGCTCAAGTCCATCGGCCTGCTCACCTCGCGCCAGGGTGCGGGCGTATTCGTGGCGCCCAGCCACCAGGCGCGCGCCCTGGCCTTCGACCCCACCGTGCTGCACTCCATGGAGGCCGTGCTGCAGGTGGTGGAGGTGCGCCGCGGCCTGGAGGCCGACGTGGCCGAACTCGCCGCGCGGCGCATCACGCCCGAGAAGGCGCGCTCGATCATGGACGCGCTGACCGAACTGGAGGCCTGCCCGCCCGTGGGCGCGCCCGGCGTGGAGGCCGACCTGCGTTTTCACCGCAGCATCGCGCGCGCCACCGACAACCCGCACTACGAACGCCTGCTCGGTTTTCTGGAGCAGTACCAGCGCGACGCCATGAAGGTGACGCGCACCAACGAATCCCTGGACAGCGGCTACATGGTGCAGGTGCACCACGAGCACCGCGCCATCGCAGAGGCGGTGTGCCGGGGCGACGCCGCCGCCGCGCGCGAGGCCGCCATGCGCCACATGGCCAATGCCGCGCACCGCATCGAACACGCCTCGCCGCCCGTGCGCCGCGCGCTGGACGCGCTGCTCAAACCCGCCACTCCCCGCACCGAATGACCACCTCGACCACCGCATCGCCCGCCACGCTGGGCGTCATCGGCCTGGGCTCCATGGGCCTGGGCGCCGCGCGCTCCGCGCTGCGCCGCGGCCTGGCCACCTGGGGCTGCGACCCGCAGCCCGCCGCCCGCACCGCCTTCGAACAGGCCGGTGGCCGCGCGGTGCAACACCCGGCCGAGCTGGCCGCGCACTGCGACGCCGTGCTGGTGCTGGTGGTGAACGCCGCGCAGACCGAGGCCGTGCTGTTCGGCGAACACGGCCTGGTGCAGGGCCTGCGCCCCGGATCCGTGGTGATCGCCTCGGCCACCGTGGACCCGGCCCTGCCGCCGCAGTGGGAAGCGCGCCTGGCCGAGCGCGGCATTCTGTTCATCGACGGCCCGGTCTCCGGTGGCGCGAAGAAGGCCGCCGAGGGCCAGATGACGGTGATGGCCTCGGGCAGCGACGCGGCCTTCGCCGCCGCCGACGCGGCGCTGAACGCCATCGCGGGCAAGGTGTACCGGTTGGGCGATCGCGCCGGCATCGGTTCCACGGTGAAGATGGTCAACCAGCACCTCGCCGGCGTGCACATCGCCAGTGCCTGCGAGGCCATGGCACTGGGCATGAAGGCCGGCGCCGACCCGCGCCAGCTCTACGAGGTGATCTGCCACAGCGCCGGCATGAGCTGGATGTTCGAGAACCGCGTGCCGCACATCCTGGACGGCGACTACACGCCGCTGTCGGCGGTGAACATCTTCGTGAAAGACCTGGGCATCGTGCTCGACGCAGCGCGCGCCCTCAAATTCCCGCTGCCGCTGGCCGCCGCCGCGCACCAGCTCTACCTGGCCACCGCGGCCATGGGCCTGGGCGGCGAGGACGACTCCGCGGTGGTGAAGTACTACGCCACCCTCGCGGGGCTGGACCTGCCCGCACCCGGCGGAGCCGCCGCATGATCCTCGGCGTCATCGCGGACGACTTCACCGGCGCCACCGACGTGGCCAGCATGCTGGTGCGCGCGGGCATGCGCACGGTGCAGGTGCTGGGCGTGCCGCAGGGCCCGCTGCCGGATGCCGATGCCGTGGTCGTCGCGCTCAAGACGCGCACCATCGCCCCCGAGGCCGCCGTCGAGCAGAGCCTGGCCGCGCTCGCGGCGCTGCGATCGGCCGGCGCGCGGCAGATCTACTTCAAGGTCTGCTCCACCTTCGACTCCACCCCGCGCGGCAACATCGGTCCCGTCACCGACGCGCTGATGCAGGCGCTCGGCACCGAGCTCACCATCGCCTGCCCCGCCTTCCCCGAGAACGGCCGCACGGTGTTCAAGGGCCACCTGTTCGTGGGCGATCTGCTGCTCAGCGACTCGGGCATGCGCAACCACCCGCTCACGCCCATGACCGACGCCAACCTGGTGCGCGTGCTGCAGGCGCAGACGCCGCAGCGCGTGGGCCTGTTGCGGCACGACGCGATCGCCCCGGGCGCCGACGCGGCGCGCGAACGGCTGAACGCCCTGCGGGCCGAGGGTGTGCGCATCGCCATCGCCGACGCCGTGAGCAATGGCGACCTGCTCACCCTGGCCGAGGCCTGCGCCGATCTGCCGCTGCTCACCGCCGGCTCCGGCGTGGCGCTGGGCCTGCCCCCCGCCTACGCGCGGCGCGGCTGGCTGCAGCCCGATGCCGCGGCCGCCGCGCTGCCAGCGGTGCGCGGCGCCTCGGCCATCGTCTCGGGCTCGTGCTCCGAGGCCACCAACGCCCAGGTCGCGCGCTGGCTGGAGGCCGGCGGTGCGGGTGTGCAAGTCGATCCGCTGGCCCTGCACCAGGGCAGCGACACGGCGCAGGCGCTGCTCTCGAAAGCGCAGCAGGCGCTGAGCGACGGCCCGGTGCTCGTCTACGCCACCGCCACGCCCGAGCGCGTGGGCGCGGTGCAGCAGTCCCTGGGTGTTCAAGCGGCCGGCGAGCTGGTGGAGAGGGCCCTGGCCCAGGTCGCGCGCGGCCTGGTGGACGCGGGCGTGCGCCGCCTCGTCGTGGCCGGTGGCGAGACCTCGGGCGCGGTGGTGCAGGCGCTGGACGTGCGGCAACTGCGCATCGGCCCCAGCATCTGCCCCGGCGTGCCCTGGACCGGCACGCGCACCGCGCGCGGCGACGCCGACCTGCTGCTCGCGCTCAAATCCGGCAACTTCGGCGGCCCCGATTTCTTCCGCGAGGCCCTGGCCATGACCGAGGCGAGCGCATGAGCCAGGCGCAGATCCCGGTTGCCCAGCAAGCCTGCCGCGACGAGGTCGTGCGCGTGGGCGCCTCGCTGTTTCTGCGCGGCTACGCGCACTCCACGGCCGGCAACATCAGCCTGCGCCTGGACGAGTCGCAAGGCGGCGGCTTCCTCATCACCCCCACCGACGCCTGCCTCGGCCAGCTCGACCCCGGGGCCCTGGCCTGGGTGAGCGACGACGGTCAACCGCTCGCCGGCGAGCGCGCCAGCAAGACACTCGCCCTGCACCGCCGCATCTACGCCGCCGCGCCGCAGGCCCGCTGCGTGCTGCACACCCACAGCACCCACCTCGTGGCACTGAGCCTGCAGGGCGTGTGGAGCGAACCCGACATCCTGCCCCCCATCACGCCCTACCAGGTGATGAAGGTGGGCCACGTGCCCCACATCGCCTACCGTGCGCCGGGCGATGCCGCCGTGGCCGACGAGGTCGCGCAGCGCATCGCGCAAGCCCGCCACCCCCTGCGCGCCGTCATGCTCGAGCGCCTGGGCCCCGTCGTGTGGCACCACAGCCCCGCGCAGGCCATGGCCCTGCTCGAAGAACTGGAAGAGACCGCGCGCCTGTGGCTGCTGTGTTCCCCCCGCCCCGCCCCGCTGAGCGACGCCCGCATCGACGAGCTGCGCCAGCGCTTCAACGCCCCCTGGTGACATGCCCCGATTCGCCGCCAACCTTTCGCTGATGTACACCGAAGTGCCCTTCCTGGAGCGCTTCGCCGCGGCCGCCGCCGACGGCTTCGACGCCGTCGAGTACCTGTTCCCTTACGAGTTCGACGCGAACGAGATCGCGCGCCGCCTGCGCGACAACGGCCTCACGCAGGCCCTGTTCAACCTGCCGCCGGGCAACCAGGCCATCGGCGAGCGCGGCATGGCCTGCCTCCCTGGCCGCGAGGCCGAATTCGCCGCCAACCTGGACACGGCCCTGCGCTACGCCGAGGCCACGGGCTGCCAGCGCCTGCACGCCATGGCCGGCGTCATGCCCGAGGGCGCCGACAAGGCCCGCCTGCACGCCACCTACGTGGCCAACCTGCGCCAGGCCGCCGCCCGCGTGGCGCCGCTGGGCATCACGCTGCTGATCGAACCGCTCAATGGCCGCGACGCGCCGGGCTACTTCCTCACCACGCAACAGCAGGCGCACGACGTGGTGGCCGAGGTGGGCGCGCCCAACCTGCGCGTGCAGATGGACTTCTATCACTGCCAGATCAGCGAGGGCGACCTCACGCGACGGCTCGAGCGCCACCTCGCGGGCGTGGGCCACATCCAGATCGCCGGCGTGCCCGACCGCCACGAGCCCGACGACGGCGAGATCAACCACCCGCACCTCTTCCGGCGCCTGGACGAACTCGGTTACGCCGGCTTCGTGGGCTGCGAGTACCGCCCGCGCGCGGGCACCAGCGCCGGCCTGGGCTGGCTGCGCCGCTGGCGCGAACAACAAGCAACGAAAGCCACCGCATGAACATCCTCATCACCGGCGGCGCCGGCTTCCTGGGCACGCGCCTCGCACGCGAGCTGCTGCAACGCGGCCAGCTTGCGGGCCGCCGCATCGAACGCCTGATGCTGGCCGACCTGTTCGCCCCGCGCGACGAGGCGCTCAAGCGCGACCCGCGCGTGCAATCCCTGGCCGGCGACCTGATGGCCAGCATCCCCACGCTGTTCGCGCAGCGCTGGGACGCGGTGTTCCACCTGGCTTCCGCCGTGTCCGCCGAATGCGAAGCCGACTTCGACCTCGGCCTGCACGCCAACCTGGACACCACGCGCGCCCTGCTCGACGCCTGCCGTCAGCAGACCGCCGGCGGACATCCCGCGCCCCTGTTCTTCTTCTCCAGTTCCGTCGCCGTGTACGGCAGCGACCCGGCCCTGCCCCTGCCCGCCGTGGTGAACGACGACACCCTGCCCACGCCGCAATCGAGCTACGGCATCCACAAGTTCGTCTGCGAGCAGTTGGTGGCCGACTACACGCGCAAGGGCCACATCGACGGCCGCGCCGCTCGCCTGATGACGGTGTCGGTGCGCCCCGGCAAGCCCAACGGCGCGGCCTCGGGTTTTCTGTCGGGCATGCTGCGCGAGCCCCTGGCCGGCCAGCCCAGCAACTGCCCCGTGCCGCTGGACACGCCCGTGGCGCTTTCCTCGCCCGCCACCACGGTGGCCGGCATCATCGCCGTGGCCGAGGCCAGCCGCGAAGCCTTCGGTGGGCGCACCGCCATCAACCTGCCCGCGCTGAGCCTGCGCGTGCAGGACATGCTCGATGCGCTGACCGCCTTCGCCGGCCCCGAAGCCACCGCGCTGGTGAGCCACGAGCCCGACGCCGCCACCGCGCGCATCGTGGCCGGCTGGCCCGCGCGTTTCGACAGCCCGCGCGCCCGCGCCCTGGGGCTGAGGGCCGACCCCGACTTCCATGCCGTCCTGCGCCAGTACGCGCAGGACCACCCCGATGCCGTGACCTCAGCGGCAGCGCGCACACGGCTGACTCCCGCGCGCTGACCATTTCTTTCGCCCGTGAACCACCCCAAGGAGACAAACGCATGATGAAGCAGCTGCTCACCCCTCTGGCCATGGCCGCCCTGCTGGCCGCCGCTGGCGGCGCCCAGGCACAGACCGTCCTCAAGATCGGCTACGCCACCTCCACCACCTCGCATTACGGCGTGGGCTCCACGACCTTCTGCGACGAAATCGAGAAGGGCACCACCGGCCGCTACAAGTGCCAGCAGTTCCCCAACTCGGCCCTCGGCGGCGAACGCGAGCAGATCGAGGCCGTGCAGCTCGGCACGCAGGACCTGGTGAACACCTCCACCGGCCCGCTGGGCAACTTCGTGCCCGAGGTCAAGATCGTCGACATCCCCTTCCTCTTCCGCGACTACGACCACGCGCGCAAGGTGATGGACGGCCCCATCGGCCAGGACCTGAGCAAGAAGATGGAAGCCAAGGGCCTGATCAACCTGGCCTGGACGGAGAACGGCTTTCGCCACATGACCAACAGCAAGCGGGCCATCAACCAGGCCAGCGACGCGGCCGGTCTGAAGATGCGCACCATGGAGAACAAGGTGCACATGGACGGCTACAAGACCTTCGGCATCCTGCCCACGCCCATGCCCTTCCCCGAGCTGTTCACGGCACTGCAGCAGGGCACCGTGGACGGCCAGGAGAACCCGATCCCCGTGATCCTGTCCTCCAAGTTCTCGCAAGTGCAGAAGCACCTCTCGCTGACCGGCCACGTGTACTCGCCGGCCGCACTGATCCTCTCGCCCGCCGTGTGGAACAAGCTCTCGGCCGAGGACAAGAAGGTCTTCCTGGAAGCCGGCAAGAAGGCCGCCGCCGNNTGCCATCCAAGCGGTGAAATAAGTACCCCCCGCGCCGGCCCACTCACGTGGGCCGTCACCCCCCAGGGGGCGATGCCTGCGGACCGGCGGAGCCGGATCCGCGGCATCCCCGCTTGGGTGGGCTTGCACTCGAAGGTGACTTCATGAAATCCCTCTTCCTGCGGCTGGACCGCGCGCTCACGGGGCTGTGCCTCACCGTGGCCTGTCTGATGCTCGCGCTCATCTCCTGCCTGGGCATGTGGCAGGTCACCAGCCGCTTCGTGCTGGAACAGCCCTCCACCTGGACGGAGGAGGCCATGCGCCGCCTGCTCATCTGGATGGTGATGCTGGGCGTGGTGGCCGCGCTGCGCCAGGGCGCGCTGGTGTCGGTAGACCTGATGCTGCGCCTGTCGCGCGGCGCCTGGCAGCGCACCGTGCGCTGGATCATCACCCTCGTCAACCTGAGCTTCATGGGCGTGCTCATCTGGTTCGGCATCGACCTCGTCACGCGCGTGCGCTTCCAGACCTTCGCCAGCATGGACCTCTCGATGGGCTGGGCCTACTCCGCGCTGCCGGTGGGCGCCGCATTGGGCATCGTCGCCGTGATCGCGCACCACCTGGACCCGCACAACGAAGAACTCGCCACGGCCCAATAAGCCGCCGCCCCCGCGCCATGCCATTGACCCTCCTCGTCACGATGCTGCTGGGCTTTGCCTTCAGCATCTCCATCGCCATCTCCATCGGCGGCTCGGCCATCCTGGGCCTGGCCCTGTTCGACAGCAGCAAGCTGATCCTCGTGCCCAAGGAGATGTTCAGCGCGATCGACAAATTCCCGCTCGCCGCCATCCCCTTCTTCATCCTCGCGGGCAACCTCATGGAAACCGGCGGCATCTCGCGCCGCCTGGTGAACTTCGCCAAGTCGCTGGTGGGCGGCGTGCAGGGTGGCCTGCCCATGACCTGCGTGCTCACCTGCATGATCTTCGCGGCGGTCTCCGGCTCCTCGGTGGCCACCACCTTCGCCATCGGCGCCATCCTCATCCCGGCGCTGGTCAAGCATGGCTACCCTGCTGGCTACGCGGCCTCGCTGCAGGCCACCTCGGCCGAGCTGGGCGTGGTGATCCCGCCCTCCATCCCCATGATCCTGTTCGGCGTGGCCGCCGAGGTCTCCATCGGCGAGCTGTTCATCGCCGGCGTGGTGCCGGGCCTGCTCATTGGCGGCGTGCTGATGCTCTTCGTGCACCTGTGGTGCCGCTTCAAGGGCCTGGGCAAGAACGACGGCGACGGCCGCCTGCCCGTGGGCCGCGCCACGCTGGAGGCGGGCTGGGCCCTGCTGATGCCGGTGATCATCCTCGGCGGCATTTACGGCGGCGTGTTCACGCCCACCGAGGCCTCCGTGGTCGCCGTGTTCTACGCGCTGCTGGTGGGCCTGGGCATCCACCGCGAACTGGGCTTCAAGGACCTGATGCCGGTGCTGCGCAAGTCGGTCATCTCCAGCGCGGTGATCATGTTCATCATCGCCAACGCGGGCCTGTTCGCCTTCCTCATCACGCGCGCGGGCATCCCGGACGCGATCGGCCTGTGGCTCAAGGAGGTATTGCAGTCGCCCATGTGGTTCCTGCTGGGCGTGAACGCGGCGCTGTTCCTCATCGGCATGTTCATCGAGACCTCGGCGGCCATCATCGTGCTGGCGCCGATCCTGGTGCCGGTGGCCGTGCACTTCGGCGTGGACCCGGTGCACTTCGGGATGATCATGGTCGTCAACCTGGCCATGGGCATGATCACCCCGCCCTTCGGCGTGAACCTGTTCGCCGCCTGCACGGTGGCCAGGATCTCGCTGGACCGCATGATCGCCCACCTGCTGCCCTTCGTGCTGGTCATCGTCGGCTGCCTGGCCGTCATCACCTACTTCCCCTCGGTGTCGCTCACGCTGCGCGACATCGTGTTCGACAAGACGCCCGCCGTGGCGCCGATCGGGCCGGCGCCGGCCATCGGCCCGCAATGAAGGAGCCCCGCACATGGCACTGAATTTCATTCACAACCGGCCCCGGCGCAGCGCCTCGGGCCAGACCCTGCCCGTCATCGACCCGGCCGACGGACAGCCCTACGACAGCATCGAGCGCAGCAACGCCGCCGACGTGGACGCTGCCGTGCAGGCCGCGCGCCGCTGCCTTGAAGGCCCCTGGGCGCGCCTCACGGCGGCCGAACGCGGGCGCCTGCTCATGAAGCTCAGCGCCAAGGTGGCCGAGCACGCGGACGAACTCGCCGCCGTCGAACAGCGCGACTGCGGCAAGCCCACGAAGCAGGCCAAGGCCGACGCCCTGGCCCTGGTGCGCTACTTCGAGTTCTACGCCGGCGCGGGCGACAAGCTGCACGGCCACACCATCCCCTATCTCGACGGCTACAGCGTGCTCACCTGGCACGAGCCGCACGGCGTCACCGGCCACGTGATCCCCTGGAACTACCCGATGCAGATCTTCGGGCGCAGCGTGGGCGGCGCGCTGGCGGCGGGCAATGTGTGCGTGGTCAAGCCGTCGGAAGACGCCTGCCTCTCGCTGCTGCGCGTGGCCGAGCTCGCGGCCGAGGTGGGCTTCCCCGCGGGCGCGATCAACATCGTCACCGGCTACGGCCACGAGGTGGGCGACGCGCTGGCGCGCCACCCGGGCATCGACCACATCAGCTTCACCGGCAGCCCGCGCGTGGGCACGCTCATCCAACAGGCCGCGGCCGAGCGGCACTGCCCGGTGACGCTGGAGCTGGGCGGCAAAGGCCCGCAGATCGTCTTCGACGACGCCGACGTGGACGCGGCCCTGCCCTTCATCCTCAATGCCATCGTGCAGAACAGCGGCCAGACCTGCAGCGCCGGCTCGCGCCTGCTGGTGCAGCGCCAGCTGTACGAACCGCTGCTGCAGCGCCTGGGCGAGGCCTTCAAGGGCCTGCGCGCCGGCCCGCCCGGCATGGACCTGGACCTCGGCCCGCTGATCCGCGAGACGCAGCAGCAGCGCGTGCGCGGCTTCCTCGACGAGCTCAAGCGCGACGGCCTGCCCATCGTCGCGCAGGGCCAGATCGACCCGGCCGCCGACGCCAAGGGCTACTACGCGGCGCCCACCCTGGTGCGCGACGTGCCGCCACAGCACCGCCTGGCGCAAGAGGAAGTCTTCGGCCCCGTGCTCGCGGCCATGGCGTTCGACGACGAAGACGAGGCCGTGCGACTGGCCAACGGCACGTCCTTCGGCCTGGTGGCCGGCGTGTGGACGCGCGACGGCGGGCGCCAGTTGCGCATGGCCCGACGCGTGAAGGCTGGGCAGGTGTTCATCAACAACTACGGCGCCGGTGGCGGTGTCGAGCTGCCCTTCGGCGGCGTCAAGTCCAGCGGCTACGGCCGCGAAAAAGGTTTCGAGGCCCTGCTGGGCTTCACCACCCTCAAGACCGTGGCCATCCGCCACGGCTGAACTCGAGTCACACACGGAGATTTCAGGCATGCGAGTGAAAGACAAGTCCATCATCGTCACCGGCGCGGGCGGCGGCATCGGCGAGGGCATCGCCCACCGCCTGGCCGAAGAAGGCGCGCGGGTCATCGTCAACGACGTCAACACCCAAGGCGGCGAGCGCGTGGTGGCCGACATCACCGCCAAGGGCGGGCGCGCGAGCTTCTTCGCCGCCGACGTGACGCGCTCCGACGACGTGAAGGCCCTCGTGCAGGCCGCGCTTGACCGCCACGGCCGCCTCGACGCCATGGTCAACAACGCCGGCTGGACGCACAAGAACCAGCCCGCGCTGGACGTGAGCGAAGAAGAGTTCGACCGCTGCTACGCCGTCAACGTCAAGAGCATCTACCTCTCGGCCCTGCACGCGGTGCCGGTGTTCCGCGCCAACGGCGGGGGCGCCTTCATCAACATCGCCTCCACCGCCGGCGTGCGCCCGCGCCCGGGCCTCACCTGGTACAACGGATCCAAGGGCGCGGTCATCGTCACCAGCAAATCGCTCGCGGCCGAGTTCGGCGCCGACAACATCCGCGTGAACTGCGTCAACCCGGTGATGAACCCCTTCACCGGCCTGGGCGCCTCTTTCGCGGGCGGCGAGCTCACCGACGAGCGCCTGGCCAAATTCCGCAGCACCATCCCGCTGGGCCGCTTCTCCACGCCCGAGGACGTGGCCAACGCCGTGCTCTACCTGGCCAGCGACGAAGCCGCATTCATTTCCGGGGTTTGCCTGGAGGTCGACGGCGCCCGCTGCGTTTGACCCACAATCGGGGGATGTCCGAACGGGTCATCCCCCTCATCGACCAGCGCCTGCACCGGCGCGCCGCCACCGTGCCGGCGCAGCCCGTGGCGCCCACCGGCCTGCTAGGCGACGCGCTGGGCCGCCCGCTGCGCGACCTGCGCATCAGCGTGACGGACCGCTGCAATTTCCGCTGCAGCTACTGCATGCCCAAGGAAGTCTTCGACAAGGACTACCAGTACCTGCCGCACGGCGCGCTGCTGAGCTTCGAGGAAATCACGCGCGTGGCGCGGACCTTCGCCGCGCACGGCGTGCAGAAGATCCGCCTCACCGGCGGCGAACCCCTGCTGCGCAAGAACCTGGAGATCCTGGTCGAACAACTGGCCGCGCTGCGCACCACCGAAGGCCAGCCGCTGGACCTCACGCTCACCACCAACGGCTCGCTGCTCGCGCGCAAGGCCCAGGCCCTCAAGGCCGCGGGCCTGCAGCGCGTCACGGTCAGCCTGGACGGCCTGGACGACGCGGTGTTTCGCGCCATGAACGACGTGGACTTCCCCGTGGCCGAGGTGCTCGCCGGCATTGAGGCCGCGCAGGCCGCGGGCCTGGGGCCCATCAAGGTCAACATGGTGGTCAAGCGCGGCACCAACGACGACCAGATCCTGCCGATGGCGCGCCACTTCAAGGGCACGGGCATCGTGCTGCGCTTCATCGAGTACATGGACGTGGGTGCCACCAACGGCTGGCGCATGGACGAGGTGCTGCCCAGCGCGCAGGTGATCGAACGGCTGCACCGCGAACTGCCCCTGGTGCCGCTGGACCCCACCGCGCCGGGCGAGACCGCCGAGCGCTGGGCCTACGCCGACGGCTCGGGCGAGGTCGGCGTGATCAGCAGCGTCACGCAGGCCTTCTGCGGCGACTGCAACCGCGCGCGCCTGTCCACCGAAGGCCAGCTCTACCTCTGCCTGTTCGCCACCGAAGGCCACGACCTGCGCCACCTCATCCGCGGCGGCGCGAGCGATGCCGAGCTGGCCAGCGCCATTGGCGCCATCTGGCAGGGCCGCGACGACCGCTACTCGCAACTGCGCGCCTCGCTGCCGCCCGAATCGGGCGAGGGCAAACGGCGCGTCGAGATGAGCTACATCGGCGGCTGAGCGCCGCCCTGTCCGGCCCGTGGGGCCACCTGCCGACAACCGATACACGCGAATGATTCACGCACGAGAAATCACGGGACTGGTCCTGGCCGGCGGCCGGGGATCGCGCATGGGCGGGGCCGACAAGGGCCTGCAGAAGTTCAACGGCACACCGCTGGCGCTGCACGCGCTCATGCGGCTGCAGATCCAGGAAGGCGACCGCATCGGCGAGCTGATGCTCAACGCCAACCGCAACCTCGGCGCCTACGAGGCCTTCGGCGTGCCGGTGTGGCCCGACACGCTCGGCGACTACGCCGGCCCGCTGGCGGGCTTCCTCACCGGCCTGGAGCGGGCCGAGACGCCCTACCTGCTGACGGTGCCCTGCGACTCGCCGCGCTTTCCGCTGGACCTGGCGCAGCGCCTGGCCTCGGCCTTCGACGATCCCGCCACCGAGATCGCGATGGCCAGCGCCCCCGAGAACGGCAGCGAGCCGCGCGCGCAGCCCGTGTTCAGCCTGATGCGCGTCGACCTGCTGGAGAGCCTGGCGGCCTTCACCCAGGCCGGCGGCCGCAAGATCGACCGCTGGACCGAGCAGCACCGCACCGTGCTCGTGCCCTTCGACCGCCCCGGCGACGACCCGCAGGCCTTCTTCAACACCAACACCCTGGACGAACTGCACGCGCTGGAGCAGGGCCGCCCATGAAGTCCATCGAACAGATCGCGGCCGAGCTGCAGGGCTACGACCCGAAGGCGCTGCCGGCCGAGCAGGTCAACGAGTTCCTCTCGCGGCTGGTGACGCCGATCGCCGAGACCGAGGAGGTCGGCGTCTTCGAGGCCCTGGGCCGCGTGCTGGCCGAGGACGTGGTCTCGCCCATCAGCGTGCCGCCGCACGACAACTCCGCCATGGACGGCTTCGCCTTCGACGGCGCCGCCTTGGGCGACGCGCCACTGGTGCTGCGTTGCCTGGGCACGGCGTTCGCGGGCAAGGCCTGGAGCGGCCGCGTGGGCGAGGGCGAGTGCCTGAAGATCATGACCGGCGCCATCATGCCGGCGGGCCTGGACACGGTGGTGCCCATCGAGTTCGTCAAGGTCGAGGGCGAGGCCGTCACCGTGCCGCCCGGTGTGGTGAAGCCGGGCGACAACCGCCGCTTCGCTGGCGAAGACCTGATGGCCGGCCAGCCCGCCCTGCGCCGCGGCCAGACCGTTGGCCCGGCGGCCCTGGGCCTGATCGCCAGCCTGGGCCTGCCACGCGTGCGCGTGCTGCGCCGCGCGCGCGTGGCGTATTTCTCCACCGGCGACGAGATCCTGAGCCTGGGCGAGGCCCCGCGCGAGGGCGCGGTCTATGACAGCAACCGCTACACCGTCTTCGGCCTGCTCACGCGCCTGGGCGTGGAAGTGATCGACATGGGCGTGGTGCCCGACGAACCCGTGCGCCTGGAGGCCGCGTTCCGCCAGGCCGCGGCGCGCGCCGACGCCATCATCACCAGCGGTGGCGTGAGCATGGGCGAGGCCGATCACACCAAGGCGATGATGAAGCAGCTCGGCGACGTGGCGTTCTGGCGCATCGCCATGCGCCCGGGCCGGCCGATGGCGGTGGGGCGCATCAGCGAGGGCGGGAAGTCCGCGGTGCTGTTCGGTTTGCCGGGCAACCCGGTGGCGGTGATGGTGACCTTCCTGGCCTTCGTGCGGCCGGCCCTTCAACGCCTCATGGGCGCGGAGGCAGTGCCCCCCGTTCTGCTTCAAGCGCGCAGCGGCGAGGCCATGCGCAAGAAGCCCGGCCGCACGGAGTACCAGCGTGGCACCGTCACGCGCGAGGCCGACGGCACGCTGGTGGCGCGCACCACGGGCAACCAGGGCTCGGGTGTGCTCAGTTCGATGGTGCAGGCCAACGGGCTGATCGTTCTTCGCCACGAGCAGGGGAACGTGGCGGTGGGGGACAGCGTCGAGGTGATGCTGTTCGACGGGGTGGTTTGAGGCGTCTGTCTCCGGTGGGTCCGGTCATCGGCGCTTGGGTGTCCGGCTCCGCGACTGTCCCCCGGAGCGGATCGCTGGCGCGCTCCGCTCCTCCTCCTNNCTCCTCCTTTATGTCGCTACGCCGGACACCCAATCACCGACGACCTCGTTGGCACTCGTCTGTTGGCGCGCCACCGTGTCTGTGGCTCGCGGACGCTGGGTGCGCTGCGCAGCGAAATAAAGGAGGAGGACCGGGCAGAGCCCGGTCCGGGGGACATTCGCGGAGCAAGGCACCCAGCGGCCGCGAGCTTCGCGAAGCAGAGGCCCGAAAGCCCCCCGCCAACCCAGTCACTTCGCCGGAATCACATCCGTAGGAGAGTGGTGCCCACCCTCCTCGTGCATCACCGGATGCGCCGCCTCGCCCGACTTGCGCCGCGACAGCAGCGTGTACATGGTCGGCACCACGAAGATGGTGAGCAGCGTGCCCACCGACATGCCGCCCACGATCACCCAGCCGATCTGCTGGCGGCTCTCCGCCCCCGCGCCCGTGGCCAGCGCCAGCGGGATCGCGCCCAACACCATCGCGCCCGTGGTCATCAGGATCGGCCGCAGGCGCAGGCCCGCCGCCCGCTTCACCGCCTCCAGCTTCTCCAGCCCCTGCTCGCGCAACTGGTTGGAGAACTCCACGATCAGGATGCCGTGCTTGGTGATCAGCCCCACCAGCGTGATCAGACCGATCTGGCTGAACACGTTGAGCGTGCCCCCCGACAGCTTGAGCGCCAGCAGCGCGCCCATCATCGACAGCGGCACCGACAGCATGATGATGAAGGGGTCGACGAAGCTCTCGAACTGCGCCGACAGCACCAGGTAGATGAACAGCAGCGAGAGCACGAACACCAGCGCCAGCGAACCCGAGGCGTTGCGGAACTCGCGGCTCTGGCCGTTGAGGTCGGTGGCGTAGCCCACGGGCAGGATCTCGCTCGCCGCCTGCTCCATGAAAGCCAGTGCCTCGCCCAGCGAATAGTCGGGCGCCACGTTGGCCGTGATGGACGCGCTGCGCCGCTGGCCGAAGTGGTTGAGCTCGCGCGGCACCACCACCTCGCGCGTGGAGATCAGCGAGGCCAGCGGGATCATCGCGTCGCCGCGGCCACGCACGAACAGGCGGTCGATGTCCTCGGGCGTGCTGCGGTTGGCCGAGACGGTCTGCACCACCACGTCGTACTGCTCGCCGTCGCGCTTGTAACGCGTCACGGTGCGCCCACCCAGCATGGTCTCCACCGTGCGCGCGATGGCGTCCACGCTGACGCCCATGTCGGCCGCGCGCTCGCGGTCCACGTCCATGCGGATCTCGGGCTTGTTCAGCCGCAGGTCGGTGTCCACCTGCACCAGGCCCGGGTTCTGCGCCATGCGTTCCTGGAAGCGGCGCACCACGTTCGACAGGTTCTCGTAGCTGTCGTTGGTGACGATGATGAAGTTGACCGGCCGCTCGCGAAAGCCCTGCCCCAGTGACGGCGGCGTGATCGGGTAAGCGCTGATGCCTGGCAGCGCCGCCATGCGCGGCGCGATGGCGCGCGCGATCTCCATGGTGGTGCGATCGCGGTCTTCCCAGGCCTTGCCGCGCATGGTCACGCTGCCCTGCGCCACCGACGGGTTGCCCACCACGGCGAAGATGCGGTCGAACTCCGGCTGCTCGCGCGCCATCTGCTCGATCGCGTTGACGTAGCGGCGCGTGTAGGCCAGGGTGGCGCCGTCGGGGCCGTTGATGTTGGCCAGCACCACGCCGCGGTCTTCCATGGGCGCGAGTTCGGAGCGCGTGGTGCCCAGCAGCCACCAGCTCGCGCCGGCGCTGGCGAGCATGATGCCCACCACCAGCCAACGCACGTTCAGCGACAGGCCCAGCAGGCGGTCGTAGCCCTGGTTGATGCGCACCAGCACCCGCTCCATGAAGCGGTCGAAGCGGCCCGGGTTGTCGACGTGGCGCAGCAGCTTGGAGCACATCATGGGCGAGAGCGTGAGCGCCACGAAGCCCGAGACCACCACCGCGCCGGCCAGCGCCAGGGCGAACTCGGCGAACAGCCGGCCGGTGCGACCGGGCGTGAAGGCCAGCGGCGCGTACACCGCCGCCAGCGTGAGCGTCATGGCCACGATGGCGAAGCCGATCTCGCGCGCGCCCTGGATGGCCGCGTCGAAGGGCTTCATGCCTTCTTCGATGTGGCGGTAGATGTTCTCCAGCACCACGATGGCGTCGTCCACGACCAGGCCGATGGCCAGCACCAGCGCCAGCAGCGTGAGCGTGTTGATGGAGAAGCCGAACAGGCCCATCAGCGCGAAGGAGCCGATCAGGCTCACCGGGATGGTGATCAGCGGAATGACCGAGGCGCGCAGGGTGCGCAGGAAGACGAAGATCACCAGGGCCACGAGCACCACCGCCTCGGCAATGGTGGTGTAGACCGCCTTGATGGAGCGGTCGATGAAGATCGAGTTGTCGTTGGCGACCTCGATGCTCACGCCGGGGGGCAGCTCCTCGACGATGCGCGGCAGCATCTGCTGCACCGCCGCCGACAGCTCCAGCGGGTTGGCCGTGGCCTGGCGGATCACACCGAGCGAGAGCGCGTCGCGGCCGTTGTAGCGCACGGACACGCGCTCGTCCTGCGGCCCTTCCTCCACGCGCGCCACGTCGCCGATGCGGATGGTCTGGCCGTTGACGGTGCGGATGCCGATGGCGCGGAACTGCTCGGGCGTCTGCACGTCGGTGGCGGCGGTGACGTTGAACTCGCGCTGCGAACTCTCGATGCGCCCGGCCGGTACCTCCAGGTTAGAGCGGCGCAGCGCGTCCTCCACGTCCTGCGTGGTGAGGTTGTACGCGGCCAGGCGGTCGGGGTCGAGCCAGACGCGCATGGAAAAGCGCCGCTCGCCATAGATGCGCACGTCGGCGGCACCGGGAGCGGTCTGCAGGCGCGGCTTGATCAGGCGGTTGGCCAGGTCGCTGAGCTGCAGCTGCGAGACGGTGTCCGAATTGAGCGCGAGCCAGATCACCGGCGTGGCGTCGGCCTCGACCTTGGCAATGGTGGGTTCGTCCACATCGTCGGGCAGGCGTTGTCGCACGCGGCTGACCTTGTCGCGCACGTCGGCGGCGGCCGAGTCGGGGTCCCGCGAGAGGGAGAAGCGCACCGTGATCTGGCTTTGCTCCTGCCGGCTGATGGAGGAGATGACGTCCACGCCCTCGATACCGGCGAGCGAGTCTTCGAGCACCTTGGTGACCTGGGACTCGATCACCTCGCTGGAGGCGCCGCCGAAACGGGTGGTGACGGTGACGGTGGGCTCGTCGATGCGCGGGTACTCGCGCACCGTGAGGTTGTTGAACGAGACCAGGCCCACCAGCAGGATGAGCAGCGAGAGCACGGTGGCGAACACCGGGCGGCGGATGGCGACTTCGGGCAGTTGCATGCGGGCCTCCGGTTCGGGTCAGCGCCGCGTCAATTGGCCACGGCCGCGGGGGCCGCAGCGCCGGCGGCCACATTGACCACGCGCACCACGGTGCCGTCGCGCTGCAGGCGCTGCTGACCGGCCACCACCACGGTGTCGCCGCCGTTCAGGCCGTCGGTGATCTGCACGTCCGCGCCGCGGCGCACGCCCAGTTCCACCTCCACCCGGCGCGAGACGCGCTTGCGCGCATCGCCTTGCCCTTGCTCGTCGATCACGTAGACGTACTGGCGCCCCCCCTGGGGCACCAGCGCCTCCTCGGGCACCACCAGGGCCTTGTCGTTCACCGAGAAGACGATCAGCACGCGCGCGAACATGCCGGGGCGCAGGTCCTGGCCGGGGGCGGACGGCATCTCGGCGCGCACGGCGATGGAGCGGCCATTGGCGTCGAGCAGCGGATCGACCGCCAGCACGCGCGCCTGGTGGCGCTGGCCGGGCAGTGCGTCGAGCTGCACCTGCACGGTCTGACCGGGCGCGATGCGGTTCTGGTAGCGCTCGGGCAGGCGGAAGTCCACCGTGAGCTTCGAGGTGTCTTCGAGGTTGACGAGCGGGTCGCCGTCCTTCACGTACTGGCCCAGGTTGATGCTGCGCAGGCCCAGGGTGCCGTCAAACGGCGCCGTGATGCGCATGCGCTGCAGCCGGGCCTGGGCCAGGTCCACCTGGGCTTCGGCCACTTGCAGCGCGGCGCGGCTTTCGTCCACCACGCGCGCGGCCACGAAGCTCTGCGCCAGCAACTCCTCGTTGCGCTTGAGGTTGGCCCGCGCGATGGAAAGCTGCGCCTGCGCCTGGCTGAGTTCGGCGCGCTGCAGGGTGTCGTCGAGTTGCACCAGCAGCGCGCCGCGCTTGACGGACTGGCCATCGTTGAAGGCAATGCGGGCGACGCGGCCCGCCGTTTCGGGCTTGAGCGTGACGGCCTGCCGCGAGTTGAGCGAACCCACCGCCTGCGCATCGTCCTGCAGGCGCGCCTGTTTGACAGTGGCGACTTCCACGGTGACAGGCCCCGCCGCACCGCCACCTGCGCCCGACCCTGCCGGGGCGCGTGGCGCGGGGGCCGCATCGGCGGCGCCCGCAACCCCGCCCGAGCGCGGCTGCTGCTGCCACCACCAGGCGCCGCCCAGCGCCAATGCCAGGCCCAGCACCGCCAGCCAGACCGTTGATTTGGGTTTCGCCATGAAGACTCCGCTCGAATGCTGCCGTCAGCCACCGCCGTGGAACAACAGTTTCCATGCCAACAATCTCCGCATTGTGCAGTCCGTGCCAGAGGCCACGCAACCAAGGGGCACCGCGGAACCGGCTTTGCCGGGCCGCAGGTGCCGCCCCCCTCCGGGGGGTCGCGCGAAGCGCGGCGGGGGGATGCCTAAGTCGGCACGCCCCGGTTGGCCAGCGCGTCGGCGCGGTCGTTGCCCTTGTGGCCCGAATGGCCCTTCACCCAGTGCCATTCGATGTGGTGCGGCCCGCCGTGCACCAGCGCGTCGAGCTGCTGCCAGAGTTCGGCGTTCTTCACCGGCTGTTTGGTCGCGGTGATCCAGCCCTTCTTTTTCCAGCCGTGGATCCATTCGGTGATGCCCTTGCGCACGTACTCGCTGTCCAGGTGCAGCGACACGTGACACGGCCGCTTCAGGGCCGACAGAGCCTGGATCACCGCCATGAGTTCCATGCGGTTGTTGGTGGTGTCGCGCTCGCCGCCCCACAACTCCTTCTCGTGGTCGCCGGATTTCAGGTAGACGCCCCAACCGCCGGGGCCAGGGTTGCCCTTGCAGGCGCCATCGGTGTAAATGACCACGTGGTCCAAGTAGCACTCCAATAAAAAATCACAGACAGGTCGATCAGCGACAGCCCAACCCAGAGGTACCGCGGAACCGGCTTTGCCGGGCCGCAGGTACCGCCCCCTGGAGGGGGTCGCGCGCAGCGCGGCGGGGGTGTCTCGTGGTCATCGGCGGTTGGCCAGCGGCACGGGCGCCGTGGCCGGCACGCGGCGCGGCTTCCAGGCCGGCCCCAGCAGGCGCATGCCGCGCACGCGCTTGATGGCGGTGGTGACGTACACCGCGCCGAAGATGGGCCACCAGCGCTCGCCGACGCGGTCCATCCAGCGCATGCGGTTCAGCCACTTGTCGGTGCGCACCGCCGGGCGGTAACAGCCGTAGTGCTGGGAGCCGACCTCGAAGCTCAGCAGGCGCAGCCAGTCGCGCAAGCGGCCCGGGCCGATGAACTCACCCGCGTCGGGCAGGTACAGGCGCGAATTCAGGCCCAGGCGCTCCGTGGCGCGCGCGCGCCCCTGGCGCACGCCCCACCAGCTCGCGGGGTTGAAGCCGGTCAGGACAACGCGCCCTTCGGGCACCAGCACGCGCTCGACCTCGCGCAGCACCTGGTGCGGGTCGGCGCTGAACTCCAGCGTGTGCGGCAGCACCACGAGGTCGAGACTGGCTTCGGGAAACGGCAGGGCCGCGGCGTCCGTGACCAGGGCCACCCGCGCGACGTCCACAGGCGCGTCGCCCTCGGGCAAGGCCAGCCAGCGGTGCGGCATGCGGTTGGCGCGCAGGGCGTCCAGTTCAGGCACGCCGAGTTGCAGCGCATTGAAACCGAACACATCGGCCACCGCCAGGTCGAACCGGTCCTGCTCCCAATCCAGCAGGTACCTGCCGGGCGGAGTCGCGAACCACTCGGTCAACCCTATAATTTTTTCGGTCATCTGCGCTGGGGCGTGTTCACAGTGCCCGCACTCTACACGTCCCACCCCACATGCCCATGCAGCTCCTGCCGATCCCCGCCTTCACCGACAACTACATCTGGCTGCTGCACGACGGCCGGCGCGCCCTGGTGGTGGACCCCGGCGAAGCCCCGGGCGTTCAGCGCGCGCTGCAGGACCTGGGCCTCACGCTCGACACCATTCTCATCACGCACCACCACGCCGACCACACGGGCGGCGTGGCCGCCCTGCGCGAGGCCACCGGCACCCAGGTCATCGGCCCGGCCTTCGAGCCCATGCCCGAGCCGCTGCGCCGCGTGGGCGGCGGCGAGCAGGTCACCGTGCTGGGCGTGCGCTTCGACGTGATCGACGTGCCCGGCCACACCAGCGGCCACATCGCGTACTACACCCCCGAACTCGACGGCCTGCCGCTGCTCTTCTGCGGAGACACCCTGTTCTCGGGCGGCTGCGGCCGCCTGTTCGAGGGCACGCCCGCGCAGATGCACGACTCGCTGTCGCACCTGGCCGCCCTGCCCGGCAACACCCGGGTGTGCTGCACGCACGAGTACACCCTGTCCAACCTGAAGTTCGCGCAGGCGGTGGAGCCCGGCAACGCCGAGCTTGCGGCCTACGTGCGGCACTGCCAGCAGCAGCGCGCGAACAACCTGCCCACGCTGCCCAGCAGCATCGCGCTGGAGCGGCGCATCAACCCCTTTCTGCGCACCGCGGAACCTGCGGTGGTGGCGGCGGCTCAGCAACAGGCGCCCGGCCTCGCGGCCGACCCGGTGGCCGTGTTCGCCACCCTGCGCGAATGGAAGAACGTTTTTCGATGAACTCTCGCATTGCCCCGGCGCTGGTGCGCCTGCGCGGCGGGGCCCGGCGCCTGGCGCTGGCCCTGGCCATTCCCGCGGTCCTGGCCGGCTGCGCCAGCACCGCCACCGTCAGCCCACCGGTGCCACCAGGCACCGTCACCACCCCGTCGGCGGTCCCCTCCACCGATCAGGCCGTCGCCGGTCGCGCGCCGGTGCGCCTGTCCAGCGATGTGCCCCTGAGCGAACTCACCGTGGCGCGCATGGACGCGCCCACCGTGACCACGCTGGCCGCGCCCGCCGACCTGTGGGAGCGCATCCGCCGCGGCCTGGCCATGAACAACCTGGACGACGACCTCGTGCGCCAGCACGAGCAGTGGTACCTCTCGCGGCCCGACTACATCCAGCGCATGACCGAACGCTCCAGCCGTTACCTCTTCCACATCGTGGAGGAGATCGAGGTGCGCGGCATGCCCATGGAGCTGGCGCTGCTGCCCTTCATCGAAAGCGCCTTCAACCCGCAGGCCGTCTCCAGCGCGCGCGCCGCCGGCATGTGGCAGTTCATGCCCGCCACCGGCGCCTCCTTCGACCTGAAGCAGAACGCCTTTCGCGACGACCGGCGCGACGTGCTGGCCTCCACGCGCGCGGCGTTGGACTACCTGGAGCAGCTCCACGCGCGCTTCGGCGACTGGCACCTGGCACTGGCGGCTTACAACTGGGGCCAGGGCAACGTCAACCGCGCCATCACGCGCAACCAGCGCGCGGGCCTGCCCACGGGCTACGCCGACCTGAACATGCCCGCCGAGACGCGCCACTACGTGCCCAAGCTGCAGGCGGTGAAGAACATCGTGGCCAATCCGGCGCGTTACGCCGCCACCCTGCCCGACATCGGCAACCACCCCTTCTTCGACCTGGTCACCGTCGAGCGCGACATGGACGTGGCGCTGATCGCGCGGCTGGCCGAGGTGGAAGAGTCGGACTTCCGCGCGCTCAACCCCTCTCTCAAGCAACCGCTGGTGATGGCCGCCGGCACGCCCAATGTGCTGCTGCCCTGGGACAACGCGGTGATCTTCCAGCGCAACCTGAAGTTGTACGACGGTCCCCTGGCGAGCTGGACGGCCTGGGTGGTGCCCACCACCATGACGGTGGCGCAGGCGGCGAAGCAGGTGGGCGTGAGCGAGGCCGAACTGCGCAAGGCCAACGCCATTCCGCCCCGCATGCGGCTGCGCGCCGGCTCCAGCCTCATCGTGCCCCGCAACGGCAAGCTCGACCGCGACGTGCCCGCGCACGTGGCCGACAACGGCATGCTGAGCCTGCAACCCGAGGTGACGACGCGCCGCATGGTGGTGAAGGCGCGCAGGGGCGACACCGTCTCACGCCTGGCGAGCCGCTACGGTCTGAGCGCGGCCAGCGTGGCCGAGTGGAATCGCCTGTCGGCGGGCAGCACGCTCAAGACCGGGCAGCGTGTGACGCTGCACCTGCCGCAGCGCGCCAAGGCCACCACCAGCGCGCGCTCCAGCAAGGCGGTGAAGCCGCGCGCCACGTCGAGCAAGACGGCGTCGACGAAGAAGGCGACGATCAAGAAATCGTCGACGGCCAAGGTGCCGACGAAGAAGTCGGCGCGCAAGTAGCTCCCTGCGGCCGTCGCTTCAGGCCCGAAACCGCGCCTTGGCCTTCAGCGCGAAGGCGTTGGTGAAATGCCTCGCCACCTCGGCCGGCGACAGCGGCGGGCCCTCCCCCGCGCGATTGACGGCTTCCGGCCCGCCGCGCGGCATCAGGCCGTCGGCTGTCCAGGCGTCGCGCGAGCGCTCCACCGTGGCGAGGTAGATCGCGCGGTCACCCTGGAAGTGGCTTTCGGGCACGGTCTTGATCAGGTCCGAGGGGCCGGCCGTCTGCAACCATTTGAGCGCGTGCACCACGGCGTCGGTGAGGGCTTGGGTGACGCGCGGGAACTGCTCGACGAACTCGGCCGGCGCGCTCAGGCACCCCACGGGCACCGGGCCGCCGAACACCTCGTTGGTGCCGCTGAGGCTTCGCGTGTCCACCGCCACGCGAAGCTCGCCCAGCTGTTCCAGCAAGGTCATCATCGGATCGGCGTGACACAGCGCGTCGAGCTGCCCGCCGCGAAACGCCAGCAGCGCCGCGCCCGCACTGGCCTGCGGCAGGATCTGGACCTCGTCCTCCTTCACTTGCTCGCGCTGCAGGAATGCCATGAGCACGCGCTGCGCCAGCGGGTCTTTGGCGCGCAGGCCGATGCGGCGCCCGCGCAGGTCGCCCGCGCCGCGAAACCCCGGCACCGTCTTCTGCGACACGCCCAGCACCACCTGCGGCGCCCGGCCCTGCACCACGAAGCTCTGCCAGTTCATCTCGCGCGCGCCGGGGGTGAGCAACTGGGCGAAGGGCACGCACATGGCGTGCGCCGCCTTGGCCTGCACCGCCGCCATTGCCTGCCCGAGGTCGGCAAACTCGCGCAACTCCACGTCGAGCCCTTCTTCGCGGAAGAAGTTGCGCTGCTCGGCCACGGTGAGCGGCAGGTTGCTCAGGCCCGTGCGAGGCTCCACGGCGATCACGATACGCGTGCCCACCAGCTTGGGCGGCAGCGTGGCTGGGCGCGGCGCGGTCACGGCCTGCGCGTTCACGGCCTGTGGGCCGGCGGCAAACAACAGCCCCGCCGCGGCGGCGCCCCACTGGCGGCGGTTCAGGAAACCCATGCGTCGAGATTAGAGCGATGCGGCGCGCCCGCCATCCGGTGGAGTCCCGAGCGGGTTTTCACCGACCCGCGACACACGAATCGGCGGGCGCTTCAGCGCCGGTCGACCAGCGCGTGCGCAATGGTGCCGAGGTCGACGTACTCGAGCTCGCTGCCCACGGGCACACCCCGCGCCAGGCGCGTGACCTGCAGGCCGCGGTCCTTCAGCGCCTGGAAGATCACGTGCGCGGTGGTCTCGCCCTCGGCGGTGAAGTTGGTGGCGAGGATGACCTCGCGCACGGGCACCTCGGCCTCAGGGTCGTCCACGCGGTCGAAGAGCTTGTCCAGGCCGATTTCGCGCGGCCCCACGCCGTCGAGCGGGCTCAGCTTGCCCATGAGCACGAAATACAGGCCTTTGTAAGCGCCTGTACGTTCCATGGCCGCCTGGTCGGCGGGCGTCTCCACCACGCAGAGCTGGCTGCGGTCGCGCCGCGGGTCGCGGCAGGTGGGGCAGACCTCGTCTTCCGTGAAGGTGTGGCACAGCGCGCAGTGGCGCACGCCGTTCACTGCCGCCTGCAGCGCCCCGGCCAGCAGTTGCGCGCCTTCGCGGTCGTGCTGCAGCAAATGGAAGGCCATGCGCTGGGCCGACTTGACCCCCACGCCGGGCAGGCGCCGCAGCGCCTGCACCAGGTTCTCCAGGGAATGGTTGTCGGCCACCGCGCGGGCTGCTTCAGAACGGGAACTTCATGCCCGGGGGCAGGCCGGGCATGCCGGCGGTGAGCTTGCCCATCTTCTCGTTCGAGGTTTCCTCGGCCTTGCGCACGGCGGCGTTGAAGGCGGCGGCCACCAGGTCTTCGAGCATGTCCTTGTCGTCGGCGAGCAGGCTCGGGTCGATCGTGACGCGCTTGACGTCGTGCTTGCAGGTCATGACGACCTTGACCAGGCCCGCGCCGGACTCGCCGGTGACCTCGATGGTGGCGAGTTCGTCCTGCGCCTTCTTGAGGTTGTCCTGCATGGCCTGGGCCTGCTTCATCAGGCCGGCGAGTTGTCCTTTGTTGAACATGGCAATCCTTGTCAGAGAGTTATCAGGGGCTGGCCTTGAGCGAGCCGGGCACGATTGTGCCGCCGAAGTCGCGCATCATGGCTTGCACGAAGGGGTCGCCGAGGATCTGCTGCTCGGCCTCGCGCTGACGGCGCTCGGCCTCGGCGGCGGCGCGGCGCGCGGGCGAATCGGTGACGGCGCCGCTTTCCAGCGCGAGTTCGACCGCGTGGCCCGCCGCGTGCAGCGCGGCGGTGAGGCGGTCGCGGTTGCTGCCCTGCGCGAGCGTCTCGCGCTCGATGCGCAGCAGCCAGCGCGCGCCGTCGCGCGACACGAGTTGCGATTGCAGGGCGAGCTCGCGCGTCAGCGCGGCGATGGCACCGCTGTCCACCATCTGCTGCACCACCTCCGCCCAGAAGTCGCCTTCGGGCGTGGGCTGCAGCGGGGCGCTGGGCGGGCGGGGCTGGTCGAGCCGGCCCGGTGCGCCCGGGTCGCGCACGGGGATGCGCACCACCGGCGCGGCGTTCGCCCCCGGTGCTGCGGCGGGCCGGGGCGCGGCGGGCGCGGGCTCCGGGTCCCAGGGCGGCAGGTCGTCGTCGGGCTCGGGCCAGGGGGCGTCGTCAATGGGCGGGCCGTCGAAAGACTCTGCCTTGCCGGTCGGGTGGGCCTGAGCCGGCGCGTGCGCGGGTGCGGCGGCCAGCGGTGCTGGCGGCGGGCTGGGTGCGGGCCGCTGGGACGCGGTCACGGACGCGGTNNGTACCGTCGTTGGCCGCGCCTCAGCGGGCTTCAGAGTTTTTTTTTCCGCTGCGCCCGAGGGCTTGAAGGCCAGCAAGCGCAGCAACACCATGGTCAGCGCCGCGTACTCGTCGGGCGCCAGGCCCAGCTCGCTGCGGCCGTGCAGGCACAGGCTGTAGAGCAGGTGCGTCTCGTCGGGCGGCAGGGCCGCGGCCAGGCGCGCGATCTCGGGTGTGTCAGGGTCGTCGTCGGTGGCGGCGGCATCGGGCACGCTCTGCAGCACCGCCATGCGCTGCAGCAGACCCGTCATTTCCTCCAGCGTGGAGGCGGCGCTCAGGCCGTTCACGCGCAGCGCGTTCACCGTCTCCACCACGCTCGCGCCGTCCGCGTTCGCCAGCGCGTCGATCAGGCGTAGCACATGGCTGCGGTCCACCGCGCCCAGCATCTGGCGCACGGGCGCCTCCAGCAACTGGCCCCCACCGAACGCGATGGCCTGGTCGGTGAGCGAGAGCGCGTCGCGCATGGATCCGCGCGCCGCGCGCGACAGCAGGCGCAGCGCCTGCGGCTCGGCCGTCACGCCTTCGGTCTGCAGCACCTGCTGCAGGTGCTCGGCCACCGTCTCGGGCGCCATGGGCCGCAGGTTGAACTGCAGGCAGCGCGACAGCACCGTCACCGGCACCTTCTGCGGATCGGTGGTGGCGAGCACGAACTTGACGTGCTCGGGCGGCTCCTCCAGCGTCTTCAACATCGCGTTGAACGCGGTGTTGGTCAGCATGTGGACCTCGTCGATCATGAAGACCTTGAAGCGGCCCTGCACCGGCTTGTAGACCGCCTGCTCCAGCAGCGACTGGACCTCGTCCACGCCGCGGTTGGAGGCGGCGTCGAGCTCGGTGTAGTCCACGAAGCGGCCGGCGTCGATGTCGGTGCAGGCCTGGCACACGCCGCAGGGCTCGGCGGTGATGCCGCCCTGCCCGTCCGGGCCCGTGCAGTTGAGCGACTTGGCCAGGATGCGCGCGACCGTGGTCTTGCCCACGCCGCGCGTGCCGGTGAACAGGTAGGCGTGGTGAAGGCGCTGGCTGGTGAGCGCGTTCGCAAGGGCCTGCACCACGTGGCCCTGGCCGACCATCTCGCGGAAATTGCGCGGGCGGTACTTGCGGGCGAGGACGACGTAGGACATCGGAGGATTCTATGCGTCGATGTACCCGCGCCCCGGCGGCGGACATGCCCCGTCGCCTACAATCACGGGTGACGGGCCTTCCCGCATGGTGAAGCGGCCAACCGGGTCAGGTGGGGAACCAAGCAGCCCTAACTGTGGAGCCAGTGCCGGGGTCAAGGCTCGTCACCTACATGCGAAGCCGCAGGCAGTGCCTGCGGCTTTTTTCGTTGCGATCGCACGCGGGCGCGCAAGCCTTCGAAGAAGCCGGCATTCGCAGGCCGGGACGGCGCGCTCCTCGCCCCGGTCAGCAACAAGGCGCGCAAGTACTGACGGTCCTGGTCCTTGCGGACCAGTTCGCGCACATGCTCATCGCTGGCGTCATGGCCGCGCTCTTGTTCCTGCTTGTCGACAGAGACCTTGACGGAGCCAGGCGGAGAGGTGTGCTTCATGCTCATAAGGACAAATCGTTGAAGGGCGCTCACCGGCAAGCGCCACAGCCTAAACTGCCGACGCTCCGGTCATCCGCAAGATTGCATCAAGAGATCCCACCGTGCCCTCGCGCGCCCCTTCCTCCATCGCAGACTGGCACGCCCACGTCTACTTCGACGCCGCCACGCGCGACGCCGCCTGGGCCTTGCGTGAGTTGATCGGCACCGAGTTGGCCGGGCGCGTGCAGATCGGCCGCTTCCACGAAAAGCCCGTGGGCCCGCACCCGATGTGGTCCTATCAATTGGCGTTCGATGCCGACCGGTTCGCCCACGTGGTCGGCTGGCTCACACTGAACCACGGCGCGCTGGACGTGTTCATCCACCCCAACACCGGCGACGAGTTGCGCGACCACCGCGACAGTGCGCTGTGGCTGGGCAAGTCCCACACGCTGGACCTGAACGCGCTGCAGGCTTAAGGCGCCGCGCGCAGGTGGCGCAGCGCCGCCTCCCCCGCCCACACGCCACTGGCCATGGAGGCCGTGAGCAGGTAGCCGCCGGTGGGCGCTTCCCAATCGAGCATCTCGCCGGCCACGAACAGGCCGGGGCGTTCGTGCGCCATCAGGCCGTCGTCGAGCGCTTCCAGCCGCACACCGCCCGCGCTGCTGATGGCCTCGGCCACGGGGCGGGGGCGGATCAGCTTGAGCGGCAAGGCCTTGATGGCCGCCGCGAGCCGCGCGGCGTCGTGCATGGCCTCGCGGTCCAGGCATTCGTGCAGCAGCGCGAGCTTGATGCCATCGAGCCCGAGCCGGCCCTTGAGGTGGCTGGAGAGGCTGCGCGAACCACGCGGATGCGACACGTCGGCCAGCACGCGTTCGGGCGAGCGGTCGGGCAGCAGGTCGATCCACAGCGTGGCCGAGCCGCCGCGCGCGATGCGGTCGCGCAGCGCGGCCGACAGCGCGTAGACCAGGCTGCCTTCGATGCCGGTGGCGGTGGCGACGAACTCGCCGCGCTGCCATTGCCGCGAGTCGGGCGGCCCATCGAGCGCGAGCGCCACGGTCTTGAAGGGCTGGCCGGCCCAGCGGTCGGTGAACACGGCGCTCCAGCCCTCGGCCACGCCGTGCACGGACGAGCCCGCGACGTCGAATCCGCAGTTGGCGGCTTGCAGTTCGGCCACGTCGAGGCCCGCGCCGCGCAGCCACGGCACCCAGGCGCCGTCGGAGCCGAGGCGGGGCCAACTCGCGCCGCCCAGGGCGAGCAACACAACGCCCGCCTGCACCACACGTTCACCGTCCGGCGTGGCGAAGCGCAAGGCGCCGCCCTCACCAAAACCCAGCCAGCGGTGGCGCATGTGAAAGTGCACCGGTTCACCGCCCGCCTCGGGATGGCGCAGCCGGTGCAGCCAGGCCCGCAGCAGCGGCGCGGCTTTCATGTCGGTGGGGAAGACGCGGCGCGACGTGCCGACGAAGGTGGCGATGCCCAGGCCCTCGGCCCAGTCGCGCAAGGCCTGCGGCCCGAAGCGTTCGAGCATGGGCCGCAGCGCGCTCGCGCGTTCGCCGAAGCGCGAGACGAAGGCGTCGAAGGGCTCGGCGTGCGTGAGGTTGAGCCCACCCTTGCCCGCCAGCAGCAGCTTGCGGCCCACCGAGGGCATGGCGTCGTAGAGGTCCACAGGCACGCCCGCGCGCGACAGCACCTCGGCCGCCATGAGGCCGGCCGGGCCGCCACCGGCAATGGCCACGCGGGGGTTCATTCTTCTTTCCACTCGAACACGCGCCCCTGCGGGTTGATGAACGCCAGCCGCAGCGGCTCGCCGGGGTGGATGGCCGACACCGCCGCTCGGTAGGCGGCCATCTGCTCGCGGTGCGCCAGCACGGTGTGCGGTGCCTCGTGGGTCTTGAAGTCGAGCACCCACCAGGTGCCGCTGTCGCGGTCGCGCAGCAGGCGATCGAGGCGGCGCACCTGGCCTTCGTGCAGCAGCTCCACCTCGTTGCCCCATTGCTCGACGCGGGCGTCGTCCCAGGCCCAGGCGGCCTCGCCGCGCACGATGCGCCGGGCCGCGTCGAGGGCCTGGGCGGCGGTGGCGGCGTCCAGTTCGTGCAGCTCGGCGATGGCGCGCTGGTGCGCGGCGTTCCAGTCGAACCCACGCGCGGGCGTGGGGCACCACTGCAGCAACTGGTGCACGGCGCGGCCGAAGCGGGTCTGGGCGTCGGCGTCGATCACCACCACCTCGGGTACGGGCTCGGGCAAGGCGCGCAGCGCGGGCAGCGCGTGCAGTTCGAAGGGCTCGGCCTCGGTGAGCGTGGTGGACCGCGACGCATCGGGCGGGTCGAGCATCTGCGCAAGCGGCGAGAGCCGTTGCCACCACGAGGTGCCGGCACTCGCGCGCCCAGGCTCGAAGCTGGAGGCCACCAGCCGGTTGCCGGCGCGCGTCATGGCGACGTAGAGCGCGTTGAGTTCTTCCAGAGAGCGCGCGCGGCGCTCGGCGTCGAGCAGTTCCCGGGCGCACAGCGGGGCGCGCTTCTCGCTCGCGAGGAAGACGAAGCGGCGCGGCTGCGGCGCCTCGCCGGGCCAGTCCACCAGCACGCCCATGGATTCGGCGCGCGCGGGCGCGGCGTCGATGTCGAGCAGCAGCACGGTGTGCGCCTCCAGGCCTTTGGCGCCGTGGATGGTGAGGAGGCGCACGGCACCGGGCGTGGCCACGGGCGGCATGGGCGTGCCGCCGGCCTTGAGCGCGCGCACGAAGCGGTAGGCGGTGAGGAAACGCCCGCCTTCGTGGTCGAGCGCCTGCGCCAGCAGGGCCTGCAACTGGGCCTGCGTGGCGGCGCGCTGCGCGGGTGGCACGGCCTGCGCGAAGCGGGCAAGCAGATCGGCTTCGCGGAACACGAGCGACAGCGCGTCGTGCGGGGGCAGATTCAGCAGCGCCTCGCGCCAGCCTTGCCAGCGCAGGGCGGTGTCGCGCCACAGCGGCGCGGCATCGGGCGCTTGCGCGGCCTGCAGCAGCACGGGCCACCAGCGCGCGCCGGGGCCGGCGGTGCGCACGGCGGTGGCCAACGCGGCCAGATCGTCGTCGCCCCAGCCGCCGATGGGCGAGCGCAGCGCGCGCGCCAGGCTCAGGTCGTGTCCCGGCGAGACCAGGGCGTCGATCAGCGCGATCACGTCCTGCACCGCGGGCGCGTCGGCCAGATCGAGCTTCTCGGGCTGTTCGCTGGCGATGCCGCGCTCGCGCAGGGCCTCGTGCATCCAGCCCAGGCGTTCGCGCTTGCGCGCGAGCACCATCACGTCGTCGGGCCGCACGCGGCCGGCGGCCACCTCGGCGGCGATCCAGTCGGCCGCCTGGCGCGCCTCGAGTTCGCTCATGGCGTCGTCCGCCAGGTGGCGCGGCGTGGACAGGCTGTCGCGCCAGGCCTCGGGGTCGGTGTTGGCCGCCTCGGCACGTTCGCGCGCGCTGCGCGGCACCACGGGAAGGGCCAGCACCGCGCCGGCCTCGGCGCTGGCGGTGGTGTGCGGGCGAAACGCCGCGCCCACCGTCTCGCCGTATTCGCCCGCCTCCACCGCCTGCTGCATGGCGGCGTTCACGGCGTCCACCACGGCGATGGCGCAGCGGCGCGTGTGGTCGCAGGCCAGCAGCGAGCCCCCCAGGCCCTGCACCACGAAGGCCTGGGCCGCGCGGAACACCTGCGGTTCGGCGCGGCGGAAGCGGTAGATGGACTGCTTGGGGTCGCCCACGATGAAGACGCTGGGCGCCTCCCCTGGCCCCGCGCCCGAGTAGGCCGCGAGCCAGCCATACAGGGCCTGCCACTGCAGCGGGTTGGTGTCCTGGAATTCGTCGATGAGCAGGTGGCGCACGCGCGCGTCCAGGCGCTGCTGCAGCCAGCCGGAGAGTTCGGCATCGCCCAGCAGGCGGCGCGCGGCGCCTTCGACGTCGTTCATGTCGACCCAGCCGCGTTCGCGCTTGAGTTCGGCCAGCACGCGCAGCAGCACCCGGGTGAGCCGCGCCAGACGCTGGTGGTGCACCCAGGCGCGGTGCTGGCGCTCGGCCAGCAGGGCTTCTTCGATGCGGTCGTGCGCCGCCTGCACGGCGGGCAGCGCGTCGGGCTGTTCGCCCAGCTTGCGCGGCGTGCCCTTGGCGGTGGTGAGCGCGTCGATCGCGGCGCGGCCGTTGCCGTCGGTGACGGCGGTTTCCAGTGCGCGCGCGGCGGTCTCGGCCTTCTTGAGTTTGGCGAAACCGCCCAGCGCCTGGGCCGCGGCCAGCAGTTCGGCGCGGAAGCGTTCGCCGCGCACCAGCCACGCGATGGGGTCATCGCCCGCGCCGGCCCAGTCGGGCATCTGCTCGGCCAGCGACTGCACCGCGCCATCCACCGCGCCCACGGCGTCGGCCCACAGGAACTCCACGCGCTTGGAAGCGGCGTTGCGCAACGCGGTGAGGGTCTGGTGGCGGCCGATGTCGGCCACGCTGGCGAAGAAGTCCTCGCGCGCGGCCCCGTCCCGCGCGAGTTCGGCGTAGAAGCGCGGCCACAGGCGCTGAAGGATGGCGCTGTCGTCTTCCTGCAGCTCGTACTGTGGCGGCAGGCCCAGCTCCTGCAGCACCGACAACGGCGCGCCGCGCAGCAGCGCCGCGAACCAGCTGTGGAAGGTGCGCAGTTGCACCGGGCGGCCGTGCCGGCGCAGCCGCTCGCGCAGGCCGCGCGCGGCGGGCACCAAGGCGCGCGCCGACGCCTCGGGCAGGCCGCGCATCACCAGGCCGGCGCACAGCTCGTCGTCGCTCTGCGTGGCCCACTCGGCCACCACCTGTTGCAGCCGCTCGCGCATTTCACCGGCGGCCTTCTTGGTGAAGGTGATGGCCAGGATGTCCTGCGGTGGCGCCCCGTCGAGCAGCGCGCGCAGGATGCGCGAGACCAGCATCCAGGTCTTGCCCGCGCCCGCGCAGGCCTCCACGGCCACGCTGCGCGCCGGGTCGCAGGCGCGCGCGTAGAAGGCCTGCGGCCCCACGGGCTGGCCATCGACGCGGTAGGCGAGCCCGGTCATGCGGCTTCCTCCGCGCCGCCGGCCACCGGTTGCCAGAAGTCCTTGCGGCACAGGCCGCGTGCCGCGCAGAAATCGCAGGCCGTGCCCTCGCCCAGGGCCTGCATCGCGGCGCCGCCGGCCACGCGTTCCATGTCGTTCACGAGGCCTTGCACGATCGCGTCGCGCGCCATCAGCACCTCGGTCTGCTCGATCAGCTTCGCCGGCTCGTCGCGCTCAGCGCGCGCATCGACGATGCTGAGGTAGGCCGCGCGCAGGCGCTGCGCGGGCAGCAGCGCGGCGTAGAAGCCGAGCTGCGTGTCCTCCAGCGGCTCCTTCACGCGCGCCTCGGTGCGGGTGCGGCTCTCGGTCTTGTGGTCGATGACGAAGCGCTCGTCGCCCTCCCCGTCTTGCCGCGCGTCGATGCGGTCGAGCCGGCCGTACAAGGTCCAGCGGCCCGCGCGCTGCTCGCGCTCGGCCTCGGCCGCCACGAAGCGCCAGCCCTGTGCCTCGTGCGGCCACAGCCAGTGCAGGTAGGCCTCGCGCAGCGCGGGCCATTGCGCGCGGTACGGCAGGAAGCCGCCGGCCTGCATGTCGTCGCCCAAGCCCATTTCCTCGGCCAACGCGCCGGCCAGGGAGTCCAGCGCGGCGCGGTCGGCGTCCTCGCCGGGGCGCTCGTCGCCGCGCGCCTCGTGAAAGCGCTTGAGCACCTCGTGCAGCCAGTTGCCCAGGTCGCTCTGGTCGGGTTCGGCGTCGAGTTCGTCCGCCTCATCCAGGCGCAACTGGCGGCGCGCGAAGAAGCGGTAGGGACAGGTGCGCAGGTCGTCGTAGGCGCTGGCCGACAAGCGATCGGGCAGCAGTGCGGGTGCGCTGGCGCGCGGCCGGGGCGTGCCGCCCGCCGCCACCGCGCGCGGATCGAGCAGGGACTCGGCGGTGCCCGCATCGCAGCCGTCGATGAAGGGGCTGGGCAGCAGCGCTTCGCCGGCATCGTGGCGGCGCCACAGCGCGTCCACCGGCGGGCCTGCGAACAGGTGTGCCCAGGCCGAGGCCGCCGCGCGCGCCAGGGCGTCGCGATCGGGCAGGCCCAGCAGTTCGCGTTGCGCGGCGGTCCAGGTGCTGTCGGGCTCGGGGCTGGCGCTCAGGTGACGCTCGTCGCAACCGGGCGCCACCACAGCCGCCACGCGACGCCCCAGGCGCTGCTGCAGGGGCAGCACCACGACCTGCGGCGCGCCGGCCACGGTGGGCTGGAACACCGCGCCCTCCAGCACGTCGCGCACCCAGGCACCAAAGGCCGCGAGCGACCAGCGCGCCGCCCCGCGCGGGCCGGTGGCGGCTTCACCCAGGCCATCGAGTTCGTGCGCACCTTCGCCCAGGCGCAGCACGCCGATCAACTGGCGGCCGGCTTCGTCGGCCTGCAGCGTCGCCCACTGCCCGCTGCGCTCCAGCGCCTGCGCCGTGTCCTTGAGCCAATGCAGCAGGGGCCGTGCGGCCTGCAATTCGGCGCGCTGCGCGTCGATGTCGGCCTCGCGCCAGTCCATGGGCACGGCGGCCCAGCGCGCCACGCCCTTCTGCCGCAGGCGACGCTCCAGCGCATCCACCACCGGCGGCGAGAACGCGGGCGCCAGCTTGAGCCAGTCGAGCACCTCGTCGGTGCTGGCGCGAGCGTCGGCCGCGCGCAGCAGTGCCATCAGGCTGGCGGCGGCGCGGGTGGTGGACAGCTTCCAGCCGGTCTCGTCGCGCAGCCGCACGCCCGCGCCCACGAGCAGGGCGCTGACGCGGCGCGTGAGCAGGCGGTCGTTGGCGATCAGCGCCACCGGCGCGCGCCCGGCGTTGAGGTGCGCAATGGCACAGGCGGCCGCGGCCTGCGCCTCGGCCTCGAAGTCCTCGCAGGTCCACACGCGCGGCGCGGCCTCGGCCGGCGCGGACCAGGTCAGCCGCCCGGCCCGCTCGCCCCAGCGGGCCAGCAAGGCCTCGGTGAGTGGGTCGAGCTGGTGGCCCGGCAGGCACAACAGGCGATCGGCATCGGCGCCCGGCGCGGCCAGGGGCGACCACAGCGCGTCGGTGACGTAGGCGGATGTGCCGGCCCAGGTGGCAGCCAGATTGGCCACCAGCGACTCCCATT
>NZ_WVZN01000025.1 GCF_011772445.1 Hydrogenophaga sp. | reverse complement strand
GGCCCTCGGCTACAAGCCTCCGGCCTCCCGGCTCTCCGGGAACAACCTATTGCAACTCAACACCTAGAACGCCTCTTCCGGCAGCGCCGCGCAGGTCGCATCGCGCCGGCTCACCACCCCGAGCCAGGCGCCGATCTTCGGCAGCTCGTAGTGGAAGAAGAAGCGCATCGCGCCCAGCCGGCCGGTGCGCGCCGGGCCGTCGGGCGCGGCGTGCGCGGCCAGGGCCACGTCGAGCCAGATCCAGGCCAGCACGGTGTGGCCGAAGGCCTGCAGGTAGGGCACGGCGTTGGCCAGAGCCTCGGCCGGCTGGCCGGTGGCCCAGGCGGCCTTGGTGGCTGCGCCCACCTGAGCCAGCGCCTGGCCCAGGGCATTGCCATGCACCGCCAGGTCGGGCACGTGCATGGCGCGCTCGATGGTGCCGTTGATGCGCTGCGCCAGCAGTTGCAGGCCGCGGCCGTTCTCCATCAGCACCTTGCGGCCCAGCAGGTCCATGGCCTGGATGCCGTGCGTGCCCTCGTGGATCATGTTCAGGCGGTTGTCGCGCCAGTACTGCTCCACCGGGAAATCGCGCGTGTAGCCGTAGCCGCCGTGCACCTGGATGGCCAGGCTGTTGGCCTCCAGGCACCACTCGCTGGGCCAGCTCTTGGCGATGGGCGTGAGCACCTCCAGCAGCAGCCGCGCCTCGTCGGCGGCCTCGGGCGCGCCGGTGTGCTGCTCGTCGACCAGGCGCGCGCAGTACAGCTCCAGCGCCAGCGCGCCCTCGCAGTAGCTCTTCTGGGCCAGCAGCATGCGCTTCACATCGGCGTGTTCGATGATGCGGCTCTGCGGCCTGGAAGGGTCCTTGCCCTCGGGCCCCACGGGGCGGCCTTGCGGGCGGTTCTTCGCGTAGTCGAGGGACGCGTGGTAACCCGCCATGCCCAGCATGGTGGCGGCCATGCCCACGCCGATGCGGGCCTCGTTCATCATGTGGAACATGCAGCGCAGGCCCTCGCCGGGCTGGCCGACGAGGTAGCCGATGGCGCCCGCCCCGCGGCCGTCCAGGCCGCTTGCGCCATCCGCGCGTGCGGGGAACTTGCCTTCGCCAAAGTTGAGCAGCGTGTTGGTGGTGCCGCGCCAGCCGCACTTGTGGTTCAGGCCGGCCAGGGCCACGTCGTTGCGCTCGCCGGTCAGCTTCGCGTCCGCGTCCACCAGTTTCTT
Source organism: Hydrogenophaga sp. (assembly GCF_011772445.1). Taxonomy (GTDB): domain Bacteria; phylum Pseudomonadota; class Gammaproteobacteria; order Burkholderiales; family Burkholderiaceae_C; genus Hydrogenophaga. Next base: position 39,594 of record NZ_WVZN01000025.1, on the reverse strand, counting down.
GGGCACGATGAAGAGTGAGATGCCTTTGACGCCTGGCGGCAACTTGCCATCCGGCCCCGGAATCTTCGCCAGCACCAGGTGAATGATGTTCTCGGTGAGCTCGTGCTCGCCGGCCGAGATCCACATCTTGTTGCCCTTGAGCCGAAAGCGCGGGCCCAGCGGGTCGCTCATGAAGTCATCGCCATCGGGCACGGCGCGCGTGGCCACGTCGCTCAGGCTGGAGCCGGCCTGCGGCTCGCTCAGGCACATGGTGCCGGACCAGCGGCCCGAGAACTCATTGAGCGCGAACACGCGCTTCTGCGTCTCGGTGCCGTGCGCCATCAGCAGGTTGGCGTTGCCCACGGTGAGCATGCCGCTGCCGATGCTGACCGAGGCCATGGCGAAGAAGGCGTTGGCCGCCGCCTCCACCGTGTAAGGCAACTGCATGCCGCCGATCGCATAGTCCTGCGCGGCACTGAGCATGCCGCTCTCGGCGTAGGCCTTCTGCGCGTCGTGCGTGGCCTGCGGCAGGACCACGCGCTCGCCATCGAAATGCGGCTCCTGCGTGTCCACCGTGCGGTTGAAGGGCGCGTACTTCTCGCGCGCGATGCGCTCGCAGGTGTCGAGCACCGCGTCGAAGGTCTCACGGCTGTGGTCGGCGAAGCGCTCGCGCTGGTTCAGGGATTCGACCCCGAGCCAGTCATTCAGAAGGAAGTCGACGGTGGGGCGAAGGGACATGGGTTCTCCATCAGTCAGACAGAACGAAGGCCGGCATCCGGAGCGCGTGTCTGAACCCAGGATGCCGTGGATCCGGCTTTGCCGGTCCACAGGCATCGCCCCCCTCCGGGGGGTGACGCGAAGCGGCGCGGGGGGCGTTGTGCGACCGCGCAACGCGCGGCGTCACAACACTTCAAATACTCCTGCAGCGCCCATGCCGCCGCCGATGCACATCGTCACGCACACGTGCTTGGCGCCGCGGCGCTTGCCCTCGATCAGCGCGTGGCCGGTGAGGCGCTGGCCCGACACGCCGTAGGGGTGGCCGACCGCGATCGCGCCGCCGTTGACGTTCAGGCGCTCGTCCGGGATGCCGAGCTTGTCGCGGCAGTAGATCACCTGCACCGCGAAGGCCTCGTTGAGCTCCCACAGGTCGATGTCGCTCACCTTCAGGCCCAGCTTCTTGAGCAGCTTGGGCACCGCGAAGACCGGGCCGATGCCCATCTCGTCGGGTTCGCAACCGGCCACGGCGAAGCCGAGGAAGCGGCCGATGGGCTTGAGGTTCTTCGAGGCGGCGTACTGCTCGCTCACCACCACGCAGGCGCCCGCGCCGTCGCTGAACTGGCTGGCGTTGCCGGCCGAGATGACACCCCCGGGCAGCGCCGGCTTGATGCCGCTGATGCCTTCCTTGGTCGTGCCCTCGCGCAGGCCCTCGTCGGCGCTCACGGTCACCTTCTTGGTGATGAGGCCCATGACCTTGTCAGCCACGCCTGCGGTCACCGTGATCGGCGCGATCTCGTCGTTGAACTTGCCGGCGGCCTGGGCCGCGCAGGCCTTCTGCTGGCTGGCGGCGCCGTACTCGTCCATCGCGTCGCGGCTGATGTTGTAGCGCTTGGCCACCTGCTCGGCGGTCTGCAGCATGCTCCAGTAGATCTCGGGTTTCTTCTTGTCCAGCTCGAGGTCGCGCAGCATGTGCATGTTCATCTCCTGCTGCACGCAGGAGATGCTCTCCACGCCACCGGCCACGTAGACATCGCCCTCACCCGCGATCACGCGCTGGGCGGCCATGGCGATGGTCTGCAGGCCCGAGGAGCAGAAGCGGTTGACGGTCATGCCCGAGACGCTCACGGGCAGGTCGGCCATCAGGGCGATCTGGCGCGCGATGTTGGCACCGGTGGCGCCCTCGGGGTTGGCGCAGCCCATGATCACGTCCTCGACGGCGGCGCCCTCCACGCCCGCGCGCTCCAGCGCGGCGCGAACGGCGTGGCCACCCAGGGTGGCGCCATGGGTCATGTTGAAGGCGCCCTTCCAGCTCTTGGTCAGCGGCGTGCGGGCGGTGGAAACGATGACGGCGTTGCTCATGTGATATCTCCTGATTCGATCGCGGCCATCAGCCGTTGAAGTTCTTGCCTTCGGCCACCAGGCGCTGGATCAGCGGCGCGGGTTCCCAGAATTTCGCGTCGTCCAGCGGGTTCTTCTGGAAGCGCTTCATGGCCTGCGCCACGTTGAACAGGCCCACCTCGTCCGCATACTTCAGCGGGCCGCCGCGGTGCACCGGGAAGCCGTAGCCGAAGATGTAGACCACGTCGATGTCGCTGGGCTTGTTGGCGATGCCCTCTTCCAGGATGTGCGCGGCCTCGTTCACCAGCGAGAACACCAGGCGCTGCACGATCTCCTCGTCGGAGATCTTGCGCGGCGTGATGCCCAGCGCCTTGCGGTGCTCGGCGATCATCTGCTCCACCTCGGCGTTGGGAATGGCGTCGCGCTTGCCGGGCACGTAGTCGTACCAGCCCTTGCCCACCTTCTGGCCGAAGCGGCCCTTCTCGCACAGCAGGTCGGCGGTCTTGCTGTACTTCATGTCGGGCTTCTCGGTGTAGCGGCGCTTGCGGATCGCCCAGCCGATGTCGTTGCCGGCCAGATCGCCCATGCGGAACGGGCCCATGGCAAAGCCGAACTTCTCGATGGCGCGGTCCACCTGCGCCGGGGTGCAGCCCTCGTCGAGCAGGAAGCCGCCCTGGCGGCCGTACTGCTCGATCATGCGGTTGCCGATGAAGCCGTCGCACACGCCGGAGACCACCGCCGTCTTCTTGATCTTCTTGGCCACGGCCATCACGGTGGCCATCACGTCCTTGGCGGTCTTGTCGCCACGCACCACCTCCAGCAGCTTCATCACGTTGGCCGGGCTGAAGAAGTGCAGGCCCACCACGTCCTGCGGGCGCTTGGTGAAGTTGGCGATCTTGTTGACGTCCAGCGTGGAGGTGTTGGACGCGAGGATGGCGCCGGGCTTCATCACCTCGTCGAGCTTCTTGAACACCGTCTCCTTGACGCCGATCTCCTCGAACACGGCCTCGATCACGAGGTCGGCGTCCTTGATGTCGTTGTAGTCCACCGTGGTCTTGAGCAGGCCCATGCGCTGGTCGAGCTTGTCCTGCTTGAGCTTGCCCTTCTTGACCTGCGCCTCGTAGTTGCCGCGCATCACGCCCACGCCACGGTCCAGGGCTTCCTGCTTCATCTCCAGGATGGTCACAGGAATGCCCGCGTTGAGGAAGTTCATGGAGATGCCGCCACCCATGGTGCCGGCGCCGATGACGGCGACCTTCTCGATCTTGCGCTGCGGCGTGTCTTCCGGCACGTCGGGGATCTTGCTCGCGGCGCGCTCGGCCATGAACAGGTGACGCAGCGCGCGGCACTCGGGCGTCCACATCAGGTTGATGAACATCTCGCGCTCGGTGAGCATGCCCTGGTCGAACTTCTGCCTGGTGGCGGCTTCCACCGCGTCCACGCACTTGGCCGGCGCGGGGAAGTTCTTGGCCATGCCCTTGACCATGTTGCGCGCGAACTGGAAGTAGGCGTCACCGTCCTTGTGCTTGCAGGGCAGGTGGCGCACCAGCGGCAGCGGGCTGCCGTCGGCGTGCTTCGCCGCCACTTCCTTCGCAAAGGCCATCGCTTCGTCGAGCAGCTTCTCGGGGCTGCTGGCCATCCTGTCGAACAGCTTCTGGCCAGGCAGTTGCGCGAGCATCTCGCTCTTCACCGGCTCGCCGCTGACGATCATGTTGAGCGCGGCCTCCACGCCCAGCACGCGCGGCAGGCGCTGCGTGCCACCGGCGCCGGGGATCAGGCCCAGCTTGACTTCGGGCAGCGCGATGTTGGCGCCCGGCGCGGCGATGCGGTAGTGGCAACCCAGGGAGAGCTCGAGCCCACCGCCCATGGCCACGCTGTGGATGGCGGCCACCACGGGCTTGCTGCAGTTCTCCACCGCCAGGATCACGCTCAGCAGGTTGGGTTCGGCCAGCGCCTTGGGCGTGCCGAACTCCTTGATGTCCGCGCCGCCCGAAAACGCCTTGCCTGCGCCCGTGAGCACGACGGCCTTGACGGCCGGGTCGGCCTGCGCCTGTTCCAGCCCGGCCGTGATGCCCTGGCGCGTGGCCAGGCCCAGGCCATTGACCGGCGGGTTGTTGAGCGTGATCAGCGCGATGTCTCCATGGACCTTGTACTCAGCCGTCATGTGGGTTCCTTCGATGGCGGTTTGGGGAAAAGAACGGTCGTTCGATTTTGACATTCTAGAAAGGCACCTCCAGGGCGCCAACCGCGTTTGTCGCGGGTGGGACAAAACACGCGGGCGGACGTTATCGCTACGTGTGACGCCACGCGGAATCAAAACGAATACGGCGGTGCTAATCGCCCCCGAAACGTTCGCCGCCTGCTTCAAAAGCCGAAGCAGCGCGCGGACCGACAGACAGCGTCTGCCGCACGCGACACCAGGCTTTCACGACTCCTGCGTGAGACATGCGCGATTGACAATGTCCAAGTGCCAACTTTGGCACACCTTGCTGCCACCGCCCATCGCTTTTCGTTTGGAGAATTCCCATGGACCTGATCAAGAACCTCACCACTGTCACATCCCCCCCTGGCGCGCGCGTCCTCGGTCAGCCCGTCGTCCCGTGGTCCGCGCCGGGCGTCACACCCTGGCAGGCGCCCGAGCCGCTGAGCGCCCTCGTGCTGCCCACACGCGCCGACCGCATGCGCATCGCCCACCTGCGCGACCTGGCCGACTTCAAGTCCGAGTACCTGCTGGACCCCGGCCTGGCCGCCCTGGAAGACAACAAGGACGACGCGGGCGTGGTCATGGCCCTGATGCGCGGCCACGAAGCCATCGCCACCATCCGCTTCATTCCCTCGGGCCATGGCCTGACGCTGACCGAGCGCTTCTGGGCCGACCTGGTCACCGATCCCGCCATCCTGGGCCGCAACAGCTGGGAGGTGGGCCGCCTGGTGATGGCGCCCGAGCACCGCCGCGCCGATCTGCTGACGCCGCTGCTGCGCCTGTCGCTGATGGAGCTGATGCGCCGCGAGCACGTGGACCACATGCACGGCTCCTGCGTGATGCGCATGACGCGCCTGTACCGCCGCTTCGGCTTCCAGATCCACGCCTTGCGCAGTCAGGCCGGCCTGGACTGCGCGCTGGTCCACGCGTCCGTCGAGGCGTCCATGCGGGCCTTCCACATCGACGAACCCGTGACGGCGCCGGCCCCGCTGGAATCCGCCAGCGAAGCACTGCTGCTACAGTGACCCGCGCGCCGGCGGCCACCGCCGGCGCGCCCCACTCCCTGGATGGCAAGGGAGGTGACACCGACAGGCGAGGAAACGCATGCGCAAACGCGGGGGGAGCCTTTTCGACCGCTACCGGGCCCACCACGAGCTGGACCGGCCGCTGCTGCAATGGATCGGCGTTGTGGGCGTCATCGCCTTTCCCGTGCTGTACGTGCTGCGCCGCGCCGCGGGAGACGGCGGCTACGACGACCTGTGGTGGCGCCTGCCCGCCGTCGTGCTCTGCCTGGGTCTGGCACTGCGCCGCTGGTGGCCCGAGCGCCTGAAGCCCTACTACATCGCGTATTCCTGGTGGGTGGTCTTCTACTCGCTGTCCTTCCTGATGTCGTACACCATGCTGCTCAACGGGGGCGGCACACCCTTCGTGGTGAACATGGTGATGTGCACGGTGCTCATCGTGCTGCTGGCCGATTGGCGCAACAGTGTCACCATCCTGTTGCTCGGTTACGCGCTCGCGCTGGGCCTGTACTTCGTCTTCGACCCCAACCCCGCCGTGCCGCGCGACTTCGTCTTCGCCGCGGGCGGATCCGCCTTGCTGGTGGCCGGCGGCGCCTTGTCGCAACAAGGCCAGAAGCGCGTCGAACTCGAGCGCATGCGCCGCGTCTACATCGGTCTGGCCGGCTCTGTCGCGCACGAGATGCGCACGCCCCTGGCGCAGGTGCGCCACGCGCTCGACAACATCGCCAATGCCATCGGCGGTCGCGGCGCCGACCAGTCGGTCGCTCTCGCGCAAAGCCAGGTGCAGCAGTTGCGGGCCAATGTCCAACAGGGTCACGAGGCCATCGCACGCGGGCTGCAGGCGATCGAGATCACGCTCAAGCAACTGCAACCGGACGCGCCCGACCAGGGCCGCTTGCACACCCTCTCGGCCGCCGAGACCGTGCACAGGGCGGTGCAGCACTTCGCCTTCGATGCCGCCGAACACCGCGAGCGCGTGCAGGTCGTGGTGGAGCAGGACTTCCGCTTCCGTGGCGACCCCACGGCGGTGGAACTGGTGTTCTTCAACCTGCTGAAGAACGCGCTGTACTACGCGCCTGTGCACCCGGACATGACGGTGCGGCTCACGGTCACCACCCGGCCCGTGCCCAGCGTCTTGGTTCGTGACAGCGGACCGGGCATCGTGCCCGAGTTCGTGCCGCACCTGTTCGAGGAATTCCAGACCACCGGCAAGGCCGAAGGCACGGGCCTGGGCCTGTCCTTCTGCCGCCGCGTCATGCGCGGCCTGGGCGGGGACATCGAATGCCGCTCCGAATGGGGCCGCTTCACCGAATTCACGCTGCGCTTTCCGCTGGCGCCCGCGGGCGCGCCGGTCACCACCGTGGCACCGGCCAGCGTCTCGCTCGCCGGGCGCAGCGTGCTCATCGTCGACGACCAGCCGCTCAACCGCACCATCGCGCGCGCCCTGGTGGGCGAGCTGGGCCTCACCGTGCTGGAGGCCGAACACGGCCAGCAGGCGCTGGACATGCTGGAGGCCGGCCAGTTGCCCGACGCGATCCTCATGGACATCAACATGCCCGGGCTCGACGGCATCGCCGCCACGCGGCGCCTGCGTGCCATGGCCGGCGATGCGGGCCGCGTGCCCGTGCTGGCGCTCACCGCCAATGATTCACCCACCGTGCAGGCCCGCGCCCGCGAGGCCGGCATGCAGGGTGTGCTGGGCAAACCCATCGACCCGACGGCGCTGCAGCGCGCGCTGAGCGCGGCACTGGAAGGCCGCAGCACCGCGCCGGTGCCCCCCACGCCGGCGCCGGCGGCCGAGCTGCTGAACACCGCGCGCATCGAGAACTTCCGCCGCCTGGGCCTGCTGGACGACCTGCTGCCACGCGCCCTGCTGGACCTGCGGCGCCACGTGCAGTCGCTGGAGCAGGCGGCCGCCGCCAGCGACCGCGAGTCGGTGTCGGCTTCGCTGCATGCGCTGGTGGGCCTGGCCGGCGAGGTCGGCGCCCAGACGCTGCACGCGCGCTCGCGCGAGCGCTACGCCGCCTGGCTGGAAGGCCAGCGGCCCACGGGCACCGCCTGGGCCCGCGAACTGCGCGAACTGCTCGAGGCCACCGAACGCGCGCTGTGGCAGTACTGCGGCGTGCGGGCAGGCGCCACGCCCGACCCGGCACCGCCGACCTGAGCCGGACTCAGACCTCCAGCCACTCCTTGCGCACCGCCGGGTCGGCCTTCAACTGTTCCGGGGTGCCGTCGAAGACGATGCTGCCGTGCCCCATCACCAGGGCGCGGTCGGAGATGCGCATGGCGATGGTGAGTTTCTGCTCGATCAGCAGCACCGACACGCCGCGCGCCTTGAGTGCCTGCAGGTACTCGGCCACCAGTTCCACGATCTTGGGGGCCAGGCCCTCGGTGGGCTCGTCGATCATGATCAGGTCCGGGTCGCCCATCAGCGTGCGGCACATGGTCAGCATCTGCTGCTCGCCGCCGGAGAGCACGCCGGCCTCGGTGTGCTGGCGCTCCTTCAGGCGCGGGAACATGGCGTACATGTCGTCGAAGCCCCAGCGCGAGCCCTTGCCCGCGCCCTTCTGGCCGAGCATGAGGTTCTGGTGCACCGTGAGCGTGGGGAAGATGTCGCGGTTCTCGGGCACATAGCCCAGGCCCAGGTGGGCCACCTCGTAGGCCTTGCGGCCCACGATCTCCTGGCCCTTCCACGACACGCTGCCTTCGCAGTCCACCAGGCCCATCACGGCCTTGGCGGTGGTGGAGCGGCCCGATCCGTTGCGGCCCAGCAGCGCCACGATCTCGCCGGCGCGCACCTCGAAGTCCACGCCATGCAGGACGTGGCTCTTGCCGTAGTAGGCGTGCAGGTTCTCGATCTTCAGCATGGTCAGTGCCCCGCTTCCTGCGCTTCGGCCACATGGGAACCCAGGTAGGCCTCCTGCACGCGCTCGTTCGCCCGCACCGCGTCGGGCGTGTCGAAGGCCAGCACCTCGCCGTACACCACCACGGCGATGCGGTCGGCCAGGCCGAACACCACCCCCATGTCGTGCTCCACGGTCAGCAGGGTCTTGCCTTCGGTCACTTCCTTGATGAGCGCGATGAAGCGGCTGGTTTCGCTCTTGCTCATGCCGGCCGTGGGCTCGTCGAGCAGGATCACGTTGGCGCCACCGGCGATGGTGATGCCGATCTCCAGCGCGCGCTGTTCGGCGTAGGTGAGGTTCATGGCCAGCACGTCGCGCTTGCGGTCGAGCTGGATCATGTGCAGCAACTGCTCGGCGCGTTCGTTCGCGTCGGTCAGGTCGGCCAGGAACTTCAGGAAGGTGTAGCGGTAGCCCAGGCTCCACAGCACCCCGCAGCGCAGGTTCTCGAACACGCTGAGCTTGGGGAAGATGTTGGTGATCTGGAAGCTGCGCGACAGGCCCGCGCGGTTGATCTCGAAGGGTCGCTTGCCGTCGATGCGCTGGCCGTTGAGCAGCACCTGGCCACTGGTGGGAGCGAAGCGCCCGCTGATGAGGTTGAACAGCGTGGACTTGCCCGCGCCGTTGGGGCCGATGATGCCCACGCGCTCGCCGGGCCGCACGGCCAGGTTCACGCCGCGGATGATCTCGGTCTTGCCGAAGCTCTTGCGCAGGTCTTTCAGTTCCAGCGCCGGGGTGGGTGCGGGTCCGCTCACGCCGCCTCCTTCTGCTTGATCTGGTTTTCGATGTCTTCCTGGATCGCGCCCCAGCGGCGCGCGAAGCGCTTGCGCGTGAGCTCGAACAGGCCGAAGCCCACCGCCGCGACCAGCACCGCGCCGATCCAGCTCGCCCAGCCGCGCGCGTGCAGCGTCAGGCCCAGGAAGTTCAGTTCGTCGCCCAGCGTGGTGCTGAGCTGCAGGTGGTAGACCATCTCGATGATGGCCGCCGCGCCCAGCAGCATCACCACGGTGGCGGCGATGAGCGCGAGGTAGCTGCCGGTGAGTTCGCGCAGGCGGCCGTACGCGGCCACGCGAACGTTCATCATGATGAGCGCCGCGATGCCGCCGGGCGCGTACATCACCATGAAGAGGAAGATGAGCCCCAGGTACAGCAGCCAGGCGTTGGTGAGCTCCGACAGCAGGATCAGCGCCAGCACCATCAGCACGCCGCCGATGATGGGCCCGAAGAAGAAGGTGGCGCCGCCCAGGAAGGTGAACAGCAGGTAGGCGCCCGAGCGCGCGGCGCCCACCACCTCGGCCGTGACGATCTCGAAGTTGAGCGCGGCCAGGCCGCCCGAGATGCCGGCGAAGAAGCCCGCGATGATGAAGGCCAGGTAGCGCACCTTCTGCGTGTCGTAGCCCACGAACTCCACTCGCTCGGGGTTGTCGCGCACGGCGTTGAGCATGCGGCCCAGCGGCGTGCGCGTGAAGGCGTACATGAGCGCCACGCAAACGAAGGTGTAGACCGCGATGAGGTAGTACACCTGCCGCTGCGGCCCGAAGGTGATGCCCATGAAGGGCTCGCCCGCCATGCGGTCGCCCGAGACGCCGCCTTCCCCGCCGAAGAACTCGGGAATCATGAGCGAGAGCGCGAACACCAGCTCGCCCAGGCCCAGCGTGATCATGGCGAAGGTGGTGCCCGACTTGCGCGTGGTGACGTAGCCGAACAGCACCGCGAAGAACAGGCCCGCCAGGCCGCCCACGATGGGGATCAGCGACACGGGCATCTGCATGGCGCCTTCGGTGACCCGGTTGAGCGCATGGATGGCCATGAACGAACCCAGGCCGGTGTAGACCGCGTGCCCGAAGCTGAGCATGCCGCCCTGCCCCAGCAGCATGTTGTAGGACAGGCAGGCGATGATGGCGATGCCCATCTGCGAGAGCACCGTCAGGCCCAGGCCGCTGCCCCAGATGAGCGGCGCGATGGCGAGCAGCAGGGCAAAGCCGCCCCAGATGGCCATGCGCGACGCATGCCCAGGTCGAACCGGGAGGTACCGCGGAACCGGCTTTGCCGGGCCGCTGGTAACGCCCCCTTCAGGGGGTCGCGCAAAGCGCGGCTGGGGTGTATTCATGTTTTTCATGTCTCGCGTTTGCCCAGGAGGCCACGCGGGCGGAAGATCAGGATCAGCACCAGGAACAGGTACGGCAGGATGGGCGCCACCTGCGACAGCGTGAGCCGGATGTAGGAGTTGTTGCGCAGGCTGTCGGACAGCGGGACGCCGATCTGCTCGAACAGCGTGAGCAGCGAGTACTCGAAGGCCACCGCGAAGGTCTGGATCACGCCGATCAGCAGCGAGGCCACGAAGGCGCCCGAGAGCGAGCCCATGCCGCCGACCACCACCACCACGAAGATGACCGAGCCCACCGTGGCGGCCATGGCCGGTTCGGTGAGGAAGGTGCTCCCGCCGATGACACCGGCCAGGCCGGCCAGTGCGGAGCCCGCACCGAACACCAGCATGAACACGCGCGGCACGTTGTGGCCCAGGGCCTCCACGGCCTGCGGGTGCGTGAGCGCGGCCTGGATCACCAGGCCGATGCGGGTGCGCGTGAGCAGCAGCCAGACCGACAGCAGCATCACCACCGCCACCAGCATCATGAAGCCGCGCGTGGCGGGGAACGGCGAGCAGACCACGCGCACCGCGGCGTCGGTGGCGCTGCACAGCTCGGGCGCGGCCGCGCCCCAGACCAGGCGCAGGCCATCGAGGGAATGGTTGATGAGGGTGAAGACGGGGCCCTGCAGCAACTCCGGCGGGCGGAACTCCACGGCAATGCGGCCCCAGATGAGCTGCACCAGCTCGACGATGACGTAGGACAGGCCGAAGGTGACCAGCAGCTCGGGCACGTGGCCGTACTTGTGCACCTGGCGCAGGCACTGGCGCTCGAAGGCCGCGCCCATGAGCCCGACCACGATGGGCGCGATGACCAGCGCCGGCCAGAAGCCCACGAACTGCGCCACCGTGTAGCCCACGTAGGCGCCCAGCATGTAGAAGCTGGCGTGCGCGAAATTGAGCACGCCCATCATGCTGAAGATCAGCGTGAGCCCCGAGCTGAGCATGAACAGCAGCAGCCCGTAGCTCAGCCCGTTCAGCATCGAGATGATGAAAAACTCCATTCCCTCAGACCTTCATCGTTGAAATTGAAAGAGCCCGAAACGGCACCCCGCCTCGGGCTCCTCGGGGGAGCTCTGCTCGCTCAACCCGGGCGTTTCATCTGGCAGCTCGTGGGTGTACTCGATACGTAGTTCGGATACTCCGCCACCGGTGCCAGCGTCATGCCGGTCTTCTCGGGGCTGTAGGGGTACTTGGCGTCGGCCTTCTGCCAGACCGACATGTACAGCGGCTGCTGCAGCTGGTGGTCGGTCTTGCGCATCTGCACCTCGCCGTTGAAGCTCTTGACGCTCAGGCCTTCCATGGCGGCGGCCACTTTGACCGGATCGGTGGACTTGGCCTTGGCCATGGCCGCGCCCAGCATCTCGTAGATGCGGATGGTGGAGCCCGTGTAGAAGTCGTCGTTGTACTTCTGGTTGAACTCCTTCATCCACTTCTCCATCTGCCCACCCATGTTGTAGTGGTTGTAGGCGATCTGGTAGACGCGGCCGGCGCCGTTGGTGCCCAGCGCGGTGGGCGTGCCGGTGACACCGGCGTAGTAGGTGAAGAACTTGCCGTTGTAGCCGTTCTCGTTGGCGGCCTTGATCAGCAGCGACAGGTCGGAGCCCCAGTTGCCGGTGATCACGGTGTCGGCGCCCGCGGCCTTGATCTTGGCGATGTAGGGCGCGAAGTCGCGCGTCTGGGCCAGCGGGTGCAGGTCTTCGCCGACGAACTGGATGTCGGGGCGCTTGCGGCCGATGGTTTCCTTGGCGTACTTCACGACCTGGTGGCCGTGCGAGTAGTTCTGGTTGAGCAGGTAGATCTTCTTGATGTCCGGCTGCGTGGCGATGAAGCTGGACATGGCCTCCATCTTCATGGAGGTGTCGGCGTCGAAGCGGAAGTGCCAGTAGCTGCACTTGCTGTTGGTGAGGTCCGGGTCCACGGCCGAGTCGTTGAGGTACATGACCTCCTTGCCGGGGTTGCGCGCGTTGTGCTTTTCGACCGCGTCGGACAGCGCCAGCGCGACCGAGGAACCGTTGCCCTGGATGATGTAGCGCGCGCCCTGGTCGATGGCCGCCTTCAGCGCGTTGAGGCTTTCGGCGGGGCTGAGCTTGTTGTCGATCGCCGTGATCTCGAACTTCACGCCGGCCGGGTTGCCCTTGCCGCTGAACTTCTCGGCGAAGAACTGGTAGCCCTTGAACTGGCTCACGCCCACGGGGCCCAGCAGGCCGGTCAGGGGGTCGATGCGCACCATCTTCACGGTCTCGCCCGCCTGGGCGAAGGACGCGCCCGCGGCGGCCAGCATGGCGGCGCCGGCGAGGATCTTCACGGTCAGTTTCATGCCTTTGTCTCCTTGATGAATCCGTTGAACCACAAACCTGCGCAGGGTAAGTCGCATCGGCACCGGGGCGCTTCAGGGATTGCCCGGGCTCCTATCCCCTGGGCGACACCCCGCGCCGTCATGGTGCGGCCACGCGGGTGTCACCGAGCGACCGTCACAGCCCCGGCAGCACGTAACCCTTCAGCTGCTGGCGCAGCGTCATCTTCTGCATCTTGCCGGTGGCACCGAGCGGAATGGCCTCGACGAAGACCACGTCGTCCGGGATCTGCCACTTGGCGGTCTTGCCCTCGTAGAACTTCAGCAGTTCGTCGCGCGTGACCTCGGCGCCGGGCTTCTTCACCACCACCACGATGGGCCGTTCGTCCCACTTGGGGTGCTTCATGCCGATGCAGGCCGCCATGGCCACGGCCGGGTGCGCCATGGCGATGTTCTCCACGTCGATGGAGCTGATCCATTCGCCGCCGGACTTGATCACGTCCTTGGTGCGGTCGGTGATCTGCATGAAGCCGTCGGCGTCGATGGTGGCCACGTCGCCGGTGGGGAACCAGCCGTGGCCCTGGGCGTCGTAGCGCAGCGGGTCGCCGCCCTCGCCCTTGAAGTAGCTGGCGATGATCCAGGGCCCGCGCACCAGCAGGTCGCCATAGGCCTTGCCATCCCAGGGCAGCTCCTCGCCGGCCTCGTTCACGATCTTCATGTCCACGCCGAAGATGGCGCGGCCCTGCTTGAGGCGCACCTTGAGCTGCTCTTCGGCAGGCAAGGCCAGCTGCGCGTTCTTCAGCGTGCACACCGTGCCCAGCGGCGACATCTCGGTCATGCCCCAGGCGTGCAGCACGTCCACGCCGTACTGGTCGTTGAAGGCGTTGATCATGGCCGGCGGGCAGGCCGAGCCGCCGATCACCGTGCGCTTGAGGGTGCTGAACTTCAACCCGTTCTGCTGCAGGTGCCCCAGCAGCATCTGCCAGACCGTGGGCACGCCGGCGGCCATGGTCACGCGCTCGGCCTCGATGAGTTCGTAGACCGACTTGCCGTCCAGCGCCGGGCCCGGGAACACCAGCTTGCAGCCCACGGCCGCCGCGGAATACGGCAGGCCCCAGGCGTTGACGTGGAACATGGGCACCACGGGCAGGATGCTGTCGCGCGCCGAGCAGCCCATGGCGTCGGGCATGGCCGCACCATAAGCGTGCAGCGTGGTGGAGCGGTGCGAGTACAGCGCGGCCTTGGGGTTGCCGGTGGTGCCGCTCGTGTAGCACATGCTGGAGGCGCTGTTCTCGTCGAACTCGGGCCAGGCGTAGCTGTCCTTCTGCGCGCCGATCCAGGCCTCGTAGCTCGTGAGGCCGGGGATGCCGCTGTCGGCGGGCAGTGCAGCCTCGTCGCACAGCGCGATCCAGTGTTTCACCGTGGGGCACTTGCTCCACACGGCCTTCACCAGCGGCAGGAACGTCATGTCGAAGCACAGGGCCCGGTCCTCGGCGTGGTTGACGATCCACACCAGTTGCTCGGGGTGCAGGCGCGGGTTGAGCGTGTGCAGCACGCGGCCGGTGCCGCTGACGCCGAAATAGAGTTCCAGATGGCGGTAGCCGTTCCAGGCCAGGGTGGCCACCCGGTCACCGAAAGCCAGGCCCAGCCCGTCGAGCGCATTGGCCACCCGGCGTGAGCGGCGCGAGACCTCGGCCCAGGTCGTGCGGTGGATGTCGCCCTCGACGCGGCGCGAAACGATCTCGGTGGCGCCGTGGTGCCGCTCGGCGTGCACGATGAGGTTCGAAATGAGCAGCGGTTGGCTCTGCATCTGGCCCAGCATGTGAATGTCTCCTGTCTACCGGCAAGGGAATGGGGCGTTCATCGTAGCGGCTGAAGCGCGGTGCAGAGCCGCGTCTCCCCGAGAGAAAACCCCGACATGTCCGATCCGGGACAGGCTCAGGGCACGACGCTGATCTGCGGCACCGTCAGCGTCGCGTCGAAGCGCAGTTGCGCCGGCCAGGGTTGCCAGTTCACGCCGAGGCCGGCGTGGTTGGGGTTGCCGTGGTGCGCGAAGGCACCGAGCGTGGCCATCATGTGCGCGGACAGCGCGAGGCGGCCACTGCGGTTGGCGTTGCCGCCGATGGTGTTGGCGAACAGCGAAGGGCCGAAGTTGCCGAACAGGAACGGCAGGTCGAAGGCGTGCGCGGCGCCGTACACGGTGTTCCACGGCGCGGGCTGCTGCGCCCAGTCGAACCGGTAATACCAGACCTCAGCCTGCCGGGCCTTGAGCGTGTTCAGCACGTTGTCGCGGCTGGGCGCCATGAAGGCGGCGGACAGCTGCGCCGCGCGCGCGCTCCAGCCGGTGACCGGCGTGTTCGACGGCGTGTAGGCGGCGTCGAGGATGTCGCCCTCGGTGAGCGCCGTGGGCGCGTCGGGGTCGAAGGCTTCCATCATGTTGAAGCGCGTGGCGTCGTCGATCCGGAAGCCCGGCGGGCCGCCGAACAATGTGAGGAAGGGCGCGAAGAGCTTGCCCTCCTCGCCCGTGTTGCCCGCGAGCACGGGCACCCGGTGGTAGTGGCCGGCCGCGATGGCGGCGATCGGGTCGGTGGGCAGCACCGCGCCATCGGGAATCGGCCCCGAGCCGGTGAGCCCGTTCAGCAGCAAGGTGCTCAGCAGCGTGGCGCCGCTCTTGCCGCGCAGGTAGTCGGCGATCTGCGTGGCCGATTGCGTGCCGACCCAGGCCTGCGCGCCGGGCAAGTCGGCGGCCAGGCCGTCGGCGATGGCCAGGCGCGCGAGCAGCCCGTTGGCCTGCGTCAGGTAGGTCGAGGCGGGGTTGAGCGTGGGGATGGTGCCGGGCGGCAGGTTGCTCGCCAGGGAAATGCCACCCGACAGCGGCACCGCTTGCTGGAACAGCCCGGCGGCCAGCGGCGAGGCCATCAGCGCCCAGACGTTGATGGCACCGGCCGACTGGCCCATCAGCGTGAGCCTGTCGGCGTTGCCGCCGAAAGCCGCGGCGTTCTGGCGCACGAAGCGCAGGGCCTGCACGATGTCGAGCAGCGCGAAGTTGCCCGAGTCCTCGTCGGGGTCGGTGCCGCCCTTGAGTTGTGGCAGGTTCATGAAGCCCAGCACGCCGAGCCGGTAGTTCAGCGTCACCACCACGGTGTTGGTGTCGCGCGCCAGGGCCGCGCCGTCGTACACCGGGTCGGCCGTGTAGCCCGAGATGTTGCTGCCGCCGTGGACGAAGACGATCACCGGCAGGCCGGTGCCGCCGTTCGCCGGGCGCCACACGTTGAGCGTGAGGCAGTCTTCGCTGCCCACCGGGTTGTTCAGCGTGGTGCCGATGGTTGCGTCGTGCCGGTTGTTGGCGCCGGGGCCATAGATGCGCCCGTTCTGCAGGCAGGCGGCGCCGAAGGCGGTGGCGTCGCGGATGCCGCTCCAGGCCAGGGGCGCGGCCGGCGCCTTCCAGCGCCGCGCGCCCACCGGCGGCTGGGCGTAGGGAATGCCCTTCCAGTGGTAGGTGCCGTTGATAGCGGCGGCATCGACGCCGCGCACGCTGCCCTGGGCGAGCTGTCGGACTTCGGGCGCGGGTGGCGCAGAAGGCGTCGGTGGCTCGGCCGTGGTGCCACCACCGCACGCAGCCAGCAGCGCGAAGGCCGCGGCCATGCCCCATTTCACCGACACCGGTGTGCTTTCGAACATGTCTTGTCTCCTCGTGTTTTCGGGGTAAACAACAGCTTGCGCCGTGCACTGAAATCCCGTTGAATCCGGCTCCGCCTGGCGACACCGTCCTCGCAAAAAATTCTAGGAACGGGCGTGCCCCGCGCCGCTATCGCAACGTGGCCAATCCAGTGACTTCACAACGCCAACCCCCAGCGAAACGGACCAGCTCGGTCACCTGGGTCCGGGGCATCGCCGACATGTTTGCCTCGCAGGGGCTGGACGTGCCGCGCCTCTTCGCGGCGGCCGGCATCGACATCGCCTTGCTGCAGCAGCCCGAAGCCCGCTTCGATGCCGAGGACATCAGCCGCCTGTGGCGTCTGGCGGTGGCGTGGTCGGGCCAGCCGGCGCTGGGCATGGACCGCGAGCTCGCCACCCGCCACGTCAACTACGACATGGTGGCCTACGTGATGCTGGCCAGCCCCACGCTGCGTTGCGGCCTGGAGAGCTTCGCGCGCTACCTGGCCGTGATCTCCGACGCCGCCACCTTCGAACTCGAGCCACAAGGCACGGGGCAATGCTGGCTGGTGCTGGGTCACATCGGCAATACGCAGCCGATCCCGCGCCAGCGTCAGGAATACGGCCTGCTCGCGCTGGCCATGCTGTGCCGCTGGATCACGCGGCGCGAGGTGCAGGCGCTGGCCGCCGAGTTCATCTTTCCCGAGCCGGTGAGCGCCGAGCCCTACCAGCGCGCCTTCGGCTGCCCGGTCCGTTTCGATCGACCGGCCACGCGCCTGCTGCTCGACAACGCGGACCTGGAGACGCGCCTGCCCTCAAGTGACCCGGCGCTCCTGGACATGCACCGGCGCGTCATCGAAGCGCGCATGGTGCACCTGGGCAACGCCCGCGTCGGCCAGCGCGCCAGCGAGGCCATCATCCGCTGCCTGCACCTGGGCGAGCCCCGGCGGGAGGACATCGCCAGCGGCCTGGCCATGGCCGACCGCACGTTGCAGCGCCGCCTGCACGAAGAAGGCACGAGCTTCCAGCAGCTGCTGGACAACGCGCGGCGCGACCTGGCGCGCAAGTACCTGGCCGAACCGCGCTACGCCCTGGCGCAGGTGGCCGATCTGCTCGGCTTTGCTGACCAGAGCAATTTCTTTCGCGCGAACAAGCGCTGGTTCGGCGTGTCGCCGGGTCAGTACCGGGCCCGCCTGCTGGGCGCCGAGGCGGTGAGCGAAGCCGACTGAACCGGCGGGCCCGCGCGGCTCAGGCCACCGCGTCCACCGGCTGCACGCCGCGCTCGAACATCAGCTCCACCGTGGTGCCCTCACCCAGGATGGACTTGACGCGGATCTGCCCGCCCGCGGCCTGCATCACGCGCTGGCAGAACATCAGGCCCATGCCGTTGCCCCCGCTGGCGGCGCGGGTGGTCACCGGCTCGCGCGTGAGCCGCGCCAGCACGTCGGGCGCAATGCCCGGGCCATTGTCGATGAAGCGGATGAAGCCACGCGGCTGCCCCGGCCCCGCCACGCTGTCGACCGCCACGTGCAGGCGCGGCGAGGGGGTCTCGCGCAGCGCCAGGATGGCGTTCTTGGTGAGCGTGCACATCACCAGGTACAGCAGGTCGCGCCGCCCGGGCAGGCGGAAGTCGTGCCGCAATTCCGCCTCGACCCAGCGGCGCTCGCGGTCCTCGAACGGGTACTCGTCCAGCAACGCGCCCAGCAGGCCGGACGCGCTCACGGTCTGGGGCGCCGCGCCCGGGTAGGCGTCGCGCGCCGACTGCACGAAGGTGGCCACCAGCGACTGGCAATACAGCGCGCGCCGCTCGGCGCGCTCCAGCGCGGCCAGCAGTTCCTTCGGACCCAGGCCTTCGAAGCGCACCGTGCCCGGCGGGTCGCCCGGCTCGGGCGGGCGGTGGCGTTCGAGCACGGCCGCCACGCTGCCGCGCACCGTGGCCAGCGGCGTGTTGAGTTCGTGCGCCAGGAAACCCAGGCTTTCGCGCAGCGCGGCGGCCCGCCCCTCGTTGAGCGCGCGCTCCATCGCCTGGTGGCGGTAGAGCGACAGCGCCTCGCGCAGGGCCTCGCGGGTGGGCTCGTCCTCCAGGGGTTTCTCCAGGATGCGCAGCACCTGGCCCTGATTGACCGCCGCGATGGCGACGTCCTTTTCGGCATAGGCCGTCACCAGCAGCCGCACCAGGTAGCGGTGCTCGCGCCGCACGACCTTGAGCAGCTTCATGCCGTCCTGCTCGGGCATGCGGTAGTCGGTGATGAGCGCTGCGAAGGACTCGCCGCGATCGGCGAGGATGGTCAGCGCGTCCTCGACGCTGGCGGCGGTGGCGATCTCGAACTCGTCGCCGAAGCAACGCGAGAACCACTGGCGGGACACGGCTTCGTCGTCGACAAACAGGATGGCCTGGGCGTCAGTGCGCATTTTTCTCGTGCATGGTTGTTATTCCCCCTGGCGCCAGCGTCTGGCCGGCGCATAACCGGCGCACATTATCTGGTCCGCCGCGGGGCTGGCAATCGGTCAAGGCCCTGAAAACAGGCCGGAATACCCCCCCAGGGGACAATCCCCCACATGAACGACACCGACACCGCCACGCCGGCGGCGCTGGACCTGGCCCTGCCGTGGCGCCACCGCTTTGCCGGGCTGGGGCCGGCCTTCTTCACCGAGCTGCCCCCCACCCCGCTGCCCGAGCCCCACCTGGTGAGCCTGAACGCCCCGCTGGCGCAATCGATGGGGCTGGACCCCGAGCGCCTGCGCCAGGACGGCGCCGTGCGCGCCTTCAGCGGCTCGCTGCCGATCGAGGGCGCGAGGCCGCTGGCCACGGTGTACAGCGGGCACCAGTTCGGCGTGTGGGCCGGCCAGCTCGGCGACGGCCGCGCCCTGCTGCTGGGCGAGCTGGACACGCCCGCCGGGCCGATGGAGATCCAGTTCAAGGGCGCGGGCCGCACGCCCTACTCGCGCATGGGCGACGGCCGCGCCGTGCTGCGCAGCTCCATCCGCGAGTACCTGTGCAGCGAGGCCATGCACGGCCTGGGCATCCCGACCACGCGCGCGCTCATCGTCACGGGCTCGCCGCAGCCGGTGATCCGCGAGACGGTGGAAACCGCCTCCGTGGTCACGCGCGTGGCGCCCAGCTTCATCCGCTTCGGGCACTTCGAGCACTTCTCCGCCAACGGCCTCACGGACGAACTGCGGCGTCTGGCCGACTTCGTCATCGACGCGTTCTATCCCGCCTGCCGCGACGGCACCGGCAACCCGTACGCCCGCCTGCTGGAGGCGGTGAGCGCGCGCACCGCCGAGCTGCTGGCGCAGTGGCAGGCCGTGGGCTTCTGCCATGGGGTGATGAACACCGACAACATGAGCGTGCTGGGCCTCACCATCGACTACGGCCCCTTCCAGTTCATGGACGCCTTCAACCCGGCGCACATCTGCAACCACAGCGACCACGGCGGCCGCTACGCCTACCACCGCCAGCCCAACGTGGCCTACTGGAACCTGTTCTGCCTGGGCCAGGCCCTGCTGCCGCTGATGGACGACCAGCAGCAGGCGCTGGACGCGCTGGAGCCCTACAAGACCCTGTTCCCCGCCGCCCTCACGCGCCGCATGGGCGCCAAGCTGGGGCTGGCCGACACGCGCGAGGGCGATGCCGAACTCACCGAAGAGCTGATGCAGCTCATGGCCAGGGACGCGGTGGACTTCACCATCCTCTTTCGCCGGCTGTGCGACGCGGCGGCGGGTGCGATCGAGCCCGTGCGCGACCTGTTCCTGCAGCGCGAGGCCTTCGACGCCTGGGCCGTGCGCTGGCGCGAGCGTCTGCACGCCCAGGCTGGCTTCGACGCCGCCGCCACGGCCGCCGCCATGCGCCGGGTCAACCCGCGCATCGTGCTGCGCAACCACCTGGCGCAGATCGCCATCCAGCGCGCGCAGCAAGGCGACTTCAGCGAAGTCGACCGCCTGCTGAAAGCTTTGTCCGCGCCCTTCGACGAACGAGAAGGCGAGGAAGACCTCGCCGCCTTCCCCCCCGACTGGGCGCAGCAGATCGAGATCTCCTGCTCGTCATAGTGAAACACCCCCGCCGCGCTTCGCGCGACCCCCTCCAGGGGGCGGCGCCTGCGGCCCGGCAAAGCCGGTTCCGCGGCACCCTGGGTGAGGCCCGTGCAGGCGTAAGGCGTCAGCGTTGAACCCATGAAAGGAATGCATATGGACTTCCCCATCAAGAAAACCGACGCCGAGTGGCGCGAGATCCTGGCCGCCAAGGGCGCCGAGCGCGGCGCCTTCGAGGTCACGCGCCAGGCCCACACCGAGCGCCCCTTCACCGGCAAATACGAAGAGATCTGGGCCGATGGCAGCTACCACTGCATCTGCTGCGGCAACCACCTGTTCGACGCCGGCACCAAGTTCGACGCCGGCTGCGGCTGGCCCAGCTTCTGGAAGGCCGTGCCGGGCGCCATCACCGAAATCACCGACCGCAGCCACGGCATGGTGCGCACCGAGGTCGTGTGCAGCCGATGCGGCGCCCACCTGGGCCACGTGTTCGAGGACGGCCCCGCGCCCACCGGCCTGCGCTACTGCATGAACTCGGCCTCCCTCGAGCACCAGGGGAACTGAAGCCATGCCGAACCTGGCCGACATCAAGCTGTCCATGCTCGACCTCGTCGCGGTGCGCGAAGGCGGCACCGTGGCCGAGGCCATCGCCATCGCCACCCGCACCGCGCAGCACGCCGAGCGCCTGGGCTTCACGCGCTACTGGCTGGCCGAGCACCACAACATGAGCGGCATCGCCAGCTCGGCCACGGCCGTGCTGGTGGGCCACATCGCCGGTGCCACGCAGCGCATGCGCGTGGGCTCGGGCGGCGTCATGCTGCCCAACCACGCGCCGCTGGTGGTGGCCGAGGCCTTCGGCACGCTGGCCGAGATGTACCCGGGCCGCATCGACCTGGGCCTGGGCCGCGCGCCCGGCACCGATGGCCTGACCATGCGCGCCCTGCGCCGCGACCGGGTGGAGACCGAAGACGACTTCCCGCGCGAGGTGGCCGAGCTGGCCGCCTTCCTGGGCCCGGTGCAGCCCGGCCAGCGCGTGGTGGCGGTGCCGGGGCAGAACACGAACGTGCCGATCTGGCTGCTGGGCTCCAGCCTGTTCTCGGCCCGGCTGGCGGCGCAGCGCGGCCTGCCCTTCGCCTTCGCCTCGCACTTCGCGCCGCGCCTGCTGCTGCAGGCGCTGGAGGTGTACCGCGCCGAGTTCCGCCCCTCGGCCACGCTGGACAAGCCCTACGCCGCCATCGGCGTGCCGCTGATCGCTGCGCCCACCGACGAGGAGGCGGAGTACCTGGCCAGCAGCACCTACCAGCGGGTGCTGGGCATCCTCACCGGCCGGCGCGGGCAACTGCCGCCGCCGGTGGAGGGCTTCGTGGCCTCGCTGGCGCCGCACGAGCGCCAGGGCATCGCCGATTTCCTGGCCGCCGCCGTCATCGGCAGCCCCGACACGGTGCGCGCCGGCCTGCAGCGCCTGGCCGACCTGACCGAGGCCGACGAGTTCATCCTGGTCAGCGACGTGTTCGACCCGGCGCTTCGCCTGCGCTCGCTGGACATCGCGGCGGCGGTGATGCGCGAGGGCGCGCCCGCCGCCGTCTGAGCGAGCGGCTCAGCGCCCGCGCACCATCGCCATCACCTGCCCCGCGTCCAGCGTCGCCGCCTTCTGCTGGATCTGCGGCAGGTACTGCGCCTGCATCTGCCTGGCCGGGCCCAGCAGGTCCTGGAAGCTTTGCTTGAGCAGCGCCGTGCTCATCTGCCGACCGCTGGCGTAGTAGCGCTTGGCCACCTGCCCCAGGGCGTAGGTGGTGGCAAAGGAGAACGCCATGCCGGTGGCCGCCCGTCCCACGCCGCCGATGGTGCGCCCCGCCGCCTTGCCCAGCAGGCCGCCGATCAGCTTGCGGCCGAACTGCTCGAGGTACTGCGAGGTCAGCCCCACGCCCACCGCCGCGATGAACTCGCGGATGTGGCCCTGGTCCAGCTCCACGCCGTGCGCCTGGCCGATCTCGTAGACCATCTTCACCTGCAGCGGAATGATCGCCATCGAGGCCCAGGACTGCGGCAACAGCTCCAGCGCGCCGTTGAGCAGCGAATAGTTGAGGATGGACTTGTCCAGCGCAGCTCCGTCGGGCCCGCGCACCTCGGTGGCGGCCGGCGCGGCGGTTGCGGGCGTGGCAGCCACGGCCACGGGCACCGCCACGCTCGCCGCCTCCACCAGCTCGCCCTCCACCTTCTCGAAGGCCGCCGACTCGGCCGCGTCGGGCTTCAGGCGGGCCTTCAGATCGGCCAGGAAGGCCGTCTCGGCCGGCGAACGGGCGCCGTCGGCGTCGCACACGCACACCGCCATTTCGTAGGCCAGCTCGCGCTGCCCCGGGTCGCTGAGCCGGGCCACGCTGGCGGCCAGGTCCACGCGCTTGAGCAGAACATCCTGATACACCTTGGCCAGCCCGTTGGCGCCGGCCTCGGCGCCCAGCGATTCGGCGATGCCGCGGATGCTTTCCCGCTCGGTGTCGGCCTTGTCGCCGTCGGCCAGGGCGGCCATGAGGGCGATGGTGAGGACGGCTTGCTGTTCTTGGGGGTTCATGGAATCTCCATCGGGTTGTCACACGGCGCCCGGCGCGAAAAGCGCCCTGACATCGGAGCCGGCAAGCCCCGCCGCGGTTCCCTGACACAGTGTCCACGGATAATCGCGCCCATGCGCCTGCTCCTCGACTTCCTTCCGATCCTGCTCTTCTTCGCCGCCTACAAGCTGCAGGGCATCTACCTCGCCACCGGCGTGCTCATGGCCGCCACCGTGGTACAGACCGGCATCGTCTACGCACTCGACCGCAAGCTGCAGAACATCCACAAGATCACGCTGGTGCTGGTGCTGGTGTTCGGTGTGCTCACCCTGGTGCTGCAGGACGAGCGCTTCATCAAATGGAAACCCACCGTGCTGTACTTCGGCATGGCCGTGGTGCTGGCCGCCGCGCTGTGGGGCTGGAAGAAGAACTTCCTGCAGATGCTGCTGGGCACGCAGCTGAGCCTGCCCGAGGCCGTGTGGGCGCGCCTCACCGTGGCCTGGGTCGGCTACTTCCTCTTCATGGCGGCCATCAACGCCTGGTTCGCCGCCTACCAGACCACCGAAGAATGGGTGAACTTCAAGCTCTGGGGCTACGTCTTCCCGGTGGCCTTCATCGTCGCGCAGGGCCTGTACATCGCGCGGCACATCAAGGACGACGAACCCCGCTCGGAAGCATGAACGCCCAGGCCATCCCCACCGCCGCGGCGCTCGAGGCGCGGCTGCGCGACACCCTCTCGCCGACCTCGCTGGAGGTCATCGACGAAAGCGCCGCGCACGCGGGCCACGCGGGTGCCAACGGGCTCGGTTACGGCACGCATTTCCGGGTGCGCATCGCGGCCCCGGCCTTCGCCGGGCTGGGCCGCGTGGCGCAGCATCGCCTTGTGTATGATGCCCTGCGCCAATTCACGGACGCCGGGCTGCACGCCCTGGCCATCGAGATCCAGCGCTGACGCAGCCCCCGACTACCTTCTGTCACATCCCCCCGCGAACCGTCGTGGGCGCGGCGGCTCCAACACCTTTCCAACTCCGAGGATTTCCATGAAAGTCACCCTCACGGCACTGACCGCGGCGGTCTTGATGGCCACCGCCCCCTGGGCGGCCGCGCAGAACGTGGCCATCGTCAACGGCAAACCCGTGCCCACCGCGCGCGTTGACGCCCTGGTGCAGCAGATCGAGGCCAGTGGCCGCCCTGTCGACGACACGGTCCGCGCCCAGATCAAGGAAGAGGTCGTGCTGCGCGAGATCTTCATGCAGGAGGCGCAGAAGCAGGGCGTGGCCAACAGCCCCGAGTTCAAGAACCAGATGGAACTGGCCCGCCAGACCATCATGATCCGCGCCCTCTTCGCGGACTACCAGAAGAAGAACCCCGTGACCGACGCCGAGGTCAAGGCCGAGTACGACAAGTTCGCGGCCGCCAGCGCCGGCAAGGAATACAAGGCGCGCCACATCCTGGTCGAGAAGGAAGACGAGGCCAAGGCCATCATCGCCAACCTCAAGAAGGGCGCCAAGTTCGAGGACATCGCCAAGAAGCAGTCCAAGGACCCGGGTTCCGGCGCCAACGGCGGCGACCTGGATTGGGCCCCCGCGGCCAGCTACGTGCCCGAGTTCTCGCAGGCCATGGTCAAGCTGGAAAAGGGCCAGCTGTCCGACGCCCCGGTGCAGAGCCAGTTCGGCTGGCACGTGATCCGCGTGGACGACATTCGCGAGGCGCAACTGCCCAGCCTGGACGAACTCAAGCCGCAGATCACCCAGCAGATCACGCAGCAGAAGATGCAGCAGTACCAGCAGGGACTGCGCGACAAGGCCAAGGTGCAGTAAGCCCTGCCCTGCCGATTTCCACAAAAAAAGCGCGGCCAGGCCGCGCTTTTTTGTGCGCGCCGCGCGCTCAGAGCACCTTGCAGGCCTCGTCGAAGTCCAGGCGCGGGTTGCGATTGAACAGCTTGCTGTCGTCGCCGTGGCCGAGGTTGATCAGGAAGTTGGTCTTCCAGCGGCCATCGGGGAAGAACTCGGCGTCCACCTTGGCGATGTCGAAGCCGCTCATGGGCCCACAGTCCAGCCCCAGCGCCCGCGCCGCGATGATGAAGTAGGCCCCGCCCAGGGTGCCGTTGCGCGTGGCCGTGCCGCTGGCCAGGCCGGCGTTGGCCTCGAAGTTCTCCTTGGCGCCCTCGCGGTGCCACACGCGGGGCATGTACTCGTAGAACTTCGTGTCGGTGGCCACGATCACCGTCACCGGCGCGGTGCGCGTCTTGTCCAGGTTGCCCGGCGACATGGCCGGCAGCAGGCGCTCGCGCGCTTCCTTCGACTGCAGGAACACGTAGCGCGTGGGCTGGGTGTTCATCGAGGTGGGGCCGAGCGCGGCCAGCTCGTACACCTGCTTGAGCAGGTCCATGGACACGGGCTGGTCGAGGAACCCGTTGGCCGTGCGGGCCTGGCGAAAGATGGTGTCGATGGCAGCGGGGTCGAGCGGGGTCACGGAGGGATGTCCTTTCGGTTCGGAAGTCAAAGAGGCAGGTAATCGACCTGGTGGCGAGCGATGCGCAGGCCTTCGAGCTGCTGGCGCACGCGCAGGTGTTCGGGGTGGATGGCGTAGTCCGCGAGGGCCTGTGCCGTTTCGAACTCGGAATACAGCACCACATCGCAGGCGTAGTCGACGCGGCTGATGTCCACGCCGATCTCCAGCGCGAGCATGCCCGGGATGCGCCCGCGCATGCCTTCGAAGGCTTCCTTCAGGCGCTGCGTGTTGCGCGCTTTCTCCTCGGCCGTGTCGCCGAGGATGTTCCACATCACGATGTGCTTGACGGTGGCCATCGGATCCTCAGGCGCTGGGTGGGAAACCCGCCTTCTGCGGCCACAGGTTCTGGAAGGCGTACACCGAGACGCTGGCGTACAGCCCGGCCTTCGTGAACGGCTCGCTCGCCTGCCACTGCAGCGCGGCCTCGCGGCTGTCGAAGTCGATGGCGAGCACGCTGCCCACCATGGTGCTGCCGTCGTCGGCCAGCAGGGGGCCGGCGAATGCGATGCGATCGGCCATGGCACCGAGGTAGGCCTTGTGCTCGGGGCGCAGGCGCTGGCGCAGTTCCAGGCCGCCGGGTTTGTCGAGGAGGTGGAAGACGTAGATCATGGGTTCACATGCGGGCCAGCCAGGTGGACAGGCCCGGGAAGATGGCGAGGACGAACAGCGAGAAGACCATCACCAGCACGAAGGGAAAGGTGCCGGCGAAGATGTCCTTGATCGTGATGGAGGGGTTGTTGAGCGCGCTCTTGACCGTATACACCGAGACACCGAAGGGTGGCGTGAGCAGGCCGATTTCCACCGCCACCACGGTGAGCACGCCGAACCAGATCTTGTCCATGCCGAAGCTGGCGGCAATGGGCAGCACGATGGGCAGCATGATCAGCATGATCGAGACCGAGTCGATGATGCAGCCCAGCGCGATGACGATGAGCAGGTAGGCCACGAGGAAGCCCCAGGGACCCAGGCCCATCTCGGTGATGCCGGTGGTGATGGCGGCGGGCATGCCGGTGAGCGCGAGCATGCGGCTGTACAGCGAGGCCGCGACGATGAGGAACAGCACGGACACCGAGACATAG
Organism: Hydrogenophaga sp.; assembly: GCF_011772445.1. GTDB lineage: Bacteria > Pseudomonadota > Gammaproteobacteria > Burkholderiales > Burkholderiaceae_C > Hydrogenophaga. The sequence continues at coordinate 13,165 of NZ_WVZN01000025.1, read as the reverse complement.
CCGGTTTCGGTGAGCACGTTCCACAGCTTGCGCCAGGTGAGGCGACGTCGCGCGAGCGCGATCACGAAGGCGCCGGCCGCGCCCACGGCACCGGCCTCGGTGGGCGTGAAGAAACCGCTGTACAGGCCACCCAGCACCAGCACGATGAGCACCAGGATGGGAAAGAACTTCACCGAGGCACTGCGCCAGGTTTCCGTGTCCTGGTCGTCGGCCGACGCCGCCTGGCCAGAGGCGTAGATACTGGCCGGGCGCAGATAGGCCAAGCCCAGGATCAGCGCGCAGAACAGCAGGGCCAGCAGCAGGCCGGGCAGGATGCCCGCGAGGAACAGGCGTCCGATCGACTCCTCGGCGATGACGCCGTAGATGATCATCAGCAGCGAGGGCGGGATGAGCATGCCCAGCACCGACGACCCCGCCACCACGCCCACGGAGAAGCGCGGCGTGTAGCCATGGCGGATCATCTCGGGCGTGGCGACCTTGGTGAACACCGAGGCCGAGGCGATGGAGATGCCCGTGATGGCCGCGAACACCGCGTTGGCGCCCACCGTGGCCAGCCCCAGGCCACCGCGCAGCTTGCGCAGCAGCCACTGGAAGACGTCGAAGGTGTCGCGCCCCACCCCGCTCACGCTCACGAACATGCCCATGAGCACGAACAGCGGCACCACGCCGAACAGGTAATCACGGATGGCGTCGTTCGCCGCCGCGCCGACGAAGCGCGCGGCGATCTCGGGCGAGCGCATCAGCCACACCGACACGAAGGAGGTGACGATCAGCGCGATGCCGATGTGCATGCCCAGGACGATGAAGGCCAGCATGACCCCGATGGCCATGAAGCCCAGCAGCAGGTCAGACATGGCCGCCCTCCGCCGCACCGGCCCGCGCGCTGTCTCGCCAGTCCTGCCAGGCCAGCAGCGCGTACTGCACCGCGGCCAGCAGCGCGCCCGTGAACACGACGATGCGCATGGGCCAGGTGGGGAAGGTGAACACGCCCTCCACGCCGAAGAACTCGTTGTTCGTCCAGGCGCGCTGGAACAGTGGCCAGGTGGCGTAGGCGATCACCCCGCAAGCGAAGATGCCCACCAGCGAAAACAGCGCGCGCAAGCGGCGCCCGGCGCGCGGGCGGCGCAGCAGGAAAGGGTCGAGAAACAGGTCGGCCCGGCTCATGCGGCCGTGGCGCAGCGTGGCCGGCAGCTGCAGGAACACGATCACGATGATCGAGGCCGCGACCATCTCGGCCACGCCGTCGATGGGCTGGTTGAAGGCGTTGCGCATGAACACGTCGGCGCACATCAGCAGCATGACCAGGGCGATGACGAGGGAGCCCAGGCCGTTGAGCGCGTCGACGACATGCCCGAAGGGACTGGACGGCGCCGACGGGACCGGCGCCTCCTCCAGGTTGGTGTTGGCTTCGAAGCTCATGAAAGCGGCCGATCAGAGCTCTTTGTCCCAGTCGCGCAGGGGTTTGGCGCCGCGCTTGCGCAGTTCCTCGAGGTAGGTCTTCACGATCTGCGCCGACGGGCCGCGCGAGGCGTTGGCCTTCACCCAATCACCCGCGATGTTGGGCATGGTCCTGGCCCACTTCTCGCGCTCGCCGGGGGCCATGGGCGCGATCTTCACCGGCACCGCCTGCTTGGCGCCCTGCTCGCCGATGGCCTTGAGTGCCGCCTCGTAGCGCTGCATGAGGGTGTCACCCAACACGCGCGAGTACTCCAGGCCCACGTCCTTGACGATTTTCTGCACCTCGGGCGGCAGCGCATTGAAGCTGTCCTTGTTCATGGCCATGCCGCCGTTGTAGAGCGCGCCGATGTCCACCGTGGTGACGTAGGGCGCCACCTCGTACACCTTGCTGGGCAGGATGCCGGTGGCGATGGAAATGGTGCCCTCGCTCACGCCGGTCTGAATGTCGGTGTAGTAGCTGGTGAGCGAGCCATCCACCGGCACCGCGCCGGAGCCTTTGAGCCACAGGCCCAGCGCGCCCGGCGCCGAGAGCTTCTTGCCGTTGAGGTCGGCGTAGGTGCTGATCGGATTCTTGGTGAACAGGTGGTAGGTGTCCACGCCGCTGGCGCCCAGGAACACCAGGTTGTTGCGGTCCCACTCGGCCTTGAGCGCGGGCACCTTCTCGTTCAGCTCATTGGCCACCTGCAGCAGGGTGCGCACGTCGCCGGTGGCGAAGGGCGTGACGGTGGCGTATTGCGTCAGCGGCATCTTGGCCGCCTCGAGGTTGGCGAACACCCAGCCGATGTCGGCGATGCCCTGGCCCACGCTGGTGAGCGTGGCGTTCATCTTGTAGAGCTGGCCGCCATAGGCCTCTTTCCACTCGATCTTGTAGCCCTTGCCCAGGGCCTCCACACGCTTGTTCACCTCGGGCACGAAGAGCGTGCTCATCAGTCCCACCCAGGGCAGCGAGGTGGGGTGGCTGGAGGCGATGGTGAGCTTGAAGGTCTGCTGCGCCTGGGCCGTGGTGAGGCCGGCGGCCATCAGCGCAGCGGCCAGGGCGCTGGCCACGAAGGCGCGTTTCTGGATCGTCATGGTCTTGTCTCCTGTTGTAGTGGAACGGTCAGCGGTCAGGCGCTCGGGTTGAGCACGAAATCGAAGTCCAGGGTCACGCGGCCGTCGGGCTGTTCCACCCAGTCGGCCACGAGCGAGCTGCGCACGCCGAAGACGGCGTCGGAATCGAGGTAGGGGTCGCCGTCGCGGAAGACGTGCGTCACCAGCGTCTGGTAGCCCGGCGCCTGGATGCGGAAGTGCAGGTGCGCGGGCCGCCACGGGTGGCGTTTGGTGGCGGTGAGCATCTCGCCCACCGGACCGTCGTCGGGAATGGGGTATGGCTCGGCCACCACGCTGCGGAAATGAAAGCGTCCGTCGGCGTCGCTGCGCAGCACGGCCCGGCCCTGCGGCTCGGCCGGGCCTTCACGCTGCACGTCGTACAGGCCCTCGGCGTCGGCCTGCCAGACGTCGATGACCGCACCGGCCACCGGCTCGCCGCCCAGGCCGCGCACGCTGCCCGCCACCTCGCAGGGTTTGCCGGGCGCGCCGTTGGCCACGTCGGCGCCGTGCGGCACCTCGGGCGCGCCCTCCACGTGGAAGGGCCCGAACACCGTGGCCTCCGTGCAGCCGGCGGGTTTCTGGTTGTTCAGCGCCACCGTCAGCATCGACAGGCCCAGCGTGTCCGACAGCAGGATGAACTCCTGGCGCTGGTCGTCGCAGGTGTGGCCCACACGGGTGAGGAAGTCGATGCCGTAGGCCCACTCGGCCTCGGTCAGCTTCACCTCGCGGGCGAAGGCGTGCAGGTGCTGCACCAGGCTCGTCAGCACCTGCTTGAGGCGCGGGTCCGGCGTCTGGGCCAGGCGGGCGATGACCGCCTGCGTGATGTTGTCCTGGTTGAGGTTGCGCACCGTCTTGTCTCCGAAATCCTTGCACCCATGGGGCACCGTGGCGGCAGAATGTAGGCCGCTCGAAATGGAAAACCAATGCCCGGAACCGAAAAGACTTTTCCGTCCGGTGAAAGAGACTCAGGGACAACCCGAAGAAGACAACGAGACAAGCGATGGACCGCTGGACCGAGATCGAACTGTTCGTGCAGGTGGCCGAAACCGGCAGCCTGTCGCGCGCGGCGGAGACCCTGAACCTGAGCAATGCCAGCGCCAGCCGCCACCTGGCGGCGCTGGAAGAGCGACTGGGCGTGCGCCTGGTGGAGCGCAACACGCGGCGCCTGTACCTCACCGACACGGGGCAGGAATTCTTCCAGCGCGCGCGCAACATCCTGAGCGACCTGCGCGACGCCGAGTCCGACGTGAACGCCGCCGCGCTCAACCCCACCGGCCTGCTGCGCGTGACGGCCTCGCTGAGTTTTTCCATGCACCACATCGCGCCGCTGCTGCGCGAATTCACCGAGCGCTACCCCAATGTGAGCGTGCACGTGGAGGCGGCCAACCGCTACCTCGACATCATCGACAACAACATCGACGTGGCGATCCGCACGCGCGAGTACGAACCCGACAGCAACATCACCATCCGCCGGCTGGGCGAGACACGGCGGGTGCTTGCGGCCTCACCGGGTTACCTGGCGAAGCACGGCTTCCCCAAGAGCCTGGACGACCTGCAGCAGCACAAGCTGCTGGTCTACCTGCACGCCAACACGCCGAACGAGCTGCGCTTCACCCAGGTGGGCACGGGCGAGCACAAGACCATCCAGATCAAGGGCCTGCTGGAGACCAACGACGGCCAGATCGTGCGCGCCGCCGCGCTGGACGGCATGGGCATCCTCATCCAGCCCAGCTACATCGTCTACGACGACATCGTGGCCGGCCGCCTGGTGCCTGTGCTGGAAGACTGGGACCTGCCCCACCTCACCATCAACCTCGCCTACCCCAGCCGCAAACACCTCTCGGCCAAGGTCCGCGCCTTCATCGACTTCATGGCGGGGCACTTCGCGAAGATGGACTACGAGAGGAAGTGGACGGGGCGGTTTGCGGTGTATTGATTTCAACGAAGCCAAGCCATGCCCATCGAACTTCCCCGCGACGAACGCGCGCAGGCCATCGCGTCCATCGAGCGCTACTTCAACGAGGAGCTGGACCAGCGCATCGGCAACATCGGCGCGGGCGCGCTGCTGAACTTCTTTCTGGAGGAGATCGGTCCGCTGGTCTACAACCAGACCGTGGCCGAGGTGCAGGAGCGGTTGCAGCAGCGCCTGCTGGAACTCGACATCGAGTTACATGAGGACGCCTTCCAGTACTGGCGCAAGCGGCAGGCCGGGGGCAAAGGCAAGCGCTGAGTTTTCAGCGCGGCGCGGTGCACAGCCGCTCGATGGCTTGACGGGCGTGGACCACGAAGGCGGCGACGGCATTGGGATGGCGGACGAGTTCGTCCCGCGCCTGCCCCAGGTAGGCCGCGCGCGCCTTTTCGATCACGGCGCGGTGCGGGGCGGCCTCGCCCCGGTCCAGCAGCCAGGCGGCGGCGTGATCCTTCGACACGATGCCGCCGGTGCTGGCCGTGTACCAGATGCGGGCCAGCGCCAGCACGATGTTGCACTCGTCGCCCGCCCAATCGTCCGGCCCGTTCCACTGAGCCACGGTGTCCAGCAAGGCGCGCACGAGGTCGGCCCGAGGCACCGCATCGAACCAGCCATTGGCCGCCTCGCCCACCAATGCCACGCTGTGCTGGCGGGCCTTCGTCAACAAGATCGCGAGGTCGGGGTCGTTCACCGGCCCCTCGATGACACCCGCCACGATATCCGCGCGCAACCATTCGCCGAACTGCAACTCGCGCCTCGGCGCGTAACGCCAGGGCACGACCTCGGGCAGGGCCAGCACGGTGACCTCCAGCGCGCGAAGGCCCGCCGACCCGGGCGGCGCGGACACGTGCAGCAGATCCACCATCAGCGAACGGCGCACGGACTGGGGCACACGGTCCTCCACGGTCACGAGCAGGTCGATGTCGCTGAAGGGCTTGAGCCCACCATCGACAGCCGAGCCGAACAGGTGAACGCCGAGCAGCGCATCGCCCAAGTGCCGGTTCAGCGCGGTGCAGGCCGCGGACACCTGTGCACGGATCTCCACGGGTACGTATTCGTTCATCTCCGCCATGTCAATCCGTCCCGCTGAACAGGCCCACGGCCAACTCGCGCAGCCACTGGTTGCCCGGGTCCACCTCGAAGCGGCGGCTCCAGTGCAGCGAGACGGTGAATTCGCGCAAGGGAAAGTCGGGCTCGAGGATGGTGTAGCCACGATCGAAACCGCGCGCAATCACACCGGGCATGACGGCCGCGAGGTCGGTGGAGCGCACGATGGATGGAAGCACGGTGAAGTGGTCCGTCACCAGTCGTAGGCGGTCTTCCACGCCCAGCCGTTGCAGGATGCGCAAAGTGTCCGCGTGCGATCGCACCCCCACGAAATCCAGCTCGCGCATGGCCGCCAGCAGGGCCTTGGCCGTGCGGCGCCGCACGGCGAGGGGATGCCCCTCGCGCAGCAGCACCACGTAGCGGTCGCGGATGAGTTGCACACGCCGCGTGTCCTTCACCGTGGGCAGCAAGCCGAAGGCGAAGTCGATGCGGCCGGTGTCCAGCGCCTCGGTGATCTGCTCGCGCGGCACGCGCCGCGTTTCCAGCCGCACGTGTGGCGCCTGTTCGCGCACGGCGGCCATGAGCGCCGGCAGGAAGCGCATTTCGCCGCTGTCGCTCATGTGCAGGTGGAAGGTGCGGCGCGACAGCCCCGGATCGAACGCCGCTGTCTCGTTCAAGGCCTCTTCGATGCCGGACAGCGCGCGGCGCACCGGCTCGGCCAGCCGCTGCGCCTTGGGTGTGGGCTGAACACCCCCCGGCGCGCGGATGAAGAGCGGATCGTGCAGCAGCGCGCGCAGCCGCGTGAGGCCCTGGCTGGCGGCCGGCTGCGTCATGTTCAGGCTGTCGGCCGCGCGACTCACGCTGCGCGCGCGGAACACGGCGTCGAACAGGCGCAGCAGGTTCAGGTCGATGTCGTTGACATGCATCTGGGTGATATTCGATAGTCGGTTCATTGTATTGATTGATGTCGTTCGCGCGCCGACACTCCGGCTCCTTCGACCCGCCCCACTACCGAAGGAGACCCATGCAAGCCCTCGTCAACCTCGACGATGTGCCCGTCATCGAGCGCCAGCACGCGCGCGCCGGCCTGTTCCGCTCGCAGTCGCTGCTGCACGGCGAAGAAGGCACGCCAGAGAACTTCTACTTGCAGCTCGCGCACACCTACGCCGACTTCCACTCGCCGCGCCACCGGCACAACTTCGATCAGGTGCGCGTGCAACTGCACGGCGACGCCGACTTCGCGCGCAACGGCGTGATGCGGCCCGGCTCCATCGCCTACTTCCCCGAGGGCGTGCACTATGGGCCGCAGAGCATCGCCGGCGAATCGGCCACGCTGGTGTTGCAGTTCGGCGGTGCCAGCGGCAGCGGCTACATCTCGGAAGCGCGTTTCCAGCAGGCCGTGGACGAGCTTCGCCGCCACGGCACGTTCGAGAACGGCGTGTTCCGCCGACATGAAGGCGAGAGCGGCAGAAAGAACCAGGACGCCTACGAAGCCGTGTGGGAACACGTGCACGGGCGGCGCATCGCCTACTCGCCCAGCGAACTGGACGCGCCGGTCTTCCTGGACCCGGCAGCCATCGAGTGGCAGGACGATCCGGCTGCACCGGGTGTGCGCCGCAAGCCGCTGGGCCGCTTCTCGGCCCGGGGCACGCGCCTGAGCCTCATCGGCCTGTCGGCCGACACGCCTGTGCCCCTCGCCCCGCACGCCATCGTCTTCGTGCTCGACGGCGAAGGCACGTCGCCCCTGGGCACGTGGAAGCGACACGCCACGCTGCGCACCGATGCCGACGGCGCCACGGTGCGCGCCTCCCGGCCGAGCGAACTGCTGGAGATGCACATACCGCCACTCACCGGCCATTGATTTCCCTGCACACCGCCCGGCAACGCGCGGTGGCACGACAACGAACACCGCACAGGAGACAAGACATGAAGACCTTCATCCGCCTGCTGATCGGCGGCCTCGCCTTCGGCGCGGTGGCACTGGCCATGGCGCAGCCCTATCCCAACCGCCCGATCAAGATGGTGGTGCCCTTCCCGCCCGGTGGTGGCTTCGACGGCATCGCGCGCCCCTTCGCCGAGCGCCTGTCCGCCGCCTTGGGCCAGCCCGTGATCGTGGACAACCGGCCCGGCGCGGGGGGCAACATTGGCGCGGAGTTCGTGGCCCGCGCCCCGGCGGACGGCTACACCCTGCTGTTCGCCAACGACTTCCTCGGCACCAATCCCAATCTCTACAAGGACCTGAAGTACGACCCGGCGAAAGACTTCGCGCCGATTTCGCTGGTGGGCTCCACGCAGATGGCGATCGCCGTCAACCCGCAGCGGGTCAAGGCCACGGACGCGCAGTCCCTGCGCGCCGAATCCCAGGCGCATACGCTGCAGTACGGCACGCCGGGCGTGGGCACCTCCCCGCACCTTTTCGGCGAGCTCTACGGTTTCAACACCGGCACCCGCGTGCAGCACATCCCCTATCGTGGCACAGGACCGGCCATCAACGACGTCCTGGGTGGGCAGATCGACATGGTGGTGGTGACCGTGCCTGCGCTGGCGGCGCACATCAAGGCGGGCAAGCTGCGCGGCATCAGCGTCATCGGCGGCGACAAGCGCTCGCCCCTGCTGCCCGAGGTGCGCACCCTGGCCGAGAACGGCGTGGGCGCCACGCACGACCTGTGGTACGGCCTGTTTGCCACGGCGGGCACCCCGCCCGAGGTGCTGCAGCGCCTGCGCGAGGCCACGGCCACGGCGCTGGCGCAGGCCGATCTGGTCGAGCGCTTGCGCCAGTTGGGCTACGAGGTCACTCCCAGCACACCCGAGGCGCTGTCCGAGCGCGTCAAGGCCGACCTGGTGAAGTGGAAGCAGGTGGTGGAGCGGGCGAAGATCACGCTGGAGTGAGCCCCTGCGCCGGGCTGGGGACTGCCGAGGCGCTCCCGGCGCGCCCATCCTCACAGAGGGATAATCCCGAGGTTATCCACCCAGCCCACGACCGACCATGCCCACCACCATCAAGGCCGACGATCTCATCGAATCGATCGCCGGTGCGCTGCAGTACATCAGCTACTACCACCCCGCCGACTACATCGCCCACCTGGCCCGCGCCTACCAGCGCGAGCAAAGCCCCGCGGCCAAGGACGCCATCGCGCAGATCCTCACCAACAGCCGCATGAGCGCCACCGGCCACCGGCCGATCTGCCAGGACACGGGCATCGTCAACGTTTTCCTCAAGATCGGCATGGACGTGCGGCTCGAGGGCTTCAGCGGCAGCCTGGACGACGCCATCAACGAAGGCGTGCGCCGCGGCTACAACCACCCCGACAACACCCTGCGCGCCAGCGTGGTGGCCGATCCGCAGTTCGCGCGCAAGAACACCAAGGACAACACGCCCGCGGTCATCTTCACCGAGATCGTGCCCGGCAACACGGTGGACGTGACGGTGGCGGCCAAGGGCGGCGGCAGCGAGAACAAGAGCAAGTTCGTGATGCTCAACCCCAGCGATTCGCTGGTGGACTGGGTGCTCAAGACCGTGCCCACCATGGGCGCCGGCTGGTGCCCGCCGGGCATGCTGGGCATCGGCATCGGCGGCACCGCCGAGAAGGCCATGCTGATGGCCAAGCAGTCCCTGATGGACGACATCGACATGTACGAGCTGCAGACCAAGGCGGCCAAGGGCGAGAAGCTCACGCAGGTGGAAGAGCTGCGCCTGGAGCTGCACGAGAAGGTCAACGCCCTGGGCATCGGCGCGCAGGGCCTGGGCGGCCTCACCACCGTGCTGGACGTGAAGATCGCCATGTACCCCACGCACGCGGCCAGCAAGCCCGTGGCCATGATCCCCAACTGCGCGGCCACGCGCCACGCGCACTTCGTGCTGGACGGCAGCGGCCCGGCCTACCTGGACGCCCCCAGCCTGGACCTGTGGCCCGACGTGCACTGGGCGCCCGACTACAACAAGAGCACACGCGTGGACCTGAACACGCTGACCAAGGAAGACGTGGCCGCCTGGAAACCCGGCCAGACCCTGCTGCTCAACGGCAAGATGCTCACCGGCCGCGACGCCGCGCACAAACGCATCCAGGACATGCTGGCCAAGGGCGAGCCCCTGCCCGTGGACTTCACCAACCGCGTCATCTACTACGTGGGCCCGGTGGACCCGGTGCGCGACGAGGTCGTGGGCCCCGCCGGCCCCACCACCGCCACGCGCATGGATAAGTTCACCGGCATGATGCTGGAGAAGACCGGCCTGATCGCCATGATCGGCAAGGCCGAGCGCGGACCGGTCGCCATCGAGGCGATCAAGCAGCACAAGAGCGCCTACCTCATGGCCGTCGGCGGCGCGGCCTACCTCGTGTCCAAGGCCATCAAGACCGCCAGGGTGGTGGGCTTCGAAGACCTCGGCATGGAAGCCATCTACGAGTTCGACGTGGTGGACATGCCCGTGACCGTGGCGGTGGACGCCGGCGGCACCAGCGCGCACATCACCGGTCCGGCCGAGTGGAGCCAGCGCATCGCCTCGGGCGAGTTCAAGGGCATCTCCCTGGCCACGGCTTGAGCGACCCGCGCCCCGTCGTCGGTGTCTTCGACAGCGGCGTCGGGGGCCTGAGCGTGTGGCGGGCCCTGCGCGAAGCCCTGCCGCACGCCCACCTGAGCTACCTGGCCGACAACGCCTGGGCGCCGTATGGCGAGCGACCCGCGGAGGCTTTGCAGGAACGCCTCCTTGCCCTCGTACGCGACTGGCGCGAACGCGAACCCCTGCACCTGCTGGTGCTGGCCTGCAACACGGCCACGGCCGTTGGCATCGACGCGCTGCGCGCCGGCCACCCGGACCTGCCCATCGTGGGCATCGAACCCGCCATCCGCCCCGCCCTGGCCGCCACGCGCAGCGGCCAGGTGGGCGTGGTGGCCACGCGCGCCACCCTCGGTAGCGCGCGCTACCGGGCGCTGCGCGGGGCCTGCATGGCCAGCGCGGCGCCGGGCGCCGCCGTGCACGAGCGCGCGGCCGATGGACTGGCCCACGCGATCGAGCGCGGCGACGAGACCGGGGCCGAGGCGCTGTGCCGCCGCCACTTGCGTGCGCTGCTGGACGAGGCGCCGGACATCGACACGCTGGTGCTGGGCTGCACGCACTACCCGCTGGTGCTGCCTTGCTGGCGGGCCGCTTGCGGCGAGCGGCCGCTCACGCTGATCGACCCCGCCGAGGCGGTGGCGCGCCGCGTGCTGAACGTGCTGGCGGACGCCGCCGCGGTGCCCGGCGCCGCCTCGATGGGCGACGCTGTCTGGCGCTGCACGGGCCAGCCCGAGGCGCTGGCACGCGCCACGCGGCAGTGGCTGGGGCTGTCGCCGGTGGTGGAGCCGATTCAGAGCTGAACGCGGGCCGCAACGCCGGCCGGCGCGTCGGCCGACGGTGCCGTGAGCGCTGCCTCGCGCCCGCGCCGCATGTTCAGCGGCACCAGCAGCACCAGGCCGACGACGAACATCAGCGCGGTGGACAGGATGGCCAGGCGCTGGTTGCCGCTGGTGGCCCAGGTGATGGCGCCGTAGGTGAGCGGGCCCACGATGCTGGCCACGCGCACGGCGAAGGTCCACAGGCCGAAGAACTCCGCCAGTTGCGCGGGCGGCGCCAGCATGCCGGCCATGGCGCGCCCGGCCGACTGGCTGGAGCCCATGCACAGGCCCGCAATGGCCGCCGCGTACCAGAACATGCCCTTGGTGGTGCTGAGCGCGGCGATCACGCAGGTGGCGATCCAGCCCAGCAGCGTGAGGCTGAGTGCGAGCTTGTGGCCGAGCTTGTCCTGCCCGTAGCCGAAGGCGAAGGCGCCGGCCATGGCCGCCAGGTTGAGCACGAAGATCAGCGCCATGGTTTCCTGCTGAGCGAAGCCGATGACCTGCTCCGCGTAGATGGCGGCCAGTGCCACGGCCACGGCCACACCGCCCTGGTAGGCGGCGGTGCAGGCCAGCAGCCACATGAAGTCGCGGTAATGCCGCGCCTGCTGGAAGGTGGCGTGCAGCCGCTTCAGCGAGGCGCGCCAGCCGCCCTCGCGCCCGGCCTGGGGTTGCGCGCGCTCACGAAGCAGCGACAAGGTGACCAGCGAAGCCAGGCCGAACATGGCGGCCGTGACGATCATGGTGACGGGCACGAACTGTCCCGCCTTCTGGCCCTGCGCCTGCGCCCACAGCACATAGGCCAGGCACAGCCCCAGGGTGAGCATGCCGCCCACGTAGCCCAGGCTCCAGCCCCAGCCGCTCACGCGGCCCATGGCCTCGGGCCGGGCGATCTCGGGCAGGAAGGCCGCGATCAGCGATTCGCCCCAGGCGAAGCACAGGTTGGACAGCACGATGAGCACCACGCCCAGCGCCACCGCGCCCGGCTGCACCAGGGCCAGGCCGGCCGTGGAGGCCACGCAGCCCAGGGTGGTGAGCATCAGCAGGCGCTTCTTGCGCGCGTGCCGGTCGGCCCAGGCGCCCATGGCCGGGATGGTGAACATCACGATCAGGTTGGAGACGCTGAGCGCGGCCGTCCAGGCGAAGGTGGCCCAGGTGGCGCCGCCGGCCACGGCACCCACGAAATAGGCCGCGAACACGGCCGTGAGCACCACCGTGGTGTAGCCCGAGTTCGCGAAGTCGTACATCGCCCAGCCGAACACCTCGCGCTTGCGCACGCCGGGGTTCAGGGCGCCAGACGCCATCAGTGCAGGTGCCGCGGTTTGCGCGGCCCGCCGTGGCCCGAGGGACCGTGACCACGAGGCGGTTTGCCCAGCTGCATGGAGCTGACCAGCGCGTCGAAGCGCTGGTTGAACAGTTTGTCGATAGAGGCCACCACGTCGCCCAGTTCCGAGGCGTCGAAGTGGCGTTCCATCACCTGCACCACGTCCTGCACCAGCAGGTCGCGCTGCACCTGCATGATGGCCGCGGGCGTGGGTCCGACGAAGCACATGAGGAAATCGTCGCGCGCTTCCTCTTCGCTGTTCTCGTCTTCCTCGTCGAACTCGGTGTCGTAGAAGGACACCTCCAGCGGCGCGCCGGCCGAGGCGATTTCATTGAGGCCCATGCAGGCGTCCTCGACGGCCTGGCGGAAGTCCTCGTCGCCATTGACCGTCCAGCAGATCTGCAGGGTGTGCGACTCGGCGTCGAAGCGGATGCCGGGCTCGTCCTCGTAGCTGCTTTCGGCGGCCGCGGCCAGCGAGCGGCCACCCGCGTACTGCCACAGGGGTTTCAAGGCCTCCTGGATCTGGTCGAACACCACGTCGTCGCGCAGGGGCACGTCACCGTGCACGTGGATTTCGAAAGGGGCGTCGTATCGGCTGCTCATGGAAACTCACTCTACCGGGCTGTCCGGAAAAAACCTAGGCCCCCGCGTGGAAAGCGCCTGGTGCCTCGAACCGGGGTCGAACCGGTACGCCCCCTTTCGGGCAGCGGCGGAGTTTAAGTCCGCTGTGTCTACCAATTTCACCATCGAGGCAGGGGCCAGGGGGCGGATTGTCGCAGGTGAATGAAAACGCCCCACGGGCCATGGGGCCGGTGGGGCGTTGCGTCGGGAAAGGGCCGCCGCTAGCCCGGATATTTCACGCATGTAGCCAACGGCGTGCGCAGCGGGGCATCGCGGCGCGGATTTGA
>NZ_WVZN01000038.1:10238-110511 GCF_011772445.1 Hydrogenophaga sp. | reverse complement strand
CGTGGTAACTCCAGTCTCCCAGACCCTTCCGGGTGAACAACCTATTGAGACATCACATCTAGGCGGGCGCGCCGTCTCGGGCCACGCCGGCCCTCAGCGGTAGGTGCACTCGAAGGACGCGGCGGCGTTCACGTCGCCCGCCCCACGGTACCGGGGCCAGGCGGGGTACTCGCACAGGGGTCGCTGGCGCCCGGGCACGCCCACCGTGTCGGTGGTCACCTGTTCCCGCGGTGCCGCGCCCCTTTCCACCCAGTGCTCCAGGGCCGTCAGCGAATCCCAGGTGGCGTTGAACACCGTGCTCACCGCGTGCCCGTAGCCCGGCACCTCGTAGTAGCGCACGAAGTCGTTCACCCGGGCCGCCCCCATCTGCGCCTGCAGGCGCTGGTAGTACTGCTCCGTGGCGCGGGCGCTCACCAGCACGTCCGACACCCCGTGCGCGAGCAGCAGCTTGCCGCCCCGGGCGGCGAAGGCGCTGAGGTCCGTGCCGACGTCGAGCATGGTGCTCAGCGCGCTGAAGCGGGAGGCCCATGGGCCGGGGTTCTCCGGGTCCAGCGCCAGCGAATCGAAGGCCGGGTTGCGCGTGACGCCGAGCTTGATCACCTGGTCGAGCTGCTTGGTGATGTAGGGGGCGCCCGCCGGCACGGGCATGGCCGGCTGCTCGGTGCCCAGGTTGAGGAAGGTCTCGATCGGGTGCACCGGCGATGTGCCGGCCGCGCCGCCCAGCGACGCGCCCCAGACGTTGTAGCCCGGGTAGCCGCTGGAGCCGCTGGCCAGGAAGAAGTTGAACCGCGCCGCCGTGTTCATGGTGTTGAGCGCGGCGATCTGCGCGTCGGACAGGCAGGCGTCACCCGTATCGGTGCCGCCAGCGCAGCGCAAGGGCGCGCCGGCGACCTGCGCCACGGCCGGATCGAAGGCGGCGTTGCACTGCGTCTGGTGGCTCACCACGCCGTCGGCCACGCCGTCGAGCAGGTCGCAGGTTTCCAGCACCGCGCGCCGCAGCAGGGCGCGTTTGGCGGGGTTGGGGTAGGCGCCCGGTTGCGCCAGGGCCCGGCTGGCGCGGTGGCCGCCCAGCATGGCCGAGAGCTGGTTCCACGCCGGGTACCAGGCGATGATGCCGTCCCAATCGCCCGGCCAGCGCTGCGCCAGCGAGAGCGCTTCGCGTCCGCCGGTGGAGCCGCCGGCGAAGTACGCCTTCTTCGGCGCGCCCCGGCCATAGTGCTTGCCGATCAGGAACACGGCCGCGTCGCGCGTCTTCTTGAGCGCTTCGCCACCGAAGTTGCGCACCGCCTCCTCGTTCAACAGGAACCGGCCGTCCAGCGACCCGCTGGCGTTGGCCTGGTGCCCCGAATCGCTGGCGAACGTCGCATAGCCGCGCCCCAGTGGCGTGGGCTGGTCGGTCGGGCCCGCCGGCACATTGCCCGCCACGTTGGGCACCGTGCCGTTGAAGCCGCCGCCGCCGAACATCATCCCCTTGCCGTTCCAGGCCAGGGGCAGTGCCACGCGGAAGCTGATGGGCGGGGCCTGCGGATCGACCGGGGCGATCGTGCCGGTGAGGCGGCAGTGGCCGGGTGTGGCGGAGGCATTCGATCCGGCGGCCGGCACCACCACCGCCTCGCTGACCTGTGCGCCGCCCGTGGGCAGGCCGATGGCCGACGCCGGGATGCTCAGCCCCTGCATCTGCGCGCACGGCAGCGGCCGGGCCGCCTGGGCGTGAAGGGCGGCGGCCGGGCCCAGCAGGACCACGACACAGCCGCTCGCGACGAATCGATTTCTCATCACTTCTGTCTCCTTCGTTGGGGGTGGAAATGCCAGGCTTACAGGTCGTTCACGTACATGCGGTTCCAGGTGGGGCTGATGACGAGCTGGTTGATGCAGACCCCGGGCGGCAGCTCGGCGATGAACCGGATGGTGTGTCCCAGGTCGTCGGGCTGCAGCATGCGCGAGCGCTCCTGCGCCGTGGGCGGCGAGGGTCGCGTGTCCAGGATGGGCGTGGCCACCTCGGCGGGGCACAGGCAGCAGGCGCGGATGCCGTTCACGCCGTCCTCCATGTTGATGGTCTCGGTCATCGCGACCACGGCGTGCTTGCTGCCGTTGTAGGCGGGCCCCGTGAGCTTGGGGTGGTGCACACCGGCCCACGACGACACGTTGATGACCAGGCCGCTGCGGCGCGCGCGCATGGCGGGCAGGACGGCGTGCGTCGTGTAGAAGATGCTGTCCATGTTGGTCGCGATGACCTGGCGCCAGCCCTGGGCGGACTGGTCGTGCCAGAAGCGCTCGGGCGTGTTGGTGCCGGCGCAGTTCACCAGCACATCCAGCCGGCCGCCATGGCGCTGCAGCAGTTGCGAGGCGGTGGCCGCCACGGCCGAGGCATCCGTCACGTCGAGCACCGCCACCTCGGCCTGCCCGCCCGTGGCGCGGATGTCCGCGGCCGCGGCCTCGAGCAGACCGGCCCTTCGCCCGGACAGCACCACAGTGGCTCCCGCGCTCGCCAGCGCACGGGCCGCCGCCAGCCCGATGCCCGAGCCAGCCCCGGTGACCCAGGCGACCTGTCCTGGCAGTCCAGCGCTCATGCGGCACCTTCCACGGCGCGCTCGCCCAGTTTCAGCTCATGCGCGTACTGCTCCCAGCCCGACCCCGGAACACGTTCTCCCTCGCGGCTGCAGACCTCGTCCAGACGCCCGCACAGCTGCTCGCCGGCCTGGGCCTGGTCGGCGATGTGGATGCCCTGCGTCATGGTGATGTGAGCGGCCTCGAAGCTGCCCGCGCCGGCCAGCAGGATGGTCCGATTGGGCGCGTCTTCGCAGACCAGGGGGATGAGGGCGGGGCTGACCCGTTCCGGCGTGAGCCGGGCCAGCGCCTCGGGCGGCAGGATGCCGTGCGTCATGGCCGTGGCCGCCGACGGGGCCAGGCAGTTGACGCGGATGTTGCGCTTGTCCCCCTCCAGCGCCAGCGTCTGCATGAGGCCCACCAGCGCCATCTTGGCGGCCCCGTAGTTGGACTGGCCGAAATTGCCGTACAGGCCCGAGGACGAGGTGGTCATGACGATGCGGCCGTACTGCTGCTCCTGCATCTGCGGCCACACCGCCTTGGTGGCGTTGACGGCCCCCATCACGTGCACCTCCAGCACCAGGCGGAAGTCCTCCAGCGCCATCTTGGCGAAGGACTTGTCCCGCAGGATGCCTGCGTTGTTGATGAGGATGTCGATGCGGCCCCACCGGGCCATGGCCAGCTCGGCCATGTCCTGCATGTTGCCGGCCCGCGTGACGTCGCCCAGGTGCGCCAGCGCCTCGCCGCCCTGGGCACGGATGGCGTCCACCACGGCCTGCGCGGCGGCGCTGCCGGCGGGGCCGCCGAGTTCATTGACGATCACGCGCGCGCCGTGGCGCGCCAGTTCCAGGGCATGGGCGCGGCCCAGGCCTCCGCCGGCACCGGTGACGATGGCAACCCGTTCTTGAAGCAGTTTTTTCATGGTGTGTGGAGGTGGTCAGAAATTGACGGCGTCGGCGCCCTTGAGCGCGAGCAGGGCGCGGGCCTCGGCGGGTGTCGCGATCTCCAGCGACAGCTCATCGAGGATGCGGCGGATCTTGCGCACCTGCTCGGCGCAGCTGCTGGCGAGGTGGCCTTTGCCCAGGTAGAGGCTGTCTTCGAGCCCCACGCGCACGTTGCCACCCATCACCGCGGCCATGGTCAGCAGCGGCATCTGGTGGCGCCCGGCGCCGAGCACGGAGAAGCGGTAGCCCTCACGGCCGAACAGGCGATCGGCCGTGGTGCGCATGGCGACGAGGTTCTCCGGGTCGGCGCCGAGGCCGCCGAGGATGCCGAAGATGCACTGCAGGAAGATGGGCCCTTGGATCAGGCCTTCGTCGCGGAAATGGGCCAGCGTGTACAGGTGGCCCATGTCGTAGCACTCGAATTCGAAGCGCGTGCCGCGCTCGCGGCCCAGCACCTGCAGGATGTGCTTGATGTCGGCGAAGGTGTTGCGAAAGATCAGGTCCTCCATGCCTTCGACGTAGGGCTTCTCCCAATCGTGCTGCCAGTGCGTGATCTTTCGCGCCACGGGGTGGATGGAGAAGTTCATCGACCCCATGTTGAGCGAGCACATCTCGGGCGCCGCCTGCAGGGGGTAGGCCAGGCGCTCGGCCAGCGTCATGCGGGTGCTGCCGCCGGTGGTGATGTTGATGACCGCGTCGGTGGCGGCCTTGATGCGCGGCACGAAGCGGTCGAACACCGCCGGGTCGGGCGTGGGGCGCCCGTCCGCCGGGTCGCGCGCGTGCAGGTGCAGGATGGCCGCACCGGCCTCGGCGGCCTCGATGGCCTGCTCGGCGATCTGCTCGGGCGTGATCGCCAGGTAGGGCGACATGGTGGGCGTGTGCACCGAGCCGGTGACCGCGCAGGAGATGATGACTTTGTCGGACATGTGAAGGCTTGTGCGAAGTCTCTCTAGACGGCCAGCCACTGCGCGAGCAGCGCCGGATCGGATTGCAGCTGGGCGGGCGTGCCCTCGAACACGATGCGGCCATGGCCCATCACGCACACGCGGTCCGACACCTTGAGCGCGATGGCGAGCTTCTGTTCGACCAGGACCACGGACACGCCCTGGGCGCGCATGTCGCGGATGCACTCGGCGACCTGCGCCACGATCATGGGTGCCAGGCCTTCGGTGGGTTCGTCGATGAGGATGACGCGCGGATTGCCCAGCAGGGAACGGCAGATCGTGAGCATCTGCTGCTCGCCGCCCGACAGGCTGCCGGCCCGCGTGTGACGCCGCTCCTTGAGCCGGGGGAAGTAGTCGAACATCTGCTGCAGCGTCCAGCGCGGTGCGCCGGGCGCCGGGGGCTGTTCGCCCATGCGCAGGTTCTCGTCCACGGTGAGGTTGGCAAACACCTCGCGTTCCTCGGGCACGTAGGCCAG
The DNA here is from genome assembly GCF_011772445.1 of Hydrogenophaga sp. Taxonomy (GTDB): domain Bacteria; phylum Pseudomonadota; class Gammaproteobacteria; order Burkholderiales; family Burkholderiaceae_C; genus Hydrogenophaga. The sequence continues at coordinate 105,600 of NZ_WVZN01000038.1, read as the reverse complement.
GCCGGCGCGGCAGATGCGGCTGGGCGGGCAGCCGGCCAGTTCCTGGCCGGCCAGGCGCACGCTGCCCCGGCTGGGCGTCACCAGCCCCATCAGGGCCTTGAGCGTGGTGGAGCGGCCCGAGCCGTTGCGCCCGAGCAGGCTGAGCACCTCGCCCTGGCCGACGCGCAGGCCCACGCCCTGCAGGATGTGGCTCTTGCCGTAGAAGGCGTGCAGGTCGTGCACCTCGAGCAGGTTCGTCATGCCGCCACCTCCTCGCCGAGGTAGGCCTCGCGCACGCCGCGGTGCTGGCGGATCTCGTCCGGCGTTCCGGTGGCGATGACCTGGCCATACACCAGCACGCTGATCCGATCGGCCAGCTTGAACACCACGTCCATGTCGTGCTCCACGATCAGCAGCGCCCGGCCGGCGGTGACCTCGCGGATGAGGTTCAGCGTGTACTCGGTTTCCTCGCTCGACATGCCCGCCATGGGCTCGTCCAGCAGGATGAGCTGGGGATCGGAAGCCACGGTCATCGCGATCTCCAGCGAGCGCTGCTCGGAATAGCTGAGTTCGCCGGCCAGGCTGGCGGCGCGCGTGTGCAGGCGCACCTGTTCAAGCAGCCGTTCGGTGGCTTCGCGCAGGCCGGGCAAACGCTCGACGCGGCGCCAGAACGCCGTGGGCTGCGGCTGCTGGCGCATCACCGCCAGGCGCACGTTCTCGTACACCGTCAGCCGGGGGAAGATGTTGGTGATCTGGAAGGAGCGCGCCAGGCCCAGGCGGTTCACGCGCTGCGGCGACCAGCCGGTGATGTCGCGCCCCTGGAAGGCCACCGTGCCCGAGCTGGCGGCCAGGTTGCCCGAGATCAGGTGGAAGAGGGTGGACTTGCCGGCGCCGTTGGGGCCGATCAGGGCGCGGCGCTCACCGCGCGCCACCTCGAGGTCGACGCCGCGGATGATCGGCGTGTCGCCAAACGATTTGCACAGCGACTTGAGTTGCAGGATGGGCTCGGTCATGCGGCGTCCTCCGGGGTGCGCAGGCGCCGGTGCGCGAAAGCCAGCAAGCCGCCGCCCAGGGCCATCAGGCCCAGCGGCCAGGCCCAGGTGCCGGGGCGGGTCACGTCCCAGCTGGCATCGAGCAGGGTCACGGGCGGCCAGCCGTCCGCCTGCGCGGCCAGGGTGCGGTAGTCCTGCGAGCACAGGCGCTGCAGCAGTTCGATGAGGAACACCGCGCCGGCGGCCAGCAGCAGGGCCGCCAGCAGCCAGGCCAGCAGCAGGGGCAGGGCGCGCGCGGCGCCCAGGCGCCGCACACGCGACGCCGCCAGGCCGCCCAGGCCCACCAGGCCCTGCGGCATGAACATCATCACCAGCACGAACAGCACGCCCTGGTAGAGCAGCCAGGCCTGGGTGGTGTCGGACACGGCATAGCCGAAGAAGCTCATGAGCGCGGCACCCAGCGCGGGCCCCAGGAACACGCCGACGCCGCCGATGTAGCTGTTGAGCACCACGCTGGCCGACACGGCGGGGTCGAAGACCACGTAGTTGGCCGCCTCGTTGGCGAGCACCTGCAAGGCGCCCGCCACGCCCGAGAACAGGCCGGAGATGGCGAAGGCCGACACGCTGAGCCGGTGCACGTCGTAGCCCAGGAAGCGCAGGCGGTGGCTGTTTTCGCGCAGGCCCAGCGTCAGGCGCCCGGCCGGCGTGCGCGTGTGGAAATGCAGCAGCAGCAGGGAGACCAGCACCCAGGCCAGCGTGAGGTAGTAAACCTCGGTGGTCGAGCCGAAGCTCAGGCCCCAGGCCGGCATGCGCATGGTGGAGATGCCCGATTCGCCCCCGAACAGGCCCTTGAGCTGCGGGGCCAGCGAATGCAGCAATTCCGCGATGGCCAGGGTGATCATGGCGAAGGCCGTGCCGCTGCGCTGGGTGGCGAACCAGCCCGCCACCACGCCGAAGACCAGGCCCGCGACGGCACCCACCAGCGGCATCAGCGGCGTGGGCAGCAGCCCGGTGCCGCCCAGGGCGTTCATGCCGTGGACGGTGGCAAAGGCGCCCACGCCGAAGTACGCCGCGTGCCCGAAGGAGAGCATGCCGGCGCGGCCGGCGAGCAGGCCATAGGCGCTGGCGAAGAGGGCGGCGATCAGCATCTGCACGGCGGCGTTGAGCAGCCCCGCGGACAGCAGGAACGGCAACACCGCGAGCAGGGCCAGGCCGCCCGACAGGAGGGAGATGGAGGTGCGCATGGGAAGGATCAGCTCTTGTCGCCCAGCAGGCCCTGGGGCCGCAACAGCAGGACGAGCAACATCAAGGCAAATGGCAGCGTGGACGCCAGGCTGGACAGCTTGAGCGTGAGCAGCCCGCCCACGCCTTCGGCCCAGGCCTGCGCGCCCACCAGGCCCAGCAGGTCGGCCAGGCTGCGGTCGATGCCCACGGCCAGCGAGGTGAGCAGGCCGATCAGCAGGGACGCCAGCATGGCCCCCGCCAGCGAGCCCAGGCCGCCGACCACCACCACCACGAAGACCATCACGCCGATCTCCAGCGCCATGTTCGGGCTCGTGGTGTAGAAGGCGCCGGCAATGGCGCCGGCCAGCCCCGCCAGTGCCGCCCCGACGCCGAACACCCCCATGAACACGAACTGAACGTTGTGCCCCAGGGCCTCGACCATGCGCGGGCGGTAGATGGCCGAGCGCACGATGATGCCCACCCGGGTGCGCGTGAGCAGCAGGTAGAGCAGCGCGAACATGGCCAGGGCCACGCCTCCCATGAGCAGCCGGTACAGGGGGTACTGCTGCCCGCCGAGCGAGAAGGCCGACACGTCGAGCGCCGCGGGCACCTGGTAGTTCACCGGGAAGTTGCCGAACAGCAGCTTGATCGCCTCGGCCACGATGAACGACAGCCCGAAGGTGAGCAGCAGTTCATGCGCGTGGCCATGGTGGTGGACGCGCCGCAGGAAGAAGCGCTCCACGACCGCGCCCACGCCCCCCGCCAGCAAGGTGGCCAGCACGACGGCCGCGCCGAAGCCCAGCACGCCCTGCAGCGTGTAGGCGAAGTAGGCGCCGAGCATGTAGAACGAGGCGTGGGCGAAGTTCAGCACCCCCATCATTCCGAACACCAGCGTCAGCCCCGCCGACACCATGAACAGCAGCAGACCGTAGATGACCCCGTTGAGCAGGGAGAACAGCAGGGTGTCCATGACTCAGGACGGCCGCTGCATCTTGCAGGCGGGCTGCACGGGCATGGCGGCGTCCTCGGCGCTGAACACCTTCACCGGCTTGAAGCCCATGTCGGTGCCGTCCACCTTGTAGCGGGCGTCCCGGCTCACGGTGGACACCACCAGCGGCATCAGGATCTGGTGGTCCGCGGCGCGCATGCTGGCTTCGCCCATCGGGGTCTTCAGGCGCGCGGTCTCCATCGCGCGGGCGAAGGCGTTCACGTTGAGCTTGCCGCCTTCGGGCTTGGTGCGCCGCAGGGCATCGGCCACCATGTCCAGGCCGAACACCGTCTGCGGTTCGACGAACACGGGCGGACGGCCCAGCTTGGCCGAGAAGTCGGCCACGAAACGCTCGCCCTCGGCACCACCCGCTTCGCCGTTGAAGGCGTGCACGATGAAGTGCCCCAGGGCCGTGTCGCCCGCGTTGCTGATGTTGCCCGGCTGGTCCAGGAAGACCGTGCCGAACGTGGCCTTGAGGCCGGCGCCCTTGGCCGCCTTCATCATCAGCAGCAGGTCGTTGGACCAGTTGCCGGTGAGCACGGTCTCGGCGCCCGAGCTGCCGATCTTGGCGATGTAGGGCGCGAAGTCCTGGATCTTGTTGGTGTCGTGCAGCGTCTTCTCCACCACCTGGTAGCCGCCCGCGGCGGCGTTCTCGACGATCGCGGCCTCCATGTCCTGGCCCCAGGAGTAGTTCTGGTTGATGGAATAGACCTTCTTGCCCAGCGCGTTGGCCTCCTTCATGCCCTTCACCAGCACCTTGGTGCGCACCTGCGCGTTGGGCGCCACGCGGAAGTGGTGGAAGTTGCACTTTTCGCCCGTCAGCTCCAGGGCCTCGGCGCCGACGTTGATGTAGACGATCTCCTTGCCCGGGTTGCGCAGGTTGTGCTTGCGCACGTCCTCGGTGATCTGCCCGCCGATGGCCGACGACGCGCCCTGCACGACGATCTGCACGCCGTCCGCGATGGCGGCCTTGAGCTTGTCCGACGCGCCGGCGGGCCCGCCCTGGTTGTCGTACTCGACGAGTTGCACCGGCTGGCCGTTCCAGCCGCCGGCCGCGTTCATCTTGTCGATGGCGAAGCGCACGCCGGCGCGGAAGGTCTGCCCCGTCGAGGCCTGCGGGCCCGAAAGGGTTTCCAGCAGACCGATCTTGACCGGGTCGGCGTGCGCGGCCGAGGCGATCAGCAGGGCCGCGGGAAGGGCGGCGAGGCGAAACGGGTTCATGGTGTGTCTCCTGTTGTGAATGGGGTCAGAGGTACTCGACGTTGCCGTCCACGCTGATCACCTGACCGGTCAGGTTGCGCGCGCCCGGCGAACTCAGGAACAGCGCCGTGGCCGCGACGTCGTCGGCGGTGACCATGCGGCGCAGGGAAATCTTGTTCAGGTACTGCTGGCGCATCGCCTGCGGGCTGATGCCCAGGGCGCTGGCGCGCGCGGCGATCACGCCGTCCATGCGGGCCCCCTCGACCACGCCGGGCAGGATGGCGTTCACCCGCACGCCCTGCGGCCCGAGTTCGATGGCCAGCGAGCGAACGAGGCCCACGATGGCCCACTTGCTGGCGGCATAAGGGGTGCGGTACGCGTAGCCCAGGCGGCCCGCGACCGAACCCATGGCGATGAGGTTCGGGCTGGCGCCCGAGGCCTTGAGCAGGGGCACCGCGCGCCGCGCGAAGTGGAACTGGCTGTCCAGGTTGACGGCCAGGGTGCGCTCCCAGCCCGCGGCATCGATGTCCTCGATGGCGGCGGTGGGGCCCGCGATGCCGGCGTTGTTGACCAGCACGTCCAGGCCGCCCAGGTGGTGTCGCACGCCTTCGAACACGGCGTCCACGTCGGACGCGACCGAGGCGTCCGCCGGCGTGCCCGTGAGACCGGGGGTTTCGGCGAGCCGGCGGTCCAGGGCCACGCGGTCGATGTCGCAGATGTGCACCCGGGCGCCGGCGGCGTGGAAGGCGTTCGCGAGGGCGGCGCCGATGCCGCTGGCCCCCGCGGTGATCAGCACGCGAAGACCGGGGGCGGGGCGAAGGGATTCGTGGAGGGCCATGGGCGGGGCGGTGAGCAAGCTGGAGGCAGTGTCGGCAATGGGCGTCGGCCGATCCATGTACTGACGCCACATAAACAGCGGCCTGTTTGTGTGAAGCCCACACATAAGGGAGCCACCGGGCTCTGATACCCTTGCCGTCCCATGCAGGAGGCGCCTTGGAATCTCCCCCGTCGATCGCGCAGGCCCTGATCGAGCTGCTGCACCGCGCCGCGCCCGCCGAGGACTTCGCCGAGGCGCTGGCCCGGGTCGAGGCCTTACCCGCCGGGCGGGCCGACAAGGCCAGCCTGGTGGAGACGGTGCGCATGGCCATGGCCGTGCACAACCGCATCGAGGTGCTGCAGCAGCGCGAGCAGGGCATGGTGGCCTTGATGGAGTCGGCCCAGGACCTCGCCGAGCAACTGGACCTGGGCAGGCTGCTCGATGCCATGGTGGCCAGGACGCGGCGCCTGCTGGGCGCCGACATGGCCTGGCTGTCCGAACTGGACGAAGGCCGTGGCGTGTTCCAGGCCCTGGCCGCCGAAGGCGGTCTCACGCGCAGCTCGGTGGCAATGAACATCCGCAGCGACCGCGGCGTGGCGAGTGTGGTGATGGCCACCCGCATGCCCTTCACCACGCCGGACTACCTGCACGACACCCGCTTCAGCCACGACCCGCGCTTCGACGACATCTTTCGCGCCGAAGGCATCTGCGCGCTGGTGGGCGCGCCGCTGATCTGGCAGGACCAGGTGATCGGTCTGCTGTTCGCGGCGGACCGCTACCCGCGCGTGCACACGACGCAGAACATCGCGGTCTTGCGCGCGCTGGCCACCCACGGCGCGCTGGCCCTGAAGAACGCGCGCGACTTCAAGCGCATCCAGCTGGCGCTGGACAAGGCGGACGAGGCCCGAACCGAGCTGGAGCGCCACATCCGGGGCGTGCAGGCCGCCGCCGACGCGCACGAGGAAATCACCCTCTTGCTGGCACGGGGTGCCTCGCTGGCGAGCCTGTGCCAGGCGGTCGCGGGCCTGCTGGGGGGCAGCCTGCTGGTGCTGGACGAGCTCAACCAGGTCATCAGCCAGGGCGCGGCCGAGGGCTACGGCGGCACCGGCGCGCAGGGCTACCAGCCCCATGGCGAGCGCAGCGCCGACGTGGCCCGGGCCCTGCGCCAGGCGCGCCTGTCGGGCCGCTCGGCCCAGGCCTACGAAGCCGATGGGGAGTACTGCCGCGTCATGCCGGTGATCGGCGGCGACGACGCGCTGGGCGCCATCGTCCTGTTCCACCGCAAGCCCCTGGAGGAAGTGGCCGAGCGCACCTTCGAGCGCAGCTCGAGCGTGATCGGGATCGTGCTCCTGTCCCAGGAGCGTCAGGAGGCCAGCAGCCACCGGGACATGTCGGCCCTGATGCGCGCGCTGGTCTCCCCGCGGCAGGACGAGCTGGCCCTGCTGGGCGACCGGGCCGAGCGCTTCGGCCTGGACCTCACCCAGCCCCTGTCGCTCCTGATGATCGAGCCCAGCGGGCCGAGTGCCGGCTTCATTGCCCGCCGCCTGCTCCAGGTGCCCGGGGTGAGGCCCTGCCTGATCGACGACATCGACGGCACCGTGGTCGTGGTCTTCAGCACCCTTCGCGCCCTGGAGCTGAGGCAGGCGCTGTCCCAATGGCTGCGCCGGGAGGTGGGCAGGTCCTTCCGCGGCGTGCTCTCGCGGCCCATGGCCTCACCGGCCGAGCTGCCCTCCGTGTTTGCGACGATCCGGCGATCGATGGGTGTTCTGCGCCGCCTGGGCCTGCAGGAACAGCTCATCGGACAGAACGAGCTGGCCCTGTATTCCACGCTGTTCGAGACCCACGACGCCAGCAGCCTGGATCAGTTCCTCGACGCCAGCATCGGGCCCTTGATCCGGCACGACCGCAAGCGCCGCACGGCCCTCACCGACACCCTGCTGTGCTTCTTCGACTGCAACCAGAACGCCAGGACCACGGCGCAGCGGCTGGGCATCCACGTCAACACGGTGCGCCAGCGCCTGAGCACCATCGAAGGGCTGCTGGGCCACCTGGGCCAGGCCTCGCGGGCGCTCGAGGTGCACGTGGCCCTGCGGCTGTGGAGCCTGCGCGCCTGAGTGGCCGCGGGGCGCGCCACTGATGTGACACACGCGCGCCGGCCGCGGGGCCACAATGGCCGCTTTCGACGGTCCAGACAACACACACGAGGCAGACAAGACATGACCCGCACCATCTCCCAACTCTTCGACCTCAAGGGCAAGACCGCCCTCATCACCGGCGGCTCGCGCGGCCTGGGCCTGCAGATGGCGCACGCGCTGGGCGAGGCCGGCGCGCGCGTGCTGATCAGCTCGCGCAAGCAGGCCGATCTGGAAGAGGCCACGGCCGAGCTCAAGGCCGCCGGCATCGATGCGCAGTGGATCGCCGCGGACGGCCAGAGCGAGGAGGAGTGCCGCCGGCTGGTCGATGAAACGATGAAGCGCCTGGGCAGGATCGACATCCTGGTGAACAACGCCGGCGCGGCCTGGGGCGCGGCCGCCGAGGAGCACCCGGTGGAGGCCTGGGACAAGGTCATGGACCTCAACGTGCGCAGCTACTTCATCCTGAGCCAGGAGGTGGCGCGCCGCAGCATGATCCCCAACAAGGGCGGCAGCATCATCAACACCGCGTCCATCGCCGGCCTGGGCGGCAACCCGCGCGGCATGAAGACCATCGCCTACAACACCTCCAAGGGCGCGGTCATCAACTTCACGCGCGCGCTGGCGGCCGAGTGGGGCGACCATGGCATCCGCGTCAACGCCATCTGCCCGGGCTTCTTCCCGAGCAAGATGACGCAGGGCACGCTCAAGGCCATGGGCGAGGAGAAGCTGGCCGCGCACGCGCCGCTGGGCCGCCTGGGCGACGACGAGGACCTGAAAGGCCTGACGCTGCTGTACGCCAGCGACGCCGGCAAGCACATCACCGGCCAGTGGCTGGCCGTCGATGGCGGCGTCTCCATCATCACGGGAGGCTGAACGCTTGGAGTTTTCTGTCCGCATCCCCTTCGTCGACCTGCTCGGCTTTCGGCTCACCCGCATGGACGGCGGCGAGGCGGAGATCACCTACGAGCCGGTCCCCGAGCACCTGAACTCCTTCGACGTGGTGCACGGCGGCGCCAGCATGACCCTGCTGGACGTGGTGATGGCGCACGCCGCGCGCTCGGTCCAGAACGACATGGGCTGCATCACCATCGAGATGAAAACCAGCTTCATGCGCGCCGCCAGGGGCCCGCTGGTGGCGCGCGGCAAGCTGCTGCACCGCACCGCCACCCTGGCCTTCACCGAAGCCAGCGTGTTCGACGCCGCCGGCAAGCTGTGCAGCCACGCCACCGGCACCTTCAAGTTCGTGCCCCGCCTGCCCACCGGGCCGGGTTCCGTGAACCCCCTCAACCGCATCTCAACCGACTGACACCGGGAGACACACCATGCCCACCAACCGCCAGATCCTGCTCGACAACCGACCCAAGGCCGAGGCCACGGTCGACAACTTCAAGCTCGTGAGCAGCGAGACGCCGGCCCTGAAAGACGGCCAGGTGCTCGTGCGCCACCACTTCCTCAGCCTGGACCCGTACATGCGCGGACGCATGAACGACAGCAAGAGCTACGCGGCCTCGCAGCCGCTGGGCGAGGTGATGATCGGCGGCACCGTGGGCGAGGTCGTGGAATCGAAGCACCCCAGGTACGCCGTGGGCGACCAGGTGGTGGGCATGGGCGGCTGGCAGGAGTACAGCGTGGTCGACGCCGAGCAGCCCGGCGCGCTGCGCAAGGTCGACACCACCCACGTGCCGCTGAGCCACTACCTGGGCGCCGTGGGCATGCCCGGCGTGACCGCCTGGTACGGGCTGGTGAAGATCATCAACCCCAAGGCCGGCGACACCGTGGTGGTGAGCGCTGCCACGGGCGCGGTGGGCAGCGCCTTCGGTGCGCTGGCCAAGGCGCGCGGCTGCCGCGCGGTGGGCATCGCGGGCGGGCCGGAGAAGTGCCAGTACGCGGTGGAGGAACTGGGCTTCGACGCCTGCATCGACTACCGCCTGCACAAGGACATGTACTCCCTGGCCAAGGCGCTCAAGGAGGCCTGCCCGAACGGCATCGACGGCTACTTCGAAAACGTGGGCGGCATGATCCTGGACGCCGTGCTGCTGCGCATGAACGCCTTCGGCCGCATCGCCGTCTGCGGCATGATCGCCGGCTACGATGGCCAGCCGCTGCCGCTGGCCAACCCGGCGCTGATCCTGGTGAACCGGCTCAAGGTGGAAGGCTTCATCGTGAGCGAGCACATGGACGTGTGGCCCGAGGCGCTGAAGGAGCTGGGTACGCTGGTTGCCACCGGCAAACTCCGCCCCCGCGAAACCGTGGCGCAGGGCATCGCGTCGGCGCCCGAGGCTTTTCTGGGCCTGCTGAAAGGCAAAAACTTCGGCAAGCAGTTGGTGAAGCTGATCTGAGGCGAAGGGGGTTCACATGATCGCGACGCACGAGGTCTTCAACCAGCCTGCGCCGCTGGTGGACGTGAACCTCTTCGAGACCAACCGCGCCCTGCAGGCCGCGCTGTCCTTCAATGCGCCGGGGCTGGACACCAGCGGATTGCGCGCGCTCGGCGCCACGGTGGGCAGCGCCGACATGCAGACGCACGCGCGCCTGGCCAACGTGTTCACACCGCAGCTCAAGACGCACAGCCGCGTGGGCGAGCGCATCGATCAGGTGGAGTTCCACCCCAGCTACCACGCGCTGATGCGCGAGGCGGTGGGCGCGGGACTGCACGGCCACGCCTTCGCCCCCGACGAAACCGCGAGCGGCACCGCCCACCTGCGCCGCGCCGCGGGCTTCATGCTCTTCACCGAACTCGAGCCCTCGGTGCTGTGCCCCATTTCCATGAGCTACGCGGTCACGCCCGCGCTGCAGGGCAACGCGGCCATCTACCGCGACTGGGCGCCCCAACTCACCAGCCGCGCGTACGACCCCGCGCTCAAGGTCTGGCGCGACAAGCCCGGCGCCACCATGGGCATGGGCATGACGGAGAAGCAGGGCGGATCGGACGTGCGCGCCAACACCACGCGCGCCGAACCGGCGGGCAGCGACGGCTGGGGTCAGCGCTTCACCGTCACCGGCCACAAGTGGTTCTTCTCGGCGCCCATGTGCGACGCCTTCCTCATCCTGGCGCAGACGGCCAGCGGCCTGAGCTGTCTGTTCCTGCCGCGCGTGCTGCCGGACGGGTCGGTCAACGCCATCCACATCCAGCGCCTGAAAGACAAGCTGGGCAACAAGGCCAACGCCAGCTCCGAGGTGGAGTTCCACGGCGCCAGCGCCTGGCTGGTGGGCGAAGAAGGCCGCGGCGTGCCGCAGATCCTGGCCATGGGCACCATGACGCGCCTGGATTGCGCGCTGGGCACCAGCGGCCTGATGCGCCAGGCCCTGTCCATCGCGCTCAACCACACCACGCAGCGCAAGGCCTTCGGCAAGCTCCTCATCGACCAGCCGCTGATGCAGAACGTGCTGGCCGACCTCGCGCTCGAATCCGAGGCCGCCACCGCGCTGGCCCTGCGCCTGGCGCGCGCCTTCGATCGGCAGAGTGACCCGCACGAGCAGGTGATGGCCCGCCTGCTCACGCCCGTGGCCAAGTTCTGGATCTGCAAGCGCGGCAGCCACTTCGCGCAGGAGGCGATGGAGTGCCTGGGCGGCAATGGCTACGTGGAAGAGGGCGGCGAGGGCATCATGGCCCGCATCTACCGCGAGATGCCGCTCAACTCCATTTGGGAAGGCGCGGGCAACATCATGGCCTTGGACCTGCTGCGCGCCATCCGCAAGGCCGACGCGGCGGCCGCGCTGGCGCAGGAACTCGCACCCGCCAAAGGCATGCACGCCGCGCTGGACCACCTGGCCGCGCGCCTGCCGCTGCGCGTGGAGGAGATGGCGACCGAGATGGAAGCCCGCCGCCTGGCGCAGGACGTGGCGCTGGCCGTGCAGGCCGCGCTGCTGGCGCAGACCGCGCCGGCCGAGGTGTTCAACGCCTTCTGCGATTCGCGCCTGGGCGGACACTGGGGGTACAGCTTCGGCTCGCTGTCCTCGGGCGTCGACGTCGACGCCATCATCCAGCGGGCCATGCCGCGCTGACGCCGTGACGCACGAGCCCACGGCCATGCACGCCACCACCATGCACGATCTGATTCTTCATCACTACCCCATGTCGCCTTTTGCCGAGAAGGCGCGCCTCATGCTCGGGCACAAGGGCCTCGTCTGGCACAGCGTGCACATCCCCACGGTGATGCCCAAGCCCGACGTGGTGGCGCTCACCGGCGGGTACCGCAAGACGCCGCTGTTGCAGATCGGGGCCGACATCTACTGCGACACCGCGCTCATCGCCGACGTGCTGGAGCACCGCGAGCCCGAGCCGCCGCTGTTCCCCGTGCACGCGCGCGGCCTGTCGCGCGCCGTCGCGCAGTGGGCCGACTCCGCGCTGTTCTGGGCCTCCATGGGCTACACGCTCAGCCCCAAGGGCGCGGCCAAGATGTTCGCCGGCCTGCCGCCCGGCGAGGGGCAGGCCTTTGCCGCCGACCGCGCCACCATGCGCCAGAACATGACGCTGCTGCGTCCCGCCGATGCCACCAGCGCCTACCGCAGCTACCTGCGCCGCCTGGCCAACATGCTCGACGAACAGCCCTACCTGCTCGGCGAGGTGCCGTGCATCGCCGACTTCGCCGCCTACCACCCGCTGTGGTTCACGCGCAAGCTCAACCCCGGCATGGCCAGCATCCTGGACGCCACGCCCGACGTGCTGGAGTGGATGGACCGGCTGGCCACCATCGGCCATGGCCGCAGCGAACGCCTGAGCAGCGCCGACGCCGTGGGCATCGCGCATGCGGCCACCCCCGAGCCCATCAAGGCCGACGAGGTGTTTCAGGACGACCACGGCATCGCGCTGGGCAGCCGCGTCAGCATCGCCGCCGAGTCCTTCGGCACCGAGGCGAGCGAGGGCGTGCTGCTCGCCGCCACGCGCACGCGCTACACCATCGCACGCCACGGCGACCGCACGGGCACGGTGCACGTGCACTTTCCGCGCGTGGGTTACGTGTTGCGCGAGGTGAAGGCTTGATCGCCTGGCGCTGCCCGCGCTTCGACGAGCTGTCCGCGCGCGAGCTGTACGAGGTGCTGCGCCTGCGCAGCGAGGTCTTCGTGGTCGAGCAGCGCTGCGTCTACCTGGACGCCGACGGCGCCGACCCGCAATGCCACCATTTGCTGGGCGCGGGTGACCACGGCGAGTTGCAGGCCTACGCGCGCCTGGTGCCGGCGGGCCTGAAGTTCGCCGAGGCGAGCATCGGCCGCGTGGTCTGTGACCCGTCCACGCGCGGCACCGGCCTGGGCCACGCGCTCATGCGCGAGGCCGTGGAGCGCGTGCGCGCGCTGTGGGGGCCGGGGCCCATCCGCATCGGCGCGCAGGCGCACCTGGAGAACTTCTACCGGCAGCACGGCTTCGTGCCCGACGGCCTCCCTTACGACGAGGACGGCATTCCCCACATCGAGATGCTGCGCCACTGAACCGCACACACCACCCCAACGAGGAGACGTTTCCATGATTCAGGACTTCCAGGGCAAGACCGCCGTGCTCACCGGCGCGGGTTCGGGCTTCGGCCTCGAATGCGCGCGCATCGGCGCGCAGCGCGGCATGCAGCTCGTGCTGGTGGACGTGCAGGCCGACGCGCTGGAGCGCGCCGAGGCCGAGATGAAGGCGGCGGGTGCCACCGTGATGGCGCGCCGCGTGGACGTGTCCGACGCCGCGCAGATGGAGTCGCTGGCCGAGGAGGTGTACCGCCTGTTCGGCGCGCCGCACTTCGTCTTCAACAACGCGGGCGTGGGCTCCTCGGGCCTGATCTGGGAGAACAGCGTGCGCGACTGGCAATGGGTGCTGGGCGTGAACGTCTGGGGCGTGGTGCATGGCGTTCGCCTGTTCACCCCCATGATGCTGGACGCCGCCAAAGCCGACCCGGCCTGGCGCGGCCACATCGTCAACACCGCCAGCATGGCGGGCCTGCTCACGCCGCCCAACATGGGCATCTACAACGTGAGCAAGCACGCGGTGGTGGCCTTCACCGAAACGCTCTACCAGGACCTGCGCCTCGTCACCGACCAGATCGGCGCCAGCGTGCTGTGCCCGTACTTCGTGCCCACCGGCATCAACCAGAGCCACCGCAACAAGCCCGCCGAGATGGCCGACGAGTCCCTGACCCGGGCCCAGGTCATCGGCCAGGCCATGAGCGACAAGGCCGTGGGCTCGGGCAAGGTCACGGCCGCCGAGGTGGCGCACAAGGTGTTCGAGTCCATCGAGGCCGACCGCTTCTACGTCTTCAGCCACCCCAAGGCCCTGGGCAACGTGCGCTCGCGCATGGAGGCGATCGTGAACGTGCAGAACCCGCCCGATCCCTTCCTGGAGCGGCCGGAGGTGGGCGAGCAGTTGCGCGCGGCGCTGCGCGGCGGCTGAGGCGCCATGGACGCGCCGGCCGCGCGCGGGCATTGCCTGTTCGCCACCGCCATCGGCACCTGCGGCATCGCCTGGGGGCCGGCGGGCATCGTGGCCGTGCAGCTGCCCGATGCGGACAACGAGGCCACGCGCCAGCGGCTGCTTCGCAACGCGGGAGAGGCCTTGCCTGCCGCCGAACCGCCGCCCGAGGTGCAGGCGGCCATCGACGGCGTGCAAGCCCTGATGGCTGGCGAACGGCGCGACCTGCTGGAGGTGGCGCTGGACATGGACCGCGTGAGCGAGTTCCACCAGCGCGTGTACCACTTCGCGCGCCGCATTCCCCCCGGGCAGACGCGCACCTACGGCGACGTGGCCCAGGCCCTGGGCGACCCGCAACTGGCGCGTGCGGTGGGGCAGGCGATGGGCGCCAACCCCTTCGCGCCCATCGTGCCCTGCCACCGCGTGATGGCGGCGGGGGGCAAGCCCGGCGGGTTCTCGGCGCGCGGCGGCGCGGTGACCAAGCTGCGCATGCTCGGCATCGAAGGCGCGCTGGAGCCGGACCTGTTCGGGCCGGCTGGCGGTTAAGGGCTCGCCAGTCGCTCCGCCAGCGCCCGCGCCGACTGCGGCGCGCAGCCCTCGGCCTTGTTGCTGATGGTCACGTAGGCGTTCTGCCCCGCGCCGGTGACGCCGCGCACCGTGCGCACGATGAGTTCGCGCGTGTCCTCGTCGACGTCGTGGATGCGGTCGTAGGGGCTGTACTCGCGCTGCGCGTCTTCGTAGCCGTAGGCGCCATGCAGCGGGTTGAGGTTCCAGCGGCACACCAGCGGGCCGGGCCACAGGGCACGCAGCAGCGGCAACTGATCGGCCAAACGCGGCATCTTGGCGTGCAGGCCCAGGCAGTAGGTGGCGCCGGTCTCGCGCAGCACCTCGGCCAGCGTGGGCGCGATGCCTGGTGCGAGCCACTCGGGGTCGCGCACCTCCACTGCCACCACGCCATCGGGCGTGGCGCCGCGCACGTCCGGCAGAGCCTTGAGCATCGCGCGCAGGCGCTCCAGCAACTGCGGCAGGCGCTGCAACTGCATGAAGGGCAGAGGGCTCAACTGGAACACCAGCGCGCCGACCTTGTGCCCCAGGCCGGCGAGCGCGGGCTCGATGAATTCCTTCGCCGCGACGGCGGGGTCGAGGAACAGCGGGTTGGGCTCGCGCCCCTTGCCGTCCTCGCTGCGGATCTGCGCGTCGCACACCAGCGCGGGGGCTTTCACCACGAAACGGAAGTCGGCGGGCACCTGCTCGGCGTAGTGTCGGAACTGCACCTCGGTGAGGGCGCGGTAGAAGCTGCGGTCGACGCAGACCGTGCGCAGCAGGGGGTGCTGGCCGTAGGCGGTGAGGCCTTGTTTCGAGAGCGTAGCGTCGGGGTGGTCGCGGTCCCACACCAGGCCAGTCCAGCCGGGGTAGGTCCAGGACGAGGTGCCCAGGCGCAGGCGCGGCGGCAAGGCGGCGGCGAGGGCGCGCAGGGCGTCGCCGTGTTCGGCGGGCTGCACGCCGGTGCGGGGGCGGCGGGGCGGGGTGGTGGCTTCTGGGCGCGGAGGCGCTGGGGGAGGCGGCGGCGGTCCACCGAACAGGTCGTCTTGCATCGGGCGCGTCACCCCGCCTGAAACCGCCGCCGGTACTCGCCCGGCGTGAGGCCCACGATGCGGGCGAAGACCTTGCGGAAGGCGCCGGTGTCGCTGTAGCCCACGTCCCAGGCGATGCGGTCCACCGGCAGGCGGCCGAACTGCAGCATCTCGCGCGCCCTGCCCACGCGCAGGCGTTGGCAGTACTCGGTGGTGGTCATGCCGGTGGCCTTCTGGAAGCGGCGCAGGAAGGTGCGCTCCTCCAGTCCGGCGCGCGCGGCCAGCGCGGGCAGGGTGGCGTCCCTGGCGTCGGTGGCCTGCAGCCAGTGCTGCACCTTGAGCACGGCCGCGTCGCCGTGCCGCAGCCGGGGCGAGAAGGCGCTGTAGTAGCGCTGCTCGCGCCCCGGTGGATCGACCAGCAGCGAGCGCGCGGTCTCCACCATCACGGTGGCGCCGAGGGTGCGGTCGACGAGGCGCATGCCCAGGTCCGTCCAGGCCATGGCGCCACCGGCGGTGACGATGTCGCCGTCGTCGACGATGAGCTGGTCGGTGTCCAGGTGCACGCCGGGGAAGCGGTCCTGGAAGGGCTCGGCGTAGCGCCAGTGCGTGGTGATGGTGCGCCCGGCGAGCAGGCCGGTTTCGCCGAGCACGAAGGCGCCCGCGCACACGGAGGCCAGGGCCACGCCGGCCGTGTGCTGTTCGCGCAGCCAGGCGCCGATGGGCGCCGCCGCCTCGCGCGGCAGCGGCGGGTTCAGGCTCGGGGGCAGCACCAGCACGGCGGGCGTGCCCACGGGGCTTGGCGCACTGTCGAATACACGCACCGGCGGGCCCTCGTCCTGCGGCTGCCAGTGGCTCACGCGCAGGGCAGGGGTGTGGTGGCCCACCCGGCGCGCGGCCGTGCGCGAGGCGAAGTCGAACAGGTCGCTCATGCCCAGCACGGCGGCCAGCTGAGCGCCGGGGTAGAGCACCAGGCCGATTTCGATGGGGTCTGGGGTGGACATGTGTCGATTCTGCCCTCTGGAATGTCGATGCCGCCACTTTTCGCGGCGCAGGGCGGGACGGATCATTCCTGCATCCCGAACCGGGATGCGAACCCTGAACCTTGGAGACCCGAATGCCCCAGCGCGCCCTGCTCGTGATCGACCTGCAGAACGAATACTTTCCCACCGGCAAGCTGCCCCTGGTCGGCATCGAACCGGCCACCGCCAACGCGGCGCGTGTCATCGCCGACGCGCGCGCCAAGGGCGTGCCGGTGATCCACGTTCGGCATGAGGCCGGCAAGCCCGACGCACCGGTGTTCACGCCCGGCACGCCGAACGTGCAGATCCACCCCTCGGTGGCGCCGGTCGAAGGCGAGGCGGTGATCGTGAAGCACTTTCCCAACTCGTTTCGCGAGACGCCGCTGAAGGCGCTGCTGGACGAGCAGGGCGTGCGCGAACTGACGATCGTCGGCGCGATGAGCCACATGTGCATCGACGCGGGCACGCGCGCCGCCGCCGACCTGGGTTACGCCGTGACGGTGGTGCACGACGCCTGCGCCACGCGCGACCTGGTGTTCGGTGGCGAGACCGTGCCGGCCGCGCAGGTGCATGCGGCGTACATGGCGGCGCTGGGTTCGTCCTATGCCCAGGTGATCAGCACCGAGGCTGTGCTGGGCCGGTGAATCAGCCGCCACGGCGTTCGCGCCATGCCGGCGGCAACCAGTTCGCGAGCCAGCGGGGGCGGCGTGTCAGGGCAGCGGCGGCGGCCGCAGGCGCCGGTGTCGTCGATGCCTGAACGGGGGCGGCAGCATGCGGCAGTGACAGGTGCCGCGACAGCGGGCCTCGCCGCAGGTGCTGGTCGATGGCGCTGACGATGGTGCGGGCGATGTGGCCGCTGTCCGCCGGCAGGTACAGGTAGCGGTGGATCAGGCCCTCATTGATGAGTTGCTGCAGGGCCTGGATGTCGTGCGAGTCGCTGGCCAACACCACCGGCATGCGCCGGCGCTTGCGCCGGATCGCGCGCACCAGCTCCACGGTGCCACGCGGATCGCCCTGCTGCTGCAACACCATGGCCACCGGTGCGCGTTGCGACAGCAGCGTGAGCGCGTCGGCGAGGTCCTGCGCGATGAGCAGGCACGGCTGCCGCGGCACCTTGTTGCCGCAGGCTTCGGCACAGGCACGGGCGAAGTCCGCGTCGGGCTGAACCAGCAGCACCTCATGGCGCGTATCCGTCGGACCCGCCTCGCTCACCGTGTCAGCGAAGTCGCTCCACGCCAGGCGCGAGACGCGCGACAGCCGCGCCGCTTCCTGCACGCAGCGGATGAGCTTGTCGTCGTCCCAGGGCTTGCTGATGTAGCGGAACACGTCGCCCTCGTTGAGGGCCGCGACGACGGCGGAGAAATCGGCGTAGCCGGTGAGCAGCAGCCGCACGGTGAGCGGCGAAACCTGCTGCGCCAGGCTGAGAAACTCGGATCCGCACATGCCCGGCATGCGCTGGTCGGACAGCACGACGTCGAACCGATCCGCGGCGAGCAGCGCCAGCGCCTCGCGCCCGCTGCTCGCCACCGCCACGTCGAATTCGCGGCGCAGCAGCCAGCGCAGTGAACGCAGCAAAGGGGGTTCATCGTCCACGCAGAGCACCTTGGGCAGGCGCTCGGAATTCGGGTTCATGGGTGGGCTCCGGCGGGAAGGGGCAGGTGCAGCGTGACGGTGGTGCCGAGGCCGGGCTGGCTGGACAGGTCGACCCGGCCGCCGTGTTGCTCGACGATTTCGCGCACGACCGACAGGCCCAGCCCCGTGCCCTGACCGGAAGGCTTGGTGGTGAAGAAGGGTTCAAACACGCGTTCATGCAGCGAAGGGTGGATGCCGTTGCCGGTGTCGGCCACAGCGATGCGCACCGCGTGCGCGTCGCTGTGGGTGCTGACGGTGACCAAGCCGGTGCCGGCGATGGCCTGGGCGGCGTTCATGAGCAGGTTGAGCACGGCCTGGTTCAGGCGCGCCACGTGCACGTTGAGGTGAGGCAGACGCTCGTCATAGCGCTCCTCGATGCGGATGTGGGGCGGCACCACGGACCGCGCGATGTAGACCACGCTGGCGATGGCCGCGTTGAGGTCCACGTGGTCCGTGGGCGCCTGGTCGAGCCGGGTGAAGCCGCGCAGGTGCCGCACCAGCTCGTCCATCATGAGCACACCGCCCAGGGTGTCGTCCAGCATCTGGCGGGCGTCGCTGCGGTCCTGCTCGCGCAGGGGCCCATCGGTCGTGCAACGCGCCAGCAGTTCGCCAAGCAGGCGCAGGTTGGTCCGGCAGTACGCCAGCGGCGTGTTGAGCTGATGGGCCACGCCGGCCACCATGCGGCCCAGCATGACCATCTTGTCGAATTGCACCAGGTGTGCTCGGGAACGCTGCATCTGCAGGGACTGCTGGTCCGCCAGGCGCGAGGCGCGGCGAACGATGAGCAACAGCAGCAGGTACACCGTCAGGGTCAGCAGCAGGGCGACCAGCGTGAGGCCCGTGCCGGAGGCGTCGAGCGTCTGGCGCATCTCGTCGAGCCGGGCGTTCATGGTCCGCCCGCGCTCGCGCGCGCTCTCGTGCAGCGTGGCGCTCGCGTGATCGAGGCGCCGCACGATCGCGGTGGCGTCCGTGTAGGTTTCGATCACCGCGACCGTTTCGCCCGAGCCGGGCGGCTGCAGCGGCAGGTACGCGCTGAGGATGTCGCGCCGTTCCGGGCTGGCGCCAGGGGTGTGGGGCTCGCCGCGCGCGCTCAGTTGGCTCCAGGGACTGCCCTCGCGTGCGGCGATCCAGCCGGGGGAGGTCGAGGCGTCTTCGCCTATGTGTTCGCGGTCTGTGGCGTACACCGTGAGGCCACGCAGGTCGAACAGCTTGAGGCGAAACACGCGCGAGTCGTGCACGGCGTTGCGCAGCCGCGCGTCTGCTGCCGCGAAACCGGGCAGGGCGGTGAGTCGCTGGTTCAGATGACGCCGACAGGCCGCGCGCACCGGCGGCAGCGCCGACGCACCGGGTGCAGCGGCGCGCGGACAGGAAGCGAGGTCCAGGCGCTGCGCCTCGTCGAGGTAGGTGCTCAGCGTGTCGCTCCACAACAGATTGGCGAGCAGCCGGGTGGAGTCCAGGTTGCCCTGCTCGTGCAGCACGAGCAGATCCCGGCGCACGGACTCGGCCGACAGGGACACGAGACCCGCCTGCAGGTCGGCCATGGCCTTGTTTTCCTCGCGCTGGATGTCGTGCAGGCCGTCTCGACGCAGATCGTCCAGCCGGTACAGCAGGATGGCGAACAGCAGGAAGACCGCGAAGCTGCTCAGCATGAAATGGCGGGTGAGGCGAAACGGCTGCATGACGAGGGCTTCTGCGACTCGGCGGCATGCTAGGAAGGGCGTGCCCTTGGCCACATACCGCCGTTGCACTATTCGAGCGTTTGGGGGTGGCTGGGCCGGATTTCTTGAGAACTTGCAAAAGGAAGTCGGCGCGGTGGCGTATGGCAAACTCCCGCGCTTCGTGAAAGAGCGGCCCTTGATCCGGGGCCCGGGAGACCCATGCAGAAGATCGTTGCGCGCCTCGCGCAAGACCTGAAGATTCGTGAACAGCAGGTGCAGGCCGCCATGGACCTGCTGGACGGCGGGGCCACGGTGCCCTTCATCGCCCGCTACCGCAAAGAGGTGACGGGCAACCTCGACGACATCCAGCTCCGCGAGCTCGACGCCCGCCTGGCCTACCTGCGCGAGCTGGAAGACCGCCGCGCCACGGTGCTCAAGAGCATCGACGAGCAAGGCAAGCTGACGGATACGCTGCGCGCGGCCATCGAGGCGGCCGACACCAAGCAGGACCTGGAAGACCTGTACCTGCCCTACAAGCAGAAGCGGCGCACCAAGGGCGCCATCGCGCGCGAGGCCGGCATCGAGCCCCTGGCCGACGCGCTGTGGGCCGACCCCACGCTGGACCCACAGGCCGCGGCCGCGCCCTACGTGAAGACCGAGAAGGGCGAGGACGGCAGCGACTTCACCACCGCCGCCGCCGTGCTGGACGGCGTGCGCGACATCCTGTCCGAGCGCTGGGCCGAGGATGCGGCGCTGGTGCAATCGCTGCGCGAATGGCTGTGGGCCGAAGGCCAGATCACCAGCAAGCTGGTGGCCGGCAAGGACGAGAACGCGCCCGAGGTGGCCAAGTTCCGCGACTACTTCGACCAGCGCGAGCCCATCGGCAAGGTGCCCTCACACCGCGCGCTGGCCATGTTCCGCGGGCGCGGGCTGGAGATCCTGGACGTGAAGCTGGCGCTGCCCGAAGAGCCGCAGCCCGGCCAGCCCAGCCTGGCCGAGGGCCGCATCGCGCGCCACCTGGGCTGGAGCCACCAAGGCCGCAAGGCCGACGACCTGCTGCGCAAGTGCGTGGCCTGGACCTGGCGCGTGAAGCTGAGCCTCTCCAGCGAGCGCGACCTGTTCGCCCGCCTGCGCGAAGGCGCCGAGGGCGTGGCCATCCAGGTGTTCGGCGCCAACCTGCGCGACCTGCTGCTGGCCGCGCCGGCCGGCCCGCAGGGGGTGATGGGCCTGGACCCGGGCATCCGCACGGGCGTGAAGGTGGCGGTGGTGGACGCCACCGGCAAGCTGGTCGACACCGCCACCGTGTACCCGCACGAGCCGCGGCGCGACTGGGACGGCGCCCTGCACACCCTGGGCCGCCTGTGCGAGAAGCACGGCGTGTCGCTCATCGCCATCGGCAACGGCACCGCCAGCCGGGAGACCGACAAGCTCGCGGCCGACCTGCTCAAGCGTTACCCCAACGCGCAGAAGGTGGTGGTGAGCGAGGCCGGCGCCTCGGTGTACTCCGCCAGCGAATACGCCAGCCAGGAAATGCCGGACGTGGACGTGAGCCTGCGCGGCGCCGCCAGCATCGCGCGGCGCCTGCAGGACCCGTTGGCCGAGCTGGTGAAGATCGACCCCAAGAGCATCGGCGTGGGCCAGTACCAGCACGACGTGAACCAGAGCGAGCTCGCGCGCACGCTGGACGCCGTGGTGGAGGACTGCGTGAACGGCGTGGGCGTGGACCTGAACACCGCCAGCGCGCCGCTGCTGTCGCGCGTGTCGGGCCTGTCGGCCTCGCAGGCCAAGGCGGTGGTGCGCTGGCGCGAATCGAACGGCGCCTTCCGCAGCCGCCAGCAATTGCTGGACGTGGCCGGCCTGGGCGCCAAGACCTTCGAGCAGGCGGCCGGCTTCCTGCGCATTCGCGGCGGCGACAACCCGCTGGACATGACCGGCGTGCACCCCGAGAGCTACCCCGTGGTGGAGAAGATCATCGCCGCGGTGGGCGAGCCGGTGGACAAGCTCATGGGCCGCGCCGACTGGCAGGGCCGCCTCAAGCCCGAACAGTTCGCGGTGGACGGCGTGGGCGCCATCACGGTGAAGGACATCCTGAAGGAGCTGGAGAAGCCCGGCCGCGACCCGCGCCCGGACTTCAAGGTGGCGCGCTTCAACGAGGGCGTGGAAGACATCAAGGACCTGCGCGAGGGCATGATCCTGGAGGGCACGGTGAGCAACGTGGCCCAGTTCGGTGCCTTCGTCGACCTGGGCGTGCACCAGGACGGTCTGGTGCACGTGAGCCAGCTCAGCCACAAGTTCGTCAACGACGCGCGCGAGGTGGTGAAGACGGGCGACATCGTCAAGGTGAAGGTGCTGGAGGTCGACACGGCGCGCAAACGCATTTCCCTGACGATGAAGCTNNGACGATGAAGCTCGACGCCGCGCCCGCGCGGCGCGAGGGCGGGGGCGCCGGTGCGCCGCGCGGCGGGCGCGATGGCTTCGCGCGCCACATGGGCGGCGGGCGCGACGCGGCCCAGGCGCCCTCGGCCATGGCCTCGGCCTTCGAGAAGCTGCGCGCGGGCAAGCGCTGAACGGCACCCGCCCGGGGCATCAAGTTCCGGGCGGAAATGCCGATAGCTGGGGGGTGTCAGTCCGAGGTATTCACTCATCCGCCCCGCCATGGAACTTGAAGCGCTCCTGAACTACCCCGGTGCCCTGCCGGCGATGTCCCGCACCGTCGCCGACCTGATGTCGGAGATGAACAAGGACGACCCCAGCCCCAAGCGCGTGGCCGAGCTGGTGGGCCAGGACCCTTCGCTCACCACGCGGGTGCTGCGGTTGTCCAATTCGTCCTTCTTCCGTGCCAGTCGCAAGATCGGCAGCGCCGAGGAGGCCGTGGCCATGCTGGGCATGACCCACGTGCGCTCCCTCGTGATGGCCGCCGCCCTGGGTTCGAGCTTCAAGAACGTGCCGGGCGTGAACCTGCCGCAGTTCTGGCGCTACAGCCTGCGGGTGGCCGACATCTCCAAATCGCTGGCCGGCCTGCTGCGCCAGCAGGAGGCCAACGCCTACACGGCCGGCCTGATCCACGCCATCGGCGACCTGGTGATGCACATCGCCATGCCGGACGAGATCGCTCCGCTGGACATGGGCACGCCGCCGCTGGACCTGCAGCGCGCCCAGGCCGAGCGCAACCGCTTCGACTACACCTACGCCGAGGTCGGCGCGGGGATGGTGGAGCGCTGGAATTTCCCCACCGCCATCGTGAGCGCCCTCAAGCACCAGACCGCGCCTTTCGATGGCGACGTGTACGACCCGCTGGCCGGCATCCTGCACCTGGCGTCCTGGCGCGCGCGGGCCGAGGAGATCCAGCTCGACGACGGCGGCCTGGCGGCCACTTTCCCCGACATGGTGGGCCTCACCCTGGGCCTGGACCTGGGCAGCGTGCTGGGCAAGGATCCGGCCGAGTGGGAGTTCACCGACGCGCTGTCCGCCTTCCTCGACTGAGCGCCGGTTACACATGTCGTCGATAGTTCTAAAGAATCGCAGCCAGGGAACGATAAACAAGACAAACCACCGACGCACCACCCGCAAGAGGATCGCCATGCACCTCGACAAACTGCTCAAGCAACCCCAGGCCCTGCCATCCGTTCCGAAGGTCGTGCGGCGCCTGATCGAAACCTTCGAGCAGGCCGACGTGGACCCCATGCTGGTGGCGTCGCTGATCGAGGAAGACCCCGTCCTCACGGCCAAGCTGCTCAAGACGGCCAACTCGGCCTTTTTCGGCCTGTCGCGCAACGTCACGAATGCGCGCGAGGCGATGAACATCCTGGGCCTGATCAAGGTGCGCGCCCTGGTGGTGGCCAGCGCGCTGGGCGAGGGCTTCCACACGGTGGGCGGCGTGAACCTCAACCAGTTCTGGCGCTACAGCCTGAACACGGCCAACCTGTCGCGCTACATCGCGCTGCCGATCCGCATCGACGAGAACACCGCCTTCACGGCGGGGCTGATCCACGCCATTGGCGAGCTGGTGATGCACGTGGGCATGCCCGAGACGATGATCGAACTCGATCGCAACGTGCCCATGCTGGACCTCAAGCGCGCCAAGGCCGAGCGCAGCCTGTTTGGCTACAGCTACGCCGAGGTGGGCGCGGCGCTGGCGCGCGAGTGGAAGTTTCCGCGCCGCATGATCAACGCCATCGAACACCAGACGGCCCCGTTCGACAACGACGTGTACGAACCCATCGCGGGCGTCATCCACATCGGCTCCTGGCGCGCCCGCGCCGAGGAGGCGGACCTGCGCGGCGAACTGCTGATCAACACCTACCCGGACCCGGTGGGCGTGGTGCTGGGCATCGACCCGGACACCGTGGTGGCCGAGCGGATCCCGTCGATCTCGCGTCACCCGCTGGAGGAAGGCGAGCCGCAGGTCGAGCCATTCAAGGACTCCCTGCCCCAGGGAACGTGAGCCCGCGGGCTCGGTGACAATCCGGGCCCATGCGAGCGCTGCGACTGTATGCGGGCCCTGCGGCCTTGTCCCACCTGAATGAACGGGGCCTGCGTCCCTCGGACGTCGGCGTCATCCCCGCCGCGGCCGGCGGCCCCAAGGGCCTGATCCTCGGCCCCATCGACCGCCTGCTGTTCGGCCACTGGCTGGCCGACGCGCCGCAGACCATCCACCTGGTCGGCGCCTCCATCGGCGCCTGGCGCATGGCCACGGCCTGCCTGCCCGACGCGCCGGGCAGCTTCGAGCGGCTGGAGCACGACTACATCCACCAGCACTACGAGCTCCCGGCCGGCCAGCGGCGGCACACGCCGCAGCAGTTGAGCGACCAGTTCTCGCTCAACCTGCGCACGTTCTATGACGGACGGGTCGAACCGGTGCTGCAGCACCCGCGCTGGCGGCTGCACATCGTCACCGCGCGGGGGCGGCGCCTGCTGGCCAGCGAGGGGCGCTGGCGCACGCCACTGGGCTACCTGGGCGCGTTCGCGGCCAACGCGGTCCGCCGTCCGGCGCTGGGCGGCTGGCTGGAGCGCGTGGTGTTCTCCGGTCCCGATTCGCAGGCCGGCACCACCAGCGCCTTGCCCTTTGCCACGCACGACCTGCGCACGCGTCAGATCCCCATGGGGCCACACAATTTCATGCAGGCCCTGCAGGCCAGTTGCTCCATTCCGTTCATGCTGCGGCCGGTGGTGGACATCCCGGGCGCGCCGCACGGCCCCTACTGGGACGGCGGCATCACCGACTACCACCTGCACCTGCATTACCGGCACGACAGCGCGGCGCCGATCGTGCTGTACCCGCACTTCCAGAAGGCGGTGGTGCCGGGTTGGCTGGACAAGGCCTGGAAGCGACGCCACCGCAGCAGCGCGGCGCTGGACCACATGCTGGTGGTGGCGCCCGACCC
Source organism: Hydrogenophaga sp. (assembly GCF_011772445.1). Classification (GTDB taxonomy): domain Bacteria; phylum Pseudomonadota; class Gammaproteobacteria; order Burkholderiales; family Burkholderiaceae_C; genus Hydrogenophaga. The sequence goes on along the minus strand of NZ_WVZN01000038.1, from coordinate 80,613 downwards.
GGATTGGGTGAAGAAGACCCTGCCCGAGGGCAAGCTGCCCGACCGCACGGACTTCGTGCGCCATGGGCAGGACCTGGCGGCGCGGGTGAAGGCCTGGCGTGCGGCGGTGGTGGCGGCCCGGCAACTGGCCGATGAGCTGGGGGAGTGGCTGGCCAGACCGGATGTCGGGCGGGTGGAACCGCTCTGAGCCCGGCGGGCCGCGCGGGATAATCCGCCGGTGACCGCGTCTTATCTCACCGCCGCCCTCTACAAATTCGTCGACCTGCCCGACCACGCCGACTGGCGCGAGCCGCTCATGGCCTTGTGCCGTGAGCACCGGGTCAAGGGCACCCTGCTGCTGGCCCCCGAGGGCATCAACGGCACCATCGCCGGCCCCGAGGCGGGCGTGCAGGCCGTGCTGGCCTGGCTGAGGCGCGATGCGCGCCTGGCCGATCTGCAGCACAAGGCCTCGTGGTCCGATCACCCGCCGTTCCACCGCCTCAAGGTGCGGCTCAAGCGCGAGATCATGACCCTGCGCGTGCCCGGCCTGCGGCCGCAGGAGAACGCGGGCCGGTATGTGAAGCCCGAGGACTGGAATGCCTTGATCGCCCAGCCGGATGTGCTGCTCATCGACACCCGCAACGACTACGAGGTGAAGATCGGCAGCTTCGATGGCGCGATCAACCCGGGCATCCGCGCCTTCACCGACTTGCCCGGCTGGCTGGCCAGTCAGCCCGCCTTGCAAGGCGCCGCCAAGCCGCGCGTGGCCATGTTCTGCACCGGCGGCATCCGCTGCGAGAAATCGACGGCCCTGTTGCGCATGCAGGGCTTCGACGAGGTCTATCACCTGGAGGGCGGCATCCTCAAGTACCTGGAGCAGGTGCCCGAGAGCGAGAGCCGCTGGCGGGGCGACTGTTTCGTGTTCGACGAACGAGTGAGCGTGGGCCACGGCCTGCGTCCTGGCGCCCACGCGCTGTGCCGCTCGTGCCGATGGCCGCTCAGCGAGGCCGATCGCGCTTCACCGCTGTTCGAGGAAGGTGTGAGCTGCCCGCACTGCCACGGCCGACGCGACGACGGAGAGCGCGAGCGCTTGGCCGAGCGTCAGCGGCAGGTGGCATTGGCCCGCGAGCGGGGCCTTGCCCACATCGGTGCCGACGCCATGCCCCCGGCGGGCTCGGCGACGGGTGGGCAGGCCGGCCAGGGCGCGCCAGACCGCATGGGTGCTCAGGGCGCCCAGAGCCAGCCCAGGTCCGCCTCGGGTTCGGCGACGCGGTAGTGCTCCGGCCTGGCGGCCGTGAACTCGCTTTGCGGGCGCCGGTGCAACTGGTTCAGGCGCTGGCCGTTCGATGAGCGGTGCAACCACGCGCCCGCCTGCGACAGCGCCTGATCGAGCGCCTGCGCGTGCGGCGGGCGGCGCCACAGCATGGCGGTCGCCGCCGCCATGGCCAGTTGGCGTTTGGTGCTCGAGGACGGCGCGGTCTGCCAGGCGCGCAGCATGAGCTGACAGGCCTGCGGCTTGTCGCGTTCCAGCAGCGCGAGGGTGGCATCGGCCGCCAGGGCAATGGCCGCGATGCTGCGGTTGTGCTGCCGCGCGTGGCCGCCAATCGTGTCGCGCAGCGCCGCCAGCGCGGTTCGCGAACGCGTCTGCCAGGCCGTGTCGATGGCGAACAGCCAGGCTTCGTCGCGAAACCACAGGCTGCAATGCGAGAGCACGGGCAGGGCCTTGTCCACCAGGGCCCAGGCCGCCGGGGCTTGCCCGTTCAGCCGCAGCCGGCGTGCCTGCAGCCAGTCGTTCACGGCGCGCCAGCGGGGCAGGCCGCCGATGGCAAGGTGCTCCAGGCCTTGCAGGCAGGCGTCGAGTCGCGCGCGGTCACCCAGCCGCGCGGCCAGGTCGCCCAGCGCCAGCCGGCTGAGCAGGCGCGGGATGAGCCAGGGCGAACGTTCGGCCAGATCGTGGGCGCGGGCCCATTCGCTCAAGGCGGTGTCCAGGTCGCCGTCGGCGTGACGCATCTGGCCCGACAGGGCATGCAGCAGGGCCTGCAGGCCCTCGCAGCCAGGGGCGACATGGCTGCCCGCGTCGCTGGTGCGGTGAAAGGCCAGCCCACTGGTTGCGTCGCGCGCGATCTGCCTGTGCAGGTTGGCCAGCCGGTGCCAGCGGCGGATGCCGGCAGGGCCATCGACGATGGGCGCGTCTCGCAGCTTGCGCCACCAGGCCGGCTGGGCCCAGTCGCCGCCCACGGCGGCCATCAGGTGTTCGGCGATGGCCCCCGCACGCACCGCCAGGGAAGTGCTTGTGGCCTGGTCAAAGTGGGTGAGCGCGCGGTCCACGAGGTGGGCCACGCGGCGCGGGTCGCCAGCCGTCCATTCGTAGACGGCCAGGCAGAGGTCGGACCAGCCTTCAAGGCGGCTGGCGTCCGCCCGCGAGGCGCGGCGCCGAAACTCGTTGGACTCGTGGGGCGTGCGCGGGTCTCCGCGCCAGGCACCTTCCATGAGGATGTCGGCCTCGGCGTCCAGGCCGCGCTCGACCAGAGAGCGGCACCACAGGGCGGGCAGGTGCTGACTGCAGGCGCCCATTTGCGGTGGCGGGTGCCCCACGAGGGCGGCCAGGCGTTCCCAGCGCCGCTCCACCTCGCCGGGTGACGTGGACAGGAGGATCTGGCGCAGGCGCAAGGCGAGGGCCGCGGAGCCGGCGGCCCGCCACGCGGCTTCGAATGGTGAACCCGCGCTGGCGCTGACGCCGGTGCGCCAGCCGGGCGCCGTGAGTTCGACCTCCAGCACGAAGACCGGCGGGCCATCACCGCCATCGGCCTTGGTGTCCGCCAGGCGCAGCAGGCCCCTGGCCTGCACGGAGTCGTCGTGCAGGCTCGCCGCGCGTTCCGCGTCGATGGGTTGCACGCCATGCGCCTGCAGCGAGAGCACGCTGAACCCGGCCAGGGCGCCAGGCAGCCAGGGCGGCAGGTTCAGCCCGTGGGCGAGGCGGGGGGCCGGCCACAGCACGGCGAGCAGCGCCGGGCCGCGGCCAGTCAGCCCCGGGGCCACGCGGCGGTGCCGCACCTCGCCCACCACGCGGTAGCCCACGCGGTGCACGGTTTGCACCGGGCAGTCGAAGCCGGGAACGTCGCTCAAGGACTTGCGCACCTTGAGCACCGCCTGGGCGATGACCGAATCGGTCACGCAGCGGCGCTGCCACACCTGTTCCAGCAGCTCTTCCTTGGCGACGACCCGCCCGTGGTGCTTGAGCAGGTAGTGCAGCAGATCGAAGGCCCGCCGCTCCATGGGGCGCAGCACACCGTCGCACATGAGCTCGCGGTGGTCGGAACGCAGCACGAACGGGCCGAACGTGAATTCGTCCCCACCGGCCGGTGCCTGCCCAGCGGGCGGGATGGCGGCAACGACCGGAGTCTTAGCGGGCAATTCGGGGGCGGCTTTGACACGCCCCGCTGCGCTGTGCTTTCGCATGACGGCTCTTCCTCACCTGAAAAGGCGATTACAGCACTGCGAAAGTCATCAATTTTTCGTGAACACAAATACAAAAGAACTACAAAAGTTCTCAAGCCATCAAGGACGACTCCAGCATGGCCCGGTAGTCCTGCGGCGATGCCAGCCGGGGATTTGTCTTGTGGCAATGGTCGGCCAGGGCGCCCTCGATGACGCGGTCGAACAGGGCGCGGTCCACGCCCATGGCTGCCAGGCCCTTGGGCAGGCCGAGGCGCTCGCTCATCGCCGCCACGGCGGCGGACACGTCGTCACCGGCACTCAGCCCCATGGCCTGGGCCATGCGGTCGAGGCGCTGCTCGCGTTTCATGCTGTCGGCCTCGGCGTTGAAGCGGATGACGGCCGGCAGGAACACGGCGTTGAGCGTGCCGTGGTGCAGGCGCGGGTTGAGGCCGCCCAGGCTGTGGCTGAGGCTGTGAACGCAGCCCAGGCCTTTCTGGAAGGCCATGGCGCCCTGCATGCTGGCGCTCATCATGTTCAGCCGGGCTTCGCGGTCGCTGCCGTCTCGCGTGGCGCGTTCGATGTGGGCCCAGCCGCGGCGCAGTCCGTCCAGCGCGATGCCGTCGGCCGGCGGGTTGAAGGCCGCGCTCATGAAGGTTTCCATGCAGTGCGCGATGGCGTCCATGCCGGTGGCGGCGGTGAGCAGCGGTGGCAGGCCCAGGGTGAGCTCCGGGTCGAGCAGGGCGGTGCGCGGCACCAGGTGCCAGCTGTGAAAGCCCAGCTTGCGGCCGTCGTCCACGATGAGGATGGCGCCGCGGGCGACCTCGCTGCCGGTGCCGGCGGTGGTGGGCACGGCGATCAAGGGCGGCACGGCCGCGGTGATCCTGGGCGAGCCGCCCTCGATGGTGGCGTAGGTCTTGAGCGGGCCCTCGTGCGCGGCAGCGATGGCCACGCCTTTCGCGCAGTCGATGGCGCTGCCGCCGCCGAGCGCGATCAGGCCATCGCAGCGGTCTCGGCGGTAGATCTCGACGGCGGCGCGCACCGCGGCTTCGGTGGGGTTGGAGGGGGTCTGGTCGAACACGGCGGCGGGCGTGCCTTGCAGGGCGGCCTGCAGCTTGTCGAGCAGGCCGGCGTTGCGCACGCCAGCGTCGGTGACGATCAAGGGGCGGCGCATGCCGATGCGCTCGCACTCGGCGGGCAATTGCGACAAGGCCCCGTAATCGATGAGGATGTTTGTCACGTAGAGGATCTGGGCCATGTCTGTCTCCGGTTATGGTTCGGGCAGCGAAAACTATACGGACGCGCCGCGTTTGCGCGGTCGCCGAGCCGACAAGCCCACCCATGTCTCACCACCCCGATCCGCGTGCGCGGCTCACGCCGGCCATGCGCGGCGTCATCGATCGCATCGCGCGCGCCGGTCACCCACCATTCCACTCGCTGACGCCCGAGCGGGCGCGCGAGGCCTATGCCGCCGGCGCGGGCGTGCTGGAGGTGTCGCCACCGGCGATGGCCCGCACGCAGGACCTGCGCATTCCCACGCGCGACGGTGCCGAGCTGCCCGCGCGGCTGTTCCTGCCGACCGAGGCGCACGGCCTGCCGGTGCTGCTGTATTTCCACGGCGGCGGCTTCACCATCGGCAGCGTGGCCACACACGAGCCGCTGTGCCGCACGCTGGCCCACCTGGCGGGCTGCGCGGTGCTCTCGGTGGACTACCGGCTGGCGCCCGAGCGCAAGTTCCCCGGCGCAGTGCACGACGCCTGGGACAGCCTGGCCTGGCTTCGCGACGCGGCCGGCGCCCTGGACCTGGACCCCGCGCGCATCGCCGTGGGCGGCGACAGCGCGGGCGGCACGCTGGCCATCGCGACCGCGCTGCAGGCGCGCGACGCGGGCTGGCCGCTGGCGCTGCAACTGCTCTTCTACCCGGGCTGCGCCGGCCACCAGGACACACCCTCACACCGCACCTATGCGCACGGCTTCATCCTGGACGAGCCGAACATCAACTACTTCTTCGGCCACTACTTGCGCAGCCCGGCGGACCGCGACGACTGGCGCTTCGCGCCCCTGGATGGGCGCGACGAGCGTGGCGAATGGAAGGAACTGGATGGTGCGGCCCCGGTGTGGATGGGCCTGGCCGAGTGCGACCCGCTGGTGGACGAAGGCGTGGCCTTCTGCGACCGTCTGCGCCTGGCGGGCGTGCCGGTGGACCTGGAGATCTACGCCGGCGTGGTGCACAACTTCGTGCAGTTCGGCCGCGCCATCCCCGAGGCGCGCAAGGCCCACCAGCACGCCGCGCGCGCCCTGAAGAACGCTTTTGGAGGAGACGACTGAGATGAACCGACTGACCCGCGACGACTTCCGCTTCTTTCACCGCCTGCGCGTGCGCTGGGCCGAGGTGGACATGCAGAAGATCGTCTTCAACGCGCACTACCTGATGTACTTCGACACCGCCATCAGCGACTACTGGCGCGCGCTGGCGCTGCCGTACGAGGAGTCCATGCATTCGCTGGACGGCGACCTGTACGTGGTGAAGGCCACGGTGGAGTACCACGCCTCGGCGCGCGCGGACGAGCAGATCGACGTGGCGATGAAATGCAGCCGCGTGGGCACCAGCTCCATGGCCTTCACGGGGGCCATCTTCCGGGGCGACGAGCACCTCATCACGGGCGAGATCGTCTACGTGTTTGCCGACCCGGCGACGCAGCGCTCGCGCCCCGTGCCGCAGGCGCTGCGCGACATCCTGCTGGGCCACGAGGCGGGCGAGGACATGCTGGACCTGCGCGTGGGCTCCTGGGCCGAGCTGGGCGAGGGCGCTCGGCAGTTGCGCGCCGAGGTGTTCGTGCAGGAGCAGGGCATTCCGCTGGAACTGGAGATGGACGCGGCCGACGCGACGGCGGTGCACGCGGTGGCGCGCAACCGCCTGGGCCGCGTGGTGGCCACGGGCCGGCTGCTGCGTGGGGCGCCCGGGGTGGGCAAGATCGGTCGCATGGCGGTGCACCGCGTGCTGCGCGGCGGCAGCCTGGGCAAGCGGGTGCTGATCGGGCTGATGGACGCGGCCCGCGCGCGCGGCGACCGCGAGGTGGTGCTGGACGCGCAGCGCAGCGCGGTGGGCTTCTATGCGCGCCTGGGGTTTGCGCCGCGCGGCGAGGCGTTCGAGGAAGCCGGCATCCCGCACCAGACCATGGTCAAGTCACTCTGACCCGCTCTTGCCGGTGCGCCTGCGCGGACAGCGCGGGCGTGGCGGCGGCGCCGTCGTGGGTCCATTCGTCGATGCGCAGCTCACCGTCGGCGCCCAGGCGCAGCAGGGTGGAGCAGCGCGTGCCGTAGGCCTGGTCAGGCCAGCGCACGAAGGGGCTGGAGAGCACGCGCTCCACCGTGTCGGGCACGCCGGTGCGCGGCAGCTCGGCGTCGGCCGCGGGTGTGGTGTCGATGAGCGCGCCGGTCAGCGGCATCGCTTGCTCGTCGCGGCTGTCGAGCGCATCGCCCAGGGCTTTGGCGAGCCGCCGCGCCTTCGGCCAGGGCGTGTTCAGCGTGGCATTGGACAGGGTGTGCACGCCGGGGCCGATGGCCCGCCAGTGCCGCTCGGGTGCCTGCTCGGCGTGCGGCGCGTCGGGGCGTCGGTTGCCGATCCAGGCCCACTCGCCGCGGTGCAGGTCGCCCACGACCAGGTTGAAGCCAGCGTAGGCGGCGGGGTCCAGGGCCTCGACGAAACCGGTGCTGTCGGTGTCGCTCTGCAGCCAGCGCGAGACCAGTTCGCCCCGGCTGCGCCCACGGTGCTCGGCGGCGGGCTGGCGCACGTTGGTGAGCCAGGCGATGCGCCCCCTCGGGCCCAGGCCCAGCCAGGTGCCGCCGTCGCGCAGGTCACGCCCGGCGATAACGGGGGTGCCGTCGTCCAGCGCCCAGCGGTGCAGCGCGGCCGTGGGGCGGGCCCAGTACTCGTCGCGGTTGGCGGCCACCAGCAGGGGCACGCCGGGCGCGGCATCGATCGCGAAGGCGATCAGGCACATCTCAGATGTCGTCGAGCAAGGGGTAGGGCAGCGGCAGCAGGTGCAGCGTGGCCTCGCCCGCGCGCAAGGGTGCGCCGTCGGCAGAGCCGGTCTGCATGGAGACGATGGCGTCCCAGCCAGCTTGCGGGTTGGGCGCGGCCTGCACCACGGTGCCGGTGGGCTGCTCGGCGTCGCTGCCGTGGAAGACCTCCTGGCCGGACTGCAGCGGCGCGTCGGCGTGCGCCACATAAGCGCGGCGCTTGAGCGTGCCGCGGAACTGGCTGCGCGCCACCACCTCCTGGCCGGGGTAGCAGCCCTTCTTGAAGTTCACGCCGCCCACCGACTCGTAGTTGAGCATCTGGGGCACGAAGGCTTCGACCACGGGCTGGCTCAGGGTTGCCACGCCGCTGGTCACTTCCAGCCAGTCCCATTGGGCTTCGGTGAGCGCGGGACCACCGGGCGTTGCGTCGGCCGGCCCCACCCACAGGGCGCGCGGCGTGTCTGCGGCGGGGTACAGGCGCACCAGGCTCACGTCGCCGTCGGCCAGGTGGCTCCAGGGTGCGGTGCCCAGCCCGGCGGGCACGGCGTCGCCAGCCAGGCCACGCAGCGCGAACTCATCGCTCGCGTCGCGCAGCTTCACTTTGGCGCGCAGCACGAACATCTGCAGGCGCTTGAGCGTGGCCGGCAGCAGGTCGCGGCGGCAGACGAGCAGGATGCGGTCGTGCGCGCGCTTGAAGGCGACGAAGCTGGCCAGCATGCGCCCCTTGGCGGTGCACAGGGCGGCCAGTCGCGCCTCGCTCACGCCGAGCAGGGCGAAGTCCTGCGTGAGCTGGCTGTGGAGGAAGGACGCGGCCTCGTCTCCCTCGGCGGCGATCACGCCGAGCGATGGCAGGAGGGCCACGCCGTGCAGGCGGGGGAGGGGGGTGACTTGGGACATGCGCGCTGAATTATCATGGTCCGTCTGTCGCGCCGTCGCCGCCCGGCGCCTTCTCCCTGCCTTCAGCACGCCTACATGCGCCTGTTCAAGAACCTGGTGGTCGTCCCCTTGCTGCTCGCCGTCCTGGCCTACATGGCCGGCCACTGGTGGGTGCACCGCCCCCTGAGCCTGCCGGCCACGGCCAGCGACAGCGCGCCGCTCGAATTCGACATCCCGGCGGGCAGTTCGGCGCGCACGGCCGCCAACCGCATCGAGGCCGCCGGCGTGCAGGCGCCCGCCGCGCTGCTGTACGCCTGGTTCCGCCTCTCCGGCGAGTCGCGGGGCATCAAGGCCGGTGTCTACGAAATCGCCCCCGGCACCACGCCGCGCAGCCTGCTGAACAAGCTGGTGCGCGGCGAGCAAGCCATGGTCAACGCCCAGATCATCGAGGGCTGGACCGCACGCCAGGCCATCGACGCGCTGCGCCGCTCGCCCGACCTGACGCAGGACCTGGAAGGCCTGAGCCCGGAGCAGACCATGGAGCGCATCGGCTACCCGGGCCAGCACCCCGAGGGCCGCTTCTTCCCCGACACCTACCGCGTCACCAAGCGCACGCCCGCGTCCACCGTGCTGCGCCAGGCTGCGCGCGCCATGGACGAGCGCCTGGCCCAGGCCTGGGCGCAACGCGATCCGGGCGTGCCGCTGCAGTCGCCCGAGGAGGCGCTGATCCTCGCCAGCATCGTCGAGAAGGAAACCGGGCAGCCGGCCGACCGCGGGCGCATCGCCGGCGTGTTCGCCAATCGCTTGCGCATCGGCATGCGGCTGCAAACCGATCCGGCCGTGATCTACGGCCTGGGCGACGCGTTCAACGGCAACTTGCGCCGCGTGCACCTGGAGACCGACTCGCCCTACAACACCTACACACGTGCCGGCCTGCCGCCGACGCCCATCGCCCTGCCGGGCATGGCGTCCATCATGGCGGCGGTGCAGCCGGCCCGCACCAACGCCATGTACTTCGTCTCGCGCGGCGATGGCTCCAGCCATTTCAGCGCCACGCTCAACGAGCACAACGCCGCCGTGCGCCGCTTCATCCTGCGCCGCTGATGTCCATGTCGTCCACTGGCCTGTTCATCAGCTTCGAAGGCATCGACGGTGCCGGCAAGTCCACGCACATCGACATGCTGGCGAAGGCTTTCGACGCCGCCGGGCGGCGCGTGGTGCTGACGCGCGAGCCAGGAGGCACGCCGCTGGCCGAGAAGCTGCGCGCCCTGGTGCTCAACGACCCGATGGACCCGCTGAGCGAGTCGCTGCTGATGTTCGCCGCCCGGCGCGACCACCTGCAGCAGGTGATCGAGCCCGCGCTGGCGCGCGGCGAGGTGGTGCTGTGCGACCGCTTCACCGACGCCACCTTCGCCTACCAGGGCCACGGGCGCGGGTTCGACATGGCCGTTCTCGGACAACTGGAGCGCTGGGTGCAGGCGCGCGCCGACGGTGGCTTGCGCCAGCCCGACCTGACCCTGTGGTTCGACCTGCCGGCTGCGGTGGCGGCCGAGCGCCTGGCCGGCGCCCGCGTGCCCGACCGCTTCGAAGCGCAACCGCAGGCCTTCTTCGAGCGGGTCAGCGCGGGCTATGCGGCGCGCGCCCAGGCCGAGCCCGCGCGCTTCGTGCGCATCGACGCGAACCAGCCCCGCGAGCGCGTGGCGTCGATCGTGCGGGACGCGTTCCTGCAACGGGGCTGGTTGCCCGCATGAGGGAATCGCCATTGGCCCCCTGGCTGCAACGCCAGCTGGAATCGCTGCTGTCCTGGCGCACCCACGCCGTGCTGCTGGCCGGGCCGTCGGGCCTGGGGCAGTACGAACTGGGTCTGGCCCTGGCGCGCGCCTGGCTGTGCGAGCGGCCTCGGCCCCATGGCGCCTGCGGCGAGTGCCCCAGTTGCCACGCCATCGACGTGCGCACGCACGCCGACCTGTGCGTGCTCATGCCCGAGACCCTGAGTCTGGAACTGGCCTGGCCGCTGGACGAATCGACCCAGCGCGAGCTCGATGACAAGAAGCGCAAACCCAGCAAGGCCATCCGCGTGGAGGCCGCGCGTCAGGCCGTGGCCTTCACCCAGACCACCAGTGCGCGCGGCGGAACGCAAGTGGTGTTGGTCTACCCGGCCGAGCGGCTCAACGTCGAGTCCGCGAACACCCTGCTCAAGACGCTGGAAGAACCCAGCCCGAGCGTGCGCTTCGTGCTTGCCACCGAGGCCGCGCACCTGCTGCTGCCCACCATCCGCAGCCGCTGCCAGACGCATACCCTGCAGTGGCCCGACGAGGCCGAGGCCTTGCCCTGGCTGCAGGCGGCCGCCGAGGTGACGCCGGCCGCCGCCCAGGCCTGGTGGCGCGCGTCCGGTGGCCGGCCCGATGAGGCACTGGCCTTGTCCCGCCGCGGCTTCACGCCTGAGCAATGGGCCGGCCTGCCGCAAGCCCTGGCGCGTGGCGACTGGAAAGTGCTGGGCGAGCAGGCACCCGCGCAGCAACTCGACGTGCTGCAGAAGCTCTGTCACGACCTCATGGCGCGCGCGGCGGGCGCTGCGCCTCGCTTCTTTCCGGCCGAGCAGCTGCCGCCGTCGCCGCCCTGGCGCGTTCTGGCGCGCTGGGCTGACGAACTCACGCAAGCCGCCCGCAGCGTGGAGCACCCGTACCAGGCCGGACTGCTTCAGGAGGCCTGGGCTGCGCGGGCGCGTCAGGCCCTGGCGACCGCTGGTCGCTGAAGTGCAACCGGCTGCATCGCCACGCTGAAAACTGCACGACCCTCGCGCTCTGTTATCGGCCTTTCGGCCGGGCCCCAGCCCCTACACTCGACCGCATGAGCACCAACCCGTCCACCACCGGCGCCGCGGCGCGGCCCAGCGTCATCCAGCTCTCGATCAAGGAAAAGGCCGCTCTGTATGCCGCCTACGTGCCCCTGTTCGCCGACGGCGGCATCTTCATCCCTTCGTCGCGCGAGTACCGGTTGGGTGATGACGTCTACGTGCTGCTGAGCCTGCCCGACGACCCGCAGCGCTACCCGGTGGCGGGCAAGGTCGCCTGGGTCACGCCGGCCAAGGCCCAGGGCGGGCGCACGCAGGGTGTCGGCATCCGCTTCCCGGCCGACGAAAAATCGAAACAGCTCAAGCTCAAGATCGAGGAGATCCTGGGCGCCAACGTGAACTCCGAGCGCCAGACGCAGACGATCTGAACCGGCTCGCCTCGCGAAACGCCTCGCCGCCGCCTGGCCGCGAGGCGTTTCGTTTTTGGGGGATCATTGGCGGATGTTCACTGACTCGCATTGCCACCTGAATTTCCCCGAGCTGCGCGAGCAGTTTCCGGCCATCCTGCAGGCCATGGCCGACGCCAAGGTCGACCGCGCCCTGTGCATCTGCACCACGATGGAAGAGTTCGACGAGGTCCACGCCCTGGCGCGCGACCATGCCCACCTGTGGGCCACGGTGGGCGTGCATCCCGACAGCGAGGATGTCATCGAGCCCTCCCTGCAGGACTTGCTGGACGGCGCGGCGCGCCCCAAGGTGGTGGGCATCGGCGAAACCGGCCTGGACTACTACCGCCTCGGCGATCGCGGTCTGGCCGACATGGAGTGGCAAAGGGAGCGGTTTCGCGTGCACATCCGCGCCGCGCGCCAGACGGCGCTGCCGCTGGTGATTCACACGCGCAGCGCGTCGGACGACACGCTGGACATCCTGCGCGAAGAGGGCGGCTTTGGTCCTGGTGACGGTCGTGCACTAGCGCGGGGCGTGTTCCACTGCTTCACCGAGACTGCCGAGGTCGCTCGCGCCGCACTCGATCTGGACTTCTACATCTCGTTCTCCGGCATCCTCACCTTTCGCAACGCGGCCGACCTGCGCGAAACCGCGCGCCTGGTGCCGCTGGAGCGGCTGCTGATCGAGACCGACAGCCCCTACCTGGCGCCCGTGCCGCACCGGGGCAAGGTCAACACCCCGGCCCTGGTGCCGCACGTGGCCGCTCAGGTGGCCGAGATCAAGGGCCTGCCGGTGGAGGCCGTGGCCGAGGCCACCAGCCGCAATTTCGAACGCCTTTTCTCTCGGGTCATCGCCTCCTGAACCTCAGGTTCTGCATTAAAAAGATGAAAAAGCGCCTTGTTTTGAAATGCCTTATGGCCATAGGGGTGCTGGGCTCCAGCGCCTGGGCCAGTTCGTACGACGATTTCTTCTCTGCCATCAAACGCAACGACCCGGACACCCTGGCGAAGCTGGCCCAACGGGGCTTCGACCTCAACACGCTGGACCCCGCTGGCCAGCACCCGCTTTATCTGGCCTTGCGCGACGAGTCCGATCGCGTGGCCATGTACTTGTTGAGCCGGCCCGAGGTGAAGGTCGAGCACCGCAACACCAAGGGCGAGTCGCCGCTGATGATGGCCGCGCTCAAGGGCAAGCTCGAACTCGTGCGCCGGCTCATCGACCGCCAGGCCGAGGTGAACAAACCCGGGTGGGCGCCGCTGCACTACGCCGCCACGCACGCCAGCGAGCGCAGCCTGCCCGTGGTGCGCCTGCTGCTGGAGCACCACGCCTTCATCGATGCCCAGTCGCCCAACGGCAGCACGCCGCTGATGATGGCCGCGCTCTACGGCCACCCCCAGGTGGTCCGACTCTTGCTGGAGGAGGGCGCTGACACGGCGATGAAGAACGAGCAGGGGCTGAGTGCCATCGACTTCGCGCACCGGGCGGGCCGCAAGGAAACCGCCGACGCCATCGCCGCCGCCATCCGCGCCAAGCAGTCGACCGGCCGCTGGTAGCACCAAAGCCGAGTCAGGCTGGTGTCAGCCATAGGTGTATCCCACATGCCCGCCGCTCGGTCATGCGCGGACAATGCGCAGGTTTTTTGCATCCCCAGGAGACAGACGTCGTGAAAATAGCGAGCCAGAAGGACTTCGCGTCCGGCCTCATGTTCACCATCGTAGGCATAGCCTTCGGGGTGGGCGCCACCAACTTCGATATCGGCAGTGCGGCCCGTATGGGGCCGGGCTATTTCCCTTTGTTGCTGGGCATCCTGCTGGCCGTTCTGGGTGTGGTCATCACGCTCCAGTCCTTCGGCAAGCACGTCGGTGACCAAGCGCTCGGCAGCGTCGCCTGGCGTCCCCTCATCTTCATCCTCGGGGCCAACCTGGCCTTCGGCGCGCTGCTGGTGGGCATTCCGTCCTGGGGCATTCCGCACTTCGGCCTCATCGTGGCCATCTATGGCCTCGTGCTGATTTCGGGCTACGCGCGCCCGGGCCACAAGCTCAAGGAATCGGTCATTCTGGCCACGATCCTGGCCATCGGCAGCTACGGCGCCTTCGTTTACGCCCTCAATCTGCAGTTCCCGGTTCTGCCGTGGTTCCTGGGCCACTGATCACGGAGACAACAACACCATGGAATTGCTCGAACACCTCTCACTGGGCTTCAGCGTCGCCTTCACCGGGCAGAACCTGCTGTACGCCTTCGTCGGCTGTCTGCTGGGTACGCTCATCGGCGTGCTGCCGGGCCTGGGCCCGCTGGCCACCATCGCCATGCTGCTGCCGGTCACCTATGGCCTGGAGCCCGTGTCGGCGCTGATCATGCTGGCCGGCATCTACTACGGCGCGCAGTACGGTGGGTCCACCACCGCCATCCTCGTGAACCTGCCGGGTGAATCGTCTTCGGTGGTGACCGTGATCGACGGCTACCAGATGGCGCGCAAGGGCAGGGCGGGTCCCGCGCTGGCGGCCGCCGGCCTGGGCTCGTTTTTCGCGGGTTGCGTCGCCACGCTGGTGCTGGCCGCCTTCGCGCCGCCGCTCACCGAGATCGCGCTGAGCTTCGGCCCGGCCGAGTACTTCTCGCTCATGGTGGTGGGCCTGATCGGCGCCGTCGTGTTGGCTTCCGGCTCGCTGATCAAGGCGCTGGCCATGATCGTGCTGGGTCTGCTGATCGGTCTGATCGGCACCGACATCAACTCGGGTGTGGCGCGCTTCTCGTTCGACATTCCCGAACTCACCGACGGCGTGAGCTTCGTGGTCATCGCCATGGGCCTGTTCGGCTATGGCGAGATCATCAGCAACCTCTCGCACGACGAGTCCAAGCGCGAGGTCTTCACCGCCAAAGTCACCGGGATCATGCCGACGGCCGAAGACTTCAAGCGCATGTTCCCCGCCGTGCTGCGCGGTACCGCTCTTGGCTCGGCGCTGGGCATCCTTCCAGGCGGCGGTTCGCTGCTGTCCGCGTTTGCGGCTTACACCATCGAGAAGAAGACCAGGCTCAAGCCCGGTGAAGTGCCGTTCGGCCAGGGCAACATCCGCGGCGTGGCCGCGCCGGAGTCGGCCAACAACGCCGGTTCGCAGACCTCGTTCATCCCGCTGCTCACGCTGGGCATTCCGCCCAACGCCGTGATGGCGCTGATGGTGGGTGCCATGACCATCCACAACATCCAGCCCGGCCCGCAGGTGATGACCAGCAACCCGGACCTGTTCTGGGGCCTGATCGCCTCCATGTGGATCGGCAACGCCATGCTGATCATCCTGAACCTGCCCCTGATCGGCATGTGGATCAAGCTGCTGACGGTGCCTTACAAGTGGCTGTATCCGGCGATCGTGCTGTTCTGCGCCATCGGCGTGTATTCGACCAACAACAACAGCTTCGACGTCTGGATGGTCGCGCTCTTCGGCCTCATCGGCTACATCTTCATCAAGCTTGGCTGCGAGCCCGCGCCGCTGCTGCTGGGCCTGATCCTCGGCCCGATGATGGAAGAGTACCTGCGCCGTGCGCTGCTGATCTCGCGCGGCGACTGGGCGGTCTTCGTCACGCGTCCCATCTCGGCTTCCTTGCTCGTGGTCGCGGTTCTCCTCTTGATCATCGTGCTCTTGCCATCGGTGAAGAAGAAGAGGGAAGAGGCGTTCGTGGAGGAGTGACCGGATCGCAGCAAAGGCCGCTGCATCCCCCGATGAACAAAGCCCCTGGTTCGAGTCGATCGAACCAGGGGCTTCTTGCTGGAGCGGCTCGTCAATAGCCGCTTGTGGGTCAAGGCAAGCTCGCAGGGTGCAGAGTGGGCAGGCTGTTGAGGTTGGCACGGAACAGCTGCTGCAGGCGCTCCATGGTCTGCGCTGCATTCAAGCGCTGCGGCGGCAGGGAGCGTCTTAGAGCCTCAGGTGGCACGCCAGCTCTGATGTAGAGCACCGGCGTGCCACTCGGGGTGGTAACAAGGGCTGACGGGAGAACGGCAGATGAAGCTGCGGGGTTGATAGTGAGCATGAACGATAGCGGCGCTGTGTGGAGGTGATCGGGTCTCAGACCAGAAGATCGAGTCCGTGCAGGGTTTGCGAGTCGGGCACTTGCGGAGCGACAGCGGCGAGTGGCTGATTGACCACCTCGCGCCACAGGCTTGCTTGGGCGGCCACGTCGTCGAAATAGGCGCCCAGCGCCTCGGGTGATACCGGGTCCATGGGCCAACGCGTCAGCAGTTCGTAGCGCTGGTCGCTGGTCAGGTTGATGGTCGGCACGGGGATCACGCCCTGGCAGCGCACGATCAGCTCGTTGATGGCGGCGCGCTGTGTAGCGTCTTGCACGAGGCCGAGTTCAACTTGAAACCGCAACTCGCAGCGCTCAGGGTCGTACTGGGCGTCGACCATCGACTGGTCTGGCAGAACGATCACCCACGAGGCCTCGGCAGCTTCGCGTATGACTGCCCACACGCTGGATTGCTCTGCGGCGCGTTCAAGACAGGATTCGATGGCGTCCAGATTCATGGCAGGTCCCGATGGATTGAAGCGGCACTGTGTGCAGCCGCCGAGATCCTTGGTTCCTGAACAAGCGTTCAAACTGGTTCTACGATGTATATTATGTAAACATACTGATGCGACGATCCGCGCTTGACCTTCCCCCCGTGTCAGGCCTGAGTGGCAGACCCACCTTAACTTCCGAGCGGACGGGCCCGGAACGTCCTGGACACCGCAGTTTTCTAGCTCGCGGCAGTTCCCAGCGTCAGTTAACCCTGTCTCCGGCAACCTCCAACCAGTTTTGACCCATGCTTGGGCCTGTCCGAACCAAATTGACCTGGACTTGGCGGAGCGCATCCGGACCCAGTTAACCCAGTCGCCGGCGGCCGTTGACCAGCTTTAACCCCTCCTGGGCCTGTCCAAATCGAATTGACCTGTGTGAGGCACAGGATGAAAGCCCGGGGGCGCTCGAGACCTCACGTCGAGGCGGAACGCCGACAAGCCTCGAACCCGCAAGCATCCGTCCGGCCGAGCTCCGCAGCGCGGCGGCGCCGATATGCCTGATCAGCAGACCGAACAGCTAGCCCTCTTTTGAGCTCGCCAGCCATAACGGCATCGTTGTCAGCTCCAAACCGCAATCTGAATTATGGCGTTTTCCCATAATTCAACTTCCCTCTGATCCTGCGCGGCCGCGTAAGCAACCGCAGCAGAATGAGAAGCCCGCTTTATAGTGAGAAGTATCAGTTGTTCCTCGAGGAACTCAACACCCTCAGGACGGGTGCGGGGCTAAGTCAATCGGAACTGGCGGCGCGGATGCAGATTGGTCAAGACGTCGTCAGTCGCTGCGAGGCCGGCCGTCGGCGCGTTGATGTGTTCGAGTTGGCGCTCTGGACCCATGCCTGTGGCACCACCCTAGAGGCCTTCGTCAAGAAGCTTGATGAGCGCATCCAACGCCATCAACTGCCCAGCCTGCTATAGCCGGGCGCTGGTCAGCAGGTCGACAAACGCCTGAAGCTGGACCAAGTCGCCGGCGTCGCAGCGGCTGAGGAAGTCCGTTGAGGGATAAAGCCCGAGCTGCTCCGCAGCTTCCCCGCGCCATTTGGCCTGCAGGCCGGCGTCGCGGGAAAGCGCCTCCAGCGCGTCACGTCCTCAGATCGGATTTCTTCGCCTTTCGCCCGGAGTGGTCATCTGCGGGTTTTGGCGGGTTGCTGCATCACGCCGGTCATCTTTCGCTGAGTGGGTCGAGCTGAAATAGCTGGCTGAGCCGTGACGGTGCCGGCCTCACTGCCCGCTTGCCCGCCTTGCCGGGCTTCGCCCGCAGTTGCAGAGCGTCAAGCCGGCGAAGGTCGACGTCAAGTTCCTTCAGGAAGCGCAAGAAATCGTAGTCCAGCGCCTCCAGCCAGTCGCGCAGGCCGATGATGTCCAGGCGGGTCTGGCCACATTCGACGTAGCTGACCGCGCCCTGGCTGCGGCCCAGCAAGAGCGCAAGGTCTGCCTGACGCAGGCCCCGGGATTCCCGAAGCTTGCGCAGCTTGTCCAAAAAAATCTTGTTGTGGCGGCTATGCAGGGTTTTGGCCATGGATTTCTCTCAGTCTCCACCGTAGCCCAGCCGGCTTCGTATCAAAAATCTGGATATGGCCGCATGCCGCGAACAATTGCCACCAGGCAAAAAAATTCAATCGCTGAACACCCCGCTGTTCGCGGCAGCAGCCCGATGTTTCTTTCGCTCCCTCAGTACGAGTTTCAGGTCCCGCAGGGGCTCGCAGAACCAGGCAGCAAGCATTGGCGGATCGTCGAGATACCGCTGCACGCGCCGTGGTTCCTTTTGACGGTCTCGTACCCAGATCCTGAAGGCGTCAGTCTCGGCATGAGCTTTACCTTGTGCATCGCCTGGGAGTTGGACTTGGCCGAAGCGCTGCAGTCGATAGAGGCTAACCGCGTGCGCGGCCTCGTCGCGATGATGCCGGCCTGGTCATCGCCGACGGGTCAGTGGTCCTCACGGACAGTCACGGAGGTTTGGCTGGATACCGACGCGACCGGAAAGTTCGTGACGTTCATCGACGCCAGTGGGGAGAGGTTCGACGGGTGGGTTCGCGGAAATCCGCCAACAGCCGGAGCCGAGTCAGAGTTGTTGCTACGGCTACCGCCTGTCAAGACCGGGACGCTGGGGCGGCGGTCACTGGGGACCGGTCGTGGTCAGCAACGCGCCGCGCGGGCGACTGAATGAGCGCGGAACACTACTTCGAGATCCGCAAAGAGATCGGGCTCGGGTTCTTCAACGGCAGAGAGCAGTACGACCAACTAATCAAGCCAAGTCAGGGCTTCCTCTTGTTCAACGGACGCGACATCTGCTGGGTCGTGGACGGTCAAACGCGGATGTCCGACACCGTCAACGAGGCCATCTCGATTTGGCTGGAGCAGAGGCGCATCGAAGAGGTGCACATGCAGAACCATGGCCGATTCCGAGATCCCGCCCGCTTCCTGGTAGCAATGATCCTTTTCTTCGACACCGAATTCACGGATTTCCTCGACATCGAGCTCATCTCGATCGGGCTTGTAAGTGAGGATGGCCACCATACCTTCTACGCCGAGCGCAGCGACTATCGCGCTGTAGCCTGCAGCGAGTTCGTTCGACAGGCTGTCGTACCACTTCTCGGCAAGTGGCCGGATCGGATTTTCACGAGGGAAGCACTTTCGCGCGAACTCTACTCTTGGCTCGCTAGTCTGCACGGCAGGATCCTATTGGCCTGCGACTCGGCACATGATCGGGATTTGCTCCTGGACGCGTTAGAAGGTGAGCTGCCCAAAAACGTCCTGGCCAGGCCGCTCTCGCTAGCAAACTACCACGCTGATCCGGTCTTCAATGCGGCTGAAAGCAAATACTTTCAGGACAACGGTGTCACTCGGCACCATGCCCTGCACGACGCGCTGGGACTGAGGGCTGGTTGGCTGGGTCAGCGCGGCTGACTGACGGGCGCGGAGGTCTTGCGCTTCACCATGTACACCGTCACACGCTCCTCAAGCAGGCCCTGGATTGCCCTCACCCGTTCGCGGTCCAGAGACAGACCTCGGGCGATGCGAGGGGCCATGATGACAGTCAGCGTCAGGCGCATGCTGGCTCTGAGTTCTTCAGGATTGAGACGATCGGCGCTCATACTCGTCTTTCTTGGCTGGGATGGGCTACGGAGCGGGCTTTGAAGAGTGAATAGTCTTCATAGCCATCCACGTTGTGGTCTTCGCGTGAGCTGCGAACTCCTTCTTCGTCGCGCCAGCCTTGCTCTTTCGGATCCAGGTCTCTCCGGACGGCAGCTGATACGTCACGCCCACTTCAGGAGGATTGCCGGCACTGTCGAGGTCATTGCGCTCCTTGGGCCGTGTGTCGGGCGGGCGGCCAACCAGTTCCGCCAGCGTCGCCTCCGCCTCGAAAGACTTCATCATCTTGATCAAATGGACGACGGCGTCTTTCTTGGTCTTTCCCATGTGGGCGAGCTTGTCTGAGAGGAAGTTCATCGTGGACTCGAACTCCTTGGTTGACTGCTCCTCTGCCTGCTTCATCAGCTGCTCCGCGTATTCACGGAGTTCAGTCGCGCTCATGCGTGATGTATCTCGTTCAGTGTTTGTCACCAAGGACGCTCCTGCGAAGGTATTGAATGCGGGTGAATGGAGCTGACGTGCCGGAAGCGATGCGTAAGGCGAAGCCCACGGCCGGGTCAGATGCAGATTTCTGCAAGGAATGAATGAGTCTATTCCACCGCATCAGTTCGGCTTCGATTGCGAATTTCTCAAAGATGGTCACCTGGCTTCGTCCCATAAACGGTCACCATTGTTTTTATAGGCTCGATTCGATAGTCTGTGTTGTTCTGAACGGATCAACCACTGAATCGAGCGTGGGCAAGACATCACCTATTTCAAGTTCACCGCGGGGCGACGTCACGCTGTTCCTGGACGTCGATGGCGTGCTGCATCGCCGTGCCCCAGGAGCTGAGAAGTTCACGGCCTTACCGCAGCTACAACAATCGATACGCCGCCATCCTCGACTAGAGGTAGTCATCTCGAGTTCCTGGCGTGAGGTCTTCGATTTCGAGGACCTCGTCGAGCTCTTCGATGAAGATCTGCGCGCTCGGATCGTCGGCAGCACACCGGTTCTAGAGCAGGACACGGAGTTCGTCCGCCAGCGCGAGTGCGAACAATGGATGCGCACTCACTGCCCGCCAGGCCAAGAGTGGATTGCCCTCGAAGACGAGAAAGCGTTGTTCCAGCCTGGTTGCCCCCAGCTGCTGCTGGTCGACGGGAGCAAGGGGCTGCAGCTCGAGGACCTGATGCGTCTGGAAGAGCGTCTCTGCGAGGCCTTGGCGCGAGTGTCCGAGGTCACGTTGGCGCGCGAACGCGGGGCGCGTGCAGAGGAACATCTGCACTTGAGCTGTGTCGTCACGGCCAGCGGTGACGAGCTGCTTGCTGAGATCACGTACGGCAACAAGCGAGAGACCCTTCGCCACGCCGATGCGGCAGAGCTTGGCCTGGCGCTTCTTGCGCGCGGCATGAAGCCTGAGCATGTGAGTTTTCCGGACTGGAAAGAGGGATTCCATGGCATGAGCGCGGGACAACGTGCCGCCCTCTTCGGGGCCATGCGCATGGGGCGCAAGCAGAGGACAGCATGAACCACGAACACAACCAACAGCTGTTCGAGCGATATCCGAAGATCTTCGAACATCGAGAGCGACTCTGGTGCCGAGACGGCTGGTTCGATCTGATCGACGCGCTGTGCGCGAGGCTTCAGGAGGTCTCCGATCGAACCGGCTCTCAGGTGGTGGCTCGCCAGGTAAAGGAGAAGTTCGGGGGTCTGCGCTTCTATGTGAGCGAGGGGACGACGGAGCATGCCGATGCCATCGCAGAAGCCGAACAGGCTTCACTCCACATTTGCGAGGTGTGCGGTCAGCCAGGGGTGGTCAAGGTCTCTGCAGGGTACGTTCAATGCAGATGCCCTGACCATATGCCAGAAGGGGCCCGCAGCTTGGAGGAGCACAAGGAGGCTGTCCGTGCTCTACGAAAGGCTCAAGATGAGAAGGCCTGAAGCAATCACACCCGCAGAGCGCCTCCTACGGCTTCGCGCCCGTGCCCAGCAGAGGCTCGTGGAAGAAGCCAAGTTGAATCGGCATAAAGAGGTCGCTTCGCGGCTCCTAGCCGCGGACGAAGAAGTCCTCCGATTGCTCCTCGCGAGGGCTCGTGCCTGGGTACGAACGTGGCGTGAAACAGAGGTCTGCTGGCTCGACTACATCGAGCGCTGGGAGGCGATGCTTGAGCTCCCGATCGAGCGGTTGGCTGCCGAGATGGTCGGCGATTGCAATGGGTGTGGTCGGGCGCTCAGACAATGCTCACCGTTCGCCGGAAAGCCGTTTCAATGATTCTGTTCTGCGGCGACCCCCACGGCCGTTTCGAGCACATCTTGGAGGCCGCCGAGCAACACCAGGCTGTAGCAGTGGTATTGCTTGGTGATCTGGAAGCGCTGGCGCCGCTGAGTGAGCTGATGGCGCCCTTCCGTGAGATCACGTGGCTTATCCACGGCAACCATGACACGGACAGCGAGACCAGCTTCAGGCACTTGTGGGATGACGAGCTGGCGGCCCGCAATCTCGATGGTCGAGTGGTGACCTTGCCCAATGGCGTGCGGGTCGCCGGGCTCGGCGGAGTCTTCCGCGAGGCGGTCTGGCACCCAGACCCAGGATCCAAGCTCAATGGCCAGCCGGCCTTTCGCAGCGCCCAGGAGCACGCCGCGCGCACTCCCCGCCAGGATCGATGGCGGGGCATGCAGCACCGCAAGCACTGGAGCTCGATCTACCCCGCCGTGGTGGACCGCCTTGTGGACCTGCAAGCCGATGTGCTTGTGACGCATGAGGCGCCCGGATACCACCCCTACGGATTTACGATCCTGGATACCCTGGCCCAATCCATGGGCGTGCGCCTGGTGGTGCATGGCCACCAGCACGATCGGCTGGACAGCTCAGCGAGCTGGGAGGGTCAAGGGTTCAAGAGCCACGGCGTTGGACTGCGTGGGATCAGCGGCCTGACCAGCGCCGGCGAGATGGTGGTCATCCGGCCAGGTGAACTGGACGAACGAAGGGTCGGACGGTCATGAACGCCCTCGCACCATGTGCTCTCTGACAGCCTAGTTTGCCCCACTTTGTACGTGTCCACCATGCGCGCCCTCGTTCTCTCAGACCTTCATCTGGAGTTTTGTGGCTTCGATCTCATGCACAACGGTCGCCCGATCGACGACGGTGCCGACGTGGTCATCCTGGCGGGGGACATCGCCGCGGGGAACGACGGCATCGCGTGGGCCCGCAGGGCGTTCCCAAGCAAAGAAGTCGTCTACGTGGTGGGCAACCACGAGTTCTATGGGGCGGTTTACGAGCTGCGACTGGAGGACCTGCGCGCCGCAGCGAAGAGCGAAGGCGTGCGTTTGCTCGAGCGCGACCGGGCGACGATCTCGGGCATCACCTTTCTAGGCGCAACCCTGTGGACCGACTTCAAGCTGTTCGATGAGCTGGAGTTTTCGATGGAGGAGGCGTACTACGGTCTGAACGACTTCGGTGCCATCAAGACCCACCTGCCCCGTGGCGAAGAAGAGGCGTACCAGATTGGCGTATACCCGGGTCAGTCACCCTCTCGCTCGCGCAAATTCTTACCGATCGATTCCGCGAAAATCCATGCGATGACTGTCGACTGGTTGAGCGATGAGCTGGCCGCGGTAGATTCAGCGAGAACGATCGTGGTGACCCACCACGCACCGCACAGAAAGTCGATCCATCCGAGGTATCAGGCCGATGGGCTGACGCCGGCCTTCGCTTCAGATCTCGAACACTTGATGGGCCGCAGCCGGTACTGGATCCATGGCCATATGCACGACAGCCAGCGCTACGTCGTCAACGGAACCGAAGTCGTTCTAAATCCGCGTGGGTACCCCATGTTCAGCGGCGGCTTTGAGAACAAGAACTTCCATCCAACGCTGCAGATCGAGGTCTGAACATGGCCAAGCCACCTGACCCGCTGCCGACTGCCAACGTCGCCGGATTCGTGGCAGATCTTGCACGCGAGCATGGCGTGGTCGTAGTGCGAACAAAACTCGATCAATTCGCAGAGAAACTGACTGAGCTCTCAGGCGATGACGTCAGGCTCGATGCCACAGAGCTCGCCCTGGTGAAGCTCACGGAGCGCGGAGTCATCACCCCTCGGGAGATGAACATGCTCATCCTGAACCACATTCGCGAGCAGCGCCGATCTGGGTTGTCGTGACGTCCGCCAAGCGGACTACTTGCTTATGCCTCCACCAAAGCCCCCCTCCGATCTCACGGCTGGATTTTCCGACCAGATTCCACCCAGGTATCAGGCGATGCACCGGGCCGCGATCTCTATGTACCAATCGCGCGGTGTGAATCTGGTGCTCTATCAGGACTTTCTGCGTACGAGGCAAGAGGTCTTCGGTGGAAGTACCGGAACCGAGTTCCTGCTCGGGCGTGCAGCCAATCCTGCGCTGCGAAATCTCGGAACGGAAGAACTGGCCGCGCTATTCCTGGAGCTTGCTGAAGAGGACCTGCACAGAGCGACATCATGAGACGCCAAGCCCGATTCATTGCCTTCAGTCGGAAGTCGGCAGCGGGTTCGAATTTCCACGACCTGCGACCGTCCCGCTGGAAGAAGCCTGACATCCAGCGAAAGAATGAAGGCCTGGACCTCTCGGGGTTGGGCTTGGGCCATGCCCCCCGTGGTAGCGCGCAGGTACAGGATGGTGCCGGGTTAGAGCGATTCGCGCGACTCAGTTTGCCGCTGGCGGTGCGCCATCCAGTTCAGAGTGAAGCTGCGCAAAAAGCATGTCTGATCCCCATGCCTGAGCAGCGGTCAACGCAACTTGTCTCTTCTGCAGTGGGGTGAGGGGCTTCTCCGGCTTATAGGCCATGTCGTGCCCTGCCTCGCTCCATGCATGTTGGAAGAGCGTTTTCACCTGCAGTTCGAAAAAGACTGGAGATCGATCGCGATCAGCGCCGTCGTCGAAGACGTCCTCTGGCAATGCAAGCACAAAGTGCTTTCCGACGTAACCGAATTCGCTCTCAGACTCGGGGATGAGCATGCGCCGTTCAATGGAGTTGAAGTAGCGTTCGATGACTTGACTCACTACGTCCACGTCCTGCTTGTAGAAAACGACGACACGCGCACCCACAAGATCCTGGATCTGCTCGAAGGGATAATCGTACTTCGCTTGGCCATCTTCGTTGGTCTTGAGAGCCTTCTGCAGAAACCTATCCGGGCTCTTTGCACGTGCCGAAATTCGATCTATTCGTTCGATGCCCCTCAAATGATCCTGCAGGTGATCCGCTACGCGGGCTGCCAGCGGCACAAGGAGTCGTGTGTGACGATCCTTGTACTCGGCCAGTAAAGCTTCGCTGCTCATTTGGTCTTCTTCAGTCGTTCGTCGATAACGAGGCCGGTGGTTGAGAAGGTGTGCTGGGCTCCGTGCCCTCGACGCTGGGTCGCCTGGAATACATCTTCGAAGCGGTCGGCCGGAGCCGTCAGTACCGCGCCGTTGTCAAGCTCAACTTGCTTGTACTTAATGTGGCTGGCGAATTCGCCAGCGTCAAAGCGAAAACGCTCATTTACCAGTCTGGATGGCTTCACTTTACTGAGTACAGCTTCCTTGGTTTCTGGCGCAAATCCGAAGCGGTCACAGAAGTCAGAGATGCTCATCGTACGGGCCGGCAAATTGCCCGCAAGCTGCGCTGCCGCGGCAATTTGTGTTTTGACTTCGACTGAAGTCACCGACGCGATGGCATCCTTCATGGCATTCGCAAGCCTTTTGGTCCCGGCTGCGGCTGTGGTCGCAAAGTCAGACTTCAAGAAATCAATGATCCAGTAGTCCGCGACCGCTTTGCTCCCCGCGTTGATCTGGCGATCAACGATGTGCCCACTCCACAGCTGATCCGCGCGACCCGTCGCGACGTAGGTCGCGGCCTTGTAGGAATATGCGCTCTTCAGGAAGACCTGTTCGACGAATTGGACCGTCAGTTGCGCCGCGTTCCTTTCAGCCACGATGCCTTCGTCGGCAGGAAAGCGCGACAGAACCACGCGTCTTCGACCGCCATCGTCGCCAAGGCAGATGAAGAGCAGTCCCATGCCAGACTGCCCTGACGTGGAGAGTTGCAACCGGGCTGCCAACGGGGTGGCGGTCCGCAAGTTTGGTCGAGCAACGAGTGCAAGCAGTTCGTCTCGTACAGGGTTGACCTGAGCGTCGTCGGACGAAAATATCACAGGAACAACGCAATCATTCCCTGCGTTGTTGAACACACCTCCCAACATGCTGCAGAGCTTGTCGTTTGCGATGGGGATTTGAACGCCTGGTGCCAGCGGCTCTTCTGGCCGGTTGCGACGCGGATAGGTCAGAAAGCTGAATATCGTGTCAACCGCCATATGCTCCTCCCCTTGTTTGCTCGCTAAGTGGAAACCCCGTCGCTGTCACCCAAGCTGCGCCCTCGAGTACACCGATAGTCCAAGAGCTTTTGCGCAGTCTCCCCCTGACCGACCGTCAGGACGCAAGCCTGGTTGTGTGATGCAGACTGATGACGTTACTTTTCAGCGTTGAGTGAGGAGTTTTTAACAACTCCTGTAGCAACCTGGGCTGCACACGCATTTCGCGCGCGACAGTGGCCTGCGGAATCCCAAAGTGCTCCTCCATGACCTTGAGGCTTTCCGCGACGACTTCGGGTGCCTCATGAGCAACAAGGTGGTCTTCGCTCTCCTTCAGGGCCTCTCCGTGACGATTCAGGCCAACGTACCCGGAGCGAGCTTGATCATCGGTAAGCACACCCAGTTGGCGGGCGCGAAAAATGATCGCGGCCTTGGAGACGCCCCAACGCAGTTTCAGCTCCGATAGGCCACTCCAGTTCAATCGCGAGCCGCGCAGGGCGAGGCCACATTCGGAAGCAAATGCTGCACGCGGCATCAGCAGCGCGCTAGCAAACCGGTTGGCCTGGGCCTCGGTGAGCTTGTCTCCTGTCAACACACCGAGGTGGATCGAGAAGTGCCCCAGCTCGTGCGCAACGCCGAAGCGCTCCCGGCAGGCAGATCTGCCATCGTCGTTGAGCGCGATCAAGGGTCTCTTGGTCGCAAAGGAGATGGCGTCTATCTCGTGAGCCAAGCCGTGCACGCGCATGACCACCGCGCCCGCGTTCTCCGCGATGCGTGTGACGTTGCTCAAAGGGCCGAACCCCAAACCGAACTGTGCGCGAAACGCTTCAGCGGCCTTCTCAATGGCCTCGTTGGTCTCCGCATCCGTAGCGCTCACCTGGTATCGCGGTAGCTCGACATGCTCGTCGAGCACCCCCACCAGGCGCTTGAGCACCTCACCGCGGGCACGGGCCACTTGGCGTTGGGCGACCTTGGTCGTCAGTTGACGGCGAAAGTGGCACTGCTCGTCGGCGATCGGGTTGGTGTCGACTTCGCGGAAGAACTCCGGCAGCACTTGAAGCGCATCGGCCAGCACTGTCTCCAGTTGGGAGGAGACGGTCTCCGCGCCCGTCTCGAGGCGGCTCAGGTACTGCTTGGACACACCGACCTGCTCGCCCAGGTCCGTGAGTGACAGATCGTGAAAGAGGCGAATGAGTCGAAGGTTGCTGCCAATGAACGCGCTCATCGCACGGCTTCTGCTGCTGCATCGCCCTCATCGCGGCGCTTGGGTCCAATCTGAGGCTTGGCCACCGGTACGCTCGGTGCGAGCGACGGATTACCCTCCACCCTAAGCACGCGCACGGTATCCGATACCCAGCGGCAGGCCACGGAGTCACTCGGCGAGAAACCAAGGAACTCAACGCGAGGGGCGTCGGCCTCGCTTACACCACGATCGACGACAAAGCAGAATCGGCCAGGCTCGCCCTGCTCGACGAACTCCAGAAAATCCGTTTGATAGCGATTCGCGGTGGTTACGGCCTCCTTGGTGGGGTTCGAAGGATCGTCGTTGCTGAAGCGGCACGGCACACCGCCGATCTTGAACACGAGGTCGTTTTTGCTGCTCGACAGTTCCAGCCAGTCGTGCTTGCCCGACAACGCCTCCTTGATGATGCGCTTGCGCTGGCGGCCAAAGGTGGTGCATCCACGGGTATAGCGACTGTCCGTGAAACGAGACAAGTCGTCCTCGGTGGCGTAGAGCTCTTCAAGCAGCCAACGAGCTACCGTTTGCAGGCGTTCGGAGGTCAGGACGGGATAAAAGGTCGCAGGCAGCGGCAGATTCATTTGTGCAAATCCGGAAAAACGTCAACGCGATTTTTGTGCATCTCTGGATTTTCGTCAACCATGTCGGGGTAATCGTCCCTTCGGTGCAGATTGACACGCTTGACCGAAAAATTCCCTTATGAATCAATGCCCTGCGGCTTTGGGTGAGCCGCAGGATGCCGTGCTTTTCCTGCAAATTGACACTCCGTACTCAAGTTGACGACCCGACGTGCGTTTATCCAGTTTTAGCCAAAACCGATAATTTGTACTTTCCATAAAAATCGACCGCCAAAGTACAAAGACCGCGAATCGGCAGTCATCGAGTCGCGAACACCTTCCCGAGCTGGCGCGCGCGTTTGGTGTCGTCGCCATGGAGGTACATCGATGTCGTCGATATCGACGCATGCCGCAAGTTGTCGCGCACGGTCGTGAGCTCGGCGCCTTGTGCGAGCGCGTGCGTGCCGTGGGTGTGGCGCATCCAGTGCGGACTGGCGCGCCGCAACTTCTCTGCGGCCGCGGGGTTCTCCTCTTCGACGAGTTCGGCCACCTGCAGGAAGAACCGCTTCATGACGGCCCACACGCGCGTTGCCGTGACGCCGGATGGGCTGTCCTGGGACAAGCTGCCGACCAATGGCGTCGCAGGATCCCACCGCGCACGCGTCGTCGACAACCCACGCTGGGCCAGGTAGCGGTCCAGCGCGGCGCGCCCGAGCGGCGGCAAGGCGACCTTGCCGGCCTTGTTGCCCTTGCCGACCACATTGAGCCAATGATCGCCACCGCCATCGACCTCGATCATGCCCAGCGTCGCGCCCACGAGTTCGCCTACGCGCAGGCCGGTCGCGTACGCGAAATCCAGCACGAAGCGCAGTCGCTGCGCGGCCGCTAACTCCCAGCCGTACGACCATTCCAGGCCTTCCGCGACACTCTGGATCAGCGCCCATTCCCCTTCGCTGAAGACCCGCTTGGCCGCGAGCGGTGCTGTGCGCGACGCTCCGCGCACCTTCAACCCAGCGAAGGGGTTAGCCAGGAGGTAGCGCTGCTGGATCAGCCACCGGTACAGCGCGCCAACGACCGACAGCGAATAGGCCCTCGATCTCGCCGACAGATCGCCGGCAAAGGGCCGCCACTCATGTGAGGACCGCGGCCGCGGCGGACCCACCCATCGCGCGCGCGGCGACGGATGTCGCAGGAAAGTTCGGTACGCGACGGCATCCTCGGTCGTGAGCGAGGACAGCGCCCGAGCACGTTCGACGATGGCCCAAAGGATCAGGCGCTCGGCTTCCTTGCGATAGGCGCGCTGCGTGGCCTCGGACTCATGCAGCGCCAGCCAGGCTTGTACCGCCTCGTAGTCATTGTTCGCGCTCAGCGTGCAGGTCGAGCGCGGCGCGCGGAATGTGCCGCGCGAGCCATCGACTTCGTGCGGGAGGACCAGGCGCTCCCAGGGCACGATGTCCTGCGGGCCATCCCGCACGATGAGCGCGCGGGCCCGCTCGGTGAGTTCGGGATGGCGCCCGAAGAAGTCCTCCACCGCACGCGCGCCAGACTGTCCGAGGCCGGCAATTCCAACCCACCAGCGCCGCCGGCGTGGAACACGCACCGTCAAATCCGCCAGCGTGCGCTGGCCATGCGCCCGCACGGCAGCGGCGATGCGCGCAGGCAGCCAGCGCTCCACCGGATCATCGATCAGTGGCTGCGGTTCAGGCGCGCGGCGCAACTGCTCGATTGCCGCGTTGACAGCGCGCGCATGCAGCATCCGCTGGGCGGCCGACGTTTCGAACAACTCGGCGAGATCGGCGCGGTGACGCTGCCGCGCGATGTTGGCCAGCCGTCGGCGAATGCGCCCGAGCATCGAGCGCGACGATTGTCCATCGGCCTTCTTGGCGCCGAGGTAGCGAGCGACGGCCTCACGCGCGCTCAGGCCCTCGTGCCAGGCGCGCAGCGCCGCCAGAGAAGACTCCTCGGGGAAGTCGTCCACCACGCCCCGCGAAGACGGCGAACTTTTCACGAGCGACAGTTTAGCCCGCCGATGCCGCTATTGCGATAAGAGAGATTATCCGTATAGCAGGCGAAAACGCGTCCACGGGCCACGCTTAGGCGTCGGCGCGCCGAGGCAAGCCACTCCTCTACTGGAAATCCGGCTGAGCACTCGCCCGCGCTTGACTCTCTACCTAGTAGAGGATGTCCAATCGGCGCGGTTGCCATGCCCCGCACTTTCCGAGTCTCTGTCATTGGTGTTGCCCTGCTGGCACTTGTTGCTTTAGGTTTCTTCACGCACATCGCCATGGAAGGGGATTCCCTTCAAGGCGACGCGTTCGCCGGCGCGCCAGTGGCATCGAAAGCCGTTGAGCTCGGCGGCCAGAAGTTCGAACGATGGGGCGCCCCACGTCCCCTTCCGGACTTGAAGTTCTCGGATCCGGCCGGCAGACCGGCCAGCCTGGCCGATTTCCGCGGCCGGCTTGTCCTCCTGAACCTGTGGGCGACCTGGTGTCCCCCGTGCCGTGAGGAAATGCCTGCCCTGGACCGCCTGAATGCCCGCTTGGGTGGCGACAAATTCGTCGTGATCGCACTGGCCCTCGACTCGCCGGGCAAGGCCGAGGCGTTTCTCAGGCAGATCAAGGCGGGCACGCTCGGCGCCTACACGGACTCGCAGGGGCTGGCCTTGAGCACGCTGCGCGTCACGACGGTTCCGACAACGCTGCTCATCGACGCGCGAGGCCGCGAGCTTGGCCGACTGTCCGGTGCGGCGCCCTGGGATGAGAAGCCAGCACTCGAATTGATCCAGTCCTATCTCAAGGAGCCAACCTGAATTCCGCACAAGCCACCGCTGCATCATCGGCGGCTCTCAAAATGCCTCGCAGAGCGTGGCTCTTGTTGCTGCTCTCATGGCTGGCCAGTCTGGCTGCCACGCTGGGCAGCCTATTCTTCAGCGAGGTGATGCAACTGCAGCCCTGCCTGCTGTGCTGGTACCAGCGTATCGCGATGTTCCCTCTGGTTCTGGTCTTGGGCATCGGGTTGTCCCGCGAAGACGCTGGCAGCATTTTGTATGGCCTGGGCCTGGCCTCTGCCGGGTGGCTGGTGGCCGGGTATCACACCCTGCTATACGGCGGCTGGATCCCCGCCAGCCTTCAGCCGTGCAGCAAGGGCCTCTCGTGTGCACAAGTCGATTTGCGAGTCGCCGGCTTCCTCACGATTCCGCTGATGTCGCTGCTCGCGTTCAGCTTGATCCTCGCGCTGCTCCTCGCTGCCCGCGGGCAAGAGGGACGCACATGAACCGGCAGCGCATCATGGTCGTCAGCGCTGCTGCGCTCTTGCTCGTCTTTGTCCTGGGCGCGTTCGGCCATTCGTGGCTGGAGGAGCGCCGCCTGGTGGAGTTGGCCGCCAAGGCCGATTCCGTGTTCAATCGCCCCCATTCACCGACCTACGGCCCCGCCGGCGCCAAGGTTCGGATCGTCGAATTCCTGGACCCCGCATGTGAAACCTGTCGCGCCTTCTATCCCTTGGTCAAGGACATCGTTGATTCGCACCAGGGACGCGTCCAGCTGGTGGTCCGCTACACGCCATTCCACGCCGGCGCCGATACCGCCGTGGCCGCGATGGAGGCCGCTCGGCTCCAGGGCTTGTTCTGGCCGGTGACACAACGGTTGCTGCGCGACCAAGGCACCTGGGGCGCGGACCACAATCCGCGCCCGGACCTGATCTGGGACCTCCTCGATGGCACCGGCCTGAACTTGCAGAAGGCGCGCGAGGATGCTGCTTCGTCGGCGGTGCGTGCGCGGGTGGAGCAGGACCTCGCGGATGCGCGGGCTCTGGGTGTCACACGCACACCCGGCTTCTTCGTGAATGGCAGGCCGCTCAAGCGTTTCGGCGCAGACGAGCTGAAGCAGCTGGTGCAAGATGAGGTCCGCCGGGTGTACGGCCAATCCGGGAGCGCACCGTGAGCCAGACCGTGTCACCAGTCCCCCGGCGTGCACTGCTGATCGCAGGGAGTTCGGCGCTTGCAGCCGGAGCCCTGGCGTTCTGGTTGCCCCAGCCCAGTCGCGAATTCAAGAGCGTCGACATCACGGGAGCCGACTATGCGCGCGACTTCTCCTTGCCCGATCACACCGGCCGATTGCGCAAGTTGCAGGAATTTCGCGGACGCGTCGTCGCCGTGTTCTTCGGATTCACGCAGTGCCCCGACGTTTGCCCCACCACCTTGACCGAAATGACGCGCGTCAAGCAGCTGCTCGGAGACGACGGCAAAAAGCTCCAGGTGGTCTTCATCACCGTGGATCCTCAGCGCGACATACCCGCGGTGCTGCAGGCCTACATGCGCAATTTCGACCCGCAGTACCTGGCCCTCGTGCCGACGGAACAGCAGCTGCCGGAAGTCGCGAAGGAATTCAAGATCTACTACAAGAGGATCGAGGGCAAGACGCCGAGCGCCTACGTGATGGAGCACTCGGCCGTGACCTTCATCTTCGACACCAAGGGGCGCGTGCGGCTGTATTCACGCTATGGCTTGGAGCCGGAAGCCCTGGCCTCCGATGTGCGCAAGCTTTTGAAGGAGGCGTAAGCGATGCAGGCGTTCATCGGGCGATTGGTGCTGTACGCGGCGCTGACTGTGCCCGGCTTGGCCGCCTCTGCGTCCGATGGAATCAACGCCCGCGGCGCCGCGGAAGCGCGGCTTGTGCAGGTGTACCGGTGGGTGGGTGCGGGCGATACCCGCCAGGCGCTGGCGCATGCGCAATCGCTTGTCAAGGACTTTCCCAATTTCCAATTGGCGCAGCTTGTCTATGGCGACCTGCTCATGGCCCACGCGCGGCCGCTGCGCCGCATGGGGGATGTTCCACACGACTTGGCCTTGGCCGGCGCGGAGAGCCTGCAGGACCTGCGGCGCGAAGCCGAACTGCGCCTGGCCGGCCTCAAGTACCGGCCGCCGCCGGGTGCAATCCCGGCTCAGTTTCTGTCGCTCTCTCCCGCCAATCGTCATGCCATCGCGGTCGACGTGTCGCGTGCCCGCCTGTACTTGTTCGAAAGCCGCAATGGCGAGCTTCGCCTGCTCGCGGACTTCTACATTTCGGTGGGCAAGGCCGGTATCGGGAAAGCGAGCGAGGGCGACAAGCGCACCCCTTTGGGCGTCTACTTCGTCACCAGCAACCTCGACCGGCGTCGGCTGACGGACTTTTACGGCTCCGGCGCGCTGCCGATCAACTACCCCAATGCCTACGACGTGCGCCGCGGCCGGGGTGGCAGCGGCATCTGGTAGCACGGCTCACCTCCAGCCCAGTACGCACGCGCGCCACAGGCCACCGACGGCTGCGTCGCGGTTGCCAACCCCGACCTCGAGCACATCCTGCGTACCGTGCAGATCCGGACCACGCCGGTGCTGATCGCGCAGCAGATCTCCTGGGTGCCGCCGCGGTCGCTTGCCAACGAGAAGCAGTCGATCGAGAAGATGCTGGACGTTTGGTCGCGCGCGAAGTCCGCCGGCGATGCCGCGGCACTGGCCGCCTTCTACGCGCCGGATTTCAGCGCGGACGGCCGCGACCTGGCCGCACACCAGGCGCTATTGAGAGCCGACGCCGCGCGGCTGCGCAGCCGGGCGCTAGCCTTGAAGGACGTGTCCATCCTTGGCTGGTCGGAGGGCACCGACGTGCGTGTGGTCACCTTCGCGGAGGTGGCGGCCGGTGCCCGGACCGGAAAGCAAACGCGCCAGTATTGGGAGCGGCGCGGCGCCGCGTGGAAAATCGTGTACGAAACGGAGTTGAGATAGGGCGGGCTCTGGACCGCGTTTGGCGACCTCAGCCTAGATGTGCAACGCCCTGTCGTGGACTGCCAGGGCTG
Source organism: Hydrogenophaga sp. (assembly GCF_011772445.1). Classification (GTDB taxonomy): domain Bacteria; phylum Pseudomonadota; class Gammaproteobacteria; order Burkholderiales; family Burkholderiaceae_C; genus Hydrogenophaga. The sequence continues at coordinate 47,496 of NZ_WVZN01000038.1, read as the reverse complement.
CTTCACGCAGCGCCTCCGGCAAGGTCGGATGGGCGTGGCAGGACAGCGCCAGATCCTCCGCCGAGGCCCTGAAATCCATCGCCACGACGGCTTCGTGGATCAGGGAGCCTGCCTCCGGCCCGATGATGTGCACGCCCAGGATTTCATCGGTGGTGGCATGCGCGAGCACTTTCACCAGCCCGGCCGTGTGTGCCTTCGCTTTGGCCCGCGCACTTGCCGCGAACGGAAAGCGCCCCGCCTTGTAGGGGACGGAGGCAGCCGTGAGCGCTTCTTCCGTCTGCCCGACGGATGCCACCTCCGGCGCCGTGTAGATGACCGAAGGAATGGTGTTGTAGTTCACGCGCGGCTTTTGCCCGGCGAGCATCTCCATCAGTGCAATGCCTTCTTCGGAAGCCTTGTGAGCGAGCATCGCGCCCCCGATCACGTCGCCGATGGCATAGATGCCGGGCACCGCGGTGGCGAACGAAGCGAGGTCCACCGGGATGAACCCACGTGCGTCCGTCTTCAGCCCGCCGGAGTCGAGCCCGAGGCCTTCGGTATGCGGCTTCCGGCCGACGGCGACGAGGATGGCATCGCATGAGAGCGGCGACTTTGCCGCCTGGTCCTGGGCCACCGGTGCGACGTCGACCTCGAGGTCCTCGCCCCTGGTCCGGGCGCCGGTCACCTTGGTGCCAAGCATGAACTCGAAGCCGGACTTCTGCAGGATCTTGAGCAGCTGCGCCGCCATCTCCGCGTCCAGGCCGGGCGTGATGCGGTCGAGATACTCCACGACCGTGACTTTCGCCCCCAGGCGTGCCCACACGGAACCGAGTTCGAGGCCGATGTAGCCGCCGCCGATGACGACGAGGTGCTTGGGCACCTGCTCGAAGCTGAGCCCGCCCGTGGAGGACACGATCCGCCGTTCGTCCACCTGCACTCCCGGCACCGTGCTGGGCGCCGAGCCGGTTGCCAGGATGACCGAACGCGCAGTGATCGCCCGCTCGGCGCCGGACTTCGCGTCCCGCACCATAACCCTGCCCGGGCCATCCAGCCGGCCCGTGCCGTGCAGCCGGGTGATCTTGTGCTTGCCGAACAGGAAATCGATGCCGCGCCCGAGTTCGTCCACCACGCCGTCCTTGTGCGCCAGCAGCCGCTGCAAGTCCAGCTGCACGTCGGTACAGATGACGCCATGGCGAGCGAAGCCGGTGCGCGCCTCGATGAAGCGCTCCGAGGACTCCAGCAAGGCCTTGGAGGGGATGCAGCCCACGTTGAGGCATGTTCCGCCCAGTCGCGGGCGGTTTTCTACGCAGGCAACTCGCATGCCCAGCTGAGCGCCGCGGATGGCGGCCTGGTAGCCACCGGGGCCACCACCGATGATGATGACGTCGAAGTCCATGAGGTTCTCCCTTTCCGTTTGGCGCATCAGTGCCGCGGCACGCGCGCTAGGACCAGCTCAGATGGTCATCGGCCCTGGAGCCAGTCTTACTTGCCCGCCTTCTTCGCCAACGCGATCAAGTGATCGGCGACGGCCAGCGAGCGCGGGTTCGATCCAGCCAAGGACCCCGAAGTGAGCCACCTGCCATCGACCCCGAGCGACGGTGTGCCTTCGATCTTGTAGCCGGCGGCCAGTGCCGTGGCCTGCCTGACCTTGCCGGCGACGCCGAACGAATTCATGGTCTCGACGATGCGCTTGCCATCGGCCCCGTTCTTGGCGGCGAAGGCCGCGATCTCCGGCGCAGCGGCCAGGCGCTGACGCTCGCCATGGATGGCGTGGAAAACCTTTCCGTGCAGCTGTTCGACCATGCCCAGCGCCTCCAGCGCGAAATAGAGCTGCTGGTGGATGACGAGGTCCTCGCGGAAGGCCACCGGGATCCGCCGGAACAGCACGTCGCGCGGCAGCTTCTTCAGCCAAGCCTCCAGCGCAGGCTCGAACGCGTTGCAGTGCGAGCAGCTGTAGGCAAAGAACTCCAGCACCTCGACCTGCTTGGCATCCTTCGTCGGCTGGCGAGGGGACACCTCCAGGTAATGTTTGCCTTCCAAAAATTGCTCCTGAGCGTGGAGGGGGGTACTCGTTCCCGCCACCAAAGGCAGCGCCAGGCCGCAGAAAACACGTCGCTTGATCATGATGAAGAAGTCGTTGAAGAGAAAAATGGATGCCACTCAACTTTCGGAGAGCAGCCGGTCGATGAGTTGATGCAGTTCGGCGAAGTCCGGCTTGCCTACGAAGCGCTTGACGATCTCGCCGCGCTTGTTCACGAGGAACGTGGTGGGCGTCAGCTTGACGTCACCCCACGCCGTCGCGACAGCGCCCGTGTTGTCGATCGCGACCGGAAATGGCAGCTTGCGCGTCTGCGCGAAGTTGACGACGTAGGTCGGCGGGTCGTAGCTCATGGCCACGGCGATGGTTTCGTAGCCGCGGCCGCGAAACTTCTCGTAAGTGCTCACGAGCATGGGCATCTCCGCCACGCAGGTGGTGCAGCTCGTCGCCCAGAAGTTGATGAGGGCCACCTTGCCTTTGAGGTCGGCGGTGCTCCTGGTCGAGCCGTCCAGCAATGTGAACGAACTCTGGGGGGCGGCCGACGAGTTCAGGCAGCCGGCAAGCGTCAGCATCACGACGACGGCAATCAAGGATTTCAACAGGTGCGACATGTGCTCTCCACTCGGTCAATGTTCCTTGTTGGTCTGGCGACTCTCGACGCTCATCAGCGACAGCAGGACCAACGCAACCGCGCCGCCCACGATGGCCATATCGGCGAGGTTGAAGGCCGGCCAGTGCCAGCCGCGCAGGTGGAAGTCGAGATAGTCGATCACCTGCCCGCGGACGGCGCGGTCGAAGGCGTTGCCAATGGCACCGCCCAGGATCAGGCTGTACGAAAGGGCTTCCAGTTTCCGCAGCGGCCGCGACAGCTGCCATGTCAGCCACGCTGAAACGGCGAGCGCGATCGCCAGGAAAAACCATCGCTGCCAGCCGCCGGCGCCGGCGAGAAAACTGAACGCAGCGCCGGGGTTGAGCACGTGAACCAGGTTGAAGAACGACGTCACCTCGTGCGACCAGCCCAGGGGCCGCGTCACGTCGATGTAGCTTTTGGTGGCCTGATCGCCGGCGAATACGGCAAGAGCGAGCGCGTACCAGCGCGCTTTGTGAATCGATTCGTTCATCTACTTCTTCTCGGGTTCTGGGATTTCCGGCTCGGGCACCGGTTCGACGGGAGGGGCCCGCAAAGCATCCTCGATCTCCTGCTCGGTGGCCCGCACCTGGACCTGCTGGGTGGTCGCCAGGTTCGGAAAGGCGACGAGGACGCCCACCATCAGGAGCTGGATCGCGAGGAACGGGATCGCACCTACGTAAATCTGCGTCGTCCGGACCGTGGCCGGAGCGACGCTGCGCAGGTTGTACAGCGCGATGCCGAACGGGGGGTGCATGAAGGAGGTTTGCAGGACCACCGCGATCATGACGGTCAGCCAGACCATGTCGACCCCGAGCTTGCGGGCCACCGGCGCGATCAGGGGAACCACGATGAAGGCAATTTCGAAGAAGTCGAGGAAGAAGCCGAGCAGGAAAATCCCCAGCGTGACGGCGATAAGGAACGGCGCCTGCCCCTCAGGCAAGTGCCTGAAGATGCCTTCGATCCACACTTGGCCGTCGAACCCCCGGAACACCAGCGTGAAGAACGAAGCGCCGAGCAGCAGGAAGATCACGCTGGAGCACAGCACGCCCGTGCTCGTCAAGGCCTGGCTCAGGCGCCCGCCGGCAAGCCGGCGGCGAACCGCGGCGATCGCCAGTGCCCCGCAGACGCCGATGGCCCCGCCTTCGGTGGGCGTGGCCACGCCGAAATAGATCGACGCCAGGATCGTGAGAATCAGGCAGAGCGGCACGCCGGCGGCCACCGCGGCTTGCAGCCACACCTGCCTGCGCGATACCTCCGCCGCGGCGGTGATCGGCGGCGCGAGCGACGGCCGCCAGGCAGTGGCGGCCAGCACGAACAGCAGGTAGAGGCCCACCAGGATCGCACTGGGTAGCAGCGCGGCATGGAAGATGTCGACCAGGGGCACCTCCACCTGCTCCGCCAGCACGATCAGCACCAGGCTGGGTGGCAGCATCTGCGCCAGGGTGCCGGCGGCGGCGATCGATCCCGTTGCCAGCCGCGCGTCGTAGTTCGCCTTGAGCATCGCCGGCAGCGAGATCAGGCCCATGGCGATGACCGATGCCGAGACGAATCCGGTGATCGCGGACAGCACTGCGCCGACGATGATGGTGGCGTAGAGCAGTCCGCCTGGCGCGCGTCCGAACAACCGGCCGAGCGCGACCAAGGTGTCCTCCGCGACGCCGGTGCGCTCCAGGATCAGCCCCATGAGCACGAACAAGGGCACCGCCAGGAAGTTGTCGCTGTTGAAGACGCCCTGCACGCGCAGCGGCATCGCGAGGAGAAACGGCGCGTTGAAGTGCCCGAGCGCCACGCCGAGTACCCCGAAAGCCGCCGCCACGGCGGCCAGCGAGAAGGCCACCGGGAATCCCGCGACCAGGACCACGACCAGCGTGGTGAACATCAGCGGAGCGAGCAGGTCCGGGCTCATGCGAATCCGTGGCGGTCGGGATGCTCGGACCCGAGCGGCCGGGGCGCCACGCCCGCCAAGTGAGCAACGCAGCGGACGGCCTCGGCCGCACCCTGGGCGGCGAGGCTCAGGAACCCGAGCGGGATCATCCCTTTCATGATCCAGGCGGGAAACCGACTGAGGCTTTCGCGGCTGGCGCGGGTCTCGCCCGTGACGAATGAGGTGACGAAGTCGGGCCAGGTCACCCACACCGCAGCCAGGCACAGCGGCATCAGCACCAGCGCGATGCCGGCCAGATCGAGCCACGCCATGCCACGCGGGCCAAGGAACCCGGAGAAGACGTCGATGCGCACATGCTCATCGCGCTTGAAGGTGTAGGCTGCCATGAGCAGCACCGCTGCCGCGAAGAAGTGCGGTTGCACGTCGTACATGGTGGAGGACGCGACACCGAACAGCTTGCGGCTGATCGCATTACCGGCGATCAGCAGGGCATTGACCAGCAATCCCCACCGGACGATGAACGCAAGCCGGCGGTTCGCGGCGTCGATCGCGCCGGCGCCACGCAGCGCGGCCCGGAAGGCTGCGTTCATCGGCGTGCTCCAGCGGCCAGCAGTCGCCGCGCAAGTCGTTCAGCCCATGGACCCACAGAAGCGACGCACATCCCGCCGAGCGCCATACCGACGATGACGTCCGCGGGGAAATGCGCGCCCAGCACGATGCGCGACCAGCCCACCGCCGCGGCGAACGCGAGCAGCCCGACCCTGCCGCCCCATCCGAACAGGGGCCAGAGGGCCACCGCCAGCACACCGACGTAGACCGAATGGCCGCTCGGCAGCGTGTAGCGGCTGTCGGGGCCGGAGGCCGCCCGGTAGACGGCTTCCCCGAGCACCAGGGACGGACGGGGCAGCGCGAAAGCCATCTTGGCGACTGCCGCGGCGGCCATCGCAAGCGCGAATCCCAGCACGAAACTGCACAAGGACGCATCCAACGAATCCGCACCTCGGCGCGCCTGCATCCGGCGCCACACCAGCAACAGCAGCACCACCGCCGGCGCTCCCCAATAACTGCCAACCGTGCTCAGCACCTCAGGCAGCCAGAGCCAGGCATCGGGCCAGGCGCGCTGGATGGCGAGGAACGCGTCTACGTTGGCACCGCCCCAGTCATACAGCCAGTGCCTCACCGGCTGCACGGTGGACGGCGCCAGGGTGTCCATCAGGCCGTCTTGAGCTTCAGCAGGCGCAGGCCATTGAAGACCACCAGCAGGCTGGCCCCCATGTCGGCGAACACGGCCATCCACATGGTGGCATGCCCGGTGAACGTCAGTCCGAGGAACACCGCCTTGATGCCCAGGGCCAGAACGATGTTCTGCGTGAGGATGGCCGCGGTGCTGCGCGACAGCCGGATGAACGCGGGAATCTTGCGCAGGTCGTCGTCCATCAAGGCCACATCCGCGGTTTCGATGGCGGTGTCGGTGCCGGCCGCACCCATCGCGAAGCCGATGTCCGCGCGTGCGAGCGCGGGCGAATCGTTGATGCCGTCGCCCACCATGCCGACCTGGCCTTCACCGCCGATCAAGGCTTCGATGGTCTTGAGCTTGTCTTCGGGCAACTGGTCGCCGCGGGCTTCGGAGATCCCGACCTGGGCGGCGATCGCGGCGGCCGTGTGCTGGTTGTCCCCGGTCAGCATCAGCGTGCGCACGCCCAGGGCCTGCAGGTCGGCCACGGCCTGGCGGCTGGTGTCCTTGACGGTGTCGGCGACGGCGAAGATGCCCATCACCGTGGCGTCGTCCATCAACAGGATCGCGGTCTTGCCCTGGCGCTCCAGGCCTTCGAGCCGGGCCTGCAACGCCGCTTCGCTGCGGCCCAACTCCTGCGCGAGCCTGTGGTTGCCCATGTGCAGCATCCGGCCGCCGACGCGACCACGCACGCCGCGTCCGGGCAAGGCCGAGAAGTCATCGACCTCTTGCAGGACGATACGGTCCCGGCTCGCCTTGCGCGCGATGGCTTGCGACACGGGATGGTCCGAACGCGAGGCCAGGCTCGCAGCCCAGATGGCAACCTGATCCGCATCGCCCGCCAGGGGCAGGTAGTCGGTCTGCTCCGGTTTGCCGTGGGTGAGCGTGCCAGTCTTGTCCAGGGCGAGCGCCTTGAGCTTGCGGCCGCCCTCCAGGTACACGCCACCCTTGATCAGGATGCCGCGGCGGGCCGCAGCGGCCAGGCCGCTGACGATGGTGACCGGCGTGGAGATGACGAGCGCACAAGGGCAGGCGATCACCAGCAGGACAAGTGCCTTATAGATCCAGTCGAACCAGGCGCCGCCGAAAGCGAGCGGCGGAACAACCGCGACCAGCACGGCCACCGCGAACACGGCCGGTGTGTAAACCCTGGCGAACTGGTCGACGAACCGCTGCGTGGGCGCGCGGCTGCCTTGGGCGGACTCCACCGCATGGATGATGCGCGCGAGCGTGGAGTCGCTGGCGCCCGCCGTCACCTGGTACTCGAAGGAACCGGTTTCGTTGATCGTGCCTGCGAACACCGGGTCGCCCTCGGCTTTCTCCACCGGCAGGCTTTCGCCGGTGATCGGCGCCTGGTTGATGGCCGACCGGCCCGCCGTGATCTGCCCGTCCAGCGCGATGCGCTCGCCGGGACGCACGCGGACGACCGCCCCTTTGGCGACCTCCTTGGCCGCGATCTCCTGCCATGAGCCATCGGCCTGCCGGACGGTCGCGGTCTCCGGTGCAAGGTCCATCAGGCCCCGGATCGCGTTGCGCGCGCGGTCCAGCGACTTTGCCTCGATCACTTCCGCCAGCGCGAACAGGAACATGACCATGGCCGCCTCGGGCCAGTGCCCGATCGCCATGCCGCCCGTGACCGCGATGGACATCAGGGCATTCATGTTCAGGTTGCGGTTCTTCAGGGCGATCCAGCCCTTCTTGTAGGTGCTGAGGCCTCCCGTGAAGATGGACACCAGGGCCAGCACGACGACCGCCCAGTGGTTGCCATCGTTGACCCAGTACACACCTTCGGCGAGGACGGCCGCGACGCCGGACACCGCCATCGGCAGCCAATTGGTCTTCTGCGGGGACGCCTGCGGATCGCGCGGCTCGCTGGTGGTCTGGACCTCGGTTTCCATCCCCAGCGACTCGATGGCTTCGACCGCGGGCTTGATCGCGTCGGGTGCGTGGCGCACGGTCAGCGTGCGCTGCATGAGGTTGAAGTCCAGGCCCTGCACGCCGGGCATGCCCTGAAGCTTGCTGCGGATCAGGCTTTCTTCGGTGGGGCAGTCCATCTTCGCGATGCGAAGGACCGTGGTCACGGACTCGAGGTCCTGGCGCTCGGCGCGCATCCCGATGGAAGCAAGCGCCTTTTCGATCGGCTCGGTGGAGTTGAGCGTGTGCTGCACCCCCAGCACGCGTTGCATCAGGTTGAAATCCAGTCCGCTGACGCCCGGCTCCTTGCCCAGCCGGTCACGGATGAGCGCCTCTTCCGTCGGGCAGTCCATGTTCTCGATCCGGTAGGTCACGCCCTCGCCAGCTACCACGGGGCGGAATTCAGCCTGCTGGGCCGTTGGCTGGACCGCAGCCTCCGGAGGCACCGGGGCAGGGGCACTGGCGCTCTGCTCTTGTGCCCGCATGCCGATGGCGGCCAGGACCCGCTCCATCTCAGCGCGCGCTGCCGCCAGGTGCTTCACCGAGAGCGTGCGTCCGGGCAGGTCAAAGTCCAGGTCCTGCACGCCCTCGACGGGCCCAAGGTGCGAGCGGATGAGCTTCTCCTCGCTCGGGCAGTCCATGTTCTCGATGCGGTAGGTGGTGGTCACCGCTGGGTCGCGCGCGTGCTCTGCTTTCATCCCGACTGAGCGGAGCGCCTGTGCCAGGGAATCCGCCGAGACGCCGCTGTGCAAGACAGTCAACTTGCGTTGTGGCAGGTCGAACTCCAGCCGCTCGACGCCGGGCCGGCCCTCGAGGGTCCGTCGCACCAGCGCTTCTTCATTGCGGCAGTCCATGTTGCTCACGTGGAAGACGGTCGACTCGGCGCCGGCCGGCTCCTTCGCGCAGCTTGCCTGCCGGCCGCTGCCGCCGCAGCCGCATGAGTTGGAGGGATCCTTGTTCATCTTTGGCAACCTCGTGGCCGGGATATTCCGGCCGTGGCATGATTGGACATCCTCTAGTTGCTATAGAGTCAAGTTCTTCGGAGTCGAACCATGCTGCGGATCGGTGAATTGGCCAAGAAGGCGGACTGCCTGGTGCAGACCGTGCGCTTCTACGAGTCCGAGGGTCTGCTTCCTGAGCCGGCGCGCAGCGAAGGCAATTTCAGGCTGTACGACGATGCGCATCTGCAGCGCCTGCAGTTCATCCGCCGCTGCCGGGCCAAGGACATGACGCTGGATGAGATCCGTCAGCTGCTGAGCTTTCGCGACCGGCCCGAGCTGGACTGCGGCGAGGTGAATTTGCTTGTCGATTCGCACATTGCCCAGGTCCGGGCCAAGATCAAGGAGCTGCGGGAGCTCGAGCGCGAGTTGATGGATCTGCGCCGCTCTTGCGATACCGCGCGCACGGCGCGCGAATGCGGCATTCTCAACAGCTTGGCCGAGGCGGCCTGAATCTCAGGCGGCGCGGGCGGCTGCCGGGACGGCGGGCAGTGCGCGTTTGTGGGCGGTGCGGCGGAACGTCTGCAAGATGACCTCGGCGTTGGCCGGGTCCACCTCCTTGCCTTCCAGGAAATCGTCGATCGCCTCATAGCTGACGCCCAGAGCTGCTTCATCGGGGCGCAGCGGCCGCATGGACTCCAGGTCCGCTGTCGGCACCTTGTGGGCCAGCTCCGAGTTGGCACCGAGCGCCAGGGCCAGGGCACGGACCCGCCGCTTGGTCAGACCGCCCAACGGGCTCAGGTCGAACCCACCATCGCCGTACTTGGTGAAGAAGCCCATCACCGCCTCGGCAGCATGGTTGGTGCCCACCACCAGCCCGCCGGTCGCGCCGGCAACAGCGTATTGGGCAATCATGCGTTGCCGCGCCTTGATGTTCCCCAGCACGAAGTCTTCCTGCCAGTGGTCGTTAAAATGGAGCCCGCCAGCTTCAGCTGCCGGAGCATGGCGTCGGCAGCCGGCTGAATGTCGACGGCCAAAGTTTCGTCCGGATCGATGAAGGCCAGTTGCGTATTCCGGTGGTGATGGACACCGTGTTCGGCGAAGTTGACGTCTGGTTCGGCCGCGAGGACAGTTCTAGGAATCCTTCAACTGTAGATAACCCAGCTCGGCCGATCGATTTTGGATAACAAGACGACCTCCGGCCAGTAGTGGACCGTAGCTAGATCTATCTGGCGCATGTCAGCCGGCGCGCGTCTATGATCATGTTGGGCTTGCGCCACGAGCCGCCCCAGTGCACCCCCATTGGGCATGCGTCCCCTCGACCTACAAGTGCCTGTCCCCTGTGAAGCCAGATTGGCGCTGCCTCCAAGCTTGGATGAACGAGAACAACATGAGCAGCCTACGCGACCTTCTTGAACAGCGGCAAGTCACCATCTACTTTGCGGCTGTGGTGGTTGCGGCTGGTGCAGCTCTCCTGGTTCCGGGGACGAACGCGTTGGAAGCCGCCATCAATCCGGCGCTTGCGGTGATGTTGTTCGTGACGTTCCTGCAGGTGCCGCTTGCCGAGTTGAGCCGCGCCTTCACGCGTGTTCGCTTCCTTGTGGCACTAATGGCGTCAAACTTCATCGGCGTTCCCCTGCTGGTCGCTGTACTGGTGCAGTTCCTGCCGCCTGACCCGATGCTGCGGCTCGGGCTGCTGCTGGTGCTGCTGACGCCTTGCATCGACTATGTGGTGACGTTTTCGCACATCGGCCGCGCCGACGCGCGCCTGCTGCTCGCTTCGACGCCGGCGCTACTCATCGTGCAGATGCTGCTACTACCGGTCTACCTTGGCTTGTTCCTGGGCGACGCAGCGGCCGACCTGGTTCGGCTGGGTCCGTTCGTTCATGCATTTGTCTGGCTGATCGCGGTTCCGCTGGTATGCGCAGCGGCAGTCCAGTTGTGGGCGGCTCGGAACAAAGGGGGCGCACGTGTGGCGGCCGGCCTGGGCCTGCTTCCGGTCCCTGCGACAGCCCTGGTGCTGTTCATCGTCGTGGCCGCCGTCGTCCCACAGTTGGAGACGGCGATCGACGCCGCCATGAGGGTCGTGCCGCTCTATGCAGCCTTTGCGATGGCCGCGCCCGTGATTGGATGGACTGTCGCGCGCCTAGCTCGCCTTGATGCACCGGCCGGCCGGGCCGTGACGTTCAGCTCTGCTACGCGCAATTCCTTGGTGGTACTGCCTTTGGCTCTGGCTGTGCCAGGTGCCATTCCGATCTTGCCAGCCGTCATCGTCACTCAAACGATGGTGGAACTGGTCAGCTCGCTCATCTACATGCGCGTGATGCCGAAGCTCGGCACTGACTCGGCTTCCCCTTCGGCAGCCCCCGGAACCTGAACGCGTTGGAGCCGAGCCGGGCCGCGGGCTCATCAATGTGGCTTCCGACAATCTACCCGCAGCACCGACCGGGTGTGGCGAGCTGGGAGTCCTCCAGGCTCAAATCCTTCAAGATGGTGCACTTGGGTGCCGGTCCGCCGACGCACTGGTCGGTGCAGGCCTGCACGAACTTGGAAAGGCTGCGCTCCAGGTTTTGCAGCTCTGTCAGTTTCGCTCTGACCGCATTCAGGTGAACCTGAGCAATCTCGCGAGCTTCGACGCAGTCCCTGTCGTCGCTGGTTGAAAGCGACACCAGCGCCCGTGTCTCCTCGATGGAGAACCCGAAGTCCCGACAGTGCTTTACCAGCGTGAGCACCTCCTGCACCTCGGGTGAGTAGACCCGGTGACCACTTGGGCGCCGGGTGGCCGGCGGAATCAGCCCGACCTCTTCGTAGTAGCGAATGGCCGACACGTTGAAGCCGGTTCGCTGAGCCAGCGTCCCGATCGTCAATTGCCCTGTCGCTTGTAGGCTATTCATCAAGCACCCCTTGCATCTCAAGTTACTTGAGGTTCTAGAGTCAGTGTACGGGATCTGTCCCGCATAGCTGAGGACCTCACATGAAAAAACCAGCATTGGCAACCATGGGCGTGGTCGGCGCCTGCGCTGCCTGCTGCACCATCCCGCTGGCCATCCCCCTCCTGAGCGGCTTGTCTATTGCCGGCTTGGCTACCCTGAACTGGGGCGCATCTGGTGCCTACGTTGGGGTGATTGCCGCTGGCGTCGCAGCATCCGCGGCAGTGGGTGCCGGGATTTGGTGGAGCCGCAGGCGCAAGGCAGCGGCAAGGTGTGTCACACGATCCAGTAGCCCGGCCGAGCTAACGCAGCCAGCGAGTGGCGGCTGCGGCTGTTCCGTGGTGGCTTCCACCAAGGAGGCGTCGTGAACACCGCCATCGCCTGCACCCTGGGCCCGGACGACCTGAAGGCGCGACTGGATCGAATCGCCACACTGGCTCGCCAGCATCTGCTGGCAGAACGCCAGGAGGGACGGTCACTGCAGCTGCTCTACGCCAGCGCGGCAGCACAGGACCTCGAGGAGATCGTTGCGCTGGAGCAGCAGTGCTGCGCCTTCCTCGTCTTCGAACTCGAAGAACGAGCCAACGTGGTCGAACTGACGATCACGGCGCCCGCTGACGCGGGTGAGTTCGCCGGCTTTCTGTTCGAGCACTTCCGATCCTCGGCAGTCACCGCCGCGGCTCCGCGCTGCGGCAGCGCCTGTGGGTGTCAGAGCGCACGTTCTGCAACTCTGTGATGAACAGCGCCGCCTCAATGTTCCGATACCTCCTGGCCGTGGTCCTGGCGCTTGTGGCCGCAGTGGCTGTTGCCCAATCTGTGGGCAAGACAGTGGTTCAGACCGAGCGTGTGCGCGCAGAGCTGCTCGCGCATGCACCGGAGGGCATCACTTCCGGGAAAAGCGTTTGGGTCGGCCTGCAGCTCGCGCACGCGCCCCACTGGCATACCTACTGGAAGAATCCTGGCGACTCGGGACTGCCGACCAGTCTCGCGTGGGAGCTGCCGCAAGGCGTGAGCGCCGGCGACATCCAGTGGCCATTGCCCAAAAAGTTTCCCATCGGCGATCTTGCGAACTACGGGTACGAAGGCACAGTACTTCTGCCGGTACCGCTCACGATCGGACCGTCGTTCCGCCCATCGCCGTCAGGCACCTTGGATCTGCAGCTCAAGGCGTCATGGCTGGTGTGCAAGGAAGAGTGCATCCCGGAGGAAGGTGAGTTCGTGGTCAAGTTGCCGGTGGCCAGTGCCACTGCGGTGCATGCGTCCGCCTTCCAGGCCACGTTCGATCTCGCCCCGCGCCGCGTTGAGGCAGGTAGCTTCCACGTGGACGGCGAGACGATCCGCCTGGAGCTAAGCGACCTACCGGCCAGGCTGCGTGGTAAGCCGCTGGAAGTCTTCCCGGAGCTTGGTGGCATTGTGGAGCCTGCTCGCGCGTGGACGCAGGCCTGGGATGGTGAGCGCTGGAGTGCGACAACTCAGCTGTCCTCTCAGCGAAGCGATAGCCCATCGATCATCCCAGTGGTGCTCACCGATGGTCAGATGGCTTGGCGAACGGAGGCCCCCGTCGCCGGCGGCTGGCCTTCTGCCACGGGTAGAAGTGCTGGCGCTGAAGCGATTGCCCAGGATGCAACGCCGGCTCGGCCGGCTGCCACCTCCTTGATCGTGGCCATCTTCGGTGCACTGATTGGTGGCCTCATCCTCAATCTCATGCCGTGTGTGTTCCCCGTGCTGGCGATCAAGATGGTCGGGTTCGCACAGCATGGCAACGACGGACGGGCGCGCCACCTCGGCGGTTTTGCCTACACCTCCGGTGTCGTGCTCTCATTCCTCGCGCTGGGCGGACTGCTCATTGGGCTGCGTGCCGCCGGCGAGCAGCTAGGTTGGGGATTTCAGCTGCAGTCGCCAGCATTTGTCGCGGCACTGGCAGCGCTCTTCACGGTACTTGGCCTCAACCTTGCGGGTGTGTTCGAGTTCGGGCAGTTCCTGCCCTCCCGCGTCGCCACTCTGCAGGCAAGGCACCCGGTAGCCGACTCCTTCCTCTCTGGCGTCCTGGCCGTGGCAGTCGCGTCGCCTTGCACTGCGCCATTCATGGGTGCCTCGCTCGGCCTGGCCGTGGCACTCCCGCCCGCCCAAGCCATGCTCGTATTCGGCGCACTCGGCGCAGGCATGGCCTTGCCCTACCTGGTGGCCGCTCTCGTGCCAGCTGTAGCGCAACGCATTCCGCGTCCCGGCGCCTGGATGGACGTGTTCAAGAAGCTGATGGCGTTCCCGATGTTTGCCACGGCGGTGTGGCTGGTGTGGGTGCTGGGGCAGCAGACGGGTATCAATGGCGCCGGTGCGTTGCTCGCGCTTCTGGTGGCCCTGAGCATGCTGGTGTGGTCGTTCACGCTGTCGGGCAGCAGCCGCGCTGCCATCTCGGCCATGGCCGCCGCTGCGTTCATCGGGCTCGCGCTGCTGGTCGGTCCCAGCGTGACCAACGTACAGGCCGCGCCAAACAGGCCGGACGCCGCCCAGTGGCAGCCTTGGGAGCAGAACAAGGTCGAAGCGCTCGTCAGGAACGACCGGGCGGTCTTCGTCGACTTCACCGCGGCCTGGTGCATCACCTGCCAGTACAACAAGCGAACCACCCTGGCTGACGAATCGCTGCTTGCCGATTTTGCGCGCCGCGGTGTCACGCTGATGCGCGCCGACTGGACCAACCGCGATCCGGCCATCACGGCCGCGCTGCGTTCGCTCGGGCGCAGCGGCGTGCCCGTGTATGCCCTCTACCGCAAGGGGCGCGAACCCTTGGTCTTCTCGGAAATCCTGACCGTGGACGAAGTCCGTGCGGCCATCTCCTCCCTTGAACCCACAGCTCCATGAAAGCCGTCAACATGCTGCGTCGATCCTTTGTCGCTGTTCTTCTCGCCCTGCCGTTTGGCATGGTGCACGCCGCCGCTGCCGTGGGCCAGCCCGCGCCGGACTTCTCCGTGCGCGATGCCAACGGGCAGGAAGTCAAGCTCTCCCAGTTCCGCGGCAAGCATGTGGTGCTGGAGTGGATGAATCCGGGGTGCCCGTTCGTGCGCAAGCACTACGACAGCGGAAACATGGCGGCCGTCCAGAAGGATGCCTTGGCGAAAGGCGTCGTTTGGCTGAGCGTGTACTCCAACGACGATGAGAGCTGGGGATACACCAAGCCGGCCAAGCTCAAGGACTGGCTGCGGGAACGCAAGGCATCGCCCACTGCCTTGCTGATGGACGGCAGCGGCGCTGTGGGCAAGGCCTACGGTGCCCGGACCACGCCTCACATGTTCCTGATCGGACCCACGGGCACGCTGGTGTACGCAGGTGCCATCGACAGCATTCCCTCGGCCGACAAGGACGATATCGCGAAGGCAACCAACTACGTGCGTCAGGCCGTCTCTGAGGCAGTCGCGGGCAAGGCCGTTTCAACGCCAAGCAACCGGCCATACGGATGCATGATCAAGTACAAGTCACAAGGCACTGGTGTCCGCCTTGGCCCAGCTGCAGTTGGGTCACCCGGCGGCATAACCTCATGATCCTTGGACCGACGGGCGTTGGCAAGACGTGGCTGGCCAGCGCCTTCTGCCAGCAGGCATGCCGCGTCGGTATGACCGCGGCGTTCCACCGCGTGAGTGACCTGTACGCCGCCATTTCGGGGCCGTGCCGGATGCCTCTCTGCCAAAGCTCAAGGCTTCGATCTACAAGCCCAGCCTACTGATCCTCGATGACTTCGGCGTTGGGGAGATGACGCCGGCGCCTGCGCAGGTACTGCTAGACGTGGCGGATCGACGCATGCGCTCGGGCTCCCTGCTGATCACCAGTCAGTACCTGTCCGAGAAGTGGCACGACTTCTTCCCTGATCCGACCGTTGCCGATGCAGTGCTGGACAGGGTGGTGCATCAGGCGCACCGGCTCCAGCTCAAAGGCGAGTCGATGCGAAAGCTGCGAGGACGTGCTGCGTTGGGGACGCCGGCGTGAACGTCAACCTCGCCGACTGAGTGGACGTGCTGCCGATCATGCTGATCGCGGTGCCGATCGGCTAAGCCGTCTACCGTCGGCGGACTGGGCGTCCGCTTGGTGCCGAATCTGGTGTCCAAGATAGGCCGATCTGAGTGTCCATGAGCGGCCGAAATATGCAGGCCAGCGCTCGTTGCGCGTCCGCCTGATCGGCCTGGACGCCGTAGGGCAGCCGCATCGCGATGAACCGCAAGGGCAGGCCCGCGGAGCGCAGCTGCTCTGCCGCCAACTGGCAGAGCCGCCCAGCGACGCTGGAATCCACGCCGCCGCTGATTCCGAGGACGAGTGATTTGGCGGCGGCCGCTCGGGCGTAGTCCACGAGGAACCGAGTTCGCCGGGCAATCTCGGCCGCCGCGTCCAAATGCGGCGCAACTCCCAGCTCCGCGGCAATACGCCTCTGTTCTTCCTGCATGCCCCGATGCTAGCGGCGTTGGAGCGTGGCGGGGTCCAGCTCCGAAGGCCAGGTGCCGTGCTCCATCACGCCAAAACGTCCGGTGCCGACGTTCTGCGGCGGCGTGCGGCCGAGGGCGTGACCCACAGGTGCCAGCACGAGCCGGACGACCTGCGCCACCACCTCGGCGGTGTTTCGGCTCCTCCAGGCCAGGCCAAGCATCCCCGCGTGGCTGCGCAGGTGCAGCCCAAGGTAGGGCTGGGCCACGATGTGTCCAAGCTCATGAGCACGCCACGCGGCGCGCAGGTCGCCGGTTGTCTCGTGGAACTCCGCCGTCCTCGTTTCGCGGATGAATGCCGCCCTGGCCTGCGCGTACTCGCCAGATGAAGCCGCGGCTGGCCTGCTGCGGAACGGATAGACCAGCTGCGGGCCGTAATCCATCGGAAAGTCCGTTTCCTTCAGACCCACCTCGTTCGCGCCCAGCTTGTACTTGGGCAGCCGAAAGGTGCCGAACACATGGTCCCACAGCATCCAGAACTCGCCATAGTTGACCTGCGCGTCCTCGTACTCGCGCTTGTGGTGCCAGCGGTGCACTTCCGCCGCCCCGATGACAAAGCGCAGCGGCCCGACACGGTAATCGAGGTTGGAATGCTGGAACGCAAGATGCACGGCGAGCAGTCCGAGCCACGCTCCAACCGCCAACGCCGGCGCTCCCAGCAGCACGACGGCGAGCAATCCCGGCGCAGCCATCATGCCCGCATGCAAGGGATGCCGGCGTTCGCCGTTGAGCCAATAGAGGCGCTCCGAGCTGTGGTGGATCGCATGGAAGCGCCACAGCCATGGCACCTTGTGGCTCAGCCAGTGGACGCTGTAGAGGCTGAGGTCGAGCACCGCACCGACCGCCAGGGCCTGCGCCCACAGGGGCCACTGTTGCGGCCACCACGTGCCGGTCACCCACAGGGGCGCCACCGCCGCCAGGACGCCATGCACCGCAAGGAGAACCGCGAGATTCACGAGCGCGTGGATCGCGTCGCAGACACTGTCCCGGTGATCCTGGCCCCAGCTTGCATGGAAAGGCAGTCGACGTTCTAGCAGCGCGACGCACGCCAGGGCGGCCGCGACAATCAGGGGCACGGTGGGGAAGTACGGCCAGTCGGCAGCGAGGCCGCCAAAGAGCACCGCCGCCGTTGCACCCAGGATCAATGGGTAGCTGCCATAGCGGATCGTGGTCTCCAGCATGTTTTCTTTCGTATTCATCTTCTTTCCTCAGGGCTTGCGAACAGGATTGGAAACTCTCTAGCTGCAGTAGAGTCAAGCAAGGTTGGCAGAGACCCGCGACCGGCGGTGGCTGCTGCGAATGGGCGTCCGCAACGGCCCTATAGTCCGCGCGTCGGCGTGCGTCGCATGCCCCCGAAAAGAGCCGCTTTTTCCCATGTTCACGACTGTTCGATTGCTGGCTGCGCGCCTGTTGGTGCCGCTTGTCCTGCTGTGCGCCGGCGCCGCGGCGGCGCAGCCCGCCGCCAAAAGCGTGGTCGTCACTGAGCGCACGCGCGCCGAGCTGCTGGCCCATGCGCCCGAGGGCGTCGAGCCGGGCAAACCGGTGTGGGTCGGGCTGCAGCTGGCGCACCAGCCGGAGTGGCATTCGTACTGGAAGAACTCCGGCGACTCCGGCCTTCCCACCAAGCTGGAATGGAAGCTGCCCGCCGGCGTGCAGGCCGGCGAGATCGCCTGGCCCATGCCGCGCAAGTACCCGATCGGCACGCTGATCAACTACGGGTACGAGCACACGGTGCTGTTGCCGGTACCGCTGACCGTCACGCCCGAATTCAAGCCCTCGCTCCTGGGGGGCGCGCTGGAGGTCAAGCTCAAGGCGACTTGGCTGGTGTGTCGCAAGGAGTGCATTCCGGAGGAGGGCGAGTTCTCGCTGGCCATCCCCGCCAAGAGCGCGACCGCCTTGCACGGCCCTGCTTTCCAGGCGAGCTTTGCGGCGCAGCCCAAGCCGCTGGCCGGCGAGGCGAGCGCGACGATCGAGACGGATGCCCTGCGCGTGCGGGTGAGTGGGCTGCCCGCCCACTTGCGTGGGAAGCCGCTGGACTTCTTCCCCGAGACAGCGGAGGTGATCGAGACTTCGGCGCAATGGAGCCAGGCATGGGAGGGCGAGGTTTGGACCGCACGGGTCCCGCTGTCGCCTCACCGCAGCCAGAGTCCGCAGACGATGCCGATCGTCCTGACGCTCGCCAACGAAGCTTGGAGCATCGATGCGCGCGTGCAGGGCGCATGGCCCGCGACCGCCGCCCCGGCGGGCCTGTCCCCGGCATTGCAGGAAGCACTGCGCAACAACGCCTCGTCGGGCGACGCCGGCGCTCAGTTGACGTTCATGGCGGCCTTGCTGGGCGCATTGCTCGGTGGGCTGATCCTGAACCTGATGCCTTGCGTCTTCCCCGTCCTGGCGATCAAGGTGGTCGGGTTCACGCAGCATGCGAACGACAAGCGCGCCCGCCGCCTCGATGGGCTCGCGTATTCGGCTGGCGTTGTTGCGTCATTTGCGGCGCTGGGCCTGCTCGTCGTCGCGCTGCGCGGCGCCGGCCAGCAGCTGGGCTGGGGATTCCAGTTGCAGATGCCCGGCGTCGTTGCCGCGCTCGCGCTGCTGTTCACCCTGATCGGCCTCAACCTCGCTGGCGTGTTCGAGCTGCGCCAGCTGCTTCCCTCGCGCTGGGCTTCGCTTCAAAGCAGCCATCCGGTGCTCAATGCCTTCCTGTCCGGCGTCTTGGCCGTCGTGGTGGCCTCGCCCTGCACGGCGCCCTTCATGGGCGCTGCGCTCGGGTTCGCGGTCGGCTTGCCCACCCCTCAGGCGCTGATGATCTTTGCAACGCTGGGCGCGGGAATGGCATTGCCTTACTTGGTGGCCAGCTGGGTCCCGGCCGCGGCCCGCATCCTGCCCCGGCCGGGCGAATGGATGGTGACGTTCCGCAAGTTGATGGCGTACCCGATGTTCGCGGCGGTGGTGTGGCTACTGTGGGTTTTGGGACAGCAAACCGGGATCGATGCAGTCAGCGCCCTGCTCGTGGTCCTGGTCGCCACTGGCATGCTGGCCTGGAGCCTGGGTCTGCACGGCCGGACGCGGCTGGTCCTTGGCGTTGTCGCGCTCGCGTGGACGGCCGCGTTCGCCTGGCTGCTTGCGGCGCAGATCGGGGCAGCACGGCCGGAGCGCGCGGTCGCGGCGAGTGATGTGTGGCAGGCCTGGGAGCCCGGCCGGGTTGAGCAGCTGCTGGCCAGCGGCCGCCCGGTGTTCGTCGATTTCACGGCCGCCTGGTGCGTCACATGTCAGTACAACAAGAAGACCGTGCTGCAGAACCCGCACGTGTTGGCGGATCTCGCATCCCGGGACGTAGCACTGTTGCGCGCCGACTGGACGCGGCGCGACCCCGCGATTACCGCCGCGCTGGCGGCGCTGGGCCGCAACGGCGTGCCGCTCTATGTGCTCTACAGCAGCGGTGCGCAACCGCAGGTTCTCTCGGAAATCCTGAGCCCGTCAGAAGTGCGTGCGGCCGTGGCGGAGCTGCCCCGGCCGACCCTATCGCCGGCAGCCCGGCCGCCGCACGTCCGTCTCCTCACTCCGTGATTTCCGATGCCGTGCTTGACTCTTCAGCCACTGCAGCCTGCACAGTGCGGGCAATGACAGGAGCAACACGTGGCTGACAAGGACGATGACGACGAACTCGAGGGATTGGACGCCAGCAACGCGGCGGACCGGAGGATCTTGCGGACGGTGCTGCTGATCAACCTGGGGCAGTCCGCGGCCGGCATCGGACTCGGCGCGTGGGCCGCTTCGACCGCTCTCATGGGCGCGGGCCTTGATAACCTGGCCGACGCATCCGTCTACGCGGTCAGCCTCTACGCCGTGGGCCGCGCGGCGAAGGTCAAGGTGCGGGCAGCCCGCCTTTCGGGCTTCTTGCTGATTGGCCTTGCCGTGCTGCTGTTCGTCGAAGTCCTGCGCCGGTTTGCGGGCGGCGAGGAGCCTGTGGGGCCGGCCATGATGGCCATGGCGGCCGTCAACGCAGCCTTGAACCTCGTGTGCCTCAGGCTGCTGCGCCGCCACCGCGGCGAGGATGTGAACTTCAAGGCGTCGGCCATCTTCACGAGCAACGATTCCATCGTGAATGGGGCCATCGTGCTGTCGGGCGTGCTGGTCATGTGGCTCGGGTCGAACATCCCGGACCTGGTGCTGGGTGTTCTCGTGGCCGGCATCGCCGCAAACGGCGGCCGCGAGATCCTGCGCGAGGCGTCCGAAAGCGCGCGAGAGGTTTGAGCGCGCCAGGATTATGGCGTTTTCGGACTTAAAGGCCCGAGGTCAGCACCATCTGAAAGCTCCCGGCACCTAGGGCCAAGGCAAGAGAAGACGCCGACCATCCGGCCCGCCATCGTCTACTTGACCTTCGTGACGACGTACTCCTTGTTCTGCTGCACGAATTCGACCTCGACGGACTTGCCGGCGTCGAGCTTGTCCAAGACCTTCATGTCCTTGACGCGGAACGTCATCGTCATCGGCGGCCAGTTCAGCGTCGCAACCGGGCCGTGCGCGAGCACGACCGTGCCCGCCTGCTTGTCGACACTCTTGACAGTGGCCTTGGCCTCGTGAACCTTGGCTGGGGCCGTCTTGGCGCCCATGTCCATGTCCTTCATCGCGCCCGTGGTTTGCTGGGCAAGGGTCGGCGACGCGGCGGCGGCCACGGCGATGCCGAGGCAAATAAGAATGGCTTTCATGCGGTAACTCCTTGGGTTGGTGGGACGTGGAAAAGGCGGGCCCGGCTCCGCTGGCGCAGGAGCAGGTAGGCCGCCGGGATGACAAACATGGAAAGCAGCGGGGCAGTGATCATTCCTCCGACCATGGGCGCGGCGATGCGCTGCATGACCTCCGAGCCCGTGCCCGCACCCCACATGATCGGAAACAGGCCGCCCAGGATGACGGCCACGGTCATTGCCTTTGGCCGCACGCGCATTACAGCTCCTTCGCGGATCGAGTCGAGCAGGTCCGTGTCCGCGTCCCTACCCATGTGAAGCCGCTCCTGCCACGCGTTCTTCAGGTACAGCAGCATGATCACGCCGAACTCCGCTGCGACGCCGGCCAAGGCGATGAAGCCGACGGCACCGGCGACCGACAGGTTGTAGCCAAGCAGGTAGAGAAGCCAGATTCCGCCGACCAACGCGAAGGGCAGTGTGGCCATGATCAGGAGCGCTTCATCGAAGCGCTTGAAGGTGAGATACAGCAGCACGAAGATGATCAGCAGCGTGAACGGCACCACCACCTTGAGCTTGGCCGTGGCACGCTCCAGGAACTCGAACTGGCCCGACCACGACACGGAGTAGCCGGGCGGCAGCTTCACTCTTTCAGCGACTACGCGCTGCATGTCCTGCACGGCCGAACGCAGGTCGCGGCCCCGGATGTCGACATAGACCCATCCCGACAGGCGTGCGTTTGGCCTTCGTGATGGGCGTGCTGCCCCTGGTGTTCGCCAGCGGCGCGGGCGCCGAGATGCGCGCTGCAGTGGGCGTGGCGGTGTTTGCCGGCATGCTGGTCGTCACCGTGGCCGGCCTGCTGTTCACACCGCTGTTCTACGTGCTGCTGCAACGCCGCCGCGCACGGCACGCGGCACTCGATCTCGCACTGAACTGAACCGGAGGCTGACATGACCCGATCGAAGTCCCCCTGGCGCTGGACGGCCCTGGCCGCAGCGGCCCTGCTCGCCGGCTGCGCCGCACCGGGCACAGCGACCCTCGACCTGACCAAGTCGGACGCACCGCGATTCGCAGGCGCCCCCGAGCTGCCCCGCAGTGCACCCGCGGCCCGCTGGGGCGCCTTGGGTGACACCGCGTTGATGCACCACATCGCGCGCGCGCTCGCCGGCAACCTCGACGTCGCGCAAGCAGTGGAGCGCGTGCAACGCTCGCGTGCCCTGGCCGCTGCCGCGTCGGCTGCGCGATGGCCGGCGCTTGATGCCACCGTGGGCGCCAGCGAGCGCGAAGACCGGCAGCGCAGCGGCAGCACCAGCGCCGGCATCGACCTGGCCTGGGAGGTCGACGTGTTCGGGCGCCTGCGCAACGCAAGTCATGCACAGCGGTTGCGTAGCGACGCCTCCGTGGCAGACGCCGAAGCGGTGCGCCGCGCGGTGGCGGCCGAGGTGGCCCAGGCCTGGTACGCGCTGGCCAGTGCGAACGAGCGCCTGGCGCTCACACAAGCGGTCATCGAGAACCGCCGGGCCACACTGGCCCTGGTGCAGCACCGTGCGCGCGCCGGCCTGAGCGCGCCACTGGACGAAGCGCGCGCGCGCAGCGATCTGGCCGCCGTGCAAGCCGATGTGCCAGCCTTGCAGGCCCAGGCCACGCAGGCCATGAACCGCCTCGCCGTGCTCGCGGGCGACACGCCCGGCGCGCAGGCCATTCCTGCAAGCGACAGCGCCCCCGCGGATCCGGCTGCGATCACCCTGGGCCTGCCGGACGGCGAGACCTGGCTCGCGTCGCGTCCCGACATCGCGGCGGCCGAAGCCCGTCTGCAAGCCCTGGCCATGGATGCCGAGGCGGTACGCGCCGAGTTCCTGCCTCGCATCTCGGTGGGCGGCTTCGTCGGCTGGCTGGCCGGGTCGGCCGTCGGCCTGAGCTCGGCCGGCACGGGCGCCTGGTTGATTGCGCCTTCGATCAGCCTGCCGGTGTTCAATGCCGGACGACTGCAGGCCCGCCTGGACGCCGCACGCGCCCAGGAACGCGAGGCCCTGCTCCACTACCGGCAGCGCGTGTTGCTGGCCACCGAAGAGGTGGAGAACGCGCTGGCACAGGTGAGCTTCGGCCGCGCCCGCCTGACGGCACTGCAGGAACGCAGCCGCGAAGCGGTGCGCGCGGAGCAACTGTCGCGGCTGCGCTACCAGGGCGGTGCGTCCGATCTGCTGGAACTGCTCGACGCGCAACGCAGCGCGCAGCAAGCCCAGCTGGGTTTGGCCGAGGCGCTCGGGCAGCACCGTCAGGACGTGGCCTTCCTGCTTCGCGCGCTGGGCGCGGTCTAACGAACGGCGGGTGGGCGCGGTCACACCGCCCCCTTCCCCCTCGTCCAAAGGACCATCGCGCGGCAAGGTGCCGCCTCAGGAGAAGCGATGGAGACTGTTCACTACCGCCGCGAGGACCGCATCGCGTGGATCACGCTGGACCGTCCGCGGGCGCACAACACCATCGACGACGCACTGGACGCTGGACTTCTCGAAGCCTGGCGTCGCTTCGCCGCAGACGACGAGGCCTACGTGGCCATCCTCCACGGCGAAGGTCCGTCGTGCTGCGCTGGCGCGGATCTGAAAACCGTGATCCCGCGCTGGAGCCAGGCCAACTTCGGCGATCTGCGCGCCAACGTGGCGCGCGGGCTGGGCGGTGGCATCACTCGCGGGGGCGACCGCCTCTACAAGCCCATCGTGGCGGCGGAGCACGGGCATACGGGTGGTACCGGCTTCGAATTGGCCCTGGCCCGCGACATCCGCCGGCTGCGATTGGTCGGCCATGTGGTGCCGCACGAGGCGCTGCTCGACAAGGCACTGGAGACCGCACGGTGCATCGCGGACAGCAACCGTGTGGCGACCACCGAACTGGCGCTGGTGTGCACACAAGGCATGCTGATGGCACCGGAGCCGGGTCAGCGGCTGGCCTACCTGCTCGGCGCCTGCAGTCGGTGGCCCCGCTGTTTCGCGCCCATCCGCAGCACACCGCGTCACCTGACCTCGCGCAGCAGGTGCGCGAGCAAGTGGTCTACACGGTGTTTGGCGGGCCGGGGCACAAGGCCCCGCCCGCCTGACGACAACCGACAGGAACAGCCGGCGTCAGCGGCGCCAGCCGCGCAGCAGCAGCGCGTTGCTCACCACGCTCACGCTGCTCAATGCCATGGCGGCGCCTGCCACCACCGGATTCAGCAGCCCGGCCGCGGCCAACGGGATGCCGATCACGTTGTAGGCAAAGGCCCAGAACAGGTTCTGGCGGATCTTGCGGTAGGTGCGGCGCGAGATGTCGATCGCGTCGGCCACCAGTGCCGGGTCGCCACGCATGAGCGTGATGCCCGCCGCGTGCATGGCCACGTCGGTGCCGGTGGACATGGCGATGCCCACGTCCGCCGAGGCAAGCGCGGGTGCATCGTTGATGCCGTCGCCCACCATGGCCACGGTGCGCTCACCGTCCTTCAGGCGGTTCACGATGGCGGCCTTGTCCGCGGGCAGCACCTCGGCCTCGACGTGGTCCACGCCGAGCTGGCTTGCCACCGCGGTGGCGCTGCCCAGGTTGTCGCCGGTCACCATCACCGAGCGCACGTTCATGCCACGCAGGCGCTCGATCGCCTGCAGTGCGCTGGCCTTGGGGGCATCGCCGAAGGCCAGCAGGCCGACCAACTGCGGGCGGTCGGTGACGTCCGCCAGCCAGGACACGGTGCGCCCGTCGTCCTGCAGGGCATTGGCTTGTTCGCGCAGGGCCGCGGTGTCCACGCCGAGTTCCTGCATGTAGCGCGGGCTGCCCAGACGCAACACGCGGCCCTGCACCTCGGCCGACATGCCACGGCCCGCCACCGCGCTCACCTTGGCGGCCGACAGCAGCGGCACACCGGCGCGCTTCGCGGCGTCCATCACCGCGCGGGCCAACGGGTGCTCGCTGCCGGCCTGGATGGCCGCGCTCCAGGGCAGCAGGTGGGTTTCGTGTCCGAGCGCGGCCGTCGCTGCCACCAGCGTGGGCCTGCCTTCCGTGAGGGTGCCGGTCTTGTCGAACGCCACCGTGTCGATGCGGTGCGCGAGTTCGAGCGCCTCCGCGTCCTTGATCAGGATGCCGTGGCGCGCGGCCACGCCGGTGCCGGCCATGATGGCGGTGGGTGTGGCCAGGCCCAGGGCACAAGGGCAGGCGATCACCAGCACCGCGACGGCGTTCAGGATGGCCTGCTCCCAGTCGCCAGTGGCCACGCCCCAGCCCAGCAGCGTGAGCGCGGCCAGTACCAGCACCACCGGCACGAACACCGCGCTCACGCGGTCCACGATGCGCTGGATGGGCGCCTTGCGCGCCTGGGCCGACTCCACCATGCGCACGATGCGCGAAAGCGTGGATTCGGCGCCCACTGCGGTGGTGCGCACCAGCAGCAAACCTTCGGCGTTGATCGCGCCGCCCGTGACCTTGTCGCCCTCATGTTTGGCCACCGGCAGGCCCTCGCCGGTGATGAGCGACTCGTCCACCTGGCTTGCGCCTTCGACCACCACGCCGTCCACCGGCACGCGCTCGCCCGGACGGATCACCACCAGGTCGTTCACTTTCACGCGCGCCAACGGCAGGTCGATGTCGCCACCGTCGGTGCGCACTCGCGCCACCTCGGGCTTCAAGGCATTGAGCGCTGCGATGGCGGCGGTGGTCTGGCGCTTGGCGCGCGATTCCAGCCACTTGCCCAGCAGCACCAGCGTGATGATGACGGCCGAGGCTTCGAAGTACAGGTGCGGAGTGCCGTGCTCTGCGTGCTTGAACAGCAGGTACAGGCTCAGGCCGTAACCGGCGCTGGTGCCCAGCGCCACCAGCAGGTCCATGTTGCCGGCGCCAGCGCGCACCGCGCGCCAGCCGGCACGGTAGAAGCGGGCGCCCAGCCAGAACTGCACCGGCGTGGCCAGCGCGAGCTGCCACCAGCCATCTATCATCCAGTCGGCCCCGAACAACATGCCGACCATGGGCAACACCAGAGGCAGGGACAGCGCAGCGGCCAGCAATACCGGCCAAAGCGATTCACCCCTGGATGCAGTGACCGGTCGCGAAGGGTTGTCCTCGAACATGACGGCTCGGTAGCCCGCCTTGTCCACCGCTGCCATCAGCGCACCTGCCGATATGCCGACAGCCTTGACACTGGCGCGCTCCGTCGCGAGGTTGACGACGGCCTCTTGCACGCCGACCACGGACTTCAAGGCCTTTTCGACGCGCGCCACACAGGACGCGCAGGTCATGCCCTCGATCAAGAACTCGAAGCTCTCGGCGGCCACGCTGTAGCCCGCTTTGTCGACGGCCGCGATCAACGCAGCGCCCGATGTGCCTGCGGCCACGTTGACCGTGGCGCGTTCGGTGGCCAGGTTGACGTCAACGCTCGCCACGCCCACAACCGACTTGAGGGCTTTCTCGACACGGACGACACACGATGCGCAGGTCATTCCCTCGATGGGAAACTCGTGTGCCACGAGGGTGCTGGAAGTGTTCATGCTGGATCTCCTTGAGAAGGGGTGGGCTGGATACTCGGCCTTGCCACGGGGGCAAGGTCAAAAGGCCGTGACCTGAAACCGGCGATGGGCCCAGGCCCGTGCCATTGGCAGCCAGTGGCGCCAGCCTTGCGAATCGCGCCAGGCGCGCGCCTGCACGGGCTGGCGGCCGAGCACCTTCAAGAAGGGGCCGAAGCCGGCGTGGGACAGAAGGCAGTCGGTGGGCATGGCGGTGCTCCGGTAGAGGTTGGAGCTGCGCATGCTTGCGTTTGACACGTTGTCAAGGTCAAACGCCGTGCGTTGCCTTGGGGTGCTTGCGCTTGTCACTGTGGCAAGCCCCACGCTGGCAGCTCCTCAACCCTTTCGGAGCCCTCCATGCACGAATTCCACCTTCCCGACATGACCTGCGGCCACTGCGCCTCTACCGTCAACCTCACACTCAAGCTGGTCGACCCGGCGTGCGAGGTTTCTGTTGACGTCGCCAGCCGCAAGGTGCAGGTGAGCAGCCGCGAAGACCGTGCGGCGCTGGTCGAGGCGCTGACGGAATCGGGCTACCCACCCGCGGCCTGACCGTCGGTCGGCCAGGCCCGAGCCGGCACTTGACCTTCCCACGGGGTGAAGCTTCAAGCTTCACCCCGTTGCGCATTCTTCGGAGATTCCCATGTCCACGCTCATGAACATCGGCCAGGCGGCTGCCGCAGCCGGCGTGTCGCCCAAGATGATTCGCCACTACGAATTGATCGGTCTGTTGCCCGAGGCCGACCGCAACGAATCGGGGTATCGCCTCTACAGTGAGCGCGAGGTATCAGTGCTCCGCTTCATCGGGCGTTCGCGCCACCTGGGCTTCTCGATCCCCCAGATCGCCGAGCTCATCGGACTGTGGAGCGACTCGGCGCGCTCCAGCCGCGAAGTCAAAACGGTGGCCGAACACCACCTCGCCAGCCTCGACGAGAAGCGGCGCGAGATCGAGCAGATGATGGCCGGCCTGTCTGAACTGGTGCAGGCTTGCCCGGGCGATGACCACCCCCACTGCGCCATCCTGGACACGCTGTCGCAGCACAGCCTGGACAAACACCAACCGCGGCACCGGCCGAAACTCAAGAAGGGCAACGCCAAGGACAGTGAGCAAGCCGCAACGGGCTCGGGTCACATCGATCTGATGGCCTGGATGCGCGGCGTGCACGTACACCACGGCGCTCACTAAGCGTTACATCGCCGGACAGTCAACCGGCAACGAATCCATGCCGACGCGTCGCGCGGCGCCAGCGTGATGCACCTTGCGGTGGATGCCGCTTCCCGAGACCATGGCGATGACGGAGCCATCGCGAGCGGCCACACTATTCAGTGACCTGTAGACCGCAGCAGTGGCCGATCGCCTGGGCTCTGTGTAGGGCGTCGGCTCAAGCGAGCGCGCCGTGTGCAAGAGCCAGGGTGCACAGGACAAGTCCCAAAGGCGGCACACGGATTGCCCAGAGGGCCGTGCATTCGACCCCTCCGCATGATGAGCCGCCTCGTCAGCTTCGAAAAATCGTTCTTTGAACGACCCCCTGTTCCCAAGGCACCCCCGCAGAGGAGCCGCTGGGCCGCGAGACTGCAAGCGTTACGGCACTTGTGGTGGCGTCGTGTGGTGCTGGCTGTGGCGCTTGGGGTGTTCTTGCCAGTGGTCAGTGCCACCATGGCCTGTCAGATCGACTGCGTGTTTTCAGCGCTCCACCCTGCGGACACCACCGCAGGTCAGTCGACGTTACACGTGGCCACCGGGCACGAGACCGTGGATGCCGGTTTTGATGAACATTCGCAACATCTTGGGCCCTGCCACTTGGGCTTCATGACCTCGGTCGCCAGTGACACCCGTGAGGACCTGGCTCAAGCCCCCCGCTTTTGGCACCTGATGCCTTCGGCTCTGGTCCGTTCGTGTGTCTGGCCGCCGCCGCGGCACCCGCCACGAACCTGATCTATCCCCAATCCACCTCATTTCGCCCTCGGGCGAAGCCCTCTTCGCGCGCAGCGAGCGCGCGGAAACCGAACTTCGGGAAACAAGGAGATTGTCATGGCCCACGAGATTCACCAAGCCTGCGTCGATGCGTGCAACACCTGCGCCGACGCCTGCGACCACTGCGCTGCCGCCTGCCTGCAGGAACCCGACATCAAGATGATGGCCCGCTGCATTGCGCTGGACATGGACTGCGCGGCCATCTGCCGCATGGCCGCCGGCTACATGGCACGCCGCAGCGAGTTCGCCAAGTCCTTGTGTCAGTTGTGCGCCGAGGTTTGTCAGGCCTGCGGCGATGAGTGCGCGAAGCATCAGCAAGAGCATTGCCAAGCTTGCGCCAAAGCATGCCAGCAGTGCGCCGACGAGTGCCGCCGCATGGCCAACTGAACCGGTGATGCGGATCGTCGCCTCTCGCGACTGCGACGAATGCCGCTTGCAAGTGCGTAAGAAGGGAGTCCTCGCCGGTGCAGCCGTGCGGGGGCTCCCATGATGCGCTCGACGTGACCCGAACACTGGGGCTTGACATTCCCATGGGGGGAAGCTTCATGCTTCGAATTAGCTACAAGTCGTATCCACCCGTGTGCCCGGAGGGAGAGAGCTTGCGGAAGCACCTGCAGTAGCGATCTGATGTCATTTTTCACATTCTTGGGAGCCATGTCGATGAGTACGCCCAACCGTCAGCACCATGACGATCATCACCATCACGCTGGTCACGAGACAGCGCATGCGCCTTCCGCGCCCTCATCCAGCGCTGGACTCAAGGATCCGGTGTGCGGGATGAAGGTCGATGAAAGTTCGAGTTTCCACGTCGAGCACAACGGTCGCCCCTACTATTTCTGCAGCTCGAAGTGCCTGAGTCGCTTCTCTGCGGAACCGGCGAAGTACGTTGGCCCGGTCGCTTCACCGACAGCAGACGCTCAACAGGCCGAGCAGGATGTACCGCCGCCAACGGACGGGACCATCTACACCTGCCCCATGCACCCCGAGATTCGCCGGGATGCGCCGGGTGCCTGCCCGATTTGCGGCATGTCGCTTGAGCCGCTGATCCCTGAGCTGGAAGCCGACGACAACCCCGAACTGCGCGACTTCGCGCGGCGCTTCTGGTGGACCCTTCCTCTGACCGCGGCGGTTTTCGTGCTCGGCATGTTCGGCCATCGCCTCCAGTGGTTCGACATGGTGACGCAGAGTTGGATCGAGCTGGTGCTCTCAATCCCCATCGTGCTCTGGGCGGGTTGGCCCTTCTTCGCGAGGGGGTGGCAGTCGCTGAGCAACCGCAGCCCCAACATGTGGACGTTGATCGCGCTGGGCACCGGTGCCGCCTTTGTCTACAGCGTGATCGCGACGGTCGCGCCAGGCGTCTTCCCGGAGTCTTTCATTTCAATGGGTCGTGTGGCGGTCTATTTCGAGGCGGCCGCGGTGATCATTTCGCTCACGCTGCTGGGGCAGATCCTGGAACTCAAGGCACGTTCGCAGACCTCAGCGGCCATCAAGTCCTTGCTGGGACTGGCCCCCAAGACGGCCCGACGCGTTCGCACCGACGGCACCGAGGAGGACGTCCCCCTCGCGCATGTGCACGTGGGCGATCTGTTGCGCGTGCGCCCGGGCGAAAAGGTGCCCGTGGACGGCGTCGTCACCGAAGGCAGCAGTGCCGTCGACGAGTCCATGCTCACGGGAGAACCGATTCCGGTGACCAAGCGGGCTGGCGACAAGGTCATTGGTGCCACGCTCAATACCAGCGGCGCCTTGATGATGCGCTCCGAACGGGTCGGCTCGACCACCATGCTGTCGCAGATCGTGCAGATGGTCGCTCAGGCACAGCGCTCCAAGGCGCCAATGCAACGCATGGCCGATGTCGTCGCGGGGTACTTCGTGGTGACGGTGGTTCTGATCGCCCTGGCCACCTTGCTCGTCTGGGGCCTGTTCGGTCCCGAGCCGCGCTGGGTCTTTGGCCTGATCAATGCGGTGGCCGTGCTGATCATCGCCTGCCCCTGCGCCCTCGGCCTGGCCACGCCCATGTCCATCATGGTGGCGTCGGGCAAGGCGGCCACACGCGGTGTGCTGTTCCGAGATGCCGCCGCCATCGAGAACCTGCGCAAGGTCGACACGCTGATCATCGACAAGACCGGCACGCTCACCGAGGGACGTCCCGCCTTCGATCAGTCGATCGGCATCGAAGGCCTCAGTGCCGACGAGGTCCTGCGCCTGGCGGCCAGTCTCGACCAGGGCAGCGAGCACCCTTTGGCCGACGCCATCGTGCACGCGGCCCGCGAGCGAGGCCTCGCGCTGGACAAGCCTGAAGCCTTCGAATCGAGCTCAGGCATTGGCGTTCGAGGGGTGGTGGCGGGTCGCCGGCTGGCGCTGGGCAACACGGCGCTCATGGAGCAACTGGGCGTGTCTGTCGACGAGCTCACCGCCGAGGCCGAATCCTGGCGCTCGCGCGGCGCCAGCGTGATGCACCTGGCGGTGGACGACAAGCTCGTTGGGCTGCTGGCCGTGTCCGATCCCGTCAAGGCCTCAACCCCGGAAGCGCTGTCCCTCCTCAAATCGGCGGGGCTTCGGATCGTGATGGCCACCGGCGATGGCTTGACCACCGCCCGCTCGGTCGGCGAACGCCTCGGCATCGATGAGATTCATGGCGAGGTCAAGCCCCAAGACAAGCTGCGCCTGGTGGAACGCCTGCAGGCCGAAGGCCGCGTGGTGGCGATGGCGGGGGACGGCATCAACGACGCCCCTGCCCTGGCGCGGGCCGACGTGGGCATTGCCATGGGAACCGGGACGGACGTGGCCATGAACAGCGCGCAGATCACGCTGGTCAAGGGCGACTTGCGTGGCATCGCCGTGGCCCACAGCCTTTCTGAAGATACGGTGGCCAACATGAAGCAGAACCTGCTGTTCGCATTCTTCTACAACGCCCTCGGGGTGCCCGTGGCTGCCGGCGTTCTGTACCCCCTGACCGGCTGGTTGCTCTCGCCGCTGATTGCGGCACTGGCCATGAGCCTGAGCTCGGCGTCTGTGATCGCCAATGCCCTGCGGCTGCGCGCCGGCCGCTGACCCGCGGTGCGAGGCACGTTGCGGCTCATGGCGTGCGAGCTCGTGCAGCACCTGACCCCCGGCCACGCATCAGGCGAAACACCACCGGCACCACGAACAGCGACAGCAAGGGTGCGCTGATCATGCCCCCCACCATGGGCGCTGCGATGCGCTGCATCACCTCGCTGCCTGTGCCGCTGCTCCACAGGATGGGCAACAGCCCCGCCACGATGGTGGCCACGGTCATGGCCTTGGGTCGCACGCGCAGCACCGCGCCCTCTCGGATCGCGTCCAGCAGCGCGGCGGCGTCGGCTTCACCCCGGGCGAGGCGCGCTTCCCAGGCCTGCTTGAGGTAGACCAGCATGATCACGCCGAATTCGGCCGCCACCCCCGCCAGTGCAATGAACCCCACCACGCTGGCCACCGACAGGTGGTGGCCCAGCGCCCAGAGCAGCCAGATACCGCCGATGAGCGCAAATGGCAGCGTGGCCATGATGAGCAAGGCCTCGTCCAGGCGGCGGAACGTCATGTACAGCAATACGAAGATGATGAGCAGGGTGAACGGCACCACCACCTTGAGCCGGGCGCTGGCGCGTTCCAGGAACTCGAACTGCCCTGACCAGGACACCGAGTAGCCCGCCGGGAGCGCGACGCGTTCGGCCACCGCCCGCTGCATGTCGAGCACCGCGCCGCGCAGATCGCGGTCGCGCACGTCCACGTAGACGAAGCCCGCCAGCCGGCCGTTTTCGCTGCGCAGCATGGGCGGGCCGTCGCTGATGCGCAGGTCGGCCACGTCGTCGAGCACCAGGCGCTGGCCGCCGGGCGCGAGGATGGGCAGCGCACGCAGCGCCGGCATCGAGTCGCGCAGCTCGCGCGGGTAACGCAGGTTGATGCTGAAGCGCTGCAGCCCTTCCACCGTCTCGCCGATCACCATGCCGCCCACGGCACTCTCGACGATGGCCTGCACGTCGGCGATGTTCAGGCCGTAGCGCGCCGCCGCGTCGCGCTGGATGTCGACGTCGATGTAGCGTCCCCCCGTCAGCCGCTCGGCCAGCGCGCTGCTCACGCCCTCCACGCCTTTCACCGCGCGCTCGATCTCCCCCGTCAGTCGGTCGATGACCGCAAGGTCGGGGCCGGCCACCTTCACGCCCACCGGGCTCTTGATGCCGGTGGCCAGCATGTCGATGCGGTTGCGGATCGGCGGTACCCAGATGTTGGAGAGGCCGGGCACGCGCACCGTGCGGTCCAGCTCGTCCACCAGGCGATCGGGTGTCATGCCCTCACGCCATTGGTCCCGGGGTTTGAACTGGATGGTGGTCTCGAACATCTCCAGCGGCGCCGGGTCGGTGGCGGTGTCGGCGCGGCCCGCCTTGCCATACACGCTCTGGACTTCGGGGATCGATTTGATTAGCCTGTCCGTCTGCTGCAGCAACTCGCTCGCCTTGGCGGCGGACAAGCCAGGCAAGGCGGTGGGCATGTAGAGCAGGTCGCCTTCGTCCAGCGGCGGCATGAACTCGCTGCCGATGCGCTGCAAGGGCCACAGGCTGGCGAGCAGCAGCAGCACGGTCACCATCAGCGTGGCTCTGGGCCAGGCCAGCACCGCGTCGAGAACGGGCCGGTAGATCGCGATCAGCCAGCGGTTGATGGGATTGCCCTGTTCGGGGGGGATGCGCCCGCGGATCAGGTAGCCCATGAGCACCGGGATGAGCGTGACCGCGAGCCCCGCCGACGCCGCCATGGCATAGGTCTTGGTGTACGCCAGCGGCGAGAACAGCCGCCCCTCCTGCGCCTGCAGGCTGAACACGGGGATGAAGCTCAGCGTGATGATGAGCAGCGAGAAAAACAGCGCGGGCCCTACCTCGGCCGCGGCCTCGCCGATCAATCGCCATCGGGGCTCACCGGCCAGCGTCTGGCCGGGGTGGTCGTGGGCCCAGCGCTCCAGGCGCTTGTGGGCGTTCTCGACCATGACGATGGCCGCATCCACCATGGCGCCGATGGCGATGGCGATGCCGCCGAGCGACATCACATTGGCGTTGACGCCTTGCTGCTGCATGACGATGAAGGCCACGAGCACACCCAGCGGCAGCGTGACGATGGCCACCAGCGCGCTGCGCAGGTGGAACAGGAAGGCCAGGCACACCAGCCCCACGACCACGAATTCCTCGATCAGCTTGGTCCGCAGGTTGTGCACCGCGCGCTCGATCAGGCCGGAGCGGTCGTACACGGGCACGATTTCAACGCCGGCAGGCAAGGCGCGCTGCAAGCCGCTGAGCTTGGCTTTCACCGCGTCGATGGTGTTCAGCGCGTTCTTGCCCGAGCGCATCACGATCACGCCCCCGACGGCCTCGCCTTCCCCGTTGAGTTCGCCGATGCCGCGGCGCATCTCCGGCCCGATTTGCACGCGTGCCACGTCACCCAGGCGCACCGACACGCCCGCGGGCGTGGTGAGCAAGGGGATGGCACGGAAGTCCTCCAGCGATTTCAGGTAGCCGCTGGCGCGCACGGCGTACTCGGCTTCGCCGAGTTCCAGCACGGAGCCGCCCGCCTCCTGGTTGGCTCGGCCCACGGCTTCTCGCACCTGTTGCAGGGTGATCCGGTAGGCCGCCAGCCGGTCCGGATCGAGAACGATCTGGTACTGCCGCACCATGCCCCCCACGCTGGCGACCTCGGCCACGTCCGGAACGGTCTTCAATTCAAAGCGCAGGAACCAGTCTTGCAGCGCGCGAAGCTGCGCCACATCCTGCTGGCCGCTGCGATCGATCAGCGCGTACTGGTAGATCCAGCCCACGCCGGTGGCGTCCGGGCCGATGGAGGAGCGCGCGGCGGCCGGCAATCGCGCCTGCACCTGGTTGAGGTACTCCAGCACGCGCGATCGGGCCCAGTACAGGTCGACCCCATCGTCGAACAGCACGTAGACGAAGCTGTCGCCGAACATCGAGAACCCGCGCACCGCCCGGGCCCCGGGCACCGACAGCATGGTGGTGGTCAGCGGGTAGGTGACCTGGTTCTCCACGATCTGGGGCGCCTGCCCAGGCCAACTGGTGCGGATGATGACCTGGGTGTCCGACAGATCGGGCAGCGCATCGAGCGCTGTGCGCTGCACCGCCAACACGCCCCAGGCGGCCACGATCACCGTGGCAATGAGCACCAGGAACCGGTTGGCGATGCTCCAGCGAATGAGTGCGGCGATCATCGCGGCTCTCCCGCTGGCACCCGCTCCAGGCGCGTGATCTGCGGCACATCGCCGTCCTGCAGGCGGAACTCGACGCGCACCCGCTCTCCGACCTTCAGATCGCGGGGCAGCGACCCACCCGGCGGCAACTGAAACCCCATGACCATCGCGGGCCACTGCAGCGAAGCGATCGGCGGATGGTCCAGCGTCAGCGTCTCGCCCTTCATCTCGGTGATGGTGGCCTCGGTTCGATGGGTGGTCGCGGGCGGTGCGGCGGGCGACGGGCTCGCCGGGGTCGTCTCCGGGTTCAGGCGTGCCTCGAGGCCGCGCAGGCTCGCCTCGGAGTCGATCAGGAACTGGCCCGAGCGCACCACGCGCTGACCCAGTTGCAGGCCGGCGGTGATTTCGGCCTGATCGCCCACCTCCTGCCCGACCTGGACCTCCACCGGCCGGAAGCGCCCCCCCTCCTCCGCCAGCATCACCACGCTGCGCCGCCCGGTGCGGATCACCGCATCACTGGGCACGAGCAGACGTTCTTCCAGGCTCGGGCGAGCCAGGCGCATCTGCACCAACATGCCGGGCACCAGGCGCCCTCCGGCGTTGTCCAGCTCCAGCCGTGCCTTCAGGGTGCGCGTAGCAGGGTCCACCGCCGGCAACCATGCCTGCAGGTGCCCCTCGAACACCTGTCCGGGCAGGGCCGGGCTGGTCACGCTGACCGCCAGGCCGGCTTGAAGCCCGCTGCTCTGGCTTTCGGGCACGTCGGCCTCGGCCCACACACGAGCGGTTCCCTGGATGCGCAGCAGCGGCATGCCGGGTGTCACCGTCGCGCCCTCGCGCACCTGCAATTCGGTGAGCAGCCCGGACTGCGGCGCGTGCAAGGTGAAGCGTGGCTGCAGGCGGCGCCCTTGCACCACGCTGGCCACTTGCGCGTCGCTCATGCCCGACTGGCGCATGCGCTGAAGCGCCGCCTCACGCAAGGCATCCAGCCCCTCTGCGGACACGCGCGCCAGCGCAAGGTAGTCCTCCTGCGCCGCCACCCAGTCGGGCACGTACACGTCCAGCAAGGGCGCGCCCCGCGCCACGCGGTCGAAGGTGGCGCGCACGTGCAGCTTCTCCACGAAACCCATGGCGCGGCTGCTCACCACCGTCTGGTCGCGCTCGTTCCAGGCGATGTTGCCCACGGCCACGACCTCGGCATCGAGCCGACCCTGCTCCACCAGGGCCGTCCGCATGCCCAGGTTCTGCTGCATGCGCGGGCTCACCGCGATGCTTGCGCTGTCGCTCCCTTCGGCGCCTGGCCCGCCGGCGTATCGCGGCACCAGCATCATGTCCATGAAGGGCGATTTGCCGGGCGCATCGAAGTTCTTGCCCGGCACCATGGGGTCGTGGTAGTTGAGGATGCGCCGCCCTGTGGCGGGGTCCACATCGCCGGCCTTGAGGCCATCGCGGATGTGCCGGCGCGTGGCTTCCTCGCCTTGGGGAATGCCCCATCTCGACGGGTCCACCACCGCGGGCGGCGCGGATGAAGCAGTCGCGATCGGCGAGGCGCCCGTGTCCGAGGCCTGCCCCTGGCGTCTGCCAGCATCCACCCCCAGTTTCCAGGCGCCAAAGGCGACAACCACCATCAACAGAACCGTGACCAGCACCCGCCACCGCTTTGGGTTGAAGTACGTGCTCATCGCTCACCTCGCGTCGGTGGGTTCATGCTCAGGGCTTTGGTCGCCGACAGCGCCTCCAGTGCCGCCCAGGGGCGTGCCACGCTCAGTTCCATCTCGATGCGTTCCAGGGCCAGCACCAGACGTGTCTGGCGTGCTTCCAGCACAGCGCTCAACGGCGCGGCGCCCGATCGATAGGCCGCGAGCGCCAGATCGACCCGTTGCCGGGCCAAGGGCAGACGCTCGCGGTCGATCAACTCGCGCTGTGCCAGCGCGGCCAGACCGTCCTGCTGCCAAGTGGCGATCTGCTGGCGCCGGCTGCGCTGCGCCTCCTGCCACTCGGCTTCCATGGCATCGGCCTGTGCCAGGCTGGCTGCCAGTTCGCGGTCCTGGCGCCGGCCTCGGTTGCTGGTGAGCGGTATCGACACCGCCACGGACAACATGTCCGAGTACGCCGAACCGCGCTGGCTCAACATGAGCTCCACGCCCCAATCGGGGTCGCGTTCCTCTCGCGCCACCGCGGCCACGGCGCGGGCCACCTCCACGCGGCCTTGCAAAGCCCTCAGTTCGGGGTGCTGACCCAGCGCCGTCTCCAGCGCCGGCCAGGTCTCGCGGCGCCACAAGGCGGTGGGTGGCTCGGCCAGCGGCTGCTCCGGTGCCAGGCCGGTCCAGCGAGACAGGGCGTTGCGGGCCGTGACCAGCTCGGCATGCCCTTTCAAGCGGTCCTGCTCCAGCTTCCACAGCGCGTCGCGAGCGGCCACCCAGTCGATGGGTGATCCCTTGCCGCCGCGCACCGCCGCCTCGGCGGCCTGCACCTGCAGTCGTGCCTCGGCCAACTGTTCGTCCAGCAGCACCAGGCGCTGCTCCGCTGCCCGGCGTTCGAACCAGGCCACCGTGGTGTCACGCTGCAACTCGCTTGCCTGCCATTGGCGCAGCACCCCGGTGGCTTGGGCCTCCAGTTCGAAGCGCCGTGCACGCGCCTCGCGCTTGCGCTGGCTGGGCAAGGCCTGCATCAGGCCGATGGAGCGCATGGTCATGAAGTCGCGCGTCGTGCTCCAGCGGTCGGGCCCGTTCACGGGCAGGTTGTCCAGCGAGAGCCGCAACACGGGATCGGGCCGCTGGCCTGCGACCACCGCGGTCTCTCGGGCGGCCAAGGCATTGGCCTCGGTGGCCTTGAGCGCCTGTGACCGCTGCCATGCGGCCGCCACGGCGGCGGGTA
>NZ_WVZN01000038.1:0-10192 GCF_011772445.1 Hydrogenophaga sp. | reverse complement strand
GGGCTGGATTCAGCGGGGGGTGGGCGGTCGCCAGATGGCGAAGCGGTTGACCGAGACCATGAGCATCCCGGCCCGCGGAGGGTGTTCCGCGTGACGTGCAGGGGGCGCAACGCCAAGGTCCATCGGCATCAAGGTCACCGATGAGGTGCCGCACTTGACGCCGCTCTTGCATGGCTGACCCGTCTCGAGAAAAGTCGCCACGTCGTTGCAGCAATCGGCCATCGGCTCGGCGCTGACCTCATCGGCCGTCTGTGAGTCGCTGCCCGACACCGCCATGGCCATGGCTTCCATGGGGCATGGCTCGGGCACGGCGCCCAGGCCAGCCCAAGTCTGCATCGGCAGAGCCAGGCACATCAGCAGGACGATCAGCTTGCGCATGCGTGCGATTCTAGGCTCGGCCCTAACAGGCGCCAAGTTCAGCTGCGAACGTCTTTGAGCAGGCCGAGACTTGGAGCGATGGCGCGACACTGATGGAATGCTGGATGAATGGTGAATCCCGGACTCCATTCTCGGGCTCTTGCCACTTCTTCAACAATCAGCGACGCCAGCGGTCGCGGCTGATTTGAGAGACGAAACCTCAATCTTTACAAGCACTTCCCATGTCTCAAGAGAACCAAACCAACCCGAACCATGTGCACGACGACCGTGATCACGGCCCCGGTGGGCATGCCCATGGCGGTGTGTTTGGCGCAAACACCGAAGCGATTTTCGCTTTGCTGTGCGGCGCAATGCTCGGCTTGGGCGTGCTGTTGGAAAGGTTCGCTCCCAGCACCCCTACCTGGGGACCGCTGGCCTTATACCTCTGCGCTTACTTCTTCGGCGGCTTCTACACCTCTCGGGAGGCCATTTCCAAATTGCGTCAAAGGCGCTTCGAGATTGACACTCTGATGCTGGTGGCAGCCGCAGGTGCCGCGGCACTCGGTTCCTGGGCAGAGGGCTCGTTGTTGCTGTTCCTGTTTAGCCTTGGCCATGCCTTGGAGAACTACGCCATGGGCAGGGCCAAGCGTGCCATCGAAGCGTTGGCCGAACTGGCACCCGAGACGGCCACGGTGCGACGTGATGGCCGGACGCAAGACATCGCCGTCAGCGATCTTGTCGTGGGAGACATCGTTCTCGTGCGCCCAAATGAGCGCCTACCGGCGGATGGTTTTATCTTGGTGGGCAGCAGCAGCCTCGACCAGGCACCGGTCACCGGAGAAAGCATCGCCGTGGACAAGCACCCCGTTACCGACGCCGCGGCGGCTCGCTTGAGACCGGATGGTATCGACGCAGCATCGCGCGTATTCTCCGGGACCATCAATGGCAGCAATGCCATCGAGATCGAGGTGACGCGTCGCTCCTCGGATTCGACGTTGGCACGCGTGGTGAAGTTGGTAAGCGAAGCGGAAACACGCCAATCGGCCACACAACGCTTTACCGACAAGTTTGAACGATTCTTCGTCCCGACGGTGCTTGCCCTCGCCTTTGTCTTGCTGTTCGCGTGGGTGGTGGTAGACGAACCCTTCCGAGACAGCTTCTATCGCGCGATGGCCGTACTGGTGGCGGCTAGCCCGTGTGCGCTGGCTATTGCCACGCCCAGCGCCGTGCTGTCTGGCATAGCGCGTGCCGCCCGAGGTGGTGTGCTCGTCAAAGGCGGGGCGCCGCTTGAAGCGCTTGGCTCGCTCAACGCCATGGCCTTCGACAAGACGGGAACGCTCACAGAAGGCCGTCCGCGGATCACCGATGTAATCCCCCTCGAGGGTACCGACGAGACCGAGCTGCTCAGCGTGGCGGTGGCGGTGGAGTCCTTGAGCGATCATCCGCTGGCGGCCGCCATCGCCCGCGACGGGCGAAAACGCCTGACCGATCAAACCCTGGCAGAAGCCGACAACCTGGAGGATCTGATTGGCCGCGGCGTCAAGGCGCGTCTGAATAGTCAACCTGTCTGGATCGGCAAGGCCGAGATGTTCGGCAGCGACGGTGTGCCGCCCCTGGGGGCGGCAGCCATCGCGGCGATTCGTCGATTGCGGGATACTGGGCGCACCAGCATGGTGGTGAGACAGGGCGAGCGCGATCTGGGCGCGATCGGACTGATGGACACGCCGCGCGCAGGCGCCTCCCTGACTCTGCAACAACTGCGTGATATCGGCATCAACCGAATGATCATGATTTCGGGCGACCATCAGAGGGTGGCCGATGCGGTCGCCAAACAAGTGGGACTCGACGAGGCTTGGGGTGACCTCATGCCCGAGGACAAGGTGGCCGCCATCCGCAAGCTGCGCAATCAGACCCAAGTGGCCATGGTGGGAGACGGCGTGAATGACGCGCCCGCCATGGCCAACGCGACGGTCGGCATCGCCATGGGGGCGGCGGGCTCGGACGTTGCGCTAGAGACGGCCGATGTCGCCCTGATGGGCGACAAGCTGGAGATGCTTCCATTTGCCGTGGGGCTAAGCCGCCACACCCGAGCCATCATCCGCCAGAACATCTTCGTAAGCCTCGGCATTGTCGCCTTCCTGGTACCAGCCACCATAGTGGGCCTGGGGATCGGTCCGGCCGTCGCAATACACGAAGGCTCCACCGTTCTGGTGGTCGTCAATGCCTTGCGTTTGCTGACCTACAGGAAGCCGAAAGAGCTTGTAGTTAGCAAGGCGGCGGCAGACTGAATCACACCCCGCCTCGGCTTAGACCGGCTGCTGTGCCGGCATCTGCCCCGCTGCAAGGGACGATTGGGCCAAGCGCTCCTCTTCCTCATCACGTCGGTAAGCCAAGCGGTAGAGAATCGGCAAGACCAGCAAGGTCAAGGCTGTCGACGACAGGATGCCGCCAATCACCACGGTCGCCAGCGGTCGCTGCACTTCAGCACCGGTGCCCGTCGCAATGGCCATGGGAACGAAGCCCAGCGACGCCACCAATGCGGTCATCAGCACAGGCCGAAGCCGCGTGAGCGCACCCTCGACGATGGCTTGGTCGAGCGTTGCACCACCCTCGCGGAGGTTGCGGATGAACGAGATCATCACCAACCCGTTGAGCACCGCCACGCCGGATAAGGCGATGAAGCCCACCGCTGCTGAGATCGACAACGGAATACCGCGCATCCACAGCGCCAAGATGCCCCCTGTCAAGGCAAAAGGAATGCCTGTGAACACAATGAGACCATCTCGCACGTTGCCGAACATGGCGAACAACAATGTGAACACCAGCAGCAGCGCCACCGGCACCACGATCTGCAGGCGCTGCGTCGCCGACTGCAGGTTCTCGAACTGGCCACCCCAAGTCGTCCAGTAACCCGGCGGGACAGTGACACGCTCCTGCAGCGCCGCACTGGCCTCTTCCACAAACGAACCCATGTCGCGCCCCCGCACGTTGCTGCTCACCACGATGCGGCGCTTGCCATCCTCTCGGCTCACTTGGTTGGGGCCCGGTGCCAGCTCCAGCGTCGCCAGCTCGGACAAAGGGATGAAGGATGCACGCGAACCGCCATCCGGCTGCTGCGTGACAGTTGGCAACGTCACTGGAAGGCGCCGGATCGACTCGATATCTGAGCGCATGCGTTCGGGCAAACGAACAACGATATCGAATCGACGGTCGCCTTCGAACAGGGTGCCCGCGTTGCGGCCGCCGATGGCAGTGGAAATGGTGTCCTGAATGTCGCTGACGTTGACGCCGTATCGTGCCGCCTTTTCGCGATCGATCTTGATGGATAGCACCGGAAGTCCCGTGGTCTGCTCGACATTGACCTCGCTCGCTCCATCGATGGACCCCAGCACCTCGGCGATTTGTTGTGCGGTCTTGTTCAGCACGTCCATGTCGTCGCCGAACACCTTGACGGCCACGTCGGCACGCACCCCGGAGATCAATTCGTTGAAGCGCAACTGGATCGGCTGGGAGAACTCGTAGTTGTTGCCTGGAAGTTCGGCCACCCGCTCCTGCACCGCTTCAACCAGCTGTTGGCGCGTGCGCTGCGGTCTGGGCCATTCGCTCTCGGGTTTCAACATCACATAGGCGTCCGAGATGTTGGGCGGCATTGGGTCCGAGGCGATTTCCGCTGTGCCCGTGCGCGCGAAGATGCGCTCGATCTCGGGAAACTCCGCCTTGAGCGTGCGCTCGAGCTGCTGCTGCATCTGAACGGATTGCGACAGACTGGTCCCCGGGATGCGCAGCGCCTGGATCGCGAAGTCACCTTCGTTCAGGTTGGGAATGAACTCGCTGCCCAGGCGCGTGGCCAGAAGGCCGGACAGCAGCACCGCCGCACCTGCCGCGGTGAGCACCACAGCCTTGGCTCCCATGGCCCGCTGGAGCAGGGGATGGTAGGCGCGACGAGCCCAGGCCATCACGCGGTTTTCCTTCTCGCCCACTTTGTTGCCGATGAACAAAGCCACGGCGGCGGGAATGAAGGTGATGGACAGGATCATGGCGCCGAGCAACGCGATCACGACGGTGAGCGCCATCGGGTGGAACATCTTGCCCTCCACGCCCGTCAGCGCAAAGATGGGCAAATAAACCACCATGATGATCAGTTGCCCGTAGAGCAACGGACGGCGCGCTTCGTGGGACGCAGCAAACACCTCGTGGAAGCGCTCGGATCGCGTCAAAGGCCGGCCCAGGCGCTCCTGCGCATGCGAGAGCCTGCGAACGCAGTTCTCGACAATCACCACCGCGCCGTCGACGATGATGCCGAAGTCGAGTGCGCCCAGGCTCATCAGGTTCGCGCTCACCTTCTGGCTCACCATCCCGGTGAACGTGAACAGCATGGACAAGGGAATGACCATTGCAGTCAACAGGGCTGCGCGGATGTTGCCAAGGAACAGGAACAGCACCACGATGACGAGCACTGCGCCCTCGAACAGGTTCTTCTTGACCGTGGCGATGGCTTTGTCCACGAGAACCGTGCGATCGTAGACAGTGATGGCATGCACACCGTCGGGAAGGTTGCGGTTGATCTCCTCCATCTTCAAGGCCACCGCCTGCGCCACGGTGCGGCTGTTCTCACCAATGAGCATGAACACCGTACCCAACACCACCTCGCGACCGTTGTCGGTGGCGGCCCCGGTCCTCAGGTCCTGGCCAATCTCGACCTCGGCCACATCGCGAATGCGCACGGGCGTACCTCCGCTGTTCGCGAGAACAACGTTGCGCAAGTCGTCAAGGTTGGCCGCTTGGCCGGGAGCACGGATGAGGTACTGCTCGCCGCGCCGCTCAATGTAGCCAGCGCCTACATTGGCATTGTTGCGCTCCAGGGCCTGTACCACGTCGTTTAAGGTCAGTCCATAGGCCAGCAGTCGTTCGGGCAAAGGTGCGACCTGGAACTGGCGCTCATGTCCGCCGATGGAGTTGATCTCGGTCACGCCCGGCACATTGCGCAACTGGGGTTTGATGATCCAGTCCTGGATCACGCGCAGGTCGGTCGCGGAGTAGGACGTGCCGTCGGGCTTGGTCGCGCCCTCCTTCGCCTCCACCGTCCACAAGAAAATTTCACCCAGCCCGGTGGAGATGGGCCCTACGCTAGGGTGGACTCCTTCGGGCAGGGC
The DNA here is from genome assembly GCF_011772445.1 of Hydrogenophaga sp. GTDB lineage: Bacteria > Pseudomonadota > Gammaproteobacteria > Burkholderiales > Burkholderiaceae_C > Hydrogenophaga. Next base: position 4,682 of record NZ_WVZN01000038.1, on the reverse strand, counting down.
GCCGATGGCCCCTTGAAGCCGCTCGTTCACCAGTTGGCGGGCGAAGTAGATGTCGGTGCCGTCCTTGAAGATTACGGTGACCTGCGACAAGCCATAGCGCGACAGGGACCGGGTCTGTTGCAAGCCGGGCAGGCCCGCCATGACGGTCTCGATCGGGAAGGTCACGCGCTGCTCGGTCTCCAACGGCGAGTAGCCTGGTGCAGCTGTGTTGATCTGTACCTGGACGTTGGTGATGTCCGGCACGGCGTCGATGGAAAGGCGTTGGTAGTTGTATACCCCGAGGCCGGCCATACCGAGCACGGCGAGCATGACCAGCCACCGATGCTCGATGGCAAAGCGAATGATGCGTTCAAACATGGATGGGCCGCTTTCAATGCGCGTGGGTGGCCGAGCCCTTGCCCTGCTCAGACTTGACGATGAAGCTGCCGTTGGCCGCATACCACTCGCCTGCTTTCATCCCGTCCAGGATTTCTACGCGTTGGCCGTCCGAGCGCCCGACGCGCACGGGACGGGTCTGAAAGCCACCGTCCACGCGAACGAACACCGACGTTTTGTCCTCTACGGTTTGCAGCGCCGCGGAGTCTACCGTCACGGGTGACGCTGTTTCGTTGTCGTTGGTTAGCACCTCCACGGTCACGAAAAGACCGGGTCGCCATGCGCCCTTCGGGTTGCTCAGCTCCACGCGTGCGGGCGCGGTGCGCGTCTGGGCACCGATCAACGATCCCACGAAAGCGATCTTGCCTTCGGCCACCACATCGGCAGTGCTCGCCTTCACACGCACGCGTTCACCCACCAGCACCCGGGGGAGATCGCCGGCGCCCACGCTCATCTCCGCCCACACGGTGGAAAGGTCGGACAACGTGAACACATTGGTGTCCTCACGAACTGCCTCGCCGATGGCGATGTGCTTTTCCACAACCATTGCATCGAAGGGAGCGCGCAGCTCCACGGCCCCCAGCGCGTTCGCGCTAGCCGACGCTCCCAGTGTTTTCAACTTCTGCGACGCATTGGCCACTGCGATCTCAGCTTCGCGCAAGGCTTGCCGTGCTTGGAGAACATCCTGCTCAGGCGAAATCTTCTGCTCCCAAAGCGTTCGCTCACGGTCGTAGGTTGTCTGAGCCAGTTCATGGCGCCGCTGCGCCCCCTGGAGTTCGGAGCGAACTTCGGAAACCGCGCTGCTGGATACCACCGCCAGCACTTGGCCGCGCGTCACCTTCTGCCCCAAGTTCGCACTCACGCTGTCTACGACGCCCGCAGCTCGTGGCACGATGTGTGCAGTCCTGTCTTCATTGAAGCGGATTTCGCCGGGCAGTTGCAGCGTTGCGCGGATCACTTCGGCCGAGCTGCTCTTCATCTCGATGCCGGCGGCGTGGATCTGCTCGTCTGTCATGGCAACTCTCTCGTCGTCGTGAGCAGAACCCGCTTCATCTTCATCCTTGGCTTGCGCGGTGGTGGGCTTCGGCCCCTTTCCTTCAGCGCCGTGTCCATGCCCATCGTCCTGCGCCTCGGTGCTGGCCTGCCCATGGCCATCGTCTTCCCCATGGCCTTCTCCATCCCGAACAATGAATGCTGCGCCAGCTGCCCCCAGCAGCAGAATCGCGACGATGACGAAAAGATGCTTGCGGCTCAGCTTGGTGCTGGGCGATCCGGACGTTGCCATGGCAGTTTCAAGGTTGAAAAGGGTTGTTCCCGAGCAGGCGCGCGACATCCGCCACCGCTCGATGAGAGTCGCCCAATGAAAGCAGGTACTGCGCTCGGGCCTGCAACAGCGTTCGCTGCGCATCGAGCACATCCAAGTACTCGAACTTACCGAGTTCAAAGCCCTGTGTGGCCGCATTGAAGGCCATTTGTGCGGCCGGAAGGATCTCGGCGCGCACGGCCATCACCTCCTGAGACGCGATGTCCAACCGCTGACGCGCGATGGCCAAGTCTGCCCGCAGGCGCAACTCGGTGGCGCGCGCGTCGTCCTCCGACTTGTCGCGACGACGAAGTGCTTCCACGATGTTGCCGCGATTGGTGTCGAACACAGGCAACGGAATCGACACACCGACGATCGCGATCGAGCGCCCTTCCTGCTGGATGCGCTGCATGCCTAGGCTGACGGCGATGTCGGGTGTGCGCTTGGCTTGCTCCAGGTCCGCCAGTGCTCTCAGGCGTTGCGTCTGCAATCTCGCCATGCGCATGGTTGGTGACTGCTCTACACGGGCTTGGAGTTCTTCGATCGGAGGCAGGCTGGGCAGCTGTAGGGCGTTGCCATCCAGGGTATCGAAGGATGCCCCACCCGCCAGCAGCGCACGCAACTCTTGCATCTGAGCGTTCAGTTCAGCTTGCGCTTGCGCCAACTCAAGGCGTACGTTGGCCTCGGCCACCTTCGAGCGCGTCTCTTCCAAAGGAGAAATTTTGCCCGCCTGCACGCGTTTGGAGGCAGCCACGCTGCTCGAGCGAGCAATGTCTAACGACTCTTGCGCCAGCCGAACACGCTCCTGGGACAACAACGTAGCCAGGAAAGCCGCGGTGACATTTGCCTGCAACTGGGCTGACGTCAGTTCGTACTGGGCGCGGGCGGCATGCAATGCCCCCTCTGCTGCAGTGATGCGGGCTGCGCGTTTCCCTCCCAGCTCCAGGGGCTGGCTGAGAGTGACCGTCGTGCGTCGATTGCCGGCACGCAGGTCCTCGACCTCAATGCCAAGCGAAGGATTCTGAAGGGCACCCGCTTGTGACAAGGCGCCCTGCGCAGCTTCCACCTCGCGCAAAGCCCCCGCCAAGGTCGGGCTGTTGTCGAGCGCGGTTCTCCAAGCGGTGCCGAGCGCGAGGGGCAGCAAAGCCGAACTCTGCGCGGGGAAAGGGGTGGGCACCTGATGCCTGGCGGGCTGCGCGTGCGCAGCAGCACCCACCCATGTCGCCAGCACCAAGGTCAGCGACACATACTTGCTGGACATTCAAATCTCCCGAAGACCGGCCTAGTCCAGGCGCTCGGCGTCCATGGACGTGAACAGAGCCGCAGGTCGCGCCTCCCGCAAAGGAAAGAGCGGCCAGCTTGCTCAGTCAAAGATGATCGGCATCAGCGGCGGGTGAGAGGATTCCTGCTGACATAGACGCGGTATTCCTTGCCGGCCAGACTCGCGGGGGCGAACTGCGCGAGATCCCAGGACCGACTGTCGAGTCCATTGAAGGTCCAGGCGAACTTCTGGCCACCGGCCCCTCGGAAGACCACCGTTTCACCGTAGGTGATGTTGGCGAACTTGGTGGTCGACAGATCAATCACGCGCGCGCTGGGCGCTTCGCCGGCGGGTTGGCCGTAGAAAGACTGACCGTTTCGGAAAGTGTCGGCTGCTGCTACTCCAACGAAAGAACTGGCCATCGCAACAGAAAGAGCCGCGAAACGCAGGGAACGGGACGTGTTCAAAGTGAAACCTCTCAGTGGGTCAATGGCCTCAAGACCGAGGCCGTGGCTGCCTCTCGGCACTGACACGCACTTTAGAAAGCTCTCCTCAACAGCTTGAAGATCGGTAAATTACAAATCGATCATGTTGGCTTGTTCGCCACAGATGGAAGCGCCCACCGGCGCAGCACGCAAGATCCTCAGTCGGTTCCGGGGCCGAAGCGCATCACCACCATGCCGATGGCAGTGATGCCTCCAGATGATGAAGCGGTGGGCCGTCCGCCATGCATGCGCGCGATGGCTGCCACGATCGAGAGGCCAAGCCCGTGGTTGCGATCAGCCTGGCAGCGTGAAGAGTCCGCCCTAAAGAATCTATCGAACATGCGAGGCAGTACCTTGGAATCGATGGTGATGCCTTGGTTCTGCACCTGCAACAGCACCTCGTCGGGGGACAGAAGTTGGATCACCACACGCACTGAAGTGCCACGCGTCGCGTATCTCGACGCATTGCTGATCAGGTTGGATAGCGCTCTTTGTAGCAAGGACACATCGAAGGCGCCCGCGGCATCGCCTACTACCTCAAGACTCAAGCCCGCGTCGGCCAGCGCCGCATCATGGTAATCGGCAACCCGGCGGGCAAGCGCCGCAAGGCTGCCGCTCTCAACGCGCCGAGCAACAGCGCCTCTGTCCGCCTGGGACAGGAACAGCATGTCGTGCACGATGCCCGCGATGCGCTGCAGGTCTTCCAGGCTGGATCCCAGAGCTTCCCGCAGTTCTCCAATGTCTTTCGATGAGGACAAGGCCAGCTCGGCACCGCTGGTCAAGGTTGCCAAGGGCGTGAGCAGTTCATGGGCCACATCTGCGTTGAAGCCCTCCAGCTGTTCGTAGGAAGCCTCCAGGCGCCCCAACAAATCGTTGAACTGGACGATCAGGGGGGCGAGTTCTCCCGGTTGATTCGATCCGTCCACGCGACGGTGCAAGCTGTCGGCGGCCAGGGCGTTGATCTGAATCGACAGCTCTCGCAACGGCCTGAGCCCCAGCCAAACCAGCACAAAACCGCCCAATGAGATGAGAAAAACTCCTCCGGAAGCTGCAAGCGCCAATGCCAGAGCGATGCGACGCAGGAGGAGGACGTCCTTGGCGGTATCGAGCGTGAGCTCAACTTGAAAGGGGCGGTGAGCCGCAACGGGAGACACCAGATCGAACTGGATCGCACGCCTGGGTGAGGTGGTCGTTGGGGGCGTGTCCGAATTTTTGTGTGTGAGGCGCCGGAAGACTTGTCCACGGTGTCGCTCGTCGC
>NZ_WVZN01000044.1 GCF_011772445.1 Hydrogenophaga sp. | reverse complement strand
GCCTCGTGGACGCCCAGGGCCGCATCGACACCGCACGCCCGCTGATCGAGGGCGAGGCCAGCGTCGCACTGCCCGGCCTGCGGGCCCGCTGGAGCGGCCTGCTCGCGCAGGCCCAGGGCCAGGGCGACCTCGACCTGGCCCTGGCCGATGGCGCGCGACTGCTGACCTGGCTGCGCGCACTGGCCGACGCACCGGTGCTGGGCGAGATCGTGCGGCCTGCGCTGGCGCCGCTGGCCGACTGGCAGGCCGAGGGCCAGGCCCAGGCCCGCCTGCGCTGGCAGGGCGGACTGGGCGCCCTGGGCTTCCCCGGCCCGCAGGCGCGCAGCGCCGCCCCGCGGCTGGACCTGGCGCTGGACACCGAGCGCCTGCAACTGGAGCGCACCGGCGAATCGCCCATGAAGCTGGCGCTGGGCAGCACGCACCTGAGCGTTCAGGGCCCGCCCGATGCCCTGGCCGTGGCGCTGCGCACGCGCGCCGAATCCTCTGGCTGGCGCGCCGACCTGGACACGGCCGGCGAACTCGGTTTCATCGGCCTGCCCCTGAACGCGCGGCGCGGCCAGTTGGCCTTGAGCCGGCTCAAGCTGTCGGCCACGCCCGCCGGCGCGGCCAATGGCAACGGCACCAGCGGCACCCGTGAGAACGGCGCTGCCGTGACATGGGCGCTGAGCAGCCAGTCTCCCCTGCGCGCGCGCTGGCAGCCGCGCGGCGACGCCATCGACGCCGAACTGGACGGCGCCAGCCTGCAGGTGCAGCCGCGCCGCGCCGGTGGCGCCGCGCTCGCGCCGGTGAACCTCAGCTGGGAGCAGTTGGTCTGGCGCGCCGGCGCACTGCAGACGCGCGGGCGCATCGACGGACTGCCGCTGGCCTGGGCCGACGCGCTCACCATCAGCGACACGCGCCCCACCGGCGCTTTGGCGGAGGCGGGCCTGGGCGGCGACCTGGTCTTCGACGGCCGCTGGGACCTGAGCCTGCCCGCGCAGGCCAGCGAACCACCGCGCCTGAGCGCGCAATTGCAGCGGCGCGCCGGCGACCTCGCCATCCAGACCCTGGGCGCCTTCGACGACCCGCGCGCCAGCGCGAACCGCGTGCAGGCCGGTGTGAAAACCGCGGAGCTCGAGTTGCGCACCGAGGGCCGCCGCGTCAACGCGCGCCTGCGTTGGGACAGCGAGCGCTTCGGCACGGCCAGCGCCGACCTCGCCAGCGAGCTCAGCCCGCCCGATGCGGCGCACGGTGCCTGGCACTGGCCCGACACCGCGCCGCTGTCGGGCCGCGTGCGCGCCAGCCTGCCCGAAGTGGGCGTGTGGAGTGTGCTGGCGCCCCCTGGCTGGCGCGTGCGCGGCGCATTGAACGCCGAGGTCAGCGTGGCCGGCACCCGCGCCGCACCGCAGCTCACCGGCGTGCTGGAGGCCAAGGACCTGGCCCTGCGCTCCCTCGTCGACGGCATCGTCTTTCGGGGCGGCGAGCTGCGCGCCACGCTCGCGGGCGAACGCATCGTCATCGAACGCTTCCGGCTCGAAGGCCGCGGCGGCGCCGAGCGTGGCGGCGTGCTGCAGGCCAGCGGCAGCGCCGAATGGCGGCGCGTGCAGCGCGACGGCGCCACCGTGCGCGAACCCCTGATCGAACTCGAGGTCAGTGCCGACAAGCTGCGCGCCTCCTCGCGCCCCGACCGGCGCGTCACCGTCAGTGGGCAGGTGCGCGCGCGCCTGGAAGGCGCGGCCCTGCAACTGCGCGGCACGCTGCGCGCCGACGAAGCCCTCATCGTGCTGCCCGACGAAGCCGCGCCCAGCCTGGGCGACGACGTGGTGGTGCGCGGCACCGAATACCCCATCGACCGGCGCGGCGGCGTGCCCGTCGTTCCCGACGTGCGCATCACCGTCGACCTGGGCCCCTCCTTCGAACTGCGCGGCCAGGGCCTGCAGACCCGCCTGGAGGGTCAACTGGAGGTCCGCACCAACCCACCCGATCCCGAGCCGCGCATCGTCGGCGAGGTGCGCACGGTGCGCGGCACCTACCGCGCCTACGGCCAGCAACTGGCCATCGAAACCGGCGTGCTGCGCTTCAACGGTGCCTACGACAACCCCGCCCTGGAGATCGACGCCGTGCGCCCCAACACCACCCAGCGCGTGGGCGTGCAGATCACGGGCACCGCGCAGGCCCCGCGCGTGCGCCTGTTCTCCGACCCTGAAATGCCCGACAGCGAGAAGCTGGCCTGGCTGGTGCTGGGCCGCCCGGCGAGCGGTGCGGGTGCCGAGGCCGCCGTGCTCCAGCAAGCCGCGCTGGCCCTGCTCGCCGGCAGCGACGGCGGTCCGCTCGACGGCGGCCTCGCGCAGGCCCTGGGCCTGGACACGCTCAGCTTCACCGGCACCAGCTCCAGCAGCACGGGCGACGGCACCAACAGCTCGGCCGCCGTCATGCTGGGCAAGCAGATCGCCGACAACCTGTACCTGAGCTACGAGCGCAGCCTGGCCGGCACGCTGAGCACCGTGTCCATCTTCTACGACGTCTCGCGCCGCGTGACCGTGCGGGCGCGCGCCGGCAGCGAGAACGCCATCGACCTGATCTTCACGCTGCGCTACGACTAGGCCGTGCGCCCGACGGGCCCGCGCAGGCCCCGCCGATACAATCCCGGCTCCCCGCGCCGCCGTAGTTCAATGGATAGAACGAGCGCCTCCTAAGCGCTAGATGCAGGTTCGATTCCTGCCGGGGGCGCCACCCTCAATGGTGTGCGGCTCGGCAGACACATTCACTCGCGCCAATCGTCCCCGGGCATGATGCGCTTCATGAACTCGTCGAACATGGGCACGGTGAACGCCGTGTCCCCGTGGTTCGGGCTCCAGACCATGCCCTTCGTGATGAGAGCGCTGCGCGTAGGCGCCAGCGACGAGACCTTGGCGCCGTAGCAGGCAGCGATGTCGCCCGAGCGGTGCGGCCCCGCACCCAGTTCCGCCATCGCACGCAGGTAGCGTTTTTCCTTGGGCGTGCAGCGGTCGAATCGCACCCGGAAGAAGCTCTCGTCCAGCGCCGCGATGGCCTGGGTAGAGGCCTCGGCCACGTCGCGCCGCCTGATGGGCGATGCGCTGGCCGCCAGCCAGGTGTGGCTGCCCCATTCCTGCAGGAAGTACGCATAGCCCTCCGTCAGGGCCAGGATGCGCTCGACGGCGTCGTCATCAATGGTGGCGCCTTCGTTCTCGATCGGGCGGCCAATGGCCTGCCGGGCCGCCTCGTCGGGCAAAGGCCCGATTTCGGGGAATTCGAACAGGCGTTCCGCGTACGACTTGGCGTTGCCCATCTGCCCGCGCAACTGCGGCAAGCCCGCACCCACCAGAATGACCGGCAGTTGCCTCTGCTCCGTCCTGTGCATCGCCGTGATCAGCGCGGCCAATTGCTCCTCTTCAACGTACTGAAGCTCGTCGATGAACAGGGCCACCGCCGTGCCGGCCGCTTTCGCCGCCAGACCCACCTGTTCGAACAAGGCCTGCAGATCGTGCTCGAGGTCACCGTTGTCGGCCAGGCCCGGTTCGGGGTCGAAGTCGTAGCCGACTTCGATGTCCTGGTACGTCACCTTGAGCTTGCTGGCGAAGCCGGCCAGCGCGCGCAGTCCCCTGACCGCATGGTTCTTGGCGGCTTCGAGCCGGCTCAGCCGCAACAAGGCCTGCCGCAGTTGTGGCGCCAGGATCGCGGGCAAGGAGCGCCCCTCGGGCGCCTCGATCCGCACGGTGTGGATGCCCGAGGCCTCCGCATCCTGCCGGATGCGGTCCAGCAGCACGGTCTTGCCGACACCTCGAAGGCCCACCAGCATGGCGCTCTTCGCCGGGCGTCCGAGGCGGGTGCGTTCCAGGCTGACCCGCAGGGATTCGCGCAACTCGTCGCGCCCCGCGAGTTCCGGCGGCGGCGTGCCCGCGCCGGGCGCAAAGGGGTTTCCGATAGGGTCCATGGGGTGTTTATACCAAAGTTTGGAAAGTTATCAAAATTCGATAACTTTACAAAACTCACTTGATATGACCGTTCAGCGCTCAGCGGTCAACTCCTTGTCGAAACACTGGCTCCTCGTTCGTCGTGCACGTGAAGCCACCCCACGCCCCGTGCCGGGCCTTCACCTTCATCCACCCAACGGAGAACCCGCATGACCTCGCTCAGCCCCTACCTGTCCTACAACGGCAACTGCGCCGAAGCCATGAACTTCTACGCCAGGCTGTTCGGCGCGAAGCTCGAAGCGCTCATGACCTATGGCGACCTGAAGGACCAGATGCCCTGCCCGCCCGGTGGCGAGAAACTGGTGATGCACGCCTACCTGGTGCACCCGGGCTTTACGCTCATGGCCGGCGACACGCCCCCCGGCATGGAATTCAAGGGCATCGAAGGCGCGATGATGGCCATCACCTTCGACACGCCGGCCGAGGCCGAGCGCGTGTTCAAGGCGCTGAGCGACGGCGGCAAGGTCACCATGCCGCTGGAGGAGACCTTCTGGGCCAAGACCTTCGGAATGGTCACCGACCGCTTCGGCACGCCCTGGGGCATCAACGGCGGGCCGAAGGAAATGCCGAAGGGCTGATCAAATAGCCGGATCAGCGCAGCATCGCGTAGCCGATGCCGATGGCGGCGATCAGCCCCACCACGTCGGCGAACAGCGCGCACACCAGCGCGTAGCGCGTGCGCTGCACGCCGATGCTGCCGAAGTACACCGCGAGCACGTAGAAGGTGGTCTCGGTGGAGCCCTGCACGATGGCCGCCAGGCGCCCGGCGAAGGAGTCCACGCCGTGCGCCTGCATCACGTCGATCATCAGGCCGCGCGCGCCCGCGCCCGAGAAGATCTTCATCAGGCCCACGGGCAGCGCGGGCAGGAAATCGGTGTTGAACCCCAGCGCCGACACCAGCGCGCCGATGCCCGCGAGCAGGAAATCCATGCAGCCCGCGGCGCGGAACAGGCCGATGGCGACGAGGATGGCGATCAGGTAGGGCACGATCTGGATGGCCACGCCGAAGCCGTCCTTCGCGCCTTCGATGAAGGCGTCGTACACGTTCACGCGGCGCACCGCGCCCGCGATCACGAACAGCATCACCACGCCCAGGATCACCGCCGCGCCGGTGGTGCCGGCGACGCGCGCGGCCTGATCAGCCGGCAGGCGGGCCAGCGCCGTCACCGCCGCGGCGAGCAGCCCGCCCACCGCCAGCACCGGCAGCAGAAACCGCGCGCGCCACAGCGGCAGGCGCTGGCACACCGCCACCGCCAGCACGCCCGCCAGCAGCGCGATGAAGGTGACCAGCAGCGTGGGCAGAAAGATGTCGGCCGCGTTGAAGCCGGCGCCCAGGCCCTGCTTGAGCGCCACGCTCTGGCGGATGGCGATGACCGAGGTGGGGATCAGCGTGAGCCCCGCCGTGTTGAGCACCACGAACATGATCTGCGCGTGGCTGGCGGTGCCGGCGGGCTCGGTGTTGAGCGACTGCAGCTCGCGCATGGCCTTCAGGCCCAGCGGCGTGGCGGCGTTGTCCAGGCCCAGCAGGTTGGCCGAGATGTTCATGGTCATGGCGCCCTGCGCGGGGTGGCCCTGCGGCACCTCGGGGAAAAGGCGGCGCAGCAACGGCCCGGCCAGGCGCGCGAGCAATTCGATCATCCCGGCGCGCTCACCCACGCGCATGAGGCCCAGCCACAGCGCCATCACCCCGGCCAGGCCGAGCGAGATCTCGAAGCCGGAACGCGCGCCGTCGAACAGCGCGGTGAGCAGTGCGGGCAGGATGCCGTCCTCGCCCAGGGCCCAGCGCACCAGGGCGGTGGCGAAGGCCACCGTGAAGAGTCCGATCCAGGCCCAGTTCATCGCCATGGGGGGCGATGGTAGGGCCTGCGGCCAAGGGCCCGGCTACACCTGCAGCTGCCCCTCGGTCAGGGTATCGAGCTGAAACCGCCCACTGCGGTCCCACAACCAGGTGTCGATGTAGCTCGTGCGGCTGCCCGGTGACGGGAACGGTGCGGCGTCGCGCACCAGGCGCTCGATCTGCGCCACCACCTCGGGCGCGTGGCCGGGCGCGCGCAGCCACTTGAACGAGCCCACACGCCCGCTGCCTTCGACCACCACCTCCAGCACGCCGATGGCGTAGAGCATGGCCGGCAGGCGGCCCTGGTAGATGCGGTCCGGGTAGCGGCGGTAGAGGTGGCTGGCCGCGGCGCGGCGGTAGGCCGGGTCGGCCGCCGGGGCCTGGCGGCCCGGGACGGGCAGCGAGGGAAAGGAGCAGCCGGCCATGAGCACGGCAGCACCGGCGGCGGCGCCCAGGGCCAGGAGTTGGCGCCGGTCGCCCAGGGGCTGGGGAGGTGTGCGATCCATGCGCGGGATTGAAGCAGCGCGCGTGCGCCCACACAAGGGCCGCAACAAGAACTTACGCGGCGTGTCAGCGCCGCCGCGCACGGATCATCGGCAATAGCATCCTCAGGCCTCAGGTTCCCAAGGGTTGACGACCTTCAAGCCGGCCACCAGGAAGTCGTTCACGTTGCGCGTGGCCACCGCGAAACGGTGCTCAAGGGCCGTGGCGGCAATCATCGAATCCCGGAATGACTTTTTGTCGGGCACGTGCAAGGGCGCGCACCACTTCACCGTGTGGCCCGTGAAGCCCAGCACCCGCCCATCGAATTCAAGCAAGACCCGGTCACACCAGGACCGCAGCGTGGCGCCCTGAACGGCATCACGCCGCTGCATCAACTGCACACCGATTTCCATCTCCATCACGGTGATCGCCGACAGGTAGAGCTCATTGATCGGTTGCCTGGCGGCCCAAGCCCGCACCGTCTGCGACTGCTGTGCCTTGCCGCTTCGCAATTCCGAGATCACGTTGGTGTCCAGCAGGTACATGCCGGCCCTTCAATCCAGCTCGGCGGGCTTGAAGTCGCCGTCGATCCTGGGCGGCTCGAAGTCGACATCGCCGCCGGGGATCGCGTCCATGGCCTGCAGCAGGCTTTGCGGCTGGGTGTGGGTCAAGGCGTAGTAGTCCTCGATCGTCAGCAACGCGAACGCCGGGCGGCCTCGGTCTGTGATGAACACAGGTCCTTCGGTGGCCAGGCGCTTCGCATGGCCCACGTCGCGCGCGAAGTCCCGGCTGGGTACGGTGTGGATGGACACGGGCACTCCTTTCGGCACCGGATGTGCAGCAGAATTTGTCTGCATGTTACGACAAAACCTGTTTCTGCCGCAGCGTGCGGCTGAGCAGCATCACCGGGATCAGCCCCACCAGCACCAGGGCCAGCGCGGGCAGCGCGGCCTCGCCCAGGCGTTCGTCGCGCGCCAGGTTGTAGGTGACGACGGCCAGGGTGTCGCTGTTGAAGGGCCGCAGCACCAGGGTGGCGGGCAACTCCTTCATCACGTCCACGAACACCAGCAGCGCGGCCGCCGCCGTGGCGCGTTTGAGCAGCGGCCAGTGCACGCGCGCGGCCAGCGCCGTGCCGGTGGTGCCCAACATGCGGGCGGAGTCGTCCAGACTGCCCGGAATGCGCGCGTAGCCCGCCTGCACCGACTGCAGCGCCACCGCCGAGAAGCGCACGAGGTAGGCCCAGACGATGCCCATCGCCGTGGCCGTGACCCAGTAGCCCACGCCAGCGTCAGGCCAGCGCTCCTGCACCCAGCCCACCGGCAGCAACAGGCCCACCACGATGACCGCGCCCGGGATGGCATAGCCCAGGCTGACAAGCTGCGAGACGCCGCGGGTGAGGCCCGAGGGTTGCGCGCGCACCGCGAAGCCCAGTGCCAGGGCGATCAGCACCGCCAGCACAGCGGACAGGCCCGCGAGCCGCACGCTGTTGAGCGCCCACTGCTGGAACTGGCCCCAGGGCAGCACGTCCCAGCCGCCGATGAGCGGGTGCAGCATGAACAGCACCGGCAATACGAAGCCGAACAGCACGGGCAGCGCGCACACCAGCACCGCCAGGGCGGCGCGCGAACCGTGCAGCCGCACGGGCTGCGCCTCGGCGCTGCCCGCGCGCTGGCCGCGCAAGGTGGCGAAACGCATGCGCCGCTGCGCGCGCTGCTCCACCCACAGCAGCGCCGCCACGGTCAGCAGCAGCAGCGTGGCCAGTTGTGCCGCAGCCAGGCGGTTGTCCATCACCAGCCAGGCCTTGTAGACACCGGCGGTGAAGGTCTGGATGCCGAAGTAGCTGGCGACGCCAAAATCGGCCAGGGTTTCCATGAGCGCGAGCGCCACGCCGGCCGCCACGGCCGGGCGCGCCAGCGGCAGCGCCACGGTGCGGATGCGCCGGGCCAGCGGCGCACCCAGCAGGCGCGCGGCCTCCATGAGTTGCGCGGCGCGCTCGGCCAGCGCGGTGCGCGCGAGCAGGTAGACGTAGGGATAGAGCGTGAAGGTGAAGACCCAGACCGCGCCGCCGGTGCTTCGCACCTCGGGCAGCAGCCGCCCGCTGAGGCCGAAGCTGGCGCGCAAGCCGTTCTGCAGCGGGCCGCTGAATTGAAGAAAGTCGGTGTAGGCGTAGGCCACCACGTAGGCGGGCATGGCCAGCGGCAGCAGCAGCGCCCATTCGAAGGCGCGGCGGCCCGGGAAGTCGAACAGCGTGACCGCCGCCGCCGTCAGCACGCCCACCAGCGCCACGCCGATCGCCACGCTCAGGCACAGCACCAGCGAGGTGAGCGTGTAGTCGGGCAGCACGGTCTGCGCCATCTGCAGCAGCACGTCCTGCGCGGCGGCGTCGAAGCCGAACCAGGACGCGGCGAGTGCGAACACCGGCAGCACCAGCACGGCGGCCAGCGACAACAAGAGCACCTGAGCGGACCAGCGCGGCATGGAATCGGGTTGTGTCTTGGGCGCGGCGGCTCAGGCCTTCAACCGCATCAACGCAAATGAGAATTGTAGATATCTACAATGGCCCGCATGTTCCTGCAGGTCTCGCAACTCCAGGTGCGCTACACCGGCGCGCCCCACCCGGCCGTCGATGGCGTGAGCTTCGGGCTCGCCGCGGGCGAGATCGGCGTGCTGATCGGCCCTTCGGGTTGCGGCAAGACCACGCTGCTGCGCGCGGTGGCTGGCCTGGAGCGGGCGCAGGACGGCGAGATCGTGCTCGATGGCGAGACGGTCAGCAGCCCGGGCCTGCACGTGCCGCCGGAGCGGCGGCGCATCGGCATGGTGTTTCAGGACTACGCCCTCTTTCCGCACCTGGACGTGGCCGCCAACGTGGCCTTCGGCATCCACGCCTTGCCGCGCGCGCAGCGCGAGGCGCGCGTGGGCGAGGTGCTGCGCCTGGTGGGCCTGGAGCACCTGCGCGCGCGCCACCCGCACGAGCTCTCGGGCGGCCAGCAGCAGCGCGTGGCGCTGGCGCGCGCGCTGGCGCCCAACCCCCGCCTGCTGCTGCTGGACGAGCCCTTCTCCAACCTCGACGTGGACCTGCGCGAGCGGCTTGCGCACGAGGTGCGCGGCATCCTGAAGGCGGCCAACGCCACGGCGCTGTTCGTCACGCACGACCAGTTGGAGGCCTTCGCCATCGGCGACCGCATCGGCGTGATGCACGAGGGCCGGCTGCACCAGTGGGACGAGGCCTACGCGCTGTACCACCGCCCGGCCACGCGCTTCGTGGCCGAGTTCATCGGCCATGGCGTGTTCGCGCCGGCGCAGATCCTGCACCAGGGCGACCAGGTGTCCGTGCAGACGCCGCTGGGCCCGCTGCAGGACGTGGAGGAGTGCCCGCTGCCCAGCGCCTACGAGGCCGGCCTGTGCGACGTGCTGCTGCGCGCCGACGACATCGTTCACGACGACGACGCGCCGGTGAAGGCGCAGATCGTGCGCAAGGCCTTCCGCGGCTCGGAGTTCCTTTACACCCTGCGCCTGGCCAGCGGCGAAACGCTGATGACCCACGTGCCCTCGCACCACAACCACGCGGTGGGCGAGTGGATCGGCATCCGCGCCGAGGTCGACCACGTGGTCACCTTCGAGCGCAACGGCTCCGCCTCGTCGCCGCCCGCGCCGGGCGTGCCGCTCACGCCGGGCTGACGGCCCGGCGTGGCCTGCGCAGCCACCACATGGCCACGCCGGCCACGCACAGCGCCACCACGGCCAGGCAGGCCGCCAGGTTGAGCAGCGCGTTCCACAGCCCCATGTCGCCCTGGTGCAGGGCGATCACCACAGCCATCGTCTTCGCCATGGCGCCGTAATCGGCGAAGCCGATGTCGGCCAGCACGCGCCCGCTGTGGCGGTCCACGTGCACGGTGCGGTCGCCCGTGGGTTGGCCCAGGTCGCCGCTCATGGTGTTGGCGGAAATCGTGTACACGCCGCGAGCCTCGCGCGGCGGCGCGATCTGGTGCTGGCCGCGAAAGCCGATGCGCGTCGCGAAGGCCGCGACGCTGTCGAGGTCCACCGGCGCGCTGGCGGCGAGGCCCTCAGCGCCTTCGGCCGATCCCGAGGCCGGCAGCGGCGTTTGCGCCAGGCCCCAGGGCACTTCCTGCAGGCCGGCGGTGTTGAGCGCCGCATGCGGCTCGTGCGACAACGGCACGGCGCGGGACTGCTCGATGGGAAAGCTGCCCCAGGCCTGCAGCCACTTCCCGCCGGTGATGCCGGTCCAGGTGAGGCCGCTGAGCAGGAAGACCACCAGCACCGCGCCCGTGCACAGGCCCAGGCTGCCGTGCAGCGACCGCCACCGGCCCAGGCCGCGCGCACGCGGATCGGGCCACAGGCGCGAGCGCCATCTCTGTTCGCCGCGCGGCCACCACAGCACGGCGCCGCTGAGCAGCATCACCAGCGTGGCCCAGGCGACGACCTCGATCACACGATCGCCCACGTCGCCGATGAGCAGCGTGCCGTGGATGCGCTGGGCCCAGGCGAAGGGCGTGTGCTCCTTGTCCACCCAGTGCAGCACGGTGCCGCGATNNGCGGTGCGAGGTAGGTGCGCAGCTTGCCGCCGGGCACATCGGCCATGGCGGCCAGCGCCTGCGCGCTCACCGGCTGGGCTGTGGGCAGCGGCTCTACGCGGGGGTCGACCCCCAGGCGCGTCTGGAAGCCGGTGTAGAAGACCATCACGGCGCCGGTGATGGCGAGCGTGAGCAGGAAGGGCAGAACCAGCAGGCCGGCGAAGGCGTGCCAGCGCCATGCCACCCGGCGGAGGCTGGCGCGCAGGTCGACGCGGACGCGCGCACGCGCGCTCGCGCCCGAGGCGTCGGGCAAAGAGGACATGGGAAGGCCTCGCGGACGCGGATCAGTGCTTGCCGTGGCCGCCGCCGTGGCCGCCGGCCGCCGGTGCCGGCGCGGCCGCCAGCGCGCGCGCCGTCGCCTTCACGTCCTGCGTCTGGCGCTTGCCGTCGGCGCCCTCGAACACCAGCGTCAGCGGCACGGTGTCGCCGGCCTTCACGGGGCCTTTGAGATCCATCAGCATCACGTGGTAACCACCGGGCTTGAGCTCCACGGTCTGGCCCGCGGCCAGCGGCAGTGCGGTGACGGCGCGCATGCGCATCACATCGCCTTCGAGCTTCATCTCGTGAACTTCGACGATGCCGGCGGCCGGCGAGCGCACCTCGACCAGTCGCGTGGCCTGCGGGGCGGTGAGCTTCATGAAGGCGCCGGTGGCCGACTGCGCGCCGATCGTGGCGCGGGCCCAGGCGTCCTGCACCTGCACCGGGCTTTGGGCCCAGGCGGTGGCGGCGATGGCGAAGGAAGAGGCGATGAACAGGTGTTTCATGGGGAATCCGGATCTGAAAAGCAAGGAACGCGGGGCGGCCCTGGGGCCGCTGCCGCGAGCGGACAACTCAGATTCCCCGGGGCGGGGCGCGCACGGGGGCGTGGGCACTGGGCGCGGCGTCCCAGCCGCGTTGGGCCCGGGCCTTGGGCAAGGGCTGCTGGCCCGCATCGGGCAAGGCCAGTGCATGGACCGGTGGCTGGCCAGCCGCGCCGCCGGCGATGACGCCCCAGGGGCAGGTCATCGCCGTGTCGCTGGCGTGGCCCCCGGCGCTGTCACCGCTGTCGGCGCGCACCCAGGTGATGCCGCTGGCGCTGCAGATCTGCACCCAGTGGCCCGCGTCCGGCCCGCGGGCCTTCAGCGCGGCCTGCGACAGCGTGGGCGCGAACGCGCCGAAGCAGACCGCCAGGAGGGCGATCCACGCGGTGCCACGGCGCAGCCAGCGGTGCAGGAACATGGGGCGGGATTTTACGGGTGGGGGTCTCGCCGGTGACGCCCGGGGCCTTGCGCCGCCCGCGCACCGGGGCCACGATCGCCCGTTTCGAACGACCACCGGAGACAGTCCCATGCTCAAGCTCTGCGGCTTCGCGGCCAGCAACTACTACAACAAGGTGCGGCTCGCCCTGCTCGAAAAAGGCATTCCTTTTGAAGAAGAACTCGCCTGGATCGGCGAGACCGACAAGTCCTGCAGCCCGCTGGGCAAGGTGCCCTACCTCAAGACGGACCAGGGCGCGCTGTCGGAATCGACCGTGATCCTGGAGTACCTGGAAGACGCCTACCCGCACCCCCCGCTGTTGCCGGCCGACGCCTTCGCCGCCGCCAAGGTGCGCGAGCTGGTGCGCTACCTGGAGCTGCACCTGGAGCTGGTGGCGCGAAACCTCTACCCCGAGGCCTTCTTCGGCGGCAAGGTGAGCGACAGCGCGAAGGAGAAGATCGCGCCGCAGCTCGAGAAGAACATCGCGGGCTTCGCCAAGCTCACCACCTTCTCGCCCTTCCTGGCGGGCGATGCGTTCACCCTGGCCGACTGCGCGGGCGCGGTGCACCTGCCGCTGGTGAGCAGCGCCACCAAGATCATCTATGGCCGCGACTTCCTGGCCGATCTGCCGGTGCGCGACTACCTCAAGCGCCTGGGCGAACGGCCCACGGTGCAGAAGCTCAACGCGGACCGCAAGGCGAATACGGAACTCATGTTGAGCCGCGCCAAGGCAGCCTGAACGCCCCGGGCGCCCCGCGCGCCCACCCTGAACCGGGTGGCACCGCGGAACCGGCTTCGCCGGGCCGCAGGTGCCGCCCCCCTTGAGGGGGGTCGCGCGAAGCGCGGCGGGGGGTACTCACTTCTTCGGCCGGATCGCGTCGGCCGTCCCCTGGATGAACGCCTTGATCTTCTGCACGTCGTCCGCGCTGAGCTTGCCCGTGAAGTCGGGCATGCCGCGCGCCATGGCCGGGCCCTTGAAGACGAACTTGTCCAGGTTCTCGATGAAGGCCGAGTCCATGTAGCCCAGGTTGGGGATGTTGCCGCCGCGGTCCACGCCCGGCACGCCGTGGCAGAAGACGCAGTTGCTCACGTAGAGCGCGGTGCCCTCGGGCACGTGGGCCGGGTCGTACTTCACGCCCTCGACGAGCTGGCTCATGCGGTAGGCCACGAACGCCGGCGCCGGCGCCTTGCCGCCGACAGCGAAGGTGTAGACCGTGCCCGGGCCCTGACGGTCGGTCGCGCGGGCCGCGATGCCGTACACGCCGCCCCAGCCCACCGCGATGGACACGTACTGCTTGCCATCGACCAGGTAGGTCACGGGCGCGGCCACCACGCCGGTGCCGGTGGGCGTCTCCCACAGCTTCTCACCGTTGCTGGCGTTGTAGGCCACGAAGCGGCCGTCGGCCGTGCCCTGGAACACCAGGTTGCCCGCGGTGGTGAGCGTGCCGCCGTTCCAGGGAGAGACGTGCTCCACCGTCCAGCGCGGCGCCTGCTTCACCGGGTCCCAGGCCACCAGGCGGCCGAAGGGCTTGCTGGTGGGCGGCTCCACGTTGGCGAACATGGCCATGTTCCAGCCCATGCCGCTGTGCGGCTCGCCGGGGCGCACGGCGTTGAACTTCCAGTCCTTGTTGTCCACCAGCGAGATGGGCACGCCCTGCACCGGCATGTAGACCAGGCCGGTCTTGGGGTTGAAGGACATGGAATGCCAGTTGCGCGCGCCGTAGGCGCTGGGAATGATCTCGCGCGGACGGTCGGCGACGCGCGCGATGTCGGTCTCGATCGGGCGCCCGTTCTTGTCGTAGCCGGTGGCCCAGTTCACGTCGACGAAGTTCTTCGCCGAAATGAATTTGCCGTTGGTGCGGTCGATGATGAAGAAGAAGCCGTTCTTGGGCGCGTGCATCACCACCTTGCGCTTCTTGCCGTCCAGCGTGAGGTCGGCCAGGATCATGGGCTGCGTGGAGGTGTAGTCCCAGTTGTCGCCGGGCGTTTCCTGGTAGTGCCACACGTACTTGCCGGTGTCGGGGTTGAGCGCGACGATGGACGCCAGGTACAGGTTGTCGCCGCCCGCCGGGCTGCGCTTCTTGTGCGCCCAGGGCGAGCCGTTGCCGGTGCCGATGTAGAGCAGGTCCAGGTCGGGGTCGAAGGCCATGGCGTCCCACGCGGTGCCGCCGCCACCGGCCTCCCACCACTTGCCGGCGGGGTCCCAGGTCTTGGCGGCCTTGGCCATGGACTCGTCCTCGAAGGGTTTGGACGGATCGCCCGGCACCGTGAACCAGCGCCACTTCTGCTCACCGGTCCTGGCGTCGTAGGCGGTGACGTAGCCGCGCACGCCGTACTCGGCGCCGCCGTTGCCGATGATGACCTTGCCCTTGACCACGCGCGGCGCGCCGGTGATGGTGTAGCTGAACTTGCGGTCGATGATGGTGTCCTTCTCCCACCGCTTCTGGCCCGTGGCCGCGTCCAGCGCGATCAGGCGGCCGTCGTAGGAGGCCACGAACACCTGGCCTTCGTGCAGCGCCACGCCGCGGTTCACCACGTCGCAGCAGCCCTTGAAGCCGCCCTCGCGCGGCACCTGCGGGTCGTAGGTCCAGATGCGCTTGCCGGTGCGCACGTCGATGGCGTGCACGATGCTCCAGGACGCGGTGACGTACATGATCCCGTCCACCACCAGGGGCGTGGCCTCCACGCCGCGGGTGGACTCCAGGTTGTACGACCAGACCAGGCCCAGGTCCTTCACGTTGCCGGGGTTGATCTGGTCGAGCTTCGAGTGCCGGGTCTCGGCGTAGTCCAGGCCGTGGCTGGGCCAGTCGTGGGTGGCGCGGCTGTTCTGCCGCACGAAGGCCCCGTCGACCTGGGTCGTGACCGCCGTGATGTGGGCGGCCGATCCCTTGACTGGTGTCGTCTGCTGGGCCAGCACACTTGACGTGGCGGCCAGCAGCAGCGCCAGGCCAAGCGACGTCGGGGCGGCGCGCGTGGCGAGCGAATGGGTGCTCATGGTGTCTCCTCTGTTATGCCGTTCCGGGCCGGCGTGTGGGGTCGTCGGTGCGCTCGCGCATCCCCCGGGAACCGGATGCCTTGGGCCTCATGTTCCGCAGCCGGCCATCGCCCAGCACCCCCGGGATTTCCCTCAAGTGTTTTGTTCCACCGTGGAACAGAGTGGCGCGTGGCGCAGGGATTTCCCGCAGCGCCGCGCCGTCGCGCGCGGCCCATACTGCCCTCGCCCACCCCGAGGTGCCCATGGCCGAACCCGCACGCCCCTTGTTCTTCCAGACCGCCGAGCAGCGCACGGCACTGGCGCGCCAGCGCTTCTTCGACGAGGGCGAGCGCCCCACGGGGCTGGTGAACGAGGCGGTCATCCAGTCGTGGATGCGCTGCACCGCCGCGCGCCGAGACGCGCGCCAGGCCGTGAGCTTCGACCCGGTGACGCGCAGCCGCATGCACGCCTGCCTCACGCGCAACCAGCAACTGCTGGCGGCCGGCAACGAGGATTTGCAGCAGCTCGCCGCGGCGTTGCTGGGCACCAGTTGCCGCGTGCTGCTCACCGACGGCCAGGGCGTGGTCATTCACGCCAGCGCGCCGCTGGGCACGGCGCCCCAGCCCCTGCTGGACGCGGGCAGCCGCGTGGGCGTGAACCTGGCCGAGGGCGAGATCGGCACCACGGCGCCGGGCATCGTGGCGCGCGTGGCCAGCGCCTGCACGGTGCACGGCGCCGAGCATTTCCACGAGATGCTGCAGACCCTGCACTGCGCCGCCGCGCCGATCCGCGACGTGCACGGCCGCCTGGCCGGCGTGCTGGATCTGTCCATCGAGGGCTCGCCCTTCGGCTTCGACGCGGCGGGGCTGGTGGCGCTCTACGCCAGCACCATCGAGAACCGCCTGTTGCGCCTGCAGTCGCCCGCTCACCTGGTGCTGCAGTTCCAGGCCAGCCCGCGTGTGCTGGGCACGCCGCTGGAAGGCCTGGCGGGCGTGGACGTGAACGGCGCGCTCGCCTGGCTCAACCCGGTGGCGCAGCGCCTGACGGGCGCGCAGGCGCTGGCGCACCCACCGGTGGAGGAGGTCTTCGGCCTGGCCTTCGAGGAGCTGCTGGCCCTGCACCGCGTGCGCGAGCCACGCGCGCTGCGCCTGCCCAACGGGCTTTCGGTCTGGGTGCGCGCACACATCGGCAGCGCCGACGGCGTGGACTTCAACCGCGCGGTGGCCACGGGTGCGCCCTCGGCCCAGGAGGGCGATGCCGAGCCGCACGCGCCGAGCACCGACACGGCGCCCTCCTCCACGCTGGACGATCACCGCGACCGCGTGATCACGGAAACGCTGGCGGCCTGCGGCGGCAACATCGCGCGCGCCGCGCGGCAGCTGGGGGTGTCGCGCGGGCTGCTTTACCGGCGTCTGCGGGCCGCACCGGAGGCGGCGGCGGCCTCGGCCGACGCGCACTGACTCGCGACGTACTCGCGCTTAGCGGGCCGCGTCGAGCTCGGCCTGCACCTCGGCGCGCAGCGCCTCCGCCCAGGCGCGGCGGTCGCGGTCGCCCGCGCGCTGTGGGGTTCCGTAGCGCACCACCGCGCGCACGGTGTCGGCGCGCAGGGTGCGCCACACCGAGGCAATCAGCGTGTCCTCGCCCACGAACACCGGGCCGGGGTGAGGCTGGCCGGTGCCGCTGTCGAGATAGCGCAGGGCCACCGGCTGCACCGGTGCGCTGGCCGAGATGGCTGCCTGCAGCAGGTTGGCGTGGAACGGCAGCAGCCGGGAACCGTCGCCCGTGGTGCCCTCGGGGAACACGGAGACGGTTTCGCCCTCGCGCAGGCGCTCGGCCATGCGGTGCACCACACGCAGCGCGTCGCGCCGGTTCTCGCGCTCGATGTAGAGCGTGCCCGCGCCGGTGATGAGCGAGCCCAGCAGCGGCCAGTGCTGCGCGTCGGCCTTGGAGACGAAGCGGCTGGGGTGCGCGGCGTTCATCACGACGATGTCGAGCCAGGAGAGGTGGTTGGCCACCACCAGCACGGGGCCGTGCGCGGGCGCCTGGCCCTGCACGTCGAGCGTGATGCCCATGATGGCGAGCATGCGGCGCGACCATTCGCGCACGATGAGCTGGCTCTGGGCGTGCGTGAGGCGGCCGAACTCGGTGCGGATGATCCACAGCCCGCGCAGCACGTGCGCCACGGCGCGCAGCGCGCGCCACGCCGCGCGCGCGTGCCCGCCTCGAATGCGTCCGTGTCGAATCACCTGGCCGCCGAGGGCATTCACGCCAGCGCCGCCACGCCCTCGGCGGTGTGCGCGATCTGCCCGGCCACCAGCGTGGCGCGCACCGACACCGGCATCTCATGGCCCTCGAACGGCGTGTGCCGGCCCTGGCTGCGCAAGGCGGACGGCGCCACGACCCAGGGCGCGTCGGGGTGGAAAACCAGCACGTCGGCCGCGCCGCCCACGGCGAGTTGGCCCACACTGGCCTGCAGCGTGCCCAGGCTGGTGCCCAGCACCTGCTGCGGGCCGTGCGTGAGCACGGACAGGGCCTGCATCAGCCCCAGGCCTTCCTGCTGCGCCCAGGTGCAGGCCAGGCCCAGCAGCAGTTCCACCGCGCTCGCGCCGGGCTCGGCCTCGGCGAAGGGCAATGTCTTGGCGTCGCTGTCCACCGGGTTGTGGTCGGACACCAGGGCGTCGATGGTGCCGTCGGCCAGGCCGGCGCGCAGGGCGTCGCGGTCGCGCTGCTGGCGCAGGGGGGGCTGCAGGCGGAAGCGGCTGTCGTAGAAGCCGATGTCGACGTCGGTCAGGTGCAGGTTGTGCACGCTCACGTCGCAGGTGACGGGCAGGCCTTCGGCCTTGGCCGCGCGCACCAGGGCCACGCCGGCCGCGCTGCTGAGGCGGCACAGGTGCACACGGGCGCCGCCCTGGATGCCGCGCATGAGCTCGAACAGGGTGTGCAGGGCGATGGTCTCGGCCGCCGCGGGCACGCCGGCCAGGCCCAGGCGCGTGGCCAGCGGGCCGCTGGCGGCCACGCCCTTGCCCAGCCACAGGTCCTGCGGGCGCAGCCACACGGTGTAGCCGAAGGTGGCCGCGTACTGCAGGGCGCGCAGCAGCACCTGGGTGTTCTGG
Source organism: Hydrogenophaga sp. (assembly GCF_011772445.1). Taxonomy (GTDB): domain Bacteria; phylum Pseudomonadota; class Gammaproteobacteria; order Burkholderiales; family Burkholderiaceae_C; genus Hydrogenophaga. Next base: position 204,483 of record NZ_WVZN01000044.1, on the reverse strand, counting down.
ATGGTGACCTCGGCCTGGCCGAAGCCCACGCAGCCGGCTTCCGTGAGCTCCGCCATCTCCGTCAGCACCTCGCCGCCCAGGCCGCGCGTGAGCGCGCCGAGCGGGAAGACGCGCGAGCGGTGCAGCTTCTCGGCGCGGAACTTGAGCATGTCCACCAGGCCCGGCTCGTCGAGCACGGGCTCGGTGTCGGGCGGGCACACCAGCGAGGTGACGCCACCGGCCACGGCCGCAGCGGTTTCGCTTTCGAGCATGCCCGCGTGTTCCTGGCCGGGCTCCTTCAGGCGCACCGACAGATCGACCAGGCCGGGGGCGACGATGCAGCCGGTGGCGTCGAGGGTGCGCGCGGGGTGGAAGTCGGTGGCGATGGGGCCGATGGCGATGATGCGGCCCGCCGCGATGGCGACGTCGGCCATCTCGTCGCGGCCGCTGGCCGGGTCGATCACGCGGCCGTTCTGGATGAGGATCTTCATGCGGGGGTCACCTTGGGGTCGCGGTGGCGGACGGGGTCGATCAACTCGTGCAGCGCCGCCACCAGGGCCTCGCACTCGGGCTGCGAGCCGACGGTGATGCGCAGGTGCTCGGCGATGCGCGGCTGCTGGAAGTGGCGCACCAGGATCTTGCGGTCGCGCAGGTCTTGCTGCAACTGGAGCGCGCTGTGCCGCGGGTGCCGCACAAGCAGGAAGTTGGCGCGGGACGGCAGGCAGTCGAAGCCCAGCGCGGCGAGCTCGCGCGCCAGCCATTCGCGGCTGTCGACGATGCGCCGGACGAGCGACGCGGTGTGCGCCTCGTCCTCCAGCGCGGCCTGGGCGCCCGCCAGCGCGATGCGGTCCAGCGGGTAGGAGTTGAAGCTGTCCTTGACGGTGGTCAGTGCGTGAATGAGATCGGCGTGACCCAGCGCGAAGCCCACGCGCAGGCCCGCGAGCCCGCGCGACTTGGACAGGGTCTGCACCACCAGCAGCTGCGCAAACTCGTCGACCAGCGAGGCGGCGCTCTCGGCGCCGAAATCGACGTAGGCCTCGTCCACCACCAGCACGGAACCGGTGTTGCGCTCCAGCAGCCAGCGGATGTCTTCCAGCGGCAGCGCGATGCCGGTGGGGGCGTTGGGGTTGGGCAGCACGATGCCGCTGTTGGGCTGCAGGTAGTCGGCCACCCGCACACGGAAGTCTTCGTCCAGCGGCACCGGCTGGCACGGCACGCCGTAGAGCGCGCAGTAGACCGGGTAGAAGGAATAGCTGATGTCGGGCACCAGCACGGGCCGGCCGTGGCGCAGCAGGCCCATGAAGGCGTGGGCGAGCACCTCGTCGGAGCCGTTGCCCACGAAGACCTGATCGGGCCTCAGGCCGTTCTGTGCGGCAATGGTCTGGCGCAGGGCCAGCGCCGTCGGGTCCGGGTAGAGGCGCAGGCGCTCGTCCACCGCTTCGGCCATGCGCTGCAGGGCGAGTGGCGACGGCGGGTAGGGGCACTCGTTGGTGTTGAGCTTGACCCATCCCGCGCCCTGCGGCTGCTCGCCGGGCGTGTAGGCGCTCAGGCCACGCAGGGCCGGGCTCCAGAAGCGCGTGGCGGGGTCGGGTGCGGTGGCGCTCACGCTTCGTTGCCCGCGACGATGCCCATGACCGCCATGCGCACCGCGATGCCGAAGGTGACCTGCGGCAGGATCACGCTCTGCGGCCCGTCCACCACGGCGGAGTCGATTTCCACCCCACGGTTGATGGGGCCAGGGTGCATGACGATGGCGTCGGGCTTGGCCCACTTCAGCCGCTCGGGCGTGAGGCCGAAGCTCTTGAAGTACTCCTGGCTGGAGGGCAGCAAGGCGCCGCTCATGCGCTCGTTCTGCAGGCGCAGGGTGATCACCACGTCGCAGCCTTTGATGCCCTCTTCGAGCGTGTGGCACACGCGCACGCCCATCTGCGACAGGTCGCTCGGCACCAGGGTGCGCGGGCCGACCACGCGCACGTCGGGGCAGCCCAGGGTGGTGAGCGCGTGGATGTCGGAGCGCGCCACGCGCGAGTGCAGCACGTCGCCCACGATGGCCACGGACAGCTTCGTGAAGTCCTGCTTGTAGTGGCGGATGGTGTACATGTCGAGCAGGCCTTGCGTGGGGTGCGCGTGGCGCCCGTCGCCGGCGTTGACCACGTGCACGTGCGGTGCCACGTGTTGAGCGATCAGGTAGGGCGCGCCCGACTCGCTGTGGCGCACGACGAAGATGTCGGCCGCCATGGCGCTGAGGTTGGCGATGGTGTCGAGCAGCGACTCGCCCTTGGCGGTGGAGCTGCGCGCGATGTCGAGGTTGATGACGTCGGCGCTCAGGCGCGTGGCCGCGATCTCGAAGGTGGTTCGGGTGCGCGTGCTGTTTTCGAAGAACAGGTTGAACACGCTCTTGCCGCGCAGCAGCGGCACCTTCTTCACCTCGCGGTTGCTCACGCTGGTGAAGCTGGCCGCGGTGTCGAGGATGTGCGTGAGGATGTCGCGCGACAGGCCCTCGGTGGAGAGCAGGTGGATGAGCTCGCCGTTCTTGTTGAGCTGGGGGTTGCGGGCAGGGGTCATGGCTTGATGGCCTCCAGCACGAAGCGCAGGCGGCCGCTGTCGTCGCGCGCGAGTTCGAGCGACTGGCCGGCGGGCACCTCGACCTGCGCCACACACAGTTGCGCCTCGATGGGCAGCTCGCGCCCGCCACGATCGACCAGCACGGCCAGGCGCACGCTCTGCGGGCGGCCGTGGTCGAAAAGTTCATTGAGCACGGCGCGCAGCGTGCGGCCGGTGTAGAGCACGTCGTCGACGAGCAGCAGCTTCGCGCCGTTCACGTCGAAGGGGAGTTGGGTCTGCACGCTGCTGGCCAGACCGCGGCGCGCAAAGTCGTCGCGGTGCATGACGGAGGACACCACGCCACAGGCACCGGGCTGCTTCAGGTCGGCGTGCAGGCGCTCGGCGATCCAGGCGCCACCGGTGGCGATGCCCACGATCCGGGTTGCGGGCTCGGCGTCGAGCAGGGCCTGCACGCGCGTGCGCAGTTGCGCGTAGAGCGCTTCGGCATCGGGGGGGGTCAAGGCAGGCTCCTCAGGAACTGTTCCAGGATGATGCAGGCGGAGGCCGCGTCGGCGTCTCGCGCGCCCTGCGCGCGTGCCTCGGTGGTGCTGTAGCGCTCGTCCACCTCGAACACGGGCAGGCCATGGCGGCCGTGCAGGCGCCGCGCGAACTTGCGCGCCATGGCGGTGTTGGCGTGCTCGGCGCCGTCGGGGTGGAAGGGCACGCCCACCACCAGGGCGTCGGGCGCCCATTCGCGGATGCGCTCGGCCGCGCGCTCCAGGCGCGCGTCGCCCGTGGCCACGATGGTGGGCTGCGGTGTGGCGCTGCGGGTGAGTCGGTTGCCGGTGGCCACGCCGGTGCGGCGCTGGCCCACGTCGAAGGCCAGGAAGGTCTGCAGCGTGGCGGCGGCCTCAGGCATGTCAGGCGTGGCCGGCATCGGGCGAAAGCATCCACGGTTGCTGCAGACCCAGCAAGGCCATGGCGCGGTCGTAGCGCTCGGCCACCGGGGCGTCGAAAATGATCTCGATGTCGGCGGGCACGGTGAGCCAGGCGTTCTCGGCGATCTCGGACTCGAGCTGACCCTGCCCCCAGGAAGCGTAGCCCAGCGAGACGAAGACGCGGCGCGGGCCGGCGCCGGCCGCCATGGCCTCCAGCACGTCCTTGGAGGTGGTCATCTCCAGGCCACCCGGAATGGAAAGCGTGGAAGCGTAGACCGACTCACCGTCCTGATCGGGATTGACGGCCTCGTGCAGCACGAAGCCGCGCTCCGTCTGCACCGGCCCGCCCTGGAACACAGGCAGTTCCAGCAGGTCTTCGCGCGACAGGGGCAGCTCGACCTTCTCGAACAGCTTGGGCAGGAGGATGTCGCTGGGCTTGTTGATGACCAGGCCGAGGGCGCCGCGCTCGCTGTGCTCGCACATGAACACCACGCTGCGGCCGAACAACTCGTCGGTCAACCCGGGCATCGCGATCAGGAAATGATGGGTCAGGTTGGTCGGAGCAAAATCGGCGGCCATGCGCGGATTCTATGTCCCGCCCCTCGCCGGCCCGGGTTCGCCGGTCGCCTCCGTCCCCATCACCCCATGAGCCAATTCGACACCGGTCTGATGTGGTTCCGCCGCGATCTGCGCGCCAGCGACAACGCGGCCCTGCACCACGCGCTGCGCCACTGCCGCCGGTTGTGGTGCGTGTTCGTGTTCGACCGCGAAATCCTCGACACGCTGCCGCGCGCCGACCGCCGCGTCGAATTCATCCGGGAGTCGCTGGTGGCGCTGGACACGCGGCTGCGCGAGCTGGGCGCCGAGCACGGGCGCCGGGACACCGGCCTGATCGTGCTGCACGATCGCGCCCTGCATGCCATTCCCGCACTGGCCGAACGACTGGGCGCGCAGGCCGTGTTCGCCAACCACGACGACGACCCCGCCGCGCTGGCGCGCGACGCCCAGGTGCTGGGCGCGCTCGCGCACCAGGGTGTGCTGCTGCGCACCCACAAGGACCACGTGATCTTCGAGCGCCGCGAGGTGCTCACGCAGGCCGGGCGCGCCTTCGGCGTGTTCACGCCCTACAAGAACGCCTGGCTCAAGGCGCTCACGCCCTTTCACTTGAAGGCCTACCCGATCACGAAGCACGCGGGTGCGCTGGCGCCGCTGCCCGAGGGGCTCTCGCGCCCCGTGCCCACGCTGGAGGAGATCGGCTTCGAGCGCACCAACCTGGCGCAGCTGCCCCTGCCCCCCGGCGAAGACGGGGCGCACCAGCTCTTCGATGACTTCCTGCAGCGCATCGACCGCTACGACGAGGCGCGCGACTACCCGGCAATCAAGGGCCCCAGCTACCTCAGCGCGCACCTGCGCTTCGGCACCGTGTCCATCCGGGCGCTGGCGTCCATCGCCCACGAGCTGCACGCCCAGGGCAACGCGGGCGCCAGCACCTGGCTGTCCGAACTCATCTGGCGCGACTTCTACCACCAGATCCTGGCCAACTTCCCGCACGTGGCGCAGCGCGCCTTCAAGCCCGCCTACGACGCCGTGCGCTACGAACACGGCAAAGCCGCGGACGCGCGGTTCAAGGCCTGGTGCGAGGGCCGCACCGGCTACCCGCTGGTGGACGCCGCGATGGCGCAGATCAACCAGACCGGCTACATGCACAACCGCCTGCGGATGGTGGTGGCGAGTTTTCTGGTGAAGGACCTCGGCATCCATTGGCAATGGGGGGAGCGCTACTTCGCCGAGCACCTGATCGACTTCGACCTGGCGGCCAACAACGGCGGCTGGCAATGGGCGAGCTCCAGCGGCTGCGACGCGCAACCGTGGTTCCGCATCTTCAACCCCATCACGCAGAGCGAGCGCTTCGACCCGCAGGGCCGCTTCATCCGACGCTACCTGCCCCAGCTCGCCGAACTGCCCGATCACGCGATCCACGCGCCCTGGAAGGCCACACCGGTGGAGCTGGCCGCCGCCGGCGTGGAGATCGGCGAGCACTACCCCGCCCCGCTGGTGGACCACGCAGCGGCGCGCGACAAGACGCTCGCGCGGTACGCGGTGGTGAAAGATCAGGCGTCCGTGGTGGACCGGGCGTAGCGCGCCACCAGCACGAGCAGCTCGTCTTCGGAGTACGGCTTGCCGAGGTAGTGGTCCACGCCCAGTTCGCGCGCGTGCTCGCGGTGCTTTTCCGCGATGCGCGAAGTGATCATGATCACCGGCAGATCGGCCAGGCGGGCGTCGGCGCGGATGTTGCGCACGAGGTCGAAGCCGTCCATGCGCGGCATTTCGATGTCGGACAACACCACCGCCGGGCGCTCGACCTGCAGCCGCTCGAGGGCTTGCAAGCCATCGGCCGCCAACACCACGCGATAGCCTTCGCGCTGCAGCAGGCGCTGGGTGACACGGCGCACGGTGATCGAGTCGTCGACCACCAGCACCAGGGGGACGCTGGCCAGCGCGGTGTCCGCGCCCGCGTCGCCGCCCATGGCAGTGGCATCCGCGGGCTGCGGCTGCGACAACTGCTTCTGCACCCACTCGGGCACCTGTGGGCCATAGACCGAGGCCAGGGCCACCGGGTTGTAGATGAGTGCCACCGCGCCCGAGGCCAGCACCGACATGCCCGCGAGGCCCGGCAGGCGCGAGAGCTGCGCGCCCAGGTTCTTGACCACGACTTCCTGATTACCCAGCACCTCGTCGATGTGCAAGGCTACGCGCTGCGCCGCACTGCGGAAGATGACCACAGGCAGCGTGCGGTTCTGCGGCTCCTGAGACTGCGCCGAGGACTGCAGAAGGGCGCCACTCCAGAAGAAGGGCACGTCTTCGTCACCGTGGCGAATGTGGCCACTGGCGTACGCGGCCTGCAGTTCGGCCGGCGGCACGCGGCGCACGATCTCCACCACGTTCGACGGCACGCCGAACATGAGTTCGCCGGCGCGCAGCATCACCACCTGCGTGACGGCGGTGGTCAGTGGCAACACCAGCTTGAATGAGGTGCCCTGCCCGGCCCGGGTGGAGGTTTCGATGCGCCCGCCCAGCGCCAGCACGTCGCTTCGCACCACGTCCATGCCGATGCCACGGCCTGCGAGCTCCGACACCTCGCGGGCGGTGCTGATGCCCGCCTCGAAGATGAGTTGGGCCGCCTGTTCGTCGTCCAGTTCCACGCCGGGCGCCAGCAGGCCGGCCTCGCGGGCCTTCTCGCGAAGGCGGTCGAGGTCGATACCGCCGCCATCGTCGGCGAACACGAGTGACACGTCGTTGCGCTCCTGGTGCAACTGGATGTCGATGCGGCCTTCAGCCGGTTTGCCGCGCTGCCCGCGCAGCTCGGGCGCTTCGATGCCATGCGCCACGTGGTTGCGCAACAGGTGCTCGAAGGTGCCGGTCATGCGATCCAGAACGCCCCGGTCCATTTCGATGTTGCCGCCCGTGATGTCGAGGCGGACCTGCTTGCCGGTTTCCTTGGACGCCTGGCGAACCACGCGGTACAGGCGCTCGGCGATGCCCTCGAACTCCACCATGCGGGTGCGCAGCAGGTCGCGTTGCAGCTCGCGCGTCTGGCGCGCCTGGGCCACGAGGTTGTCTTCGGTGGCTTCCACAGCGCGCTGCAGGTTGCGCTGCAGCGTGGCCACGTCGTTCACCGACTCGGCCATCATGCGGGTGAGTTCCTGCACGCGCGTGAATCGGTCGAACTCCAGCGGGTCAAAGGATTGGACGTGGTCGCGCGCCTGGGCGAGACGCGACTGCATCTGGGTCTCGGCCTGCAATTCGATGTCCCGCAACTGCTGGCGCAGGCGGTCAAGGTTACCCGTGAGATCCTTGAGCGAGGTGCGCAGCGTGACGACTTCGGCCTCCATGCGCGAGCGCGAGATGATCACTTCACCGGTCTGATTGACGAGGCGGTCCAGCAGCTCGGGTCGCACCCGCACAGCCGCCGTGCTGCGCGCCGCGAGTTGGGCGGGGGCGATCGGCGCGACGAAGTTGGCACCCAAGGCCACCGTATTGATGGCAGGCGCGGCGCCGGTCGGCGCCTGGGCAGCGTCGGCATTCTCGGACGGCTCGGCCACCTGCACTTCGGGTGCGGACTGCTGCACTGCGCCGGTCTGCGCATCGGGGTGTCTCAAGGCCTCGAAGCGAGCGGCAATGGCGTCGAACGCGCTCTGCAGCACCTCCAGATCACTGGCGCGCTGAACATCGGAGCCCAGGCGTTCCGCCGCCGTCTCCATGCGGTGGGCCATTTCACCGAGGCGCAGGGCGCCGGCCAGACGCGCACTGCCCTTGAGCGTGTGCAGCGCCCGAAGCACCTCGCCACGCGCGGCACCGTCGTCCGGACGGGCGCTCCATTGGCGCAAGGCAGCGCCCATCTGGGGCAGCAGTTCCTGCGCCTCTTCCTCGAAGATCGGGAACAGGTCGATGTCGATGGTGTCGACGGCATCGATGTCGTCGTCAATGTCCTGATGGACGTTGCCCGGCGATTCGGCGCGAACGGGCTCGGCTGCGACGGGCGGCTCCCAATCGACAGGAGCGGCTTCCGGCGTGGGCATCACCTCTTCAGTCACCACGGGCGCCCCGGCGGCAGCCGTCAACGCGGGCTCGTCATCCGCTGGCAGCAATTCGATCTCGTCGGTGACCGTGAGGAACACGTCATCGAGATCGCTGACCGGTGCAACGGCCGGTGGCTCGCTGAAAGCCAGGGGATCGTGCACCACCCGAACGAGCGACGCGAGCAACTCGGGGTTGGCCTCTTTCAGGAAACCGGCGGCGAACTGATGCAACAGTCGACGAACGTCTTCACCGGCATCGACGAACAATTGGCCAAGAGCAGCCGACGCCTCATGGCCCGCGCGCTGGCGTGCAGCCACCGAGCCCAACGCATGCTCGAGCGCGCGCGCAATGCCGGACAGCGACTCGAAGCCCACCGTGCCCGAGCTTCCGGCCAGGGAATGCGCGAGGGCTTCCGCCGATTCCGGCACCGGCGCGTGGGTTTCCAGCGCCCACTCGGACAGCCCGGTGTTCAGGCGGCGAGACCACTCGTCGGCCTCGTTGAGAAATACGTTGTAGAGCTTGTGGCCAATGCGCAGTGGGCCGATCTCGCGCATCGGCTCCTCGGGCGGCACGTCCGCCGGGAGCGCAGGCGCAGCGACGGGCAGGGGCGCCGGGGCGGTCAGTTCGATCTGCTCGATCTCGGCAAACCCGGATTCAACGGCTTCGCGTGGAAAGTCTTCCAGCTCATCGAACTCGGGCGGTACCGCGGCCACGGCCAACGGCTCCACAGGATCGGCGTGTGCCGCGGACTGTTCGACCGGTTCTGCGGGCGCTTCCACCGACGCGGGCTGGGCGGTTTGCGCCAGCAGATCCAGGTCGATATCGGCCAGCAGTGGAACATCCAAGGCAGTGTCGGACAGGGGCTCGGGCATGGGCAAGTCGCCCAGGCCAGTGGAGGGTCCGGCGGCATCGTCCGCAGGAGCGGCGTCGACCGGCTCATCCAATGACACGTCGATCGCTTCAACCTCCAAGGCTTCAGGCGCCTGCAAGGGCAACCACACCCCTTGAACCCGCAAGGCTTCGGCGCTGGCGCGGAAGGGTTGCGAGCGCCAGGCCCCGGCCTGCTGTGCGGCGATGTCGCGCACCCAGCGTTCGAACTGGTCCAGCGATTCGCCCGACAGACCCAGCAGCGGCTCGTTGGCGGGCCGTTGCTCGGCCAGCACGGCGTTGAGCAGCTGCTCCATCGCCCAGGCGGCCTCACCGAACTCGTTGAGACCCACCATGCGCGAACTGCCCTTGAGCGTGTGAAACGCGCGGCGCAGCGTGGTCAGGTGGTCGAGGTCGGAAGGCTGCTCGCGCAGGTGCGACACGGCTTCGCGGCCATTGGCCACGACCTCGCGCGCCTCCTCCAGGAAGATATCGAGCAGGTCGTCTTCGTCGGTGCCGTCGTCCGCGGGCGCCTCGACTGCCGCGGCGGTGGGGGCCTCGGCGACAGCGACCTCGGTCAATCCGACCAAGGCCTGCGCGCCGACCATGGCGTCATCGCGCACCACAGCCTCGGCGGCCTCACGCGCCGCCTTGGCCACGGCGGGCTGCTCGGCCAGCGCGGCCTGATCGGCGAGCGAGTCCAGTTGCTGGCTCAATCCGCTGAGGTCGTCGAGGCCGCCGAACACACTGTCCACCACGCGCCGCACGCCCTGTTGCAGCGCCTCGGCGTCGTCGCGGGCCGGTTGCGAGCGGTCGCGGCCCACGCTGGCGCGTCCCATGAGCGGCACCAGGCCACCTTTGTCCTCGTCGAACACGAACAGCTTCTTCGCCAGCGATGGCTGATAGCTCAGCATGTCGACCAGGAAGCTGAGCGCGCTGAGGTTGTCGCCCAACTGCTGGAAGGTGCCTGCTTCACGCGCCAAGGCCTCGTCCACCTCGGTGTCGAGAATCTGCTCCACGCTGCTGCGCATGCGGGTCACGGCCTGCACCGCGTGGTCCAGGCCCAGCACGGACAGCACGCCGCGCATCTGCGCCAGCTGGGTCACGGCCACATGAAGCCCGGCTTTCTCCTGCGGCTGGCGGAAAAACTGGTCAAGCGACTTCTCGACCTCGCCGAGCGAAACCTTCAACTCGTCGACCACGCTGCCCATCGTCTGCCGGTCGCTGATGCGCCGGTAGAGCTGCTCCATCCAGTCGTCCAGCGGGCGGGCGGGCTTGCCTTCGATCACGTCGGTCAGGCGCTGCGCGAGTTCCTGGGTACGCACGGCGAGTTGAGGGTCGCCGGGATCGAAATCCTCGAACGCGGCCTCGAGGTACAAGGTGGTGGTCGCCACCTCCATCGCGAGTTCCGGGCGCACGCCACCCGGCTCATTCACCGCGCGATCGGTGGCCTTGACCAGGGCCGCCGACAAGGGTGCGCTGGGCGCGTGCAGCTTGAGCAGCGATTCACCGATCAGACCGAACTGGTCGCCCACCTGGCGGGCCCGTGAGTTGTCGCCACCCGAGAACAAGGACCAGGCCTCCTTGGCGGCCTGGATGCGCTTGCGGGCCTGGGCCAGCACGGCAGGGTCATATCGGCCCAGGGTGGCCTGGTGGTAATCGGCCGGGCGGTAGCGGTGCAAACCATATGCTTCGCGCACAGCCTCCAGGTGCTGGGTGGTGACACCGGCAGGGACTTGGCTCTGCGCACAGAAGAACAGCAGGTCGTGAAGCAGGGTTTCAGACACCTGGCCCGTTCGCGACGCGAGCTGACCGAACTGCATGAGCAGGCGCGAGGCCGCACGCTTCACGTAGATGTCGAAGGGCAATCCCTGCGAACCCGCCGATTCGAAGAACGCAGCGGCCACACGCCAGAAGGTGCGCTGGCGAGGCTCGTCCATGGCGGCGGACAAGCCGCCGCAGAGTTTGGCCAGTTGCTGGCAGGCCGCGGCGCTTTGCGTCTTGACGACCAGCAGCGTCAGGCGGTCAAACAGCGAACGGACCGCCGCACTGACCTCCAACGCCTTGGCGTTGGGTGGCGCAGGCACGTCGATTCCACGATGATCAAAATCCCACAGATCCGCCGGGTGCACACGCTCAGCGCCCGCCAGCTCGAGCACCTCGCGGTACTGATGGAACAAGGCCACGGGCTGCACCGCCTTGTGGTTGAGCACAGCCTCCAGGTACTCGATCAAGGCGAAGCTGGCCCGCTCGACGCGCGCGGCCGCCTGCTCGTCACAGCTCTCGGGCTTCTGGACGAACCGCTGCACCGCGGATTCCATGCCGCGCAGCACCTGCGCCGGCGCACCCAGTCCGACGACTTCCAGCGCGCCCACGGCCTGGTGCAGCTGCTGGCGCGCCATGCGCAGGGCCGCCGGATCGACCGCCTCAAGATCGCCGTGGCGCGACTGCTCGTTCTCACGCACGAATCGCCGAATGGCCTTGTTGGCCGCGTCGAGCGATTTGCGCAGCTCCTCGAAGACCCAGGCCAGCGGCCCGAGATCGGTGTTGGGCAAGTCCTGGAGAGCGGTTTCGGGCGCTTCGGTCATGGGGATCCCTGAAGGGTTCGACGTGGCCGGTGTCAGGCGATCTTGAATCGGGCCACCGATTGACGCAGTTCCTCGGCCATGGCCGACAGTTCGCGCACCTGTTGGGCCGTGGACCGCGTGCCTTCACCGGTCTGCTCGGTCACCGCAAAAATGTGCTGAATGCTGCCCGCCACCTCGTTGGCCGATTCGGCTTCGCGAGAAGCGGCGGTCGAGATCTGCTCAATGAGGTCCGCGAGTCGACGCGACACGCGGTCGATTTCGGACAGCGCGGTGCCAGCGTTGTCGGACAGCCTCGCCCCCGCGACCACACCCTGGGTGGACCGCTCCATGGCGGCCACCGCATCCTGTGTGTCGGTCTGAATGGCTTTCACGAGCGCCGCGATCTGGCGCGTGGCGTCGGCCGAGCGTTCGGCCAGTCGCTGCACCTCTTCCGCCACCACCGAGAAGCCGCGACCCGCTTCACCCGCGGAGGCCGCCTGGATGGCAGCGTTGAGCGCGAGCACGTTGGTTTGTTCGGTAATGTCCGAGATCAGCTCGGTGATTTCACCGATCTCCTGCGAGGACTCACCCAGCCGCTTGATCCGCTTGGAGGTTTCCTGAATCTGGTCGCGAATGGCGTTCATACCGCCGATCGCGTCCTGCACGGCCTGCAGCCCGGACTCTGCTGCCTCCAGAGAAGCGCGGGCCACCTGGGCCGACTCCTGAGCCTGGCTGGACACCTGGTTGATGCGCTGCGCCATGTCGAGCACCGACTGGCCGGTTTCGCGAATCTCGCGCAGCTGCTCGGTGGAAGCCGCGAGCAGTTCGGTCGAGGTGTTCTCCACCGCTGAAGTCGTCTGCGCCACCCGAGTGGCCGTGGCCTGAACGTTGCCCACCAGCGACCGAAGTTCTTCCACGGTGTAGTTCACCGAGTCGGCGATGGCGCCCGTGATGTCTTCCGTCACGGTGGCTTCCTGCGTCAGATCGCCTTCGGCCACCGTTTGCAGTTCGTTCATCAGGCGAAGAATGGCAGCCTGGTTGGCGTCGTTGACGCGCTTGGCTTCCTGCTCCTGGGCCTCGGCCGCCAACCGCTGGCCTTCGGCCATCATCTGGCGCTGCCGGCTGTCCTGCAGTTGAACGTACGCCAGGCCGCCCGCGCACAACAGCGCGAACACCGTGGACAGCGCCAGGGCCAGCAGTTGACCACCACCGAGGCCGGAGCGGCCGGACAGGTCCTGCTGCAGCTTCTCCAGTCCCACGCGCAATGCCTCGCTGTCGGCCACGATGGCGGCCTGCGCCTCGCGCGCGGCCACCAGGCCTTGCAGGTTGCCGAGAATCGCGCCGGCCTCGACACGGGTTTCCTCATAGCGCTGCAGCAGCACCTGCAGTCGCTCGCGCACCTGCGGGTCGCGCGCGGCCACCAGCCGCAGTTCGTCGCTGCCCTTGAGCAGGCCGTCCGCAACCTCCTTGAAGGTGATCAGGTCTTTACCGAGCAGGAACACGGCCTCGGGGCTGACCCCCTCCAGCGTGAGGAACTCGTTGGCCGACTTGCCGATGCGCTGCGTCAGCATCACCAACTGGCCGGAGGCGGAGATTTCAGCCGCCGGTGCGTTCTGCTGCAGCTTGAGGGAGGAAATCGTTTCGGCGATCTCCAGCAGGTCGGACGACTGGCGGTTGATCGTGCGCAGGGCGGCACCCACCTGCGTCAGCGTGGCCTGCTGGCCCAGCACGGCCGACGCGTTGCGTTCAGCGGCGTCGATGCGCGGCAGCAGGTCGTCGAGGGCACCACCATACTCGGGGCCCAGCGGCTCAATCGACATGTTGCTGTCGCCCTGTTTGAGACCGCGCACGCTGGTGGCCAGCACGCTCGCGCTGTCGCGCACTTCAGGGAAGGCCGTGGGGCTGCCCACCAGCGCCTGCGACACGCTCTTGGCCAGACGCTGCGACTGCATGAGCGCCTGGCCGCTGGCCGCCACCTGTTGGCTGATCTTTTCTGCCTGGCTCAACACGAAGAACGTGATGGCACCAAGCACGAGCAGCGCGAAAGCCAGCAGCACCGCCAACGAACGCTGGTGCTGTTCGGCCGGACGGCGTCCCAGAATGGGCAGCGACACCAGCGCGTCTTTGGTGACCTCGCCATCGTCCTCCGTGATCAGCAGGTTGTCGTCGATGTCCCCAGAATGGGCGTCAGGCGCCAGCCGGGCGGCGGCGAGCTCGGCGATCTCCTGATCGGTCACACCGGCCAGGTCAGGCTCATCCGCCTCCTTGTTCTTCTTGGAGAACAGCCCTTGGAATCGATCAAGCGTGGCCATGGTTTACCTTCCAACTCACAACAGGTGACGAAAACGTCGGGTGCCGGGTATCGGCTTCGTCAGGCCGCGACGGCCAGAAATTCGGGTTCGCTCACCAGCAGTTGCAGGTCCAGCTCTTGCCAGTCCTGCCCTTGCGCATCGACGAGCACACGGGTCACATAGCCGGGCGCTTCGGGCGGGCGTTCGCCCACAGCGCTGAATGCACCTGGATTGCGCAGACCCAACAAGCGGTCGATCCACAGCACGGCGTTCAGCCCCAGCGCGCCATGCAGACTCACCAGGCGGGATTCGGATGTGATGCGTTCGGCCGGGCGGATTGCTCGACGCGCCGATCCTTGAACGAGCTCCGCCAGATCAACCACGCCGTGCAAACCCCCACGCAGATTGGCCACACCCACGTACCAGGACTTGGTGTAGGGCACGGCCTGCACGGTTGACCACGGAAAGATCTCCCCGGACTGCACCAATGGCAGCAGGTAGCGGCGGCCTCCCGCCTCAATGGCAAGCCACGTCGCGGTCAGCGCCTCGGATTTCGCAGCCGTGAGACGCTGAGCCAGTCGTTCCTGGAGTTCTTTCAGCGACTGTCGTTTGGCCATGCTGTTGGTGTCCGGGGTGCGCGTCAGGCCAGCGCGCGGATCTTGGAAAGCAACTCTTCGCCGTTGACGGGCTTGGTGACGTAGTCGCGAGCGCCCTGCCGCATGCCCCATACACGGTCCGTCTCCAGGTTCTTGCTGGTGCACATGACGATGGGGATGCTCGAATACTGAGGATCGCGCGTGATGGCACGCGTCAACTGAAAGCCATTCTGGCCGGGCATCACCACGTCCATCAAAATGAGATCGGGCTTTTCCTCACCAAGACGACGAAAGGCCTCGTCCGCATTCTCGGCGGTGCGCACGGTGTAGCCGTTTTTGGTCAACAGATCCGACAGGACCATGAGCTCGGTCTTCGAATCGTCGACGACGAGGATCTTGTGGATGGGCATCAGGAAACTCCGTTGAGGTTGGCGCCGAACTGCTGCACGGCTTGCAGCAATTGGTCTTTGGTGAATGGCTTGGTGAGGTAGTCCTGGGACCCGACCATGCGGCCGCGCGCCTTGTCGAAGACGCCGTCCTTGGACGAGAGCATGACGACCGGAATGCCCGCGAAGCGGGCGTTGCGCTTGATGATCGCGCAGGTCTGATAGCCATCCAGTCGCGGCATCAGGATGTCGCAGAAAACCAGATCGGGCTGATAGTCGTTGATCTTGGCCAGGGCGTCGAAGCCATCGTCGGCCAGCAGCACCTCGTGGCCGCCCTGCTTGAGGAAGATCTCGGCGCTGCGCCGGATGGTGTTGCTGTCGTCGACGACGAGAACCTTCAGGGCAGGCGATGCACTCACGATGGACGGGCTCCTCAACCACAATCGGGCCCGGCGTGGCAGCCCACCCGGACCAGGACAATGGATCGGCAGCCGCGAGGCAGCCGTCCGCTCAGATCTGAACCATTTCGAAATCTTCCTTGCGGGCGCCGCATTCGGGGCAGGTCCAGTTCATCGGGACGTCGGCCCAGAGGGTGCCGGCAGGGATGCCGTGCTCGGGTGCGCCTGCTGCTTCGTCATAGATCCAGCCGCAGATCAGGCACATCCAAGTCTTGCTGTCACTCATGGTTTTTGTGGTCTGTATCGTAGAATGCAACGATTGTATCCAGCCTGTTCAAGCGCTCTGCGGCGTGATTTCACAGGCGAATGGCCGGCGTCCAGAGGCCCTTGCACCACAGTGCCAGCCAGCCGGCGCAGCCCGCACAATCCCCACCATGTCCGACCCCGCCGATTCCTCCGTCGACCGCGAGGCCACGACGGCCCCGGGCGAGTCCGCCCTGCCTTGCGTGATGACGTTCAACGCCAACGACCCGAGTGGGGCCGGCGGCCTGAGTGCCGACCTCACCGCCATGGCCAGCGCCTCCACCTATGTGCTGCCCGTGGTCACAGGCGCCTACGTGCGCGACACCTCCGCCATCCGCGACCATTTCAGTCTGGATGAGGAAGCGGTGGTCGACCAGGCGCGCTGCGCACTGGAGGATATGCCCGTAAGGGCCATCAAGGTCGGGTTCGTGGGAACGCCCGAGAACCTCAGCGCGGTGGCCCAGATCACCAGCGACTACACCGAAGTGCCGGTGATCACTTACATGCCGGACCTGTCCTGGTGGGATGAGCTCGACATAGAGAACTACCTGGACGCCTGCACCGAACTGCTGTTGCCGCAGACCACGGTACTGGTCGGCAATCACAGCACCCTGTGCCGCTGGCTGCTGCCCGAGTGGGAAGGGGACCGCCCGCCTGGCCCGCGCGAGGTGGCACGGGCCGCTGCGGTGCACGGTGTGCCCTACACCCTGGTCACTGGCTTCAATGCAGCCGACCAGCACCTCGAGAGCCACCTGGCTTCGCCTGAAACCGTGCTGGCCACTGCCCGCTATGAGCGTTTCGAGGCCACTTTCGCCGGTGCCGGCGACACCCTGTCGGCCGCGCTGTGCGCACTCATTGCCAGCGGGGCCGACCTGCAGACCGCCTGCGCAGAAGCCCTGACCTATCTGGATCAGTGCCTCGACGCCGGCTTCCAGCCTGGCATGGGCCACGCCGTGCCCGATCGCCTGTTCTGGGCCCACGAGGACGAACCCGCGCCCGATGACGATTCTCCGGCCGACCCTGGCGCGCCCGACAGTGCGCTGGACGCTGGCGACTTCCCACTGGACACCACCCGACACTGACCCCATGCCCGATCGCAACCTGGACCTGTTCGAGCGCGCCAAGATCCTGATTCCCGGCGGCGTCAATTCGCCAGTGCGCGCCTTTCGCGCCGTGGGAGGTACGCCGCGCTTCGTGCAACGCGCCCAAGGCGCCTACTTCTGGGACGCCAACGGCCAGCGCCACATCGATTACATCGGCTCCTGGGGCCCCATGATCCTGGGCCATGGCCATCCGGCGGTGCTCGAAGCGGTCCAGAAGGCCGTGCTCGACGGCTTCTCGTTCGGCGCCCCCACCGAACGCGAGGTCGAGCTGGCGCAAGCCATCGTGGACTTGGTGCCGAGCCTCGAGATGGTGCGCCTCGTGAGCTCGGGCACCGAGGCCGCCATGAGCGCCATGCGCCTGGCGCGCGGCGCCACCGGCCGGCGCAAGATCATCAAGTTCGAGGGCTGCTACCACGGTCACGCCGACGCGCTGCTGGTGAAGGCCGGCTCGGGCCTGGCCACCTTCGGCAACCCGACCAGCGCAGGCGTGCCACCCGAGGTGGTGCAGCACACCCTGGTGCTCGAGTACAACAACCCCCAGCAGCTCGAGGCCGCCTTTGCCGAGCACGGCGCCGACATCGCCTGCCTCATGATCGAACCGATCGCAGGCAACATGAACTTCGTGCGCGCCAGCGTGCCTTTCATGAAGCGCTGCCGCGAGCTGTGCACCCGCCATGGCGCCCTGCTGGTGTTCGACGAGGTCATGACCGGCTTTCGCGTGGCCTTGGGTGGCGCACAGAGCGTCTACGCGAAGCTGATTCCCGGCTTCGAGCCGGACATGACCGTGATGGGCAAGGTCATCGGCGGCGGCATGCCGCTGGCGGCCTTTGGCGGCAAGCGCGCGGTGATGGAGCAGCTCGCACCGCTGGGACCGGTCTATCAGGCGGGCACGCTGTCGGGCAACCCGGTGGCCACGGCCTGCGGACTGGCCACGCTGGCCGAGATTCGCAGGCCCGGCTTCTACGAGGCCTTGTCGGCGCGCACGCGCCAGTTGGTGGATGGCCTCAAGACCGCTGCCGACCAGGCGGGCGTGCCGTTTTGCGTGGACGCCGAGGGCGGCATGTTCGGCTTCTTCCTGATGCCGGAATTGCCTCAGAACTACCAGGCCGTGATGAAGACCGAGGGGGCGAGGTTCAACGCGCTGTTCCACGGCTTGCTCGACCGCGGCGTCTACATCGCGCCCGCGCTGTACGAGGCCGGCTTCGTGAGCGCGGCCCACAGCGAGCAGGACATCGCCGACACCGTGGCGGCGGCGCAAGAGGTGTTCAAGACGCTGCCGCGAGCGGCATGACTCGTCGAGAGTCGCCGCGGTACCGGCTTGGCTGGGCCGCGGGCGACGCACCCTGGAAGGGGGGAAGCGGCCCGCAGGCCGCTGCCGGAGTCAGTGCCGAAAGTGCCGCACCCCGGAGAACACCATCGCCACACCGCGCTCATTCGCGGCATCGATGACCTCCTGGTCGCGCATGGAGCCACCGGGCTGGATCACGCAGCTCGCACCGGCATCGACCACCACGTCCAGGCCGTCGCGGAACGGGAAAAAGGCATCGCTGGCCACCGCCGTTCCTTGCAGGGAGAGCTTGGCGTGTCCTGCCTTGATGCTGGCGATGCGCGCCGAATCGAGGCGGCTCATCTGTCCCGCGCCCACGCCCATGGTCATGCCGTCCTTGCAGAAGACGATGGCGTTGGATTTGACGAACTTGGCCACCTTCCATGCGAACAGAAGGTCATCCAGTTGCTGCGGCGTAGGTTGCAGCTTCGTCACCACCTTCAAGTCTTCGCGCTGGAGCACGTGGTTGTCGGCCGACTGGATCAGCAGGCCCGAGCCCACACGCTTCACGTCCGACAGGTTCAGGCCCTTGTCCCAGGCGGTAGGACCACCCGGTGGCAGGTCGATCTGCAGCACTCGGACATTGGCCTTGGCCTTGAACACCGCCAGCGCCTCGGGCGAGTAGCCCGGCGCCATGAGCACCTCGACGAACTGCTTGCTGATCGCTTCGGCCGCGGCGCCGTCGAGCGGGCGATTGAGCGCGATGATGCCGCCGAATGCGCTGGTGGGGTCGGTCTGGAAGGCCTTCTGGTAGGCCTGCAGCGGGCCGCTGCCCACGGCCACGCCGCAGGGGTTGGCGTGCTTGACGATCACGCAGGCCGGCTCGTCGAAGCTCTTGACGCATTCCCAGGCCGCGTCGGCGTCGGCGATGTTGTTGTACGAAAGCTCCTTGCCCTGCAGTTGCTTCGCGGTGACGAGCGAACCCGGGGCCGGATACAGGTCGCGGTAGAACGCGGCCGTCTGATGCGGGTTCTCGCCGTAGCGCAGGTCCTGCAGCTTGATGAAGCGGCCGTTGGCCTGCGCTGCGTAGGCGTTGCGCGTCGGCACCTCGGCGGCTTCGTCGAACTCGATGGACGAGAGGTAGTCGCTGATCGCGCCGTCGTAGTTGCTGATGCGGTTGAACGCGGCCACCGACAGGGCGAAGCGGGTCTTGTCGCTCAGCTTGCCGCTGGCCTTGAGTTCCTCGACCACGCCAGCGTACTGCGACGCGTCGGTGAGCACCGCCACGTCCTTCCAGTTCTTGGCCGCGCTGCGCACCATGGCCGGGCCACCGATGTCGATGTTCTCGATGGCGTCCGCCAGCGTGCAGCCGGCCTTGGCCACCGTGGCCTCGAACGGGTACAGGTTCACCACCAGGATGTCGATGGTCTCGATGCCGTGCTCGCGCAGCGCGGCCATGTGCTCGGGCAGGTCGCGCCGCGCCAGCAAGCCGCCGTGTACCTTGGGATGCAGCGTCTTCACGCGGCCGTCGAGCATTTCGGGGAATCCAGTGACTTCGGCCACTTCGGTCACGGGAAGGCCTTGATCAGCCAGCAGCTTGGCGGTGCCGCCGGTGGAGAGCAGGGTCACGCCGAGCGCGTGCAGCGAACGGGCGAGGTCGACCACGCCGGTCTTGTCGGAAACGGAGATGAGTGCGCGCATGGGTAGCAGGGAAGGTTGGAAATTCAGTCGAGAAGGCCGTGGTCGAGCAGCTTCTTGCGCAGGGTGTTGCGGTTCAGGCCCAGCCATTGCGCCGCGCGCGACTGGTTGTACTGCGCCTGGGCCATCACCACCTCGAGCAGGGGGCGCTCCACCGCCTTCAACAGCATGTCGTGCAGGTTGGCGGGCTCGGTGCCATCGAGGTCGCGGAAATAGGCCTCCAGGCTGTCGCGGATGCACTCGTCCAGCGTATTGGTCTTTTTCATGCGGCCAGCTTCCAGTCGGCGATGGCGCCGAAGTCCGCGTCGATCCAGACATCGAAAGCCCGGCTGACGACACGGCGTTGGTCATCGATGGTGTGGGTGGCGTTGACACCCGCGCGAAAACGCGCGGCCTCACCGGGCGGCAAAGGCAGCGACTGCACGTACCAGCCCAGGTGCTTGCGCGCGCTGCGTACGCCCGTGCTCTCGCCGTACAGGTCGTAGTGGTCGTCGAGGTGCTCCAGCAACCAGGTCTTGACCTGCTCCAGGCCGGGCGGGGGCAGGTGCTCGCCAGTCGAGAGGAAGTGAGCAATCTCGCGGAAGATCCAGGGACGGCCTTGGGCGGCTCGGCCGACCATGATCGCGTCGGCGCCGGTGCGCCGCAGGACCTCGCGCGCGGCCTCGGGAGAGTCGATGTCGCCATTGGCCACCACCGGAATGCGCGCGCGGCTCTTGATGTTCGCCACGGTGTCGTGTTCGGCCTGGCCCTTGTAGCCCTGCTCGCGCGTCCGGCCATGCACGGTGAGCATCTGCACGCCAGCGCTCTCGGCCGCCACGGCCAGCACGGGCGCGTTGCGCACCGCGTCGCACCAGCCGGTGCGCATCTTGAGCGTGACCGGTACGCCATGCGGCTCACAGGCCCGCACCACGGCCTCGACGATGCCGATCGCGAGCGCCTCGTCCTGCATGAGCGCGCTGCCTGCCCACTTGTTGCACACCTTCTTGGCCGGGCAGCCCATGTTGATGTCGATGATCTGCGCGCCGCGGTCGACGTTGTAGCGCGCGGCATCGGCCATGGACTGCGGATCCGTGCCGGCGATCTGCACGGAGATCGGCGCGGGTTCGCCCTCGTGATTGGCGCGGCGCGAGGTCTTGAGGCTGTCCCACAGCTCGCGCCGGCTGGTCACCATCTCGCTCACCGCGTAGCCCGCCCCCAGCCGCTTGCACAGCTTGCGGAAAGGCCGGTCCGTCACACCGGCCATGGGCGCGACGAACAGGGCGTTGGGCAGGACGTGGGCGCCGATCTGCATGGCGGGGCGGAACTGGCGTGGCGGCGGTTCGGACAGAAGGGGCCGGTGCGGTCCGGCGGCGGAGGGCGGATTGTATCTGCCCAAATTTTCAGCAATGGCCTAAGCCCGGAACAGCTTTGACGGGCCCGTCACCCAACCGACGCTGAATAGCGGGCCGAGCAGTGCAGCGCTTCGCGAGGCGGGACAACACAGTCACGTGGCTCCAGCCGGTTTCCACCCATTCCCCTCACACTTTCACTCAGATCAAAGCTCAGCTTCATCAGACATGGGACGCATCCACGACAACGCCAAGCGCATCAATAGCGACGTAAAGAGCTTGCGGCTTCCAGATACCACCGACAAAAGGGTTGACGTCGAGGACCTCCAACGGCTACCGGACACCCACGTCATCCATATCAAAAAAAGTGGAGTGGCCAGAAAAGCAAGGGATCACGGCAAGAGTCCGGACAGGTCGCTCAACGCCGCCAAATTGTTTGAGAACAACCCTCCTCCGGAAGCCAACAAGAGGACAGCCTACTCAACCTATTCGACCCGATCCAAGAAGGCGTTGCATCGGCCTATGCCCAAGCGACCGCTTGGCAATGCCGCCACGCCGGACTTGTCGACGGCGTACCCACCCACCCAGTCGACCCACGAACTGCAGAATGAGTTGAACCAGTTGTCTGGCTACATGAATTTCTTCCAACTCAGGGCCGTCAAGGCCGTCATGGAAGCGGCGACCCGACCCAAATTCAGCGAAGAAGGCAAGTTCGAGCCGATTGATCCACGCGTGCACGCGTTTGCTCAAAAACACGATCCCGAACCGACGAAACTGGTGGGTGAGAGCGACTCGGCGTTCAAGCAGCGAAAAATGAAGCTGAAGCAGCCATTTCAGGAAACCTTGCCGGCCTATCTTGAGACGGTCAAGAGCGGCAGCCCCCTGGGCACGCTCGCGCATGCCGTCGAGCAGGTCGTGAACAGCCAGTACGAACTGCAGTTCCAACTCGCCACGGGGGATGCCACGGAGGCGCAGATTCACACCACGGAACAACTTCAACGCGATGTGCAGGCCGCGCTGAAAAAGAGCGACGGCTCGATGGACCACGTAACACTGGAGACGCTGGGCTCGGCCTGGGTGCAACACGTTACCCGCTTCGAACTGTTGGCGCGTGACTTCAACCACACGGTCAAGTGCATCGAAGATGGCGCCCGAGGAAAACTCAACGAGGACGGTCAGAAAAAGTACGAGCTTGGAAATGCCCCAGGAGGATTCCATTACCAACTGGGCATGAACGCCCAAGAAATAAAAAAGCACTATGAAACCTGCTTGAAAATCTGGTCCGTCACCAAACAGGTATTTGAGGACTACTGCAACTCCGAAAAGCTGTCACCTCAAGCGCGGAGCGTGCTCAGGCGGTACGGCGAGCATCTGGGGCAATTGATTGGCACCGCCAGCGCCGATGGGAGCCCTTTCAAGGATTTCGTCTATAGGACACTCCAGGAAAGCCAGGCAATCATTGCCGCACACAAGACCTCGGCGCAATCGCTGGCTGAGGACAAGCCACCGCTTCTGACAAGCGCGAAGACGCTGGTGCAAGACGTCGGCGTTCCAACAACGCCTCTGCGCGCGCCATTCAAACCTTTGCCACCCCTTCCAGTCACGCGCGCAGTCCTTTCGCTGAGCCGGGCCTAAACACGCCGTCGATCGGCCTGCCAAGGCGAAAGTGACAGAATCCGCGCGGCCCACCCGCCGCGCCCATGCCCCCCTGGTTCCAGCACCTCGCCCAACTGCTTGCTCTGCCCGAGTACGGTCTGACGACCGTCTTCGTCGTGGCATTCGTCTCGGCGACGCTGCTTCCCATGGGCTCCGAGCCCGCGGTGTTCGGGCTCATCAAGCTCAACCCCGAGCTCTTCTGGCCCGCCGTGCTGGTGGCCACCGCTGGCAACACCCTGGGTGGCGCGGTGAGCTGGGCCATGGGCCTGGGCACCCACCGCCTGGTGGACCGCGCGCGCGGCAACAGCACCGAACTGCGCGCCCTGCGCTGGCTTGAGCGCTTCGGCCCCAAGGCCTGTCTGCTGAGCTGGCTGCCCGTGGTGGGTGACCCGCTGTGCGCGGTGGCCGGTTGGCTGCGCTTCCCGTTCTGGCCTTGCCTGGCCTACATGGCGATCGGCAAGTTCGCGCGCTACCTTTGCATGACCGCCGCCCTGCTGTGGTTCTTTCCCGAAAGGCTGGCCCTGTGAGCCGCAACACCCTGCCCCACAGTCTGTGGGCGCTGATGGTTGGCAACTTCGTCATCGGTACCGGCGTGATGGTGGTGCCCGGCACGCTCAATGACATCAGCCAGTCGCTGGACATTTCGGTACCACAGGCAGGGCAACTGATCACGGCAGCCGCCATCCTGATGGGCCTGGGCGCGCCACTGTTCGCCGGCCTGGTGGCGGGCTGGGACCGGCGCCGCCTCCTCACCTGGTCGCTGATCTGGTATGGCCTGCTGCACGCCGCCTGCGCGCTGGCGCCGAACTACGCGGCGCTGCTGCCCTTGCGCGTGCTGGCCGTGGTTTCGCCGGCCGTGTTCACGCCGCAGGCGGCGGCCTGCATCGGCTTGCTGGTTCCGCCGGAGCAGCGCGGTCGGGGCATCACCTTCGTGTTCCTGGGTTGGTCGGTGGCGTCGGTGATGGGCATGCCACTGGCGGCCTGGATCAGCGGTGTGCTGGGCTGGCGCTGGGCCTTCGGGCTGGTGGCGATGATGGCGCTGGTAGTCAGCGTCTGGGTGTGGCGCGCCATGCCCAACGGCGTGCGGCCAGCCGCGCTGTCGCGCGAATCCTGGGGCCGGGCCCTGGGTTCGGCGCCGCTGATGATGGCCGTGGGCGTGACGCTGCTGTCGGCCTTCGCGCAGTTCACGCTGTTTTCGTACTTCGCGCCCTACTTCGCGCAGACGCACGGCCTGGGTGGCGGCGGTTTGTCGCTGCTCTTCCTGTGGTTCGGCGCGTTCGGCTTGCTGGGCAACGTGCTCATCTCCCGCTCCATCGACCGCATGGGCGCGCCGCGTGCGGTGCTGATTACCCTGTGCCTGATCGCACTCTCGCTGCTGGTCTGGCCACTGGGACGCGGCTCGGTGTGGATGCAGGCGCTGGTGCTGGTGCCTTGGGCCCTGGGTTGCTTCTCCGCCAACTCGGCGCAGCAGGCGCGGCTGGTGCAACGCTCGCCGCCGCTGGCGCCGGCCACGGTGGCCTTGAACAGCTCGGCCATGTATGGAGGGCAGGCGCTGGGGGCGGCACTGGGTGGGGTGATGATCGCGCAGGGGCGGATGCTGGACCTGCATTGGACGGGGCTGGGGGTGGCCATCCTGGCCATCGGACTTAGCCAATGGGCGGAGCGGCAGGCGCGGACGGCTGCCTAAGCCACCTCTTAAGGCGAACCTTTCAAGGCAGGGCCGTTACAGAGCGCGGGTCCGGTCCCCCAAGGCTGACGGCGATTGCGTCAACCCACCTTCGAAAGATTCCCCATGGCACTCCCCGGCATCCTCCAAAAGCCGATCAAGGCGTATCACGACCACCAGTACAAGCAAAAGGTTCAGGCTAAGGCCCTGACCAGCCCCGAGTCCCTGGTCCTCACCCTGAAGTTTCTCAAGCCTGGCAGCGACCTGAGCCTTCAAGGTCGACGTCTGAGCAGCGGAAAACGCAACTGGGTAGATAAGTACCTCCATCCGCATGGCGGCAAGGCTGGCGCAGCGAAAGGGCTTCGGACATTTGCCGATTTGCAGAAGAGGCACAACACCCATCCCGTTGCTCAACAGGCGGCGAAGGATCTGGCTGAGCGCCTGCCTCAAGAAAAGTCGGACAACAAGGTGGTGAAGTACGACAACGAGTTGTACAAGCTGGCCCATCGCATCGCCTATCCCACCCAGTACGAACACGAACTCAAGAACGAAACGCCCACGCCAACAGTGGTCCCCACCGAAGCGATCGTGAGCCAGGAACCCGCCACCACCTGCCTCGACGCAGACGACCTTGGCTTGATCGACGCCATCAACGAGACCCTTCCTGTGCTCGACGCGCGAACAGCGTGGGCGATTCAAAAAACGAAGAGCGAGGTGTCGGATTCCCTCATGGATGGAGGCTTCCTCCATTTCGCGCCCACTTTGCTGAGGAATCTGCCAGACCCTCCAAAGCGGGCAGCCGATCAGGACACGAGTGAACTGGACAAGCTGAACCACTACCTCGACAACACCGCTTTGCTGAACCAGGTCGGCGAAGGTGATCGCCATGCGCTGACCGAGTACCGCAGCGAACTGCTGAAAGCCGAGGAAAAGAAGCAGCAGGCCGTCTGACAAACGTCTGCAACTGGACGGCAAGCGCATCGCCCAGATTCGTCCAAAGCACGGCGTGGCGCCTTCAAAAGAGGCGGCCACGCTTTGTCATTTGCAGGCCCACTGCAAGTTGTCTGCCCATCCGATCGCACGACAGGCTTCATCCCTGACGCCGGCATCGGTCAATCGATCTAGCCTCAGGACGTTTCGAACCGATCGGCCCGTTCCGCCACTCAAGCCAGCACATCCCCAGCCACCGTCCGCCGAGGCCCCATGACCGAACTCCGCACTCCCGAAGACGCCGCCGCCTGCCTGGTGGCCGCGGCCGAACACAGCGAGGCCGTCGAGGCCGTGGTCGAACTGCGTGAAGCCACCTGGCTGGTGCACCTGGAAACCGGCGGCGAGTGCGTGGTGGAGTGGGCGCAGCACCCCACGCGCCTGGTGCTCACCACGGCATTGGGCGAACCCTCCGAAGCGGCTCGGCCGAAGGTTCATTCGGCCGCGCTGACCTTCAACCTGCTGTGGGGCGAACTGGGCAGCATGCGTCTGGCCAAGGACGACGAGGACGAGACCCTGATGTTGATCAACGACGTGTTCCTGGAAGACGAGTCGAACCGGCACATCGTGCTGGCCAACGAATTGCTGCGGCTGGAAGGCCTGCGCCTGCTGTGGACCATGTACATCGAGGGCGCGGACTCGTCCAACGGCGAAGCGCCCAAGGTACCGAGCGCCATGTTGACGCGCGCCTGAGTCGTGCCTGATGCTCACGTCCACTCATCCCTTTTTGAGGCCCCGCATGTCCACCAACACGTCCGCTTCCGACGACGCGACCGCAGCGCCCGCCCATGAAGTGGCGGATCCGTCAACGCCTGCCATCGGCCCCGCGAGTGGGAACCTGATCTTCCGCCGCCCGAGCGTGGCGCCATCCGCTGCGGCCAACCCCAGGGACAGCGCGCGCCGCGAATGGCTGCTGGACCACGTGGCCCGCCGCCAGGCGCGGCGCGACGCCACGGTGGCGCTGATGCGCAGCAGCCACCTGGCCGACGCAGCGGCGGCCGATCCGCAACTGCAGTCGGAACTGAGCCGGCTGATGGCCTTCCTGCGCGATGCGCCAGGCTCGGCGGGACACGATCCCGAGGGCGGCGCGGACGACCGCTGAACGCCGCTGCTCCCGCGAAAACAACAAGGGCCCGTTTCAGGGCCCTTGTCATTGGTGCATCGCCGCGCAGGCGATGCCTCTCAGCCCGAGAACAGGAAGTTCATGACGTCGCCGTCCTTGACGACGTAGTCCTTGCCCTCGGCGCGCATCTTGCCGGCCTCCTTCGCACCCTGCTCGCCGCCGTGGGCGATGTAGTCGTCGAAGGCGATGGTCTGGGCGCGGATGAAGCCCTTCTCGAAGTCGGTGTGGATCACACCCGCGGCCTGGGGGCCGGTGTCACCCACGTGAATGGTCCAGGCGCGCACTTCCTTCACGCCGGCGGTGAAGTACGTCTGCAGGCCAAGCAACTGGTAGGCGGCACGGATCAGCCGGTTCAGGCCGGGCTCCTCCTGTCCCAGTTCCTGGAGGAATTCGAGCCGGTCGGCGTCGTCCATCTCCGAGAGCTCGGCCTCGATCTTGGCGCAGATGGCGACCACGGGTGCGTTCTGCCTGGCAGCGAATGCCTCGAGGCGATCGAGCAGCGGGTTGTTCTCGAAACCGTCTTCCGAGACGTTGGCCACGAACATCGCAGGCTTGGCCGTGATCAGGAAGAACTGCTTGAGCTGCGCCTGCTCCTCCTTGCTGAAATCGATGGTGCGCACCGGCTGGGTATCGTTGAGCGCGGCCTGGCATTTTTCCAGGATGGCCATCTGCTTGATCGACTCCTTGTCGCCCGAGCGCGCGGTTTTGCTCACGCGGTGCAAGGCCTTTTCCACGGAGGCCAGGTCGGCCAGGCAGAGCTCGGTCTGGATGACCTCGATGTCGGCGATCGGATCGACCTTGTTGGCTACGTGGATGACGTTCGGGTCTTCGAAGCAGCGCACCACGTGGACGATGGCGTCGGTCTCGCGAATGTGCGCCAGGAACTTGTTGCCCAGGCCTTCGCCGTTGCTCGCGCCCGCCACCAGGCCGGCGATGTCCACGAACTCCACGATGGCCGGCACGATGCGCTCGGGCTTGACGATCTCGGCCAGCTTCGCCAGGCGCGGGTCGGGCACCTCGACCACGCCCGTGTTGGGCTCGATGGTGCAGAACGGGTAGTTCTCGGCCGCGATGCCGGCCTTGGTGAGGGCGTTGAAGAGCGTGGACTTGCCCACGTTGGGCAGGCCCACGATGCCGCATTTCAAGCTCATGGGAGAAACCTCTTGACGAACCCGGCAGTGTAGCCCAGGGGTGTTTTCGCCTCGCGTGGCGCGCTCGTTCAAGACGGCCGGCTGGCCGGCGCGCAGCATGCGGGCACCTCGATACGGAGACCCGCCATGGAACTCGACATCAATGGACAGCGCCAGGCCATCGCGCCCGCCTGGCACGACGAGCGCCTGCTCTGGGTGCTGCGCGAACACCTGGGCCTCGTCGGCACCAAGCACGGCTGCGGGCAGGGCCATTGCGGCGCCTGCACGGTGCTGGTGGACGGCGCGCCAGCGCGCAGTTGCCTGCTGCCGGCCAGCGCTGTCACCGGCCGGCGCATCACCACCGTGGAAGGACTGGCCAGCGCCGCGACGGGCCTGCACCCCGTCCAGCATGCCTGGCTCGACGAGCGCGTGCCCCAATGCGGCTACTGCCAGGCCGGCCAGATCGTCGCGGCGGCGGCCCTGCTGCACGAGCACCCGACGCCCAGCGACGCGCAGATCGACGCCGCGCTGGCGGGGCACCTGTGCCGCTGCGGCACGCAGCAGCGCGTGCGCGCGGCGGTGCACCGCGCTGCCCGTGCGCTGGCCGGGGTGGCGCGGTGAAGCGCCGTGGCTTCCTGGCGGCAAGCGCTGGCCTTGCGGTGAGCTTCGCCGTGCCGGGGTGCACGCTGCCGGTATTTCCCAAGCGGCCGACGTCAAGCCATGAGGACGCGCTCGGCTGGATCCACCACGAGGAGGGGCGCTTCACGCTGCGGTTGCCGCGCGCCGAGATGGGCCAGCAGATTGCGACGGCGCTGCGCCAGGTGGCGGCCGACGAGCTGGGCGTGGACGCACGGGCGGTTTCGGTCGCCCTGCCTGCCACCGGGGTGACCGCCCGCGTGCGCGCCACGGTGGGCAGCGAATCCGTGCGCGACTTCGCGCTGCCCCTGGCCCAGGCCTGCGCCACGCTGCGGGACGCCCTGGCGCGCGGCGACACCGACGGGCGGTTCTCCGCCGAGCCGCTGCCGGCCTCCTCCCTGCGCGCATTCCGCCGCCGCCCCCCAGCGCGCGCGCCCCTGCCGCTGGTCCACGGGCACGAGATCGTCACCGGTGCCCCGCTGTACGTGGCGGACATTCGGCCCGCCGGCCTGCTGTTCGGCCGCGTGCTGCGCGCGCCGACTTCGCCCGAGCTGCCGTCGCAGCCGCTGGCCTGGAACGAGGCCGCCGCGCGGGCGGAGCCCGGCTTCGTGGCCCTGGTGCGCGACAAGCGCCTGCGGCAGGCGCAGGCCGACGGCCTGGGCATCGTGGCGCGCACGCCGGGCGCGCTCGACCGTATCGAGGCCGCCTTGGCCGTGCGCTGGCTGTGCGACAGCGGCGGCCGGGACGACACCACGGTCGCGCGCCTGCTCGACATCGATGCGCACCGCGCGCGTGGTCGCCCACCGCACGAGGTGCTTGACGAAGGCCGTGTGGACGATGGTCCCGCCTGGGACGTCGATCTGCGCATCGACATTCCCTTCGCAGCCCACGCGGCCATCGAACCCCGCGCGGCGGTGGCCGTGCCGGGCACCGACGGCGCGCTCGACCTCTGGGTCGGCTCGCAGGACGCCTGGTACCAGCGCGACGTGGTGAGCAAGACCCTGGGACTCGACGCGGATCGCGTGCGCGTGCACCCCTGCCGCGTCGGTGGCGCCTTCGGCGGCAAGACGATCTGCACCGTGGAGCTCGAGGCCGCTCTGCTGTGCGAATCCGTGCACGCGCCCGTGAAAGTGCAATGGACCCGCGCCCAGGAGTTCCGCCAGGGCTTCCATCGCCCGCCCTCCAGCCACCGCCTGCGCGCGCGACTGCGCGAAGGCCGGCTGGTCGACTGGCAGCACCACTTCGCCAGCAGCCACATCCTCTTCACCTCGGCCGGCGTACCGGCCTGGCTGCAGCGCATCACCGACACCGTGGCCGGCGACCCCGGGGTGGCGCGCGGTGCCGCGCTGCCCTACCGCGTGCCGAACGCCGACGTGCGCTTCGCATTGGCCCGCCTGCCGGTGTTCACCGGCCCCTGGCGCGGGCTGGGCGCGGGGCCGAACGGCCTGGCCATCGAATCCGCCATCGACGAGTGCGCGCGCGCCGCCGGGCTGGACCCGGTCGACTTCCGCCTGGCCCACATCACCGAGCCGCGCCTGGCGCGCGCGCTTCGCGCCGCCGTGGCAGACGCGCCCGCCGCGCCGACCGCCACGCGCAGTGGACGCGGCGTGGCCTGCGGCACCTACAAGCAGCTCAGCCACGCGGCCGTGGTAGCCGACGTTCAGGTGGCGCTCGATGGCAGCGTGCGCGTCACGCGCCTGGGCTGCGCGCACGACTGCGGCCACCTCATCGACCCCGACACCGTGCGCGCCCAGTGCGAAGGCAACCTGGTGTGGGGCCTGGGCATGGCCCTGAGCGACGCGCTCGTGGTTGCGGCCGATGGCGTGGGCAGCGACAGCTTTGCCAGCGCACCCATCCCGCGCATGACCGACCTGCCTCCCCTGGCGGTGGTGCTGATCGACGAAGGCGAGGCGCCGGGCGGTGCCGGCGAGACGGTCATCGTCGCCGCGGCGGCGGCGATCGCCAACGCCGTGCGCGCGGCCACCGGACACCGGGTCACGCGCTTTCCCATCGACCCGGCGGTTCTGGCGCAGACTTGAGGCCATGGACGATTTCGCGCCGGCCGCGATGATGCGAGTGGTGCAGCAGGGCCTGCGCCGCCAGGGCATCGCGCCACCCCCTGCCGCGCCCACCCACCTGGGCCGCGTGGCGCTGCCCGACAAGCGCGCGCACCTGCAAGCCCTGTGGCAGACCCACGGCCCCGGCGTCGTCGCGCGCCTGGGCGAGGCGGTGCACGACCTGCCGGACGACCCCCTGCTGACCGCCTTCGCCCCCGCGCGCGACCCCTTCGATCTGCTGGAACGCTGGCAGCGGCTGGAGCGCTTCGTGCACTCGCGCCACCGCGTCGAGGGGCGCGCCACCGGCCCGGCGGCGCTGAGTCTGCGCCACCTCTCGCTGCGCCGCGCGGCACCGCCCACCGACGCCGAGGACCTGCTGGTCGTCGGCCTGCTGCTGGCGCTGACGCAGCGGCTGGGCATGTCGGGTCTGCGCGCGCGGCCGTGCGGCACGCGGGCCTGGCTGTTCGACGAGGGCTGGCGCGCCACGGCGCGATGGCCGTCGCGCTTGCACGCCTGGGAATGGCAATGGAGCGGCACGATTGCCCCCACGCCGGTGGACGACGCGCCCACCCCGCTCGCGCTGCTGCAAGCCGACCCCGCGCGCGGCTGGACACTCGCGCGCCTGGCGCAGGCCATGGGCCTGAGTCCGCGCACCCTGCAGCGCCGGCTCGCCGGGCAGGGCGGGCACTTCAGCGGCCTGCTCGCGCAGGCGCGCCTGAACCATTCGGCGCACCATCTCGCCGCCAGCACGGCCTCGCTTGCCGAGGTGGGCTACCTCAGCGGATTTGCCGACCAGCCGCACTTCACCCGACAGTTCCGCGCCCACACCGGCCTCACGCCGGCTCAGTTTCGCGCGCAGTTCGGCGCCGCAGCGCCCGCCGGCCTCAATCGAAGCGCCAGTCCGCGCTGACGCGCTGCCCCACGCGCAGCGTGCGGCCGTCGCCCTCCAGCACGATGGCGTTCATGCCGAAGGTGATGGCGCCACCCACGCGCGCATCCGCGCGGTAGCCGCGCAGCGTGTCGCCCACCACGTGGCCGGGCAGCGCGGAATCGGGGTCTACGTCGGGAATCGAGCAGCGCGCGCAAGGTTTCACCGGTTCGATCACGGCCGGGCCGTCGTCGGTGGTGATGGTCAGCGCGCCCACGCGGTCCTCGTCGTGCGACTGCAGGCCGCCGAGCACGATGTTCGGTCGCACGCGGCGCTGGTCCACAGGCGCGTGACCATCGCCCACCAGGCGGGCGTTGAGCTCATCGAGCGAGGCCGCGCTGGTCAGCAACACCGCGAAGCCGTCGGCGAACTGGGTGCCGGCCTCGCGGCCACCGGTCCACTTCGGGTCGCTGGGGCGGCGCACCTCGGGATCGAAGCGCGCCAGGCGCAGGCGCTTGAGCGATTCCGGCGCGTCCGGCCCGAGGAAATCGCTGAACCACTGCGCCGCGATGTCGCCCATGTCGTAAGCCTCGACGGTGTCGTTCCACACGCGCACGGTGGCCGGGTCCTCGGCCGCGTCCAGGGCCAGGTGCAGCGAAAGCATGCCCGGCGCGCGCAGCACCAATTGCCCCATCTTGAAGCTGGGCTGGATCAGCGCCATGCGCGGCAACTCGCGCTGCGTCACGAACTCGCCCCGTTCGTCGACCACCATCCAGGCCCGGTCGTAGAGCAGGCCGGTGTCGGTCAGTTCGGCCTCCTCCAGACGCACCCCTGCGCAGGACTTGACGGGATAGATCCACAGTTGCTCGATGGTGGCCTGCACGTCGTTGTTGTCGCTCATGGTGGGATGCGTAGGTGAATGCGGGGTATGGGTATCAGCAAAACGCCGGATTGTGCCGCGCTCCTAGAATCCCGCCATGTCCAGTTCATCCTCCCCCCGACGCGCCGACGTGGCCATCCGCGGCGCCGGCGTGGTGGGCCAGGCGCTGGCCCTGCTGCTCGCGCAAGACCGCCTGCGCGTGGCCCTGGCGGCCCCCGAATCCTCCCCGCGCGCCCACGACGTGCGCGCCTACGCCTTGAACAAGGCCTCGCGCGACCTCCTGGTGTCCCTGCGCGCCTGGCCCGACGCCGTGCCCGGCGCCGTGACGCCGGTGCGCGCCATGCAGGTCTGGGGCGACGATGGCGGGCAGTTGGGCTTCGATGCCGGCGAGCTGGGCACCGAGGCCCTCGCCTGGATCGTGGACGTGCCCGCGCTGGAGCAACGCCTGGCCGACGCAGTGGGCTTCGCCGCCGGCGTCGAACGGGTCACCGAGGCCCCGCCCGCCCGCCTGACCGTGGTGTGCGAGGGCCGCCACAGCGCTACCCGGCAGGCCCTGGGCATCGACTACGACACCCACGCCTACCCCCACAAGGCCCTGGCCGCGCGGCTGCGCGCCGAACAGCCACACGGCGGCGTGGCGCGCCAGTGGTTCGCCCACGGCGAGGTGCTGGCCCTGCTGCCCATGGGCGGCGCCCATGGGCACGAACTCGCCCTGGTGTGGTCGCTGCCGGCCCAGCAGGCCGACGAATGGCTCAAGGCCGAGCCCGCGGCCTTCGCCGAGGCCGTGCAGGCGCGTTGTGCCCGGGCCCTGGGCACCCTCACGCCGCTGGCGCCCCCGCAGGCCTGGCCGCTGCAACTGTCGCGCGCGCAGCGCTGGTTCACCCACACGCCGCAGGGCGCGGTGGCCCTGGCCGGCGACGCCGCCCACGCCGTGCACCCGCTGGCCGGCCAGGGCTTGAACCTGGGCCTGGCCGATGCCGCCGAACTGGCCCGCGTGCTGCACGCCCGCGAGTACTGGCGAGAACTCGGCGACGCCAAACTGCTCAGACGTTACGAACGCGCCCGCTCAGCCGATGTCCAGGCCATGTCGCTCGTCACCGACGGCCTGTTTTCGCTGTTCGGCTTGAGCGACCCGCGCGTGCAGTTGCTGCGCAACCGCGGGCTCGCAGGCTTTCACCGCAGCGGCCCGCTCAAGCGCTGGTTCGCGCGCCAGGCCATGGGCCTGTCGCTCTGAACTGCCAGCCCCACCCACACGGTTTCCCCCGAGGCCCTTTCATGAAACTCTCGTTCAAGACCCTCTGCCTGCCGCTGCTCGCCAGCCTGGCCTTCGCCGCCTCGGCCAACGAAGCCACCATCCGCAAGAACCTGAGCGAGCGCCTGCCCAACCTGCCGCCCATTGAAGAAGTGAGCAAGACGCCCTTCCCCGGCGTCTGGGAAATCCGCATCAACCGCTCCGAACTCCTCTACTCGGACAGCGAGGGCAACTACCTGATGCAGGGCTCGATCTTCGACACCCGCAACCGCGTGGACCTGACCGAACAGCGCACGCAAAAACTCAGCGCGGTCGATTTCTCCAGCCTGCCGCTGAAGGATTCGTTCAAGGTGGTGCACGGCAAGGGCACGCGCCAGATCGCCGTCTTCAGCGACCCCAACTGCGGCTACTGCAAGCGGCTGGAGAAGACGCTGGCCGACGTCGAGGACGTGACCATCCACGTGTTCATGTACCCCATCCTCGGCCCCGATTCGGTGAAGAAGGCCCAGTCGCTCTGGTGCGCCAAGGACAAGGGCAAGACCTACCTCGACTGGATGCTGCGCGGCACCGCCATTCCCGGCGCCAGCTGCGACACCGCCGCCGTGGAGCGCAACGTCGCCCTTGGGCGCGAGCTGCGCATCAACGGTACGCCCACCATCTTCTTCGTCGACGGCACGCGCGTGCCGGGTGCCATCGACGCCGAGCGCCTCGAGACCCTGCTCAAGAGCGCCAAGGCCAAATGAGCCAAGGGCGCCGTTCCCCGCGCCGCGCGGCCGCCGCCGTTCACTACCGCATCGCGGTGGAGAACCCGCACAGCCACCTGCTCGCGGTCACGCTCACCGTCGACCGGCCCGCCGCCGGACAGCGCTTCGCTTTGCCGGTGTGGATTCCCGGCAGCTACCTGGTGCGCGAGTTCTCCCAGCACCTGCAGGACCTGAGCGCGCACCAGGACGGCCAGGCGGTGGCCCTCAAACAGCTCGACAAACACCGCTGGCAGGCCGACTGCGCCGCCGGCCAGCCGCTGGAACTTCGCTACCAGGTCTACGCCTTCGACGCCTCGGTGCGCACCGCCTACCTGGACGCCACGCGCGGCTTCTTCAACGCCACCAGCACCTGCCTGCGCGCCCTCGGATTCGAGGACCAGCCGCACGCGCTCGCGCTCGAACGCGGGGCCGCGCCCGAAGGCTGGCAAGCCGCCAGCGGCCTGGGCGCCACTCGCACGGACGACGATGGCTTTGGCGACTACCTCGCCGCCGACTACGACGAACTCGCCGACTGCCCCTTCACGCTCGGCCGCTTCTTCAGCACCGAATTCGTGGCCGGTGGCGTGCCGCAC
Organism: Hydrogenophaga sp.; assembly: GCF_011772445.1. GTDB lineage: Bacteria > Pseudomonadota > Gammaproteobacteria > Burkholderiales > Burkholderiaceae_C > Hydrogenophaga. The sequence goes on along the minus strand of NZ_WVZN01000044.1, from coordinate 170,046 downwards.
CGCTTCGTGCTCACCGGCGCGGGCGGCTGGGCCGACACCGAACGCCTGGTCGAGGACACGCGCCGCATCTGCGAGGCGCAGATCGCTTTCTGGCACGGCGACGGCGCCCCGCCCTTCGATCGCTACGTCTTCATGCTGCACGCCAGTGGCGACGGCTACGGCGGCCTCGAACACCGCAACAGCACCGCCCTCATCTGCCAGCGCAGCGACCTGCCCCGTGCCGGCGCCAAGGACCGCGCGCTCAAGGCCATCGACGGCTACACCACGCTGCTGGGTCTCATCAGCCACGAGTACTTCCACACCTGGAACGTCAAGCGCCTGCGGCCCAGGGAATTCGCGCGCTACGGCTATGACGCGGAGAACTACACCGAGCTGCTGTGGTTTTTTGAAGGCTTCACCAGCTACTACGACGACCTGTTCCTGCGGCGCGCGGGCCTGATCGACGACGCCACCTACCTGCAGCTCGTGGCCAAGAACATCAACCAGGTGACCCAGACGCCCGGGCGCCTGCTGCAAAGCGTGGCCCAGGCCAGCTTCGACGCCTGGGTGAAGTACTACCGCATCGGCGAGAACACGCCCAATGCCACGGTGAGCTACTACACCAAGGGCGCGCTGGTGGCGCTGTGCCTGGACCTCACGCTGCGCGACGAGGGCCGTGGCTCACTGGACGAGCTCATGCGCGAGCTCTGGCGCCGCTGCGAGGGCGGCCCGATGCGCGAGAGCGACGTGCGCGCGGCGCTGCGCCGCGTGGGCGGCCGCGCCTACGACGGCGAACTCGCCGCCTGGGTGCACGGCACGGATGACCTGCCCGCCGAGCGCCTGCTCAAGGCCCTGGGCGCCAAGGTGCAGCACGACGCTGCCCCGCTTGCCCAGCGCCTGGGCCTGCGCCTGGTCGAAGCGGGCGGCGCGCTCACCATCAAGACCGTGCTGCGCGGCGGCGCCGCCGAGGCCGCCGGCTTCGCGGCGGGTGACGAGTGGCTGGGCGTGGAGTTCGCGCCCGCGCGGCGCGGGGCGCCCGCCGAGGCCTGGCGTGTGCACCGCCTGGACGACGTGGATGCCCTGCGCGGCGACCGCGTGAAGCTCACGGCCCTGGTCTCGCGCGACCGGCAGCTGCTGCGCCTGACGCTGAACTGGCCCGCCGAGCAACAGGCCCTGCGCCTGGGCGTGGACGACGCCCAGCGGCTGGCGGGCTGGCTGGGCGGCTGAGCGCCGCCAGCCCCACTCAGGGCAGGCGCGAGGCCACGTCCTGATCGAACTGCGCCACCGTCGCGGCGTTCTTGAAGTTCAGCAGGCCGTCGCGCACGCGCGGCAGGATGGCCTGCAGATCGGCCGGCGTCTTGCAGCCCTCGATGCGCATGGCCAGCGACTCGCCCATGGGGCCGAGCTGGTCGTTGACGAAGCGCACCACCAGGCGGCGCGCGTCGGCGAAGGGCAATGCCGGCGCGGCGGACACGGCGTCGGTGAGCACGGGCACGGCAGCCACGGCGCCACCGGCGCCGTTGAGCGCCGCGCCCGTCGCCGCCGCGTCGCTCTCCACCCAGCCCTGCGCGGCCAGTTGCTCCAGCAAGGGGGCCGCGTCGGCCCCCAGCAGCTTGTCGAACTCGGCCACGCTGCGCTTGCCGTCCACCATGATCAGCAGGGACCGCAGGCGCGGGCCGAGGCCGGCAGGGCGGCTGGTCAGGGCCTCGCGGCCCTGCTCCGTCTTGAAGAAGATGAGCTGTTTGTCCATCACATCCCGGGTTTTCGCCGGGAATGTAACGATACCCCCCGGGGGTGACCAGCGGGTTTGACCTCAATTCGCCACAAACCCGCCTCCGGCCGTGCGATTCATCGCGGCCGTTGGTCGATCACCCGCTTGGCCTTGCCCTGGCTGCGCTCCACGCCACCCTCGGTCAGCAGCACCACCTCGATGCTCGTGCCCACGAAGGTCTTCACGTCGTGCTGCAGTTCACGCGCGGCACCGCGCGCCTCCTCGGCCTCGGGCGACAGGCCCGGGCGCGTCTCCACGCGCACGGTCAGGCAGTCCATGGGGCCTTCGCGCGTCAGCACGCACTGGTAGTGCGCCGTGAGTGCGCTGCGCTTGAGGATCAGCTCCTCGATCTGCGTGGGAAACACGTTCACGCCGCGCACGATCATCATGTCGTCGCTGCGGCCGGTGATCTTCTCCATGCGGCGCATGGTGCGCGCCGTGCCTGGCAGCAGGCGCGTGAGGTCGCGCGTGCGGTAGCGGATGATGGGCAGCGCCTCTTTCGTCAGGCTGGTGAACACCAGCTCACCCAGCTCGCCATCGGGCAGCACCTCGCCCGTCTCGGGGTCGATGATCTCGGGATAGAAATGGTCCTCCCAGATGGTCGGGCCGTCCTTGGTCTCCACGCACTCGTTGGCCACGCCGGGGCCCATCACCTCGCTCAGGCCGTAGATGTCCACCGCGTCGATGCCCATGCGCCGCTCGATGGCCAGGCGCATGTCGTTTGTCCAGGGCTCGGCGCCGAAGATGCCGATGCGCAGGCTGCTGTCGCGCGGGTCCAGGCCCTGGCGCTCGAATTCGTCGGCGATGGCCAGCATGTAGCTCGGCGTGACCATGATGATGTCGGGCCGGAAGTCCTGCATCAGCTGCACCTGGCGCTCGGTCTGGCCACCGCCGAAGGGCACCACCGTCAGGCCCAGCTTTTCCGCACCGTAGTGCGCGCCCAGGCCACCGGTGAAGAGGCCATAGCCGTAGCTCACGTGCACCAGGTCGCCGGGGCGCGCGCCGCTGGCGCGGATGCTGCGCGCCACCACGTTCGCCCAGGTGTCGATGTCCCGCTGGGTGTAGCCGACCACCGTGGGCTTGCCGGTGGTGCCGCTGGAGGCGTGGATGCGCACGCACCGCTCGCGCGGCACGGCGAACATGCCGAAGGGGTAGTTGTCGCGCAGGTCGGCCTTGGTGGTGAAGGGGAACTTCGCCAGGTCGTCGAGCGATCGGCAATCGTCGGGGTGCACACCCGCGGCATCGAACTTGGCGCGGTAGACCGGCGAGTTGGCGTAGGCGTGGGCCAGCGTGGCGCGCAGGCGCTTGAGTTGCAGCGCGCGCAACTCGTCGACGCTGGCCTTTTCGATCGGTTCAAGAGGGAAGGCGTTCATTCGGGGGCCTCTTCGGGAAACACATGGCCGGGGATCTGCGCGCTCTTGCCGCGGAACATCGCCACCACCTCGCCGCGCTGGTTGCTGACCTTCATGTCATAGATGCCGTGGCGGCCCGCCAGCGTCTGCTCGATGCCTTCGCAGGTGAGCACGTCGCCCGCGTGCGCGGGCCGCAGGAACTCTATGCTGCAGCCGGCGGCCACCGCGTTCCTGTTGTGGCTGTTGCAGGCGAAAGCGAAGGTGGAGTCGGCCAGCGTGAAGATGAAGCCACCGTGGCAGATCTGGTGGCCGTTGAGGTGCAGCGGCTTGACCGCCATGCGCATGGTGGCGCGGCCGGGGCCGCAGGCCAGCAGTTCCATGCCCATGGTGTCCTTGCTGGCGGTGTCGACCGCGAACATGGTGGTGCCCACCTTCTCGGCGCGTTGCTCGGGCGTCATCACTCCCCCTTGAAGCGCGCGGGGCGCTTCTCGCGAAAGGCCATCACGCCCTCGATGTAGTCGTGCGTCTTGCCCAGCGCCGACTGCGTGTCGCGCTCCACGTCGAGCTGCTGCGTGAAGCTGCGCGTGGAGGCCTCGCGCAGCAGGCCGCGCGTGGCCACCAGGGCCTTGGTGGGCATCGCGGCGAGCTTGTCGGCCAGGGCCAGCGCGCTGGCCACGCAATCCTCGGACACGTCCCAGACCATGCCCCAGTCCTTGGCCTGCTGGGCGGGCAGCTTGTCACCCGTCATGGCCAGGGCCATGGCACGCGCCAGACCCAGCCGCTCCACCAGCAGCCAACTGCCGCCAGCGTCGGGGATCAGGCCGATCTTGCTGAAGGCCTGGATGAAGCTGGCGTTGGGGGCCGCGATGGCGATGTCGCAGCACATGGCGATGGAGGCGCCCGCACCCGCCGCCACGCCGTTGACGGCCGCGATCGTCGGCATGCGCAGCGCCATGAGCCGTCGCGCGGTGGGGTTGAAGGCCTGCTCGATCACCGGGCCGGGGTCGGCCCGCTGCACCAGGTCCGGGCCGGGCTCGAAATCGAACTCGGCCAGGTCGGCACCGGCGCAGAAACCGCGTCCCGCGCCGGTGATCACCAGCGCGCGGATGGCGGCGTTCGCCTCGGCGCGGTCCAGCGCGGACCACAGGTCGCGGTGCATGGCGCGCGTGAAGCTGTTCAACGCCTCGGGGCGGTTCAGGGTCAGCAGGGCCACGGCCCCGCGTTCCTCGTACACCACGGTGGTGTCGCTCATCGTGTCTCCTCGTTGGGTGGCTGGCCGGCAATTTACCATTAACCAACCGATCGGTCGGCTAATATTTTCCCTGAGGCTATAGTCACTGGCTGGACAGAACCACCACCCCCGAGGAGATCCATGAGCACCACCCCCGAATGCATCACCGTGCGCACCGAAGGCCGCGTCGGCATCGTCACGCTCAACCGCCCCAAGCAACTCAATGCGCTGAACAACCAGCTGATGGACGAGCTGGGTGCCGCCCTCAAGGCCTTCGACGCCGACGAGAACATCGGCTGCATGATCGTCACCGGCAGCGAAAAGGCCTTTGCCGCCGGCGCCGACATCGGCGCCATGGCGACCTACACCTTCGCCGACGTCTACAAGGGCGACTACATCACCCGCAACTGGGAAACCATCCGCAGCGTGCGCAAGCCCGTGATTGCCGCCGTGAGCGGCTTCGCGCTGGGCGGCGGCTGCGAGCTGGCCATGATGTGCGACTTCATCATCGCCGCCGACAACGCGAAGTTCGGCCAGCCCGAGATCAAGCTCGGCATCATCCCCGGGGCGGGCGGCACGCAGCGCCTGCCGCGCGCCGTCGGCAAGTCCAAGGCCATGGACCTGGCGCTCACCGCCCGCATGATGGACGCCGTCGAGGCCGAGCGCGCCGGCCTGGTCAGCCGCGTGGTGCCGCTGGACAAGCTCATGGACGAGGCCCTGGGCGCCGCGCTGGTGATTTGCGGCTTCTCCCAGCTCGCCGTCATGGCGGCCAAGGAATCGGTCAACCGCGCGTTCGAGAGCGGCCTGTCCGATGGCGTGATGTTCGAGCGCCGCATGTTCCACGCCCTGTTCGCCACCCAGGACCAGAAGGAAGGCATGGCGGCATTCGTGGAAAAGCGCCCGCCCGACTTCAAGAACGCCTGAAGCCGCTTCAAACCGGCCCTTGCCATGGGCTATAATGCGCGGCTTCGGCGATATAGCTCAGTTGGTTAGAGCGCAGCATTCATAATGCTGATGTCGGTGGTTCAAGTCCACCTATCGCCACCAGATTCGCGAGGCGGGTTCCGGCAACGGAACCCGCCTTTTTCATTCCCGCCGCCCGATCCGCCATGGCCCTCAAGTCCACCGTCTTCAAGGCGAACCTGCAGGTCGCCGACATCGACCACGGCTACTACGCCGACCACGCCCTCACCCTGGCCCGCCACCCGAGCGAGACGGACGAGCGCATGATGGTCCGCCTGGCCGCGCTGGCATTGAACGCGCACGAACTGGTCGACACCTGCAAGGGCGACGGCACCCTGGCTTTCGGCGCCGGCCTGTCCGACCCGGACGACCCCGATCTGCACCTCACCGACTTCACCGGCCGCAAGCGCCTGTGGGTGGAGGTGGGCCAACCCGAGGACAAGCCCATGGCCAAGGCCTGCAGCCAGGCCGACGCGGTGCGCGTCTACGCCTTCGGCCCCGCCGCCGAGGTCTGGTGGCGTGGCATCGAGGGCAAGCTCACCCGGCTGGACAGGCTGCAGGTCTGGCGCCTGCCCGCTGAAGCGGCGCCGGCGCTGGCGGCGCTGGCAGAACGCAGCATGCAGCTTCAGGCCACCGTGCTGGAAGGCGTGCTCACGCTCAGCGGCGAGCGCGGCAGCGTGAGCCTGGAGCCGGTGCGCTGGCGATGAACCGAGGGGAGGCGTGAGACAATCGCCGCCTTCGTTCAGCCTCTGGATCTACACCATGAACCGCTGTCTCAAGCCCCTCACGATCGTGGCCTTGCTGGCCTTCGGTGCCGCCGCCCAGGCGCAGTCCGAAGCGTCCACCACCAGCACCACCACGACGACCACCACCATCCTGCCAGCGCCCGCCGTCGGCGCCCAGCCGGGCGTGCGCCAGTTCCCCAAGCAGGCGCTGCGCGGCACCATGACCGTCAAGCAGCCGCCCTATCTCGAAATGGACGACCGGGTCACCCGCTTCACGCCCGGCGCGCGCATCCTCGACGAAGGCAACCGCATCCGGCAGTCGGCCGCCTTGGTGAACCGCGAGCTCACGGTCAACTACCTCATGGACCGCCAGGGTCAGGTCACCCAGGTCTGGGTCCTCACCGAAGCCGAGAAGAAGGAACGACGCCGCACCCTGGGCGTCGAACGCAACTTCGAATTCGAATCGCAGCAGGGCGCGGCCACGCCGACCACCCTGCCCGCCACCCGCTGATCCCCACGTGAATGCGCACCCCGCCACGGGGTGCAAGGGGCGCGCCGCGCCCGCAGGAGCCATGCCATGAGCGAACAGAGTCCCCACAAAAAGGTGTTCATCAAGACCTTCGGTTGCCAGATGAACGAGTACGACTCGGACAAGATGGCCGACGTGCTGGGTGCCGCCCAGGGCTACGAACCCACCGACGATCCCGAGCAGGCCGACCTGATCCTCTTCAACACCTGCTCGGTGCGCGAAAAGGCGCAGGAGAAGGTGTTCTCCGACCTCGGCCGCGTGAAGCACCTCAAGCAAAAGGGCGTGCTCATCGGCGTGGGCGGCTGCGTGGCCAGCCAGGAGGGCGAGGCCATCATCCAGCGCGCGCCCTTCGTGGACGTGGTCTTCGGCCCGCAGACCCTGCACCGCCTGCCCGAGCTGCTCGCTCAGCGCGAGCGCCAGGCGAAGCCCCAGGTGGACATCAGCTTCCCCGAAATCGAGAAATTCGACCACCTGCCGCCGGCCAAGGTGGATGGTGCCTCGGCCTTCGTCTCCATCATGGAAGGCTGCTCCAAGTACTGCAGCTACTGCGTGGTGCCCTACACGCGTGGCGAGGAAGTGAGCCGCCCCTTCGACGACGTGCTGGTGGAGATCGCCGGCCTGGCCGACCAGGGCGTGAAGGAGGTGACGCTGCTGGGCCAGAACGTGAACGCCTACCGCGGTGCCATGGGCGGCACGGCCGAGATCGCCGACTTCGCCCTGCTCATCGACTATGTGGCCGAGATCCCGGGCATCGAGCGCATCCGCTACACCACCAGCCACCCCAATGAGTTCACGCCGCGCCTGATCGAGGCCTACGCGAACGTGCCCAAGCTCGTGAACCACCTGCACCTGCCCGTGCAGCACGGCAGCGACCGCATCCTCATGGCCATGAAGCGCGGCTACACCGCCATGGAATACAAGAGCACGATCCGCAAGCTGCGCGCCATCCGGCCCGACATCTCCATGAGCAGCGACTTCATCGTCGGCTTCCCCGGCGAGACCGAGGACGACTTCAACAAAATGATGAGGCTCATCGAGGACGTGGGCTTCGACAGCAGCTTTTCCTTCATCTTCAGCCCGCGCCCGGGCACGCCCGCGGCCAACCTGCCCGACGACACGCCGCACGAGGTCAAGCTCAAGCGCCTGCAGCACCTGCAGGCCACCATCGAGGCCAATGTGCGCCGCATCAGCGCCAGCCGAGAAGGCACGGTGCAGCGCATCCTGGTGGAAGGCGCCGCCCGCCGCCCGGGGCCGAGCGGCGCGGCCGAACTCATGGGCCGCACCGAGTGCAACCGCATCGTCAACTTCGACGGCGGCCCGCAGGGCGCGCGCCTGATCGGCCAGATGCTCGAGGTGCGCATCACGCACGCGCTGCCCCACTCGCTGCGCGGCGAGGTGCTGGTGCGCGAAACCGCCTGAGGCAAGGGAGCGCGTGCGACCCTCCTCGCTCTCGTTCCAGCAGCTGCTGCTGGTCGCCTTCCTGCTCATCGGGGCGCTGCTCGGTGGCGCCGCGGTGCGCTCCCTGCTGTCGCTGGAAACCCTGCTGCAGCAAAGCCGTGAGGGTGCGGAGCAGGCCATCGCCCTGTCCACCGCCGCGCAGTCGCTGTCCGAGCGCAGCCTCACCATGGAGCGCGCGGCGCGCCAGTCGCTGGTGTTGCGAGACAACCAGTTGCGCCAGCGCTTCACCGAAGCCGCGGGCCACGCGCGCGAGATCCTCCAGCGCCTGCAGGACAACGAACTGCCGCCCGAGTTCGCGCAGAACTGGCGCGAGCAGATGCAGGTGGTGGCCGACCTGCTCGACGGCCCGCCCGAGACCGCGCTGGACCGCGAGCGCGACGTGGCGCGCGCCTTTCGCGAACTCGACGGCCACAGCGCCTCCATCGCGCAGAAGGTGCAGTCCATCATCGCCGGGCGCAACGCCGCGTTGCAGGCGCGCTTCCAGCGCAACCAGGACCAGCTCACGCGCATCGTCACCGGCGCCATCCTGCTGGCTGCGGGCATGGCGCTGGGCTTCGGCATCTGGCTGGCCAAACCCTTCAAGCGGCTGGAGCGCGCCATCGTCTCGCTCGGCGAGAACCGGCTCGACCAGCCGATCGACATCGTGGGCCCGCGCGACGTGCGCCGCGTCGGACAGCAGCTCGACTGGCTGCGCCTGCGCCTGATGGAGCTCGACGCCGACAAGGCGCGCTTCCTGCGGCACATTTCGCACGAGCTCAAGACACCGCTGGCCTCCCTGCGCGAAGGCGTGTCGGTGCTGGGCGACGGCATCGCCGGCCCGCTCAACCCCGATCAGGCCGAGGTGGTGAACATCCTTCAGCACAACACCCAGGTGCTGCAGACGCAGATCGAGGCCTTGCTGCGCTTCAACGCCGTGGCCTTCGAGGCGCGCCAGCTCAAGCGCGAGCGCACCGACCTGCGCGGCCTGCTCGACGACCTGGTGGAAGCCCAGCGCCTGCACTGGCTGGCGCATGGCCTGGAGGTGCGCGTCGAAGGCGAGCCGGTCTGGCTGCAGGTCGATCGCGAAAAAATGGTCTCGGCGATCGGCAATCTCCTGCTCAACGCCATCCGTTTTTCACCGCATGGTGGCACCATCCGCCTGGTGTTGCTGAGCCTGCCCGGTCGCGTGAGCATCGACATCGTCGACCAGGGGCCCGGCGTGGCCCCGGCCGACCGCGACCGCATCTTCGAACCCTTTTACCGGGGCGAACGCCAGCCAGAGGGCGCGGTGCGCGGCACCGGCATCGGCCTGTCCATCGTCCATGAATACGTCGTCGCCCATGGCGGCCGCGTCGAGTTGCTCGCCGGCACCCCGGGTGCCCACTTTCGCATCGAGTTGCCCCATGCCACATGAATTCGCGCCCGCCCCGGCGCCCGTCCCCTTCGGCACCACCCGCGCACGGGTCGGGCTCTGGCTGGCCACCTGCGCCCTGAGCGCCTGCGCCACCACGCCCCTGCCGCCCGCCCCCGCCCCGGCGCCGACCGGGCCCGCCTTGTCCCCCGTGAGCGCGGCCAGCCCTCAGCCGGTCCAGGCGTCGACGCCCGCGGCCGTGGCCGCGGCGCCCGTCGCCCCGCCGATGCCTTCCCTCGTGCAACCCGCACAGGCCACGGCGCCCGAAGCCGAGGCCGCTGCGCAACTGCTGCGCTACGCCGACCGCGTGCGCGCCCTCACGCCCGCCGAGCTGAGCCTGGAGATCGCCGCCCTGGGCGATCCGGGTGGCGTGCCCGAGCGGCAGTTGCGCCTGTCCCTTGCCCTGATGCACCTGAACCAGCCCGTGGAGACGGCCCGCGCCCTCGGCCTCGCCCAGCGCGTGGCCAACAGCCCCACGCCCGAGGCCGCGCCGCTCAAGCCCCTGGCCCGGCTGCTTGTGCAGCGCTTCATGGAACAGCGCAAGCTGGAAGAGGCGATGGACAAACAGGCCGCGCAACTGCGCGACCACCAGCGCCGCATCGACCAGCTCAACGAGCGCCTGGAGGCCATGCGCGCCATCGAACGCAGCATCAACAACCGCGCGCCGGCGCCCGCTGCGCCCGCGCCGCGTGCACCCTGAGGCGGGACCCGGCATGAGCGAACACCCGCACCACCGCGCGCGCATCCTCGTCGTCGACGACGACCCGGACATGCTGCGCCTGCTGTCCATGCGCCTGGGATCCGCCGGCTACCAGGTCACGGCCGTGGGCTCGGCCGAGGCCGCACTGGCCCAGCTCGAGATCGAGCGCCCGCAGCTGGTGCTGTCGGACGTGCGCCTGCCCGGGCGCGACGGCCTGGCCCTGTTCGCCGACGTGCGCGCGCGCCACCCCTCGCTGCCGGTCATCCTGCTCACCGCGCACGGCACCATTCCCGACGCCGTCGACGCCACCGCGCGCGGCGTGTTCGGCTACCTCACCAAACCCTACGAAGCCAAGGAACTGCTCGACAAGATCGCCCAGGCCCTGGCGCTGAGCACGCCGGCCGGCCCCTCGCGGCGCTCGGACGAAGCCTGGCGCCGCGACATCGTGAGCCGCTCCAACCGCATGGACGACCTGCTGGCCGAGGCGCGCATGGTCGCGCAAAGCGATGCCAGCGTGCTGCTGCGGGGCGACTCGGGCACCGGCAAGGAGATGCTGGCGCACGCCATCCACAAGGCCAGCGCGCGCGCGGGCAAGCCCTTCGTGGCGGTCAACTGCGGCGCCATCCCCGAGGCCCTGCTCGAATCCGAGCTGTTCGGCCACATGAAGGGCGCCTTCACCGACGCCGTGAGCAACCACAAGGGCCTGTTCCAGGCCGCCGACGGCGGCACGCTGTTGCTCGACGAGATCGGCGACATGCCGCCGGCGCTGCAGGTCAAGCTGCTGCGCGTGCTGCAGGAGCGCGAGGTGCGCCCCCTGGGCTCCAGCCAGTCGGTGCCGGTGGACGTGCGCATCGTCTCCGCCACGCACCGCGACCTGGAGGCCGCCATGGCCGAGGGCCAGTTCCGCGAGGACCTGTACTACCGCCTCAACGTCGTCACGCTCACCCTGCCCACCCTGGCCGAGCGGCGCGAGGACATCCCCCTGCTGGCGAACCACTTCCTCGCCAAGCTGGCCGCCAAATACGGCAAGCGCAGCTCGGGCTTCGCGCCCGAGGCGCTCAAGGCGCTGACCATGGCCACCTGGCCCGGCAACGTGCGCCAGCTCTACAACGTGGTCGAGCAGGTCTGCGCCCTGTCCACCACGCCGCTGGTGCCGCTGGCCCTGGTGCAGCGCGCGCTGCGCACGCCTTCGGTGGAGGTGCTCAGCTTCACCGAGGCACGCCAGCGCTTCGAGCGCGACTACCTCGTCGATCTGCTCAAGATGACCGATGGCAACGTGGCCGACGCCGCCCGCCTGGCCCAGCGCAACCGCACGGAGTTCTATCGCCTGCTGCAGAAGCACGCGCTCACCCCGGGCCTGTTCAAGAGCGACGGGGCCAGCGCCCCCGACATCGGCGGAGACGAGGCTGTCGCCGATACCTGACAGCCGAAGATCGTTGATTTCATTGGGGATATTTCAGGCCACCCCACCATCCGTCGCCGATCGACGACAAATTCGAGGGTTTACCCGCATTTCGGAGGCCGAATCCGCCGAAATGCCGATCGCGGCGACGCCAAGCCCTTGATCTGAAAGCGCTTTTCGGTTTTGGCACAGGGCTTGCCCTATAGGGGCATGCCTTCGGTTTTTCCCTTCCCCCTGCGTGCCACGGCCTGGCGCCTGAGCGGCCTGCTGGCCGCGCTGGCGCTGGTGTCCTCCCCGGCCCGGGCCCTGAGCTGGGACCAGCTCGCCCACCTCGCCCAGACGCGCGCCGCCGAACCCTGGCGCGAAAGCGGCGACAAGCTGCCCCCGGCCCTGGCCAGCATCACCTACGACCAGCTGCGCGACATCCGCTTCCGCACCGAGCGCTCCACCTGGCGCGACCTGAACCTGCCGTTCGAGGCGCAGTACTTCCACCTCGGCCTGTACCAGACCCAGCCGGTGCGCATCCACGAGGTCGCGCCCGACGGCCAGGTGCGCACCCTGCCCTACCGCGCCGAGGACTTCCACTTCGGCAAGAACAGCTTCGACACCAGTGGCTGGGGTGATCTGGGCCACGCGGGCTTTCGTCTGCACTACCCGCTCAACAACATCGCCTACAAGGACGAGTTGGCCGTCTTCCTCGGCGCCAGCTACTTCCGTGCCCTCGGCGCGCAACAGGGCTACGGCCTGTCGGCGCGCGGCCTGGCCATCGACACCGTGGGCGGCAAGGGCGAGGAATTCCCGCGCTTCAGCGAGTTCTGGCTGCGCCGCCCCACCGCCGACGCGCGCGAGCTCACGGTCATGGCCCTGCTCGAATCGCAGCGCGTCACCGGCGCCTACGAATTCGTCATCCGTCCCGGCTTCACCACCACCATGAGCGTGCGCCTGCGCCTGTTCGCGCGTGAGGGCGCCGGGCCGGTGGCCACCCTGGGCATCGCGCCGCTCACCAGCATGTTCCTGTCGGGTGAGAACCAGCCCCTGCCCGGCGACTTCCGTCCCGAAGTGCACGACTCCGACGGCCTGATGCTGGTCACCGGCGAGGGCGAGTGGATGTGGCGCCCGCTGCAGCGGCCCAAGGCCATCGCCGTCAGCTCCTTCGGCACCACCAACCCGCGCGGCTTCGGCCTCATGCAGCGCGACCGGCGCTTCGTCAGCTACGAAGACGTGGAGGCCCGCTACGAGCGCCGCCCCAGCGCCTGGGTGCAACCGGTGGGCAACTGGGGCGCTGGTCGCGTGGAACTGGTGCAGTTGCCCACGCCCGACGAGACACACGACAACATCGTTGCCTACTGGGTGCCGGCGCAGCCGCTGGTGCCCGGCCAGCCGATGGAGCTGCGCTACGACCTGGCCTGGCAGGGCGACGAGCAGCAGCGTCCGCCCTCGAGCTGGGTGACGCAGAGCCGCCGCGGCTACGGCTACACCAAGCTCAACGCCGCCGAACAGGCCGCCCAGCCCAAGTTCGTGCTCGACTTCGCCGGCCCCGCGCTGGACGCCCTGCCCGCCGGCGCCACCGTCGAGCCCAAGGTCAGCACCAACGCCAACGGCCGCGTGCTCGAAGCCGTGGCCTACCCCAACCCGGCCACGCGCACCTGGCGCCTGAGCCTGCGCGTGGAGCGCATCGACCCCACCCAACCGGTCGAACTGCGCGCCTTCCTTCAACACCAGCAACACACCGTGAGCGAAACATGGACGCAACTTCTGCTGCCCGAATGAAGCCCCGCAGCCTGCTGCGGGAAGAGCGTCACCCGAACGCGGTGACCGCCCCCCCCATCAACCGGGGCTCCATGACGCCGCGCCCCTGGCGTGGCTTCTGGAACAGCATCGGCACCGCCCTGCTCAGCACGGCCAGCGGCCTGCTGCCCCCGTATGGCCCCCGCCCCACGCAGGCCGGCGAACCGCTGGAGCCCTGGCAGAACGCCGCCAACTGGCGCCGCGCGATCTTCGTTGCGCTCACCCTGGCCTGGACGCTGATGGCCGGGCTGATGTTCTGGGAGTTGCAGCCCGAGGGCGGCAACGGCGTGCTTCGCGTGGCGCAGCTCACGCTGTTCGTGGTGCTCTCGGCCTGGGTGCTGACCGGCTTCGTCACCGCACTCATGGGCTTCTGGGTCTCGCTCTTCGGTGACCGGCACACACTGCGCGCCGCCGAGGTTCGCGACCACGTGATGAACCCCGAGGCGCGCACCGCCATCATCATGCCGATCTGCAACGAGGACGTGGCCACCGTCTTCGCCGGCCTGCGCGCCACCTGCGAGTCGCTCGCCGCCACCGGCGAATCCAAGGTCTTCGACGTCTTCGTGCTGTCCGACAGCTACGACCCCGCGATCCAGCGCGCCGAACGCGCCGCCTGGGAAAACCTGCGCAGCGAACTCGCCACCAGCGGCCTGCCCGCCATCGAGGTGTACTACCGCCTGCGCACGCGCCGCACCCACCGCAAGGCCGGCAACGTGGCCGACTTCTGCCGCCGCTGGGGCAAGGACTACCGCTACATGGTCGTGCTCGACGCCGACAGCGTCATGAGCGGCCGCTGCCTGGCCGACATGGTCAAGCTGATGGAGGCGCACCCGCGCGCCGGCATCATCCAGACCGCCACCCAGGCCGTGGGCCACGCCACGCTGCATGCGCGCTCGCAGCAGTTCGCCTCGCGCGTGACCGGCCGCCTGTTCACGCTGGGCATGCAGTTCTGGCAGCTCGGTGAATCGCACTACTGGGGCCACAACGCCATCATCCGGCTCGAGCCTTTCATGAAGCACTGCGCGCTCGCACCCATCGCGGGCACGGGCGGCATGTCCGGCGGCATCATGTCGCACGACTTCGTCGAGGCCGCGCTGATGCGCCGCGCCGGCTACCACGTGTGGCTGGTCTCCGACCTGCAGGGCAGCTACGAGCAGCAACCGCCCGACCTGCTGAGCGAGCTGCAGCGCGACCGCCGCTGGTGCCAGGGCAACCTGCAGAACGCGCGCCTGATGGCCGAGCCCGGCATCCACCGCGTGCACCGCAGCATGTTCGCCATCGGCGCCATGTCCTACCTGTCGGCACCGCTGTGGCTGGGCTTCCTCACCATCGGCACTGCCCTGTGGGTGGCCGACAGCACCCTGCTGCCGAGCTGGCACGCCCTGCCGGCCGAGCTGCGCGGCCTGTGGGTCTGGACGCTGTGCCTGCTGTTCATGCCGCGCATCCTGGGCCTGATCGCCGTCTTCCTCAAGCGCGAGCAGCGCCAGTTCGGCGGCACCGGCACGCTGATGCTCAGCGCCGTGGCCGAGACCCTGCTGGCCGTGCTGCAGGCGCCCATCCGCATGCTGGCGCACTCGCTGTTCGTGCTGGTCGCGCTCACTGGCTTGAAACTGGAATGGAAGTCGCCCCCGCGGGAAGCCAATGGCGTGAGTTGGCGCGACGCCGCCCAGCGCCTGGCGCCCATGACCACCGTCATCGCCCTCATGGGCCTGGGCGTGGCCCTGCTCAACGCCGCCGCCCTGCTGTGGCTGGCGCCCGTGGCCCTGCCCCTGCTGCTGGCCATCCCGCTCACCGTGGCCACCAGCCACGTGGACCTGGGCCAGTGGATGCGCGCACGCGGCGTGCTGCTGATTCCGGAAGAGTCGTGGTCGCCGGCCGTGCTGCGGCGGGCATGGAAACACGCGAGCCGGCTCGCCTTGAAGGCGGCCTGAGCGCTCGCCTGATCCGACCGGGTCCGCCGACCGATCAGGCCCGCGCCGCCTGGGGCACCGCGTCGTACACCAGCCGCTCGGGGTTGGCGTAGCAAAGAAAGTGCTTGTTGGTGGCGCGACCCACCGCGCACAGGCCCACGCGCCGCGCCACCTGCAGGCCCATCTGCGTGATGCCGCTGCGCGAGATCACCGCCGCCACACCCATCTGCGCGCTCTTGATGACCATCTCGCTGGTCAGGCGGCCGGTGGTGTAGAAGACCTTGTCCAGCATGCCTTCCGCCCTGTCGCGAGGCGCATCGTCCTGCAGCGCCAGCCAGCCCGCGATCGTGTCCACCGCGTTGTGGCGCCCCACGTCTTCCACGAACAGGGCGAGTTCGGTGCCGCGGAACAGCGCGCAGGCGTGCACCGAGCCGGCGGACTTGTAGGTGCTCTCCTTCACCCGGATCGCGTCCACGATGGCGTAGACCTGTGACTGGCGCAGCACACCCGGGGGCAGCGCGATGCGGTCGAGGTCGTCCATGAGGCCGCCGAACACGCTGCCCTGCCCGCAGCCGGTGGTGACCACGCGCCTGGCCGTGCGCTCCTCGATGCGCTCGATGCCGTGGCGCGTCTTCACGCTCGCGGCGTTCACATCCCAGTCGACCGTGATGGACTCGATGTCCTCCACCGACGCAATGAGCCGCTGGTTGAGCAGGTAGCCCAGGGTGAGCCACTCGGGCTGAGCGCCCAGCGTCATCAGCGTCACCAGCTCGCGCTTGTCCACGTAAACGGTGAGGTCCCGCTCGGCGGGGATGTGGATGGCCCGGCGCTGGCCGAACTCGTCGACAGCGTCGACCGCCTCGGTCAGCGGGGCTCGGGCCTCGGTCAGTTGGGGCAGGCGCATGGGGGCAAGACTACTAAAGAAAAAGGCCGGCACCGGAGGGTGCGGCCTTTGCTGTTGCCCCACGCAGGGGCATCGGACGGCTGCCGCCGGAGGCAGTCCAAGCCGAGGCTCAGGGCTTCTTGGGCGTCGGCGCTGCCGCCGGGGTCTGGCTGCTCGGTGGCTTGGTGGCCGTCTCGGGCGGCGAATGCGCGCCCGCCGCTTCCAGGGGCTTGGGCGGCGTGTAGGCGAACGCCCCCGGGTCGGTGCAGGCCGGCGCCCCCGGCGAGGGCTGTTTGCCCGCGCCGGTGGTCTTGAAGTAGCTGGCCGCAGCTTTGTCCATCGCCTTGCAGAGCTTGTAGGCCTCGACCTTGGCGTTGTAGGCGGTGCGGGCCTTGGCCTCGTCGGCCTTGGCGGCGGCTTCGGGCGTGGGCGGCGGCGGCGCGGGCAGCTTGGCCTGCACCAGCGCGCTGGTGGCCAGCAGGGCCAGGGCGATGGCGGGAGTGGCGGCGATCGTGCGGATGCTCATGCGGTCTGTCTCCAGGAATCGGTCAGGCCTTCGCCGGCTGGCCGGCCGCGCCTTCGGGCTTGTTCGCCGAGCGCTGCGCGGGGATCTTGCCGGCCTTGATGTCGTCGTACCAGAGCTCGTGGTGCTCCTTGGCCCAGGTCTCGTCCACGTAGCCGGTCTTCATGGCCTTGTAGGCGCCCTTCATGCCGATGGTGCCCAGGTAGATGTGGCCGAGGAACAGCGCCATCATCAGCGCCGCGGCCGTGGCGTGGATCATGTGCGCCACCTGCATGTTGGCGCGGGTGAACTCCAGCACGGGCAGCAGCTTGTCCAGGAACAGGCCGGAGCCCACCACGATCAGGCCGAAGAAGAAGACGCCGGCCCAGAACACCACCTTCTCGCCCGCATTGAAACGGTGCGAGGGCACTTCCTTGCCGCTGAACAGGCCGCCGCCCTTGAGCAGCCAGTTGATGTCTTCCTTGGCCGGCAGGTTGTCCTTGATGAAGGTGAAGATCACCACCACCAGCGACACCGCGAACAGCGGGCCGACGAAGTTGTGCACGTTCTTCAGCGCGTAGGTGAGCCAGCCGAACAGCGTGGCGCCGATGATGGGCAGCAGGAAGAACTTGCCGAAGGCCATGACGATGCCGGAGACCGCCAGCGCCACGAAGGCGATCGCGTTCATCCAGTGCGCCGCGCGCTCGAAGTAGGTGAAGCGCTCGATCTTGCGGCCGGTCTCGGCGCCGTGCAGCTTGATGGAGCCCTTGGCGAAGTAGAACAGCGCGATCGCCACCAGCACGATCAGCAGCAGCGAGCCACCGTAGGGAATGATCCAGTTGTTGCGCACCTGGCGCCAGGCTTCGCCGGCGGTGGTGAGCCGCGAACCGGGGTACTGCACGAAGCCCTGGATCAGGTTGCCGTACTCGGGGTAGGGCAACATGGTGGAGCCGGTCACGCCCTTGCTCACGTCGCGCCACATGGGCGCGTTGTTGCCGGGCTGCACCTGGCGGCGCTCGGCGTTGGTCTGGTCGCGGTAGCCGGGCGCGGTGTCGGCGTCGGGGCGAATGTCGAAGATGTTCTGGCTCTTGATGCCGCCCTGTCCGGCCGGCGCCGGCGTCGCCTGCTGGGGCGCCGGCGCGGGGTCGTCAGGGACCGGCTTGGGCGCCTGGGCCGATGCCGTGGCAAGGCCCGTGCCCAGCAGCAGCGCCGCGAGCCAGGCACGCCAGCGCGGGTTGATTGGCTTGTGCATGGCCATCGCCCTCACTTCGGCTGCGCACCGATGCGCGTGTAGTCGTTCTGGCCGTACTGCGCACGCGTCTTGAGCTGCTTCTCCCAGCTGCCCTTGTCGCCGGCACTCCAGCCGGATTGCACGTACTGGCTCTGGCCGACACCGCTGTAGGCGGCGTTGTCCTGCTTCACGCCATTGGCGTTCATTTCCTGCGGCTTCTCGCCACAGGCCACCAGGCCCAGCAGGGCCGCCATCGCAAGGGAGGTGAGGCTCAGGCGTTTCATCACGACTTCTTCCCTTCGGCGGTGCCATACGCGGTGCCCCAGCCCCAGACTTCCGCGCCCTTGCCGCGCGTGATCACGCGGGTGCGGAAGATGTCGGCCACGGTGTCGCCGTCGCCGGCCAGCAGGGCCTTGGTGGAGCACATCTCGGCGCAGGCCGGCAGCTTGCCTTCGGCCAGGCGGTTGCGGCCGTACTTCTCGAACTCGCTCTGGCTGCCGTGGGCTTCGGGGCCGCCGGCGCAGAAGGTGCACTTGTCCATCTTGCCGCGCACGCCGAAGGTGCCCTGCGAGGGGAACTGCGGCGCGCCGAAGGGGCAGGCGTAGAAGCAGTAGCCGCAGCCGATGCAGACGTCCTTGTCGTGCAGCACCACGCCTTCGTCGGTGCGGTAGAAGCAGTTCACCGGGCAGACCGCCATGCAGGGCGCGTCGGTGCAGTGCATGCAGGCCACCGAGATCGACTTCTCGCCCGGCACGCCGTCGTTGAGCGTGACGACGCGGCGGCGGTTGACGCCCCAGGGCACCTCGTGCTCGTTCTTGCAGGCGGTGACGCAGGCGTTGCACTCGATGCAGCGCTCGGCGTCACAGAGGAATTTCATTCGTGCCATGTTGTGCTCCTCACGCCTTCTCGACGTTGCAGATCGTGGTCTTGGTCTCTTGCATCATCGTCACGATGTCGTAGCCGTAGGTGGTGGCCGTGTTGACCGCCTCGCCACGCACCACCGGGTACGCGCCGTCCGGGTAGTAGGGCTTCATGTCGGTGCCCTGCCAGTGGCCCGAGAAGTGGAACGGCAGGAACACCGTGTCGGGGCCCACACGCTCGGTCACCAGGGCCATCACCTTCAGGCGTGCACCGGTGGGCGAACTCACCCACACCTGCTCGCCCTGGCGAATGCCGCGCGCGTTCGCCGCCTGCGGGTTGATCTCCACGAACATGTTCTGCTGCAGCTCGGCCAGCCAGGGGTTGGAGCGCGTTTCCTCGCCGCCACCCTCGTACTCGACCAGACGGCCCGAGGTCATGATCAGCGGGAATTTCTCGTGCAGCTTGTCCTCGACGTTTTTCGCCTGCAGCGACTTGTAGAGGATGGGCAGGCGCCAGCGGTTCTTCTGGTCGTCGTGGCTGGGGTACTTGGCGATGAGGTCCGGGCGCGTGCCATACACCGGTTCGCGGTGCTGCGGGATCGCGTCGGGGAAGTTCCACACCACCGCGCGCGCCTTGGCGTTGCCGAACGGGTGGCAGCCGTGCTTCATGGTCACGCGCTGGATGCCGCCGGACAGGTCGGTCTTCCAGTTCTTGCCTTCGGCGGCCTTCTTCTCGGCCTCGGTGAGCTCGTCCCACCAGCCCAGCTTCTTGAGCAGCACGTGGTCGAACTCGGGGTAGCCGGTGGTGATCTCCGCGCCCTTGGAATGCGAGCCGTCTTCGGCCAGCAGGTTCACGCCGTCCCGCTCCACGCCGAAATTGGCGCGGAAGTTGCCGCCGCCGTCCATCACGTGCCGCTCGGTGCTGTACAGGTTGGGCGAGCCGGGGTGCTTGATTTCCGCGGTGCCGTAGCAAGGCCAGGGCAGACCGAAGTAGTCGCCCGACATGTCGTAGCCGGTTTCCTTGTCGACCACCTTGCCCTTGCAGCGCAGGGTCTTGATGTCGAAGGCGCCCATGTTGCGCATGTGGGCCTTCAGGCGCTCCGGGCTCTGGCCGGTGTAGCCGATGGTCCACATGCCGCGGTTGATCTCGCGCAGGATGTCCTCGGGCACGGGCTCGTCGCGGCCCTTGACCTTCTGCATCTTGTAGTTCTTGCTGAGCTGCTCGGCAAAGCCGAGCTTCTGCGCGAACTCATGCATGATCATGTGGTCGCTGCGGCTTTCCCACAGCGGGTCGATCACCTTCTCGCGCCACTGGATGGAGCGGTTGGACGCCGTCACCGAGCCGCTGGTTTCGAACTGCGTGGCCGCCGGCAGCAGGTAGACCTCGCGCTCGGGATTGATCTTGTCGCTCGGCATGGCCGCCATCGACGCCGTGGCCGATGGATAGGGGTCGATCACCACCAGCAGGTCCAGCGCGTCCATGGCCTTCTTCATCTCCAGGCCGCGCGTCTGCGAGTTCGGCGCGTGGCCCCAGAAGAACATGCCGCGGATGTTCGGGCCCTGGTCGATGAGCTCGTTCTTCTCCAGCACACCGTCGATCCAGCGCGACACCGTGATGCCGGACTTTTCCATCATGCCCTCGGCGTACTGCGACTTGATCCAGTCGTAGTCCACACCCCAGACGGCGGCGTAGTGTTTCCACGAGCCGGCCGCGATGCCGTAGTAGCCGGGCAGCGAGTCGGGGTTCGGTCCCACATCGGTGGCGCCCTGCACGTTGTCGTGGCCGCGGAAGATGTTGGCGCCGCCACCGCTGACACCGATGTTGCCCAGCGCCAGTTGCACGATGCACGAGGCGCGCACCATGGCGTTGCCGATGGTGTGTTGCGTCTGACCCATGCACCACACCAGCGTGGACGGGCGGTTCTTGGCCATCATCTCGGCCACGCGGAACATCTGCTCTTCCTTGACGCCGCAGGCCTCCTCCACCTTGTCGGGCGTCCACTTGGCCATCACGTCGGCCTTCACCGCCTCCATGCCGTAGACGCGGTCGTTGATGTACTTCTTGTCTTCCCAGCCGTTCTTGAAGATGTGGTACAGCAGGCCGAAGAGGAAGGGGATGTCGGTGCCCGAGCGGATGCGCACGTACTCGTCGGCCTTGGCCGCCGTGCGGGTGAAGCGCGGGTCCACCACGATCATCTTGCAGCCGTTCTCCTTGGAGTGCAGCATGTGCAGCAGCGAGACCGGGTGCGCTTCGGCGGCGTTGGAGCCGATGTACAACGCGCACTTGCTGTTCTGCATGTCGTTGTACGAGTTGGTCATCGCCCCGTAACCCCAGGTATTCGCGACGCCGGCCACCGTGGTGGAGTGACAGATGCGGGCCTGGTGATCGCAGTTGTTCGTGCCCCAGAAGCTCACGAACTTGCGCAGCAGATAGGACTGCTCGTTGTTGTGCTTGGACGAGCCAACGAAATACACCGAATCGGGGCCGCTGGCCTCGCGCAGCGCCTTCATCTTCTTCACGATGCCGTCGTAGGCCTCGTCCCAGCTGATGCGCTGGTACTTGCCGTTGACCAGCTTCATCGGGTAGCGCAGGCGGTACTCGCCGTGGCCGTGCTCGCGCACCGAAGCGCCCTTGGCGCAGTGCGCGCCCAGGTTGATGGGCGAGTCGAACACCGGCTCCTGGCGCACCCACACGCCGTTCTCGACGATGGCGTCGGTGGCGCAGCCCACCGAACAGTGCGTGCACACGGTGCGGCGCACCTCGATCTTGCCGGTGCCGTCGATGGAGCCGCCCGACGCGGCCTTGGCCTTCTTCACCAGCGCGAGCTGGCCCGCCGCCAGGCCGACGCCCACGCCCAGGCCCGATCGGCGCAGGAAGGAACGTCGGTCCATGGTGGGCAGCGCGGACGACAGGCCCCGCTGCAGCGCATTCACGAAGGTGGCGTGCGCCGGCGCGCCGCGGCCACCGGTGGAAGAGGATTTCTTGGTCAGCAACATGGTGTGTCTCCTGGGGCGCTGATGACTGCCGTGGGGCGGGCTGTCAGCGGACGGGACCGTTCGTGGGTTGTTCGTTCTCGCGGCGACGCTCAGATGCGCGTCGTGCGGTAGTAGTGCTTGACGTGTTCGCTCAGCGTGTAGCCGCCGCCACGTTCGGGCGCCGGCTTCGGCTCGGCGGCGGCGGTCTCGGGGGCTTGGACGCCGGGCATCACGGTGGCCACCGCGGCCACGGCGCCGACGGTGCCCGCACCCGCGAACAGCGTGCGGCGGCTCAGGCGCGAACGGCCCTCGGCCGGGCCGGAGCGGGAGGACTCTTTCATGCGTGTCTCCAGGTACGCAGGGCCCGCACACACCACGTGTGGGCTCCTTGCATATGGGCGAATCTACTTCCACCCCCAGGGGTATGCAAGCGAGTGCATGTGAATGTTGACAGGGGTGTCCTCGCGTGACGAGCGCACCGACCGGCGCGGCGAAGCATGCGAGGACCGAAAAGCCAGAAGCATGCCAATCGATGGCAATGAGAACCCCTCTCAACGCGATTCGAAAGTGAGCACGCTGGCGGTACGAAGCAAGGGCAAACCCGCAAAACTTTGGACCGCGTCGACGATGCGGCGCGTCATCCTGTCAAGTGGATCGCGACAACTTGTCGCTCTTGCAGGCCGTGGCGAAACGACGCGCCAAGGCCAATGCCCGAGTGAATCCATCGGGCTCCTCCATAGAATCCGATGGTGGAGACCATCAACACCCCGACGAGCCCCGATCGCAGCCTGGACGGCTGGCCCCACTGGTCCATCCTGGTGGTGGACGACGAACAGGGCATGCTCAACTTCCTCGTCAAGACGCTGGCGCCGCGCTGCCACTTCGTGATGAGCGCGACCAGCGCCGAGGAAGGCGCCGAATGGCTGCGCGGCCACCATGTGGACCTCGTGGTGCTCGACATCTCGCTGCCCGGCAAGAGCGGCGTCGAGTGGCTCAAGGAACTGCGCGAGCAGGGATACACCGGCGAGGTGATCCTCATCACCGCCTTCGCCGACCTGGACACCGCCATCGAGGCCCTGCGCGCGGGCGCGTCCGATTTCATCCTCAAGCCGTTTCGCGTGCCGCAGATCCTCAACGCCATCAAACAGTGCCATGAGCGATCACGGCTTCGGCGCGAGAACTTCGTGCTGCGCCGCGCCATGGGGCCCGCCGCCGCGCAACGCGGCACGCTGGTGGGTGCCTCGCCGTCCATGGCCACGCTGCGCGGCTCGCTCGAGCGCGTGGCCAGTGTGGACAGCACCGTGCTGCTTCAGGGCGAGTCCGGCACCGGCAAGGAACTCGTCGCGCGCGAACTGCACGCGATGGGCGCGCGCGCGGGCGGCCCCTTCGTGCCGGTCAACTGCGCGGCCGTCTCGCCCGATCTCATCGCCAGCGAACTCTTCGGCCACGCCAAGGGCGCCTTCCCCGGCGCCACGCGCACGCGCGACGGCCTGTTCCACTATGCGCAGGGCGGAACGCTGTTCCTGGACGAGATCGCCGAGCTGCCGCTGCCCATCCAGGCCACGCTGCTGCGCGCCATCGAGGACCTGCGCATCCGTCCCGTGGGCAGCGAACAGCTCGTGCCGGTCAACCTGCGCATCGTGGCCGCCACCAACCGCCAACTCAGCGCCGAGGTCGACGCCGGCCGCTTCCGCAAGGACCTCTACTTCCGCCTGCAAGTGGTCGAGCTCGCGCTGCCGCCGCTGCGCGAGCACAAGGCCGACATCCCCGCCCTGGTGGCGCACTTCATGGCGCAGCTCTCGCCCGCGCTTGGCGTCGCGCCACTGCGCATCAGCGAACAGGAGATGGATTTCCTTCAGCAGTACGACTGGCCGGGCAACGTGCGTGAGCTGCGCAACCTCATCGAGCGCTCGCTCATCCTGGGCAGCCTCAACGTGTCGGCGCTCTACCCGGGCACGCCGAAGGCACCAACGACCGAGAAGCCCACCGACCTGCACACGCTGGAGAAGATGCACATCCTCTCCGTGCTCGACTCGGTGCAGGGCGACAAGACGCGCGCCGCGCAGTTGCTCGGCGTATCGCGCCGCACACTCGAAAGGCGCGTGGCCGAATGGGGCGTGGCCTGAACGGCGGCTCACCCTGGCGCACACCGCGGTGGCTGGCCACCTCGGTGCGCAACAAGCTGCTGGCCATGGCGCTGCTGCCGCTGCTGGTGGCGTTCCCGCTGCTGGTGCTGGCGCTGGCGGTGTGGAGCAACCAGGCCTATGACCGCCTGCTGATCACCAAGGTGCAGAGCGACCTGGCCGTGGCGCAAGGCTACTTCGACCAGGTGCTCACCGAGATCGGCTCGGGAACGCAAGGCGTGGCCGATTCGCGCGCGCTGGCCGACGGCTTGCGCCCCGGCACGCCCGATGCGCGGGAGCGGCTCTCGGCCCATCTGGCCACCGAACGCGAGCGCCTGGGCCTCGACTTCCTCGTGCTCTACGACCCGGGCGGCCAGCCGCTCGCGCGCGGTGCGCCGCCCGGGCTCAGCCTGGAGGACCGGCGCGCCGGCATGCAGGCGCAGCCGCGCGCGCTGACCGAGTCCACACAAACCCGGCGCGACCGCGCCAAGGCCAGCCTGCTGGTGCTCGAACGCCCCGCACTGCAGGCGCTGGCGCCGCACCTGGTGTCGCGACTCGGCATCGCGCTGGTGCCCACGCGCAACGCCACGCCCACGCAGCGCAGCGCCGAAGAGCGCGCCATGGTGGCCCAGGCCACCCTGCCCGTGACCGACGCGCACGGCCGCGTCCTCGGCCTGCTCAGCGGCGGCGTGCTGCTGAACCAGAACCTCGATTTCATCGACCACATCAACCGCATCGTCTACCCGGACGGCTCGCTGCCCTTCAGCAGCCAGGGCACGGCCACGCTGTTCCTGGACGACGTGCGCATCACCACCAACGTGCGCCTATTCCAGGACCGCCGCGCCATCGGCACACGCGTATCGCAGGCGGTGCGCGACACCGTGCTCCGCGAGGGCCGCACCTGGCTGGACCTGGCCTTCGTGGTGAACGACTGGTACGTCTCGGCCTACCAACCGGTCGCCGACGCGCACGGCACGCGCATCGGCATGCTCTACGTGGGCTTCACTGAAGCGCCGTTTCGCCTGGTGCGCTACGCCATGCTGGCGCTCATCGGCCTCATCTTCGGGGGCGTGATGGCGGCCTCGGCCTGGTTCTCGCTGCGCTGGGCGCGCAGCATCTTCCAGCCGGTGCAGCAGATGAACCTGACCATGCAGCGCGTGGAACAGGGCCAGGACGGCGCGCGCGTGGGGCCGCTGCCCGCGCGCGACGAACTCGGCGAACTCGCCGGCCACCTCGACCACCTGCTCGACACCATCGACGAAAAGACGCGCGCGCTGCAGCGCTGGGCCGACGAACTCGACCGCAAGGTGGCCGAGCGCACACGCGAATTGCAGGCCAGCAACGAATCTCTGCAGCTCGCGCAGGCGCAGCTCGTCAAGAGCGAGAAGCTGGCCGCCATCGGCCAGCTCACGGCCAGCATCGCGCACGAGATCAACAACCCCATCGCGGTGATGCAGGGCAACCTGGACCTCATCCGCGACACGCTGGGCGCGGCCACCGCCCCTGTGACGGGCGAGCTGCGCCTGCTCGACCAGCAGGTCGAGCGCATGCGCATCATCGTCACGCAACTGCTGCAGTACGCGCGGCCCACCGAGTACGCGGGCTACGTCGAGGCGCTGTCGCTGGAGCGCACCCTGGACGACTGCCTGGTGCTGGTGGGCCACCTGCTGTCGCAGACCGCCATCGCCGTGGTGCGCGAGCGCGGCGCCACGCACCCGGTGGGCATCAACCGGCAGGAACTGCAGCAGGTCATCATCAACCTGCTCATCAACGCCATCCAGGCCATGCCCGAGGGCGGCAGCCTGCACCTGGTCACGCGCGATGTGGACGGCGGTGCCGAGCTGCAGGTGATCGACAGCGGCTGCGGCCTGGGCGAGGCCGCATTCGAGCGCCTGTTCCGCCCGTTCTTCACCACGAAGAACGACGGCAACGGCCTGGGCCTGTGGATCAGCCAGGGACTGGTGGAGCGATACGGCGGACGCATCGACGCGGCCAACCGCGGCGATGGCAAGCGCGGTGCGGTGTTCACCGTGCGCCTGTTCACCGAGCCGCGCGCACCCGAGGCGACGCCCACGAACGACGGCCGGCCCGGCCCGCGCTGACACCCGCGAACGCTGCGCCGCGCGGCGCGGCACAGGACACAGACGGCCTGACGCTTCTGTGATTACTGCCATGGGGGTATGGAAACCGGTAGGGGGTACCCAGTCCAATCGCTTCGCCAGCTTCCACCTGCGAAACGACCATGCAATCCCTGTCCTCCTTCCTGATCCGCACGGCCCTGATCGCCCTCCCGGCGCTGCTCGGCGCCTGCGGTGGCGGCGGCGAGCTGAGCATCGTGTCATCGGGCCAGGCCACCACCGCGCCCGAGACAACGGGTCCGCAGGCGCCCACCCTCAGCCTCACGCCGACCGCCATCAAGACCTTCCGCTTCACCTGGACCGACGTGGCCGGCGAGACCAACTACCGCCTGCTCGAGGACCCGGACGGCACCTCGGGCTATTCCCCTGTGGCCATCTTGCCTGCCGATGCCACGCAGCACGACCTCGAGGGGGTATTCCTGCCCGAGCGGGTCAACGCGCGCTACATCCTGCAGGCCTGCCAGGGCGCGACGTGCACCGCCTCCGCGGCGGTCTCGGTGTCGGGCCCGCTGAGCCAGGGAGTCGGCTACATGAAGGCCCTCAATGCCGATTCGAACGACCGCTTCGGCGTGGCGGTCGCGCTGTCTGCCAATGGCGACACCCTGGCCGTGGGTGCCAGCGGCGAAAGCAGCCAGGGCGCCGACCCGCTGGACAACAGCCTCGACGGCAGCGGCGCCGTCTACGTCTTCACCCGCACCAACGCCACCTGGCATCTGCAGGCCCGCCTGAAAGCCTCCAACCCCGACACCTACGACCGCTTCGGCGGCAGCCTCGCGCTGAGCGCCGATGGCAATACCCTGGCCGTGGGTGCCACGGGAGAGCGCAGCCGCAGCGCTGACCCGCTCGACAACAGCGGCTCACGCAACGGCGCTGTC
The DNA here is from genome assembly GCF_011772445.1 of Hydrogenophaga sp. Classification (GTDB taxonomy): domain Bacteria; phylum Pseudomonadota; class Gammaproteobacteria; order Burkholderiales; family Burkholderiaceae_C; genus Hydrogenophaga. The sequence continues at coordinate 143,260 of NZ_WVZN01000044.1, read as the reverse complement.
TACGTGTTCTCGCGCAGCAGCGGCGCCTGGCAACAGCAGGCCTATCTGAAAGCCTTCAACACCGGCTTGTACGACCAGTTCGGCAACAGCCTCGCGCTGAACGCCAACGGCGACACCCTGGCCATCGGCGCCGAGGCCGAGAGCAGCTCAGGCACCGACCCGTACGACCGCAGCCTCATGGCCAGCGGCGCCGTCTATGTGTTCTCGCGCAGCGGCAGCGCCTGGCAGTTGCAGGCCTTCCTGAAAGCGTCCCCCACCGACCTGCAGGACTTTTTCGGCTTCAGGGTGGCGCTGTCCGCCAGTGGCGACACCCTGGCTGTGGGCGCCTGGGGCGACAGCGGGCAAAACGACAACCTCGTCTTCAGCGGCGCCGCCTACGTCTTCACGCGCAGCGGCGGCCACTGGCAGCAGCAGGCCTACCTAACGGCATCCAACCCGAATGCCCGCGACCGCTTCGGTGTCAGCGTGGCGCTGTCCGCCAATGGCGACACCCTGGCCGTGGGTGCCGAGGACGAGAGGAGCCGCAGCACCGACCCGCTGGACAACGGGGGGGTGTCCAACGGTGCCGTCTACGTGTTCTCGCGCAGCAGCGGCCACTGGCAGCAGCAGGCCTACCTGAAAGCCGCCAACACCGACGCAATGGACCGCTTCGGCACCTCCCTCGCGCTGTCCGGCGACGGCGACACCCTGGCCGTGGGCGCCAGCGGCGAAAGCGGCGACGGCACCAGCCCGTCCGACAACAGCCGGAGCACGAGCGGGGCCGTCTACGTCTTCAAGCGCAGCGGCGGCGCCTGGCAAGAGCGGGCCTACGTAAAAGCGCCCAACGCCGACGTCAACGACGGCTTCGGCGCCAGCGTCGCGCTGTCCGCCGACGGACAAGCGCTGGCCGTGGGTGCTGGCGGTGAGAGCAGCGCGGCCACCACGGTCAACGGCGATGCCTCCGACAACAGCGTGCCCGGAGCGGGCGCCGCGTACCTTTTCTGAGAGGCGATATGGCAACGCCACCGACACCTGTTCTCGCGCGCCTTGCGCTGCTGGTCCTGGCCGGCTCTCTCGCCGCCTGTGGCGGCGGCTCCGACAGCGCGCCATCGGCCGCCTCCGTCACCCTTCCCTCCGCTTCGGGTCCGCAGGCACCGGTCCTCACGCTCACGCCGATGGTCGCCAAAACCTTCCGTTTCACCTGGAGCGACGTGGCCGGCGAGACCAACTACCGCCTGCTCGAGGACCCGGACGGCACCTCGGGCTACACCTTGTTGGCCACGCTGCCCGCCAACACCACCGCGCACGACCACGGCTTGTTCCTGCCCGCGCGGGTCAACGCGCGCTACATCCTGCAGGCCTGCCGGGCCGGCACCTGCCTCGACTCCGCGCCCGTGAGCGTGTCGGGCCAGCTGGTCGCGGCCATCGGCTTCCTCAAGGCGGACGTCTCCACCGCCGACGACCGATTCGGCTACAGCGTGGCCCTGTCCAGCGACGGCAGCACGCTCGCCGTGGGTGCGCCCGGCGAAAGCAGCGCGTTCAGCGGCATTGCCGCGCAGGAGCCCGCCTCCGCGAACGACCAGGTCAACAGCGGCGCGGTCTATGTGCATGTTCGCCAAGGCCAGCGCTGGCAACTGCAGGCCTTCCTGAAGTCGCCGGCCAATGCCTTGCACGACAGCTTCGGCAAGAGCCTGGCCCTGTCGGCCACCGGTGACACGCTGGCCGTTGGCGCCCGTGCCGGCAACACGGGCCGGGTGCACTTGTTCGCGCGCGCCAGCGGCACCTGGAGCGAGCGGCAGCAACTGGTGGCATCCAACGCCGCTCCCGGCCGCTCCTTCGGCCAGAGCCTGGCGCTGTCGGCCGCGGGCACCGTGCTGGCGGTCGGCGACCCGATGGAAAGCGCCGGCGCCCTCCGCAACAACGGCGCGGTCTATCTGTTCGTCGACGATGGCACGCTGTGGAGTGAGCGGGCGCTGCTGAGGGCGAGCGCGCCAGAGGACCAGGCCTTCTTCGGCAGCAAGGTGTCGCTCAGCGGCGCCGGCGACACACTGGCCGTGGGGGCGCCCGAGAGCAGCAGCACCACGCCGTACGGCGGCTCGGCCTACGTCTTCACGGGCAGCGGCGCGAACTGGACCCAACAGGTCGAACTGAAGGCGCCGCACGACCTGGCGGAGCTGTCGTTCGGCGCGAGCGTGGCGCTCTCCTCGGACGGCACCACGCTGGCCATCGGCGCGCGCGGCGACGACAGCGGCGTGGTGGGCGACCCGCTGGACGGCAGCGCCTCCCTCAGCGGCGCCGTCCACGTGTTCGGCCGCGACGGCATGAACTGGCTTCACCAGGCCTACCTCAAGGCCGCCCATCCCGGCATGGACGACCAATTCGGCCGCGCCGTGTCACTGTCGGGCGATGGAAACACCCTCGTCGTCGGCGCCCCGTACGAACGCAGCACCGCCGACGGACTGGGGGGCGACCAGGCCAACGACGGCTCGTCGGAGGTCGGCGCGGCCTATGTGTTCAGGCGCCAGGGGCTGACCTGGCGGCAGCGCGCCTACGTGAAGGCGCCCAATAGCGGCCCCGGCGACACCTTCGGCATGGACCTCGCCCTGTCGGCCGATGGCCAGACCCTGGCTGTCGGCGCCTACGGCGAAAGCAGCTCGGCCAGCGGCTGGAACGCCGCGCACGACAGCAACAACGACGAGGCCGGGTCGGGCGCGGTCTACCTGTACTGAAGTGCCACGGTCAGGGCTGCTGTCCCTCGTAGCCCTCGATGACGATCAGGTCGATCACCGACGCCGTCGCGCGCAGCGCGATGGCGGCCTGGTAGCCTGGCGAGCGGTAGCAGGCCATGGCCTGCTCGTACGAGGGGAACTCGATCACGACGTTGCGCGAGCGGCTGTCGCCCTCCACACACTCGAAGCGTCCGCCGCGCACCAGGAATTTCGCGCCGTGCTCGCGAAACGGCGACGCGTTCGCTTCGACGTAGCGCTTGTATTGCTCCAGGTCGTTCACGTCGACGCGACCGATCCAGTACCCCTTGCCTGCCATGCCCGCTCCTTTGGCTGGTGATCAGACCAGCATGTCGAAGCCCTGCGCCTCGACACCGATGAAGGCCTGCGTGAACCCCGCGACCGCCGCGTAGAAGCGCGCCTTGGGGTGGGCCGAGATGGTCTCACAGAGCTGCGGCACCCAGGTCTGAACGTGTTTCGTGAAGAACTCCCGCTGGCGCGTGAGGTTGGCCACTTCCACGTCGTCGCCGGCGATCAGGTAGCGCATGACCTCGAACACGTAGGCCACGTGGTCTTCCGTCTCGGACATGCCCTCTTCACGCGCCAGGCCGAGCGCGGCCAGGTCCGTGCGCAATTGCGCGAGCGGCTTCTCGTTCAGGAAACCGCTGAGGTAGTGCGAACCGAACAGGTGGATGTCGGGCTTGCCCACGCCGCCGAACAAGGCGTCGTGCTCGTCGGCGATCTGCGCGTCGCTGCCCTCGCGCGCGGCGGCCACCACCTGACGCCAGGGTTCTTCCAGGAAGCCACCGGCGGCGGGTGCCTCGGTCGCGGCCACGCGCAACTGGCTCAACAGCTCCGCCGTGGGTGGCGCGTAGTACAGGGCGGCCAGCAGGCCATAGACCTCGGCGCGCGCGGTTTCTTCATCGAGCGTGGAGGAGACGGGGATGCGTTCCATCATGGCGTGTGCGGTGACTGGTCTCAGTGATCGGTGATGCGCGTTTCGTTCGGGTTGGTGTAGATGTCCACCACGCGGCAGTCGCCGCACATCTTCAGTCGCTCCAGTGCCTCGCCCTGGAACATGGAATGGCCGGCCAGCTTGCCCAGCATCAGCTCCACACCCTTGAGCGTGCCGAAGGGCTTGCCGCAGCGCACGCAGGCGTAGGGCTTGGCTTCGTTGAGCACGCGCGGCTGGCGGCGCTGCTCGGTGAGCAGCAGGCGCGGCTGCAGGGTGATGGCGTCCTCCGGGCAGGTGGTGGCGCACAGGCCGCACTGCACGCAGTTCTTTTCGACGAAGCGCAACTGCGGTCGCTCGGCGTTGTCGAGCAAGGCGTTGGCCGGGCAGGCGCTCACGCAGCTCAGACACAGGGTGCAGGCGTCCTGGTTCACGTTCACCGCGCCGAACAGGGAGGCCGCGGGCAAGGCCACCGCCTCCACTGTGCGAGGGTGCGCAGCGCTGTCCTGCAGCAGGTGGTCGAGCGCGAGTTCCATGGTGGCGCGCTTTTCGCGCTGCACGGCATAACTCGCGCGGCGCTTCACGCCTTGCGCGGGCGGCGAGGCGAGCTGCACGTCCAGCGTGGCCACGTCGCGCGCCTCGATCAGGCGAAAGTGCGTGCCGCTGTAGCCGAGCCCGCTGACGATGGCCTGCGCCACCGCCATCTGCTCGCGCAGCGCGTCGCGGTACTGCGGGGCCTCTTCGTCCGTCATCAGCACCCAGACCTGCGAGGCGCCATACGCGAACGCGCTGAGCCACAGGTCCAGGCCCACGGACGCGGTGTGCCACAGCGGCAGCGGAATCACGCGCGCGGGCACGCCCTTGACGGCCTTGGGCCTGAGCATGGCCTCGCGGCCGAGCGCCTCGATCAGTTCGCTGCCGGCGGCCTGGCTGTGCAGCAGCAAGGCGGCGTCCTGGCCACCGGCCTTGGCGTAGGTGGACAGGACCGTGCGCAGCTTGTTGCCCTGCTCGCTGGCGCGCGGGTACGCGTAGCCCAGCGCGCCCGTGGGGCAGACGGTGGTGCAGGCACCGCAGCCCACGCAAAGATTCGGGTTCACGGCAATCTGCTGCCGATCGACCTCGCTGCGGATGGCCAGCGCCGAGCAGACGTCGATGCAGGCGTCGCAGCCCACGGTCTCGTTGCGGCCGTGCGCGCAAATCTTGTGGTTGTAGGTGAAGAACTTCGGTTTCTCGAACTCGCCCACCATGTCGCGCAGGGGGACCAGGGTCTCCACGCCTTCGTCGTGGCGCAAGCCGCCGGGCCGGTGGAAGTAGCCCTGAGGGTGCGCGTGCTGCGAGAAGGCGGGCGCCTCGCGCAGGTCGAGCACGAGGTCGAAGCGCTCGCGCTGCGTGGCGGGCTCGCGCTGGAAGTTGATTGCGCCCACGGCCTCGCAGGCTTTCACGCAGGCGCGGTGGCTGCGGCACTTGTCGAGGTCGATCTGGTAGTCGAGCCCGATGGCGCCCTCGGGGCAGGCGGCCACGCAGGCGTTGCAGCGCGTGCACAGGTCCAGGTCGATCGGGTTGGCGCTCGACCACTCGACGTCGAATGCGCCGAGCCAGCCCTGGATGGCGCCGAGCTGTCCGCTCAACACCGGCCAGGTGCGCGCCTGCTGGCCGCGCCCGCCCTGCGCGAACACGGTCACGTTCAGCACGTCGGCGACACGCTCGGCAAAACGCTCGGCCTCATCCAGCGGGCCAATGATGAGCAGGCGGCCCTCGCTTCGGTAGGTGACGGTGGGCACGGGCTCCGGATCGGGCAGTCGCGCGGCGGCGAGCAGCGCGGCCATCTTGGGCGTGGCGGCCTTGGCTTCGCGGCCCCAGCCACCGGTCTCGCGAATGTTCACGAATCGGATGGGCCGCACGTCCAGCGCCACCGCGCCCTCGGTCTGCTGTGAGAGCTCGGTGAACAGCCGGCTTTCCTGCGTGCAGGCCACCACCAGATCGTCGCCGCTGCGACTGGCGCGCTGGAACGCGGCCGCGTCGCGCCGGCACAGCGTGGTGTGCGTCGTCAGGTCTTCATCCAGCGCCGTGCCCAGGGCTTTCGCGTCCAGGGGAATGGTCTGGTTGCAGTTGCAGATCAGCGTGGTCATCGTGGGTGGGGGGCGTGTCGGCGACGGCGTCGCCGGTAGTGGCGGCGGTGGGTCCGCCGCTCGGTGTGGAATCGCTGGCCGTGGCGGACGCCTTGGCTTCGTCCGGGTCGTCCACCAGCTTGAGGAAGCGCGCGCCCACCATGCTGGCCATGTCGGCCTTGGACAGCGGGCTGGGCAGGCTGTAGTCGTCGATGTAGACGTCCAGTCCGTCCATCACATTGAAGCGCGGATCGGCGAACAGTTTTTTCACCGCGGCGTTGCGCACCTCGCTGGAAACGTCACGCGCGACGAAACGGCTGAAGTCGGCCTCGGGGGTGAGTTGCGCCACCTCGTCCAGCGTGGGCGGCGGGGTCGACTCGCGTGGCGCGGGCGACGCGCCGTCGGCGGCCTCGCCTGCGGGCGGGGCGGCCTGGGGCGCCGATGGCATGGGCAAGGCCTCGGTGTTCGCCGCAGCCGCGGGCTCCGGCGGCGGCACCAGCCCGTCTCGCACCGCCTGCTTGCGACGCGACCAGCGCGAGAGAAAGCCATCGTTCCCGTTCGCCATCTCAGGCACCTTCGGCGCCGCCGCGCCGCTTGTCCGTGCTCACGCGCACGGGCTGGCCGAAGCGGTCGGTCAGCGGGCGGAAGCTCTCGGGGCGCTTGCGCTTCTTGGGTTCGGGCACGTAGGTCGCATCGACGAAGGCGCGCATCCAGTCGACGACCTCGGGCGGCGCGGGCACCTGGTCCACGCGCTCCTGCGCGTCCAGCCAGCGGCCCGCGTCGTGGTAGCTGAGCGTGACGACCTGCGGCACCGCCACGGGCTCGCCATCGAGCAGGCGGTCCTCCTCGGCGCGCCACATCACCCAGAAGCAGGGCTTGGGGCTTTCCAGGTTGAGCATGTAGCCCTCGGCGTCGTCGCGAAAGAGCTCGACGCGAAAGCGCGGGTGCAGCCAGTGCTGGCTGCCTTCGACGACCAGGCCGGTGTCGATCGGCTCGACGGCCTGCGGTTCATGGGACTCGTCAGGCACCAGCAACGCGGCCTCCTCGGGCGCGGCATGCAGCATCACGTCCGCCAGCACCCAGCGCCAGGCTTGCCAGCGCGCCATCGGCCCCTGCACGGGCTCGCGCCGCATCACGACATCGACCTCGATGACGGGCCTTTGCCGGGCGGGCATGGGGGACATATGGGCAGCATGCATACGGAACGACGACTGTACGTCATCCGCGGCCATACCCCCAGGGAGATATCCCGGAGCTCGGCAGGGTATGGGCGAGGCGATTTCGGCGTCGATTCATTTCCCTCCTGTTATGGGTGCGCGGCGTAATGCCTAGGCGGTATGGATGTCACGGGGCCTGCGCGCATCCAATCGCGGCCTGCTCCACTCCACCCGCCCCACGTGAAATTCATCCGCTTCTGCGCTGTCCGCGCATCCCTGTTGTTGGTGGCCTGCGCCGTCGTGGCCTGTGGCGGGGGCTCCAGCGCCGAGCCCTCCTCCGCCAGTGTTCGGGTGCCCGCCGTCGCCGCCAGTACCTCGGCGAACTTCAGCCTCACGCCCACCGCCATCAAGTCGTTTCACTTCACCTGGAACGACATGCCCGACGAGACCGGCTACCGCCTGCTCGAAGACCCCGACGGCGCATCGGGCTACACGCCCATCGCCGAACTGCCGGCCGACACCACGCAGTACGAGCACCCGGTCTTCCTGCCCGATCGGGTGAACGCGCGCTACCGCCTGCAGACCTGCCAGAACCAGCATTGCGTCGACACCGCCGAGCTGGGTGTGAACGACCGGCTGGTCCCGGCCATCGGCTACGTCAAGGCCGCCGCCCCGGCCGACCGCGATCTGTTCGGCGGCAGCGTGGCGCTGTCCGCGAACGGCCAGTACCTGGCCGTGGGGGCGTCCGGCTACGACTCCGCCAGCAGCAACATCGGCTCGGTCCATGTGTTTGCCCGCGAGGGCACCACCTGGCGGCAGCGGGCCGTGCTGCAAGGCCTCGCCCCCCAGCAGCACGACAAATTCGGCGCGAGCCTGGCTTTGTCAGCCCAGGGCGACACGCTGGCCGTCGGCGCGCCGGGCGAGGGCAACCCCTTTTCGCCCGGCGTCCCCTTGCCGGTCGGCGGCACGGTCTACGTCTTCGCCCGCACGGGCGACAGCTGGGGCCTGCAGCAGGCGGTGAATGCCCTGAACGCGGACACAGCCGATCGATTCGGCGAGCAGGTCGCGCTCTCGGGCGACGGCGATACCCTGGCCGTGGGCGCACCGCTCGAAGCGGGCAGTGCCAACACCGTCAACGGTCCCGATAACAATGACCTGCGGGGCAGCGGCGCGGCCTATGTGTTCACCCGCGCGGGTGGCGCCTGGACACAGCAGGCCTATGTGAAGGTCTCCCATCCGGACGCCTTCGACAACTTCGGCCGCGTGCTCGCGCTCTCGGCCGACGGTCAGACCCTGGCCGTGGGGGCGATCGGCGACGACAGCGCCGCCCGGGGTGTCGGCGGCGACCCGAGCGACAACACCACCAACGACAGCGGCGCGGTGTACGTCTTCGCCCGCCAAGGGGACCGCTGGGGCCAGCAGGCCTACGTGAAAGCCTCCAACGCCCGCAACGGTGCCTGGTTCGGCAGCGCCATCGCGCTGTCGGCCGATGGCCAGGTCATGGCCGTCGGCAGTCAATTGGAAAGCAGCGAGGCCACCGGCATCGATGGCGATCAGGACAACACCGGAGCCGACCGCAGTGGGGCGGCCTATGTCTTCGCGCGCCGAGGCGCGCAATGGCGCCAGACCAGTTACCTCAAGGCCTCGAACACCGGGGCGCGCGATTTCTTCGGCAGCAGCGTGGCCCTGTCGGCCGACGGCAAGACGTTGGCGGTGGGCACCCCGGGCGAAGACAGCGACGCGCGCGGCCTCCAGGGCGAACAGGACAACGACAACGCCAACTCCAGCGGAGCGGTCTATCTCTTCAGGCACACCAGCGCCGGCTGGCGGCAGCAGGCCTACGTCAAGGCCTCCAACACCCAAAGGACGAGCGTCTCCGACTTCGGCCGCGCCCTGGCCCTCGCGGGCCGCGCCGATGGCCTGGGCGATCAGGGCATGAGCCTGGCCGTGGGCTGCCCCTACGCCGCCAACAACAGCAGCGGGGTGGGCGGCGACCAGGGCAATGCCGCGGGCGAGGACGTGGGCGCCGTGTACCTGTACTGAGCACCAGCACGGCCCACGCCACGCCTGACGCGAGCCGAGCGCCGTCCGGTGCCGCAAGGCCGCCGAGGCGGCGCCCGCCCTCAGTAGGTTTCGAGGTGCAGACGCCCTTCGCGCTGCAGCGACGCGCCCACCGCCTCCCAGTCCAGCCCGGCGCCCGCGGCGATGTCGCGCAGCGCCAGCACCACGCCCTCTTCCATGCTCTTGAGGCCACACACGTAGAAGTGCGCGTTCGGGTCCTTGAGCAGTTGGGCCAGATCGGCCGCGCGCTCGCGCATCGCATCCTGCACGTACTTCTTGGGCTGGCCCGGCGTGCGGCTGAAGGCGAAGTTGGTGTCGATGAAATCCTTGGGCAGGCTCTGCAGCGGGCCGAAGTACGGCAACTCCTGCTGCGTGCGCGCGCCGAAGAAGAGCATGAGCTTGCCGCCCTCGAACTTGCCCGACTGGCGCAAGCGCCGCCGCCACTCCGTCATCGCGCGCATCGGCGCCGAACCGGTGCCGGTGCAGATCATCACGATGTGGCTCTTGGGGTGGTTGGGCATGAGGAAGCTCGCGCCGAAAGGCCCGATCACCTCCACCTTGTCGCCCACCTTCAGGTCGCACATGAAGTTGCTGGCCACGCCGCGCACCGGCTGGCCGTCGTAGTCCTCCAGCACGCGCTTGATGGTGAGCGAGAGGTTGTTGTGGCCCGGGCGCTCGCCGTTGCGCGGGCTGGCGATGCTGTACTGGCGCGCGTGGTGCGCGCGGCCCTTGGCGTCGGTGCCCGGCGGCACCACACCGATGCTCTGGCCTTCCAGCACGGGAAAGGGCATGGTGCCGAAGTCCAGCACGATGTGGTGCGTGTCGTAGTCGGTGCCGACGTCGGTGACGCGCAGGTTGCCCGTCACCGTGGCGGTGATGGTCTTCTGCGCGGCCTTGGGGCCGTAGAGGTTGGTGAAGGCGTGCGCGGCCGACCAGGGCGGCAGCGTGGCGCCGTAGCGGCTGGCGACGAACTTGTCCTCGGTGGTGGCGGCAGCAGGTGCGGGCGCAGGGGCCACTGCCTCGGCCGCGGGTGCTTGCGCGCCGGCAGCGGCCAGTTCCTCGGGCGGCAGTTCCTCGGGCAGCGACTCCCAGCCGAACTGTTCCTCGACGGTGTACGCGCGCACCTTGGGCATGGTGCGCCAGTTGTCGATCGAGCCCGTCGGGCACGGCGGCACGCAGGCCATGCACAGGTTGCACTTGCTCGCGTCGACCACGTAGTTGTTCGAGTCGTGCGTGATCGCGCCCACGGGGCAGGTCGCCTCGCAGGTGTTGCAGCGGATGCAGATCTCGGGGTCGATCAGGTGCTGCTGGATGACAGCGAGTTCAACAGGGGCGTTCATGAGCAGTCTCCTAACAACAAGGGCCCAGTGACACGCACGGGCCCAGGCCGGGGATGCCGAGGAACCGGCTTTGCCGGGCCTCAGGCATCGCCCCCCTTCCAGGGGGGAGCGGCGAAGCCGCGCAGGGGGTCAGCCGAATCTTACGTACTCGAAGTCGACCGGTTGACGGTTGATGCCCATCACCGGCGGCGCGATCCAGCCAGCGAACTTGCCCGGCTCGACCACGCGGCCCATCAGCGAGGCCACGAAGGCGAAGTCTTCCGGCGTGGGCAGCCACTCGCCCTTCTTCGCGTTCCACTCGGCGTCGTTGACGACGCGACCCTCGGGCGACATCTTGATGCCCGCGAGCGCGCCGATCTGGCGGTTGAAGGCCTTGTGCGGCACGGTCAGGCGCGTGGGAATGCCGGCCTTCTCCAGCACCTTGTTCCAGCGGTTCACACCCGCCACGGAATCGGTGATGAAGTCGTCGCGCAGCACCTCGTTCAGCGCGTTGAGCATGGGCACTTCCTTCTCGACGAGCTGGCCGTCCTTCACCTCGAGCACCTTGTAGGTCTGGCCCTTGAGCACGTGGTCGTCGCTGCGCTTGCCTTCTTCGTAACGGCCCTTGAGGCCCGAGCTGTAGAAGATGGCGGCGTTGCTCGACTGGTCGGCACCGAACAGGTCGATGGTGACGGAGTAGTGGAAGTTGAGGTACCGCTGCACGGTGCCCAGGTCGATGGCGCCGGCGGCGCGCACCTTGGCCGGGTCGTCGGTCTTGAGCTCGTTCATCACCTCGCGGTGCGCTGCATCACGCGCGACACGCCGGTCTCGCCCACGAACATGTGGTGGGCTTCCTCGGTCAGCATGAACTTGGTCGTGCGGGCCAGCGGGTCGAACCCGGACTCGGCCAGCGCGGCGAGCTGGTACTTGCCGTCGCGGTCGGTGAAGTAGGTGAACATGAAGAAGGCCAGCCAGTCGGGCGTCTTCTCGTTGAACGCACCGAGGATGCGCGGGTTGTCCTGGTCGCCCGATTGGCGCTCCAGCAGCGCCTCGGCCTCTTCGCGGCCGTCGCGGCCGAAGTGCTTGTGCAGCAGGTAGACCATGGCCCAGAGGTGGCGGCCCTCTTCCACGTTGACCTGGAACAGGTTGCGCAGGTCGTACATGCTGGGCGCGGTCAGGCCCAGGTGGCGCTGCTGCTCCACCGACGCCGGCTCGGTGTCGCCCTGCGTGACGATGATGCGGCGCAGGTTGGCGCGGTGCTCGCCGGGCACGTCGTTCCAGGCGGCCTCGCCCTTGTGGTCACCGAAATGGATCTTGCGATCGGCCTCGCCGGGGTTGAGGAAGATGCCCCAGCGGTAGTCGGGCATCTTCACGTGGCCGAACTGGGCCCAGCCCTGCGGGTCCACGCTGACCGCCGTGCGCAGGTAGACCTCGTGGTTGGTCGAACCCTCGGGGCCGACGTCGTCCCACCAGTTGATGAAGTTGGGCTGCCAGCCTTCCAGCGCGCGCTGCAGCGTGCGGTCTTCGGACAGGTTGACGTTGTTCGGGATCTTCTCGCTGTAGTTGATCGTGGACATGTCGTTCTTCCTCGGGTTCGGTGGCGGGGTTGGTGGGTCAGACGCGATTGAAGTCGAAGAGCGCTTTGTCGCCCTTGCCATAGACCTTGAGCGCGCCCTTGTCGCCGACGGCGTTGGGGCGGATGAAGATCCAGTTCTGCCAGGCGGAGAGGCGGCCGAAGATGCGCGTCAGCATGTTCTCCTTCTGGGCGAAACGCAGGTTGGCCTCCAGGCCGGTCAGGGCGTCAGGCGACATGGCGGCGCGTTCCTCGATGGCGATGCGCACCTCGTCGGCCCAGTCGATGTCATCGGGCGCGGCGGTCACCAGACCCAGCTTGAAGGCGGCGTCGGCGTCCAGCGCCTGGCCCACGGCACCGCGCACGGCCTCCATGGCGGGCGTCTCTTCGTAGAAGCGGCGCTGCAGGCGCGACTGGCCGTTGACCATGGGCAGCAGGCCCAGGTTGAACTCGCCCAGCGTGATCTTCGGCGCGTTCGCTTCGTCGTCGGGCAGCGCGAGCATGTAGGTGCGGTCGGCGCAGAAGGCCAGTTCGGCCAGCGTTCCGGCGAAGCAGGAACCCTGCTCGATCAGCGCGAACAGGCTGCGCGAGGACACGTCCATGCGGGCGAAGGTGCGGCGCAGCAGGCCGATGGTTTCGCGCACGAACCAGTGGTCCTGGTGCTTGAGCAGGGTCGCGTCGCTGGCCAGCACGGCGGCGGCATCGCCTTCGGTCTTGATCAGCCAGGTGCCGATGTCCAGCTCGTTGGTGCGCAGGTTCAGGATCGCGTCGTCGAGCTCGCGGCCCATCTGCAGCGGCCACCACGCGGCGCCCGCGGCCTCGATGCCGGCGATGTCGGTGGGCTGGGCGCTGGTCGGCGCCTTCACCGTCAGCGTGGCGGTGCGCTTGGCGCGGTCAATGGTGACGTTGACGTACTGGTAGGCGATGCCGTCGGCGCTGTCGGTGCGTTCGATGCGCGGCAGGGCCACGCCCTTGCCATCGGCCGGGCGGTCGCTCTGGGCGGCCAGGGCCTGGGCGCGCGCGGCCACGTGGGCGGCGAACTGCTGCGGCTTGGCGATGGAGTCGACCAGGCGCCAGTCCACGGCCTTCTGGCCGCGCACGCCTTCGCTGGTGGTGCAGAAAATGTCGGCCAGGTCGTGGCGCACGTGGCGCTTGTCGGTCACGCGGGTCAGGCCGCCGGTGCCGGGCAGCACGCCCAGCAGCGGCACCTCGGGCAGGCTCACGGCGCTGCTGCGGTCGTCGACCAGCACGATCTCGTCGCAGGCCAGGGCCAGCTCGTAACCGCCGCCGGCGCAGGCGCCGTTGACGGCGGCGATGAACTTCAGGCCGCTGTGCCTCGACGAGTCCTCCAGGCCGTTGCGCGTCTCGTTGGTGAACTTGCAGAAGTTCACCTTGCAGGCGTGGCTGGAGAGGCCGAGCATGAAGATGTTGGCGCCGGAGCAGAACACACGGTCCTTCAGGCTGGTGACGACCACGGTGCGCACCTGCGGGTGCTCGAAGCGGATGCGGTTGACCGCGTCGTGCAGCTCCACGTCCACGCCCAGGTCGTAGCTGTTGAGCTTGAGCTTGTAGCCCGGGCGGATGCCGGCGTCTTCGTCGATGTTGACGGCGAGGGTGGCGGTGGCACCGTCCACGGACAGCTTCCAGTGGCGGTACTGGCCGGGCTCGGTGCGGTAGTCGACGGGGGCGGGTTGGCTCATGAAAGTCTCCTCGGGCGGTGGGGCATCGGCGGCACTGGATTTCCGGTGCCAGCGGCATGACACGAATAATAGTGCATGCATTCAAACGCAGTCAATGCATTTTGCTGCATGTTTCAGCCGTTCGTCGGCCGTCGTTCAGCGGCTCGGGGTCGCGATCAGGCGCTGCACCTGGTCGCGCAGGGCCAGGAAGGCCTCGTCCACGCCCGCGTAGGCGCTGGTGTTGAAGTGCAGGTCGGCCTTGGAATAGAAGGCCGAGCGGCCCCCGAGGATGCGCTTCAGGTCTTCCATGGCCTCGCGGCTGGCGGCCATGGGCCGCATGTCGCCCTGGGCCGCCACGCGGCCCATGTGGTCGGCCGGGTCGGCCTGCAGCCACACGGTGGTGCAGTGGGCCAGCAGCACGTTGAAATTGGCCGCGTCCGACACCAGCCCGCCGGGCGTGGCGATCACCACCTCGGGGTAGATCTGGATGGCCTCTTCCAGCGCGCGGCGCTCGTAGCGCCGGTAGGCCGGCGTGCCGTAGAGCGCGTGGATCTCCTCGATGCTGCAGCCAGCGAACTTCTCGATCTCGCGGCTCAGTTCGATGAAGGCGTAGCCCAGATCGTCCGCCAGGCGCTGCCCCAGGGTGGACTTGCCCGCCCCGCGCAGGCCGATGAGCGCGATGCGCGTGTGCCGCGTGCTGTCGCTCTCGGTGCGGCCCTGGCCCAGCGCGCCGCCGATGGCCACGCGCACGCGGCGCAGGTCGCTCTCGGGCCGGCCGGCCAGCATCTCGCGGATCAGCAGCCACTCGGGCGAGCTCGTGCTGACGTCGCCCAGCAGCTCGGCCAGCGAGCATTGCAAGGCCTCGGCCACCTGCAGCAGCACCAGGATGGAGGCGTTGCCCGTGCCGTACTCCAGGTTCGCCAGGTGGCGCTCGGAGACGTCGGCCGCCAGCGCCACGGCCTTGCGCGTCATGCCGCGGCGCGAGCGCAGGGTGCGCACGCGCTCGCCCAGCGCCACGAGGAAGGGGTGCCGGCCCTCGTCTTCGACGGAGGGGGGGGTGGCAGCGGCGGCGCTGGCGTCGGCGTCCATGGTTGGCGGCGGTCGGGAGACTCGGGCTAAGGGTTTGCGGGCTTGCAAATTGGCAAGACATGCACTTTAATGCACATTTCGCCGCACGCAACATAGTGCACTTTATCGCTTAGGCGGTCCCGACACCAGTCCCCAGCCATGACCACCACCCAATTGCTGCCCAACATCGTCGCCGGCAAGGCCCAGGCGGGCCAAGGCCCCGGCACCCCCCTCTTCGACCCGGTGCTGGGCACCGAACTCGTGCGCGTGAGCCGCGAGGGCCTGGACCTGGCCAGTGCCTTCGCCTTCGCCCGCGAACAGGGCGGCGCCGCGCTGCGCGCGCTCAGCTACCGCGAACGGGCCGGCCTGCTCGGCGCCATCGGCCAGGTGCTGCAGGCCAAACGCGACGACTACTACGCCATCGCCACCGCCAACTCGGGCACCGTCACGCGCGACTCGGCCGTGGACATCGACGGCGGCATCTTCACCATCGGCCAGTACGCGCGCTGGGGTGAAAAACTCGGCGACGCGCGCGCCCTGCTCGACGGCGAGCGCATCCGCCTCGGCAAGGACCCGGCCTTCCAGAGCCAGCACATCCTCACGCCCACGCGCGGCCTGGCGCTGTTCATCAACGCCTTCAACTTCCCCAGCTGGGGCCTGTGGGAGAAGGCCGCGCCCGCGCTGCTGTCTGGCGTGCCCGTGGTGGTGAAGCCGGGCACGCCCACCGCCTGGCTCACGCAGCGCATGGTGCAGGACGTGGTGGAGGCCGGCGTGCTGCCGGCCGGCGCGCTGTCGGTCATCTGCGGCTCGTCGGCCGGCCTGCTGGACGCGCTGCAGCCCTTTGACGTGCTGTCCTTCACCGGCTCGGCCGGCACGGCGGCGCAGATCCGCGGGCACAAGGCCATCGCCGAGCGCTCGGTGCGCTGCAACATCGAGGCCGACAGCCTCAACAGCGCCCTGCTCGACCCGAGCGCCACCGCCGACAGTGAGGCCTTCGCGCTCTTCGTGGGCGAGGTGGTGCGCGAGATGACCGTCAAGAGCGGCCAGAAGTGCACCGCCATCCGCCGCGCCTTCGTGCCGCGCGCGCTGTACGACGCGGCGGCCCAGGCCATCGGCGCCAAGCTCGCCAGGATCAGCGTGGGCAACCCGCGCAATGAGGCCGTGCGCATGGGCGCGCTGGTGAGCCGCGCGCAGTTCGACGGCGTGCGCGAAGGCCTCGCGCAACTGCTGGCCGAGGCCAAGCCCCTGTACGACGGCCGCAACCAGGCCCTGGTGGACGCCGATCCCGCCGTCGCCGCCTGCGCCCAGCCCGTGCTGCTGGGCACCACCGACCCCGTCGGCGCGCGCGTGCTGCACGACGTGGAGGTCTTCGGCCCCGTCTCCACCCTCATGCCCTACGACAACGAGGTCCAGGCCTTCGAACTCATCCGCCGCGGCCAGGGCTCGCTCGTGGCCTCGGTCTACAGCGCCGACCCGGCCTTCACCGCGCGCGCCGCGCTGGAGCTGGCCGACAGCCACGGCCGCGTGCACGCCATCTCGCCCGACGTAGCCAGCCTGCACACCGGCCATGGCAACGTGATGCCGCATTCCCTGCACGGCGGCCCCGGCCGCGCGGGCGGCGGCGAAGAACTCGGCGGCCTGCGCGCCCTGGGCTTCTACCACCGCCGCAGCGCGGTGCAGGCGAGCACGGCCGCGCTCGACGCGCTGGCCGCCAGCGCCACGCCCCTGACGTATTGAGTCCACGATCCCGAGGAGACAAGCCATGAGCACCGACACCGTGGCCGCGCCACCGGCGCGCTTCAACTTCGCGCGCCACCTGCTCGCGGCCAACGCCGCGCGCGCGGACAAGACCGCCCTCATCGACGACCGCGGCCGCCTCAGCTACGGCGAGCTCGACGAGGCCGTGCGCCGCTGCGCCGGTGCGTTGCAGGCCCTGGGCCTGCGCCGCGAGGAGCGCGTGCTGCTGTTCGCGCAGGACAGCAGCGACTGGGTGGTGGCCTTCCTGGGCGCGCTGTACGCAGGCGTGGTGCCCGTGGCGGTGAACACCCTGCTGCCGGCCAAGGACATTGCCTACATGCTGGGCGACAGCCGCGCGCAGGCCGCCATCGTGTCGGGCGCGCTGGTCCCGGTGATCGAAGATGCTCTGGCGCTGCGCACGCACGACGTCAAGCACCTGATCGTCTCCCGCGCCGACAAGCTGCCCGCGGGCGCGCACGACTTCGCCGACCTGCTGTCGCGCGCGCGGCCCGCCGAGCCCACCGACACGCACGCCGACGAGCCCGCCTTCTGGCTCTACTCCAGCGGCTCCACCGGCGCGCCCAAGGGCACCGTGCACACGCAGGGCAACTTGTACTGGACGGCCGAGCTCTACGGCAAGGGCGTGCTCAAGATGCGCGAGGACGACGTGGTCTTCTCCGCCGCCAAGCTCTTCTTCGCCTACGGCCTGGGCAACGCGCTGAGCTTTCCGCTGAGCGTGGGCGCCAGCGTGGTACTGATGGCCGAGCGGCCCACGCCGCAGGCCTGCTTCAAGCGTTTGACCGAGCACCGGCCCACCATCTTCTGCGGCGCGCCCACGGGTTACGGCGGCATGCTCGCCAGCCCCGATCTGCCCGCAAGAAGCGCGGTGGCCCTGCGCCTGTGCTCCTCGGCCGGCGAGGCGCTGCCACAGGACATCGGCGAGCGCTGGACGCGCCACTTCGGCGTCGAGATCATCGATGGCATCGGCTCCACTGAAATGCTGCACATCTTCCTGTCCAACGTGCCGGGCGAGGTGCACTACGGCAGCACCGGCCGCCCCGTGCCGGGCTACGAGGTGGAGCTGCGCGACGAAGATGGCCGACCCGTGGCCGACAACGCCGATGGGTCCTCCGGGATCGGCGACCTCTACATCAAGGGCCCCAGCGCCGCGCTGATGTACTGGAACAACCGCGCCAAGACCCGCGACACCTTCCAGGGCGGCTGGACCAAGAGCGGCGACAAGTACCTGCGCAACGCCAACGGCACCTACACCTACGCCGGCCGCAACGACGACATGCTCAAGGTCAGCGGCATCTACGTGAGCCCCTTCGAGGTGGAGGCCACGCTGGTGCAGCACCCCGCCGTGCTGGAGGCCGCCGTCATCGGCAAGGAAGACAGCGACGGTCTGACCAAGACCAAGGCCTACGTGGTGCTCAAGCCCGGCCAGCAGGCCAGCGCGTCCGATCTGCAGGCCTTCGTGAAGGAGCGCCTGGCGCCCTACAAGTACCCGCGCTTCATCGAGTTCGTGGACGAACTGCCCAAGACCGCCACCGGCAAGATCCAGCGCTTCCGGCTGCGGGAACGGGAGAAGGCGGCGGGCTGAGCCCGGCGGCGCAGTCCTAGCCGATCTCCAGCGCCGTCAGCGCGTACTGCCGCGCCAGGTCCACATGGGGCCGCGGCCCGCGGTACATGCGCGCCGTCGGAAAGCCCGCCACGAAGCCGTGCCGCTCGGCCAGCGCCAATGCCTCGCGGTTGGGCTCGGGCATGTCCAGGTGAACGGGTTCCTGCGGCCCCACGCCTGCGCACAGGGCCTGCATCAGGCCGTCGGCAATGGCTGGCGAATCGGCGCACAGCGGGCCGATCTTGTGGCCCTGCACGCAGGCGCGCCGCACCCCGTAACCGCGCAACTCGCCGTCCTGCAGCCAGCCCAGCGACGTGCCGCGGCGCTGGCGGATCCAGCCCTGCAGGAAGGCCGGGCGCGGCTCCGGATGAAAGCGCCGATCGTAGGCGGCCACACTGTCGAACGGCATGCCCGCCAGGCGCACGATGCGCGGGTGCGGCGGGCGCGGGCCCAGGCCGACGCCGCTGTAGCGCCGGTTGCGCCAGGCCAGGTCGAAGCCGCTGCGCGCGTAGTTGCCCTGCTGCTCAGGCACCCCGTCGAGCCCGACCACACAGCCCTTGAGGTGCTCCAGCGCCGCGTTCCACACCGCCAGCCCCAGGCCCTTGCCGCGAAAGCGGGGCTCCACGATGTAGAGGCCCACGAAGCCATACCCCACACCGTGGCGCAGGCCGCTGATGCAGGCCACGGGTTGTTCGCCGATCCAGGCCATGAAGTGGCCGCGCGGATCGATCGCGTGGAACAGGTCGGTGTCGTGCAGACCGGGATTCCAGCCCTCGCGCGTGGCCCATTGCAGGGCCAGCGCCAGGTCGGTGCGCGACATGCGCTGGATGCGGTGAGCGGGCGTCTTCATGGCAAGGGGGTCCTCGTGGATACCCGCGATGAAAGCCCAAGCCGCAAGCAATGGCCATACCGCGGAGGCGGTAAGTGCACGCTGCGTCACTGCTTGATCAGTTGCTCCTTCAAGCGTCGAGAGATGATGGCTTCGGTGCGGTAGCCCTGCTTCTCACCCTGTTCGAGTTCGTCGATGGCCTCGCTGACCCAGGGATAGCGGGTCTTCATCGCATCGAGCCATTCGGGATGCCGGTCCGCGTAGTACCGCCACAGTTGGGCCAGTGCTTCGCCTTTTGTCCCCTGGATGGTGGTATCGCCGCACACCTCATCGGCCCATTGCAGGCAAGCCTCGACACTCGCTGTGGCCCAGTCGGGTCCAGGTGCGAACCGCATCTGGGCAGCGAGTTTCACCGCGATCGTCAGCACCGCGACGGTCGATCGCAAGAGAATGCCCATCAGATTGCGCCGCAGCAGCGCTTGCTGCTGCGGTTGGGACAATCCCTTCAAGGCGTGCGACGCCAGGCTGGCGAACAGACGCTCCCGCACCGGCGGCTCCCAGAACGGCAGCAGGTCGTAGCCCTTCATTTGCGACCATTTCAGCCCCAGTCTCGACAGCATGTACCCATCGGTAGTGACAGATCGGAGTCCATTCGAGGCCGAGCACAGCCAGATACCGAAGAAGAGGGTGTCGGCGCCGGACACCTTTGGCTCGCGGTCTCGCCGGCGCAGGTAGTGAGGCAATTGCTGCCACGCCGCAAGAGGGATTTCCTCCTCGCCAACGTCAAGGCAGGATGTCTCGCCTTTGTGCTCGAACAGGTACTGGCTCAGGTCCAGCAGCACCGCCCAGCCGGTACGCCAGGCATCCTGGTGGGCTTGCCCCACCCGTTCCCGGTGGGAAGGATCGGCGAGTTTCTGGGCCAGTTCGATCAGGCGGTCAAAGCCGGACACCGGCAGTGCCTTCGGGTCTGCGGGCGGGCGTATGGGCGCCAGCACATCGGCCAGGTCGATGTGCTCCGCGTACTGAAGGATCAGCCACTCCAGTTCCTCAGGCTTGGCGCTGGACGAGCACAGCGCCTGCTCGAACAGGTCCATCAGGACCGAGCGCAGCGCCCGGTCGTTCCGTGACTCCTTGAGCAAGTCCAGCACCGCCGGCTGGACTTCGTCGGTGGGCAGCCGCTCCAGCAGCCAGCGCTGGCAGGACGAAGCCAAAGGAAGGGACGGCGCCATGTTCAGGCATTGCAGGACAGACCACGCTCGCAACACCACGACGAACTGCCGTCGCAGATCGGCCATCCGGTACCCGATCTGGTCCTCGAAGACGGGCCGGGTCTCGATCGTCGCCCATCCCACCCGCAAATCGGCATGCGCCAACTCCGTGGTCAGCACCTCCACCACATCGCTCGCCATCTCCAGCGCCAGGACCTCGTTCAAGGCCTGCACCTCCTGCACGCACGCCGCCGCCGCGTGCAAGTCCCCCGTGCGCAGCGCCCAGCCAAACCGTCCGATCGGCCCATCGTCCAGGCGCTGCTCGATCAGCGCCCGGCGAGACAGCTCATCCAGGCCCAAGGCCGACGCACCCCTCTGGTCGAGGGCCTGCAGAAGACCGTCCCGCAAGGCGCGGGCCACGATGAGCCCGTCCGGCCATTGCGAGTCGCTCTGCAGTTGATCGAAAAGCCCGGCGTAGTGCAGCAAGTGATCGGACCAGTTCGGGTCATCGACCGCGTCTTGCAGCGCGTCGTTCAGCACGGACTCGATGTCGCTCAACGCCACACGGCGGAGCTGCTCGACGTCGAGGAGCTTGACTCCGGCTTTTTCTATGACAAGAGTGCCGCGAGGCAGCGACACCGCATGAGCGCCCCCGACAGCACCCGGGCTTGAAACCTTGCGCAGCATCCTTCTCTCCTCCCAAACGACAGCGATCGCCTGGGTGGGCAAGGACTGGCGCGCGGTTCCGCGCTCGCGCCGCTCAGGTGTCGCTGGAGATCTTGATGCTCGGGAACTTCGAGCTGAAGTCCTTGGCCTTGGCCGCGATCTTGATCGCCACCTGCCGCGCCACCGACTTGTACAGCCCCGCGATCTCGCCCTCGGGGTCGGCCACCACGGTGGGCCGCCCGCCGTCGGCCTGCACGCGGATGCTCATGTTCAGCGGCAGCGCGCCCAGGTAATCCATGCCG
Organism: Hydrogenophaga sp.; assembly: GCF_011772445.1. GTDB lineage: Bacteria > Pseudomonadota > Gammaproteobacteria > Burkholderiales > Burkholderiaceae_C > Hydrogenophaga. The sequence goes on along the minus strand of NZ_WVZN01000044.1, from coordinate 122,275 downwards.
TATTCGGCCGCCATGTTCTTGCCACCGTCGGCGCCAAAGATGTGCTCCACGTGACCGCACTTCTCGCACACGTGCACGGCCATGTTCTCGACGATGCCCAGGATGGGCACGCCCACCTTCTCGAACATCTTGAGGCCCTTGCGCGCGTCGAGCAGGGCGATGTCCTGCGGCGTGGTGACGATGACCGCGCCCGTGACGGGCACGCGCTGCGAGAGCGTGAGCTGGATGTCGCCGGTGCCGGGCGGCATGTCGACGATGAGGTAGTCCAGATCCTTCCAGTTGGTCTGGCGCAGCAGCTGCTCCAGCGCCTGCGTGGCCATGGGGCCGCGCCAGATCATGGCCTCGTCGCGGTCGATGAGGAAGCCGATGGAGATGACCTGCACGCCGTAGTTTTCCAGCGGCTCCATGGTCTGGCCGTCGATGCTCTCGGGCCGGCCCTCGATGCCCAGCATCATGGGCTGGCTGGGGCCGTAGATGTCGGCGTCGAGCACGCCGACCTTGGCGCCTTCGGCCGCCAGCGCCAGTGCCAGGTTCACGGCCGTGGTGCTCTTGCCCACGCCGCCCTTGCCCGAGGCCACGGCGATGATGTTCTTGACATTGGGCATGAGCTGCACGCCACGCTGCACCGCGTGCGCGGTGACCTTGGTCTGCAGGTTCACCGACACGTTCTCCACGCCCGGCACCGATCGCGCCGCCGCGATCAGCGCCTTGCGCAGCGCGGGCATCTGGCTCTTGGCGGGGTAGCCGAGTTCAACCTCGAAAGACACGTCGCCTTCGTTCACCTGCAGGCCCTTGAGCGCCTTGGTGGAGACGAAATCGCGCCCGGTGTTCGGGTCCTGCACGGCTTGCAGCGCCTGCATCAGCGCCTGTTGGTCGACGGGCATGGGGGGATGGCTCCTGGGGTGTGGGGAAGACCGCCACGCCGCGCGGGGACGCGGGGGCGGGTGCTCTGCGGCGGCGGAAGTCTACCGCCGCAGAGGCACCCCTGCCATCCAGGGGGTTCAACCACCCCGCCGCCGGGCCCGATCGATCAGTGGTCGGCCTTCACCAAGCTGTCAAACCACTGGGTGGCGAAGTCCTTCAGGTGCTGACTCTCTTGATCCTTCAGACTGGGACGGCTCCAGTCCATCCCCTGCGCCAGTTTCACCAGGCCCTCGACCCAGCGGCGGTCGTCGTCATTCAAGGCCTGCGTCCATTGGGGATGCCGCCGCGTCGCGGCCAGCCACACCGCCACCAGAGCGGCCGCGCGAACGAGGAGCTGCTCGTCGATCACCGTGGCACCCTGCGCCTGGTGTTGGTTCAGGCGCGCACGAAACGCCGTCACCGAAGCCACGGCCCACGAGGGGTCGAACTGGAAGCTCTCGTGCGGCTGGGCATCCGCCAGGCTGTAGAGCCGGTTACGGGCACTCTTGGCGAAGGCATCGATGGTTGTCGAACTGCTGGTGATGGCCAGCATCAGGTGGTGCAACAGGGTGGGCCAGACGGCCGTGGCCTCAAGCCCTTTGGCGCTGGCCAGCGCTTGCGCGAAGGCGTTCAGAACCTTGCCATCCCACAGATTGAAGCTCTGGCGAACCATCCGCTCAGCTGTCAGGCATCCCTTGTGAACCCAGTCGGGGCAGGGCAAGCCATGCACCAAGCTCGTGCTCCACGCCTTCTTCACCAGCCCCTCGACCTGGCCATGATCGCCCACGTAGCTCCAGAAGGGCGACGTCCAGGTCTCGCCCGCGGTGGGCTGCAAGGGATCCTGGTAGTGCGTGCTCAACCAGCGGCTCAACTCCATCAACTCCCGCCATTCGGTGCCGCGAGGGCCCTCGGTGTCGATGTGCATCTGAAGCACGGAGGGAAACCGCACCAGGGCCTTGACCAGTGACAACAGGCCCTCGACGCCCGTGGGTGGCACCTCACCCTGTCCGTTCGGCTGCGGCGCCCGGCCCAGGGCCGCCGACAGGTTCATGCGGTGCGCATGCCGGCCGACGAGCCAGCGAAGCGTGCGCTCATCGACATGCGGGCTGCACAACAGGTCGAACAAGACACGTTCGATGACGGCCCGCCCTTCACTCGTCTGCATCACGGCGTCCATCCACTGGCCGAACTCGGGCCGGGACAGCTCATCCAGGATGGCCTGCGCGTCCTCCTGGCCGAGCGGCTGCCCCAGGAGACGCAGTGCACCCAGCCAGCGCCGCACCTGATGGAGCGAGCTGGCGCCGGGCGTCCAGGTGGTCAGGCTCTGCCTGGCCACCTGGACACGCGTCCGATAGGCCTCGATCTTGCGCCGGTCATCGGGTGCCAGCAGGGACCCATCGACCGGATTCGCCTGCAGCCACCGGTGCAAGGCCGGCAGGAAGGGCGACTCGTCGCCGTTGCCGCAGATCTCCAGGCACAAGACCGCGCGCTCAAGCACCACCTGTTGCTGGCCCAACCCAGGAGCGATGAGGGGAACGGCTTCACCCTGCGGTGCCAGCGTGGACACCACGCTCAGCCCGCCCTCGCCTTGGCCGAACGCCAGATCGACCGCCCCGAGGGTCTTCTTGATGGCGGCCACCAGGCTCATGAAGCAATCGCCCGCCTCAGGGTCGCCCGACTGGAACATTTCGCCGACCCAGTCCGCGGCCTCCTCAAGCCGCCCGCCCGCCAATGCCTTCTCGAAGCGTTTGCCCAGCCCGCCAGACAGCCGCGTCATGAGCGCCTTCATCGAGGACCGAAGTCCTTCATCCCCGTAAGGCCCGAGATCGTTCAGGAGGCTGGTGAGTCCCTGGAGCAGGCCATGGCGCAAGGGCTGCGCGCTCGCTGCCAGGCCGCTGGATCCAGCGGCACCCAGCAGCTGGGCATGCACGTCCACCCATTGCGCCAGAAGGGCCACACATCGCGGCACAGGCACATTGGCGGCCTGCTCGACCAGCGCCGCCAGCACGACCGACTGATCCGCCTGCGCGATGCCGGGCAGCACCGCCAGCGTCCACACGCCCAGCGGCTGTTCCAGTGGCCGCTCGATCCAGCGGGTTCGCCGGTTGCGCTGCGCCTCGGTCCACTGCTCCGACGGTGCATGCGTCTCCAGGGCGCACACCACGGTCCATGCCAGGGACAAGGCTTTCGCCGGATGGCTCAGCGTCAATGCCGGCAACTGGCCCAGCCACCCCTCGCAGGCCAGCAGGCCGGCCTCGGGGCTGACCGCGAACGCGAGATCGATGTCCTGGGACACGTCGGACGGCAATTGCCCGGTGTCGATCCCCGCCGCTTCGCGGGGGGGAAACGAAGCAGGCACCCGCCACCGAAGGTCCTTGCGCTCTGCGTCGGAACACTCGGCGTAGGCTTGCCAGAAGCTGCTCGCCCGCTCGGCGCTCACGCCGGCGATCGCGGGTTTCGGGCGGTACTTCTCCAGTTGTTTCAGGGTGCCCTGCAGCCTGGTCCGGTCATCCAGCGGCATGCCCTCCACGTGCGCCAGGCAGCCGGCCACGGCCTTAGCGAACAGGCTGTGCCCCACCAGATGCTCGACGCAGGCGGGTGACTCCTGCATGAGACCTTGCAGCACGTAGGCGCACGCCAGGGGATCGCACATCGAGAGCAACTGGCAGGCCTGCAAGACATGCCCCTGTGTCTGCAGATAGGCGATCGCCTGGGAGAAGGCGTGCGAGACATCACGCCCGGCCTGCAGCGGTTGGGAAACGCTTATCTGCTTGGGGCCGAGCTCGAGCACGGGCTGCCCCTTTTGATCCGCCACGCTGTCCACCACCGGCTGGAGCACCAGCACCAACACCTCCCAGCACTCGTCGGACATGGCAGCGCTCCTCGTCAGGGCCTCTGGCGCCTTGCTCGCCACCAGGGGTTGGGGCGAGGAGTGGAGATCGGTCAGGCTCAGGAGCGCATCGGCCCGATCGAAGGGCGGCAGCATGTCCAGCAGGGGGAGCGCCCACTCGCTCCGGCCTTTCACGATGGCGTGCTCAATGGTGGTGCGAATCAGCTGGACGAAGGACCGCTGCTCGCGCTTGACGGGGTTTGACAGCATCGCCTGGAGACAGGGCTGCGACAGCGCCTGAAACAGGGCGGCCCGCGTGGCCGTGTCGCACATGGCCAGCAAGCGCCGGGCGACGGTGAATTCGCCTTTCGCCGCCATGAGTTCGATGGCGGCCTGCCACACCTGGCGCTCCTCGTCCCGCAGGCGCAGGTGCTCCTTCGGAACAACGCCTTCGCCGCTCGTGGCGAGACCAGGCATCCCCTTCATGGCAAGGACATCGATGGCGCCGAGCAGCAGGTCAAGGTGCTCGACATCAACGAAGTCCTTGCGCGCGATCGACGAAGGGCCCCTCCGCTGGCCGCGTGATGAGGCCTGGTGCTTGTGCTGTGAACTCAGGCCGGTGGTGGGCGATGCGTGGCTGCCTTTTGCGTGGCCGCCCTCATTTTTCGACGCCGACGGATGTCGCTTCGTCGACGCGGGCTTGCTCGACTGGTATGAAGTGCCCGAGGTTCCTGTCGACAGGTTCTTTGGGGGGGATTTCTGTGGAGTCATGGCAGTGGGAAATGCTCTTGCAAGGGGAGGACAGAGGGAGGTGGATCGGGCTGTTGCATGCAGGCCAACACGGGGCAGGCGGGGAGGCCTCCTGCTCAACAACGCAGCGCGTGGCCCGCGTTCAAGCCCGGGAAATGTTCGATGGCGCACCGGTGCGGCGCGGGCGGCGCGGCCCGCAGGCGCCCGCGCCAGTCGTCGAATTGCCGAGCGAAACCGTCCAGGCAGGCTTGCCAGTCGTGTGAACGGCGCGGCAACCCGCTCAGGAACATGGACAGGGTGACGGCGCCACTGGTGCGCTCGACGGCGACGGCCCAGTCGGCGCCTTCGGCGGACCAACGGGCCACCGCGTCTTGCTCCAGCCCATCGAACGGCGCCTGCGCGTCGTCGGCCGCGTCGGTGCCGCGTTCTCCGATGCCTTCGTGAAGGCCGCGCAATTGCTCGGCGCTCACATAGCCCGCACACGCGAACAAGCGGATGCGGTCGCCGCCAGCAGGCACCGCCCCGAGAGGCAGACCCTCCGCGGTGTCGAACAGAAGGCATCCCAGAGGATCGCTTCTTGCGAAGCCCAGGCCCATGGAGGTCAGGTACTGGTCAAGCTGGTGATGAAGTTCGGCCATGAAGGGCTCCCGAAGCGCAGCGCAATGACCGCCTCAGTGCTCACACGCCGCGGCGCGGTTCCTGCCCCTCATAAAATGCACGGCTTCATCATGAGTGCCGTCATGCCCCGTCAGCTCTTCGTCACCACCGCCCTCCCCTACGCCAACGGCCACTTCCACATCGGCCACATCATGGAATACATCCAGGCCGACATCTGGGTGCGCTTCCAGCGCATGCAGGGGCACACGGTGCACTTCGTCTGCGCCGACGACGCGCACGGCGCGCCGATCATGATCGCGGCCGACAAGGCGGGAAAAACGCCGCAGCAGTTCGTGGCCGATATCGCCGCAGGCCGCAAGCCTTACCTCGATGGCTTTCACATCGGTTTCGACAACTGGCACAGCACCGACGCGCCGGAGAACCACGAGCTCGCGCAGCACATCTACAAGGACCTCAAGGCCGCCGGCCTGATCGAGACCCGCACCATCGAACAGTTCTTCGACCCCGAGAAGAACATGTTCCTGCCCGACCGCTTCATCAAGGGCGAATGCCCCAACTGCCACGCCAAGGACCAGTACGGCGACAACTGCGAGGTCTGCGGCAAGGTGTACAGCCCCACGGACCTCATCAACCCCTATTCCGCGCTGTCGGGCGCCAAGCCGCTGCTGAAAAACTCCGAGCACTTCTTCTTCAAGCTCTCCGACCCGCGCTGCCTGGACTTCCTCAAGCAGTGGACGAACAGCGGCGCCGTGCAGCCCGAGGTGCTGAACAAGATCAGCGAGTGGATCGCACCCGACGACAAGGGCCAGACCAAGCTCGGCGACTGGGACATCTCGCGTGACGCGCCGTACTTCGGCATCGAAATCCCCGACGCGCCAGGCAAGTACTTCTACGTGTGGCTGGATGCGCCCGTGGGCTACCTGGCCTCGCTCAAGAACTGGCTGGGCAAGCAGAAGGTCGATTTCGACGCCTTCATGGCCGATCCGTCCACCGAGCAGTACCACTTCATCGGCAAGGACATCATCTCCTTCCACACGCTGTTCTGGCCGGCCATGCTGCACTTCAGCGGTCGCAAGACACCCAATGCCGTGTTCGTGCACGGCTTCCTCACCGTGAACAACGGCGAGAAGATGAGCAAGAGCCGCGGCACCGGCCTGGACCCGCTGAAGTACCTGAGCCTCGGCATGAACCCCGAGTGGCTGCGCTACTACCTGGCCGCCAAGCTCACCCCGCGCAACGAAGACCTGGACTTCAACCAGGACGACTTCCAACTGCGCGTCAACAGCGACCTGATCGGCAAGTTCATCAACATCGCCAGCCGCGCGGCGGGCTTCATCGCCAAGCGTTTCGAGGGCAAGCTGGGTACCGCCTCGGCCGATGGTGCCGCGCTGCTGCGGGCGCTGCAGGCCAAGGCGCCTGCCATCGCCACGCTGTTCGACACGCGCGAGTACGGCAAGGCGCTGCGCGAGGTGATGGCCCTGGCCGACCAGGTCAATGCCTACGTCGACCAGAACAAGCCCTGGGAGCTGGCCAAACAGGAGGGCCAGGAGGCGCGCCTGCTCGACGTGTGCAGCACCTGCATCGAGGCCTTCCGCCTGCTCACGCTCTACCTCAAGCCCGTGCTGCCCGCGCTGGCCGCACAGGTCGAGTCCTTCCTGAACGTGAAGCCGCTGCAATGGGCCGACGCCAGCGGCCTGCTGGGTGCGGGGCACGCCATCAAGGCCTACCAGCACCTGATGCAGCGCGTGGACCCGAAGCAGCTGGAAGCCCTGTTCGAGCCTCCAGCCGCGCCGGTGGAGGCCGCGCCCCTGCCCGGCGGCGAGGCCCTGGCCGACACCATCACCATCGACGACTTCGCGAAGATCGATTTGCGCATCGCGAAGATCGTGGACTGCGAGCGCGTCGAGGGCTCGACCAAGCTGCTGCGCCTCACGCTCGACGTGGGCGAGGGCAAGACCCGCAATGTCTTCAGCGGCATCGCCAGCGCCTACCAGCCCGAGCAGTTGAAGGGCAAGCTCACCGTGCTGGTGGCCAACCTGGCGCCGCGCAAGATGAAGTTCGGCCTGAGCGAGGGCATGGTGCTGGCGGCGAGCCACGCCGACGAGAAGGCCCAGCCCGGCATCTTCGTGCTGGAGCCTTCGCCCGGCGCGCAGCCGGGCATGAGAGTTCGCTGAACCGGCTCAGTTCTTCCGCAGGTCCGGGTCGGGCATCGTCCCGGACCTGATCACCCGGAGGTCCTTGTCGAAGGCCACGCTGAAGATCATCGGCTCGGTCTGGCCCTTGGCCTGGAAGCGCCAGTCCTGGTGCGTCTCGCCGTTGAGAGCAAACGTCTGCACCTTGCGGGGCTTGCCCAGCAGGCGGCGCACCTGCTCCAGCGGCATGCCCGGCTGCACCTTGGCGAAGTTCTCTTCGGTGAGCACCTGCGACACCTTCACCAGCACCCCATCGGGACCGATGGTGATCATGTAATTCACCACGCCTTCGGGCTGGCGGTTGTATTCGTAGATCTGGGCGCCCTCCTCGCCCTCCCACACGGCCTCGGGCTGGCCGAACTTCTCGCGCACGTCGGCCTCGGTGGACACACCGGGCTCCAGCTCGGCGATGTTCTGCAGGTCGCAGGCGCCCACGAACCCCACGGCGGCCAGCACGCCGGTGATGAGGCGGCCCAGGCGCCACCAGGCGCTGCGGGTGTTCGGTCGGGTCATGCGGGTCTCCAGAGTGGACCGGCAGTGTAGGCCGAGGCACCCGGGACCGCGTAGCGATCGGTAACCGCCGGGCTTCTGGCCTCGTCTCGCCTCGCCGCACGGCGGGTCGGACCCGTCGGTAAAATCGATGGTTTTCCCGAACCGGACACCCCCACGCCATGTCCTTCTTCCGCCGCCCCGACTACCGCTCCGAGGTCACCCAGTTCATCGACCAGCTCAAGGCCGCCCGGCCCGAACTGGAAGCGAAGCAACGCGAGGGCCGCGGCCTGCTCTGGGACAAGACCATCGACCGAGAGTTCTCGGCCGCGGCCGAGGCGGCCGAGGTGCCGCAGAAGCCCTACGTCTACCAGACGAATTCCGATTTCCAGTGAGCCGGGCGCGATGACCGAACCGGCACCCTCTCTGGACGAGGCCCCGCAGGGCCTTGACGAGGTGCTGCCCACGGTGATCGACAACGTGGCGCTGGCGCGGCTCTATGGCGAGCCGCTGTTCAAGCTGCCGCAGGACCTGTACATCCCGCCCGACGCGCTGCAGGTCTTCCTCGAGGCCTTCGAGGGCCCGCTGGACCTGCTGCTCTACCTCATCCGCAAGCAGAACTTCAACATCCTCGACATCCCCATGGCCGGCGTCACGCGACAGTACCTCGAGTACGTCGAGGAAATCCGCGCGAGCAACCTCGAGCTGGCCGCCGAGTACCTGCTGATGGCGGCGATGCTGATCGAGATCAAATCGCGCATGCTGCTGCCGCCCAAGAAGACGGCCGAGGGCGAGGAAGCCGAGGACCCGCGCGCCGAACTCGTGCGCCGCCTGCTCGAATACGAGCAGATGAAACTGGCCGCGCAGCGCCTGTCCGAAGTGCCCCAGTACGGCCGCGACTTCCTGCGCGCCCAGATCTACGTCGAGCAGGCGCTGCAACCGCGCTTTCCCGACGTGGAGATGATCGACCTGCAGAGCGCCTGGCGCGACATCCTCAAACGCGCCAAGCTGGTGCAGCACCACAAGATCAGCCGCGAGGAGCTCTCCGTGCGCGAGCACATGAGCATCGTGCTGCGCCACCTGCAGGGCCGCCAGTTCGTCGAATTCGGCGACCTGTTCGACACCAGCAAGGGCGTGCCGGTGGTGGTCGTCACCTTCATCGCCATGCTCGAGCTCGCCAAGGAAACCCTGATCGAGCTCACCCAGGCCGAGGCCTTCGCACCGATCTACGTGCGCCTAGCCTACACCCCAGCAACATGAACCAACACTTTGACGTCCTGGTCATTGGCAGTGGCCTGGCCGGGCTGTCGACTGCCCTGCACCTGAGCGCCACGCACCGCGTGGCCGTCATCACCAAGCGCGCGCTGCTGGACGGCTCCAGCAACTGGGCCCAGGGCGGCATCGCCGCCGTGCTGGCCGAGGGCGACAGCTATGCGTCCCACGTGGAAGACACGCTGGTGGCCGGCGCCGGCCTGAGCGACCGCGAGGCCACCGAGTTCACGGTGGAGAACGCACCCGCCGCCATCGCCTGGCTGCGCGAGTTGGGTGTGCCCTTCTCCACCGCCGACGGCGAGCTGCACCTCACCCGCGAAGGGGGCCACAGCCACCGGCGCATCGTGCACGCGGCCGACGCCACCGGCGCCGCCGTGCAGGCCACGCTGGTGCAGCGCGTGAAGGCCACGCCCAGCATCCAGGTGTTCGAGCACCACATGCTGGTGGACCTGATCACCGAGCGTCACCTCGGCTCCCCGGACGGCGAACGCCGCTGCTTCGGCGCCTATGTGCTCGACACCGTGCGAGACGAGGTGGTCACCTTCTCGGCCCGCCACACCGTGCTGGCCACGGGTGGCGCGGGCAAGGTGTACCTGTACACCACCAACCCCGACACGGCCACGGGCGACGGCATCGCCGCCGCCTGGCGCGCGGGCTGCCAGGTGGCGAACATGGAGTTCATCCAGTTCCATCCCACCTGCCTGTACCACCCGCAGGCCAAGAGCTTCCTCATCACCGAGGCCGTGCGCGGCGAAGGCGGCCTGCTCAAGTTGCCACCGCACCTGGGCGACGACCTGGGCGGCCACCGCTTCATGCCCGACCACGACCCGCGCGCCGAACTCGCGCCGCGCGACGTGGTGGCGCGTGCCATCGACTTCGAGATGAAGAAGCATGGCCTGGACTGCGTGCACCTGGACATCTCGCACCAGAGCCCCGAGTTCCTGCGCGAGCACTTCCCCAACATCCTGGCGCGCTGCGCCGAACTGGGCATCGACATCACGAAGGAGCCCATCCCCGTGGTGCCGGCCGCGCACTACACCTGCGGCGGCGTGGTCACCGACTTGCAGGGCCGCACGGAAATCGCCGGCCTGTACGCCGTGGGCGAGACCACCTGCACCGGCCTGCACGGTGCCAACCGGCTGGCCAGCAACTCGCTGGTGGAGTGCATGGTCTTCGCGCAGGCGGCCGCTGGCGCCATCCGCGCGCAGCAGGCCAACGAGCCGCCCGCGCTGCCCCTGTGGGACGACAGCCGCGTGACCGACGCCGACGAGATGGTCGTGATCTCGCACAACTGGGACGAGTTGCGCCGCTTCATGTGGGACTACGTCGGCATCGTGCGCACCGACAAGCGCCTGGAGCGTGCGGCGCACCGCATCACCCTGCTGCAGCGCGAGATCCACGAGTTCTACGCGCGCTTTCACGTCACGCGCGACCTGCTGGAGCTGCGCAACCTGGTGCAGGTGGCCGACCTGATCGTGATGTCGGCGATGCTGCGCCGCGAAAGCCGCGGCCTGCATTTCAGCCGGGACTACCCGGCGATGCTGCCGGAAGCGAAGCCCACGATCCTGGTGCCGCCGGCGCGCTGAGGCCGGGGCCCGCGCCGCGGGCCGCTACACCAGCGCCTGCGGGGCCTGCATGTCGGCGTCGCCGATGACCGGCGAGGCTGGCACCGTCTTCAGCAGCTCGCCAATCGTCAGGCGATGCGCCGCTTGCCGGGAATCGCCTTTCACCTCCTTGCGCCACGCCTGCAGAAGGTCTCTCACGTCGACGGGTTCGTCCAGGTGCGCCAGCGGATTGGCGTCGTCCCGCCACTGCTGGTGCAGTACGGTGTTGAAGTCGGGCCGCGCATCGGCCGGCACCGAGGCGAGGGTCTTCGCCAGCGCCTCCACCCAGCAGCGGAACCGCTGCGCCGTCTGGTACGCGGCCCGGCCGATCGTCTGGTCCAGGGCCAGGCAACGCTGCTCGATCTTCTGCCGCTCGTGCGCGTCGTGCTGGCGCTTCAGCGGCGGTATGCCGGACACCAGGGCGCCGTACAGCCGCGGCATCAGGCCGGACGTCACCACATACCCCTTGAAAGCGTTCATGTAGTCGTCGATGGTGCGGCTGCGCGGTGCCGTCGTCGCGCCAAGCACGAAGCCACCGACGAAGGCCAGCACGCGCATGGCCTCGGTGTGTGATTCCGCGTACAGCTCGTACATCATCGCCGTGAAGTTGGCCCACCAGTTCACCCAGCCACCGAACGCGGAGCGGGCCGCGGCCTGGGTGTCGATTTGCTCGAGGGTGTCGCTCCACGACGTCGGGCCCATGTCCTTCACCACCACGCGGTATTCCTCGGGGTGGCGGGCCGCGAAGATCAGCTTCGCGATCTCTGGCCATGCCGCGTCCGCGGCCTCGCCCACGGCCAGGCCGATGCGCGACAAGCCGAACGCCAGTGTCTTCAGGTCCACCTGGCCCAGGGAGCCGCTCAAGAGCGTCGTCGCGGCCGTGTAGCCGCCGTCCCGTATCGAGTGGAACTCGATCGCGTGCGCCGGCGGCATCATCTGGCCATCCAGGCGCCGCAGCTCGATGGTCTTGATGCGCGGGCCGAGACCGGGAATGCCCGGCGCCTGCAAGGTGAGCGGTCTTTGCAGGGCCTCGCGCAGCCATCGCGAGGTTTCGATCACGGCGCTGGACCACACAGCCTCGCTCCACAAGCGATAGGCCACGGCGGACACACCGCTGGCGCCCATCACCCCCTGGGCGACCGTGACGCCCAGCCCGCCCACCGCCTGCACCGCCACCAGCAGGCCCGACGACCACTTCAGCACGTCGGCGAAGGTCGATTGCCGGTGCTCGATCTCGGGCACCCGGCGGATGGCGTGCATCCGGTACAGGGAATAGACCGTCAAACCACCGCCGAACGCGAAGGCCAGCCAGTCGACGAGTTCGTCGGGGACGCTGTCGCTCTCGCAGGCGAGGTCCCGGATGGCCGTGGCGATGCTGTCCATGACCAGGCGCGAAACGTAGGTGCACACGCCGTCCCGGAGCATCGAATAGGCCGCCGTCCCCCAGAACCCACGGGTGTCGGACGCATAGGGCACGGTGGTCGGTGGCAGCGAGGCCTCCCACACGCGCACGAGCAGGGCCACGCGCAGTTGGTGCAGCGGCCCGGTCGTCGACGCGAGGGCCTGGCGTTCGGCGAGCACCTCCGCCAACGCCGCCTCCAGCCGCGCCAGCTCGCTGGCCACCAGCGCGTTGACCAGCTCATCCAGCAGCGCCAGGTGCTGCCCCAGGGAGACCCAGATGCGCGCCATGGCCTTGGCATGGCAGTTCCGGCCCCTGGGCAGGCAGGTCTCGTCCACCAGGCGGCGCATCCATGGGCGCGCCGCGCCACCCAATCGCTTGTCCGCCTTTTCGCTGGTGCGCATGTCCACCAGCAAGGCCCTGAGCTGGAACAGCGTCCGCTCGGCCTCGGCCCCACGGTCGCACCGGGCAAGGTACCCGGACAGCTCCTTGACGGTGCGCGCCACCTCGAGCACCTGAAGGGTTCGCCCGACCACGAGCCGGGATGGGCGCTGCTTGTGCAACTGGCCCGTCAGGTGATCCCGGGCGCTCTGAATTCTGCGCCGCTGGTCTTCGAGTGCGCGCTGCCTGGCCTGCATCCAGTGCTCGCAGCAGTACGTCCAATAGCTGAGCGGCCGCTCGGGCTGCCGCTTCAGCAGCGCCTCGATCCGATCGGCGATGGAGACGGCGGGGGCGGCTGCAACGGGTTCGAGGTACTGCGCGAACACGGCCCCGTCCCGCTCCAGCGTCTCCTCGGCCTCCCGGAGGACCGCCCTGGTGTCTTCCAGCAGGTCCTGCGGTCCCAGGTCCTCGCAGAGCAGGACGAGTTCCCTGAACGCGGCCAGCGCACCGCCGACGTCGTCCTTCGCATGGCGCGCCGCCGCATCGACAAGGATGTCGACCGCGTCCGCGTCCTGCCCGAAGCGCGCGTCGCCCCGCGCCATCTCGCACCACATCTCCAGGGCCACGAGGCGGGCGGCCTGTTGGTCGACCATGGCCTGCTTCTCCCGCAGTTGGCGATGGGGCACACCACCGGCACCGGCCAGCGGCAGGCTCGTCACGACCTTGTCCAGCGTCAGCCTGCCCAGGAGAAGGACCCATCGCACCTGGCCAGTGACGTCGTCCGCGTTCGGTTCGTGCAAGGACATCACGGGGTCAACCGGTGCGTGCCTGAGGCGCTTGGCGAATTCACGGGGCGTGCAATCGTGAATCAGGCACTGCCGCGCCACGTCGACGAGCGACTCCACGATCTCGGCGTGGCCGAGGCGGGATCGCTTCTTGAGCACCGACCACAAGGCCAGGACCTGCTTGTCGTCGACGATCGGCGTGCCATCGAGCCCGACCGCCATCGCCTGCGGGCCGAGCACCGTGGCGACGGCCATCAGGTTGTGGTGCCTGATCGAGGCCTGCAGAGCGGACTCCTTCCGCAGGAAGCCGGGCCTGGGCACCCGCTCGGCCCACGGGCGCGATCGGGACGAGTCGCCAAGGCCGACCGAATCGTCTCCCACCCAACTGCTGTTCAACGAGGCCTTGCCGGACGAGGATGCGCTGCTCCTGGCGCGTGATGACAGCTTCATGGGACCGGCTCGCGCGCCCTCAGGCGTACACCGATCGCGCCAGCGGATCGCAGGCCGGGGCCGGGTCCAGAAACCACCCTTCGCGCCACCGCAGGGCCTGCTCGCTCATCAGTCGCATGCCATCGAACAGCGAGGCAGCGGACAAGCTGCCCTCATCGAAGCGGCACCCGCAGACCACGTCCCCGGACTGTGAATCGATGCAGAAGGCCGACCGGCCGTGGGTGTGGAGGAACAGGTTGAGTTCGAGCAGGCGCGTCGCCGCCTGCAACGCGGCCCGCTCGGGCAACTGCCCGAACAGGCAGGCCAGGTACACGCCGCCACCGCCCCCCGGCACGCAGGACAGGCACATGCCGACCCCCGCGACAGCCGCCTCGAACGACACCGGATCGAACGGCCCGAGGGCCGACACGTCGGGTGGCACCCAGCCGGTGACCTCGCACAACTCGGCCAGCACCTGCAGGAAGCCCAGGTTGGTGGCACCGGGCCGCGACAGGTGCTGCCGTATCGCGGTGTGCAGCGGCGATGTGGCTGCACGGTCTTCGTCGTGATGGAGGTCTTGCCCGTTGCTCATGGGCAGTGGGTAACGCCCTCTGCCCCTTCTGCAACCCGCTCCGCCTCACGGACTTCTTACGCTGCGCACAGGCAGCGCGCGACGCTCAGGCCGCGCCGATGTTCGGCACCAGCGCGCCGGCGTCCTGCCCTGCCTTGTGCGCGGCCGTGAAGGCCAGCATGCGGTCGATCGGCTGGCGCGCGCGCGGGATCAGCGCCGGGTCCACGTGGATCTGGTTGAGCCCCTTCTCCAGCACCTGGGCCACGCCGGCCAGGCCGTTCATGGCCATCCAGGGGCAGTGCGCGCAGCTCTTGCAGGTGGCGCTGTTGCCGGCCGTCGGTGCCTCGATGAACACCTTGCCGGGGTTCTGCTGGCGCAGCATGTGCATCATGCCTTTGTCGGTGGCGACGATGAACTCGCTCGCGTCGAACTCCTTGGCGGCCTTGAGAATGGCCGAGGTCGAGCCCACCGCGTCGGCCAGCGCCACCACGTCCGCCGGGCTTTCCGGGTGCACCAGCACCCTGGCCTTGGGGTGCTCCTTCTTCAGCGCCTCCAGCTCGAAGGCCTTGAACTCGTCGTGCACGATGCACGAGCCGTTCCACATCAGCATGTCGGCGCCGGTCTCGCGCTGGATGTAGCCACCCAGGTGCTTGTCGGGCGCCCACAGGATCTTGTGGCCTTTGTCTTTCAGCGCACGCACGATGTCGAGCGCGCAGCTGCTGGTGACCAGCCAGTCGGAGCGCGCCTTCACGGCCGCACTGGTGTTGGCGTAGACGACCACCGTGCGGTCGGGGTGCGCGTCGCAGAAGGCGCTGAACTGATCGATGGGGCAGCCCAGGTCGAGCGAGCAGTTGGCGTCGAGGTCGGGCATCAGCACCGTCTTCTCGGGGCTCAGGATCTTCGCCGTCTCGCCCATGAAGCGCACGCCAGAGACCACCAGCGTGGTCGCCGGGTGGTCGCGCCCGAAGCGCGCCATCTCCAGCGAATCGCTCACGATGCCGCCGGTCTCGATGGCCAGGTCCTGCAGGTCGGGGTGCACGTAGTAGTGCGACACCATGACCGCGTTGCGCTCTTTCAGCAGCGCCTTGATGCGCGCCTTCAGCTCGGCGCGCTGCTTCGGCCCGGGCTCCACCGGCACGCGCGCCCAGGCGTGCTGCGTGGGGCAGGCGGGTTGTTCGTACTCGACGTCGATGATGGCTTCGTTGCTCATGCCAGTCCTCCTCACAGCGCCTCGAAGCGCATGGAAAAGTCGATCGCCTTGACGTCCTTCGTCAGGGCCCCGATGGAGATGCGGTCGACACCTGTTTCTGCAAGCGCCCGCACGGTGGAGAGGTTCACGCCGCCCGAGATCTCGAGGATGGCGCGGCCGGCGTTTCGGCGCACGGCCTCGCGCAGCGTGGGCAGGTCCATGTTGTCCAGCAGCACCATGGTGGCGCCGTGGCTCAGCGCCTCGTCGAGCTGCTCCAGCGTCTCGACCTCGATCTCGACGAAGCGCGCGGCCGGCGCGGTGTCGCGCACGCGCTGCAGCACCTGGGCCACGCCGCCCGCGGCGGCGATGTGGTTCTCCTTGATCAGCACCGCGTCGAACAGGCCGATGCGGTGGTTCACGCCACCGCCCACCGTGACCGCGTGCTTCTGCGCCAGACGCAGGCCCGGCAGGGTCTTGCGGGTGTCCACGATGGCCGCGCGCGTACCGGCCACGGCGGCCACGTAGGTGGCCGTCTGCGTCGCCACGGCCGAGAGCAGTTGCAGGAAGTTCAGCGCCGTGCGCTCGGCCGTCAGCAGCGGCTGCGCGCGGCCTTCGATGGTGAGCACGGTCTGGTCGGGTTCGCAACGCGCGCCTTCGGCCACATGCCAGGTGATCACCGCCTGCGGATCGAGCGCGCGCACGGCGGCTTCCACCCAGGGCGCGCCGCAGAGCACGGCGCTCTCGCGCGCGAGCACGCGGGCCCGCGCGGGGCGTGCCGCATCGACCAGCGCGGCGGTGAGATCGCCGGTGGCCACGTCTTCGGCCAGGGCCCGCGCGACGTCCTGCGCGGCCAGCGCGGCGATGTCGGCGGAGGTGTATTCGCTGAGGTGTTTCATCGTGGGGAAAGGGCCATCGGCCGGGTGTGCACCCGCATGGTGCAATGCACTATAGTCCCCCGCATTCTCGTTCACCGCCCGGCCCGCGCCGGACCACGACATGAGCAACCCCACCCCCGCCACACCTTACGGCACGCTGCCGGCGGCCTCTCCCCTGCCCGCCCGCAAACCCGTCAGCCTGCCGCGCCTGAACGAGCTGCGCGAGCGCGGCGAAAAGATCACCATGCTGACCGCCTACGACGCCACCTTCGCGGCGGTGGCGGACGCGGCCGGCGTCGAATGCATCCTGGTCGGCGACTCGCTCGGCATGGTGTGTCAAGGCCTGGCCAGCACCGCGGGCGTCACGCTCGAGACCATGGCCTACCACGTGGAAAGCGTGGCGCGCGGCCTGCGCCGCGTGCAGGGCACGGCCTGGCTGCTGGGTGACCTGCCCTTCGGCGCGTACCACGAGTCGAAAGAACAGGCCATGCGCAGCGCGGCGCAACTGGTGCATGCGGGCGCGCACATGATCAAGCTCGAAGGCGGCGGCTGGACGGCCGACACCGTGCGATTCCTCGTCGAACGCGGCATTCCGGTCTGCGCGCACCTGGGCCTCACGCCGCAGACCGTGCACGCGCTCGGCGGCTACCGCGTGCAGGGCCGCGACGACCAGGCCGCGCTCGCGCTCAAGCGCCATGCGCTCGAACTGCAGGACGCTGGCGCCACCATGCTGGTGCTGGAGATGGTGCCCGCCACGCTGGCGACCGAGATCACGCAGCAACTGCCGCGCTGCCACACCATCGGCATCGGCGCGGGCAAGGGCACGGCCGGCCAGGTGCTGGTGATGCACGACATGCTGGGCGTGAACCTGGGCAAGAACCCGAAGTTCGTGCGCAACTTCATGGACGGCGCGGGCTCGGTGCGCGACGCCATGGCGAACTATGTGCGCGCCGTCAAGGACGGCAGCTTCCCCGACGACGCGGTCCACGCCTGGTGAGGCGCCCATGCGGCCCACGCGCCCGCGCGATGCGGCCCTGACCCGCTCGCTGCTGCTGCTGCGCCTGCAGCGGCGGCTGGAGGCCGACGCCTGGCCGCGCCTGCAGATGGGCCTGCTGGTCGCGCTGACGGGCGCCGCGGGGCTGCTGGCGTCGTTCCTGCTGTTGCAGGCGGGCTTGTCCGCCATGTGGCTGCGTTACCCCCTGGCGCTGGCCCTGGCCTATCTGGTCTTTCTCGCCCTGCTTTGGCTGTGGCTGCGCACGCGGGCCGAGGACTGGCTCGCTGACGCGCCGGCCGGCTCGGGCGATGGCGGCGCAGGCGCTTCGCGTGGCGCCGCTTCGTCGGGCCCGCACGAACCCGTGTCCGGTGGCGGCGGCGACTTCGGGGGCGCGGGCGCATCGGCCGGATTCGACGCGCCGGCCTCCGCGCCCCCCGGCCCCATCGCCTCGGGCGGCTCCAGCAGCGGCTTCGATGTCGGGGACGCCGACGAATTCGCCCTGCCGCTGGTGGTGATCGCGCTGGCCATCGGCCTGGCCCTGTCTTCGTTCTACGTCGTCTACACGGCGCCCGCACTGCTGGCCGAGTTGCTGCTCGATGGCGTGCTGGCTGCCACGCTGTACCGCCGGCTGCGCGGCCTGTCGACGCGCCACTGGATCGAAACCGCCGTGCGGCGCACGGCCCTGCCCTTCGCGCTGACCGCGGTGTTCCTGCTGCTGTGCGGCGCCGCGATGGCGTGGTACGCCCCCGACGCCCGCTCGCTCGGCGAGGTGCTGCGCCACGCCACCGGCCGCCCATGACGCCAGGGAGATAATTCCATCGGGCTCCACGCCCACCCGGCCTTCCTCGATCGCTTTCATGAAACTCGTTCACACCATCGCCGACCTGCGCGACGCGCTGCGCCCCCACGACTCCCCCGCCCTGGTGGCCACCATGGGCAACCTGCACGCGGGCCACCTGGCCCTCGTCAGGACCGCCAAGCCACTGGGCGACGTGACCGTGGCCAGCATCTTCGTCAACCGTTTGCAGTTCGCGCCGCACGAGGACTTCGACACCTACCCGCGCACGCTGGAGGCCGACTGCGAGAAGCTGCGCGGCGCGGGCTGCGACGTGGTCTTCGCGCCCAGCGAGCGCGAGATGTACCCCGAGCCGCAGGGCTTCAAGGTGCATCCGCCCGCCGAGCTCGCCGACATCCTCGAAGGGCACTTCCGCCCCGGTTTCTTCACCGGCGTGTGCACCGTGGTGATGAAGCTCTTCCAATGCGTGTTCAGCGAGGCCAAGGGCCGCCGCACCGCGATGTTCGGGCTCAAGGACTACCAGCAGCAGCTCATCATGCGGCGCATGGTGAAGCAGTTCGCCCTGCCGGTAGACATCGTGGGCGCCCCGACCGAACGCGCCCCCGACGGCCTGGCGCTGAGCTCGCGCAACATGTACCTGAGCGAGGCCGAGCGCGCCGAGGCGGTGCAGCTCTCGCTGGCGCTGCGTGGCCTGGCGCGCGACGCGCTGGCCGCGGCCGATGGACTGGAGCGCCAGTTGCCCGGCCTGGAACAGCGTGCGATGCAGGCCCTGGCCGCGCGCGGCTGGCAGCCCGACTACCTGACCGTTCGCCGCCGCGAGGACCTGCAGCCGCCCAAAGCCGGCGATGCGCTGGTGGTGCTGGGCGCGGCGCGGCTGGGCAAGACGCGCCTGATCGACAACCTGGAGGTGGGCTGAGCGGGCGCTGTTGCGGGACAGCACCCGCCCGTAAACCTGGCGGGCCCGCTGTGCCAGTCAGTACCCGATGCCTTCGAGCACCTCCGCCGGAGCGCCCGCCGCCTGCAGCTGTTGCCGCCACGCCGCCAGTGAGACCCAGGCCTCCTTCACCGGCACCTGATCGCCAACCACGCCGCGGTACTGGTCCAGGCATTGCTTGCACAGCGCTGGCAGGCACGCGCGGATCGCGTCGGGCACCTCCTGCCCGCGTCCATACAGCTTGACGGTGAGGGCCGACAACATCTGCGCGGCGACGGGGGCAGGGAACACCTCGCACGCCAGGACCAATCGATCCAGGCACGCCTGCTGGCCGTCGTCCGTCAGATGGGCGCTGGCCGAGCTGAGCGGATCCCAGACCAGATCAGCAAGCATCCAGGGGCTGTCGCGGCAGACCCGCGGAAGGCGGTCCAGCACCCAGAACAGGAAGTCCAGGTGGAACACGCCCTGCCGCCCCGCCAGCCCGAGCGCCGCCGCGAAGTCTTCGGGCCCGCCCGCCTGACGCATCAAGGCCATCAAGCGCTTGCGCAGGGTCTTCGGCCCCACCGCACCCGCATGGGTCAGGTCAGCGTCCAGATCGGCCAGGGCCTGTTGAAATCCCGGGCTGTCGCCGGTGCCAGGCGCCGGCCAGGCGTGCAAGGGGGGGCCGGACAGCGTCTCCCATTGCGATGCCGCCGCCTGCATCGGCTTCGCCAGCGCCGGGTAGAGCCTCTGCCAGAGGCCCAGGCCATTGGCGCGCCTTGCCTCAGGGATGCTGGGATCGAGGCAAAAGTCGCACAGCAGCGCCCACTGCAGGCAGTCCCCTTTCTCGTCAAAGGCGAGGGGCCGGAGCAGCAAGGACTCACGCACCTCGACATCCAGGGTCTGGAAGGTCCAGCGCAGCAGATCGCCGGGCAGGCGACGGAAGAGGGTGAGCACCGGCAGGCCTGCGTCGTGGGGCCAGTACGTGTCCAGTTCGACCAGGAACCCGCGCAGGGCAGCCGCGGCGAAGTTCCACCATTTTTCCGATGCGACGAGGCAGCCGTGTTCGGTCACGGACGCCTGGTGCGTGGCGGCGATGAGCCAAAGCGTCGACAGGCTCCCATTGAAGGAGGAAAGGCGCGCCCTCAGGCATTGAAGGTCTCGCCACCGCTGACCGTCCGACAGCTTGTGGAATTCCAGCTGGTACTTGCGGGCGGGGCTCTGGCTCCACGGTTTGGGCTTGGCCGCGCTCACAAGCGATAGGCAGTGTGCTGGCGCGTAGGCGCCGAGATGAAGCTCGATGTCAAGGCAAGGAATACTTTCTTCGGCGCCAGCCCGCCAGGCCTGGAGCACCGCCTGGAAGTCGTGCGCCGACTCCCGGCCCTCGTAAGCCAGGCACAGGACCTGGCCCAGCACGTCGGCCACCATCCCCTGACCGAAATCCAGCCACAACCAGTCCAGTTGTCTGGCAGCAGCAAACAGCGACGCCATCGCCGTGGATACCTCACCGACATCGGACGACGTCAGACCAATCACACAGGCCAATTGCTTCAGGTGCTGCGCCAGATGCGTCATCTCTGCGGACAACTGCACCTGTTCTTTCCGCGTGAATTGGTTGAGCGGGCGCTCCCGCAGACGGCCACAGGTACCGATGCACAGCCGCTGGAAGCCCTCAATGGCCTCCTGCGCCGAAGCCGGCAGGCGATCGACGCGGGTCCACGGCCACCGGTGCGCCAGGTCCACCCGTGGGGCGAGTTCGTGCTGGAACGTCTGGCACACCGGCATCAGCGTCGCCGCGTGCGCCCGCACCGACGGCAGGAAGTGCGCCTGGCCCGGCTCGGGGATGACCCAATGAAGGATGGTTCGGCGCAATTCCTCTGGCAGCGCGAAAAACGGGAACACCTCCGTGGACGCCGAGCCGGCGTGGTCCAGTGGCCAGTCCGCGGGCTTGAACGCTCTCGGGAACGGCCCCGTGAACATGGTCAAGCGGACCCTGTCGACGCCCAGCAGGCGCAGGAACATGTCCTGCAATTCCGCTTCGATGGCGGGGGGACAGGCACGGCGCAAACGGTCCAGCAAAGCCAACTGGTCGCCGCGTGGCAAAGCGCCGGCCCACTTCAGGCAGTGCCGCATCACGCTCTCGGCCGCCTGGGAAGAGGTGTGCTGGAAGATCCCGGGTAGATGCTCGACCGCCGCGAACAGAAACGCACGGCTGACCGGCTTTTTGAGACAGGCGTCCCCGTGCTCGAGCTCGGCCAGCAGCTCCTGCGTCCGGGCCTGGGCCACCGCGTCCGGCAGCGCCAGGACCTGCAGGTCGATGGCGTCTTCGTTTTCAGCCGGCGCCTGGGGCACCCGGTGATGCAAACGCCGGAAGGCGGGTTCGGAGAACGAGCGTGTCAGTCGCGGGTGGGATCGATTCATGGTGCAAGGGCGTGTTGTGGACCAGCGCGCCTGCCGGGCAGACGTTCAATCGCTGTCCGTGCCGTCAGCGGCAGGCCGAATGGCGCGATCGCGGAATTCGGAGAGTGCTTCGCCGATGAGCGCCGCGTCGACGATCCCATCCGTCTTGTCAAACTCAGCGTCGAGGCGTTGGAGCGCTTCCTCAGCCAAGGTCCAGCCCTTCGTCATGCGCATGTCGTGAAAGTGCGCCTCCAGCACTTTGAGCTGCTCGACGCGCAATCTCTGAAGCAGGGTCACCGAGAAGCCCGCCTCGCCACATTGCTGACGCAGAACCAGACACATCCACAGGGCTGTGGGCAGGGGGAGGAGCACACTCGCCTCGGAGAATGCCGTCAGCAACTCCAGTTGGTCGTCTTCAGGGAAGCTCTGGATGGCCGCCAGGCACACCTGCAACGGACCCGGCATGGCCGGGTCGTCTTCGCAGATGAGGGGCATCCAATCGAGCACCTGAAGCCAAAAGTCCTTGTGGATCGGCTTGGGCAGCTGCTGCTCCGCCAATGCAAGCACCTGGTCGATATCCGCGGCACCGGTCGCCCGAAACAACAACTGCGTCAACCACGCCCGCAACTGGCTGTCGCTCCACATGCCCAGCGCCAAGAGCGACCGGACCTCGCTGATGCCAGCCTGGAATCTTTCGCCCCCCTGGGCGCGCCGGAACACGTACTCGTCACTGGGCTCCTGAGGTGGTACCACCCACTGGAGCGCGAGCGCACCCCAACCGGAGACCGCTTCGGGTTCCTGCGCCGCCACCCACCATCGCAAGAACGCCATGCGGCTGTCCGGATCGATGGCCTCATCCAGGCAGTAGTCGCACAACAGCGGCAATTGCAGACACCCTCCGCTCCCGGAGAACACCGCTGGCCGCCGAAGCAGGGCTTGGCGCAGCGTCGGCTCCAACACCGTGAACGCCTGGCGCAACAGCTTCAGGGGAACGTGCTCGAACACGGCGACCGGCACGGGGGCCTGGCGCGGCAAGGCCTTGTGCAAATGCCACAAAAACTGCGCCACCTCGGTTTGCGCGTAGTCCCACCACGAAGCCGATTCGACGAGACCACAAGCCTTCGCCTCGGATGCCTGGTGCGTCTTGCCTATCAGTTGCAGCCACGACAGGGATGTGCCGCCAAGAAGCGACCTCAGAGACCTGAGGGCGCCAAAGCCCTGCGCTGGCGACAGGATGTCCAGAATTTTTGCGTACAAGAACCCGGGTGGCTCGTTCTCCTGGAGCGCCGCCTTCCTCCGCCGATCGAACGCGTCTCGGACATCCGCGGGCGCACAAGCCTCGACATGAAGCCATATGCCATTGAAGAAGCTGGCTTCGACGCTCCAGTTGTCGATGCACTTCAGCAGCGTCGCCAGCAGTGCGCCGAAATGCGATGCGTCCGCTGCTGCCAGACACACCATCTGCGCAAAGGTGTCGGGCAGATCGTGGAGGTAGTTCGGCCCCTTTTCGTGTTCGCGGATCCCGTCGAACAGCGCCGTCATTGCGGCACCCATCTGCTCGGCGTTCTGCAGCTGGCATACCGCCCAGGCCATCTTGTGGGTTTCGCTCCGCATGGAGTTGACCAATGCGTTCCACTTTGACTGCTCGACAGCATTCGTCTCCGATGGCCAGCATTGCTGCAAGGGTTCAAAAATGCGGCGAGCCATGACGGCCACCCACCCGAGGACGGACGCACGCGGGGACGCCTTCAACCGGGAGGCATCACACCAGTAGTGGGGCAATGTTTCCTCGAAAGACTGCAGCAACGGGGCTGCAAGGGCGTTGATCCCCTTGCAAACGCTCATCAACCCCTTGCCATACCTCTGCACGGACACCAGGTCCTCCAAGACCCACGCAAGGATGACCCGTTGCACGTCCTGCGGCAGTTTCGTGAACGGGGACTCGGGCGCGAGCGGGAGGTTTCCGCCAACGCGTGAGGAAGCGGCAGCGACATCGCCGCACAGCGGGCCGACACCGAAGGCCATGGTCAACCGCATCAGCGCCTGAGGCGAGACAGCGCCGACATTGACCCCCAGCAGGCGAAGCAGCATCCACTTCAGCCCGGATTCAACAGGCTTGGGCAAAGGCACGCAGACTTGGCGGAACCGCTCCAGCAGATGCCACCAATCGCCATCGGCGTGTGAACCGGCCCAGCTCAGGCACTGTCGTAGCAGCCGTTCCGCGGCACCCGGGGACAGGCGTTGGTAGGCGTGTGGCACGAAATCCAGCGTGGCGAGCAGCACACGCATGGCGACAGGCCTCGCCAGCGTCCCATGCGCCGCCTTCAACAACACCAGCAGGTCATCCTGGTCGCCCACGAGGACGGCGAATTGCAACAGGCACAGCCATTGGCTGTGCACGTCGTCTGCCGAGTAGGCGTCAGCGAACGCAGAGAAGTGGTTCAGGCCGCGCTCGAACGCCTCGCGCGTGTCCAGGGACATGTCGTCCCGGGACACCGCTGGCACGAAGATCCGTGGCGCCGGATCGGCAGACTGCGATACACGATGATCGGAGAGACGCGCAGGCGCTGATGTCGAACGCAGGCGACCGGAGGGGTGCATGGCTAAGAGTTGACCGTTGCAATGGCGGCGTTAAGTGCTGCCACCAGGCGCCAGGTTCCGGCGCCTGGCCGACGTCAAAGCCCCGTGATCTGCGGGCCGCTGGGCGCCGCCACCGCGCGCGTCGCCGACGGCTCGATGCCATCGACCCGTGCGCCGATTGCCTAGAGCCCTTCGGTCTTGGGGTCACGCCCCATCAGCGCGGCGACCGCCTCATCGGGCCGCAGCCGCCCTTCGAGCAGTTCCACCACCGCCTCGGTGATGGGCATGTCCACCCCGAGCTGGCGCGCGCGCTGCGCCACGGTGTGCGCGCTGTACACGCCCTCGGCCACGTGACCCAGCGAGGCCACCGCCTCGTCCAGCGTCTGCCCCTTGGCCAGCAGTCGTCCCACCTGCCGGTTGCGCGAAAGGTCGCCGGTGGCGGTCAGCACCAGGTCGCCCAGACCCGACAGCCCCATGAAGGTCTCGGCGCGCGCGCCCAGGGCCAGGCCCAGGCGCGTCATCTCCGCCAGGCCGCGCGTGATCAGCGCGGCGCGTGCGTTCAGGCCCAGGTTGAGCCCATCGCACAGACCCGTGGCGATGGCCAGCACGTTCTTCACCGCGCCCCCCACCTCGACGCCGGGCACGTCGTCGTTGGCGTACACGCGCAGTGTGGGGCCGTGGAAAGCGGCCACCAGGGCGTCGCGGACCTCGGCGTGTGCACTCGCCGCCACCAGGGCGGTGGGCTGGCCGCGCGCCACCTCCTGAGCGAAGCTCGGGCCGCTGAGCACGCCGGTGCTCACGCCGGGCGCCACGGCAGCGGCGATCTCGTGACCCAGCAGGCCGGGCGCGCCGGGCGAGGCGGCGCGTTCGAAGCCCTTGCACAGCCAGGCCACGGGTACCGCCAGGCCGCGCAGTTCGTTCAACCAGCTCCGCAGCGCCGCCATGGGTGTGGCCACGATGACCAGGTCGGCGTCGGCCACCCAGGGTGCGGCCTCGCCGGACACCACGCGCAAGCCCTCGGGCAGGGCCAGGCCCGGCAGGTAGCGCCGGTTCTCGCGCTCGCGGTCGATCGCGATGGCCTGCGCCGGGTCGCGCGCCCACAGGCTCACGCGGGTGGATCCGTGTCGCGCGGCCGAGATGGCCAGCGCCGTGCCCCAGGCGCCGGCGCCCAGCACCACGGTGTGCGAGGGAGAGGCGAAACCCATCCGCCGGGGGTCAGGTGATGATGCGCGGCGCCTCGGCCGTGTCCTGGCCGGCCTGCTGCTGCTCGTACATGGCCTGGAAGTTGATTTCGGCCAGGTGCACCGGCGGGAAGCCGGCGCGCTGGATCAGGTCGGCCACGTTGCCGCGCAGGTAGGGATAGACGATCTGCGGGCAGGCGATGCCCATGATCGGGCCCATCTGCTCGTCGGGCAGGTTGCGGATCTCGAAGATGCCGGCTTGCCGGGCCTCGACCAGGAAAACGGTCTTGTCCTTGATCTTGGTGGTGACGGTGGCGGTGACGCGCACCTCGAACACGCCCTCGGCCACGGGCTGGGCGTCCACGCCGAGCTGGATGTCCACCGTGGGTTGCTCCTGCTCGAGCAGGATGGCCGGCGAGTTGGGCTGCTCCAGCGAGGCCTCTTTCAGGTAGATGCGCTGGATCTGGAAAACGGGCGTGTCGGTGTCGGCCATGGTGCGTCTCGGGTGTGTCGGGAAATGAAAAAGCCCGCCGGGGAGAACCCTCAGCGGGCGCAACGGCGGATTATGTCAGCCGCCCATGACAGATTGGCAGCGCTTCAGGCCGCCTGCAGCAGCGGCACCAGGCCGCCGCGCGCGTCCAGCGCGTGCAGGTCGTCGCTGCCGCCCACGTGGGTGTCGCCGATGAAGATCTGCGGCACGCTGGTGCGCCCGGCCAGTTGCGTCATGCGGGCCCGCAAGTCGGGCCGGCCGTCCACCACGATCTCCTCGTAGTCCGTGACGCCGCGGGCCTGCAGCAGGGCCTTGGCGCGGTGGCAGTAGGGGCAGTAATCGCTGGAGTAGATGGTGACCTTGGACATACGCGTGCTCGCCGGGGCAAAACCTGAATGATCAGGCTTTCTCCACCGGCAGGCCGGCGGTGCGCCAGGCACCCATGCCGCCGGTCAGGGATTGGGCGTTTTCGTAGCCCAGCTTCTTGGCCACCGCCACGCCGCGGTTGGCGCGCGCGCCGTTCGGGCAGACGAAGATCAGCGGCAGGGCCTTGTTCTTGACCACGGCGGGCAGCTTGGTTTCCAGCTCGTCCAGCGGCACGTTCTTCGCGCCGACGATGTGGCCCTCGGCGAATTCCTTGGCCTCGGAGACGTCGATCACGACCGCCTTCTGGCGGTTCATCAACGTCACGGCGTCGTTGGCGTTGAGGGTGCCGGTTCTGCCGCCGGCCTTGACGGCCGGCCACACCAGCAGGGCGCCCGAGACGAACGCCACGGCGATCAGGACCCAGTTCTCGATGAAGAAGCTCACGGTGATACCTTGGTGGGAAAGGCCGCGATTCTAAAATGCGCGGTTTCCGACCTTTCCGGCGCCCGCCGCCCCGCACTCCGCCATGCACAAGCTCGTCCTGATCCGCCACGGCGAATCCACCTGGAACCTCGAAAACCGATTCACCGGCTGGACCGACGTGGACCTCACCCCCACCGGCGTGGCGCAGGCCCGGGAAGCCGCCCGCCTGCTCAAGGCCGAGGGCTACGATTTCGACATCGCATACACCAGCGTGCTCAAACGGGCCATTCACACCCTGTGGCACGTGCTGGACGGCATGGACCGCACCTGGTTGCCCGTGGTCAAGAACTGGCGGCTGAACGAGCGGCACTACGGCGCCCTGCAGGGCTTGAACAAGGCCGACATGGCCGCCAAATACGGCGATGAGCAGGTGCTGGTCTGGCGCCGCAGCTACGACACCCCTCCGCCCGCGCTGGAGGCGAGCGACCCGCGCAGCGAGCGCAGCGACCGCCGCTACGCCCGCCTCAAGCCCGAGGAAGTGCCGCTGACCGAATGCCTGAAGGACACCGTGGCCCGCGTCATGCCCTTCTGGAACGAGGCGCTCGCGCCAGCCATCCAGTCGGGCAAGCGCGTGGTGGTGGCCGCGCACGGCAACAGCATTCGCGCCCTCGTGAAGTACCTGGACGGCATCTCGGACGCCGACATCGTGGGGCTGAACATCCCCAACGGCATTCCGCTGGTGTACGAACTGGACGCGCAGCTCAGGCCGATCCGCCACTACTACCTGGGCGACGCCGAGGCCGCCGCCAAGGCCGCCGCCGCGGTGGCGAATCAGGGTAAAGCCTGAGTCCCCGGGCCCGCACCCGCCGGGGCGTGCAAAACCGCCGCCGGCCGGCGGGGAACCCTCACGAAGGCCCATTCTCCAAGGTGTATATTGGCCCGCCGCAGGGTCAAGGGCCCTTGTTGGGCAGATTGCAAAGGTGATTCCATGACGAAGCGGGTCGGATCCAGGCTCAGGACCGTTGGCTGGGTGGCCATTGGCGCGGTGGCGGGTGCTCTCACCACGGTGCAACTGCAGGCGGTGGCGCGCAACACGCTCAACCCCCTGCCGCTGGAAGAGCTCCAGCAACTGGCCGCCGTGTTCGGCATGGTCAAGACGGACTATGTGGAGCCGGTGGACGAGAAAAAGCTCATCTCGGACGCCATCTCGGGCATGGTCGCCAGCCTCGACCCGCACTCCCAGTACTTCGACAAGAAGTCCTTCAAGGAATTTCGCGAGGGCACCAGCGGCCGCTTCGTGGGCGTGGGCATCGAGATCACCATGGAAGACGGACTGGTCAAGGTGGTCTCGCCCATCGAGGACTCGCCCGCTTTCCGCGCCGGCCTCAAGAGCGGCGACCTGATCACCCGCATCGACGACACCGCCGTCAAGGGCCTGGACATCAACCAGGCGGTCAAGCTCATGCGCGGCGAGCCGCGCACCAAGGTGCTGCTGAGCATCCTGCGCAAGGACGAGGACCGCAGCTTCACCGTCACCATCACGCGCGAAGAGATCAAGACCGTCAGCGTCAAGTCGCGCACGATCGAACCGGGCTATTCCTGGGTGCGTGTCTCGCAGTTCCAGGAGCGCACCATGGAGGACTTCACGCGCAAGCTGGAAGATCTCTACCGCGCCGATCCGAACATGAAGGGTCTGGTGCTCGACCTGCGCAACGACCCGGGCGGCCTGCTCGACGCGGCCGTGGGTCTGTCGGCCGTGTTCCTGCCCGAGAACGTGACCGTGGTGTCCACCAACGGCCAGCTCGCCGAGAGCCAGTTCATCTACAAGGCCATTCCGCAGCATTACCTGCGCCGTGGCGGCAACGACCCGATCCGCCGCCTGACCGAGAACACCAAGGGCTTCTACAAGCGCGTGCCGATGGTGGTGCTGGTCAACGAAGGCTCGGCCTCGGCCAGCGAAATCGTGGCCGGCGCCCTGCAGGACCACAAGCGCGCCACGATCATGGGCAGCCAGACCTTCGGCAAGGGCTCGGTGCAGACCGTTCGCCCGCTGGGCCCCGACACCGGCCTCAAGCTCACCACCGCGCGCTACTACACGCCCTCGGGCGTGTCCATCCAGGGCAAGGGCATCGTGCCCAACGTGATGGTGGACGAAACCGCCGACGGCAACCTGTTTGCCGCGCTGCGCACGCGCGAGGCCGATCTGAACAACAGCCTCGGGAGCACCCCGCACGGCCCCATGACGGACGCTCAGCGGGAAGCCGAGCAGAAGCGCGAGGAAGCCCGTGAGGCGGCGCGCAGAAAGCTCGAAGAGGAAGCCCGCAAGAACCCCGGCCAGCGCCTGGTGCCCGAGTTCGGCAGCGACAAGGACTTCCAGCTCATGCAGGCCCTCAACCAGCTCAAGGGTCAGCCGGTGGTGATCAGCAAGTCGCAGACCGTGCGCACCGAAGAGAAGAAAGAGAACTGAGCCCCGCAGGCCGCGTGCCGGCCTGCCCTTCCCTCGCGCGAGACCGCGTGAACGACGCCCAACTGCTGCGCTACTCGCGCCACATCCTGCTCGACGAACTCGGTGTCGAAGGCCAGGAGCGCCTGCTGGCCTCGCACGCGCTGCTCATCGGAGCGGGCGGCCTGGGCTCTCCGGTGGCGCTCTACCTGGGCAGCGCGGGCGTGGGCCGCATCACCGTGATCGATCACGACACGGTCGACGAAACCAACCTGCAGCGCCAGATCGCACACAACCTGGCGCGCGTGGGCCGGCCGAAGGCCGACTCCGTGCGCGAGGCCATCGCCGCCATCAACCCCGACGTGCAGGTCAACGCCATTCGCCAGCGCGCCGACGACGCCTTGCTCGACGCACTGGTGCCGACGGCCGACGTGGTGATCGACGGCTGCGACAACTTCGCCACGCGCCAGATGGTCAACCGCGCCTGTGTGCGCCACCGCAAACCGCTGGTGTCGGGTGCGGCCATCCGCCTCGATGGCCAAGTCGGCGTGTTCGATGCGCGCCAGCCCGAGGCCCCCTGCTACGCCTGCGTGTTCCCGCCCGACGCGGCCGTGGACGAGGTGCGCTGCGCCACCATGGGCGTGTTTGCCCCGCTGGTGGGCATCGTGGGCACCATGCAAGCGGCCGAGGCGCTGAAGATCCTCTCGGGCCTGGGTTCGCGGCTCACCAGCCGCCTGCTCATGGTCGACGGCCGCGACCTGGCTTTTCACGAGGTCGCGCTCCAGCGCGATCCGGCCTGCCCGGTCTGCGGGTCAGGCCACGGCTCAGCGGGCCACTGAGGCCGGCGCGGGCCAGGGCGGCTCGCAAGGTCCATGGCGGCGTCGGAAGTCGCGCGGCGTCTCGGGCGCTTCTCCTGTCGCCCATAGGCCGCGGCGCGCATCGCGTGCGCGGTCCTCATCCTTCCCATAGACCCCCTGCCCCCGCCAACGCGAGGCCCAGGCCCAGCCGGTGCGCACCAGCCAGGCGTTCACGTCCTCACCCTCACGCTCGATGACCACCAGCCCCCGGCCATAGCTGTCGTGGGCGCGCTCGCGCACGGTCACGGCCTGTGCCAGCAGCCGCGCCGCCAGGGCATCACGCGCGGCCACACCCATGGCCTGGCAGATTTCGGGGGCGTCCACGCCGTCCAGCCGCAGCTTGCGCCAACGCCCGCCCGTGTCGGGCTGCACCCACACGGTGTCGGCGTCGAACACGCGCATCACGCGCGCCGCGTACACCGACTCGTCGGCCCCAGACGACGCGGTGACGCCGACCAGCAGCGCGCCGGCCGCCACCCCCGCCAGGCGCCGCATCAGCCCTTGCGGCCGCCCATGACCAACAGCACCACGCCCACCGCGATGGCGCCAATGCCCGCCCACACGGGCACGTTGATGGTTTCCTTCTGCTTCACCGAGAGTTCGACCGGGCCGAGCTTCACGGCCTCGGTGTCCTTGGTGTAGCTGAAGCCGCCCATGACGAGGCCGATGGCCCCCGCCACGATGAGGACGATACCGACGACTTTGGCGAGATTCATGGTGGCTCCGTTACCGCGTTGGGAAGGCCCGATGATGCACCAGCCCGGGGCCGGCGCCGGACCGGCGTGCGGCGACGACACCCCCGGCGACGCCGCCTGATAGACGCATGTCACCGGTACCGCGCGGCCGTGATGAACTGCTGGAAGGTTTCACACCAGACGATCACCGTGTTGTAGCGCGCCGGCTCCACGCCAGGTGCAAGTTCGACAATGAAATTCTCGAAGGTCTTGACCGGGCCCACTTGCTGCATGCGCGGTTTCAGACGCGCGAAGTCGGCCTCGGTTTCCACGAACTCGGGCGACAGGTAGAGCCGGTAATCGGGGCCCGGCGCGAGCCGGCCACGCAGGGTGATGCGCGTGGCGCCCACGCTGACCTCGCCCTCGCCCCAGTGCAGCGGGTCGCTGTCCTTCAGGTCGCGACGGAACAGGCCGGTGAACAGCGCCCCTTCACTGGCCTGGCCGACCTGCTGCGCGTCGGGCGCCGCGGGTGCGACCAGCAGCGGCAGCGTGTAAATGCCGGCGGCGAAGCCCAGGGCGAGCACCAGGCCATGGGACAGCGTCAGCCAGAGGAAACGTTTCATCGCGACTCCTGTCGGTACGTCCGTCGGTCGCCGTGGGCACCGGCTTCTTACCGCCGTCCGTCCAGGCCGCGCAGGCTGGCCACCGTGCTCAGCAGCGCCTGTGCGGCCTCGGTGCCCTTGGCGCCGAAGTGCTGCTGCAGGAACTTGCGGTGCTCCACGTGTTCGTGGAAGTGGTGTGGCGCCTGCACCGCGCAGATCACGGGCACGCCGGTCTTCAGTTGCACGTCCATCAGCGCGCGCACCACGGTGTCGGCGACGAAGTCGTGCCGGTACACGCCGCCATCGACCACCAGCGCGCTGCCCACCACGGCCGCGTAGCGCCCCGATTGCGCCAGGCGCTGCACGTGCAGCGGGATCTCGAAGGCGCCAGCGACGTCGAACACGTCGATGGTCTCGGGGCCGAAGCCGGCGCGCGCCATCTCGGCGAAGAAGGCGTCGCGCGAGCGCTGGACGATGTCGGCGTGCCAGGAGGCCTCGACGAAGGCGAAGCGCAGATCGCGCGGCAACGGGGGCGGGTCGATGAGGGGGGGTGCTTCGGCCATGTCGGGCATTCTAGGAGCCGACGATCCAGCCTTCGAGCGGGTCGAACGCCGGCAGCCCCCAGCGCGCATCGCCCGCGCGCTGGCATTGCAGGGCCCAGGCAGCCTGCAGCAGGCACAGCACCGCGTCGAGGCGATCGCCGCTGGCGTCGTCGGCCAGGTCGTCGCGCTGCGCGTGCGTGAGCCGAAGGCGCAGGCCCGCGGTCTGCAGCAGCGGTGCCTGGCCGTTCTCCAGCGCGTTGATGAGGGTCTTGCGCGCGATCAGGCGCTCGCCGGTCTGCTTCGCCCTGTCGTCGCTCTTGTAGGAGGTGGCACCCAGCACGCTGCGCGCCAGCAGGCCCGGGTACGCCTCCAGTGCCACGCGCTGGGGGTCGCCGTCCAGCAGGCCGGGCAGGTGCACGCCAGCGGCGATCAGGCGTGGCACGCCCGCGTGCATCATGAAGGCCACCGGTGGGTTGACCCACTTCATGCTCGGGCTGGAGCCGGCCGGGCCGTCGGTGGCGCGGTGCGCGAACTTGCCGCCCGCGGGTCGGGCCTGGCAGAACGCCGCGAAGGCCTCGCGGATGGCCGCGCGCGGCAAAGCGGCGTAGTGCGACATGCAGCCACGCCAGTCCAGGGGCCAGCCCAGGGCCTGAACGAGTTCGCGCGGCAGACCGAAGGGCAGGTCGAAGCCGCCCACCCAGGGGCCGGGCGCGCGCAGCCGTTCGGCCCAGGCGTCCAGCGACTCGAAGCGCTCGATGCCGCCGAGCACCACGCGGCCCCGCTCCGCGCGGCCCACCGCCAGCACGATGGGCTTGCGCCGCGTGGGCGCGCTGGTGAAATCGCAGCCGAGCAGCGTGAAGTCCATGCCCCGCTTCTCAGGCCAGGGCCAGCGCCGCCACGCCCAGCCCGATGCACAACGCCCCGAGCAGGCGCACGCCGCGGTCACCCTCGCGCAGCAAGTGCCCGCCGATCAGCGCGGCGAACAGCATGGACACTTCGCGCGCGGGCGCCACATGCGACAGCGGCGCGCGCTGCATGGCGAACAGCACCAGCACGTAGGCCACCGGGCTGAACACCGCCACCAGCAGCGCGTGGCGCCACTGCAGCCGCCACAGGCGCCAGGCCTCGGCGCGGTCGCGCAGCACGCGCGGCGAGAACAGCACCAGGCGCACCAGGTTGCCCATGTAGTCCAGCACGATGGGCGACACCAGCAACACCTTGACCGTGTAGCCATCCACCACCGAATAGGCCGCGATGGACAGGCCAGTGAGCGCGCCGTAGTACAAGCCGCGGTGCACGCGCTCGCGCGCCGCCGGGTCGTGCGCCGCGCGCCACAGGCCGGGCCCGCCGGCGATGAGAAACACCCCGCCCACCACCGCCGCGATGCCCGCCGCGCCGAGTGCGCTGATCCGCTCCCCCAGGAACAGCACCGCCACCAGCGCCGTGATCAGCGGGCCGCTGCCGCGCGCCAGCGGGTACACCACCGTGAGGTCGGCGCGCCGGTAGCCGCGCAGCAGCGTGGTGAAGTAAAAGACATGGATGACGCCGCTGGCCACCACCATGGCCCATTCGGCAGCGCCCCAGCGCGGCAATTCGGTGCGCGCGAACCACCAGCCCACGGGCGCCCAGATGACGGCGATCAGCGCGGAGGAAAACCAGGCGAAGCGCGTG
The DNA here is from genome assembly GCF_011772445.1 of Hydrogenophaga sp. GTDB lineage: Bacteria > Pseudomonadota > Gammaproteobacteria > Burkholderiales > Burkholderiaceae_C > Hydrogenophaga. The sequence continues at coordinate 89,056 of NZ_WVZN01000044.1, read as the reverse complement.
TCGCCGCCCGCGTGCTTGGCGGCGATGTTCCAGCCGGCGTGGATCAGGCCCGCGAGCAGGACGAGCAGGAAGGCGTCGAGCGACACCCGCTCACGCGCGGCCGATGATGCTGGCCGTGGCCATCAGCTCTTCGAGCAGCGCCAGCGAGACCTCGCCCGACACGGCGTACGGGTCCAGCTCGGGGCGCTCGGAGTACTTGAGCACGATGGACGCGTTGAGCTTGGCGAGGTTGACCTGGCCCATGGTCCAGCCGCCGAAACGGCGCTCGGTGATTTCCTGGTAGTGCAGCAGCTCCACGTCCTGGTGGCGCGGGTCGGCCACGATCTGGTTGTAGAGCTGGCTGACGGCCCGGCGACCGCCCTCGATGGCCTGCAGGAAGATGCCGCCGCCGTAGCACAGCACCCCGGTGATGCCGTGGGAGGGATTGTGCTGGCGGGAGGACTCCAGGATGCTGTCGATGGCCTTGGGGTCCTTGTCGACGGCGCGGCTGACATAGAGCAGGCGGACCAGCATGGTGGGCTTCTTTGCGGAAAGTGGTTCAGCGGGGAACGAGGGCCAGGAATTCGCGGCGCAGGTTGGCGTCCTTGAGGAACACGCCGCGCATCACCGAGTTGATCATCTTGCTGTTCATGTCCTTCACGCCGCGCCAGGCCATGCAGTAGTGGCTGGCCTCCATCACGATGGCCAGGCCGTCGGGCTGCGTCTTTTCCTGGATCAGATCGGCGAGCTGGATCACCGCCTCTTCCTGGATCTGCGGACGGCCCATGATCCACTCGGCCAGGCGAGCGTACTTGGACAGCCCGATGACGTTGGTGTGCTCGTTGGGCATGACGCCGATCCACAGCTTGCCGATGACCGGGCAGAAATGGTGGCTGCAGGCGCTGCGCACCGTGATCGGGCCCACGATCATGAGCTCGTTGAGGTGCTCGGCGTTGGGAAATTCGGTGACCGAGGGACCCTTGACGTAGCGGCCCGCGAAGACCTCCTTCAGGTACATCTTGGCCACGCGGCGCGCGGTGTTGCCCGTGTTGTGGTCGCTCTCGGTGTCGATCACCATCGACTCGAGCACACCCTGCATCTTCTCGGTGACCTCGTCGAGCAACTTCTCCAGCTCGCCGGGCTCGATGAACTCGGCGATGTTGTCGTTGGAGTGAAAGCGCTGGCGCGCGGCCTTCAGGCGTTCGCGGATCTTGACGGACACGGGCACGCCTTCGTCGCCGGAAGGCGGCGTGGCCGGGGTCTGGTCAGGGTCGGTCTTCATGAGCATCGGGCATGCTAACACCGGCGCGCATTCCCCCCGGGCGTATGGCCTTGCGCGCCGGAGCAGGATCGGCCCGGGTGGCGCGGGCCACAGCTTCTGGAGCACCCCATGACCCATTGGCGAAATTGCAGCCGGCGGTGGCTGTCGGGCCTCGTTCTGACGGGCGCTCTCGCGGGTTGCATCAACGACGCCTTCGACCCCTGGCTCGGGCCGCGCCGGCCCCGGGAAGGCGCCGAACGCTACCTGGCCACCCGCCCCGACGTCAGCGAATCCGACAAGTACAACTTCCTGCAGCGGCAGCCTATCGCGCCCGAGCTGCTCGCCGATCTGGCCCGGTCGCCCTCGCGGGACACGCGCGCCTACGTGGCCATGAATCCGGCTACCCCGGCCGACACACTCGTCGCGTTGGCGGGCGACCCCGACATCGGCGTGCGCCAGTACACCGCCCCCCACCCCAGCCTGCCCCGGGCCGCACTGCTGCGCCTGTTCGCAGACCCGAGCGCGCTGGTGCGCGACGCTGCCCTGGCCTCACCGGTCTGGCAGGCCGAGGAGCTGTGGACGCTGTACCGTCAGGGGCATGCCGGCGCCGCCATTGCGGGCAACCCCAATGCGCCCGCGGCGCTGCTGATGGCGATCGCGCGCAGCGGCCGGGGGTCGTCGCTGCTGGGCTACCAACTGGCGCGCAGCCCGCAGCTCACACCGGAGATCGAGGCCTTCGTGCTGGCCAGCGGATCCGGCACGGACAAGCTGACGCTGCTGAACAATCCCCGCCTGTCCTGCCCCACGCTGCTGGACCTGGCCAAAGACCCGGAGCCCCACATCGCGCAACGCGCAAGGGAAACCTTCGAGGAGCGCGACGGCGCGGGACGGCGGTGTCGGGTGAAGGGCCGGCCCTGAGAAAGCGTCGTCGGGGCCGGCGCGCTCATAGCAGCCGCTCGAGCGCCAACACCGCGAAGAACCCCAGGGCCGCGATCACCGTCCACTTGAGGATCACCAGGCCCCATTGGCGGTAGCGCGCCTGGCCGGTGCCGATGTAGAACGCGAAACACACGCCCGCTGCGATCAGCAGCAGCAGGACGGTCCAGCGGAACAGCAGCATGCGCTGGCCCGCTTCACCAGGCCGGCGCGACCTGGGCGAAGCCCTGCGGCGCCTCGCGCTCGTTGCTGAAGCTCACGATCTGATAGGACTGCGGCCGCTCCAGCAGCGCGCGCAGCAACTGGTTGTTCATGGCGTGGCCGCTGCGGAAGGCGCTGTAGGCGGCCAGCAGCGGCTTGCCGACGATGTGCAGGTCGCCCATGGCGTCGAGGATCTTGTGCTTGGCGAATTCGTCGCCGTAGCGCAGGCCGTCGGCGTTGAGCACCTTCACGTCGTCCATGACGATGGCGTTGTCCAGCCCGCCGCCCAGCGCCAGGCCGTGGGAGCGCATCATCTCCACGTCCCTGGTGAAGCCGAAGGTGCGGGCGCGCGCGATCTCGCGTGCGTAGTTGCCGCTGCCCAGGTCGAATTCCACGCGCTGGCCGGAGGCGTTCACGGCCGGGTGGTCGAACTCGATTTCGAAGCTGAGCTTGTAGCCGTGGTACGGGTCGAGCCGCGCCCACTTGAGGCCGCGGCCCTCGCCCTCGCGCACCTCGACGGGCTCGACGATGCGGATGAAGCGCTTGGGCGCGTTCTGGGCCACGATGCCGGCGCTTTGCAGCAGGTAGACGAAAGAAGCGGAGGAGCCGTCGAGAATGGGCACCTCTTCGGCGGTGATGTCGATGAGCAGGTTGTCCAGCCCCAGGCCGGCGCAGGCGCTCATGAGGTGCTCGATGGTATGCACCTTGGCGCCGCCGTTGGAGATGGTGGAGGCCAGGCGGGTGTCGCTGACGGCGAGCGCGTTGACGGGGATGTCCACGGGCTCGGGCAGGTCGACGCGCCGGAACACGATGCCGGTGTCGGGGGCGGCGGGACGCAGCGTCAACTCAACGCGCTGACCGCTGTGCAGGCCGACGCCGACCGCCTTGGTCAGGGATTTGAGGGTGCGTTGAGCGAGCATCCTCGGATTGTAGTTTTCACGGCCCCAGAGCATGGTTGCAAATGGCGATGGCCTTAATAGGTTTGGGTTCTCGAAGCGTCTTTCTCCGGAGGGGTCGGTCATCGGCGCTCGGGTGTCCGGCTCCGCGACTGTCCCCCGGAGCGGATCGCTGGCGCGCTCCGCTCCTCCGCCTTTATGTCGCTACGCCGGACACCCGATCACCGACGACCTCGTTGGCACTCGGTCTGTGGGCGCGCCACTGCTTCTTCGGCTCGCGGACGCTGGGTGCCCTGCGTAGCGAAATAAAGGAGGAGCCAAGGGCGCAGCCCTTGGCGGGGGACATTCGCGGAGCAGGGCACCCAGTGGCCGTGAGCCCGCGAGGTGCAGGCTCGCTACCGCCACGAACGCAGACAACCTCAATCCGCCTGCTTACGAAGGAAAGCAGGAATCTCGAAGTCGTCCATCCCCCCCGAAGCCAGCGCGTCCACCTTGGCCGCGGCCTGCGTGCGGTTGGTGCGCCACACGCTGGGCACCGCCATGTGCTGGTAGTCCGGCTGGGCCGAGCCCGCGCCCGGGCCGCCCACGGCCTGGTTCACCGTCGGCACGTTGAACGGCACATCGTCCGTGCCCGTGCGCAGCACCTGCAGCGGCGGCTGGCGGCGCTGCTGGCCCTGGCGCGACAGGCCCGTGGCGACCACGGTCACGCGCATCTCGTCGCCCAGGCTGTCGTCGTAGGCGGCGCCGTAGATCACGTGCGACTCGGCCGAGGCGTAGGCGCGGATGGTGTTCATCGCCAGCTTGGACTCGGCCAGCTTCAGCGAGCCCTTGGCCGCCGTCACCAGCACCAGCACGCCCTTGGCGCCGGACAGGTCGATGCCCTCCAGCAGCGGGCAGGCCACGGCCTGCTCGGCGGCGATGCGCGCGCGGTCGGGGCCGGCCGCGGTGGCGGTGCCCATCATGGCCTTGCCCGGCTCGCCCATCACCGTGCGCACGTCCTCGAAGTCGACGTTGACGTTGCCGTACTCGTTGATGATCTCGGCGATGCCGCCCACGGCGTTCTTCAGCACGTCGTTGGCGTGCGCGAAGGCCTCGTCCTGGGTGATGTCGTCGCCCAGCACCTCCAGCAGCTTCTCGTTGAGCACCACGATCAGCGAGTCCACGTTGGCCTCGAGCTCGGCCAGGCCCTGGTCGGCGTTGACCATGCGGCGCCCCCCTTCCCAGTCGAAGGGCTTGGTGACCACGCCCACCGTGAGGATGCCCATCTCCTTGGCCACGCGCGCGATCACCGGCGCCGCGCCGGTGCCCGTGCCGCCGCCCATGCCGGCGGTGATGAACAGCATGTGCGCGCCCTCGATGGCCTCGCGGATGGCGTCCACCGCGCCCTCGGCGGCCTCGCGGCCCTTCTCGGGCTTGCTGCCCGCGCCCAGGCCGGTGATGCCGAGCTGGATGGTCTTGTGCGACGCGCTGCGGGCCAGGGCCTGGGCGTCGGTGTTGGCGCAGATGAACTCCACGCCCTGCACCTGGCGGGCGATCATGTGCTCGACCGCGTTGCCGCCGCCGCCGCCCACGCCGATGACCTTGATCTGCGTGCCCAGGTTGAATTCTTCAACTTCGATCATTTCGATGCTCATTGGGTGCTCCTTTGCAGTTGCCAGTTTTGTCTGATGCCTTGAATGCGAAAACGGAAATCGGGAAAACGGTTCGGGTCATCCGGGAGGCCCGGTGTGTTCGTCACACCGTCCTCGTCGTCGGCGCCTTCGCACGCCCGGGTCGAGCCCAGAGGCACCGAGGAACCGGCTTTGCCGGGCCTCGGGTGCCGCCCCCTTGAGGGGGTCACGCGCAGCGTGGCAGGGGTGTTTCATGTCTAGAACGTTCCCATGAACCAGTTCTTGACGCGCTCGAAGGTGCCCGACACCGAGCCCGCCTTCTGCGCCACCTTGTGGCCGCGCACGCGCGCCAGGCGCGCTTCCTCGAGCAGGCCCATCACGGTGGCGGCGCGCGTCTGCGCCACCATGTCCGACAGCGCGCTGTGGTAGTTGGGCACGCCGCGCCTCACAGGCTTGAGGAAGATGTCCTCTCCAAGTTCCACCATGCCGGGCATGACGGCGCTGCCGCCGGTGAGCACGATGCCGCTGGAGAGCATTTCCTCGTGGCCGCTGTCGCGCAGCACCTGCTGCACGAGCGAGAAGATTTCTTCCACGCGCGGCTCGATCACGCCGGCCAGGGCCTGCTTGCCCAGCAGGCGCGGGCCGCGGTCGCCCAGGCCGGGCACCTCCACCTGCGTATCGGGGTCGGCCAGCAACTGCTTGGCGCAGCCGCTTTCCACCTTGATGTCCTCGGCGTCCTTGGTGGGCGTGCGCAGCGCCATCGCGATGTCGCTGGTGATGAGATCGCCTGCGATAGGAATCACCGCCGTGTGGCGGATCGCGCCGCCCGAGAAGATGGCCACGTCGGTGGTGCCGGCGCCGATGTCCACCAGCGCCACGCCGAGTTCCTTCTCGTCGTCGGTGAGGATGGCCTGGCTGCTGGCCAGGGGGTTGAGCATGAGCTGGTCGACCTCCAGCCCGCAGCGGCGCACGCACTTGATGATGTTCTCGGCCGCGCTCTGCGCACCGGTGACGATGTGCACCTTGGCCTCCAGGCGGATGCCGCTCATGCCGATCGGCTCCTTCACCTCCTGGCCATCGATCACGAACTCCTGGGGCTCCACCAGCAGCAGGCGCTGGTCGGTGGAGATGTTGATGGCCTTGGCGGTCTCGATCACGCGCGCCACGTCGGTGGCGCTCACCTCGCGGTCCTTGATGGCCACCATGCCGCTGCTGTTGATGCCGCGAATGTGGCTGCCGGTGATGCCGGTGTAGACGCGCGCGATGCGGCAGTCGGCCATCAGCTCGGCCTCTTTCAGGGCCTGCTGGATGCTCTGCACGGTCGCGTCGATGTTGACCACCACGCCGCGCTTCAAGCCATGGCTCGCGGCCACACCCAGTCCGGCGAGCTTGAGCGTGCCACCGGGCTGCACCTCGGCCACCACCACCATGATCTTGGCGGTGCCGATGTCGAGTCCGACGACGAGGTCCTTGTATTCCTTGGGCATGATGGTGTGGGCGTTACCGGTTCGAAGGTGTATTGGGTGTGGCTTGGTCGTTGGTGGTCGTCACGCCGCGCACGCGCAGGGCGTAGCCATTGGGGTAGCGCAGGTCCACGGTCTGCAGCGCACCCGCGTAGCGTTCGGTGATCTGCGGCAGCGTGCCGACGAAGCGCTGGACGCGGGCCTGCAGTTCCTCGGGCGTGCCGCGGCCGAGTTCAATGACCGCGCCGCTGTGCAGGCGCGCGCGCCAGCCGCCGCGCTCGCCGAGTTGCAGGCGGTCCAGGCCGAGCTCGAGCCGCGCGAACTGCGCCTGCAGCGCCTGATGCAGCGCCAGCACCTCGGCCGCGCGGCCGTCGGGGCCGGCCAGTTCGGGCAGCCCGTCCACGTCGTCGGGGCTGGCCTCGAACACCTCGCCGTGCGAGTTCACGAGTTCGCCGGAGCCTTGCTCGCCCCACCAGGCCACGGCGTCGTGCTCCTGCAGGGTCACACGCAGGCGGTTGGGAAACTCGCGCTGCACCACCGCGCGGCGCACCCAGGGCACTTGCTCGAACATCTGGCGCACCTGCTCCAGGTCCACGGTGAGGAAGCTCGACGACAGGCGCGCGCGCATCTGCGTGGCGAGCTGGGCGCGCAGGCCCACGGCGTTCTGGTGCGCCACGTCGCCGTGCACGCTGATGCCCTTGACCGTCCAGGCCGGGTGGCGCACGGCCCAGGTGCCCAGTGCACCGAGCGCGAGCAGCGCGAACACGCCCAGCAGAAGCTGGGTGGCCAGGGCCATCAGCTTCACGTCCAGGGGCATGTCGGTCGTCGGGGGCATATCGAACGGTTCAGGCGTTGTCCAGGCTGGCGGTGGCCAGCAGTTGCACGCACAGGTCCTCGTAGGAGATGCCGGCCGCGCGAGCCGACATCGGCACCAGCGAGTGGCCCGTCATGCCGGGCGAGGTGTTGATTTCCAGCAGCCAGGGCTTGCGCGTGGCGGCATCGATCATCACGTCGGCGCGCGCCCAGCCACGGCAGTCCAGGGTGCGGAAGGCCTTGAGCACCAGCGCCTGGATCGCGGCCTCCTCGCCGTCGGGCAGGCCGCAGGGCACGAGGTATTGCGTGTCGTCGGTGAAGTACTTGTTCTGGTAGTCGTAGTTGCCTTCGGGAGCCACGATGCGGATCACCGGCAGGGCGCGGGCCGACTCGCCCGTGCCCAGCACCGGGCAGGTGACCTCGTCACCGGCGATGAACTGCTCGCACATGACCATCGGGTCCTGCTTGGCGGCCAGGGCGTAGGCGGCCTCGCACTGGTCGGCACGGATCACCTTGGTGAGGCCGATGGTGGAGCCTTCGCGCACGGGCTTGACGATCATGGGCGAGCCCAGGGCCTCGAAGGCGGCGCGCGTGTCGGCGGCGCTGCGCACCTGGCGCCAGGCCGGCGTGGCCAGTCCCTCGGCCAGCCAGATGCGCTTGGTCATGAGCTTGTCCATGGCCACCGCGGACGCCATCACGCCCGGGCCGGTGTAGGGAATGCCCAGCAGCTCCAGCGCGCCCTGCACCGTGCCGTCCTCACCGAAGCGGCCGTGCAGCGCGATGAAGCAGCGCGCGAAACCCTCGCGCTTGAGTTCGCCCATCTCGCGCTCGGCCGGATCGAAGGCGTGCGCGTCCACGCCCTTCGATTGCAGGGCCTTGAGCACGCCGGTGCCCGACATGAGCGAGACCTCCCGCTCCGCGGACCGCCCGCCCATCAGCACGGCCACTTTGCCGAAATCCATCGTCGTCATTTCGCCAACTCCATGATTCGTCCCGCCACCGCGCCGACCGTGCCCGCGCCCATGCACAGCACCACGTCGCCGCCGCGCGCGTTGTCCAGAACGGCCTGCGGCATGTCGGCCACGTCGTCCACGAACACCGGCTCCAGCTTGCCGGCCACGCGCAGCGCGCGCGCCAGCGATCGGCCGTCGGCCGCGACGATGGGTGCCTCGCCGGCCGCGTAGACCTCGGCCAGCAGCACGGCGTCGGCCTGGCCGATGACCTTCACGAAGTCCTCGAAGCAGTCGCGTGTGCGGGTGTAGCGGTGCGGCTGGAAGGCCAGCACCAGGCGGCGGCCGGGGAAAGCGCCGCGTGCGGCGGCGATGGTGGCGGCCATCTCCACCGGGTGGTGGCCGTAGTCGTCGACGATGGTGGCGTGGCCGCCGCCGGGCAGCGCGGCCTCGCCGTAGCGCTGGAAGCGCCGGCCCACGCCTTTGAAGCCCGCGAGCGCCTTGAGCACGGCGGCGTCGGGCACGCCCAGCTCCACCGCGATGCCGATGGCCGCGAGCGCGTTGAGCACGTTGTGCTGGCCGGGCAGGTTGAGCACCACGTCCAGGTCGGGCAGGGCCACGCCGTTGCGGCGCTGCACGGTGAAGTGCATCTGACCGCCGACGGCGCGCACGTCGATGGCGCGCACCTGCGCGTCGTCGCTGGCGATGCCGTAGCTGGTGATGGGGCGCGCGATCTGCGGCAGGATCTCGCGGATCGCGGGGTCGTCCACGCAGACCACGGCCGCGCCGTAGAACGGCATCTTGTGCAGGAACTCCACGAAGGCGCCCTTGAGGCGGCCGAAGTCGTGGCCATAGGTGTCCATGTGGTCGGCGTCGATGTTGGTGACGACCGAGATCACCGGCAGCAGGTTGAGGAAGGAGGCATCGGACTCGTCGGCCTCGACCACGATGTACTCGCCGCTGCCCAGGGCCGCGTTGGCGCCCGCGCTGTTGAGCCGCCCGCCGATCACGAAGGTCGGGTCCAGGTCGGCCTCGGCCAGCACGCTGGCCACCAGGCTGGTCGTCGTCGTCTTGCCGTGCGTGCCGGCGATGGCCACGCCCTTCTTCATGCGCATCAGTTCGGCCAGCATCACCGCGCGCGGCACCACGGGCACCAGCTTGGCGTGCGCGGCCACCACCTCGGGGTTGTCGGCCTTCACCGCCGTGGAAGTGACGATGGCGTCGGCGCCTTCGATGTGCTTCGCTTCGTGCCCGATGCACACCTTGGCGCCCAGCGATTCGAGGCGGCGCGTGGTGGCGCTTTCGCCCAGGTCGCTGCCGGAGATGGTGTAGCCCAGGTTGAGCAGCACCTCGGCGATGCCGCTCATGCCGGCGCCGCCGATGCCGACGAAGTGGATGTGACGGATGGCGTGCTTCATTGCACTCTGACCTTTGCTAGTTCGATGCAGGCGCCCACCACGGCCTCGGTGGCGCCTGTCCTGGCCACGGCGCGCGCCTTCTCGGCCATGGCCTGCAGCTGCGCGCGGTCAATGCCCTGCAAGAGCACGGCGAGCTTGTCGGGCGTGAGCCCGGCCTGCGATTCCAGCCAGGCCGCGCCCGCGTCCACCAGGAAGCGCGCGTTGTGCGTCTGGTGGTCGTCCACCGCGGCCGGGAACGGCACCAGCAGCGAGGCCGCGCCCACGGCGGCGAGTTCGGTCACGGTGCTGGCGCCCGCGCGGCCGATCACCAGGTCGGCCTCGGCGTAGGCGCTGGCGGTGTCGTCGATGAACGGGGTGAGTTCGGCATGCACGCCGGCCTGGGCGTAGTTGGCGCGCAGTTCCTCGATCTGCTTCTCACCGCTCTGGTGCAGCACCCGTGGGCGCTGTGCCTCGGGGATCAGGGCCAGCGCCTGCGGCACGATGCGGTTGAGCGCCTGCGCGCCCAGGCTGCCGCCCACCACCAGCAGGCGCAGCGGCCCCGTGCGGCCGGCGAAACGCTCGGCCGGCGCGGGCTGGTTCAGGAAGGCCGCGCGCATCGGGTTGCCCACCCACTCGGCCTTGGACAGCGCGTCCGGGAAGGCGTTGAAGCGGCGGTCCGCCACCTCGGCCAGCACCTTGTTCGCCAGGCCGGCCACCGAGTTCTGCTCGTGCAGCACCAGGGGCTTGCCCAGCAGAACGCCCATCATGCCGCCCGGAAAGGTGATGTAGCCGCCCAGTCCGACCAGCACGTCGGGCTTCACGCGGCGCACCACCTGAATGCTTTGCCAGAAGGCGCGCAGCAGGTTCAGCGGCAGCAGCAGTTTGGTGACGAGGCCCTTGCCGCGCAGGCCGCCGAAATCAATGGCTTCGAGCGGGAAGCCGCGCGGCGGCACGAGCCGGCTTTCCATGCTGCCCGGTGCGCCCAGCCAGTGCACGCGCCAGCCGCGCGCGCGCAGCGCCTCGGCCACGGCGAGCCCGGGGAAGATGTGGCCGCCGGTGCCGCCGGCCATGACGAGGGCGCAGGGTTCCCTTGTCATGATCGACCGCCTTTCATCATCTGGCGGTTTTCGAAGTCCACGCGCAGCACGATGGCCAGCGCAATCAGGTTCAACAGGATCGCCGAGCCGCCGTAGCTCATGAAGGGCAGCGTGAGGCCCTTGGTGGGCAAGGCGCCGAGGTTCACGCCGATGTTGATGAAGGCCTGGAAGCCCATCCACAAACCCACGCCCTGCGCCACCAGGCCGGAGAAGACCTGGTCGAGCGCGATGGCCTGGCGGCCGATGTGCATGATGCGCCGCGTCATCCACAGGAACAGCGAGATCAGCACCAGCACGCCCAAGAGGCCGAACTCCTCGCCGATGACGGCGAGCAGGAAGTCGGTGTGCGCCTCGGGCAGCCAGTTGAGCTTTTCCACGCTGCCGCCCAGGCCCACGCCGAAGATCTCGCCGCGGCCGAAGGCGATGAGCGCGTGCGACAGCTGGTAGCCCTTGCCCAGCGCGTGCTCGGCACTCCAGGGGTCGAGGTAGGCGAAGATGCGCTCGCGCCGCCAGTCGCTGGCCATGATCATCATGGCAAAGGCACCCACCACCACCAGCGCGATGAGGAAGAACATGCGCGCGTTGACGCCGCCCAGGAACAGGATGCCCATGGCGATGACCACGATCACCATGAAGGCGCCCATGTCGGGCTGGGCCAGCAGCAGCATGCCCACCACCAGCAGCGCCACGGCCATGGGCCACACGGCCTGCCAGAAGTTCTGCTTGATCTCCATCTTGCGGACCATGTAGCTGGCCGCGTAAAGCAGCACCGCGAGCTTGCCGAGTTCGGACGGCTGGAAGTTCATGACGCCCAGCGAGATCCAGCGGTGCGCGCCGTTGACGCCCTTGCCGATGCCCAGCACCGCCACCATGAGCAGCAGCGCCAGCGCGAACAGCCAGGGCGCGAGCTGCTCCCAGCGCCGCATGGGCACCTGGAAAGCCAGCAGCGCGGCGACGAAGGCGATGGCCATGGACAGGCCATGGCGCAGCACGAAGTGCGTGTGCGCGTAGTTCTCGAAGCGCGGGTTGTCGGGCAGCGCGATGGAGGCCGAATAGACCATCACCAGGCCCCAGGCCATGAGCGCGAACACCACCCACAGCAGCGGTTGGTCGAAGCCGGTGACGTGCACGGATGCGCCGCGCTGGCGGCCGTAGCTGCGGCTGGACAGGCGCACGGGGATGCCATCGCCGCCCGCGCCCGCCAGCGCACCGGCGGCCCAGGCGGGCAGCAGGCCCTGCAGCCACCCGCGCAGGCGGGTGCCCAGGCGAGCCATCAGACCGGGGCCCTGGGCGGGCTTGGCTGCCTTGCGCTGGCTCACAGGCCGCCCTCCAGGCTCATGCCACGCGCCTCGGCGAGTTCGCGCACGGCGGCGACGAAGACCTCGGCGCGCTGCACGTAGTTGCGGAACTGGTCCAGGCTGGCGCAGGCGGGCGACATCAGCACCGCGTCGCCCGACTGCGCGAGTTCCGCGGCCAGCGGCACGGCGGCCCTGAGCTCGCCCGCGTCGTGCATCGGCACACCGGCGCCGCGCAGCGCGTCCTCGACGGCGGCACGCAGCAGCGGCGCGTCGCGGCCGATGAAGACCACCGCGCGCGCGTATCGGGCCAGCGGCGCGGCCAGTGGCGTGAAGTCCTGGCCCTTGCCGTCGCCGCCGAGGATCACCACGAGGCGGCGCTCGGCGCCCAGGCCGTTGACGGCCGCCAGCGTGGCGCCGACATTGGTGCCCTTGCTGTCGTCGAAGTACTCGACACCGTCCACGATGGCCACGGGCTCGACTCGATGCGGCTCGCCGCGGTACTCGCGCAGGCCGTGCAGCATGGGCGCCAGCGGCGCGCCGGTGGAGGTGGCCAGCGCCAGTGCGGCCAGCGCGTTGGCGGCGTTGTGGCGGCCACGGATGCGCAGGGCCTCGGCGGGCATGAGGCGCTGGAAGTAGATCTCTTCGTCTTCCTGAGCACGGCCTTTCGCGCGCGTCTCGTCCAGCGCCAGTGCGCGCACCAGCCAGGTCATGCCGTTGACGGTTTCCAGGCCCCAGTCGCCCGCGCGGGTGGGCGCGTCCAGGCCGAAGGTGCACCACGCGCGCGCCGGCACCTGGCGGTTGCGGTTGCCGATCTTGACCGTGACGAGGCCGGGCTTCATGGCCATCACGCGTTCGTCGTCGCGGTTGAGCACCATGAGCGCATTGGCGCCGAACACGGCGGCCTTGGCCTGGGTGTAGGCGCCCATGTCACCGTGCCAGTCGAGGTGGTCCTCGCTGAGGTTGAGCAGCGTGGACGCGGTGGGCACGCCGGCCCAGGCGCCCTGCGCGGTGCCGTCGAGCTGGAAGCTGGACAGTTCGAGCACCCACGCGCGCGGCAGGTGCGGCGGCTGGGGCGGCTCGGGCGGCGGCGGTGCGATGAGCGTGGGGCCTTCGTCGTCGGGTGCGGCGGGGGCGGGTTCGTCGACGGCCTCGCCAGACGGCTCGCTCGCACCCGCCTCGATGGCCTCACCCGCCTGCGCGGACTCGCCGGGCGCGTCGTCGAACAGGGGACCGGTTTCGGGTTCGCGTTCGGCAGGCGGCGCCGCCACGGCGGCTGTCGCCTGCTCGGCCTGCGCTTGGGCGGCGGCTTTCGCCTCGGCCTCGGCCGCTTCCGCGGCTTCGCGTTCGTCGTCCGCTGCCTGCGCCACCGCCTCCGCATGCAGCGCGGCGGCCAGCACGTCCAGCAGGGCCGGGCCGATGTTGCCCGCCACCGCCACGGACCAGCCCGCGCGGTCGAGCAACTGGCCCGCGAGCGAGGTGACGGTGGTCTTGCCGTTGGTGCCGGTGACGGCCAGCACCTGGGGCCGGTAGGGGAAGCGCTCGCGTTGCGCCAGGGCCTGCAGGGCCTGGGCGAACAGGTCGAGCTCGGTCAGCACCGGCACGCCGCGCTCGCGCGCGAAGGCGAACACGCCCTGCAGCTCGGCCGGCGTCAGGCCGGGGCTGCGCGCGATCAGCGCCCAGGGCTCGCGGGCCAGCAGGGCGTCGTCGAAGGCGCCGCCAATGAACACCGCGTCGGGGCACTCGCCCTGCAGGGCCACCAGTTGCGGCGGCGCCTCGCGCGTGTCGGCCACGGTCACGCGCGCGCCTTCGCGCGCGCACCAGCGCGCCATCGACAGGCCGGAGGCGCCGAGACCGAGGATGAGGACGGGCTGGTCTTTCATCGCAGCTTCAGGGTGGACAGCCCGACGAGGCACAACAGCATGGTGATGATCCAGAAGCGCACCACCACCTGCGTCTCCTTCCAGCCCTTCTTCTCGAAGTGGTGGTGCAGCGGCGCCATCTGGAACAGGCGCCGGCCTTCGCCGAAGCGCTTCTTGGTGTACTTGAAGTAGGTCACCTGCAGCATCACCGACAGCGCCTCGACCACGAAGATGCCGCCCACCACGGCGAGCAGGATCTCCTGGCGGATCAGGACGGCGATGGTGCCGAGCGCGCCGCCGAGCGCGAGCGAGCCCACGTCGCCCATGAAGACCTGCGCCGGGTGCGTGTTGAACCACAGGAAGGCCAGGCCCGCACCGGCCATGGCGGCGCAGAAGATGAGCAGTTCGCCCGCGCCGGGGATGTGCGGCAGCAGCAGGTAGCGCGCGAACACCGCGTTGCCGGTGACGTAGGCGAAGATGCCCAGCGCCGAGCCCACCATCACCACCGGCATGATGGCCAGGCCGTCCAGGCCATCGGTGAGGTTGACCGCATTGCTCGCGCCCACGATCACGAGGTAGGTGAGGATGACGAAGCCGGCCACGCCCAGCGGGTAACTCACTTCCTTGAAGAAGGGCACGATGAAACCGGATTGCGGCGGCAGGTCCAGCGTGAAGCCGGAGCTCACCCAGTCGATGAAGAGCTCGAGCACGCGCGCGTTGCTGGTCTCGGACACCGCGAACACCAGGTAGAACGCCGCGACCAGGCCGATCAGCGACTGCCAGAAGTACTTCTCGCGCGAGCGCATGCCCTCGGGGTTCTTGTGCACCACCTTGCGCCAGTCGTCCGCCCAGCCGACGGCGCCGAAACCCAGGGTGACGATGAGCACGATCCAGACGAAGCGGTTGCTCCAGTTGAACCACAGCAGCGTGGACAGCGCGATGGCGAAGAGGATCAGCACGCCACCCATGGTGGGCGTGCCGCCCTTGCTCAGGTGCGTCTGCATGGCGTACTCGCGGATCGGCTGGCCGATCTTGAGCGCGGCCAGGCGGCGGATGAACCAGGGGCCGGCGACCAGGCCGAGCACCAGCGCCGTCATCGCGGCCATGACGGCGCGGAAGGTGAGGTACTGGAACACGCGCAGGAAGCCCAGGTCGGGCGAGAGACCTTGCAGCCAGAGGGCGATGCTAGGCAGCATGGGAGGAATCCTTGTCGTTGACGGCCTGCGTCGGGTCGAGCGCGCGCACCGCCCGCACCACGCGCTCCATGCGCATGAAGCGCGAGCCCTTGACCAGCACGCTGGCCACCACGCCGGTGGCGACTTCGGCGGCCACGTCGGTGGCCAGCGCGTCCACCTCGGGCACACAGCGCGGCGCCGGCTCGCTGGCCGAGCGCATGGCCTCGGCGGCTTCGCACATGGCCGTGCCGCTCACGCGCACTTCGTCGATGCCGCGCGCGTAGGCGTGGCGCAGCACCTCGAGGTGGAAGGCCAGGCCCTGGTCGCCGACCTCGCCCATGTCGCCCAGCACCAGCAGGTGCGGCGCGGGCAGCGTGGCAAGCACGTCGATGGCGGCGCGCACGGAGTCGGGGTTGGCGTTGTAGGTGTCGTCGATCAGCGTGACCACGCGGGCGTCGACCCGCACCGTGATGGCGCGCGAGCGACCGCCCACGGGCTCGAAGTCGTTCAGCCCTTGCACGATGGCGGCGAGCGGCACGCCGGCGGCCACCGCGCAGGCCACGGCGGCGAGCGCGTTGCGCACGTTGTGGCGGCCGGCGATGCGCAGTTGCGCCTGACCTTCGCCCAGGGGCGAGGCGAAGTGCAGCGCCCAGGCGTTGTCCTGCCACTCGGCGGCGAGCGCACGCACGGCGGCATCGGGGTCGTTGTCGCTGAAGGTGATGGTCCGGCGCGCGCCGGCCAGCGCCTGCCAGATGCGCGTGTGCACGTCGTCGCTGGGGAACACGGCCACGCCGTCGGCGTCCAGCTCGGCGATGACCGTGCCGTTTTCGCGCGCCACGGCTTCCACCGAACTCATGAACTCCTGGTGTTCGCGCTGGGCGTTGTTCACCAAGGCCACGGTGGGGGCGGCAATGGCGGCGAGCTGGGCGATCTCGCCCGGGTGGTTCATGCCCAGCTCCACCACCGAGCAACGGTGCGAGGCGTTCAGGCGCAGCAGGGTGAGCGGGACGCCGATGTCGTTGTTGAAGTTGCCCTGCGTGGCGTGCGCGGCCTCGCCCGCGTGGGCCCGCAGGATGCTGGCGACCATCTGCGTGACCGTGGTCTTGCCGTTGCTGCCGGTCACGGCGATCAGCGGCAGCGCGAACTGCGCGCGCCAGGCCTGTGCGAGCTGCAGCAGGCCGGCGCGGGTGTCGGGCACCTCGACGCCGGGCAGACCGGCCTCGGCCAGCCCGCGCTGCGCGAGCGCGGCCACCGCACCGGTGGCGGCTGCCTGCGGCAGGAAGTCGTGCGCGTCGAAACGCTCGCCCTTCAGCGCGACGAACAGGTCGCCCGCGCGCAGGCTGCGGGTGTCGGAGTGCACCCGCTGGATGGGCGAGGCGATGCGGCCGACGGCGCGCGCGCCGGGCAGCGTGGGCAGGAGTTCGGCCAAGGTCTTCATGCGGTTTCCTTGCGCAGGGCGAGCGCGCGGCGCGCGTGTTCGATGTCGGAGAACGGCGACCGCACGCCGCGAACCTCCTGGTAGTCCTCGTGCCCCTTGCCGGCGACCAGCACCACGTCGGCGGGCGCGGCCTCGCGCACGGCCAGAACGATGGCCTCGGCGCGGTCCACGACGGTGCGCGCGGCGTCGGCGCGGCTCAGGCCGCGCGCCATCTGCGACAGGATGTCCACCGGATCCTCGCCGCGCGGGTTGTCGCTGGTGAGCACCGCGTGGCGGGCCTCGCGCTCGGCCACGGCGGCCATCAGCGGGCGCTTGCCCGGGTCGCGGTCGCCGCCGCAGCCGATGAGCACCCACAGCGCGCCACCGCGTCGCGCAGCCAGGGGCTGCAGCGCCTGGAGGGCCTTCTCCAGAGCGTCGGGCGTGTGCGCGTAGTCCACCAGCACCAGCGGCGCGCCGGGCGTGTCGGCCTGCGCCTGCTGCATGCGGCCGGGCACGGGCGTGAGTGCAGCGCAGGCCTGCACGGCAACCGCGAAGGGCACGCCCAGCGCGCGCGCCGCGGCCAGCACGCCCAGCAGGTTGTGCACGTTGTAGCGGCCCACCAGCGGCAGGTTCAGCGCCTGGCGCTGGCGTTCCTGGCCGCGTTCGTCGCGTTCGATCAGTTCGAAGGCCAGGCCCGCGGGGGTGGTGGTGAGGCCGCGCGCCTCGAGCCGCGCCTCGCGGTCGATGGCGAGGGACCACAGGTCGAGCCCGCGGCCCTGCAGGCGGGCAAGCAGGCCGGCGCCGTGCGCATCGTCGGCATTGACCACCGCAGCCTTGAGGCCGGGCCAGTCGAACAGGCGCTGCTTGGCGGCCCAGTAGGCGTCCATGCTGCCGTGGTAGTCGAGGTGGTCCTGCGTGAAGTTGGTGAACACGGCCACCGCCACGCGCGTGCCGTTCAGCCGGCCTTCCTCCAGGCCGATCGACGAGGCCTCGATGGCGCAGGCGCGCAGGCCCTGTTCAACGAAAGCGCGCAGCCCGTGCTGCAACATCACCGGGTCGGGCGTGGTCAGGCCGGTGACCTGCAGATCGCCGCCCGGGCGGCCCATGCCCAGCGTGCCCACCACCGCCGCCGGGCGGTTGCAGGCCGCCAGCAACTGCGCCGCCCACCAGGCACTGGAGGTCTTGCCGTTGGTGCCGGTGATGGCGATCACGTCGAGCGCGCCGCTGGGCTCGTGGCACCAGGCGCTGGCGATGGGGCCGGCCTGGGCCTTGAGGCCGGGCACGGCCAGTACGCGCGGGTCGTGGCGGAAGTCGTAGGCCTCCAGGCCTTCGCGCTCGACCACGGCCGCACTGGCGCCGGTGCGAAGCGCATCGACCACGAAGCGGCGTCCGTCGGTGGCCGCGCCGGGCCAGGCCACGAAGCCGTCGCCCTCGCGCACGCGGCGGCTGTCGCACACCAGCGCGCCGGTGACGCTGGCGCGCAGCCACTGCGCCACGGCTTCGGGGTGGACGAGCGTCTGCACCATCAAAACGCCTCCTCCACCGGATCGGTGGTGACGATCTGCGGCTTGACGTTCATGTCGGGCTGCACGCCGAGGATGCGCAGCGTTTCCTGCACGGTTTCGCTGAACACGGGCGCGGCGACCACGCCGCCGTAGAACTTGCCGTCGGTGGGCTCGTCGATCATCACCGCGACGATGATGCGCGGCTGCTCGATGGGCGCCATGCCGACGAAGAAGCCGCGGTACTTGCCTTCGGCGTAGCCGTTGCCCTCCTGCTTGCGCGCGGTGCCGGTCTTGCCGCCCACCGAATAGCCCATGGTCTGCGCACGCGTGGCGCTGCCACCGGGCTGCGCAGCCAGCGCCAGCATGTCGCGCACCGCGCGCGCGTTGCGCTCGCTGAACACGCGCACGCCCTGCGCGGGCACGTCGCTCTTGAGCAGGGTCAGCGGAATGAGCTCGCCGTCGCGCGCGAAGACGGTGTACGCCTGCGCGAGTTGATACAGGGAGGTGGACAGGCCATAACCGTAGCTCATGGTGGCCTGCTCGATGGGGCGCCAGCTCTTGTAGGTCCGCAACCGGCCCGCCACGGCGCCGGGGAAAGGCACCTGCGGCTTCTGCCCGAAGCCGACCTGCGCGTACATCTCCCACATCTCGCGCGGGCTCATCTGCATGGCCATCTTGACCGTGCCGACGTTGCTGGACTTCTGGATCACCTCGGCCACCGTCAGCACCTCGTGCGGGTGCGTGTCGCGGATGGTGGAGCCGCCGATGGTGATGCGCCCCGGGGCCGTGGCAATGGACGTGTTCGGGCGCACCAGACCCTTGTCGAGCGCGAGCGCTGCGATGAAGGGCTTCATCGTCGAGCCGGGCTCGAAGGTGTCGGTGAGCACGCGGTTGCGCAGTTGCTCGCCGCTGAGGTTGCGCCGCAGGTTGGGGTCGTAGCTGGGGTAGTTGGCCAGGGCCAGCACCTCGCCGGTGATGGTGTCGATCACGATCACGCTGCCGGCCCTGGCCTTGTGCAACAGCACGGCCTGGCGCAGCTTCTGCCAGGCAAAGTACTGCACCTTGCTGTCGAGCGACAGGGCGAGATCCGGACCGTCCACAGGTGGCACCACGTCCTGCACGTCCTCGACCACGCGGCCCAGGCGGTCCTTGATGACGCGGCGCGAGCCGGCCTTGCCGGCCAGCTGCTGGTTGAAGGCGAGCTCCACGCCTTCCTGACCGCGGTCTTCCACGTTGGTGAAGCCGACCACGTGCGCCGTGGCCTCGCCCTCGGGGTAGCGGCGCTTGTACTCGCGGCGCTGGTAGATGCCCTTGATGTCGAGGGCGGCGATCTTCTGCGCGATCGGCTCGTCCACCTGGCGCTTCACCCAGACGAAGGTCTTGTCGTTGTCGGCCAGGCGCTTGCGCAGATCGGCCAGCGGCATGTCGAGCAGCTTCGCCAGCTCGCGCATCTTCGGGTGGTTCTTCTCCACGTCCTCGGGGATGGCCCAGATGCTCTGCGCCACCACGCTGGAGGCGAGGATCAGGCCATTGCGGTCGAGCACGCGGCCGCGGTTGGCGGGCAGTTCGAGGTTGCGCGCGAAGCGCACCTCGCCCTGGCGTTTGAAGAAGTCGTTGCCGATGACCTGCACGTAGGCGGCGCGCCCCGCCAGCCCCGCAAAGGCCAGCGCCAGGCCGGCCACGATGAACTTGCTGCGCCACACCGGTGTCTTGCTGGCCAGCAGCGGGCTGGAGGCGTAGTTGATGCTGCGGCTCATCGCGCGCCCTCCCCCTCGGCCCGCGGCGCGGCTGCCGGCGCGGTGGCGCGACCGCTCACGTACTGCGTGATGCCGGGTGTGACCTGGCGCATCTGCAAGTGCCGCGTGGCGAGCTGCTGCACCCGGGCCGGCGCGGCCTGCGCGCGGCGCTGCACCGCCAGTTGCTCGTGGTCGGCATCGAGCTGCTTGGCCTGGCTCTGTGCGCGGTAGAGCGCGGAGTAGAGGCGGCGCGACTCGTACTGGGTGTGCACCAGGTAGAAGGCGCTGGCCAGCACCGCCAGCAGCAGCACGAGGTTGAGCCTGATCATGACAAGGCCCCCGCGCTTGCCACTGCGTGTGCTGCGCTGCCCCCCAAGGGGGTGCGAGCTTGCTTGGGGCGGCCCGGCGCGGCGCTCATGCCGCCACCTCCGTGCGCGTGGCCACGCGCATGACGGCGCTGCGCGCGCGCGGGTTGGCCTGCACCTCGGCGTCGGAGGGCATCACGCGGTGCACGTCGGCCAGGCGCGTGGGCGCGGGCTCGGCGAACGGCGCGCGGCGGTCCACCACGGTGCGCGAATGGCGCGCCATGAACTGCTTGACCGGGCGGTCTTCCAGGGAATGGAAGCTGATGACCACGAGGCGACCTTGGGGCTTGAGCAGGTGCAGGCTGGCCTCTAGCGCCTGTTGCAGCTCTTCAAGCTCGGCGTTGATGAAAATCCGAAGAGCCTGAAATGTGCGCGTTGCAGGGTCCTTGCCCGGCTCGCGGGTTTTGACCGCGCCAGCCACGATTTCGGCCAGCTCGCCGGTGGTTCGAACAGGGCCCCGTTCCTGTCGGCGACGATCAATCGCCTTTGCAATCTGTGAAGCAAACCGTTCTTCGCCATAGTCACGAATGACCTCCGACAGGGTGGGGACGGGCACCGTTTCGAGCCACTGGGCCACGCTCTGGCCACGCGTGGTGTCCATGCGCATGTCCAGCGGGCCGTCGTGGCGAAAGGAAAAACCCCGCGCGGGGTCGTCGATCTGCGGGGAGCTCACGCCGAGGTCCATGAGCAGCCCGTCGGCACTGGCCGGCGGCAGGTCGGCGATGGAGGCGAAGCCGCTGTGGTGCACCGACACGCGCGCATCCTGCGCGGCGAGCTGGCGCGCCACTTCGATGGCCTGGGGATCCTTGTCGAAGACGGTCAGCCGCCCTTGGGGCGACAGCCTCTGCAGAATGGCGCGGCTGTGCCCACCGCGCCCGAAGGTGGCATCGACGTAGTGGCCGTCCGGGTTGATCGACAGCGCCTGCACGGCTTCGGTCAACAGGACGGTCAGATGGGTCCATGAGGTCTCCACCACCACCCTTAGAAGGAAAAGTCCTTGAACACGTCGGGCATCTCGGCCTTCATGGCCTCGGCCTCCTGCGCGGCATACACCTGGGCGTCCCAGAGTTCAAGGTAGGCGCCCATGCCGAGCAGCACGACGTCCTTGCTGATGCCGGCGGCGGCGCGCAATTCGGGCGAGACGAGCACGCGACCGGTGCCATCCACCTCCACGTCCATGGCGTTGCCGAGGAAGATGCGCTTCCACCATTGGGCCTGCATGGGCAGGTTGGCGATGCGACCGCGGAAGTCTTCCCAGGCCTCGCGGGGGAAGACCATGAGGCAGCCGTGGGGGTGTTTGGTGATGGTGAGGGAGCCGCCCAGGGCGTCGCGGTGCCGGGTCGGCACAGACAGCCGCCCCTTGGCATCGAGACTGAGCGAAGACGCGCCCTGGAACACCGCTTTGGACCCTCGGATGGCAGATACCACCACTTAATTGCACTAAATCCCACTGTAGCAGGAAAACACTCCCGCGCCAGGGGTTGAGTACACATTTTTTCAATGAAATCAACCACTTAGAGCCGATTTCGAGGGAGTTGGGACGCCAAAAAGCACATAAAAAGCAAGCACTTACAACAGGCAGTGCAAGTGAAGCTTCAAAACGGAAACGCCCGTGGGACGTTCCAGGGGCGTTTCACGAGGCGACGGGCGGTGGGGGTCTGGGTGGCTCGGCGTTCTCCTGCTTTCCCCGACCTTCTCCGACTTTCTCCGGCTGGTCCGGTCGTCGGCGACCGGGTGTCCGGCTCCGCGACTGTCCCCCGGAGCGGATCGCTGGCGCGCTCCGCTCCTCCTCCTNNCCACCGTGTCTGTGCTCGCGGACGCTGGGTGCCTTGCGCAGCGAAATAAAGGAGGAGGACCGGGCACAGCCCGGTCCGGGGGACATTCGCGGAGCAAGGCACCCAGTGGCCGCGAGCCCGCGAGGTGCAACGAGCGAAACCCGCCGAGCGCAAACCGAACAGCACTCAGAGGATGTACCGCGACAGATCCTCGTCCTTGCTCAGCGCCCCCAAGCGTTCCTGAACGAAGGCAGCGTCGATCGTCACCGTCTGCCCCTGTAGCTTCGCCGCGTCGAAACTCACCTCGTCCAGCAGGTGCTCCATCACCGTCGACAGCCGCCGGGCCCCGATGTTCTCGGTCCGCTCATTCACCTCGCACGCGATCTGCGCGAGCTGACGAATGCCATCGGCCTGGAACGCCAGCGTCACCCCTTCCGTGGCCAGCAGCGCCTGGTACTGCCGCACCAGCGAGGCGTGCGTCTGCGTCAGGATGGCCTCGAAGTCGTCCACCGACAGCGACTGCAGCTCCACGCGGATGGGAAAGCGTCCCTGCAACTCCGGGATGAGGTCGCTCGGCTTGGACAGGTGGAACGCCCCGCTCGCGATGAACAGGATGTGGTCCGTCTTGATCGGGCCGTACTTGGTGGACACCGTGGTGCCCTCCACCAGGGGCAGCAAGTCGCGCTGCACGCCCTGGCGCGACACCTCGGCCGTGCCGCCGGTGTCGCTGCGCGAGGTCACCTTGTCGATCTCGTCGATGAACACGATGCCGTTCTGCTCGGCGTTGTGCAGCGCGCGCGTCTTGATCTCGTCCTCGTTGACGAGCTTGGCCGCCTCCTCATCGATCAGCAGCTTCATGGCCTCGGCGATGCGCAGCTTGCGCACCTGCTTGCGCCCCGCACCGAACTGGCCGAACAGGCCTTTCAATTGCTCGGCCATTTCCTCCATGCCGGCCGGGCCCATGATTTCCATCGTGGGGCGCGGCTCGGCCAGCTCGATCTCGATTTCACGGTCGTCGAGTTCGCCTTCGCGCAGCTTCTTGCGGAACGCCTGGCGCGTGGCGCTGTCCGGTGTCGCCTGCGGCTCGAAGCCCACCGCGCGCGGCGGCGGGATCAGCGCGTCCAGGATGCGCTCCTCAGCTGCGTCCTCGGCGCGGGAGCGCTGCTTGCGCATCTCGGCCTCGCGCGTCTGCTTGATGGCGATGTCGGCCAGGTCGCGCACGATACTGTCCACGTCCTTGCCGACGTACCCGACCTCGGTGAACTTGGTGGCCTCGACCTTGATGAAGGGCGCGTCGGCCAGGCGCGCCAGGCGGCGCGCGATCTCGGTCTTGCCCACGCCGGTGGGCCCGATCATGAGGATGTTCTTGGGCGTGATCTCCGGGCGCAGCTTTTCATCGACGAGTTGGCGGCGCCAGCGGTTGCGCAGCGCGATGGCCACGGCGCGCTTGGCGTCGTTCTGGCCGATGATGAACCGGTCGAGCTCGGAGACGATTTCCTGGGGTGTCATCGAAGACATGTCAAACGGCCTCAGTCGAGCGTTTCAATGGTGTGGTTCATGTTGGTGTAGATGCACAGCTCGCCCGCGATCGCGAGCGACTGGCGCACCACGTCTTCGGCGCTGAGCTGGGTGTGGTCGACCAGGGCCTTGGCCGCGGCCTGCGCGTAGGCGCCGCCCGAGCCGATGGCCACGATGCCGTGCTCGGGTTCGAGCACGTCGCCATTGCCGGTGATCACGAGCGCGGCGGTTCGGTCGGCCACGGCCAGCATGGCCTCCAGGCGGCGCAGCACACGGTCGGTGCGCCAGTCGCGCGTGAGTTCGATGGCGGCGCGCGCCAGGTGGCCCTGGTGCTTTTCCAGTTTGGCCTCGAAGCGCTCGAACAGGGTGAAGGCGTCGGCCGTGGCGCCGGCGAAGCCGGCGAGCACGCGATCGTTGTAGAGCTTGCGCACCTTGCGGGCGGTGCCCTTGATCACGATGTTGCCGAGCGTGACCTGGCCGTCGCCGCCGATGGCGACCTGAACGCCCTGCGGGGTTTCCCGGCGGACGCAGACGATGGTGGTGCCGTGAAAGGATTCCATGGGATGCCAAATGGGGATGCGAGAGCCCCCCTCAAGGGGCCACTGAGAAAAAGCCGGCGCGCGACCCGCCCGCACGACGTGGTCCAGCCGGGGGCACCGCGGAACCGGCTTTGCCGGGCCGCAGGTGCCGCCCCCTAGAGGGGGTCGCGCGCAGCGCGGCGGGGGTGTACTTCAGTCATTGCGCAGAACGACCTTCGCGTACTCGGTGATGCCGATGACGTGGAAGAAGGCCGAGACCAGCCGATGCACATCGACGAACTGCACCAGCCGGTTCTGCGCGTGGTGGTTGGAGACCCAGTTGAGCAAGGTGCCCGCGGCCGAAAAATCGACGCGGATCAGGTTGCGGCACGACAGGATCAGCACGTCGGCGCCCTCCAGGCGCTGCTCCAGCATGTCGATGGTGCTCTGCGCGTCGCCGCGGATCTCGCCCGAGAGTTCGACCAGGCCCAGGTGGTTGATCGACGAACCGGGCTGGGAGTCGATGCCCGCCTCACCCGACAGGGTGGACTGCACGGCTTCGATCACCGATTCGCCGAGCACCGAGTGGCCTTCGTCGCCATCACCACGCACGGATTGGTAGCGGCAGCGGGGACGTTCCCACCCCGGTGGCGAGAGTTCGTAGGTGACGCAGAAATCCAGCGCGGTGAGTTCGAACTCGTCGGCGCGGTTCATGAGGCGCAGCACCGCCATGCGCAGCTCCCACCAGAGCTGCTCGACATCGCGGCGGCCCGAGTGCGTCATGTTCTTGAGCACGTCGCGCAGCTTGGAGCCGCCCACGAAACGCAGGTCGACGTCCTGATCCGTCCACAGCGTGACGATGCCCAGCAGGGCGCGGGCGGCTTTCTGGTCCATGCTGGTGAGCAAGGTCCAGTCGAGCACCCAGGGCGAGCGCGCGCGCGACAGCACGTTCTGCAGCGTGCCCACGGCGTGCGCGTCGAGTTCGGGCTCACAGGCCCAGACGGCGCGGGCCTGCGTGGCCGCCGCCGGTTCCTGGGCCGCGCCGACCATGCGGTGCACCGCGGCCGGCATGTCGTACCACTGCGGGGCCGAGCGGCTGAAGCGGTTCACGAACTCCACCGCGCGGCTTTCGAAGGGGGCCAGCTGGCCGGTGGCGCGGTACAGATCGAACAGGGCGAGCCAGTCGGCCTCCTGGTCGACCCGCGGCCCACCTTCGGACACGGCCTCGAGCAGGCCCTGTTCGGCGCCCGCGTCGTCGCCGTTGGCGAAGCGGATCGCGGCCTCCTCGACCTCGGGGTCCTGCGCGACTTCTTGCACGTCGAGCGCGTAGAAGTGCGAGGCGGAGAATTCGGAGCCCTGGCCGCTGGGCGTGCCCGCGCGTGGCGCCATGAGGCCGGTGCGTGGACCGGCGCTGGCGGGCTTCACGGGCGCCGGCGCCGTTGCGGCGGTCGCCGCGCGCAGGTCCATGGGTTCGGTGGGCTGGTGCTCACGCGGCGCCGCGGCGTTGAGCAGCGGAGCGGGTTCGGTCACGTCGTACTGGGCGCGCAGGCGAGCCGGGTCCACCTGCGGCAGCGGCCGGATCGGCGAGGCCTCGCGGCCCTTCTGCGGCAGGGTGCCGGGCGGCTGCGCGGCGCTGTTGGGGCCGGGCGAGCCGGTGCTGGTGATCGAGTCCGCGCCCTTGGTCTTCCACCACTGCATGGACATCTGGGCTTCGATCTCGTCGATCTTCTTGAGCGTCATGGCCCGGTCGTCGGGCTTGGAGGGGATGCTGCTCTGGAAGAAGGACGGGCGCATGCCCTGCGCCTCGGCCGGGCTGCCCTCGCGCGAACGGATCTTGCGCAGCATGTCGAACTCGCGCTTGCGCACGAAGTCGTTGCGCCGCTTGCGCTCGATCATTTCCTTGAGCGCGGCCTTGCTGTACTCGCTTTCGCGGTCCGACTGGCGCGTGTCCAGATCCGCCCAGCTCGTGGTCGGGTGGCGAACGAACTTCACCACCTTGGAAAGAAAGCCGCCGCTGGAGTCGTCCTTGGACATGGAACCGGGCCGTGGATCGATCAGCCGGCGCTCAGTCGCCGAACATCTTCTGCTTGAGTTCGCGGCGCTGTTGCGCTTCGAGCGAGAGGCTGGCGGTGGGCCGCGCGATGAGCCGGCCCACGCCGATGGGCTCGCCGGTTTCGTCGCAGTAGCCGTAGTCTTCCGCGTCGATGCGGGCGAGGGCCTGCTCGATCTTCTTGAGCAGCTTGCGCTCACGGTCGCGCGTGCGCAGCTCCAGGGCGTGCTCTTCCTCGATGGTGGCGCGGTCGGCCGGATCGGGCACGACCACGGTGTCCTCGCGCAGGTGCTCGGTGGTCTCGCCCGCGTTGTTCAGCATGTCGGCGCGCAGGCGTTGCAGCTTGAGCTTGAAGAAGGCCAGCTGCACGTCGTTCATGTACTCGCTGTCGGGCATGGCCTGCACGTCCTGATCGGTGAGCTGCTCGACCGGCAGGGTCTTCCAGTTGTTGGCCCGCTTGGGGTCCTTCTGGAGGGATGAGGGGGCGGGGGGCGTCATGACGGTTCGTTCATTCATGTGGGAGAAGGTCGCCTTGGCGGCGTCCGGGGCGTGGCTGGGGACCGAGGCCGGCTGGGACATCTGCGCCAGCATGACCTTGCGGGCCTCGCGCTTGCCCATGGGAGGGGGCGAGGGTTCGATGACGATCGGCGGGGGCGGACTGGCCACCTTGGCCTTGGAAATGACGGCCTTGGCCGCTGACGCCGCCTTGGCCGCCGACGTGACGGCCTTGACAGGCGCGGCGGCCGCTTTCGCGACGGGCTTCACGGCCGCTTGTGCAGGTGCCTTCTTCACCGGGGCCTTCGCGGGCGCCTTGGCCACGGCCTTCTTGGCTGCCGCCTTGGCCACTGGCTTGGCAGCCGCCTTCGTGGCCACCGGTTTGGCGGGCGCCTTCCTGGCAGCGGCCTTCACGGCGGGCTTTGCGGGCGCCTTGGCCACGGGCTTCTTCACCGCGGGCGCCTTCTTGGGCGCGGCCTTGGCCGAGGCAGACCTGGCCGTTGCAGCCGGCTTGGCGGCACGCGCGGAGGCGCCCGAGGCGACGGACTTGCCTGCTTTCGCTGCCTTGGAAGCCGGGGCTTTCACAACGGGTCTCCTTAGGATGGCTGGGGCGCCCCTGACAAGGGATCATGCCCGGCGCGTGGACCGATGGCGACAGGTCGAAACCCGGACCCGCCTTCGGCGAAGGGGCTGTTATACCCCCATGCTGTGTGACAAAAGTCCCGTTCGATTCGGGGCGCGATTGTAGCCATGCGCGAAACGGGATCGGCGCCGGCCGGCAGCCCGCGGTGCGCCGAAGCGAGACAAACGACACGGCAGGCCCCGTGCACCGGCCGGTTCGTCAGACCAGGCTCTGCTCGAGTCCCTGTTCGAGGATGTCGCGCGGCAGGTCGATGCCGATGAAGACCATCTTGCTCACGCGCTTTTCGTCGGGGCCCCATTCGGGCCCGAGGTCGCTGCCCATGAGCTGGTGCACGCCCTGGAAGATGACCTTGCGCTCGGTGCCCTGCATGTGCAGCACGCCCTTGTAGCGCAGCATGCGCGGGCCGTAGACCTGCACGATGGCACCGAGGAAATCCTCGAGCTTCTCGGGACTGAAGGGGCGCTCGGCCCGGTAGACGAAGCTCTTGACGTCGTCGTCGTGGTGGTGGTGATGGCCGTGGCCGTGGCCGTGCTGGTGCGAGGGGTGGTCGCAATGCTCGCCGTGGGCGTGGTCATGGTCGTGGTGGTCGTGCCCGTGGTGCTCGTGGCCATGGTCGTGATCGTGTTCGTCGGCCTTGAGGAAGTCCGGGTCGATCTCGAGTTTGGCGTTGAGGTTGAAGCCGCGCAGGTCGAAGACCTCCTTGATGGCGACCTCGCCGAAGTGCGCGGGCCGCATGGCCGCGCGCGGGTTCATGTGCTTGAGGCGGTGGGTCAGGGCCTCCACCTCGTCCGGGGAGACCAGGTCGGCCTTGCTGATGAAGATCTGGTCGGCGAAACCCACCTGGCGGCGGGCCTCCTGGCGGTCGTTGAGCTGGTCGGCGGCGTGCTTGGCGTCCACCAGGGTGACGATGGCGTCGAGCAGGTACTGCTCGGCCACCTCGTCGTCCATGAAGAAGGTCTGGGCCACGGGGCCGGGGTCGGCCAGGCCGGTGGTCTCGATCACCACGCGCTCGAAGTCGAGCTCGCCCTTGCGCTTCTTCTGCGCCAGGTCGGCCAGGGTGGCGCGCAGGTCGTCGCGGATGGTGCAGCAGATGCAGCCGTTGCTCATCTGGATGATGTTCTCGGTGGTGTCGGCCACCAGGATCTCGTTGTCGATGTTCTCTTCGCCGAATTCGTTTTCGACGACGGCGATCTTCTGGCCGTGGGCCTCGGTGAGCACGCGCTTGAGCAGGGTCGTCTTGCCGGAGCCGAGGAAGCCGGTAAGGATGGTGGCGGGGATCAGGGCCATGGTGCTTGGAGGGGTGGGGACAGCGAAGGCGGACGAGTGTAGGCCAGCAAGATGCACGCCCGCTTCAGGGCCGGCGCATCACCACCAGGCCCTTGAGGTATTCGCCCTCGGGAAAGTTCACCGTCATCGGGTGGTCACAGGCGCCGCCCAGGCGCTGCAGGAAGACGCCGTCCACGCCCGCCTCCAGCCCGGCCGAGGCCACGATCTTGTGGAACAGCTCCACGCCCACGCCGCCGGAGCAGGAGAAGGTGAACAGCACACCGCCCGGGCGCAGCAGCTTGAAGCCCAGGCGGTTGATGTCCTTGTAGGCGCGCGCGGCGCGCTCGGCGTGCGCCGCGGTGGGCGCCAGCTTGGGCGGGTCGAGCACGATGCCGTCGAACTGGCGGCCCTCGTCGATGAGGCGGCGCAGGCTGGCGTTGACGTCGGCGTCGAGCCACTCGCAGCGCGCGGCGTCGAAGCCGTTCAAGGCCACGTTGGCGCGGGCCTGCTCCAGCGCGGGGCCGGAGGAATCGACCGAGAGCACGCGCCGGGCGCCGCCCGCGAGCGCGGCCACGGTGAAGCCGCCGCTGTAGCAGTAGCCGTTGAACACCTCGGCCAGCTTGAAGCGCTGGACGAGGTCGCGGCAGGCGGCGCGGCTGTCGCGCTGGTCGAGGTAGTAGCCGGTCTTGTGGCCGCTGGCGACGTCCAGGCCGAGGCGCCAGCCGTGCTCGTTCAGCTCGAGCGCGGTGCCGCCCTGCCCGCGCAGCCAGCCGGTGGCGTCGGCCAGGCCTTCCAGGCGGCGGCTGCTGGTGTCGCTGCGCTCGTACAGGCGCTCGCAAGCCGTGAGATCGACCAGGGCGTCGGCGATCACGTCCTTCCAGCGCTCCACGCCGGCGGCGCCGAACTGGGCGACCAGGGTGTCGCCGTAGCGGTCCACCACCAGACCGGGCAGGCCGTCGGACTCGGCGTGCACCAGGCGAACGCCATCGCTGGCGATGGCCAGGCGTTCGCGCAGGGCGATGGCGGCGCGCAGGCGGTCCTTGAAGAAGGCGGCGTCGATGCGCTGGCCTTGATCGAAGCTCCAGGCGCGCACGCGGATCTTCGAAGCCGGGGAGTAGGCGCCCCAGGCGAGGAACTGGCCGTCGGCGCTGTCCACGCGCACGGTCTCGCCCGGGTCGGCGCCGCCCTTGGCGATGGCGCCGTCGAACACCCAGGGGTGGTGTCGCTGCAGCGAGCGTTCCTTGCCGGGCTTGAGTCGGATGGATTTCATGGCCGCGATTGTCGCGGCCGCGCTCACTTGCCGCGCGGCTTGCGGGCCTGGGCGCGCGGGTGGGCGGCGTCGTACACCCGCGCCAGGTGCTGGAAATCGAGCTGCGTGTAGACCTGCGTGGTGCCGATGTTGGCGTGGCCCAGCAGTTCCTGCACCGCGCGCAGGTCGCCGCTGGACTCCAGCAGGTGGCTGGCGAAGGAGTGGCGCAGCATGTGCGGGTGCACCGGCGTGGCCAGGCCCGCCTTGAGGGCGCGGCGCTTGAGCCGCACGCGGATGGTTTGCGGTGTGAGCCGTTGGCCGCGCTGGCCGATGAACAGCGCCGCGTCCTCGCGCGCGAACGCCACGCGCAGGTCCAGCCAGCGCCGCAGCGACTCCAGCGCCGCGCGTCCCACCGGCACGCTGCGCCGCTTGCTGCCCTTGCCGAGCACGTGGGCCTCGCCCTCCTGCAGATCGATCCAGCCGCGCGCCGTGCCGCTGGCCGCCACATCCAGGCCCACCAGTTCGCCGATGCGCAGGCCGCAGCCGTACAGCAGCTCGGCGATGCAGGCGTCGCGCGCCTCCAGCGCCGGGTCGTCCTCGGCGTCCTCGTAGCTCGCCAGCCGCACGGCCTCGTCCACCGGCAGGGCCTTGGGCAGGGGCTTGCCGGCCTTGGGCGCGCGCACGTCGTTCACCGGGTGCTGCTGGATGAGGCCCTGGCGGCCAAGCCAGCCATAGAAGCCGCGCCAGCCCGAGAGGATGAGCGCGATGCCGCGCGCGCTGCGCCCGCCCGAGTGCATCTGCGCCACCCAGCGCCGCACATGCGCGGGCGTGACGTCCACCAGGGACACGCCGGCCTCGCGCGCGTTCGCCTGCAGTTTTTCCAGGTCGGCGGTATAGAGCGCCAGGGTGCGCTCGGCCAGGCGCTTGTCCACGCGCACGTGGTCCAGGTAGGCCCGCACCAGGCCCGCGTCGTCGTGGCGGGCCGGTGGCGTCATCAGAAGACCTCCGCGCCACGCGCCGCGGTGCGAGCGCGCTCGGGTGGCCGGGCCGCGCTCATTCCACCGCCGCGGGCACCACCGGGCGCAGCCGCGACAACGCGGCGCTGGTGAGTTCGCCGATGCGTTCGAGGAAGTCGGTGCCCATGTCGGGGGCGAAGCGCTGCGGGTCGGACGAGGCCAGCACCAGCAGGCCGAAGGCCTCGGGCGCGGCGCCTGCGCGCAGGGGAATCAGCGCCAGCGAACTGGCCGATTCCGGATCGGCCAGCCACTGCGCGGCCTCCAGGCCCGGGTTGTGGCCGCAGTACGGCAGCGCGAGCGAACTGGCGAAGGCCTGGGCGTCTTCGCTGGCGCCGTGGGCGTAGTCCTCGTCGTCGAACTCGGCCGACACGTCCCAGACCTTGATGGCCACCTGCGGCACCAGGAACTGCGCCGCCAGCTCGGTGGCGGCCACGCGCGGCAGCTCGCGCGCGTCGCGCACCAGCAGAAGCTCGCGCATCCAGCGCTGCAGCTTGTCGGCGATGGCGGTGTTCTCCTTGCCGTGGCGCAGCAGCTCGGCGCCCTTGAGCTCCAGGCCGCGGATCTTCTCGCGCAGCATCTCGGCCTGGCGTTCCTGCAGGCTCACCGCGCGCCCGCCGTGCGGGCTGGTGAGCTGAACCGCCGCCAGCAGGCTGGCGTGGCGCTCGAAGAAATCGGGGCTGTTGGCCAGGTACTGGGCGATGTCGTCTTCGGTGATGGGCGGGATCGGCTGGTTCATGGTCTTGGGCGGAAGAAGCGATCGTTTCAGTTCAATGCATCGGGGACGGTGATCTCGCCCTCGAACACGGGGGTGGCGGGGCCGGTCATGAACACCGGGGCGTCGTGGCTGGCGGTGTCGATCCATTCGATGGTGAGCACGCCGCCGCGGGTGTGCACGTCAACGCGCGAGCCCAGCCAGCCCAGGCGGATGCCCGCCACGACCGCGGCGCAGGCGCCGGTGCCGCAGGCCAGGGTTTCACCGGCGCCGCGCTCGTACACGCGCAGCTTCACGGTGCGGGTGTCGACCACCTGCAGGAAGCCGGCGTTGACGCGCTGCGGGAAGCGCTCGTGGTTCTCGATCAGCGGGCCCCACGCCGCCACGGGCGCGCTGTCCACGTCGTCCACCCGCAGCACGGCGTGCGGGTTGCCCATGGACAGCACGGCCACGGGCTGGTCGCCCGCGTAAGGCACGGGCAGCGGCCAGCGCTCGAAGTTGCCGAGCTTCTCGGCCTTGAGGCCCCTGGCGTCGAAAGGCACCTGGGCCAAAGCGAAGACCGGTGGGCCCATGTCCACGGTGACGCGGCCATCGGGTAGGCGCTTGAGTTCCAGCACACCGTTCTTCACCTGCACGCGCAGCGGGTTGCGCTCGCTCAGGCCTTTGTCGTGCACGTAGCGCACGAAGCAGCGGGCGCCGTTGCCGCAGTGTTCGACCTCGCCGCCGTCGGCGTTGTGGATGACGTACTCGAAGTCCAGGCCGGGCCCGGGCGCGGGGCGCACGGAGAGGATCTGGTCGGCGCCGACGCCGAAGTGGCGGTCGGCCAGGAAGCGGTACTGGGCCGCGTTCAGGCCGAGCAATCCGCGCGTCTCGTCGAGCACGACGAAGTCGTTGCCCGCGCCCTGCATCTTGGTGAAGCGGATCTGCATGGGCGCGAATTATCCGCGCACGGAACCTGTGCGGGCGCGGCGCACGCAATCGACCCACGGCGCGCAGGGCTGGTGCGCCTCGCCACGGTGCGCACGCACCGGCGGGCGTCGCCCGGCTCCCCCGCGCCCCAGTACCGTGCACAAACGGCCGGATTCTTGTACGCAATCGGTGCCGGATTGCGTACAAACCGCCTGGCACAACTCGTGCAAGCCGGTGGCGCATGCACGCCGAAGCCCCCACCCCCGCCGCCGTCGAGCTGATCGCGCTGACCAAACGCTACGGCCCCGCCAGCGTGGCCGTGGACAGCATCGACCTGCGCATCGCCCCCGACAGCTACTGCTGCCTGCTGGGGCCATCGGGCTGCGGCAAGAGCACCACCCTGCGCATGATCGCGGGGCACGAAAGCACCACCAGCGGGGACATCCTGCTGGAGAACCGCAACATCACCACGCTGCCGGCGGCCAGCCGCGGCACGGCCATGATGTTCCAGAGCTTCGCCCTGTTCCCGCACCTGACGGCGCTGGACAACGTGGCCTTCAGCCTGAAGATGAAGGGCGTGGCCAGGGCCGAGCGCCAGGCCAAGGCGCAGGCCCTGCTGGAGCGCGTGGCCATGGGTCACCTGGCGCAGCGCAAGCCCGGCGAGCTCTCGGGCGGCCAGCAGCAGCGGGTGGCCCTGGCGCGGGCGCTCGTCACGCAGCCGCGCGTGCTGCTGCTGGACGAGCCCCTGTCCGCGCTGGACCCCTTCCTGCGCATCCAGATGCGCGCCGAGCTGCGCCGGTGGCAGAAGGACCTGGGCCTGAGCTTCATCCACGTGACGCACTCGCAGGAAGAGGCCATGGCCCTGGCCGACACCATGGTGGTGATGAACCAGGGCCGCATCGAGCAGGTCGGCAGCCCGCACGAGGTCTACAACCGCCCCGCCACCGAATTCGTGGCCCGCTTCATGGGCGGGCACAACGTGCTGGCCACCGCCGACGGCAAGGTGGCCGTGCGCAACGACCACATCAGCCTCGACGAGGCCCAGGCCGGCGCCGACTGGCAGGCCACCGTGAGCGACGTGGAGTACCAGGGCACCTACGTGCTGCTGGGCCTGCGGCTCGACGGCGCGGGCAACGAGGCGGTCTCCGTCATGCTGCCCGAGGCCCGCTTCCTGCAGCGCCCCTACCGCCTCGGCGAGCGCGCGCGCCTCACCTGGGACCCCCAGCGCGCCCACCGCTTCGCCGCCTGATGCCCTTCCCTTTCCCCGCCCTCCCCTTCACCCACCCACTCAGGAGCACACCCATGTCCGACCCCATCGACAGCAAACCCGGCCCCGCCGGCATCTCGCGCCGCAGCCTGCTGCAGGGCAGCGCCGGCATGGCCGGCATCCTGGCCAGCGGCCTGGCGCCGGCCGTGCACGCGCAGGAGAAGATCGTGCTGCGCTACCTCGGCACCGCGGTGAACCAGGACAAGGCCATCGCCGAGAAGTTCAAGGCCGACACCGGCATCGAGATCCAGTACGTGGCCGTCACCACCGACGACGTGACCAAACGCGCGGTGACCGCGCCCAACAGCTTCGACCTGATCGACACCGAGTACTTCTCGCTCAAGAAGATCGTGCCCACGGGCAACCTCAAGGGCATCGACACGAAGAAGATCAAGAACGCCGACAAGATCACCACGCTCTTCACCACCGGCACGGTGGGTGGCAAGGCCGTGGGCGACCAGGGCACGGCGCCCAAGAAGGTGATCTTCCTGGAGGGCGAGAAGAGCAAGGCCTTCGCCAAGTCGCCGACGCAGTTCATGAGCCTGATCCCCACGGTCTACAACGCCGACACGCTGGGCATCCGGCCCGACCTGATCAAGCGCCCCATCGGTTCCTGGGCCGAACTGCTCAACCCCGAGTTCAAGGGCAAGGCCGCCATCCTGAACATCCCCTCCATCGGCATCATGGACGCGGCCATGGTGGTGGAGGCCATGGGCCTGCACAAATACCCCGACAAGGGCAACATGAGCAAGGCCGAGATCGACCTCACGATCAAGACCCTGATCGAGGCCAAGAAGGCCGGCCAGTTCCGCGCGCTGTGGAAGGACTTCAACGAGTCGGTGAACCTCATGGCCTCGGGCGAGGTGGTGATCCAGTCGATGTGGAGCCCGGCCGTGACCGCCGTGCGCACCAAGGGCCTAGCCTGCACCTTCCAGCCGCTCAAGGAGGGCTACCGCGCCTGGGCCGCCGGCTTCGGTCTGCCGGCCACCCTCAGCGGGCGCAAGCTCGACGGTGCCTACGAGTTCATCAACTGGTTCCTCGACGGCTGGGCCGGCGCCTACCTCAACCGCCAGGGCTACTACAGCGCGGTGCTCGACACCGCCAAGGCCAAAATGGAGGCTTACGAGTGGGCCTACTGGATGGAGGGCAAGGCCGCCGAGAAGGACATCAAGAGCCCCAATGGCCAGTTGCTGGCCAAGGCCGGCGAGAAGCGCGACGGCGGCTCGTACGAGGAGCGCATGGGCGGCATCGCCTGCTGGAACGCGGTGATGGACGAGAACGAGTACATGGTCCGCAAGTGGAACGAGTTCGTCGCGGCTTGAGGCGCCACCCATGAGCAGCACCACACCAGCGGCGCACGGCGTCGCCGACACGCCCGAGCGGCCGGTGGCGGCCTGGTGGCAGGCCACGCCGTACACGCTGGTGTTCGTGCTGTTCTTCCTTCTGCCCCTGGGGCTGATCCTGATGGTCAGCTTCTGGGACTTCAACGAGTACGAGCTGCTGCCCGGCTTCACGCTGCGCAACTACGCCAGCATCTTCGAAGGCTGTGGCGCGCTCACCGACCACGGCGATTTTTGCGTCACGCTCTCGACCTACCTGTCCACGCTGAAGTTCAGCTTCCTGGTCTGGCTCATCACGCTGGTGCTGGGCTTCGCGGTGGCCTATTTCCTGGCCTTCCATGTGCGCTCCAGCGGCGTGCAAACGGCGCTGTTCGTGCTGTGCACCGTGCCGTTCTGGACGTCCAACGTGATCCGCATGATCTCCTGGGTGCCGCTGCTGGGCCGCAACGGCCTGGTGAACCAGGCGCTCACCGGCCTGGGCGTGGTGGACGAGCCGGTGGAGTGGCTGCTGTTCTCCGACTTCTCGGTGGTGCTGGCCTTTGTGCACCTGTACACCATGTTCATGATCGTGCCCATCTTCAACAGCATGATGCGCATCGACCGCAGCCTGCTGGAAGCGGCCAGCGACGCCGGCGCCAGCGCCTGGCAGACGCTGTGGAACGTGATCGTGCCGCTGTGCAAGACCGGCATCATCATCGGCTCCATCTTCGTCATCACTATCGTGATGGGCGACTTCGTCACCATCGGCGTGATGGGCGGCCAGCAGATCGCCTCGGTGGGCAAGATCATCCAGGTGCAGACCAGCTACCTGCAGTTCCCGCTGGCGGCGGCCAACGCGGTGATCCTTTTGGCGGTGGTGCTCATGATCATCTGGGGCCTCACGCGGCTCGTCGACATCCGGAAAGAACTCTGATGCAGGCCCGAGTCTCCGATGCCCGCGCACCCGGCTTCTGGCCGCTGGCCTTCGTCTTCGCGCTGTTCGTGCTGTTCATGTACGGACCGATGTTCGTGATCTTCGTGCTGAGCTTCCAGGGGCCCGAGGGTGGCCTCACCTTCCCGTTGCGCGGCTTCTCCCTGCACTGGTTCCGCCAGCTCGCCGAGGGCCTGGGCACGGTGGACATCGGCTCGGCCTTCCTGCGCTCGCTGGGCCTGGGCGCGGTGGTGATGCTGCTCACCGTGGTGCTGTCGGTGCTGGCCGGCCTGGCCTTTCGCAAGCGCCTGCGCGGCGGCGACGCGCTCTTCTACGTCACCGTGGCCAGCCTGATCATGCCGTCCATCATCGTCTCGCTGGGCATCGGCCTGCAGTTCCGCCTGCTCGATGGCGGCATCAAGTCGGCGCTGGAAGCGCTGGGCGCCACCGCCACGCTGGAGGGCTACGGCACCGCGCTGGGCCTGTTCACCTCGGCCCTGGGCGCGCACCTCACCTGGACCCTGCCCTTCGGCCTGCTGATCATGTTCGCGGTGTTCAACCGCTTCGACCCGGCCTACGAGGAGGCCGCGCGCGACCTGGGCGCCACGCGCTGGCAGAGCTTTCGCCACGTGGTGCTGCCCCTGATCGGGCCGTCGGTGATCGGCATCGGCATGTTCGGCTTCACGCTGAGCTGGGACGAGATCGCGCGCACCTCGCAGGCCATCGGCGACGTGAACACGCTGCCGCTGGAGCTGCAGGGCCTGACCTCCACCGTGACCACGCCGGCCATCTACGCGCTGGGCACGGTGACGACGGTCGTGTCCTTTCTGGTGATGGGTCTCACGGTGGGACTGGCCGTGTGGCTGGGGCGGCGCCAGGGCAAGGGGCGCCGATGACACGCATGCCCCCGCGCGGCGCGGTCGCCGCATCGCCGCGCGGCCGACGCGCCGCCGCCAGCGCCAGCCCGAGCGACCAGGACATCTACGACCGCATGATCTCCGCCGTGCTGGACCACCGCCTGCTGCCCGGCACCAAGCTGGTGGAGGACCGCCTGGCCGAGGCCTTCGGCGTGTCGCGCACGCGCATCCGCCCGGTGCTGGTGCGCCTGGCCAACGAGAGCATCGTCACGCTCACGCCCAACCGCGGCGCCACCGTGGCGCAACCCAGCGAGCAGGAGGCGCGCGAGGTGTTCGAGGTGCGCCGCCTGGTGGAGGCGCCGCTGGTGGCGCGCTTCATCGCCCACGCCGAGACCGCGGACATGCAGGTGCTCACCCGCTGCATCCGCGACGAGGAGGCCGCGCGCGGCGCGGGCGACATGCACCGCGCGATCCGCCTCTCGGGCGACTTCCACCTGCACATCGCCGAACGCTCGGGCCACGGCACCCTGGGCGGCGTGCTGCGCGAAATGGTCTCGCGCACCTCCCTGATTCTGATGGCCTACAGCCCCACGCACGGCCGCGCCAGCGAGGACGCCACCGCCTGCGGCTGTCAGGAACACCGCGCGCTGCTGGCCGCCATCAAGCTGCGCGACGCGAAAGAAGCGGCGCGGCTGATGGACGAGCACCTGCGCCGGCTCGAGGCGCAGCTGGTGTTCCCGCCCGCGCGCGACGGCGGACCGGACCTGCTCGACCTGTTCGGCGCGCCGGATTGAACGCGCCATGCGCGAGCTGCTGGTCATCAACCCCAACACCTCGGCCTCGGTGAGCGCGCTGCTGCAGCGGCACGTGCAGGCCGCGGCCGGCTCGCACGTGCGGGTGCGCACCGTCACGGCGCGCTTCGGCGCGCCCTACATTGCCGACGAGGCCAGCTTCGCGGTGGCGGGCCACGCGGCGCTGGACGCCTGGGCGGCGGCGCTGGCCACGCCCGATCGCACGCCCGACGCGGTGCTCATCGGCTGCTTCGGCGACCCGGGCCTCATGGCCCTGCGCGAGTCCAGCCCGGCACCGGTGACGGGCCTGGCCGAGGCCTCCTTCATCGAAGCCGCGCGCCACGGACGCTACGCCATCGTCACCGGTGGCGAACGCTGGGGCCCCATGCTGCAGCGGCTCGCGCAATCGCTCGGCCAGGCGCAGCAGCTCGCGGGCATCCACACCGTGGTGCCCACGGGCGCGCAGCTCGCGGCCGATCCGGCGGGTGCGCAGCGCCTGCTGGCCCAGGCCTGCGCCGATGCCGCGCGCCAGTTGGGCGTGCAGGCCGTCATCCTGGGCGGCGCCGGGCTGGCGGGCATGGCAGCGGCGGTGCAGGCCATGGTGCCGGTGCCGGTGATCGACAGCGTGGTCGCGGGCACGCACTGGGCGCTGCGCAGCCCACCACTGCCGCCCGTGCGTGGCACGCCGGGCTTCGACATCGCCTGGCAGGGCCTGTCGGCGGAAATGCGCGCGCTCGGGCCCGCTGCCTGAGCCCCGCCTGCCGGCGACTGCGCGCCTGCGGTCCCTCGCGCACAATCGCGCGCATGGTCCGCCCCACCCAGCTCCTGCACCCGCCCCGCCCCATCGCGCCGCTGCGCCCCGCCGCCACCGTGCTGCTCCTGCGCGACGGCCCCGACGGCGTCGAAGTCCTGATGACGCGACGCTCGATGACGGCCAGCTTCGCGCCCGGCGCCTACGTCTTCCCGGGCGGCGGCATCGACGCCGCCGACGCCCAGGCCTTCGGCGCCGCCGCGCGACGGCCCACGCAAACCGACCTGCGCCTGACCCACGCCATCGCCGCCATCCGCGAGAGTTTCGAGGAACTGGGCGTGCTGCTGGCGCGCCGCGCGGACGGCGCCTGGGCCACGGCCGAGGACATCGCCGCGCTGGACCGCCGGGCCCCCTTCGCGCCGCAGTGCACCGCGCGCGGCCTGCGGCTGGCGGCCGACGAGGTCTTCGTCTTCGCGCACTGGATCACCGACCGCGACCTCCCGCGCCGCTTCGACGTGCCCTTCCTCATCGCCCGCATGCCCGAGGGCCAGGAACCCGTGGCCGACGAGAGCGAGCAGTTCGAGCCGCAGTGGGTGCGCCCGGCCGACGCGCTGGCGCGCCACGCGGCCGGCCAGTTCTTCATCATCTTCCCCACCATCCGCACGCTGGAGCGCCTGCAGGCGCACGCCACGGTGCAATCGGTGCTCGACGCCTGCGCCGCGCACGACGAGCCGCTGTGGACGAGCTGCCCGCGCGCGGGCCAGGTGCGCGGCCGCGAGTCGCGCCACATGGAGCACGAGCCGCCTTTCGGCGAGCTTGCGCTGGTGTGTCCCGACGGTCAGATCGTGCACCCGCTGGACTGGCAGCACGAACAGCCTGTGCCGCTGCTCAAGCACGTGATGCGCCTGACCGCGCCCAACAGCGGCGTGATGACGGGCCCCGGCACCAACAGCTACATCGTGGGCGACCCGGCCAGCGGCTACATCGCCATCGACCCCGGCCCGGACGACAGCGCGCACATCGAGCGCCTGTGGCGCGCCTGCGGCGCGGATCTGCGCGCCATTGTCTGCACGCACTCGCACCCCGACCATTCGCCCGGTGCCGCCCGCCTGCAAAGCCTGTGCGCGCGGGCCGGCGCCACGCCGCCCCCCATCCTGGGCCTGGCCAGCGCGGCCACGGCGCGCGAGAACAGCCGCTTCACACCCGATCGCGCCCTGGCCGACAACGAGCGCCTGGTGCTGCAGGCGGCGGACGGCACCACGCACACGCTGATGGCCGTGCACACGCCCGGCCACGCGGCCAACCACCTCTGCCTGGTGCTGCTGGAAGACGGCCTGCTGTTCTCAGGCGACCACATCCTCAACGGCAGCACCACCGTCATCGACCCGCCCGATGGCGACATGAGCGCCTACCTCGGCTCGCTCGAGCGCCTCGCGGCGCTGTGCGACGGGCACGGCATCGACTTCATCCTGCCCGCGCATGGCCATGTGCTGGGCGACCTGAGGCGCACGGCCGACAACCTGTCCGCTCCCGTGGAGGGCGGCGCGCGGCGCGCCATCGACCAGCTCAAGGCCCACCGCCTCGCCCGCGAGGCCAAGATCGCGCGCGCCATGCAGGCGCGGCCCGACGGCGGCCTGGACGACTGGGTGCCGCTGGCCTACGACGACGTGCCCGAGCGCCTGTGGCCGGTGGCGCGGCGCTCGCTGCTGGCGCACGTCGAGCGCATCCGCGCGCTCGGCGGCTTCAACGCCTGAGCGCGGGCCGCGCGAGGCGGCCTGCCCTCGGACGATGGGGCTCGTTCAGAAGCGCCGCCCGTACATCAGGCCCACACCCTGGAGCTTGATGTCGTCCTTGTCGTAGTAATTCATCCAGTTGGCCTGCAGATACGACACCGGGCTCAGGTTGACGTTGATGCCCACGCCATAGGCGCCACTGGTCCCCGTGTCGTCCACGTCGATGCCACCCGTGGACAGCTTCAGCTTGGTGCGCACCACGCCCGCCCGGGCGAAGAGCTCCACGCGGTCGCCGATGGGCAGCGTCGGCTTCACGAACAGGCCATACATGTGCGGGATCTTGGCATCGACGCCGGTGTTCACGCCATTGAGCTTGATCTCGTCCTTCATCACGTTGCCGGCCACCTGGCCTTCAATGGCCAGGAAGGGCCACAACTGATAGCCCAGCGTGCCGGTCAGCAGGCCGGGCTTGGCCTCGGCGCGCAAGGGGCCATCCTCGGCCTCGAGCTTCAGTTGCGACAAACCGATCTCGCCGTACAGCCTGGGGTCGGTCGTGGACTGGACCCGCTGCTGGGCGGAGGCGGCGGTGACCACCCCCACGGCGAGCAGGGAGGCGAGCAAGGGTTTGCTGAGGTTCGTCATGTGCGGTCCTTTCGTTGGAGAGAAACACTCCCGGACCCGATGGCAATTGCCGTTCCCACCCCTGGGGCCTTGCGCATGACGGAAAGAAAAGTGTGAAGCGCGCCGATAAGCCGGATTCTGTGCGTCCCGGTTGCCCGGAACGTGACCGCCATTCTTCTGGGCCGCCGGTCACCCGGACGGCTCGATGCCACCTACCCGCCAGCTCCGCGGGACCACATCAACGCTGGCCTATTTGGTGTTGCTGCGCGTAGAGATTGCCCGTTTCACCCGAACTGAATCGGCTCGTCTCTGTTGCTCTGATCCTCACCTTAGGGCCCCTCGGGCGAACCCTCGGG
Organism: Hydrogenophaga sp.; assembly: GCF_011772445.1. GTDB lineage: Bacteria > Pseudomonadota > Gammaproteobacteria > Burkholderiales > Burkholderiaceae_C > Hydrogenophaga. The sequence goes on along the minus strand of NZ_WVZN01000044.1, from coordinate 48,321 downwards.
GCTTGTCGGTGGAGAGGTGTTACCTCCTACGCTGCCCTGTGCAGTCCGGACGTTCCTCCAGCACACCCTTTCGGGTCTCGTGCCAGCGGCGGTCTGGCGCGCTTCACGGGCGGGATTATCTCCCGCGTCCTTGAGGGGTGCTCAGATCAGCCTTTCGATGCGCCGGTGCCGCCACACGAAGCGGTAGAACGCCGTCTGCAGCAACAGCATGGCGACGTAGGCCACGGGGAAGGCAATCCAGATGCCCGGCAGGCCGAAGCGCGCGTCCAGCAGCCAGGCCGCCGGCAACTGCACACCCAGGATGCAGAAGATGGAGATCGCCATGGGCACCATCACCACGCCGCTGGCGCGCATGAGCCCGCCCACGATGGCCTGGAAGCCGAAGATCAGGATGCTCCACAGCATGATGTGCAGCAGGTGCTCGGCCTGCAGCCGCACCTCGGCCTGCGTGAGGAACAGGCCCAGCAGGTGGTGCGACAGCGCGTAGCCCAGCAGCACCAGCGCGCCCGTGAGCACCAGGTTGAGCCAGAGCCCGGTGCGCAGGATGTCGCCCAGGCGATCGACCCGCCCCGCGCCGATGGATTGCGCCGCCAGGATGGAAGTGGTGATGGCGATGGACAAGGCAGGGAACTGCACGTAGTTCACCACCTGCGTGACCGCGCCGTACGCGGCCGTGGCCTGTGAGCCATGGCCGTTCACCAGCGCCAGGATGATGAGTTCCGACACCGAGATCACCACCATCTGCACGCCCGTGGGCAGCCCGATGCGCATGACCTTGCCAAGGATGGCGCGGTCCAGCCGGAGCGCGGCGCGCATCTCGGCGTCGAAGGCCAACACGCTGCTGCGGCGCGCCAGGCGCCAGCCCAGGAACGCCAGTGCCATCGCGTACGACACCAGGCCCGCGTAGGCCGCGCTCTGGATGCCCAGCGGCGGCAGGCCGAGCCAGCCCTTGATCAGCGCCGGCGTGAGCGCCAGGCCGATCGCGGTGGACATCAGCAGCGCCATCAGCGGCGAGACCGTGTCGCTGACGCCGCGCAGCAGTTGCGTGAACAGGATGAACACCAGCAGCAGCGGCATGATCAGCAGCATCACGCGCGCGTAAGCCACGGCGTCGTCCAGCACGTCCAGCGGCGTGCCCAGGGCCTGCATGGCGGGCCGCGCGAACACCACACCCAGCACCGCGGCGGCGATGCCGATGAGCGCACCCAGCATGAGCGCCGTGCCCGCGATCGCCTTGACCTTGTGCGGCTCGCGCGCGCCCCAGGCCTGGCCGATCAGCACCGACGCACCCGCGCCCAGGCCGATCACCAGCGAGATGAAGAAGAACACGATGGGGAACATGCCCGACACCGCCGCCAGCGCGTGCGTGCCCAGCATCTGCCCGATGAAGATGCCGTTGAGCGTGCCCGACAGCCCCTGCAGGATGTTGGACAGCACCATGGGCACGAGGAACACGAGATAGACCCGCCAGAGCGGGCCTTGGGTGGAGGGTGGCATGGGAGGCAATCAGTGATGGGGGGCTATGGGTTCGGTGAGCGTGAAGGCGTCGCGCGCGAGCCAGTTGGCGTGCGCCTGCACGTCGGGCGGCCAGGGGGCGATGTGGCGGGAGAAGGCGCTCGCATCATGGGCGAACAGCGCACGCGAGGCATCCTCGAAGCCGGGGAAGCCACCCGCGATGGCGCTCATGAAGCGGTAGGCGCGCTCGGTGGCCTCGCGCTGCGCGTCGCGCCCGGCGTTCGCGCGACGCGCCTCGTCCACCAGCCGGCGCAATGCGGCGGAGGCACCGCCGGGCTGACGGCCCAGCCAGTCCCAGTGGCGCGGCAGCAGGGTCACCTCGCGCGCCACCACGCCCAGGCGGGGGCGGCCCACCTGGGGGGCCGGGGCCTCGCGGGGCGGGGACGGTGGTGACGGCAGGGGATAGTCGATCTGGGCACCACTGGCGTCGTCGAACACCAGCAGACCACCAGCCGACAGATCCAGGGCGGCCAGTGCGCGGGCCACCTCGTCGTAGGCGCCGAAGGCCACACGGCGGGCGCCCAGGAAGGCGGTGCATTGGGGGGTAGCTTCTTCAGACATGCGGCGAATTATACCCGGGTTATTTATTTTTACCCGGGTCATTGTGCCAGACGCCCCTCGAAGTCGGTAAGATTCTTACTCCACCAGAGTCTTACCATGAAGATCACCAGCAAGGGCCAGGTCACCATTCCCCAGGCGGTGCGCGAACGGGCGCGCCTGCTGCCGCACAGCGAGGTCGACTTCGAGGTGCTGCCCAACGGCGACGTGCTGATGCGCGCCGTCAAACCCGCCGTCTCGCGCACGCGCCGGGCCTTCGAGCGCACGCGCGGCAGCGCCAACGCCAGCGGCTTCAAGGACATGGACACGGACGCCTTCGTGCAGTGGTTGCGCGGGCCGCTGCCATGAGCGGCGCCGGGCCGTTCGCGAGCGGCCACGTGGCCGAACCCGACCCGCGCTACCTGCGCGAGGGTGGCGTGTCCGGCACCCTGGTGGACACCTGCGTGCTCATCGATGTGTTCGCCGACGACCCGAACTGGGCCGACTGGTCGATCGACCAGCTCGAACGCTGCGCCGACACCGGCCCGCTGCTGATCAACCCGATCATCCTGGCCGAGCTCAGCCCGCGCTTCGAGACAGCGGCCGACCTGGAGGCCACGCTCGCCGGACTGCCGCTGCAGCGCGCGCAATTGCCCTGGGACGCCGCCTTCCTCGCCGGCCAGGCCTTCAAGCTCTACCGCCGCGAGCAGGGCCAGCGCAGCGCGCCCCTGCCCGATTTCTACATCGGCGCCCACGCCTGGCTGCAGGGCCTGCAACTGCTCACGCGCGATCCGAACCGCTTCCGGCGCCACTTCCCTCGGCTGCCCCTCGTCACGCCGTCCTGAGCGCGGGCCGGCGACAATCGCCCGCTTCCTGGTCCGCTTGATCGCCACAAGCCCCACGACCCATGATCCGCATCGCCGAACTCAAACTCACCCTGGCCGAGCTGCCGGCCGAAGAGCGCCGCGCCGCCGACGCCCCCGCCGAAACCGAGGCCGACCGCGCGCCGCCGCCTCACCCGGTCGACGCCCTCACCCGCCAGGCCGCGCAGGTGCTGGGCGTCGAACCCACCGCCATCGCCAGGCTGCAGGTCTTCAAGCGCAGCTTCGACGCCCGCAAGGCCGAGCTGCTGGCGGTCTACATCGTCGACGTCGAACTGGCCGACCCAGCCACCGAAGCCGACCTGCTGGCGCGCCACGCGAAGCACCCGCACGTGCGGCCCACACCCGACATGTCGTGGACGGCGCCGGGCCAGGCGCCGGCGGGTTTCCCGGCATCCGGGGACGAGCGTCCGGTGGTGGTGGGCTTCGGCCCCTGCGGCCTGTTCGCCGCGCTCGCGCTCGCGCAGATGGGTTTCAAACCCATCGTGCTGGAGCGCGGCAAGCCGGTGCGCGAGCGCACCCGGGACACCTGGGCCCTATGGCGCCGCCGCGCGCTCAACCCGCAGAGCAACGTGCAGTTCGGCGAAGGCGGCGCCGGGCTGTTCTCCGACGGCAAGCTCTACAGCCAGATCAAGGACCCGCGCTTCCTCGGCCGCAAGGTCATGCGCGAATTCGTGGAGGCGGGCGCCCCAGAGGACATCCTCACCACCGCGCACCCGCACATCGGCACCTTCAAACTGGTGAAGGTGGTGGAGGCCATGCGAGAGAAGATCCTCGCGCTGGGCGGCGAGATCCGCTTCCAGCACCAGCTCACGGGGCTGATCACCGCGGGCGAGGGCGCCGGGCGCCGCCTGCGCGCCCTGCGCGTGCACCGGCTCGACACGGATGAGCCCGTCGAACTTCCTGCGCGGCGCGTGGTGCTGGCCCTGGGCCACAGCGCGCGCGACACCTTCGCCTGGCTGTGGGACATGGGCGTGGCCATGGAGGCCAAGCCCTTCTCCGTGGGTTTTCGCATCGAGCACCCGCAAAGCCTGATCGACCGCGCCCGCTGGGGACGCCACGCCGGCCACCCCTTGCTGGGCGCGGCCGACTACAAGCTCGTGCACCACGCGAAGAACGGCCGTGCCGTCTACAGCTTCTGCATGTGCCCGGGCGGCACGGTGGTGGCCGCCACGTCCGAGCCCGGCCGCGTGGTCACCAACGGCATGAGCCAGTACTCGCGCGCCGAGCGCAACGCCAACTCGGGCCTGGTCGTGGGCATCGAGCCGGCCGACTACCCGCAGACCTTTCCGCAAGACACCCCGCTGTGGACCGCCGCCTTCGGCGAGGCCGACGGCGCGCGCTACGCCGCACAGGCCCAGGCCCTGCGCGAGCGGGGCGAACACCACCCGCTGGCCGGCGTGGTGCTGCAACGTCAACTGGAAAGCCGCGCCTACGAGCTCGGCGGACGCGACTACAGCGCACCGGGCCAGCGCGTGGGCGACTTCCTCGCCGCGCGGCCCAGCACCGCGCTCGGCGAGGTCGAGCCTTCGTACAAACCCGGCATCCACCTCACCGACCTGGCCCCGTCCCTGCCGGCCTACGCCATCGACGCCATCCGCGAGGCCCTGCCCGTGTTCGGCCGCCAGATCCGCGGCTACGACCTGCCCGACGCCCTGCTCACCGGCGTGGAAACGCGCACCTCCTCGCCGCTGCGCCTCGACCGGGACGACAGCTTCCAGAGCCCCAACACGCGCGGCCTGTACCCGGCCGGCGAAGGCGCCGGCTACGCGGGGGGCATCCTGTCGGCCGGCGTGGACGGCCTGAAGGTGGCCGAGGCCCTGGCCCGCGAACTGCTCGGCCAGCCGCCCGTCGGCGCCTTTACAAAAAGTGACAAGGCCGGCACGCCGGCTTGACGCAGCGGGGGCAGCATGCAGTCTCCCCATTCCTCTATCAGGAGCCTTCCGTGAACACCCTCAGAACGCTTGTCTGGCTTCCCCTGGCGGCAGCAGCGGCCGCCGCCACCGGCACGGCCCACGCCCAGGAAGAGCAAGGCCGCGTCATCAGCAGCACGCCCATCATCCAGCAGGTGGCGGTGCCGCAGCAGGTCTGCACCGATGAGCAGGTCACCTACCCGGGCCGCAAATCGGGCGCGGGCGCGGTGATGGGCGCCATCGCGGGCGGCGCGGCGGGCAACGCCATCGGCGACGGCAGCGGCCGCGCCGCGGCCACCGTCATCGGTCTCATCGGCGGCGCCATGCTGGGCAACCGCATCGAAGGCGCCAGCCCGCCACAGACCGAAATCGTCCGCAGCTGCGGCACGCAAACCTTCTACGAGCCGCGCACCGTGGCGTACGACGTGGTCTACGAGTACGCCGGCCGCCAGTACCGCACGCAGATGGCGCAAGACCCGGGCCGCTACGTGCGCCTGAACGTCACGCCGGTGGACGCCATGCCCCCGCCGCCCGTCACGTACCCGTCGCGCCCGCAAGTGCGTTACGAGACGCCGCCCCCGCACGTGGTCTACGACAACGGCTACCCGTCCGGCTACTCGAACATCTCCACCGAGGTCGTGATCATCGGCGGCCAGCGTTACCACCGCCCCCCGGGCTGGCGCGGCCACCCTGGTCCCGGCTACTACCCCGGCCACCCGCACCACGACCGCAACCGCTGAACGCCGTTTCCACGGACAAAAGAAAAGGCCACCCTCGGGTGGCCTTTTTGCTGGGCGCTCGCGGCGCGATCAGCTCGCCTGCAGCGCGGCGATGCGCTCTTCGATCGGCGGGTGGGTGCTGAACAGCTTGCCCAGGCCGCCCGTGATGCCCAGGGCCTGCATGGTCTTGGGCAACTCGCCCGGCGTCAGACCACCCAGGCGGGCCAGGGCGTTGATCATGGGCTGTTTGCGGCCCATGAGCTGCGCGGCACCCGCGTCGGCGCGGAACTCCCGCTGGCGGCTGAACCAGGCCACGATGATGGCGGCCAGGAAGCCCAGCACGATGTCCATCACGATGGTGGTGACCATGTAGCCAATGCCGGGGCCCGAGTTGCTGTCGCTGCCGCGGCGCAGGAAGCTGTCCACCGCGTAGCCGATGACGCGCGACAGGAACACCACGAAGGTGTTCATCACGCCCTGGATCAGCGTCATGGTGACCATGTCGCCGTTGGCCACGTGCGCGACCTCGTGGCCGATCACGGCCTCGACCTCTTCGCGCGTCATGTTCTGCAGCAGGCCGGTGGACACGGCCACCAGCGCACTGTTCTTGAACGCGCCGGTGGCGAAGGCGTTGGGCGCGCCCTCGAAGATGGCAACCTCGGGCATGCCGATGCCGGCCTTGTCGGCGAATTTCTGCACCGTCTGCACGATCCAGGCCTCGTCGGCCGTCTGCGGCTGGTTGATCACGCGCGCGCCCGTGCTGAACTTGGCCATGGGCTTGCTCATCAGCAGCGAGATGATGGCGCCGCCAAAACCGATGACGAGGGAGAAGCCGGCCAGCGCCGTCATGTTCAGGCCGTTGGCCGTGAGGAAACGGTCCACGCCGAGGATGCGCGTGGTGATCAACAACACCGCCATGACGGCGAAGTTGGTCAGAACGAACAGCAGGATGCGTTTCATGTGTGCTCCGTTAGGCGCCGGCCTCGTGCGTGCCGGCTGCGCAAGATGACCCTGGTTCGGGCCTGCAGGTTCCCTGTGCCCCGTCAAGGGCAGCGGATGATACCGGCACGACAAGTGGGGTTGATGGCGCCGGATTCAAGCGGCGCGCGGCGGGCGAAACACCGTGGGGTCGGCGTAGAACGCGGGGTCGGCGTTGGCGGGCCACCAGCCGGGCACGCCCAGCACGGGCAGCGGTGTGAAGGGCTTGGCGCGCAGGCGCCCGGCGTCCAGGCGCTCGGCCAGCCAGGCGTCCCAGGCCGTCAGGTCGTCACCCAGCGCCTCGGGCACGGGCAAGGCCAGCACGTGCGCCGTGATCGACTTGTAAGGCTGCGCGAGCTTCTCCAACAGCGCGTGCCCGAACAGCACCAGCCGTGCCTGCCGCCACATCGGCCCTTGCTCCAGGAACAAGCCGTGCCAGTCGCGCGCCAGCAGGGCGCGCCACAGCGGCTCCGGCGCCCGCAGCAGCGCCGCGTTTTCGTCGAACAGGGTGATGGCGTCGCGCAGGGGCCCACGCACCGCACCGACGCCGTCGGCCGCGATGGCCTGCGCCTGCAGCCGGTTGAGTTGGCGCTTGCTCGCGGGAAAGCGGTGCCAGATCAGGCCGTTGAACAGATCGTGGGCGTTCTCGCGCGTGGGCACGCTGCCACTGTTCGCGATGAACGCTTCGTAGGCCTCGCCTTCTGGCAGCGCTGCCTGGGGCACGGCGCGCAGCGGGCCCGGGGCTTCACGGTTCAGCGCCAGGGGCAAGGACAGGCCTTGCGCCTGCGCGGCCTGTACGGCGCGGCCCGACCCGGCCAGGGGCGCGAACCACGGGGCCGACCAGTCGATGGCCATGGCCTCGGGCCGCGCTCAGGCCAGCAGCCGCCAGCGCAAGGCTTCGCCGCCGCGCAGGGGTTTGAGCTCGGCCTCGCCGAACGCATAGGACTCGGGCGTCGTCCAGTTCTCGCGCTTGAGCGTGACGGTGCCGGCATTGCGCGGCAGACCGTAGAAGTCGGGCCCATGAAAGCTGGCGAAGCCTTCGAGCTTGTCGAGCGCGCCAGCGGCCTCGAAGGCCTCGGCGTAGAGCTCCATGGCCGCGTGCGCCGTGTAGCAGCCCGCGCAGCCCACGGCGTGCTCCTTCAGGTGCGCGGGGTGCGGGGCGCTGTCGGTGCCGAGGAAAAACCGGTCGCTGCCACTGGTGGCGGCCTGTACCAGGGCCACGCGGTGCGTCTCGCGCTTGAGCACGGGCAGGCAGTAGTAGTGCGGGCGAATGCCACCCAGGAAGATGGCGTTGCGGTTGTAGAGCAGGTGGTGCGCGGTGATGGTGGCCGCCGTATGGGCACCCGCTTCGGCCACGTACTGCGCGGCCTCCTTGGTGGTGATGTGCTCCATCACGATCTTCAACTCGGGGAAGTCGCGCCGCAGCGGAATCAGCACCTGGTCGATGAACACGGCCTCGCGGTCGAACAGGTCGATGTCGGCCGAGGTGACCTCGCCGTGCACCAGCAGCTTCAGGCCCTCGCGCTGCATGGCCTCCAGCGTCTTGTAGGTCTTGCGGATGTCGGTCACGCCCGCGTCGCTGTTGGTGGTGGCACCGGCGGGGTAGAGCTTGAGGGCCACGACGCCGGCCGCCCTGGCGCGCGCGATTTCATCGGGCGGCAGCTTGTCGGTGAGGTATAGCGTCATCAGCGGCTCGAAGGCCAGGCCCGGGGGCACGGCCGCGAGGATGCGCTCGCGGTAGGCCTGCGCCTGTGCCGCCGTGGTCACCGGCGGCTTGAGGTTGGGCATGATGATCGCGCGGCCGAACTGCGCGGCGGTGTGGGGCACCACGGCCTGCAGGGCGGCTCCGTCGCGCACGTGCAGGTGCCAGTCGTCGGGACGGGTGAGGGTCAGGGTATCGGGGGTGGCGGCGCTCATGGTGCCGCGATTGTCGCAGCCGCCACCACGGGGGCCGTTCAAGGCCTCATGGCACCTGGTCGGTGGGAAACTTCCAGAAGTCGCGCAGGAGGTAGCTGATGGGCAGGTTCAGCGGCACGTTGTTGGGCGGAATCGCCTGCTCGAACCACTGCTGGTAGATGCCATGGATCTCGCGGCTGAAGATCAGGCGGCGCATCTCGTCGTCCACGATCTTCTTGAAGCCCGCATCGCCCTTGGGCAGCATGATGGCCAGCGGCTCCGTCGTCATGAAGCGGCCCACCACCTTCAACGCAGCCGGATCGGGCCGCGTGGACGCCAGGCCGTAGAGCAGCACGTCGTCCATCACGAAGGCGTCGGCCTCGCCGCGCTCGACCATCTGCACGCCCTTCTCGTGGTCCTCGCTCTCGACGATGTCCATGCGCAGCCCGCGCTCGGCCTTGATGCGGCGCACCGCGCCCAGCGGCGTGGTGTTGCGGGTGACGGCGACGCGCTTGATCTCGGGCTGGTCGATGCGTTCGATGCCGCTGCCGGCCTTGACCAGCATGCGCGCGCCGGTGATGAAGTGGGGGATGGTGAAGGCCACCTTCTCGCGCCGCGCGGCGTTGTTGGTGGTGGAGCCGCATTCCAGATGGGCCTTGCCGGTCTCGATGGCGTCGATGCGGTTGGCCGGTGTCACCTGCAGGAAATCGATCTGAAGACCGGGCAAGCCCAGTCTGGCCTGCACGGCGGCGGCCAGGCGGCGGCAGAGGTCCACCGCGTAGCCGATGGGGCGTTTGTCCGGCCCGAGGTAGGAAAACGGCACCGAGGATTCGCGGTGAGCGATCACGATGCGGCCCTGCGCGCGAATCTGGTTGATCACGGGGCCCGCGTCATTGGCCGGGGCGGGGCCGGCTGAAGACACGAAGGCCAGCGCAGCCAGGGCCGTGCGCAGGAAGACGGGAAGTGAGGGCTGGGGCATGGCGAGCGTCCTGTCGGTGTGTCGTGCATCCACGGTGGGACGGGACGATACGTCGCACTTCGCCAGTGACCGCTACCGCCAATGCGGTATTTCTTTGCACGACCGCACCAAAGGAATCGGCGTGCCGATCGGCGGTGAGCGGCGGCTCAGGGGAGCAGGTCGCTCAGGCGATTCCAGAAGCCGATGGCGGCGCGCTTGCCCTTGCTGGTGTCCATCGGCCGTGTGCGGTACAGGCGGATGTCCAGCGTGAGGCTCAGGCCCTCGGCCGCGGGCACCAGGCGGCGGGCCGCGACCTCGTTGCGCACGGCGCTGGCGGGCAGGAAGGCGATGCCGTGGCCTTCGATGGCCATGGCCTTCAGGCCTTCGGCCATGTCGGTTTCGTAGACGCGCTCGAGCTGGGCGGCCAGCGGCGTGTCCTTGAGCAAATGCTCGACCGCGCGGCCCAGGTAGGCCCCCGGCGCGTAGCCCAGGAAGGGCTGGGCCTGCCCGCTGGGCGAAGGCAGTGCATGCAGCGGCCCGCCCTGCGCGTTGGGCCGGCTGTAGGGCGCCAGCACCTCGGTGCCCAGGGGCAGCATCTCGTAGCGCGAGGTGTCCAGCTGGATGGGATGCGCCGCGTGGTGGTAGGCGATCAGCAGATCGCAACTGCCTTCCACCAGGCGCATCACGGCGTCGTGCACGTTGAGCGCGATCAGCCGGCTCTTCACGGGGCCGACCGTCTCGCGCAGACCCGACAGCCATTGCGGAAAGAAGGTGAAGGCCAGGGTGTGCGGCACGGCGAATTCGATGACGTCCTGCGCCGCCGCCGTGTGTGCGCGCAGCATGGCGCGCGTGGTGTTGAGGGTTTGCAGCAGGTCCAGCGCCTGTTCGTACAGCGTCTGCCCCGCCGGCGTGAGCCGCGTGGGATACGACGAGCGATCGACGAGGTCCGTGCCGGCCCAGGCCTCCAGCGACTGGATGCGGCGCGAGAACGCCGGCTGGGTGACGTGCCGCAGCTGCGCCGAGCGGCTGAAGCTCCGGGTCTCGGCAAGGCTGACGAAATCTTCCAGCCACTTGGTTTCCATGGCGCGCGATTATGGTGTGGTGAAGGCTCGAAACCCGCTGGGGTTTTCGCGATCGGGGCTCAATCGTTGCCGGCTTGCTGCAGTGCCCACATGCGGGCGTAGGCGCCGCCTTGCGCCACCAGATCGGCGTGCCGCCCACGTTCGACGATCCGTCCGCTGTCCAGCACGAGGATCTCGTGGGCGTCGACCACCGTGGACAGGCGGTGGGCAATGACGAGCGCGGTTTTGTGCTTCGACACCTGGCGCAGTTCCGCCTGGATCGCCCGCTCGTTGGCCGAATCGAGCGCGCTGGTCGCTTCATCAAAGATGAGGATCGGCGGGTTCTTGAGCAGCGTGCGCGCAATGGCCACGCGCTGCTTTTCGCCACCGGAGAGCTTGAGCCCGCGCTCACCCACCATGGTGCGCCAGCCTTGTGGCAAGCGCTCGATGAAGCCGCGGATGTGCGCGGCCTCGGCCGCCGCCACCGCCGCGTCGTGCCCGGCCTCGGGCCGGCCGTAGAGGATGTTGTATTCGATGGTGTCGTTGAACAGCACCGTGTCCTGCGGGACGATGCCGATGGCCTCGCGCAGGCTCGATTGCGTGACCTCGGCGATGTCCTGGCCGTCGATGGTGATGCGGCCACCCTCCCCGTGGTTGCTGACGTCGTAGAAACGGTAGAGCAGGCGCGCCAGCGTGCTCTTGCCCGAGCCCGAAGGCCCCACCACGGCCACCGTCCTGCCGGCCGGGATCTCGAAGCTCACGCCGTGCAGGATCTCGCGCGCAGGCTCGTACGCGAAGTGCACGTTCTCGAAGCGCACGGCCGGCGGACCATCGAGCGAGAGCCGCTGCGCGCCGGGCGCGTCGGCCACCTCGCGCTCCTTTTCCAGCAGCGAGAACATCTTCTCCAGGTCCGTCAGGCTCTGCTTGATCTCGCGGTAGAGCACCCCCAGGAAGCCCAGCGGGATGTAGAGCTGGATCATGAAGGCATTGATCATCACCAGGTCGCCCAGCGTGAGCTCGCCCGCCACCACGCCGTTCGTGGCGCGCCACAGCATCAGCACCAGCGCCGTCGCGATCACGAGCTGCTGCCCCGCGTTGAGCAGGGACAGCGTGCGCTGGCTCACCAGCCGCGCCTTGCGCAGCTTCTGCAAGGCCTCGTCGTAGCGCGTGGCCTCGTACAGCTCGTTGTTGAAGTACTTGACCGTCTCGTAGTTCAGCAGCGAATCGATGGCCCGCGTCTGGCCTGCCGATTCGAGTTCGTTCATGCGGCGGCGAAACTGCGTGCGCCACTCCGTCACCACCACGGTGAAGCCCACGTACAGCACCAGCGCGGCCAGCGTGATCCACACGTAGCCCATGTCGAACTGCGTGCCCAGCAGCGTGAGCACGAGCACCACCTCGATCAGCGTGGGCACGATGCTGTAGAGCGAGTACGAGATGAGCGACTGCACGCCGCGGGTGCCGCGCTCGATGTCGCGCGTCATGCCGCCGGTCTGGCGTTCCAGGTGGAAGCGCAGGCTCAGGCTGTGCAGGTGGCCGAACACCTGCAGCGCGATGTGGCGCGTCGCGCCTTCGGTGGCCTTGGCGAAGACCAGTTCGCGCAACTCGGTGAACAGGCTGGTGCACAGGCGCAGGCCGCCATAGGCCAGCAGCAGGCCCAGCGGCACCACCAGCAGGGCCTGCGCGCTGCCCGCGGGGATGTTCATGGCATCAACCAACTGCTTCAAGAGCACCGGCACGCCGACGTTGGCCACCTTGGCCGCCACCATGAACGCCAGCGCGGCCATCACGCGCCACTTGTATTGCCACAGGTAGGGCAGCAGGCGCTGGAGGGTAGACCAGTCGGAGCGGCCCGTGGACACGGGCGCGGCATTGGCAGAGGTGGGAGGCAAGGCCATGTGGCCTTGGCTGGGGTTGTCGCGGCGCATGCAAGACAATCGTGGGAGTCAGCCGGAGATTGTGCCCATGCCCAACGATTCAAGCCCCGCCCACGCGCCATTGCCCTCATTGCCTTCGGACCACCGCGAACTGGTGCTCAAGGTGATCCCCATGCCGGCGGACGTCAACGCCAACGGCGACATCTTCGGCGGCTGGGTCATGGCCCAGGTCGACCTGGCCGGCGCCGTGGTACCGGCCCGACTGGTGCGCGGGCGCATGGCCACGGTGGCCGTGAACCAGTTCGTCTTCAAGCAGCCGGTGCGCGTGGGCGACATCCTGAGCTTCTACTCGCAGGTCACGCGCATCGGACGCACCTCCATCACCGTGATGGTGGAGGTCTTCGCCGAGCGCATCTCGGCTCAGGGCCAGTACCTGAAGGTGACCGAGGCCAGCCTGACCTACGTGGCGATCGATCACGAAGGTCGACCCCGGCCCATTCCCGAGGAGTCCAAGGCTGGCTGGAAAGCGCCGGTCTGAGCCGGCGGCGGCCTCAGAACCGCCCGTGCCGCCCCTGTCCCGCGGCGAACCGCTGCGCGCCCTCCAGCGCGTCGGGAATGCGGGCCTTGCCGCGCTGCCACTCCTGCTGCAAGGCATCGGGCAGCGGCATGTCCCACTGAGCGTAGGCGCTCTCGCGGTCGGCCAGCATGGTGGCCTGCGGGAACGCGGCCAGTTGGCGCGCCAGCGCGATGGCTGCCTCGCGCGCCTGCCCGTGCGGCACCACACGGTTGGCCAGGCCCATGCGCAGGGCCTCGTCCGCCTCGAGCTTGCGCCCGGTGAGGATCAGGTCCATCGCGTGGCCCATGCCGATCAGGCGCGGCAGGCGCACCGTGCCGCCGTCGATCAGCGGCACGCCCCAGCGCCGGCAGTAGACGCCGAAGTAGGCGTCGGCTTCCATCACGCGCATGTCGCACCACAGGGCGAGCTCCATGCCACCGGCCACGGCCGCGCCGCTCACGGCAGCGATCACGGGCTTGGACAGGCGCAGGCGCGAAGGCCCCATGGGGCCGATCGCGCGGGCGTCGGCGCGGTCGAAGTCCAGGTCGGCGAGCGCGCCGCCCTCGCCCGCCCGGGCGGCGCGGGCGCCGAACTGCAGGTCCCAGCCGGCGCAGAAGTGGCCGTGCGCGCCGTGGAACACCGCCACCTTCGCCGCCGCATCGTCCTCGAAGGCCAGGAAGGCCGCATGCAAATCGCGCGCGGTGGCGCTGTCCACCGCGTTGCGCACGTCGGGGCGGTCCAGGGTGACGACGCGGATGTCGTCGAAGGATTCGGTGCGGACTGTCATGGTGTTCCCCACCAGCCGACGGGTGCCTGTTTCCGCGCGGCATCCAGCTCGGCCGCCTCCACCTCGATCTCCAGCCGCAGCAGGGCCGCGGCCATGGCCTTGCCCAGGTTGTCCAGGCGCAGGTTGCGGGCGCCACCGCCCTGCAGCGCGCCCTTGAGCACGAACTTCATCGCCAGGATGTTGGGCAGGGCCCAGGCATCCACCTCGCCCGGCAGCCAGGGCGCGAAGTGCTCGCGCACGCGCTCGGCCGTGACCTCGCGCTGCAGGATCGCGTAGCCCGCGGTGTTCCAGGCGAACAGGCCGAAATCCACCCAGTCGGCCTTGTCGCCGCTGCGCGCGTGGGCGATGCGGGCCAGGGGAATGCGCACCCGGCTCAAGATTCGTCTCCCAGCAGCTCGATGCGCACGCCCGCCTCGACACCCTCGCGCTCCACCAGCGTCGGCCAGATCCCCAGCAGCTCGCTCACGTTGTGTAGCCCGGTGAAGCCGCAGGTGTAGGCCGGGCCGCTGAGCCCCATCCACGGGAACAGGCGCCCGAAGCCCTCGGCCGCGGCCTTCTCGTTGGTGCGCAGCACCAGCCGCGTCCAGATCTCGTTGAGCTGGTTGAGCGCGTCCACCGCCGGCAGCGGCGCCAGCGGCCCGTGCGCGGAATTGAGGCCCGGGTACTCCACATACAGCTCCTCGTGCGGCATGCGCCGCTCCTTCAGCAAGGCGCGGATGGTCGCCTGCGCCTGCTGCGACTTGTCCCAGGCGTCCGGCCAGGAGAAGCCCCAGGTCACCTCGGCCTTGTAGCCGTCGCGGAATCCCGCCACCACCTTCAGCCGGTCGCCCGGCGCGCGGCCGCGCGCGCCCGTGAGCCGCACGCGGTCCTGTCCTTCGTCCTCCAGGCGGATGCCGCCCATGTCCAGCACCACGTCGGGGCTGTGGTACGCGTGCGGGTCGTGCACTTCGTACAGCAACTGCTGGCGCACGGTGTCGAAGTTGATGCGCCCGCCCGTGCCCGGCGCCTTGGTGATGAGCGCGCTGCCGTCGGCGGCGACCTCGGCGATCGGGTAGCCGATGTGCGCCAGATCGGGAATGGTCTGCCAGTGCCCCTGGGCGCCGAAGTTGCCCCCGCTGCCCTGGCCCGAGCACTCCAGCAGGTGTCCCACCGCGAGGCCCTGCGCCAGGCGGTCGAGCTCGGCCCCTTCCAGTGCGCCCTCGATGCTCCAGCCATGCGCGTGCGCGATCGGGCCCAGGAACAGCGCCGCGTCCGCCACGCGGCCGGTGATGACGATCTGCGCGCCCTCGTCCAGCGCCTGCACGATGGGATCGGCCCCCAGGTAAGCGTTGGCGAACACCAGGCGCTCGCGCACCGCGTCCACCGGCGCGCCAGTGAACAGGTGGGCGAATGCACCACCGGCACCGCTTGTGTCGGCCAGCCGCGGCAGCACGTCGTCGCCCGTCACCACCGCGATGCGCGCCTTCAGGCCCTTGGCCGCGAAGGCCGCCAGCACCGCCTGCGCCGCGCCGCGCGGGTTGAGTCCGCCGGCGTTGCAGACGAAGCGCACGCCATGGCGCTGCATCAGCGGCCACAGGCGCAGCAGCAGCGGCACCACGTCACGCGCGTAGCCCAGCGCGGGGTCGCGCTGGCGGTCCTTCTGCAGGATGGCCAGCGTGAGTTCGGCCAGGTGGTCGCTGGCGATGAACTGCACGTCGCCGCGTTCGATGCTCGCGGCGACGGGCTCCCACGCGTCACCGTAGAAACCCAGGCCGGCGCCAATGCGTACTGACTTCATCGCCCCATCATCCTGGCGCCTGCGCGACTGCCGATGGGGGAGAACCCCTAGCGGCAGTCCCGGGGAGGACAGCTATAAATCTTCAGCCCCCCGGTGGCAATACAACGACAGGAGACAGTTCCGTGCAACTGCTGCAACTGCTGATCAGCGGGGCGGCCCAGGGATGCATCTACGGCCTCATCGCGCTGGGCTTCGTGCTCATCTACAAGGCGACCGAGACCGTGAACTTCGCGCAGGGCGACCTCATGATGGTGGGCGCCTTCGGCGGCCTGCTCACCATGACGCTGCTGGGTTTCCCCTTCTGGCTCTCCGTCGTCGCCGCCATCGCGGGCATGGCCCTGTTCGGCATCGCGCTCGAACGCCTGGTCATCCGCCCCATCCTGGGGCAGCCCGCCTTCTCCATCGTCATGCTCACCATCGGCGTGGGCTACCTGCTGCGCGGGCTCATCACCATGATCCCCACCATCGGCACCGAGACGCACACGCTGCCGGTGCCCTACGCAGGGCAGGTGCTCAAGCTCGGCGCGCTGGTCATCTCGGCCGAGCAGATCGTCGTGATCGGTGCCACCGCCGTGCTCTGCGCCTTGCTGTTCGCCATGTTCCGCTACAGCAAGCTGGGCATCGCCATGCAGGCGGCGTCGCAGAACCAGCTGGCCGCCTACTACATGGGCATTCCGGTCAAGCGGCTCAACGGCCTGGTGTGGGGCCTGGCGGCCGGCGTGGCGGCCATCGCGGGCCTGCTGCTGGCGCCCATCACCTTCGTGCACGCCAACATGGGCTTCATCGGCCTCAAGGCCTTTCCGGCGGCGGTGGTGGGCGGCTTCGGCAGCCTGCCCGGCGCCATCGTGGGCGGTCTCATCATCGGCATCGTCGAGGCCGTGGCCGGCTTCTACCTGCCCGAGGGCTTCAAGGACATCGCGCCCTACATCGTGGTGCTGATCATGCTGGTGCTCAAGCCCAATGGGCTGTTCGGCGAGAAGCTGAGAAAAAAAGTCTGAGGCCGAACGATGCGATTCCTCTTCAAGACCCAATACGACCAGGACATCCGCCTCGCCAAGCACGGCGGGCACCTGTTCTGGTACGGCCTGCTGTGCCTGTTCCTGCTGGTGGCGCCCTGGGCGATCGACGAGTACTGGCTGGCCCAGCTCACCTTCGTGCTGATCTACGGCATCGTGGGCCTGGGCCTGATGCTGCTGGCCGGCTTCACGGGGCTGTTCTCGCTCGGCCATGCGGCCTTCCTGGGCGTGGGCGCGTACACGCAGGCCGTCATGGTGAATGCGGGCGTGCCCTTTCCCATCGCCCTGGCCTGCGCGGGCCTGCTGGCGGCGGCCGTGGGTGTGGTGGTGGGCCTGCCGGCGCTGCGCGTCAAGGGCATCTACCTGGGCATGGCCACGCTGGCCTTCGGCTTCATCGTGGAAGAAGGCATCGCCCGCTGGGAGTCCGTCACCGGCGGCAACAAGGGCCTCATCGTGAACCCGCCGGCCCTGTTCGGCTGGGAGCTCTCCTCCACCAGCGCCTTCTACTTCCTCTGCCTGGTGGTGTGCGTGCTCAGCACCCTGGCCATCGTCAACCTCATGCGCTCGTCCACCGGCCGCGCCTTCGTCGCCATCCGCGACTCGGAGATCTCCGCGCAGAGCATGGGCATCCATCTGGCGCGCTACAAGACCCTGTCCTTCGCACTGTCGGCCGCGCTGGCGGGCCTGGGTGGCGCGCTGTACGCGCACAAGATCCAGTTCCTCTCGCCCGAGCAGTTCTCCATCATCCAGTCGATCGACCTGCTGCTCATGGTCGTCATCGGCGGGCTGGGCTCCATCCACGGCGCCTTCCTCGGTGCCATCTTCCTCATCGTCATGCCGCAGCTCATCGCGCTCGGCAAGGACGTGCTGCCCGAGGCCATCGGCCAGTCCGCCGGCCTGCAGGGCGCGGTGTACGGCGCGGTCCTCATCGCCTTCGTGCTGTTCGAACCCATGGGCCTGTACGGGCGCTGGCTCAAGATCCGCGCGTACTTCCAACTCTTCCCGTTCTACCGCCAGGGCATGTTCAAGCGGCAGAAGGCGTTCCAGAAATCCGACCGCTTGAAGTGAACGCGATGAACGACGACACCCTGCTTTCGGCCAAGAACCTCAGCGTGCGCTTCGGCGGCGTGCTCGCGGTCAACAACGTGAGCTTCGACGTGAAGAAGGGCGAGGTCTTCACCCTGATCGGCCCCAACGGCGCGGGCAAGACCACGGTGTTCAACCTCATCAGCCGCATCTACACGCCCACCACGGGCACCATCGACTACGCAGGCCACGGGGGCCCCGTGCGCCTGACGGACCAGGCGCCGCACACCATCGCGCGCCTGGGCATCGCGCGCACCTTCCAGAACATCGAGCTGTTCGAACACGCCACCGTGCTGCAGAACCTGCTGATCGGGCGCCACACGCACCGCCGCACCGGGCTCTGGAGCGAGCTCTTCTTCACGCGCAAGACCCGCGCCGCCGAGATCGAGGCGCGCGAAAAGGTCGAGCACGTCATCGACCTGCTGGACCTGCAGCACCACCGCGAAAGCCTGGTGGCCGGCCTGCCCTACGGCGTGCGCAAGGTGGTGGAACTGGCGCGCGCCCTGTGCACCGAGCCGCGCCTGCTGCTGCTCGACGAGCCCTCCTCCGGCCTGAACGTGGAAGAGACCGAGGACATGGCCTTCTGGATCACCGACATCAAGAACGAACTCGGCGTCACGGTGCTGATGGTGGAACACGACATGAGCCTGGTGTCCAAGGTGTCCGACCGTGTGCTGGCCATGAGCATGGGCACCGAACTGGCCACCGGCACGCCGGCCGAGGTGCAGGCCGACCCCGGCGTGATTGAAGCCTACCTGGGCAGCGTGGACGACGTGTCCAGCCTGCGCCGCGAAAACGCGAAGGTGCCTGCATGAGCGTCCCCACCTCCGACGCCCCCGTCCTCAAGCTCTCCAACGTCGAGAGCGCTTACGGCCCCATCAAGGCCATCCGCGGCGTGAGCCTGCAGGTGCGCCGCGGGGAGATCGCCACCGTGCTGGGCAGCAACGGCGCCGGCAAGACCACCATCCTCAAGACCATCAGCGGCATCATCGACCCGCGCAAGGGCTCGGTGGAGTTCAAGGGCGAGAACATCACCGCGCAAGACCCGGCGC
Source organism: Hydrogenophaga sp. (assembly GCF_011772445.1). Lineage (GTDB taxonomy): Bacteria > Pseudomonadota > Gammaproteobacteria > Burkholderiales > Burkholderiaceae_C > Hydrogenophaga. The sequence goes on along the minus strand of NZ_WVZN01000044.1, from coordinate 29,712 downwards.
ACATCGTGCAGCAGGGCCTGCTGCACGTGCCCGAGGGCCGCGAGGTGTTCCCCCTGCTCAGCGTGCGCGACAACCTGCTCATGGGCGCGTACACCCGCAAGGACCGCGACGGCGTGGCACGCGACATGGACATGGTGTTCGGCTACTTCCCCATCCTCAAGGAACGCGCCGCGCAGGACGCCGGCCTGCTCTCGGGCGGCCAGCAGCAGATGCTGGCCATCAGCCGCGCGCTCATGGCCAACCCGGACCTGGTCCTGCTCGACGAGCCCAGCCTGGGCCTCTCGCCCAAGCTCACCAAGGAGATCTTCGAGATCGTGGTGCGCATCAACCGCGAGCGCGGCACCACCATCCTGCTGGTCGAGCAGAACGCCAACATGGCGCTCAACGCGGCCGACTACGGCTACGTGCTGGAGAACGGGCGCATCGTGATGGAAGACACCTGTGCCCACCTGCGCGAGAAGGACGACATCAAGGAGTTCTACCTCGGCATGAAGGAAGCCGGCGTGCGCGCCGACCGCCGCTGGAAGAAAAAGAAGAACTGGCGCTGAGCGGCGACGAAGGGAACACGACATGAGCACCCTCTGGGACCTCTCCCACATCCAGCCCGAGACGCGCATCGTCCTGGACGGCGACACCATCCCCGCACTGTTCTGGAACGCCGTGAAGGCGCGCGGCCCGAAGGTGTGGATGCGCCAGAAAGACATGGGGCTGTGGCGCAGCTGGACCTGGGACCAGACCGGCCAGGCGGTGCGCGAGATCGCCCATGGCCTGATGGCCCTGGGCTTTGCGCCGAAAGACACCGCCTCCATCCTGTCCAACACCACCATCGAATGGGTGCTGACCGACCTGGCCGTGCTCAGCGCGGGTGGCGTGGCCAACGGCATCTACCCCACCGACGCGCCCGATCAGGTGCACTACCTCTGCGAGGACTCGCGCACCTCCGTGCTGTTCGTGGAAGACGAGGAACAGCTCGACAAGGCCCTGGCCGTGCGGGAGCGTTTGCCGCTGCTCAAGAAGATCGTGGTGATCGACATGGAAGGCCTGCGCGATTTCCGCGACGGGCAGGTGATCAGCCTGGACGCCTTGCGCGCCCTGGGCCGCGAGCACCTGGCACAGCACCCGCAGATGCTGGAACAGCGCGTGGCCGGCGTGCGCGCCGAGGACCTCGCCATCCTCGTCTACACCTCGGGCACCACGGGCAAGCCCAAGGGCGCCATGCACTCGCATCAGGGCCTGGTCTACACCGTGCGCGGCTACAACACCCTCATCGCGCGCGACGAGAACGACGAGTGCATGTGCTTTCTTCCCTTGTGCCACATCGCCGAACGCATGGGCGGCGAGTACTTCTCGCTCTACACCGGCGCGCGGCTCAACTTCGTCGAGAACCCCGAGACCGTGCCCGAGAACGTGCGCGAGATCGCGCCCACCGTCTTCACCGCCGTGCCGCGCGTGTGGGAGAAGTTCTACTCCGGCGTGATGATCGCCCTGAAGGAGGCGAGCCGCCTGCAGCAGGCCGCCTACGCCTGGGCCATCGGCGTGGGCCAGCGCGTGGCCGACCACGTGCTCAAGGGCGAGGCCGTGCCCGCCGGCCTCAAGCTGCGCTTCCGGCTCGCGCGGCTGCTGGTGCTGGACAACGTGCGCAAGCTCATCGGCATCCACCGCTCGCGCTTCCTCGTCACCGGCGCGGCCCCCATCTCGCCCGAACTCGTGCGCTGGTACCTGGCCCTGGGCGTGCCCATGCTCGAGGTCTGGGGCATGACGGAAACCTGCGGCGCCTCCACCGGCGTGCCGGCGCAGCGCATCAAGCCCGGCAGCATCGGCCCGGCCGCCCAATACAACGAGGTGAAGCTGGACCCGCAGACCGGCGAGATCCTGGTGCGTGGGCCCAACGTGTTCATGGGCTACCTGAACCTGCCCGAGAAGACCGCCGAGACCATCGACGCCGACGGCTGGCTGCACACGGGCGACGTGGGCGTGGTGGACGAGGAAGGGTTTTTCCGAATCACCGACCGCATGAAAGACATCATCATCACCGCGGGGGGCAAGAACGTCACGCCCAGCGAGATCGAGAACCAGCTCAAGTTCTCGCCCTACATCACCGATGCGGTTGTCATCGGCGACCAGCGTCCCTACCTCACGGTGATCATCATGATCGACCAGGAGAACGTGGAGAAGTTCGCGCAGGACCACGACGTGCCTTTCTCCAACTACGCCAGCCTCACGCGCGCCCCCGAGGTGCAGGCGCTCATCCAGGGTGAACTCGACCGCGTGAACAGGAAGTTCGCGCGCGTCGAGCAGGTTAAGAAGTTCTTCCTGCTCGACACCCAGCTCACCGCCGAGGACGAGGAACTCACCCCCACCATGAAGCTCAAGCGCAAGCTGGTGCAGAAGAAATACGCCGACCGCATCGAGGCGATGTACCAGTGAGCGGCCGCCCCCTTCCCTCCCTCATCACCACCACCAGGAGACTCAAGCGATGAAGACCACACTGAGCCTGATCGGCGCGGCAGTCGCGCTGACCGCCGGCAGCGCGCTGGCGCAAAGCCAGGGCGTGAGCAAGGACGAGATCGTCCTCGGTTCGATCCAGGACCTCTCCGGCCCCATCGCCGGCTTCGGCAAGCAGGTGCGCCTGGGCATGATGCTGCGCGTGGACGAACTCAACGAGCAAGGCGGCGTCAATGGCCGCAAGATCAAGCTCATCGTCGAGGACAGCAAGTACGACCCGCGCAACGCGGTGCTCGCGGCGCAGAAGCTGGTCAACCAGGACAAGATCTTCATGATGGTGGGCCACATCGGCACGGCGCAGAACATGGCCGCCATGCCGGTGCAGTTCCAGAAGAACGTCATCAACTTCTTCCCCGTCACGGCCGCGCGCGAGATGTACGAGCCCTTCCACAAGCTCAAATACAGCTTCGCCGCCACCTACTACGACCAGATGCGCGTGGCCGTGCCCCGCCTGGCCAAGGAAAAGGGCGCCAAGAAGATCTGCACCATGTACCAGGACGACGAGTTCGGCCTGGAGGTCAAGCGCGGTGCCGAGGACGGCCTCAAGGCCGCCGGCATGTCGCTCGCGGTGGAGACCAGCTACAAGCGCGGTGCCACCGACTTCTCGTCCCAGATGCAGAAGCTGGCCTCCGAGCAGTGCGACATGGTGGTGCTGGGCACCATCATTCGCGAGACCATCGGCGGCATTGCCACGGCCAAGCGCCTGGGCTTCAACCCCACCTTCATCGGCTCCAGCGCCGCCTACACCGACCTGATCCACAAGCTGGGCGGCCCGGCCATGAACGGCCTGTACGCCACCATGACGGTGCAGCACCCCTACCTGGACGCGGCCTCGCAGCCCATCCGCTTCTGGGCCAACAAGTACCAGACCAAGTTCAACGAGGAACCCACGGTGTTCTCGGTCTATGGCTACTCGGCCGTCGACGCCTTCATCCGCGCCGCCACCAAGGCCGGCCCCAACCTCACCACCGAGAGCTTCATCAAGGCCATGGACACCATGACCATTCCGCCCGACATCTTCGGCAGCGCCGAGATGACCTTCACCGCGCAGAAGCGCCTGGGCAGCAACGCCACGCGCATGTCCGTGCTGGAGAACAACCGCTGGAAGGTGGTCACGGAGTACATGAACACCAACGCCGCCAAATGAGGCGCCAGCCAAGGGGTTCTGGAGGAACGACAGCTTCCTGAGACTTCGCGCCGCCCGGTCAACGGGCCATGCGCGGCAGCCGCCGGTGTTGCAAGCCCCGGTGGCTTTTTTTTGTCTGCGCGCTCTGTGCGACTGGCTCAGGTGGCTGGCAAGGTCCACCAGAAGCGCGCGCCCTCGCCCACCCGGCCGGTGGCGCCCACCTCGCCGCCGTGCTCCTGCACCACGCGCCTGACCACCGTCAGGCCCAGGCCGGTGCCCGGCACGGCCTCGCCGGCCAGGCGGTTGAAGGGCTGGAACAGCTCGCCCGCGCGCGACTCGTCGAAGCCGGGGCCGTTGTCGCTCACGGCGAAGCGCCAGCGGCCGTTCTCGCGCTGCGCGTGCACATCCACCGCCAAGCCGGGGCGGCCCTGGCCGTACTTGAGCGCGTTGCCCACCAGGTTGGTCACCACGTGCGCCATCAGGCCGCGGTCCACCTCCACCACGGGCAGCTGCCCCACGCGCACGGCCTGCTGCGCAGTGGGGTACTCCATCGCCAACTGCTCCACGCACTCGCGCACCAGCTCGTTGAAATCCACCTGCGCCTTCTGCAGGGCCTGCTGCTCCACGCGCGCCAGGTCCAGCAGATCGCTCACCATGCGGCTGGCGCGCAGCGACTCATGGCCCAGCTTGCGCACCAGCGGCAGGGCCTGCACGGGCTGGCCCTCCTCGATCGCTTCGCGCGCCATCTCGCTCAGCCCGTGGATGTTGCGCAGCGGGCCACGCAGGTCGTGCGACACCATGCCCGAGAAAGCGCGCAGGCCCTGGTTGAGCGCCTCCAGCTGCGCGGTGCGCTCGTGCACCGTGCGGTCCAGGTTGTCGGCCAGGCGCTTCAACGCGGCCTCGGCCCGCTCGCTGCGGTACAGCTCACGCGCCAGGCGGCGCGCGTCGCGCTGCAGGATCAGCGTGAGCACGAAGAAATACACCACCACGATGGGCAGCGGCGTGAGCTCCCGAAACGCCTTCACGTCCATGCCCACGCGGATGGCGGCAAACAGCAGCAGCGGCTGCACGAGAAACGCGCCGGCCAGGGCCAGTTGCCCGGACCAGCGCTCGTTCCACCAGTGCCAGAGCAACCAGACGGCCGCTGCCAGCAGCAGGCTCGCCGAGGCCAGCGGCCCGCGGAAGGGGTGGTCGCGCAGCACGGTCACCACCAGGGCGACCCAGGCCATGCCCAGCGCGCACAGCAGGAAGAAGCGCCGCCACTGGTGATCGCTGCGGTGCGACAGGTAGGTGTGCAGGCCCACCAGCAGCGCGGCCAGCGAGACAGCCACCATCAGGGCGGCCGGCGGGCCCACCCCCTCGGCCGTGACGCCGAAGAACTTCTGCGCCACGCGAAACGCCACCGCGGTCAGGCCGAACAGCATGGCCGAGCCCGCGAGCCAGCGCACATAAGGCCAGGAATCCTCGTGCGCATAGGCGATGAAGATCACCCCCAACAAGGCCACCAGGGCGCCTGTCATGAAGCGCAGATCACCGAACAGCGTGAGCCAGTCCATCCTCTCTCCACAGCCCGAACGGCGGCAGTGTGACATATGGATACATCCGCGCCACCGGGTTCTCACGGAGGGGTGTTCGCGCCGCAACGGTGCGGTGAACACAATGGCCCATGAGCCCCGACACCGCCCGCTGGCTGGCCGACGCCCTGCTCGCCCTTCACGTGGGCGTGGTGCTGTTCGTGGTGGGCCTGCTGCCGCTGGTGCTGGCCGGCGGCGCCCTGGGCTGGCGCTGGGTGCGCCGCTTCGGCCTGCGCGCCGCGCACCTGGGGCTGATGCTTTTCATCGCGGCCCAGGCCTGGCTCGGCCAGTTGTGCCCGCTGACCGTGTGGGAACAGGACCTGCGCCGCCTGGCCGGCCAGAGCGGCTACCGCGAGAGCTTCATCGAGCACTGGCTCTCGCGGCTGCTGTATTGGGAGGCGCCGTGGTGGGTGTTCGTGGCGGCTTACACCGCGTTCGCGGGGCTGGTGGGGTTGGCGTGGTGGTGGGTGCGGCCGCTCAAAGCCCGAACACCTTGAGCGCATTCCCCCCGCGCACCGCCTCGCGCGCCTCCGCCCCCAGCGTGTCGATCTTGCCCAGCGCACCTTTCACGTCGTGCACCTGGTGCGGCCAATCGGTGCCCAGCATCACCTGCGAAGCGCCCACGACCGACACCAGGTACTGCAGCGAGCGCGGGTCGTAGGTGATGCTGTCGTAGTAAATGTGGCGCAGGTAGTCGGTGGGCTTGCGCTTCATGCGCCGGCGCTGGGGGATCTCCACCTCGTCGCCCTTCTCGAAACGGCCCACCAGGTAAGGCAGCGTGCCACCGCCGTGCGAGGCGATCAGCTTCATGTTCGGGAAGCGGTCGAAGAAGCCGTCGAAGATCATGCGCGTGAAGGCCAGCGTGGTGTCGAACATGAAGCCCACCGACCAGCTCAGGTCGTACTTCGTCATGTCCATCAGGTCCACGCCCGGCGGGTCCGTGGGGTGCACCAACACCGGCAGACCGCGCCGGTCGATGGCGGCCCACACGGGTTCGAAAAACGGGTCGGTGAGGCTGCGGCCGGAGATGTTGGCCAGCACCATCACGCCCACCGCGCCGTTCGCACAGGAGCGCTCCAGCTCCTGCACCGCGCGCTCCGGGTACTCCCACGGCAGCGAGGTGAACCAGCGGATGCGGTCCGGGTACTGCGCCTGCGCGCGCGCCATCGCGTCGTTCGACTCCACCGCCGCCTGGCAGCTCGTGGCCTCGTCGCCCCAGTACACGTTGGGGCAGGTGAGCGACACGATGGAGATGTCGATGCCGGCCGCGTCCATCTGCTGGATGCGCAGCGCGTAGTCGAAGTGGCCGGGCTGGGGAATGGCCACCGGCGTGTCGCCGCGAAAGATCTCGTCCTGCCCGTCGGGCCGGCGCTGGATGTTGTAGGCCCCGCCCTTGGCCTTGAGCAACTCCAGCCAGGCGGGCGTGTACATGTGGGTGTGAACGTCGATGACGGGCATGTCTTGTCTCCGGTGTTGTTGTGTCGCGGGTGGCGTCGTCGCGCAACCGTTAGCAAGCATACCTTCACGGGTAAACACGCATGCGTCAGTGTGGTGCGAAATCCCAGAATCGGTGCATCACAACGAGGAGACACGCATGCAACGCCGACACTTCCACGCCCTGGCGGGCGCTGCCCTGCTGGCCGCCGCCCAACTGGGCCTGCCGCAACTGGCCCAGGCGCAAGACGCAGGCACCCTGCGCGTGTGGGTGGGCTTTCCGCCGGGCGGCTCGGTGGACACGGTGGCGCGCATCGTGGCCGAGAAGATGAAGGACACGCTCAAACAGAACGTGATCGTGGAGAACAAGCCGGGCGCGGGCGGGCGGCTGGCGCTGGGCGAATTGCGGCGCGCCGCGCCGGACGGCAACACCATCATCCTGGCGCCCAGCGGCGCGCTGGTCATCTCGCCCTACCTCTACAGCAACGTCGGCTACGACCCCCTCAAGGACTTCAGCCCCATCGCGCGCGCCACGGTGTTCGACTTCGCCGTCACCGCCGGCCCTGGCGCGCCGCAGGGCAAACTCAAGGACGTGCTGGACTGGATGAAGGCCAACCCCACCAAGGCCAGCTACGGCACCTCCGGCGCGGGCACGGTGCCGCACTTCGCCGGCCTGCTCATCGGCCAGGCCACGGGCATTCCCATGACGCACGTGGCCTACCGCGGCGGCGCGCCCGCCGCGCAGGACCTGCTGGGCGGGCAGATCCCGCTGATGGTGGACACGGCATCGGAGACCATCGAACACCACCGCGCCGGGCGCCTGCGCATCCTCGCCGTGACGGGCGAACAGCGCTCGGCCGCGCTGCCCGACGTGCCCACGCTCAAGGAGCAAGGCATCAACATGGCGGCCGACGCCTTCTTCGCCTACTTCGGCCCGGCGGGCCTGAACCCGCCAACCGCCGAACGCATCAGCCAGGCGGTGGGGCAGGCGCTGGCCGACCCGGGCATCCAGGAAAAGATCCGTGGGTATGGCCTGGTGCCCAGCCACGCGGGGCCGGCGGCGACGGGGGCGATGGTGGCGGAGCACCTGAAGCGGTGGGAGGCGCCGGTGAAGGCGTCGGGGTTTAAGCCGGAGTGAGGGTGCCCTCGCGTGAGGACGCGTATCGCCACTCCTTGAATTTCACCCACACGGTATACCCGTACCCGGTATAAACGCGCGCAGAACGGCGATCCCCGCCGGATCGTCAATGCGCCAATGCCCGAAGGACCTCACGAAGCGCCGCCACCCCAACTCCTTCGAACAGAAGAAGCTTGGAGCGATGCTGAACTCAAGGCCACGCTGGAGGCCTACAAGCGGCTGCTGAACGGTGAGCGCCTTAGCAAGGCCGGTCTCTACCGTGAGTTGAGCCAACGGTTCTCGCGCGCCCCCGGTGCGTACGAACGGCGGATGCAAAACATCTCAGCCGTTCTGAGCGAACGGGGCCAACCTTGGGTTCCAGGGCTCAAGCCTCAAAAGAACGTTGGCGCGAACGTTCGTCCTCGTCTCGAACGCCTCATGCAGGAGATCCTGGTTGGGGACAGCGACACCGGAACGGCCTATGAACCGGAGGTGCTCGCCCTGCTGAATCAGCCCCACTTACCCGTCCCGTCGGGGCAACAAAGGCCCGCGACGAGCACGAAACTGGTCACCGACCATGCACGTGATGCGGCGGTCAAGGCTTGGGTGCTCAAGAATGCCCAGGGCATGTGCGAATGCTGCGGAAAGTCAGCGCCCTTCCGAACGGTGAATGACCTGCCCTATCTTGAAGTTCACCATGTCAGAACGCTCGCCAGTGGCGGTGCAGACACCGTGGACAACACAGTCGCGATCTGCCCGAACTGCCATAGAGAGTTGCACCACGGAACTGGTGCACTCGAGCTCAGAGCTAGGCTCTATGCAAGGGTGGATCGCCTAAGGGTTGAGCCTTCAGACAGGTTGAAAACGTCATGACTTTTCAACAAGGAAGGACATTTTCAACCTCGGGGTGTCCTGCGACGTCTTTTCACCCCCGCCGCCCGTAGCGACCCGCCCGCTGCTTTCGCTGTTCCTCCCTCGTGCGCTGCCGTTCCCCGATGTCGAGCGTCTCGTCGCGTCGGTTCAACAGTTCGGCAGCGACGCGAGCGTCCGGGTCCTTGGCCAGTTGCTCGGCGGCGATCCGCTCACCGAAAAAATCGGCCAGTTCGATCGGCGGGCGGTTCTGAGGGCCGTCTTGCGTCGGCGGCAGCGTCAAGCGGACGCCGGGCTTCTTGTACAAGGCTCGGCTTTCCTCGCTGTCGGGGTCTAGTTCGGCCGCGGCGATGTCCGCATTGACGGTGCGGATCGGGTCGCCGCGCTGGGTCTGAGCTAGCAAAGGAGACGGAGGGCGGATCTTCATGCGGGAGAAGTGCAGACGGCGACGGCCGAGGGAGGCCGTGAGTGACCGGTGGCGCGCTTTGGTTGCAAGGCGCACGGGACCCGACACCTCAGGTTTCCGCGCCAGGCGCACGTCCCGGCGCATGCCGCGAACGCGCCAGCTTGTGCAGCAGCTCGGCCAACATCATCTGCTCGGCCGCGCTCAGGGTCTTGAAGGCCGCACGCTCGCTGTCCAGCAGGCGCGCCGTCAGGTCAACCGCCAGCGCCTCGCCCGCTTTCGTCAACCGAAGGTGCTGCCCGCGGCGGTCGTTTTCGTTCGCTTCGCGAACGATCAGCCCACGGCGCACCAGCTTGTCCAGGCCGGTGGTGATGTACGGCGCGCTCAAACCGAGGGCCTTGGCCAACTGCGCGGGTGACACCCCCGGGTTGCCATGCACGAGGGCCAGCAGGGTGTATTCGACCGTGCGCAGGCCATGCGGAATGCCCGCCACGTCGTCGAAAGCGGCAATGGTCACGATGGACGCCTGCGCGAGCTGGTAGCCCACCAGCCACTGCAGATCCCCTTCGTTCAAGCGGCCCGCCGGCGTGGAGACGTCGGCCGGCCTGGGGTCCTCGGACCGGGGCCGGGCCGCATTCGCCGCATTCGCCGCGGGTGCCGCAGCGCGGCGCGCGGCCGCCGGCGCAGCGGGCGCTTTCTGTTTCGTTGTGGCGTTGCGCGCCGTCATGAGCACTCACTCCTCCATGCGGGCACCACCAAGGCGCCGCCATGCGGAACCGATTCTGCCCGCTCGTGAAAGTCGGTCTCGCGGGTATTCACCTATCCAGAAATTTAGTTAAGCAAACTAACCTTTTGTTGAGGCCGCAACGACAAGCGGTCCATTTCGCATCAAACAATCCGAGGAGACAAACATGACCTACTTTTTGCGATCGGCCCTCGCGTTGGCCGGTAGCGCAGCCCTGTTGGCGGCTTGTGGAGGGGGAGGCGGTGACGGAGGGGGGAGCGGCGGGCCTGCCGCTCCCCCGCCGGCCGAAGCCAGCCTGTCCATTCCCGCACCGGGTTCCCTGCTGCCAGCGGCCAGCGACATCTCGATCGCCCAGGCCGATTGCTCGGCCGCGAAGCTGGGCACGTCCATTGCGCCGGCCGACATTGGCGAGCCCGTGGCCGCGGTGACGCTGAACGCGCCCACCTGGACCGCCGCCGCTGGCGGCAACCAGGCCTACTGCTCGATCACCGGCGCCATCTACGCGGTGGACCCGAGCGCGCCCGTCATCAACTTCCGCGTCTCCCTGCCGGAGAACTGGGCGCGGCGTGCGGTGCACACCGGTGGCGGCGGCATGAACGGCTTCCCGCCGGGCAACCCTTCGGCGGCGATCCTGGGCTTGCGCGCGGCCACCTGGGGCAGCGATTCGGGCCACAGCTTCATGGACACCAACTGGGCGCTGAACGAAGAGGCCATGAAGAACCTGGGCTTCATGCAGATGAAGAAGACCCGCGACGTGGGCGTGACGCTGACGCAGCGCATGTATGGCGAAAAGCCGCGCTTCACCTACTGGCAAGGCGGCTCGCAAGGCGGCCGCGAAGGCCTGACGGTGATGCAGCGCTACCCGCAGGACTACGACGGCGCCGCGCTTACCGTGCCCATCGTCAGCTTCTCGACGCTGACGCTGGCGCCCGAGCTCATCCGCATTCAGGAGAAGCCGCTGGCCAACTGGGTACCGCCGGTGAAGGTGGCCGCCATCCGCACGGAGTTCATGCGCCAGTGCGACAAGCTCGACGGCCTGGTCGACGGCATCATCAACAACTACACGGCCTGTCGCGACATCTTCAACGTCAAGGCCGGCGCACCGGGCCGCAATCCCTGGCTGGACAAACGATGCCCCGGCAACGTCGATCCCAACCCGACGGACAACACGGCCACCGCCTGTTTCACCGACGGCCAGATCGAGACCCTCAAGTTCATCTATTCGCCCTACGCGTTCGCCACGCCGCTGGCCAACGGCACCACGTCCTTCGGCATGTGGGCCCCCACCACCGATCCGGGCGGCTCGGGCCTGCTGATCAATACGCGCCACGTGGGACAGGAAGGGGCCGATCCCGGCGCCACCATCCACAGCCACCTGGGCATCCTGGGAGTGACGGGCTTCCTGTTCAAGGACCTGAACGCCAACCCGCTGGACTACGTGGAAGGCGGCATGCTGAACGCGCGCCGCGTGGAGATCTCGCGGCACCTGGACGCGACCAACCCCGACCTGTCGACCTTCTACAAACGCGGCGGCAAGGTGCTCATCACCATCGGCAGCAACGACAGCCTGGCCTCCACGGGCGCGCAGTTGGACTACTACCAGTCGGTGCTGGACAAGATGACCCGCCCGGTGGTGGACGCCTTCGCGCGCCTGTGGGTGCTGCCGCAGACGGGTCATGGCCTCAGCGGCACCAACCTGGCCGTCGATGGCGACGGCAACGCCATCCCCTCGGTGGCCATTCCCAACAGCTTCAACGGGCTGCAGATGGTGGTGGACTGGGTGGAGAAGAACGAAGCGCCCAGCAAGAACCCGACCGTGACGGCCGGCGCCAAGTCCCTGCCCATGTGCTCGTACCCGCAACACCCGCAGTACCAGTCGGGCGACGTGGCGCTCGCCGCCTCGTACACCTGCGCTGACTGAGGTCTCGCACCCCGGACAGTCGCAAGCCCCGCATCCGCGGGGCTTCTTCATGGGTTCACACGCGGATCAGGGCTCGATCCGCGTCTGCGACTGCTCCCGCATGTACTGCGGCAGATAGTGGAACGACGCCAGCGCCTTGCCTGTGCTGCCCGAGCCCTTCCAGCCGCCAAAGGGCTGGTAGCCCGGCCAGGCGCCGGTGGTGGCGCCCAGGGGCCGGTTGACGTAGGTGACGCCGGCCTCGATGTTCTCCAGGAACCAGGCGACCTCGTCCTCCGCGCCGAAGAAGCCCGCCGTCAGACCGAAGTCGCTGGCGTTCGCCTCGGCCATGGCCTGTTCGGCGTTGTCGACGCGGCCCAGCATCACCAGCGGCGCGAACATTTCCTTGCGCCACAGCGGGTGGTCCAGCGGTGCCTCGGCCACCAGGGGCGCGCAGTAGAAGCCCTCGCCCGCGTCGGGCGGCAAGGGCCCTTCGGCCACGATGCGCGCGCCCGCGCCGTCCAGTTGCCGCCGGCAGTCGGCATGGCGCGCCTGCGCGGCCCGCGTGGTCACGGGGCCGGTCCAGCTGGCCTCGCGCTGCGGTTCGCCCACGGCCACCTTCGCCACCGCCGCGCGCAGGCGCTCGATGAGCGCGTCGGCCACCGAGCGGTCCACATACACGCGCGACAGCGCCGAGCACTTCTGCCCCGACAGGCCGAAGGCCGAGCGCACGATGCCCTGCGCCGCCACGTCGAGGTTGGCGCGCGCAGTGACGATGGCCGCGTTCTTGCCGCCCATCTCGGCGATGCAGGGGCGCGGCCAGCGCCGGTTCACCTGCGCACGCAGGATGTGCATGCCCACATCGTACGAGCCAGTGAAGGTGACGCCATCGATGCCGTCGTGCTGGATGAGCGCTTCGCCCACGTTCGCGCCGTCGCCCACCAGGCAGTTGAAGGCGCCGTCGGGCAGGCCCGCGTCCTTCAGGCACTGCGCCAGCAGCAGGCCGGACCACGGCGTCTCCACCGAGCCCTTCAGCACCACGGTGTTGCCGGTGACCAGCGCCGCCGCCGTGGGCCCGCCCGCCAGCGCGAAGGGGAAGTTGAAGGGCGCGACGACGGCCCACACGCCATACGGTTTCATCACGCTGCGGTTGCGGCTCTTCATGTCGGGCAGCGGGTCGTCGGGCAAGGCGCGGTCGTAGCCGCCGTTCTCTTCCATCTGCCGCGCGTAGATGTCGCAGAAGGCGCTGACCTCCGCCACCTCGCCCAGGGCTTCCATGCGGGTCTTGCCGACTTCCAGCGAGACGATGGCCGCCATCTCGTAGAGGCGCTCGTCCACCAGGCGCGCGGCGCGGCGCAGCAGGGCCACGCGCTCTGGCCAGGGGGTGCGGCGCCAGGCGGGCAGCGCGCGCCGCGCGGCGGCCACGGCCAGGTCCACGTCGGCCACCGAGGCCTGGGCGAAGCGGCCCAGCAGCTCGCTCTGGCGCGCGGGGTTGTGTTTGTCCAGCAGCGCGGTGCGTGACACGAAGGCGCCGTCGATGAAAAGCCCGTGGTCCTGCCCGAGCCCGGCGCGCACCGTTTTCAGCGCAGCCTCGAAGCGTTCGTGCAGCGCGCGCGGTGGCGCGAACATCGTGGAATAGGTCAGCTGGAAATCGCTCATCACCAAGCCTCCTCAAGACACGATGTACGCCGCCGCCCCCACCGCCAGCAAGGTGCCGTCGGCCCCATGAAACGCCATGCGCGTGCTGGCCACGCGCGAGCCCAGGCGCAGCGCTTCGGCGTGGATGGTGAAGCGCGCGCTGCCCACGGCCGGGCGCAGGTAATCGATGCGCAGGTCGATGGTGCCGAGCTTGGCGAAGCGGTGCATGCGCTGCTCCACGCTGTCGTCCATGTGGCGCGCGGCCATGCCGGCCAGCACGGCCAGGCCGCCCATGGCGTCCAGCGCGGCGCTGATGACGCCGCCGTGCAACCGATGGTGGGCGTAGTGGCCGATGAGTTCGGGCCGCATGTCCAGGTGGCCGCTCACGCGCTCGGGCAGCACCTCGTCGATCTTCAAGCCGATGTGCTGGTTGAAGACGATCTTCTGTTCGAAGAGTTCGACGATGGCCTGCACGAACTCGGGTTCGAATCGAACGGGCGGGTTGGGATTGGCGATGCTCATGGTGTTGTCTCCCGTCGACCGGGGCTCAGGCGCCAAACTGGCGCGCGGCCAGGTCCTTCATGATCTCCTCGGCGCCGCCGCCGATCATCATGACCTTGACCTCGCGGTAGATGCGTTCGCAGGCGGTGCCGCGCATGTAGCCCATGCCACCCAGTATCTGCACGGCCGCGTCCGCGTTGGCCTGCATGGCCTGGGTGCTGTGGTTCTTGAGCAGGCAGACGTTGCCCACCCAGTCGGGCCCCTCGTCGCCCGCGTCGATGCGGTCGCCGAGCGCGTCCAGCCAGGCCTGCGTCGACGCGATGCGCATGCGCATGTCCATCAACTTGTGGCGGATCACCTGGTGCTGGATGAGCGCCTCGCCGAAGGTCTTGCGCTCGCGCGCCCAGGCCAGGGCCTCGTCGTGGCAGGCCTCGGCGAAACCCAGGGCCAGCGCGCTCATGCCCAGGCGTTCGCCGTTGAAGTTGCCCATGATGTAGCGAAAGCCCTTGTGCTCCTCGCCGATGAGGCAGCGCGCCGGCACGCGCACGCCGTCGAAGCGCAGGTGGCCGGTGTCGCTGGCGTGCCAGCCCATCTTGTGCAGCGGCGTGCGGCTGATGCCCTTGGCGTCGCAGGGCACGGCGATCAGGCTGATGCCGCTGGCGCCTTTGTTCTGCGGGTCTGTTCGAACGGCGAGCGTGATCCAGTCGCAGCGCACACCGGAGGTGATGAAGGTCTTCTCGCCGTCGATGACGTAGTCGCCGCCGTCGCGGCGCGCGGTGGTGCGCAGGCTGGCCACATCGCTGCCGCCACCGGGTTCGGTGATGCCGAGCGCGGCGATCTTCTCGCCGCGCAGCACGGGCGGGATGATCTCGGCCTGCAACTCGGGCGAACCGTGTTTCAGGATGGGCGGCAGGCCGATGTTGTGGCTGAACAGGCTGGCCAGCAGGCCGCCGCTGGCGGTGCGCCGCGCGAGCAGTTGCGACACCGCGTTGCGCGCGCGCCAGGGCGCGGGCGTGCCGCCCAGGTGCTCGGGGTAGCCCAGGCCCGGCAGACCGATGCGCGCGGCCTCGCGGTACAGCTCGCGCGGGAAGCTGGCCTGCGCGTCCCAGTCGTTCACATGCGGCACCAGGGCCTCGCGCGCGAAGCGGTCCACGGTGTCGAGCAGGGCCTCGGTGTCGGCGCGGTCCCAGCTCATGCCGCCACCTCTGGGGAAGCGAAGCTCACCAGCAACTGCCCCGGCGCCACCTGCTGGCCCGCCGAGACGGACACCAACTGCACCGTGGCATCGCGCGGCGCGACGATCTGGTGTTCGATCTTCATGCTCTCGATGGCGAACAGGGTGTCGCCCTTGGCCACGCGCGCGCCGGGCTGCGCGTGCACGGCCACGAGCTTGCCGTTGAAGGGCGCGCGCAGCTCGCTCACCGCGCCCGTGGCGCCGCCGCTGGCGCGCGCCGCATGGCTCAGGTCGCTCAGCGTGAGGGTGTGCGGGCCGACCTGCACGTGCCAGCCGCCGTCACCCAGTGGCACGGCGGCCGCGGCGTGGTGCACGCCATCGACGGCGACGCCCACCGCCTCGAGAACGGCGCTGTGCGCTCGCCCATCCACGGTGAGGTTCAGGCGGCCCTTGCCCTGTTCGAGCACGGCGAGGTCGAACACCGCCTCGCCATGGCGCCACCGCAGCGGGCGCGCGAAGGGGCACGGCAGCGTGTCCGGCGCGGGTTGGCCGGCGTAGGCGGCCGTCAACACCCCGGCGAGCACGGCATGGGGTGGTGCCTGCAAGGCCGCGCGGATGCCGTCGCCCTGCTCGGCGAGAAAGGGGATGAGCGCCTGGCCCGCGCCGAACACCGGGTGGCGCAGGCAGGCCGCCAGAAAGGCGCGGTTGCTGGGCAGGCCCAGCAGCACGGTCGCGTCCAGCGCCTGCGCCAGGCGTTCGATGGCCTGCTCGCGCGTGGCCGCGTGCGCAATGAGTTTGCCGAGCATGGCGTCGTAGTGCGGCGTCACCTCGGTGCCGGTTTCGATGGCGTGGTCGAAGCGCACGCCATCGCCTGGCGGCGGTTCCGCGAAGGCGCGCACGGTGCCGGTGTGGGGGTTGAAACGCTCGTCCTCCGCGCACAGGCGCACCTCGATGGCGTGGCCCTGCAGGCGCACCTGGTCTTGCGCCAGCGGCAGCGGCTCGCCACGCGCCACGCGGATCTGCCACTCGACGAGGTCCAGGCCGCTCAGCATCTCCGTCACCGGGTGTTCCACCTGCAGGCGGGTGTTCATCTCCATCAAAAAGAACTGGCTGTCGTCCAGCAGAAACTCCACCGTGCCCGCGCCCGCGTACCCGGCCGCCTGGGCCAGCGCCACGGCCGCCGCGCCCAGGCGCTCGCGCAGCTCAGGGCCCACGGCCGGGCTCGGCGCTTCTTCGATGATCTTCTGGTGCCGCCGCTGCACCGAACAATCGCGCTCGCCCAGGTGGATGCAACGGCCGTGCGTGTCGGCGAAGACCTGCACCTCCACGTGGCGCGGGCGTTGCACCGCGCGTTCGATCAGCAGGTCGGCGCTGCCAAAGCCCGCCAGCGCCTCGGCGCGCGCGCTGGCCAGCGCGGCGGGCAGTTGCGCGGCCTCGGTGACGAAGCGCATGCCGCGCCCGCCGCCACCGGCCACGGCTTTCACCATCACCGGGTAGCCGATCCGCTGGGCCTCGGCGATGAAGGTCCCGTCGCGCTGGTCCGCGCCAAAGTAGCCCGGCAGCACCGGCACGCCGTGCGCCTGCGCCAGCGCCTTGGCGGCCGACTTGCTGCCCAGCGCGCGGATGGCGGCGGGCGGCGGTCCCACCCAGGTGAGCCTGGCGTCGATCACGGCCTGCGCGAAGTCGGCGTTCTCGCTGAGGAAGCCGTAGCCCGGGTGCACCGCGTCGGCGCCGGTGGCGCGCGCGGCTTCGATGAGGCGGTCGATGCGCAGGTAGGACTCGGCCGAACTCGCGCCGCCCAGCGCGAAGGCGCGGCCGGCCTCGCGCACGTGCAGGGCGTTCGCGTCGGGTTCGCTGAACACGGCCACCGTGCCCATGCCCATGCGGTGCGCGGTGCGAATGACCCGGCGCGCGATCTCGCCGCGGTTGGCGATCAGCAGGCGCCTCATGACCGGCTCGCTTTCGGCGCGTCCGTGGACGGTGGCTCCTGCGCCCAGGGCGCGGCTCGCTTGTTGGCGAACGCCGCCAGGCCGGCCGCGGCCTCGGGCCCGCGCAGCGCGCTGGCGAAGGCGATGGCCGCTTCGTCGCGCAGGTCGGGGCGGTCGTCGCTCAGGCGCAGCAGGAGCTGCTTGGTGGCCGCCACCGCGCCCGGCGCCGCGCGGTTCAGCGCGGCGGTGGCCTCGGCCACGGCGGCGTCGAGCGCGCCATCGGCCACCACGCGGTTGACCAGGCCCGCGGCCTGCGCCTCGCGTGCGCCCCAGCGCGCACCGCTCAGCAGGCACTGGCGCGCCGTGGCGTCCCCCAGGCGGCGCCACACGAAGGGCGCGATCTGCGCGGGCGGCAGGCCCAGCGTCACCTCGGGCGTGGCGAAGCTGGCGCGCTCGGTGGCGATCACCACGTCCGCGCAGCACACCAGGCCGAAGCCGCCGCCCATGGCGGGGCCGTCCACCGCGCACAGCAGCCACTGCGGCAAGCTGCTCAAGGCGTGCAGCAGGTCACCGAAGCCGCGGTTCACCTCGATCAAAGGGTCCGTCTGGCCCGGTTGCAGCGGCTGGCCAATGGCGTGGGCGAATCCGCCCAGGCTGCCACCGGCGCAGAACGCACCGCCAGCCCCGGCCAGCACCACGCCACGCAGCGTGGGGTCGTTCTTCGCGCGCAGGCAGGCGGCGTACAGGCCCACCACCATGGCGTCGCTCAGCGCGTTGCGCGAGGCCGGGTCGTTGAGCGTCCAGCGCTCCACCGCGCCGTCGCGGTCGACGATCAGGGCCCGGTTCATCGCACCGGCCTCTTGGCGATCCCCATGATCTTGCTCAGGATGCCCAACATGACCTCGTCGGCCCCGCCGCCGATGGAGGCCAGTCGCCCGTCGCGGTACATGCGCGCCACCTTGTTCTCCAGCGTGAAGCCCATGCCGCCCCAGAACTGCAGGCAGGTGTCGGGCACCAGGCGGTTCAGGCGCCCGGCCTTGAGCTTGGCCATGGTGGCCCACTCGGTCACGTCCTCGCCGGCCACGTAGCGGTCGCACGACAGGTAGGTGAGCGCGCGCAGCGCCTCCACCTCGGTCTTGAGCTCCGCCAGCTTGAACTGCACCCACTGCTGGTCGGCCAGTTGCGCACCGAAGAGTTTGCGCTCCTGCGCCCACTCGATGGTCCACTCGATGCAGTTGTTCAGGCTCTGCAGCGTGCTGGCCGCGCACCACAGCCGCTCCTCCTGGAACTGCTGCATCTGGTAGACGAAGCCGGCGCCTTCCTGGCCGATGCGGTAGCGCTGCGGCACGCGCAGCTCGTCGAAGTACAGCAGGCCGGTGTCGCTGCTGTGCATGCCGATCTTGCGGATCTTCTTGCCGACCTCGAAGCCCTTCACCGGCTTGCCGTTCTCGCGCAGCGGCACCATCACCAGGCTCTTGTTCTTGTGCGCGGGCCCGTCGCTGGTGTTCACCAGCAGGCAGATCCAGTCGGCCTGCAGGCTGTTGGTGATCCACATCTTCTGGCCGTTGATGACGTAGTCGTCGCCGTCCTTCCTGGCCGTGGTCTTGATCGCGGCCACGTCGCTGCCGGCACCGGGCTCGCTCACGCCGATGCTGCCGACCGCTTCGCCGCGGATCGCGGGCGCGAGGAATTGCGCTTTCAGCTCCTCGCTGCCGAAGCGCGCCAGCGCGGGCGTGGCCATGTCGGTCTGCACGCCGATGGCCATGGGCACGCCGCCGCAGTGGATGTGGCCGAGCGTTTCGGCCATGGCCACGCTGTAGCTGTAGTCCAGGCCCGCGCCGCCGTGCGCCTCGGGCTTGGTCAGGCCCAGCAGGCCCAGATCGCCCAGGCCCTTGAAGACCTCGTGCGCGGGAAACATCTCGGCGGCCTCCCACTCGTCGACGTGGGGGTTGATGTGGTCGTCGATGAAACGCTTGAGCGTCTTCTGGATTTCGCGGTGCTCGTGCGTGAACTGCATGGCTTGTCTCCTCTTTGGATGCGTGCGTGACGGACCTACATGCGCGCCACCCCGAAGGGCAAGGGGCGCGGCGTGCGTTGCGCGGCCTCGGCGCAGGTGTCCAGGCAGAAGATGAGCACCGCGCGCGTGTCGCGCGGGTCGATCACGCCGTCGTCCAGCACCAGGCCGCTGGTGTGGAAGGCGTCGGCCTGGCTCTCGAAGACCTGCACGATCTGCTCGAACTGCTGCTGCATCTGCGCCGGGTCGGGCGTGAGGCCTTTGCGCGCCAGGCCGGCCTCGGCCACGATCTGCATGGTGCGCGCGGCCTGCTCGCCGCCCATCACGGCGGTGCGCGCGTTGGGCCAGCTGAACAGGAAACGCGGCTCGAAGCCGCGCCCGCACATGCCGTAGTTGCCGGCGCCGAAGGAAGCCCCGCACTGGATGGTGAGCTGCGGCACGGTGGCGCCCGTCACGGCCTGGATCATCTTGCTGCCGTGCTTGATCATGCCGCCCTGCTCGCTGTCCTTGCCCACCATGTAGCCGGTGGTGTTCTGCAGGTAGATGAGGGGGTGGCCGAGCTGGCACATCCACTGGATGAAGTGCGTGGCCTTGTTGGCGCCGGCCACGTCGATGGGGCCGTTGTTGCTGATGAAGCCCACCGCGTGGCCGCCGATGCGCGCCTGCGCGCACACGGTGGCGGCGCCGTACAGGGGCTTGAACTCCAGCAGATCCGAGCCATCGGCCAGGCGGGCCATCACCTCGCGCATGTCCACCGGCTCGCGGTGGTGGGTGGGCATGAGGCTGAGCAGGTCGTCGGCGGACAGCTGGGGAGCGGGCGCCGGCGGCGCCGCCGTGCGCGCGAAACCCTCGCGCAACTGATCGACGACGCGCCGCGCCAGCCCCAGCGCCTCGCGGTCGTCTTCCGCCAGGTACTCGCCCAGGCCGGACACGCTGGTGTGCATCTCGGCACCACCCAGTTCCTCCTCGGTGGCCACCTCGCCCGTCGCGGCCTTCAGCAGCGGCGGCCCCGCGAGGAAGGCGCGCGAACGCCCGCGCACCATCACCACGATGTCCGACAGGCCCGGCATGTAGGCCCCGCCCGCCGTGCCCGAGCCGTGCTGCACGGTGATGACCGGCAGCCCCGCCGCCGAGTGCCGCGCCAGGTTGCGGAACAGCGAGCCGCCGTGCACGAAGCCCTCGACCTTGTACTTGGTGAGGTTGGCGCCCGCGCTCTCCACCAGGTGCACGAAGGGCAGCTTGTTCTCCAGCGCGATGTCCTGCACGCGCAGGATCTTCTCCAGCCCGCGCGGCTGGATGGCGCCGGCCTCGATGCCCGAGTCGCTGGCCACCACCATGCAGCGCACGCCGCTGATGAAGCCGATGCCCGCCACCACGCCGCCCCCGGCCACGGACTTGGCGGGGTCCTTCGTGTCCTGCAGGAAACCCGCCAGCGTGCACAGCGGCAACCAGGGCGCGCCCGCGTCCAGCAGCAGCGCGATGCGCTCGCGCGGCAGCAACTGGCCGCGCTTGTCGAACACGGGCTTGGCCTGGGCCGACGCGGCGGCGGCGCGCTCCTCGAGCGCGCGCAGTTGGGCGATGCGTTCGAGCATGGCCGCGCGGCGCAGCTGCGCGGCCTCGCTGTGCGGGTTGAAGCGGGAGGCGAAGCTCATGACTGGAACACCTTGGGCGGCACGTAGCGGTGAAAGCCGTCGAACGGCCTGACGGCCTCGCGCGACTGCGCTTCGGCCGGCGCGGCCACCTGGCCCCAGCCCATGCGCACCTGCGGACGCGCGCCGTCCACGCGCAGCACGCTGCCGCTGATGAAGCTGGCCGCCGGCGAGAGCAGGAAGGCGATGGCGGCACTGGTCTCGGCCTCGTTGCCGAAGCGGCCCAGGGGCACCGTCTGGCGCATCTCGCGCAGCATGGGTCCGGCCTCGGGCGGGTAGTGGTCCATGCCGCTGGAGGCGATGTAGCCCGGCGCCACGGCGTTCACGCGCACGCCGCTCCTCGCCCACTCCAGCGCGGCGGTCTCGGTGAAGCTCACCATGCCCGCGCGCGCCGCGCCGCTGTGGCCCATGCCGGGCATGCTGCCCCACATGTCGGCCACGATGTTCACGATCGATCCGCCGTGCGCCTGAAAGCTCTGCAGGTAACACTCGCGCGCCACCAGGAAGCCGCCCATGAGGTTGGTGTCCAGCACGGCCTGCCAGCCCTTGGCGCCGATCTTCTCCAGCGGGCTGATGTACTGCCCGCCCGCGTTGTTGACGAGACCATGGATGCGGCCGTGCGCGGACACGATGTCGCCCACCAGCGAACGCACCGCGTCCTCCTGGCGGATGTCGCCCGCGTGGCCACTCGCGCGCCCGCCATCGGCCGTGATCTCGTCGACCACGGACAGCAGCTTCTCGGGCTTGCGGCCCACCAGCGCCACGTGCGCGCCCAGCGCGGCGAGTTCGTGCGCGGTGCAGCGGCCGATGCCCGAGCCTCCGCCGGTGACGACGATGACCTGGCCCGCCAACAGGCCGGGGCGAAAGACGGAGCGGTAGTGCTCGCTCATTGAAGCTCCTTGACGAAGAGTTGCAGCGCGGCCTCCGTCAGTTCGTCGAGCGAGGCCGGTCCCTCGGCGTCGTACCACTGCGCCGTCCAGTTCAGCGCGCCGAAGATCAGCAGCCGCGCCAGCGCCGTGTCGCCCTTGAGCGCGCCTTCGCGCCGCAGCGCCTGCAGCACCGGCACCCACACGGCCTCGTACTCGGCCATCAGCTCGCTCACCACCTGCTTCTGCGGCGGCGCGAGCCAGCGCCATTCGTAGAGCATCACCGGGATGTGGTCGCTCTCGGGGCCCAGCAGGTTGTGGAAGTGGCCGCGCACCAGCACCCGCAGGCACTCGCGCGCGCTCAAGGCCTCGGGCGCGGCGGCCACGGCCGCTTCCATGCGCTCGCGCTGGTGCTGCAGCGCGCGCTGCATGCCCTCCGCCATCACGGCGGCGAGCAGCGCTTCCTTGTTCTCGAAGTGATAGAAGGGCGAGCCCGAGCGCATGCCCACGGCGGCGGCGATGTCGCGCGTGCTGGTGGCCGCGAAGCCCTTGCGGCGGAACAGGTGCGCGGCCGCGCGCAGCAGGGCCTGGCGGCGGTTGCCGTCGTCGCGTTCATCCGCGGTCTTGCGTGGGCGGCCGCGGCTGCGGCGCTGGGGGGCCTCATCGGCCAGGGTGTCGGTTGGCATCGGCCGCCAACATAGCAGCGGCCGTCAATTTCAGCAAGCGGATGCTTGGTGAAAATACCGATGCCCGCTGTCGCCTGGCCGACAGGGGCCTGCGCTGTCGCCCGGGCTCAGCCTGTGGCCCGGCACACCACCAGCGCGTAGGGCAGCTCGGGGTCCTCGAACCAGGCCTTCACCTCGAAGCCGCTGCCCTGGGCCAGGGCCTCGACGCCCGCGCGCTCGTACTTCTGCGATTGCTCGGTGTAGATGAACTCGCCCGCCCCGAAGTCGAAGGCGTGGTCGAGCAGGTGGCTGCGCACGGTCTGGCGCGTCTGGCTCACCAGGAAGCTGCGCGCCACGCCCTGCAAGGGGCAGTAGCTCGCGTAGTGGCGAAAGCGCTTGAGGTCGAAGTCCATGCCGAGCTCGCGGTTGAGGCGGCGCAGCAGGTTCAGGTTGAAGGCGGCGGTGACGCCTTCGGGGTCGTCGTAGGCGGCCAGCACGGTGTGCGGGTCCTTGCGCAGGTCCAGGCCGAGCAGCAGGCTGTCGCCCACGCGCAGGTGCACGCGCACGCGCCGCAGGAAGCGCGCGGCCTCGGCGTCGGTGAAGTTGCCGAGGTTGCTGCCCAGGAACAGGGCCACCTGGCGGCGGCGCGCGCTGGGGATGGGCCAGGTCTGGAAGTAGTCGCCGCACAGGGGGTGCACGGTGAGCGCGGGCAACTGCCGCGCCATGCGCGCGCCCAGGTGTTCCAGCGCCTGGGCGGAGATGTCCATCGGCCGATAGACCAGTTCCGCGCCCGCCTTGAGCCAGGCGCGGCACAGGGCCAGGGTCTTGCGGCCGTCGCCGCTGCCGAGTTCGAGCATCTCGATCGGCGAGCCGCCCGTGTCCAGCGCGTCGAGCAGGTCCTTCGCGTGGCGGCGCAGCATGGCGGCTTCCAAGCGCGTGGGGTAGTAGCTGGGCAGCCGCATGATGCGTTCGAACAGGCGCGAGCCGCGGTCGTCGTAGAAGTACTTGGACGAGAGCCGTTTGGGGTTGCCCGACAGGCCGGCGAGCACGTCGTCGGCGAAGCCGCGCAACTCGGGCGCGATGGCCGGAGACGGTGTGGTGTCGCGCGCGGGGCGCATGGCGGGGGCGGTGTGGCGGCGTCGGGTCATGGTTTGACGAGGCGGATGCCGGTGTACTGCCAGCGCAGCGGCGGCTGGAAGAAGTTGCGGTAGGTGAGGCGCTGGTGCCCCGGCGGCGTGGCGAAGGACGCGCCGCGCAGCACCTGCTGGCTCACCATGAATTTGCCGTTGTATTCGCCGACCGAGCCCTCGGCGCGGTGGAAGCCCGGGTACGGCGTGTAGGCGCTGGCGGTCCATTCCCAGCGCTGGCCCCACGCCATGCCTTGCGCGGCGGCGGCCTCCCATTCGAACTCGGTGGGCAGGCGCGCGCCGGCCCAGTCGGCGTAGGCACTGGCTTCGAACCAGCTGATGTGGGTGACGGGCGCGTGCGGCGGCAGGGCCTGCGGGCCGCACAGGGTCTGGTGCCACCACGCGCCACCCTCACCGCGAAACCAGTACATCGGCGCGACGACGGCGTTCTGCCGCAGCCAGTCCCAGCCGTCGGCGTGCCAGTGGCTCGCCTGCCGGTAGCCGCCGGCTTCGATGAACGCGATGTACTCGGCGTTGCTCACCAGGCGATCCGCGATGGCGAAGGGTGCGAGCAGCACCTCGTGGCGCGCGCCCTCGTTGTCGAAAGCGAAGCCGTCGCCCGCGTGGCCAATGGCAACCACGCCACCGGGGTGGTCCGTCCATTGCAGCGCGGCGGCTTGCGGCAGGTGCTCGGTCGTCACGGTCACGGCGGTGGTGTCGTCGAGCGAATAGGCGGGCCGCAGGGGGTTGTGGCCCAGGATGTATTTGATGTCGGTGAGCAGCAGTTCCTGGTGCTGCTGCTCGTGCTGCAGGCCGAGCTCCAGGCGCTCCAGCCAGTGCGCGGGCGGCTCGGTGGCGAGCCAGGCGTGCACCGCGGCGTCCACGTGCGCGCGGTAGGTCAGCACCTCGGCCACGGTGGGCCGGCTCAGGTGGCCGCGCTGCGCGCGCGGCCAGCGCTCGCCCTCGTTTTCGTAGTAGCTGTTGAAGAGGTAGCCATAGGCCGGGTGGAAAGCGGTGTAGCCCGGCGAGGCGTGCGCGAGCAGCATGGCCTCGAAGAACCAGGTGGTGTGCGCCAGGTGCCACTTGGGCGGGCTGACGTCCACCACGGGCTGCACCACGTGGTCCTCGGGCGCCAGCGGGGCGCACAGGGCCACGCTGCGCGCGCGCACCTCGGCAAAACGCGCGGCCGTGTCGGCGATGGCGTCGCGGCGCATGCTCAGTCCACCACCTGCACGCCGCGCCAGAAGGCCACGCGGTCGCGCACCATCTCGGCCTCGGGCTTGGGGTCGGGGTAGAACCAGGCGGCGTCGCGGTTGAGCTCGCCGTCGATGAGCAGGCTGTGGTAGCTGGCCTGTCCCTTCCAGGGGCAGTAGGTGTGGTGGTTGCTGTGCTGCAACACGTCGGCGCGCACGGCGCTGGCGGGAAAGTAGGCGTTGCCTTCGACCAGCACGATGTCGTCGCTTTCGGCAACGACGGTGCCCTTCCAGATCGCCTTCATGCGCGCTCCTCGGGTGTTGTTCGAATGGGATGGGTCGAATCCTGGGCGTATTTCTTACGTGATGCAAGCCCGCAGCGCAAACCAGGGGGCGTAGACAGGGAATTTGAGCGCTTGTCCTACTTGAAGACGCCCGTCCACACGGCGCGCACCCCTCCACCGGCGGGCGCTCCACCTCCGACACGGTTCACCGACTGCAGGCGCCACTCCACTTGCGCAGCGGAATCGTTCAAGCCCTCGGTGATCGCCAGGATGGAGGTCTCGTCCGGCATATGAAACTCGACGCGCCCGTGCCCACCCATCGCGTCAACGTCCAAAGAAATCACGCGCACACCGGGAATCTCGATGCTCTCCAGCGGCCCGTAGACGCGGTTCCAATCCCAGGACAGAGCCTTGAGCGCCTTGGCCTGAGCCTCGGTCAGCGGTGCGGGTTCAACCCTGGCGGCTGCGCGCCGCGCGTTCACATCCGCCTCCAGTGCCGCGACTTCAGCCTGCAAACGCCCAACATCGCGCCACAGCCAGACATCTGCGATGCCGATGCCAACCAACGTGAGCAAACTGGCGACCAGCGCGAGCCGCCGCCTCGTGGCTTGTCGCTGGAGCGCCAGGAAGTCGATGTCGAGCGACACGGAGTCCTGGGCCGTCGCATCGAATACCCCATGCGCCACATACTGCTCGAAGCGCAGCGCATCCGCCCACCCCATCGGCACAGGCTTCGGCCGCGTCAGTCGCGACCACATCGGTCGCAATGCACCCACGCGACCGCCATGGCGTTGCGACCAGTCCAGCAACAGATCGTGCGTACCCGCCGCCATCGCGGCGCAGACCACCGATCGTCCAGCCGCCCAGTTCACGGGCAAGGCGCACCTGAGATCGGCCTGTTCATCGGCAGCAAAGCCCATCGCCTGCAATGCCAACGCGCGAACAACCGTCATTGCCTCGTCCACGCGCTTGAGGCCGCGCGGGAGGCTTACCGCAACCGCCGGACACAAGGCTGTCCCGGGGTGAAGATCGACGGTCCATGGGCGATCCTGCTCGCGCCCCGTCTGGAGATCCACCGCATCCAACAGATCAATCAACGGGCGCGTTGATGGCAGGACCACCTCCATCTCCCCCTTCGATGGATGGACGACGAGTGCGCGGCCGGCACCCAGATACACCGACACGCGCTTACGCCCAGCCGACCACACGTCGCACCTCCTCCAGGCTGGTCACTCCCGCCTTCACCTCGTCCATGGCCTGGTGCAGCAGAGGCCGAGCCGCTGCACCCCGCATGGCCGCACGCAGCTCTGCGATGCTGGAGCGACGCACCATGAGGTCTCTTACCCGATCGTCTAGCGAATGGACTTCCGCGACCACCATACGTCCTCGGTAACCGCTGTGCCGGCACAGATCACAACCGCAAGCCACAGGTACTCGCGCAGGCAGCTCGATCGACAGCGCACCCAGCACTTTCCGATCGTCCTGCGAGGGATCGTCCAACCGCAGGCAATGCGTGCACAGACGCCGCAGCAAACGCTGCACAACCACGCCATTGAGCGCCGAAGCCAGGGAAAACGGATCGATGTCGAAGTGCTCGAAACGTCCCAGCACGTCGAGCAGGCTGTTGGCGTGAACCGTGGTGAAAACCAGGTGTCCGGTGAGGGCCGATTGGACCGCGATGCGCGCGGTCTCGCCGTCCCGGATCTCGCCGACCAGGATCTTGTCGGGGTCGTGCCGCAGGATCGAGCGCAAGCCTGTGGCGAATGTGAGCCCCTTCTGCTCGTTCACCGGAATCTGCAACACGCCGGGCAGCTCGTACTCCACCGGATCTTCGATGGTGATGATCTTGCCCAATCCATCGTTGACCTCAGACAGAGCACCATAGACCGTCGTGGTCTTGCCGCTGCCCGTCGGCCCCGTCACCAACAGCATACCGTGGGGACGCATCGCGAGCTGCCGCATGGTCCGGGCTGCCTCACCCTTGAACCCCAGCGTGTCGAGCGAGATTTCGTCCTGCCCCTGACGAAGCTGTGATTTGTCCAGCAGCCTCAGAACGGCATCCTCTCCAAAGATGCTGGGCATCACCGACACCCGCATGTCGATCGCATCGGATGCGCTCACTGGCGCGCTCCATCGGATGCGTCCATCCTGAGGGCGGCGGCGCTCGGTGATATCCAGCTGCGCCATCACCTTGATGCGAGAAATCACCTCCTCGGCCCGCTGGGCATCGTCGAGGCGAGGTCCCGGCAGCATCACGCCATCCAACCGGTACTTCACGCCGACACCGCGGCGATCACTTTCGAAGTGGATGTCGCTCGCGCCCTCGGCGTGGCCGTGCGCGATCGCCTGGTCCACGAAGCGCACGACGGGGCTGTCGGCGCCGGCCGCACCGGAAGAAGCCTGTGCCGTGAGCGCTGGTGCACCATTCGTAGTGGCCTGAGCGGCCCGCTGCGCGAGCAAGGCCAGACAAGCCGCGTCCGCAAGCGCCAGTCGCACGGACGCACCTTGCTGGCGCATCAGTGCCGCCTGGCTCGCTGTGGACCAGGGATCTGGCCCTGCCAGCAACACACCTTGATCCGTCTCCACACGATACAGACTCGCGCCCGCGCCGCCGACACGCCTCACGTGTGCGCCGGTCGGCAGAGCCGAGCCCAACATGACGGCAATCCCTTGCTGTCGCAGCAGCGCCGCCGACAAGGTGGGTTCATCCAAGGCGAGTCCTTGCACGAGCCCTGCCCAGATGCAAGCGGCCTGCGCCGCATGGGCCTGCCGAGCCACTTCGACCGCTTGATTCAGGCGCAGGTCGTCCGTTGGCGAGAAGCCTTCAGCGGGCGATGGTGTGCTCGTCATGAATCCTCCTTGTCAGCGAAGGCGCGTGGCCATGTCGAACACCGGCAGATACATGGTGACCACGATGGCCCCAACCATCAGGGCCACGGCCAGCAACAGCACGGGCTCCACCACGCGGGTCATGCGCTCGATGAACAGCTCGAAGCGTTCGCCGTGCAGATCGGCGACCACCGCCGCCGCTCGCGGAAACGCGCCATTGCGCTCGGCCGCGGCCATGAGGCGCCGGCCCACCTCGTCACACAGCCCCTGCAACGCCAGGCTTTCGGCCACGCCTTTCCCCTGCTCCACCTGCGCCATGCAGGCGTCCAGCCCCTCGCGCAAGCGCCGGTCCAGCGCCGCGTCACGCGCCACACGCAAGGCGTCCACCATGGCGTAGCCCCCGCTGAGCATCAGGGCCAACGTCTGGTACATCATGGCCAGGCGGAAGTCCCGCACGCGTACCCTGAGCCAGGGAACGCCCTCGATGGCCGCGTCCAGCGCACGCCTGGCCCCACCGCGCCACACCCACCAAGCGATCAGCACCACGGCCAACGCCAACGTAGCGAAGGCCGCCCCCTGATGGGCCTTGATCCACACGCTCAACAGCACCATGGCATTGCCTGACCCCGTGGCACCACCTTGCAGTCCTGCATACATGCGGGAAAAACTGGGCATCACCACCAGCAAGAGGAACAGTGAGATGCCCAGGCCAAGCGCCGTGACCATGGCGGGGTAGATGGCAGCACTGACCACTCGTTTGCGCAAGCGCTCCACGAGCTCGTCGAAACGAAGGTAGTCCTGCAGCGCCTGAACGAGGTCGCTGGTGCGCTCACCCGCGCGAACCGCCGCTACCAACACCCCGGGCGTGTCCGGCAACATCCCCAGCGCGCGGGAGAGTGGCAGGCCGTGAGAAAGGTGCTGCAGCAGCATCGGAGCCGGGGACACCATGCGCCTGGGCTGAGCCTCCACCCGTTGGCGCGCGGCGAGCGTATCCACCGCTTCGACCACGCTCATGCCGGCGCGCAACAAGGTTGTCAGCTCGCGGCAGAAGACCGCGTAGGCCGTCCTTCCCAATGCCTGCCGGCTATTGCTCGAGCCTCGCGCTACACCTAGCAGACGGACGTCCAGCACGATCCAGCCTTCGTGCAGCAAAGTCTCGCGAAGCGCCTCCAAAGAGCCGGCTTGGCGCCGCGCTTCGGTCACGCTGGCGTCGCCGGGACGGGTGCATCGAACCATGAAATCCATGCTGTTTCCGCGTTCAAGGCCGTGCGGCCTGAGGCAACGTGGGCACGTACACGAAGCGCCACTGCTGGTAAGACGTCGCGCCCGCGAAGCCCCATCGAACCGCTTCAAGAGAACCGGAGGTGATGGGCACGCCGCCACCCAGGCTGTAGACCCCCGCGATTCCCCCATCGGGAGCGGCCACCAAGCCCCAGCGGGGCTGGCGCGTGATCGGGTCGGCGTAGACCTCGCGCAAGTGCCGGCGCAGGCCGATCATGCGGCGGTCATCCAGCAGGTCTTCGAGCGACGACGGCCAACGCTTCACCGTACCGGGCGTGCCCTCGTGGTATCGGCCGATGGCCGCTGCGATGGCCGAACCCACCCGAAGCAACTCCGCCTCACGTTCGCGTTGGGCCTGCTGCGACACCACAGCCATGACACGCTGCGTCGCCAGGGCCAGCAGGAACATCATCAGCAGCGCGAACAACAAGGTAAACCCACGTTGTTCGCGCTGCGCCGAATGTGGCCTCGCTTCGCGGCGGCAAGGGCAGTCACCAATCACGGAACCAGCTCCCGTCGCGAGCCCGCCCCTGGGCCGAGCTTTTCACATCGAACACCGAAGCCGTCTCGCCCGCGCGCTGGGGGATGGCGACCCATGAGTCCATGCGCTGCGTGATCGGGTCTTCGGGCACGGCGCGCAGATACCGCTGCTGCACGAGTTCGTCCAGCGTCTGCGGATAGCGGCCCTTGTCCCGGAAGAACTGGTCAATGGCCTGGCGCATGCCAACCAGGTTCTGGCGCAGCACGGTTTCTTTGGCATCGTCCACGCGGTCGAGGTAGGCCGGGGTCACGATTGCCGCGAGGATGGCCAGCACCGCGAGCACCACTAACCCGGATATTTCACGCATGTAGCCAACGGCGTGCGCAGCGGGGCATCGCGGCGCGGATTTGA
>NZ_WVZN01000048.1:60732-170986 GCF_011772445.1 Hydrogenophaga sp. | reverse complement strand
GCCGCGCGCAGGGACTTGGGGGTGGGCAGGGGTTGGTAGGCCATATCGGGTTCAGATCGCGCCGCTGGCACGGAGTTGCGCGAGCCGCGCGGCGTCCGCGCCCAGCCACTCGGCCAGCACCTCGTCGGTGTGCTCGCCCATCAGGGGCGGGGGGCGGTCGTTGCGCACGGGGGTGGCGCTCATCTTGATGGGGCTGGCCACCAGGTCCACTGCGTCGGCCAGCGGGTGGTGCCAGGTGTGGACCATGCCTCGTTCGCGCACCTGCGGGTCGGCGAAGACCTCGGCCAGGTCGTTGATGGGGCCGCAAGGTACCTTGGCGGCCTCCAGCGCGGCCAGCCAGTCGGCCTTGCCGCGTGTCTTCATCACGGCCTCGAGCATCGGCACCAGCACGCCGCGGTGGCGCACGCGGTTCTGGTTGCGCGCGAAGCGCTCGTCACTGGCCAGCTCGGGACGGCCGGCCACCTCGCAGAACTTGGTGAACTGGCCGTCGTTGCCCACCGCCAGGATGATGTGCTGGGCATGGCCGTCGGCGTCCGGCGCCACCTCGAAGACCTGGTAGGGCACGATGTTGGCGTGCGCGTTCCCCGCGCGCCCCGGCACCTTGCCGTCCTCCCGCCCGCGCACCAGGTAGTTGGCGCCCAGGTTGGCCAGCATCGCCACCTGGGTGTCCAGCAGGGCCATGTCGATGTGCTGGCCTTCGCCGGTGCGCTCGGCGTGGCGCAGCGCGGCCTGGATGGCCACCGTCGAGTACAGCCCGGTGAACAGATCGGCCACCGCCACGCCCACCTTTTGCGGTCCGCCGCCGGGCAGATCGTCGCGTTCACCGGTGAGGCTCATCAGGCCGCCCATGCCCTGCACCGCGTAGTCGTAACCGGCGCGGTCCTTGTAGGGACCGGTCTGTCCGAAGCCGGTGATGGAGCAATACACCAGGCGCGGGTTGATCGCGCGCAGCGCAGCGAAGTCCAGGCCGTAGCGCGCCATGTCACCCACCTTGTAGTTCTCCACGAACACGTCGGCCTTGGCGGCCAGCTCGCGGATCAGCGCCTGGCCCTCGGGCCGCGACAGGTCGCAGGTGATGGAGCGCTTGTTGCGGTTGGCGCCCAGGTAGTAGGCCGCCTCGGCGGTGTCCTGGCCGTCGCGCCCGCGCAGAAAGGGCGGGCCCCAGCCGCGCGTGTCGTCGCCCCCGGGGTGGTTCGGCCCGCGCGGGCGCTCCACCTTCACCACGTCGGCGCCCAGGTCGGCCAGGGTCTGGGTGCACCAGGGGCCGGCGAGCACCCGGGAGCAGTCGAGGATGCGGATACCATCCAGTGCATTCATCCGTGCATTGTGNNNNGCTCGCCCACCTTCAACTGGCGCACCGTGCGCGCCGACGGCGCGCCCGTGCAGGCGCTCATGCCCTGCAAGCCCGACCGCGCCGAGCGTGAGGTGCCGCTGGGCGCCCTGAATGCCACGCTGCACATGCTGAGCTGCGACACCGGCGGCCTGACCTTCGCCGTGGCCTGGCTCGAGGCCGGCGACGCCGCGCGCGCAGCGCTCGCGCTCGACGCCTGGCGCCGCGCCACACTGGTGGCCGTACACGCCGACCCGGCCCTCGCCGACGACCCCGCCGCGTCATGGCCCGCCGCCGTGCCCGGCACCGATCGCGCCCTGGGCCTGCAGGCCGACGGGCGCGATCCCCGCGGCGAGCCCGTCACCGTGCGCGCACTGCACGCCGCGCAGGGCGGCCGACTCGTGCACGCGGCGATCTATGGCCGCGCCATCGACCCCGAACTCGCCTCGACTTTCTTCGAGGGCCTGCGACTGCCATGACGGATCACCCTCACCCACCTCAGGACAAGGGCCTGCTGAGCCCGCGCCTGGCGGTAACGGTCTTCCTCGTCTTCGCCGGCACCTACTTCCTGTCGGCCCTGGTGCGCGCCATCACCGCCACGCTGTCGCCCACGCTCAGCGCCGAGCTCTCGCTGACGCCGGGCGACCTCGGTCTGCTCGCGGGCGGCTATTTCTTCGGCTTCGCGCTCACGCAGCTGCCCATGGGCCGCTGGCTGGACCGGCACGGCCCCAAGCGCGTCGTGCTCGCCTTTCTGGCCATGGCGGTGGCGGGCTGCGCGGCCTTCGCGCTGGCGAGCAGCTTTGGCGGCCTGCTGTTCGCGCGCGTGCTCACCGGCATGGGGCTCAGCGCCTGCCTCATGGCGCCACTCACGGGCTTTCGCCGCTGGCTCCGGCCCTCGGTCCAACTGCGCGCCAACTCGTGGATGCTGATGACCGGCTCCATGGGCATGGTGGCGTCCACGCTGCCGGTGCAGTGGCTGCTGCCGGTGATGGGTTGGCGCGGCCTGTTCTGGGCACTGGCCGGGCTCTTCGTGCTGGCGATCGCGGTGCTGGCCTGGTCGGTGCCCGCCTGGTCGCGCGAGGCGCACGCCGCGGCACCCGCCGAGGGCGCGGCCGGCAGTGGCTACGCGCACATCTGGCGCCACCCCTATTTCCGCACCATGGTGCCGGTGGGCTTCGTCAACTACGGCGGCATGGTCGCGGTGCAGGCGCTGTGGGCCGGCCCGTGGATGGTGAACGTGGCGGGCTACACGCCCGGACAGGCCGCCACCGGCCTGTTCGCCATCAACCTGAGCATGCTGCTGGCTTTCTGGACCTGGGGCGTGGTGAACCCGCACCTGGCGCGCCGTGGCATCCGGCCCGAGTCCCTCATCGGCTGGGGCCTGCCCCTCAGCCTCGCCGTGATCGTTTCCATCGCCTGGCTCGGCCCTCGAGCAGGCTGGGGACTGTGGGCGCTCTTCTGTGTCGGCTCCACCTTCGTCTCGCTGTCGCAGCCCGCCGTGGCGCTGGCGCTGCCGCCTCAGGCCGCGGGCCGTGCGCTGTCGGCCTACAACCTGGTCATCTTCGGCGGCGTGTTCGTCCTGCAATGGGGCATCGGCCTGGCCATCGACGCGCTGAGCGTCTTCGGCTGGAGCGAGCCCGACCGCTACCGCGGCGCGGTGGGCCTGTTCGCCCTGTGCTGCGTGGCGGCCTACGCGGTCTTCTGGCGCGGCTGGCGCCGGATCGAGCGGGACCGCGCCGCTACACTGCGCGCATGAACGGCATCCTGCTGATCGCGCACGCACCGCTGGCCTCTGCCTTGCGGCAGTGCGTGCTGCATGTGTTCCCTGACGCGCAGGACGCGGTGGTGGCGCTGGACGTGCAACCCAACGTACCGCCCGAGGAAACGCTGGCGCAGGCACGCGCACTCATGGCCCAGATGGCTCGGCCGCAGACGCTGGTCGTCACCGACGTGTTCGGCGCCACGCCCTGCAACGTGGCCCAGCGCCTGGTCGACGGCGTGCGCAGCAAGCTCGTCTGCGGCGTCAACCTGCCCATGCTCCTGCGCACCGTGAGCTACCGCCACGAGTCGCTCGACGCCCTGATCTCGCGCGCCATCATCGGCGCCACGCAGGGCGTGATGCAGGTTGCCGTCACCGCTCCGCAAAACCAGGCCCGACGATCCACGCATGATCAAGACCACCGCGACCATCAGCAATAAGCTGGGCCTGCATGCCCGCGCTTCGGCCAAGCTCACCAAGCTGGCCGGCTCCTTCATCAGCGACGTGTGGATGCAGCGTGGCGAGCGACGCGTCAACGCCAAGAGCATCATGGGCGTGATGATGCTGGCCGCCGGCCTGGGCAGCACGGTGGACATCGAGACCGACGGCAGCGACGAGCGCGCCGCGATGGACGCGCTGCTCGCCCTCATCAACGACAAATTCGGCGAAGGCGAATGATGCCCCCACGCGCGCGCGGAGCGCCAGCATGACATTCAGCGTTCACGGTCTGGCGGTGTCCCGAGGCGTGGCCATCGGGCGGGCCGTGATCGTCGCCTCCAGCCGCGTGGACGTGGCGCACCGGCTGGTGGCGCCGCACGAGATCGAGGGCGAGATCGAGCGCCTGCGCCAGGCGCGCAAGTCGGTGGCCGAGGAGATCCTGCGTGTGCAGCAGGGCCTCGTCGGCCTGGGACAGGTCGACGCGCACCCCGAGCTGGCCGCGCTGCTCGACGTGCACCTCATGCTGCTGCAGGACGAGCAGCTCACCGACGGCGTGAAGCACTGGGTGCAAGACCGCCACTACAACGCCGAGTGGGCGCTGACCACGCAACTGGAGGTCATCTCGCGCCAGTTCGACGAGATGGAAGACCTCTACCTGCGCGAGCGCAAGGCCGACCTCGAGCAGGTGGTCGACCGCATGCTGCGCGCGATGCGCGGCCAGGCCGCGCCCATCGCGGCGCCCGCCGTCGCGGCCGAACGGGCGAGCAAGGACGAGCCGCTGGTGCTGATCGCGCACGACCTGTCGCCGGCCGACATGCTGCAGTTCAAGCAGAGCGTGTTCGCCGGCTTCGTCACCGACGTGGGCGGCAAGACCAGCCACACCGCCATCGTGGCGCGCAGCATGGACATTCCCGCCGTGGTGGGCGCGCGTTCGGCCAGCCACCTCATCCGCCAGGACGACTGGGTGGTGATCGATGGCGACGCCGGCGTGGTGGTGGTCGACCCGTCGCCCATCGTGCTGGCCGAGTACGGCTACAAGCAGCGCCAGGGCGAGGTCGAGCGCGAGAAGCTCTCGCGCCTGAAGAACACGCCGGCGGTCACGCTCGACGGAGAGAAGATCGAGCTGCTGGCCAATATCGAGCAGCCCGACGACGCGGCCGCCGCGCTCAAGGCCGGCGCCGCTGGCGTGGGTCTGTTCCGAAGCGAGTTCCTGTTCATGGGGCGCAACGGACAGTTGCCCGACGAGGAAGAGCAGTACCAGGCCTACCGCCGCGCCGTTGAAGGCA
Organism: Hydrogenophaga sp.; assembly: GCF_011772445.1. Lineage (GTDB taxonomy): Bacteria > Pseudomonadota > Gammaproteobacteria > Burkholderiales > Burkholderiaceae_C > Hydrogenophaga. The sequence continues at coordinate 166,173 of NZ_WVZN01000048.1, read as the reverse complement.
TGCAGGGCCTGCCGGTCACCATCCGCACCGTGGACGTGGGGGCCGACAAGCCGCTGGACCGCAGCGTGGCGCGCCTGGACGACCACCTCAACCCGGCCCTGGGCCTGCGCGCCATCCGCTGGAGCCTGGCCGATCCGGGCATGTTCCTCGCCCAGTTGCGCGCCATCCTGCGCGCGGCCGCGCACGGGCCGGTGAACCTGCTCATCCCCATGCTGGCGCACGCGAGCGAGATCCGCCAGACCCTGGCGCTGGTGGACCGCGCGCGCGAACAGCTCGAGGCGGCCGGTGTGCCGCACGGATCGGTGAAGCTCGGCGCCATGATCGAAGTGCCGGCCGCCGCGCTCACCATTCCCCTGTTCCTGCGCCACTTCGACTTCCTGTCGATCGGCACCAACGACCTGATCCAGTACACCCTGGCCATCGACCGGGCCGACGAGGCCGTGTCCCACCTGTACGACCCCTTGCACCCGGCGGTGCTGCAACTGGTGGCCGCCACCATCGCGCAGGCGCGCGCCCAGGGCAAGGGCGTGAGCGTGTGCGGCGAGATGGCGGGCGACGTCACCATGACGCGCCTGCTGCTGGGCCTGGGGCTGCGCAGCTTTTCCATGCACCCCTCGCGCATCCTCGCGGTCAAGCAGCAGATCCTGCGCAGCGACACCGTCAAGCTCGCCAACTGGGCCAAGACCGTGCTGGCGGCCGATGACCCGGCCGCGCTGCTGGTGGACTGAGTCAGCGCGTGCGGGCGGCCAGCACCGCGGCGCCCACGATCATGGCCGCGGCCACCAGCACCGAGGCGCTGGGCCACTCGCCGCGCACCGCCAGCAGCGTGAAGGTCGACAGCAGCGGCGTCAGGAAGCTCAGCACGCCGATCTGGCGCGGGTCGCCGCGCTTGAGCGCCGCGTCCCACAGGAAGAAGGCGCCCCCCAGCGGGCCCAGGCCGAGCAGCGCGATCAGCCAGCCGTCCCGCAGGGACAAGGCCACCGATGGCTCCAACAAGGCATGGCACAGCAGCGCCAGCGCGCCCGAGGCGGCCGCGAAGCCCCCGATGGCCGCGGTGGGAAAGGCCATGACGCGCTTGGTGAGCAGGGAATACGTGGCCCAGATGAAGGCCGAGCCCAGCGCCGGCAGGTAGCCCCAGGCCCAGGTGACCCCGGTGCCGCCGTCTGCGCGGCCCAGGATGGCGAGCGCAGCGCCCGCGAAGCCGATCAGTGCCGCGATCACGTGGCGTGCGGTCAGCGTCACGCCCGGCAGCAGCAGCGGCGCCAGCACCACGATACCCAGTGGCCACAGGTAATTGACCAGGTTGGCCTGCACGGGCGGCGCATGGCGCAGCGCGATGAACAGCAGAAAGTGAAAGCCGAACAGGCCATAGACGCCCAGAGCCAGCGTGCCCGCCGGCACGCGCCAACGCCGCAGGTCGAAGCGCGAAAGTGGCAGCGCGATCAGGCTGCCCACCAGCAGGCCCAGGCCGGTGAGCAGAAAGGGCGGCACGTGCGACAGGGCCACGCCCAGCGCGGCGAGCGAAGCCCACAGCGCGATCGCGCCCAGGGCCAGCAGGTTGGCGGTACTCATCCGCCGATCATCGCGCGCGTCACCATCGCACGGCGCGGGTCCGTCGTCGCGGGGCGCGGGTCACGCGCGGTTCAGGCCCGCCGGCGCAGCGCGGCCGTCAGCGCCGAGGGTGAGCGGTAGCCGCTGCGCCGCGCTGCCTCTGCCACCGGCAGGCCCTGCGCGCGCAGCCGGCGCGCCTGGTCGAGTTGCAGCCCGCGCAACCACTGCTGGGTGCTCACACCGAACGCCTCGCGGCAGCGTGCCGCGAATTGCGCCGGACTGAGGTGCACACGCGCCGCCAGTTCGGCCACTTCCACGCGCTCCTCGGTCCAGCGTCCACTGGCCCAATCGGCGAGCGCCGCCCAGTCGATCTCACGGCGCGCGCGCCGGGGTGCGGCGGGCGCGGGCAGCCAGCTTTCCAGCAGCAGCGCCGGGCCCATGGTCTGGGTCCGGGGGAGGCCGCGCGAGCAGGCCTCGGCAAGGTAGCTGGCGAGCGCCAGCGTGGCCGGCGTCGGCGCGGTGCCGGCCAGGGCCCAGGCGCTGTCGTGGCTGTCCAGCACCAGGCAGCGCGCGCCCTGGCGCGACTCGAAATCGTGGCGTTCGCCCGGCGGCACCACGCAGCCCTGGCCAGCGCCGATGCGACACCCGCGTCCCGCCACTTCGAGCTCGAGCGCACCTTCCAGCCCCACCAGGACCTGGAAGTGCCCGTGGTCGTGGCTGCCGCGCGAGGCGCCGTAGGTGCGCACGCTCAAGGGGCCATTGGGGTGCGCGATGCGGCCCACGGTGGTGCCCTCAGGCCTTGTTCTTGCCTGCCACCAGGCGCATGCCCGGCATCAGGCGCGCGGCCAGTTCGGGCCGCTCCAGCGCGTAGTCCAGGTTCATGCGCGCAATCTCCACGTGCTCCTCGCCCAGCGCCTGGGCGCGCGAGCCCTGGCCGCGCTCGATGGCCTGCACCATGGCGTGGTGCGTGCGCTGGGCCAGGCGCATCCACTGCTGGCCTTCCTCCATGGACGACTGCATGGGCAGCATGGAACTGGGCGAAGCGAAGGGCATGGCGTCCAGCATGTCCATGATCCGGCGCAGCACCGAGTTGCCGCAGCCGTCCATGATGAGTTGATGGAAGCGGTCGTTGGCCTCCACATAGGCCGTGTAGTCGTCCAGCTCCATGGTCGGCTTGTTCACCGTCTGATCGCCTTGCTCCAGGCACTCGTGCAGTTCACGCAGCAGCTGGCGCGGCGCGCCTTCCTCGGCCAGCAGGCGCGCGGCGAAACCCTCGATCAGGCCACGCACGCGGATCGCGTCGGCGATCTGCTGCGAGGTGAAGCGGCGCATCTGGTAGCCGCCGCCGGGTGACGGTTCGATCAGCCCCTCGTGCTCCAGGCTGGCCAGGGCCAGGCGCACCGGCGTGCGCGAGGCGCCCAGCTTTTCCGCCAGCGGGATTTCGGCCAGGCGTTCACCGGGCACGAACTCGCCTTTGAGGATCAGGTCGCGCAGCTGGATCAGCACGCGGGATTGTTGGGAGTCCATGCGGTTGAACGAGGGATGGGGGCGAGGAATTCTAGGAGAGCAGGCCGCGGGTGCACGCCGCGCCCGCCGATTGGCATGCAAACTGCATGCAAGCCACTCATGAACAGACCTGCTGACCAGAAACTGCACCAAATTGGCGCCGGCAATGTGCGGGTTAACCCTTTGTTTTGAATAGATTCTGCCCAGTCAACTCGCCATCTGTCCAATTGTGTTGGTTTGATGAATTCAATTGCATACAATGCGGCGCCTCATGACACCCCGAGGAGCTCAGCCATGACCCGCACCGGAATCAAAGCCCCCCTGGTCATCGTCGGCGCCTCCTACGCCGGTCTGCAACTCGCCAGCAGCGCGCGTGAGCTGGGCTTCGAGGAGGACATCGTCATCGTTGGCGACGAGCCGCACCCGCCCTACCAGCGCCCGCCCCTGTCCAAGGGCTTGCTGACGGGCAAGGCCACGGTGGACCAGCTCTGGCTGCGCTCGCCCGAGTTCTATGCGCAGAAGCGCATCGAGCTGTGCCTGGGCCGCCGCGTCACCGCCCTGGACCCCGGCGCGCGGCGCCTCACGCTGGACGACGGCACCGTGCTGGAGCACGGCTGGCTGGCGTTGACCACCGGCGCCCGAGCCCGCGCCCTGCCGCTGCCCGGCGCCGATCTGGACGGCGTGCTGCCCCTGCGCACCCTGGACGATGCCCTGCGCGTGGCCGAGGCCGCCGCGTCGGCGCGCTCGGTCTGCGTCATCGGGGGCGGCTTCATCGGCCTCGAGGTGGCCGCCGCGCTGCGCGCCCGCGGCACCGAGGTGAGCGTGGTCGAGACCCAATCGCGTCTGCTCGCGCGCAGCATGCCGGCGCTGATGTCGGCCTTTGTCGAGAGCGCGCACCGCCAGCGCGGCGTGCAGGTGCTCACCGGGCGCGGTGTGCGCGGACTCGTCGGTGCCCATGGCCGCGTGGCGGCCGTGGAACTCGCCGACGGGCAGCGCATTGACTGCGATCTCGTGGTGTTGGGGATCGGCGTATGGCCCAACATCGAACTTGCCCGCGACGCCGGCCTCGCCGTGGACAACGGCATCGTGACCGACCCGCTGGGCCGCACCTCGGCAGAGCGCGTGCTGGCCGCGGGGGATGTGGCGGCCGTGGCGTCCGCGCCCGGCGCGCCGCGCGTGCGGCACGAATCCATCCAGGCCGCCACCGATGGCGCGCGCGCCGCTGCCAGCCTGATGGTGGACAAGCCCAGGCCCAACACCGCCGTGCCCTGGTTCTGGAGCGACCAGTTCGAACTGAAGTTCCAGATGGCCGGCGTGGCGCAGGCCGATGACCAGGCCGTGGTCCGCGGCGAGCCCGACAGCGGGCGCTTCAGCGTCTTCTACCTGCGCGACGGCGCCGTCGCCGCCGCACACAGCGTCAACCGCCCCGGCGAGCACCTGCTCAGCCGCCAGCTCATCGCGGCCGGCGCGCGCCTCGCGCCCGAAACCCTGGCCGATCCCGACAGCGACCTCAAGGCCGCCCTGGCGGCGTTGGCGGTGCCGGCCGCCGCCTGAGCAAGCGACGTTCCCTTCCTTCCATGTCCCACGGAGCCACCCGATGACCTTCACCAAACGACAAGCCATCGCCGCACTCGGCCTGGCCGGCCTCGGCGCCTTCGGCGCGCTGGGCGCCGCGCAGGCCGCCGAGCCGCTGCGCATCGGCCTCATCGCCACCTACTCCGGCCCCTACGCCGACTACGGCCGCCAGTTCGACGCCGGCGTCGCGCTCTTCCTGAAGGAGCGCCAGGGCCAGATCGCCGGCCGCCCGGTGGAGATCGTCAAGAAGGACACCGCCGGCCCCGCGCCCGACGCGGCCAAGCGCTTCGCGCAGGAACTGGTGGTGCGCGACAAGGTGAGCTTCATCACCGGCCTGGACTTCAGCCCCAACGCCTACGCGGTGGCGCCCATCGCCACCCAGGCCAGGTTGCCGGTCATCGTGGCCAACGCCTCGTCCTCGGCCATCACCACCAGCTCGCCCTACATCGCGCGCGTGTCGTTCACGGTGCAGCAGGTGTCCGACCCGATGGCCCGCTGGCTGGTGAAGAACGGTGTGAACAGCGTCTACACCGTGGTGGCCGACTACGCCTCGGGCGTGGACGCCGAAACCGCGTTCAAGAAGGCCTTCACCGCCGCGGGCGGAAAGATCGCCGGCGAACTGCGCACGCCGATGAACAACCCCGACTTCTCGGCCTACGTGCAGCGCATCAAGGACGCCAAGCCGCAGGCGGTGTTCTTCTTCTTCCCTTCGGGCGTCATGCCGCCCGCCTTCCTCAAGGTCTGGAAGGAGCGCGGCATGGAAGCCGCCGGCATCAAGCTCTTCGCCACCGGCGAAGCCACGGACGACAGCTACCTGGACGCCACCGGCGACGTGGCCCTGGGCCTGGTCACCAGCCACCACTACTCCTACGCCCACCCCTCGGCCAAGAACCAGAAGTTCGTGAAGGACTTCGAGGCGCAGTTCGGCAAGGCCATGCGCCCCAGCTACTTCGCCGTCTCGGCCTACGACGCGCTGTCCGCCATCGAGGCCGCCCTGGCCAAGACCAAGGGCGACACCAGCGGCGAGAAAGTGATGGAAGCCCTCAAGGGCCTGCAATTCGAGAGCCCGCGCGGCCCGGTGGAGATCGACGCCGCCACGCGCGACATCGTGCAGACCGTCTACATCCGCAAGACCGAGCGCGTGAACGGCCAGCTCGTCAACGTGGAGTTCGACCGGTTCGAGCGCGTGAAGGATCCGGCCAAGGCCGCTCCCTGACTCCCCCATGGCGATCGTGCTTTTCGACGGAGTGGCCTACGGCATGCTCCTGTTCCTCATCGCGGTGGGCCTGTCCATCACGATGGGACTGATGAACTTCGTGAACCTGGCCCACGGCAGCTTCGCCATGGTGGGCGGGTACGCCGCGGCGGTGCTGATGAGCCGCTACGGCCTGGGCTTCTACCCGGCGCTTGGCGCGGCCTTCGTGGCCGCGGCCCTGGTGGGCGCGCTGTTCGAGTGCCTGCTCTACCGCCGGCTCTACAAGGCGCACCCGCTCGACCAGGTGCTGCTGTCCATCGGCATCGTGTTCGTGTCGGTGGCGTCCTTCACCTTCTTCTTCGGGCCCACCATGCAGCCCTTCACGCTGCCCGAGTCGCTCGATGGCCGGCTCTCGCTGCTCGGCCTGGAGGTCAGCCGCTACCGCCTGTTCCTCATCGTCTGCGGCCTGGTGGTGCTGGCGGCGCTGCTGCTGGGCCTGGGCCGCACGCGCTACGGCGCCATGGTGCGCGCCGCGGTGGACAACCAGCGCGTGGCGGCCGGCACCGGCATCCAGGTGCAGCGCCTGTTCTTCCTCACCTTTTCGCTGGGCTGCGGCCTGGCGGGCCTGGGTGGCGCGCTCAGCCTGGGCATGCTGGGGCTGGAGCCCAGCTTCCCGCTGAAGTACCTCGTGTACTTCCTCATCGTGGTCTGCGTCGGCGGCGCCGGCACCATCACCGGCCCCTTCGTGGCTGCGCTGCTGGTGGGCATCGTCGACATGGCGGGCAAGTACTACCTGCCCGAAGCGGGCGCCTTCCTCATCTACGTGGTCATGATCGTGATGCTGCTCGCGCGACCGAACGGGATCATCCCCCGAAAGGGCCTGGCATGACGCCCATCACCCTCACGCCCGCGCACACGCGCATTGCCGAGGCGCTCTTCTGGCTCGGCCTGGCCTCGTGCTACGTCCTCCTGCCCGAGCACCTGAGCCTGATGAGCCAGATCCTCATCTTCGGCCTGTTCGCCGTGTCGCTGGACATGGCGCTGGGCTACGCCGGCATCCTGACCGTGGGCCACGCCGCCTTCTTCGGCGCCGGCGCCTACGCGGCCGGCCTGCTGGCCAAACACGGCTGGGGCGAGCCCTTCTCGGGCGTGCTGATGGCGCTGGCGGTGTGCGTGCTGCTGGGCTATCTGCTCAGCGCCCTGGTGGTGCGCGGCACCGACCTGGCGCGGCTGATGATCACCATCGGCGTGTGCATGCTGCTGGCCGAGCTGGCCAACCGGCTCTCGGGCATCACCGGCGGCACCGACGGCCTGCAGGGCATGGTGGTCGAGCCGCTGTTCGGCCGCTTCGAGTTCGACCTCTTCGGCCAGACCGCCTTCCTCTACGCCTTCGCCATGGTGTTGCTGGTGTTCCTGGGCGTGCGGCTGATCCTGAAGTCGCCCTTCGGCCTCACGCTGCGCGGCATCCACGACAGCCGCAAGCGCATGCTGGCCATCGGCTCGCCGGTGGACGCGCGCCTGCGCCTGGCCTATGCGCTGTCGGCCGGCGTGGCCGGCATCGCAGGCGCCCTGCTCGCGCAGACCACGCAGTTCGTCGGCATCGAGTCGATCGGCTTCAACCGCTCGGCCGAGATCCTGATCATCCTGGTGCTGGGCGGCACGGGGCGCCTGTACGGTGGCCTCGTCGGCGCCATCGTCTACATGCTGGTACACGACTGGTTCGCCGACATGAACCCGCAGTACTGGCAGTTCTGGCTGGGCATCTTCCTCATCGCCGCGGTGCTGCTGGGCCGCGGCGGCATCATGGGCGCGCTCTCGCGCCTGTTCAGGACGCAAGAGGAGGCCGCGCGATGAGCACCGCTGCCCTGCAGACCCACGGACTGGGCATTTCCTTCGGCGCCTTCCACGCTGTCAGCGGCGTGAGCCTCTCGCTGGAGCCCGGCGCGCGCCAGGCCCTCATCGGCCCCAACGGCGCCGGCAAGACCACGCTGATCAACCTGCTCACGGGCATCTACAAGCCCTCGGCCGGGCGCGTGCTCATGAACGGCGAGGACGTGACCGCGCTGTCGGCCGACCGGCGCGCGCGCCGCGGCCTGGCCCGCACCTTCCAGATCAATACGCTGTTCCCCAGCCTCACGCCGCTGAGCTCGGTGGTGCTAGCGATCAGCGAGCGCGAAGGCCTGGGTGCCGTGTGGTGGCGCCCGCTCAAGCGCCACACCGCCGTCTACCACGAGGCGCACGAGCTGCTGGCCCGTCTGAAACTGAGCGCCCTGGCCAACGTGCCCGTGGCCGAGCTGCCCTACGGCAAGCAGCGCCTGCTGGAGATCGCGCTGGCCATGGCCGCGAAGCCGCGCATCCTGCTGCTCGACGAGCCCGCCGCCGGCGTGCCCGAGGACGAGAGTGGCGAGCTCTTCGAGGTCATCGATGCGCTGCCGGCGGACATCAGCGTCCTCTTCATCGAACACGACATGAAACTGGTTTTCCGCTTCGCGCGCCGCATCTCGGTGCTGGTCACCGGGCAGGTGCTCACCGAGGGCACGCCGGCCGAGATCGGCCGCGACCCGCGCGTGCGCGAGGTCTACCTGGGCCAGGCGCACACGCAGGCCGTGCAGGCGATTCCCGCGGAGGTGGCGCATGGCTGAGCTGCTGGCGTTCGACGGCGTGGTGGCCGGCTACGGCAACGCCGTCGTGTTGCACGAACTGGGCTTCGCGCTGGAGGAGGGCCAGAGCCTGGCCGTGCTGGGCCGCAACGGCGTGGGCAAGACCTCGCTGCTGGAAACCCTGATGGGCAACACCCGCGTGATGCGCGGTGCCGTGCGCTGGGCCGGGCAGGACATCACGCGCTGGCCCGCGCACCGGCGCGCCGCCGCCGGCCTGGGCTGGGTGCCGCAGGAGCGTGAGGTCTTTCCCTCGCTCACGGTGGAGGAGAACCTCACCGTCATCGCGCGCAAGGGGCCCTGGAACCTGCAGCGCGTGTACGAGCTGTTCCCGCGCCTGCGCGAACGTCGCGGCAACTACGGCAACCAGCTCTCGGGCGGCGAGCAGCAGATGCTGGCCATCGGCCGCGCGCTGATGACCAACCCGCGCCTGCTGCTGCTCGACGAGCCGATGGAGGGCCTGGCCCCCATCGTCGTGGAAGAGCTCGCGGTCTCGATCCGCCGGCTCTGCGAGCAGGAGGGCCTGGCCTCCATCGTGGTCGAGCAGCACCCCGTGCTGGCGCTGGAGATGACGCACCAGGCCATCGTGCTGGAGCGAGGCACCGTGGTGCACGCCGGGCCGAGCGCGGCGCTGGCGGACGACGCGGGCTTGCTCGAAGGCCTGCTGGGTGTCGGCATCGCCGAGACCGCCTGATTCCCCGGATCCCCTCCCGGGCGCCCCCGCGCACCCGGTGTTCAACCCCTCGATAGGAAACCCGACATGCCGTTCCCCTTCAAGCAAGTCCTTGGCGGCGCATTGGCCGCACTGAGCCTGGCCGCTTCGCCCTTCGCCTTCGCGCAGGACGTCGTGCGCGTCGGCGTCATCGCCGAGATGTCCGGCCCCTTCGCCGAATTCGGCAAGCAGATGCAGGCCGGCATCCAGGCCTACCAGAAGATGCACGGCGACAGCGTGGCCGGCAAGCGCGTGGAGGTGGTGATCAAGGACGTGGGCGGGCCCAACCCCGACGCGGCCAAGCGCATCGCCACCGAACTCGTGGTGCGCGAGAAGGTGAACGTGCTCGCGGGCTTCGGCTTCACGCCGAACGCGCTGGCCGTGGCGCCCATCGCCACCCAGGCCAAGGTGCCCATGATCGTGATGAACGCGGCCGCCGGCGGGCTCACCGCCAAGTCGCCGTACATGGTGCGCACGTCGTTCCACTATCCCGAGACCGTGCCGCCGATCGCGCAGTGGGCCATCAGGCAGGGCGCGAAGAAGGCCTACGTGATCGTGGCCGACTACTCGCCGGGCCACGACGCCGAGGCCGCCTTCATCGCCGCCTTCAAGAAGGCCGGCGGCGAGATCGTGGGCAATGTGCGCACGCCGCTGATGACGCTGGACTTCGCGCCCTACATCCAGCGCGTGAAGGACGCCAAGCCCGACGTGCTGTTCTCCTTCGTCAACGGCGGCGACGTCGCGCCGGCCTTCATCAAGGAGTTCCGCGACAAGGGCCTGGACGCGGCGGGCATCAAGCTCATCGGCACCGGCGACATCGTCGACGAAGCCTTGGTCGAAGCCATCGGCGAGCGCGGCGTGGGCATCACCACCGTGTACCCCTATTCCATGCACCACAAGTCCGATCTGAACGAACGCTTCGTGCGCGAGTTCAAGGCGCAGCGCGACCCGAAGTCGCGCCCCACCATCATGGGCGTGGCGGCCTACGACGGCATGGCCGCGCTGTACGCGGCCCTGGCCAAGACCGGTGGCAAGGCCGACGGGCCCACGCTGATCGCCGCGCTCGCCGGCCTGAAGATCGACAGCCCGCGCGGCAGCCTCACCATCGACAAGGACACGCGCGACGTGGTGCACGACCAGTACATCCGCCGCTTCGAAAAGCAGGGCGACACGTTCTACAACGTCGAGTTCGAAACCTTCAAGGCGCAGCCCTGATGGCCGGCGACGCCCTGTCACTGGACATTGCCGGGCTCACGGCGGCCTATCGCGACGGTCGGCTGCATCCCTCGGCGGTGGTGGAGCAGCTCTTCGCCGCCATCGCAGCCGACACGCGCGGCCTCAACGCCTTCTGCCTGCTCGACCGCGCGGCGGCCGAGCGCGAGGCCGAGGCCTCGGGCCGGCGATGGCGTGAAGGGCGCCCGCTGTCGGTGCTGGACGGCGTGCCCGTGTCCATCAAGGACCTGGTGAACGTGGCGGGCTGGCCCACGCGGCGCGGCTCGCTCGGCGGCAGCGAGGAGCCCGTGCCGCAGGACGCGCCCGGCGTGACGCCACTGCGCGCGGGGGGCGCGGTGCTGTTCGGCAAAACCACCACCACCGAATTCGGCTGGACCGTGGGTTCGTCGAACCCGCAGGCCGGCACCACGCGCAACCCCGCGGCGCCGGGGCGTGAGGTGGGCGGCTCCAGCAGCGGTGCGGCCGCGCAGGTGGCGGCCGCCTGGGGGCCGCTGGCCCTGGGCAGCGACGCCGGGGGCTCGGTGCGCCTGCCGGCGTCGTGGACTGGCACCGTGGGCTTCAAGCCCAGCTTTGGCGCCATTCCGCTCGCGCCGGCCAGCGCCTTCGCCGAGTTTGCGCACCTGGGCACGTTCACGCGATCGGTGGCGGATGCGGCTTTGGCCATGCAGGTGCTGTCGCGGGCCGATGCGCGCGACCCCTCGTCACTGTTCGTGCGCGGCGAGGCGCCTGCCGATCGGCCGCTGCGCATCGCATGGGCCCTCTCGCTCGGTTCGTCGCGGGCCGTGCAACCGGATGTGGCCGGGGCTGTGCGGGCGCTGGTGCGGCGCCTGGCCGACGCGGGGCACACGGTGATCGACTGGCCCGAGTCCACGAACGACCGCGCCGAGGACATGTGGCGCGTGTGGACCTCGCGCATCCACGAGTCCTTTGTCGACTGGAGCGACACGCAGCGCGCGCGACTGTCGCCGGGCCTGCAGGCGGCGTACGAGCAGGGCGCCACGCAATCGGCGGCCGAGCTGGCGCGTGCCCGCGCGCGGCTGCGCGCCATGGCGGACGCGCTGGCGCAGCGCTTCACCGACATCGACCTGCTGGTCACGCCCAGCACGCCGGGCGCCGCGCCGCCATTGGGCGAGGTGGGCGGTGGCGCCTGGTTCGAGGCCGTGGGCGGCTTCACCTACCCGTTCAATCTCTCGCAGCAGCCGGCGCTGAGCCTGCCGCTGGGCACCGACGCCGAGGGCGCGCCGTTCGGCGTGCAACTGGTGGGGCCGCGCTTTCACGACGCGGCGGTGCTGAGGGCCGGCGCGCGCGTCGAGGCGCTGCTGGCGCAGGGCCGCTGAGCGGCGCCGCGGCGGGCCGGGGCCGGCCGCTCAGCCCCGGTCGGCCTGCGCCGGCTCGGCCATCGCCTCCAGCACGCCGTGCGCCTGCTGGTCGGCGTGGTAGCTGCTGCGCACCATGGCGCCCACCGCGGCGTGGGTGAAGCCCATCTCGTAGGCCTTGGCCTCGAACATCTTGAAGGTGTCCGGGTGCACGTACCGGCGCACCGGCAGGTGGTGGGTGCTGGGCGAGAGGTACTGGCCGATGGTGAGCATGTCGATGTGGTGGTCGCGCATGTCCTGCATCACCTGCAGGATCTCTTCATCGGTCTCGCCCAGGCCGACCATGATGCCGCTCTTGGTGGGCACGTGCGGGAACAAGGCCTTGAACTTCTTGAGCAGGTTCAGGCTGAAGGCGTAGTCGGAGCCCGGGCGCGCTTCCTTGTACAGGCGCGGCGCGGTTTCCAGGTTGTGGTTCATCACGTCCGGCGGCGCGGCCTTCAGGATCTCCAGCGCACGGTCGTCGCGGCCGCGGAAGTCGGGCACCAGCACCTCGATGGTGGTCTCGGGCGAGCGTTCGCGGATCTGGCGGATGCACTCCACGAAATGGCCCGCGCCGCCGTCGCGCAGGTCGTCGCGGTCCACGCTGGTGATCACCACGTACTTGAGCTTGAGCTGGGCGATGGTCTTGGCCAGGTTCACCGGCTCGTCCGCATCCAGCGGGTCGGGGCGGCCATGGCCCACGTCGCAGAACGGGCAGCGGCGCGTGCACTTGTCGCCCATGATCATGAAGGTGGCCGTGCCCTTGCCGAAGCACTCGCCGATGTTGGGGCAGCTCGCTTCTTCGCACACCGTCACCAGCTTGTTGCTGCGCAGGATGTCCTTGATCTCGTAGAAGCGGGTGCTGGGGCTGCCCGCCTTCACGCGAATCCACTCCGGCTTCTTGAGCGTCTCGGCCGGCACGATCTTGATGGGGATGCGCGCGGTCTTGGCCTGGCTCTTCTGCTTGACGGTGGGGTCGTAGGTGGTGCTCATGGCGGTGGGGGCGGTGACGGGCTCAGGGGGCGAGCAGTGCGCCGAGCTTCTGGCTCAGGACCGGGGCCGCGTCGTCCCAGGTGACGGGGACGCCGATTGTAGAAAGGTCCACCGTTTCAAGCCCGGCGTAGCCGCACGGGTTGATACGCTGGAAGGGTTGCAGGTCCATGGCCACGTTCAGCGCCACGCCGTGGTAGGTGCAATGGCGGCTCACCTTGATGCCCAGCGCGGCGATCTTGCCCAGGCCTGTGAAGTCGGGCGAGGGTGGCGGGCTGCCGGGCTCGCGCCGCGCCGGTGCCTGCGGCAGGCGCGCGTGGCCGCGTGGGTCGTCCAGTCGCACATAGATGCCGGGGGCGCCGGCCACTCGGTGGCCGGTCACGCCGAAGTGGTCCAGCGTGCGGATCACCGCTTCCTCGATGCGGTAAACGTACTCCTTGACGAAGTAGCCCGCGCGCTGCAGGTCCATCAGTGGATAGGCCACCACCTGGCCAGGCCCGTGGTACGTGACCTGGCCGCCGCGGTTGGTGGGCACGACCTCGATGTCGCCGGGGGCGAGCAGGTGGTCCTGTTGGCCCGCCAGGCCTTGCGTGAACACGGGTAGGTGCTCGCAGATCCAGAGCTCGTCGGGCGTGCCGGTCGTGCGCGCGGCCGTGAAGGCCTGCATGGCCTCGTAGGTGGGGCGGTAGGCGACACGGCCCAGCGCGCGGATGTCCATGGCGTCAGAGAACCACTTTGACCATGGGATGCGTGGTCAGCGTGCGGTACACCTCGTCGAGCTGCTCGCGGCTGGTGACGAACACGGCGACGGTCAGGCCCATGTAGTTGCCGGCCTTGCTCGGGCGGCGCTCCAGCGTGGTGGCGTCGAAGGAGGGATCGAAGTTGCGCACGATCTCCACGATGGCCTCGGCGAAGCCCTCGACGTTCTCTCCCATCACCTTGATCGGGAAATGCGTGGGGTAGGTGATGAGCGACTGCTCGGGCGGGATCTCGGGTGGCGTGTCCATGGCGGGGTCTCAGGTGGATTGCTCGGCCACGGCGCGCTGGTAGGCCGCCAGCAGGCGTGCGCCCACGGGTCCGGGCTGGCCGTTGCCCACGGGGCGGCCGTCGAGCGTGGTGATCGGCAGCACCTCCTTGGTGGCCGAGGACAGCAGCAGCTCGTCGGCCGCGAGCACCTCGTCGCGCGAGACGCGGCGCAGCTCGAAGGGGATGCCGTTGTCGCGGCAGATCGATTCGATCAGGCCGTAGCGGATGCCCTCCAGCACCAGGTGGTCCTTGGGCGGACCCATCACGGTGCCGTTTTTCACCACCCAGACGTTGCTGGCCGCGGCTTCGCTCAGGAAGCCCTCGCGGAACATCACGGTCTCCAGCGCACCGGCGTCAGCGCTGATCTGGCGCGCGAACACCGCGCCCAGCAGGCTGGTGCTCTTGATGTGCGCCTTCTGCCAGCGAAAGTCGTCGGCCGTCACGCAGGCCACGCCGCGCGCGCGCTGCTCGGCCGTGGGCAGCTTCATCTCGCCGGCCATCACGAACACCGTGGGCGTCAGGTCGGGGATCATCACGTGGTCGCGTGGCGCCACGCCGCGCGTCACCTGCAGGTAAATCAACTGGTTCGCCACGCCCGCGGCCTGGCGGTCGGCGATCAGGCGGCGCGCGATCGCCAGCCATTGCTCGCGCGTGTGCGGGTTGGCGATGCGCAGCTCGCGCAGCGAGCGGTCCAGCCGGTCCATGTGCTCGGTGAAGCGGAAGACGCGCCCGCCGTAGGCCGGCAGCACCTCGTAGACGCCGTCACCGAAGATGAAGCCGCGGTCGAGCACGCTGATGCGCGCGTCGCGCAGGGGGCTGTACTCACCATTCAGGAAGCACAGCGAATCGGGCAGGGGAGGGTTCATGTCGGGATTATCCGGCCGGGTGTTTTCGCCCGCGTGCGACCGCCCCCGAGCCTTGACTGGCCCATCGGGTTTCTACGTATAATCAATGGCTTTGCGAACCTGACCGGTCCGTCATTCCTGCGTCATTTGCCTTGTCGACCCATGCTGCCAGCCAAGCCGACACCGCCCTTGAACGATGACGATCCAGATGGGGCGCAAGAACCCGAATTCAAGCCGTTGACGCGCGATGAAGCGCGGCAGTGGCGCGCCAACCAGCCGGGGTTTTCGCTCTGGCGGTTGGTGGGGGTGCAGTGGCTGGTGGGGCTGCTCGCCGCCGCGGTTGCCGCCTTGCTCACGCAGTCGGTCGCCGTCGCGGTGTCGGTCCTGTACGGCGCGGCAACGGTGGCGATTCCCTCGGCCCTCATGGCCTACGGATTGAGCTCCAGCGCCTTGTCCCGACTCGCGTCGGGCTTTGCGCAGGCCGCGCTGGTCGGTTTCCTGTTCTGGGAGGGCGTGAAGGTCCTGCTGTCGGTGGCCCTCCTGGCTGCGGCGGTCTGGATCCTGCCCGAGCCGAACTGGATCGGGCTGCTGATCGGGCTGGTGTTGGTTCTCAAGGTCTACTGGTTCGGGGCGCTGCTCCAGGCCCGCAGGCCGGTCACAAACGGTTGACGCTCCGCGTTTTGGTGCACACGAATGGCTGCTGAAGGCACTCTGACCCCTGGCGAATACATCCGCCACCACCTGGTTCACCTGACGAACCACAAGCAGTCGTCCATCGTCGATTTCTCCGTGATCAATGTGGACTCGGTGGTCGTCAGCAGCGTGCTGGGCCTGCTCATGTGCGTCGTGCTGTGGCTGGCCGCGCGCAAGTCCACCGCCGGCGTCCCGGGCCGTTTCCAGGCTGCCGTCGAGATCCTGGTGGAAATGGTGGACAACCAGGCCAAGGCCGTGATCCACAACGCCACCAGCCGCAAGCTCATCGCTCCTCTCGCCCTGGCCGTGTTCGTCTGGATCTTCCTGATGAACTTCATGGACATGATTCCGGTCGATCTGCTGCCCCAGATCTGGCANNTCAAGGACTACCTGCGCGTCGTGCCCACGGCCGACCTGTCCACCACCCTGGGCCTGTCCGTCTCCGTTCTGCTGCTTTGCCTGTTCTACAACATCAAGATCAAAGGCCTGGGCGGCTGGGCGCACGAATTGGTGTCCGCGCCCTTCGGCACCAGCAAGAACCCCCTGTGGGCGCTGTTGCTGGGCGTGGTCAACTTCCTGATGCAAATGATCGAGTTCGTGGCGAAGACCGTTTCGCACGGCATGCGGTTGTTTGGCAACATGTTCGCGGGTGAGCTGGTGTTCATGCTGATCGCGCTGCTGGGTGCCTATGCCACCCTCTCGCTCGGCGGTGGACTCTTCTTCGTCGGACACCTGATCGCCGGCACGGTGTGGACCTTGTTCCACATCCTGGTCATCACCTTGCAGGCGTTCATCTTCATGATGCTGGCCCTCATCTACCTGGGGCAGGCGCATGACGCTCACTGACGCGGCCGTCCTGGACGCGCTCGGGTAATTTCGTTCCTTTTCTCAATCAACAAACTTCCATCTCAACAGGAGTCAACATGGAAAACGTTCTGGGTCTCGTCGCGCTGGCTTGCGGCCTCATCGTCGGTCTGGGCGCCATTGGCGCTTCCATCGGTATCGCGCTGATGGGCGGCAAGTTCCTCGAGTCCTCGGCCCGTCAGCCCGAGCTGATGAACGACCTGCAGACCAAGATGTTCATTCTGGCCGGCCTGATCGACGCGGCCTTCCTGATCGGCGTGGCCATCGCCCTGCTGTTCGCCTTTGCCAACCCCTTCACCCTGTAATCGGTTGGTCGGTGCCCGCGCGGGTGCGGTCAACGTGGTGAGCGGACGCGTGCTCCGCCACCATGCCCAGCCGTCCGCCGGGTCGCCGGTGTGTTTCCCCCATAGTCCCCACAGAAAGGCGTTGCGATGAACATCAATGCAACCCTCTTTGCGCAGGCCATCGTCTTCGCGATCCTGATCTGGTTCACGATGAAGTTCATCTGGCCGCCGATCGCAAAGGCACTCGATGAGCGCGCGCTGAAGATTTCCGAAGGCCTCGCCGCCGCCGAAAAGGCCAAGACCGAACTCGCCGTCGCGAACAAGCGCGTCGAGGCCGAGCTCAGCCAGTCGCGCAACGAATCGGCCACCCGTCTGGCCGATGCCGAGCGCCGTGCCCAGGCCCTGATCGAAGAAGCCAAGGCCCGGGCCAACGACGAGGCCGCCAAGATCGTCGCCGCAGCCCGCCAGGAAGCCGAGCAGCAAGTGATCAAGGCCCGAGAGGCCTTGCGCGAGCAGGTGGCCGCGCTGGCCGTCAAGGGCGCCGAGCAGATCCTGCGCAAGGAAGTCAACGCCGGCGTTCACGCCGACCTGCTCAACCGCCTCAAGACCGAGCTCTGATCGAGCGCACAGGAACGACGACCATGGCCGAAATCGCCACCATTGCCCGTCCCTATGCGGAAGCGCTGTTCCAGGCGTGCGGCCAGGATGCCGCCGGTACGGCGCTCTGGCTCGACGGGCTGGCCGCCGTGGCTGCCGATGCGCAGCTGCTGCAGTACGCCGACAGCCCCAAGGTCACGCCGCAACAGGTGTTCGACCTGATCGCTGGCGTGCTCAAGAACCCGCTGCCGACCGCCGGCCAGAACTTCCTGCGCACGGTCATCGACAATGGCCGTCTGGCTGCCCTGCCCGAGATCGCTGCCCAATTCCGCGCGCTCAAGAACGCCCGGCAGGGCTCGTTCGACGCCACGGTCTACAGCGCGTTCGCCATCGAGCCGTCGGCACTCGCCGACCTGTCGGCCGTGCTGGAGAAGCGTTTTGCCCGCAAGCTCAACCTGCAGGTTCAACTGCAGCCCGAGCTCATCGGGGGCATCCGCGTGGTGGTGGGTGACGAGGTGCTGGACACCTCCGTCAAGGCCCGCCTGGAACAGATGAAAGTGGCCCTCACGGCCTGATGGCCCTGACCCGCCCGCGCCGCATACCAATCAACGAAAGAAGGAAAGAGTCATGCAACTCAATCCCGCCGAAATCTCCGAACTGATCAAGTCGCGCATCGAAGGTCTGGCCGCCAGCGCCGACGTGCGCAACC
Organism: Hydrogenophaga sp.; assembly: GCF_011772445.1. Taxonomy (GTDB): domain Bacteria; phylum Pseudomonadota; class Gammaproteobacteria; order Burkholderiales; family Burkholderiaceae_C; genus Hydrogenophaga. The sequence continues at coordinate 148,381 of NZ_WVZN01000048.1, read as the reverse complement.
AGGGCACCGTGGTGTCGGTCACCGACGGCATCGTGCGCGTGCACGGCCTGTCCGACGTGATGCAGGGCGAAATGCTGGAATTCCCGGCCAACAAGGACGGCGTGCCTTCCTTCGGTCTGGCGCTCAACCTCGAGCGCGACTCCGTCGGCGCCGTGGTGCTGGGCGAGTACGAACACATCTCGGAAGGCGACACCGTCAAGTGCACGGGCCGCATCCTGGAAGTGCCCGTGGGCCCCGAGCTCGTGGGCCGCGTGGTGAACGCCCTCGGCCAGCCCATCGACGGCAAGGGCCCGGTCAACGCCAAGATGACCGACGTGATCGAGAAGGTCGCCCCGGGCGTGATCGCGCGTCAGTCGGTTGACCAGCCGGTGCAGACCGGCCTGAAGTCGATCGACTCGATGGTGCCCATCGGCCGCGGCCAGCGCGAGCTGATCATCGGCGACCGCCAGACCGGCAAGACCGCCGTCGCGATCGACACGATCATCAACCAGAAGGGTCAGAACGTGATCTGCATCTACGTCGCCATCGGCCAGAAGGCGTCGTCGATCAAGAACGTGGTGCGTGCCCTGGAGCAGGCGGGCGCGATGGACTACACCATCGTCGTCGCGGCCTCGGCCTCCGAATCGGCCGCCATGCAGTACCTCGCGCCCTACTCGGGCTGCACCATGGGCGAGTACTTCCGCGACCGCGGCCAGCACGCCCTGATCGTGTACGACGACCTGTCCAAGCAGGCCGTGGCCTACCGCCAGGTCTCGCTGCTGCTGCGCCGCCCGCCGGGCCGCGAGGCCTACCCGGGCGACGTGTTCTACCTGCACAGCCGCCTGCTCGAGCGCGCCGCGCGTGTCAACGCCGACTACGTCGAAGCCTTCACCAAGGGTGAAGTCAAGGGCAAGACCGGCTCGCTGACCGCACTGCCCATCATCGAAACGCAAGCCGGCGACGTGTCGGCCTTCGTGCCGACCAACGTGATTTCGATCACCGACGGCCAGATCTTCCTGGAGACCGGTCTGTTCAACGCCGGCATCCGTCCCGCCATCAACGCGGGTATCTCGGTGTCTCGCGTGGGTGGTGCGGCCCAGACCAAGCTGATCAAAGGCCTGTCCGGCGGTATCCGTACCGACCTGGCGCAGTACCGCGAACTCGCGGCCTTCGCCCAGTTCGCGTCCGACCTCGACGAAGCCACCCGCAAGCAGCTCGACCGCGGCGCCCGCGTCACCGAACTGCTCAAGCAGGCCCAGTACAGCCCGCAGTCCATCAGCCTGATGGCTTCCTCGCTGTTCGCCGTCAACAAGGGCTTCCTTGACGACGTGGACGTGAAGAAGGTGCTGGCCTTCGAATCGGGCATGCATGCCTTCCTGAAGGACAAACACGCCGCGCTGCTGAGCAAGCTGCAGAACGACAAGGCCATGGACAAGGACGCCGAAGCCCAGCTGTCGGCCGCCATCGCCGAGTTCAAGAAGACCGGCACGTACTGATCGCCCCAGGGCCAACCAGGAGCAGCGATGGCAGCAGGCAAGGAAATCCGCGGCAAGATCAAATCGGTGGAAAACACCAAGAAGATCACCAAGGCCATGGAGATGGTCGCCGCCTCCAAGATGCGCAAGGCGCAGGACCGCATGCGCGCGGCCCGGCCTTACGCCGAGAAGGTGCGCCAGATTGCGGGCAACCTGAGCAAGGCGAACCCGGAGTACACGCATCCCTTCATGGAGGCGAATGACGGCAAGACCGCCGGCTTCGTCGTCGTGACCACCGACAAGGGCCTCTGTGGTGGTCTCAACACCAACGTGTTGCGCGCCGCCACCAACGAGTTCAAGGCCTTGCAGGCCAGTGGCACCGGCATCGAGGTCGTGGCCATCGGCAACAAGGGACTGGGCTTCATGAACCGCGTCGGCGCCAAGGTGGCGTCCAGCGTGGTCGGCCTGGGTGACACGCCCCACCTCGAGAAACTCATCGGTCCCGTGAAGGTGCTGCTCGACGCGTACACCGAAGGTCGCGTCAAGAGCGTTCACCTGGTCTACACCCGCTTCATCAACACGATGAAGCAGGAGGCCGTGGTGCAGCAACTTCTGCCCCTGACGGCCGAAAACCTGCAGGAAGGCGCGGGCGGCCGCGACTGGGACTACATCTACGAACCCGACGCGGCCACCGTCATCGACGAGCTGCTGCTGCGCTACGTGGAAGCCCAGGTCTATCAGGCTGTGGCCGAGAACATGGCGTCCGAGCAGTCCGCGCGCATGGTGGCCATGAAGGCCGCGACCGACAACGCGGGCAACGTGATCAGCGAACTCAAGCTCGTCTACAACAAGACCCGCCAGGCCGGCATCACCAAAGAGCTGTCCGAGATCGTCGCCGGCGCCGCTGCCGTCTAAGGTCCGCGCCCCTCCGAATCCAGAGAAAACAGAAGGTAAACATCATGTCTCAAGTGCAAGGCAAGATCGTCCAGTGCATCGGCGCCGTCGTGGACGTGGAATTCCCGCGCGACCAGATGCCCCGCGTGTACGACGCGCTGAAGATGGAGGGCTCGGCCCTCACGCTGGAAGTCCAGCAGCAGCTCGGTGACGGCGTGGTGCGCACCATCGCCCTGGGCTCCTCCGACGGCCTGCGCCGCGGCATGCTGGTGAGCAACACCAATGCCCCCATTACCGTCCCCGTGGGCAAGGCCACGCTGGGCCGCATCATGGACGTGCTGGGCAACCCCATCGACGAGCGCGGCCCGGTCGACCAGGCCCTCACCGCCTCCATTCACCGCAAAGCCCCGGCCTACGACGAGCTGTCTCCCTCGCAGGAACTGCTCGAGACCGGCATCAAGGTGATCGACCTGATCTGCCCCTTCGCCAAAGGCGGCAAGGTGGGTCTGTTCGGTGGCGCCGGCGTGGGCAAGACCGTGAACATGATGGAGCTCATCAACAACATCGCCAAGGCGCACTCGGGTCTGTCCGTGTTCGCCGGCGTGGGGGAGCGCACCCGCGAGGGCAACGACTTCTATCACGAGATGGCCGACTCCGGCGTCGTGAAGCTGGACAACCTGGCCGAGTCGAAAGTGGCCATGGTGTACGGCCAGATGAACGAGCCCCCGGGCAACCGCCTGCGCGTCGCCCTGACCGGTCTGACCATGGCCGAATCGTTCCGCGACGAAGGCCGTGACGTGCTGTTCTTCGTGGACAACATCTACCGCTACACGCTGGCCGGTACCGAAGTGTCCGCTCTGCTGGGCCGCATGCCCTCCGCCGTGGGCTACCAGCCGACGCTGGCCGAAGAAATGGGCCGCCTGCAGGAGCGCATCACCTCCACCAAGGTCGGCTCGATCACCTCGATCCAGGCCGTGTACGTGCCCGCGGACGACCTGACCGACCCTTCGCCCGCCACGACCTTCGCTCACTTGGACTCCACCGTGGTGTTGAGCCGTGACATCGCGGCGCTGGGCATCTACCCCGCCGTGGACCCGCTGGATTCCACCAGCCGCCAGCTCGACCCGCTGGTCGTGGGCGAGGAGCACTACAGCACCGCCCGCGCCGTGCAGGGCACCCTGCAGCGCTACAAGGAACTGCGCGACATCATCGCCATCCTGGGCATGGACGAACTGTCCCCCGAGGACAAGCTGGCCGTGGCCCGCGCCCGCAAGATCCAGCGTTTCCTGTCGCAGCCCTTCCACGTGGCCGAGGTGTTCACCGGTTCGCCCGGCAAGTACGTGCCGCTGGCCGAAACCATCCGCGGCTTCAAGGTGATCATCGCGGGCGAATGCGACCACCTGCCCGAGCAGGCCTTCTACATGGTCGGCACCATCGACGAGGCCGTCGAGAAGGCCAAGAAGCTGGCGGCGGGCTGATCGGCGCCTGCCTGAGGACACGACATGAGCACCATCCACGTCGACGTGGTCAGCGCCGAGGAGTCCATCTTCTCGGGCGAGGCCAAATTCGTCGCCCTCCCGGGCGAGGCGGGTGAGCTCGGCATCCTGCCCGGCCACATCCCCCTGATCACCCGCATCAAGCCGGGTGCCGTGCGCATCGAGAAAGCCGATGGCGGCGAAGAGTTCGTCTTCGTGGCCGGCGGCATCCTCGAGGTGCAGCCCGACGCCATCACCGTCCTGTCCGACACCGCCATCCGCGGCAAGGACCTGGACGAGGCCAAGGCCACCACGGCGCGCCAGCAGGCCGAAGAGGCGGTGAAGAACGCCAAGAGCGACATCGACCTGGCCAAGGCCACGTCGGAACTGGCGGTCATGGCCGCCCAGATCGCGGCGCTGCGCAAGTTCCGCCAGAAAAAGTGAAGGACAGCCTTCCTGCACAAGAGACCGGCCCCGCGCCGGTCTTTTTTTGCGGGGCCGGCTGTTCAGCTTGCAAGGGCCTCACTATCATGGCCGCGTAACCAGCGCCCCTTTGCTGCATGTCATCGCTCTTCGACAGTCCGGAACTTGCCCCTGAAGAAGTCGCCGCCCGGCTGCTGGTCACGCCGACGGCGCTGGCCGATCTCACCATGGTGGATGCGATGAAGGTGGTCGGCTACATGCGGCCCAAGCTCATCAAGGCCGGTACCGTGATCATTCACGAAGGCGAGGTCCGCGGCAACGACTACATGCTGCTCGTGCTGGAAGGGGACATCGCCGTGGAAAGCGATCTGCCCGGTCTTCACGAGAGCATGGTGGTCAACGTCATGGGCCCGGGGCACTTGCTCGGCGAAATGGGCGTGCTCGACGGCGCACCACGATCGGCGACCTGCACGGCCAACACCGACATCGCGGCCGCCGTGCTGTCGCGCACTGCGCTGATGCGCCTGCTCAAGGACGACCCCCGGTTGGGCTCTCGCCTGCTGCTGGCCATTTCCAAGCGCCTGGCCGATCGTTTGCGCGATACCACGCGCAAGCTCAAGACCTTCGCTCAGATGAACAAGGCCTTGCAGCAGGAGCTGCAGGTCGTCATGAACAACCGCACCGGCCTGACCCAGCGACGCGGTTGAGCGCGTTGAGAACGCCCTGACGAGCGCTCACACGCGCAACACGGCGTCGGGCAATTCGTTCTCGCCAGGCGCGGCGTTGCCCGAGGGGAAATGCTGCACGAGCAGTGCCGACACCTCCTCCAGGGCCTGCGTCAATCCGTCCTCGAATCCACCCGCGCGCAATTGCGTGCCCAACCGGTCGACAATCGCCTGCCAGGTCCCGGGCGCCACCTGGCGCGCGAGGGCGCGATCGGCGACGAATTCGATCGCGTGCTCGGCGAGCAGCAGGTAGATGAGCACGCCGTTGTTGTGCTCGGTGTCCCACAAGCGCAGGCGGCCGAACCACGCGAGGGCGCGATCGCGCACGACGGCGGGCAGTGGCTCGTCGGTCCCGATGCGCAGCAGGTAGCTGGTGGGCAGCGCCGCCTCCACCACCAGCCGCACTTCCCCGGTATGGCGCGATTCGCTGGCCGTGATGCGCCGCGCGAGTCGTTCGGCCATGTCGTCCGGCACGGCGCGCGCGCTGTCGTGCCGGTCCATCCAGCGGTGTCGGAGCAGGCGCCACCAGCGGTTCATGCCACGGCCCTCACCAACTGCCGGAGGCGCCGCCGCCCCCGAAGTTTCCACCCCCACCGGAGCTGAAACCGCCGCCGCCGAAGCCGCCGCGCCCGCCGCCGCCCCAACCACCACCACCGCCCCAGCCGCCGCCCCAGTGATCGCCCCGGCCGCGGGACGAGGGCGCCGGCACGGGCATGAACCGCGCCAGCACCGCCACGAGCATGCCCAGCACCGCCGCGCCGGCCGATACCCAGAGCACCGAGGTGAGCAGCCAGGCGATCACCCCCGTGGCCGCGCCCGTGAGCGGAATGCCCAGGCCGCGACCAAAGGCGCGGCGCATGAACCCGGCGACCATGGGCACGGCGAACAGCAGGAACACCAGCGCGTCTGTCCAGGCGCCCGCGCCGCGCCCCGATGAGGGCTTCGGAGACGGCAAGGGCAGGGCCTCGCCGCGCACGGCCGCCATGATCTGCGTGAGCCCGGCGTCGATGCCGCCAGCGAAGTCGCCTTGGCGCAGCGAGGGAGCCACCGCCTGGTCGAGGATGCGGCGCGCCAGCAGGTCGGGGATCGCACCTTCGAGCGTCTTGGCCGGCGCGATGCGCATGCGCCGGTCGTCCTTGGCGATCACGAACAGCAGGCCGTCACCCACGTCGGGACGGCCGATCTTCCAGGCATCTCCCAGGCGCTGGGTGTAGTCGGCGATGTCCTCGGGTGCCGTGCTGGCCACCATCACCACCACGATCTGCGTGCCGCGCTCCCGCTCGAAGCCCGCCAGTCGCTCCTCGAGGCGCTGCAGCGTGGCGGCATCGAGGGTGCCGGTGGAGTCCATGACCCGGGCGCGCAGCTCGGGCACCGGCTGCAGGCCCTGAGCCCAGGCAAGCGCCGCCGCCAGCCCGAAGGCCAGCGACAGCAGCGTGCGCAGGGCAAACGCCATCGTCAGGGTTTCTGTGTGCCGAAATCCACCTTGGGCGGCTGGCTGATCGCGGCCTCGTCGGCCACGCTGAAGTTGGCCTTGGGTTGGTAGCCGAACACCATGGCCGTGAGGTTGCTGGGGAAGCTGCGCGCCAGCACGTTGTAGGCCTGCACCGCCTGGATGTAGCGGTTGCGCGCCACGGCGATGCGATTCTCGGTGCCTTCGAGTTGCACGCGCAGATCGGAGAACCCCTGGTTGGCCTTGAGGTTCGGGTACTGCTCCACCACCACCATCAGACGGCTGAGCGCACTGCCCAATTCACCCTGTGCCGCCTGGAATTTCTGCATCGCGGCCGGGTCGTTGAGCAATTCGGGCGTGGCCTGTATCGACGTGGCCTTGGCGCGCGCGTTGACCACCGCCTCCAGCGTGCCGCGCTCGAAGTTGGCCTCGCCTTGCACGGTCGCCACGATGTTCGGGATCAGGTCGGCGCGGCGCTGGTACTGGTTCAGCACCTCGGCCCAGGCCGAGCGGCTCTCCTCGTCAAGGCGCTGGAAATCGTTGTAGCCGCAGCCGCCCAGCACGGCGGTGACGCAGATCAGCAGAAGCGAAAGCAGTCGACGCATGGGACCTCCTGGGGGCAACCGGTTCGCGGGCACTATACCCCGCGCCCGTGGCGCGGCGGCACAATGCGCGCATGCGAAAACCCAAGCTGCCACCGGGCACGCCGGATGACACCGAGGCCGCGTTCTACGACGCCCTGCAGCACGCCGACATCGAGCGCCTCATGGCCTGCTGGGCCGACGAGGAGGACATCGTCTGCGTGCACCCCGGTGGCCCCCGCCTGATCGGGCACGAGGCGATTCGATCCACCTTCGAAGCCATGTTCGCCAACGGCGCGGTGATGGCCACCCCCGAGAAGCTGCACCGCCACGACGACGGCCACTGTGCCGTGCACAGCCTGGTCGAGCGCGTGGCCGTGCTCACCGACGACGGGCCGCAGCACGCCTACGTGCTGGCCACCAACGTCTACATCAAGACCGCACAGGGTTGGCGCCTGGTGGCGCACCACGCGAGCCCGGGCACCCGTGTCGAGCCGCCCGAGCTGTCCAGCCAGAAGCCCCTCTTGCATTGAGCCGTCGCCCGCGTTGAAGCACGAACCGCGCACCGACCTGTTGGCCTACCGGGCGCCTTGGTGGCTGCCCGGCGGACACGCGCAAACCATCTGGCCCGCGCTGCTCGCACGCCGGCATTTCGGGCCAGCGCCGCAGTGGCGGCGCGAGCGCTGGATTGCGCCCGATGGCGACTTCATCGACGTCGACCGCGCCAGCCACGCGGCGCACGGGCAGGCGCCCCGCCTGGTGCTGTTCCACGGCCTCGAGGGCTCCTCAGCCAGCCAGTACGCCGTGGCTTTCGCCGACTTCGCCGCCGAGCGTGGGCTGGCCTACGCCGTGCCGCACTTTCGTGGCTGCTCGGGCGAGATGAACCGCGCGCCGCGCGCCTACCACTCGGGCGATTTCGAAGAGATCGACTGGATCCTGCGCCGCTTCGCTGCCGCCGAACCTCAGCGCCCCTTGATCGCCGTGGGCGTGTCACTGGGTGGCAATGCGCTCTTGCGCTGGGCAGGTGAATCGGGGGACGCCGCCGCCGGCGTGGTGAAGGCCGTGGCCGCCGTCTGCTCCCCCCTGGACCTTGCCGCGGGTGGGCACGCCATCGGCCGTGGCCTGAACCGGCAGATCTACACGCGCATGTTCCTGCGCAGCATGAAACCCAAGGCCCTGGGCAAGCTCGCTCAGCACCCCGGCTTGTTCAACGCCGAGGCCCTGCGCGCCGCACGCGATCTCCACGCCTTCGACGACATCTTCACCGCGCCCTTGCACGGCTTTCGCGACGCCGAGGACTACTGGGCGCGGGCCTCGGCCAAGCCCCACCTCGCGCGCATCCGCGTGCCCGCGCTCGCGGTCAACGCGCTCAATGATCCCTTCGTGCCCGCTGACTCGCTGCCGCATCCGCGCGAGGTGGGTGCGCGCGTCACGCTGTGGCAGCCCGCGCACGGCGGCCACGTGGGTTTTGCCGCCTCGCTGGGCATGTGGGGATTGCCCGGCCACGTGCGCACCATGCCCGAGGCGGTGGGACACTGGTTGCTCGCCCACACCTGAACCCATCGCATGGACGACATCGTCAAGGCCGCGCTCGCCAAATGGCCCAACGTGCCGCACTGCCACGGCTGGCTGGGGCTTGACGCGCGCGGCCAGTGGTACATGCGCGATGACCGGGCGCAAGCCGCCGGCCCCTTCGCGCGCAGCAAGGGTTCGCTGCTGCGGCACGACAAGCTCATCGCCTTCATCCACCGCAACTACGCGGCCGACGAGCGCGGCCAGTGGTTCTTCCAGAACGGTCCGCAGCGCGTCTATGTGGAGCTGGAAAACACGCCCTGGGTGTGGCGACTGCAGCCCGACGGCTCGGTGCAGGCGCACGATGGTGAACCGGTGACGGTGCGTGAATCTCTGCTTGACGAAGAAGGCCGGCTTTACCTGGACACCGAGCGCGGCGTCGGCCTGGTGCACACGGCCGACATGGCGCTGGCAGCCGACGCGGTGGAGGCGGGGCGCTGGCAACCGACGGCGGTGCGCGCGGACGACTTGCCCACGCGCTTCGGCTTCGTGCGNNCGGCTTCGTGCGCAGCCCCGAGGCCATGAAAAAAGCCGGTCAGTGACCGGCTTTTGTTCGAGAGCGTTGCGCGCGATTACTTGGCGCGATCGATCAGGTACTGCACGGCGGCCTTGATCTCGGCGTCCGACGCGGACATCGCGCCACCCTTGGGCGGCATGGCGCCCTTGCCCTTGATCGCGCTGGCGGTGAGCGCTTCCACGCCCTGGGCGATGCGGGGTGCCCAGGCGGCCTTGTCGCCCGTCTTGGGCGCGCCAGCCACGCCAGCGGCATGGCACACGGTGCAGGCTTGCTTGTAGAGGGCTTCGCCGTTGGCGGCGACCGCAGCGGCCGGGGCCGGCGCGGGAGCCGCTGCGGGGGCTGCTGCCACCGGGGCTGCGGGAGCGGCGGCCGGCGCGGGCGCCGGCGCGGCCTCGGCTTGCGGGGCGGGCGCCGCCATTTGCGGCTCCGCGAACTTGGCACCGGCGGCGTTGGCCATGTGCACCACGGCGCGGCCGATCTCGGCGTCGCGGAAGGCGCCGCCGCCTTGCGGACCCATGGCGCCCTTGCCCTTGAGGGCGGAATTCAGCAGCGATTCGTAGCCGGTGGCGATGCGCGCGGCCCAGGCGCCGGCGTCACCGAACTTGGGCGCACCCGCCAGGCCGGCGTCGTGGCAGGCCGCGCACTGGGCCTTGTACACGGTGGCACCGGCTTCGAGCGGGCGGTTGGCGTCGCGGATCTCCACGGAGCCGACCTTCTCGATGCGCTGGGCGACCGCGAGTTCGGTGTCGACTGCGCCGGCGCCCGGCTTGTTGGCCGAGGTCACGAAGTACACCAGGCCGATGATGATGAACACGGGGACCACGAAGGCAAAGAGCGACGTCCACAACAACTGGGCGGGCGTCTTGATGGGGCCGGTATGGGATTCGTGGTCGCTCATGGAGTCCTCAGGGGGGTGGCAAGCGGGCCTTTCGGGCCTTCTGGCAGTGCGCGCCGGGCGTCGGCGGACAGCCCGCGATTATATCTAGCGCCCATGGCGGCCCCGGGCGATCCCGAGCAAGCCGCTAGAATGCGTGGCTCTGCGCGGCTGTAGCTCAGTGGATAGAGTATCGGCCTCCGAAGCCGAGGGTCGTGGGTTCGATCCCCGCCAGCCGCGCCAGGTCTTTCAACGACGTCATCGCCAGGTTCGGCCGAAGCCGGCGTCGACCGTGCCACCCCCTTCATGCAAACAACAACGGGCGCCGCAGCGCCCGTCGTGTCAGTCTGTCTCGCCTCAATAGCGTGGCACGGCCTGCTCATCCACGCGGGCCAGTTGCGTATCCATCACCGCGCGCTCGGCGGCCAGCTGCATCTGCTGGACCTGCGCCGGCGTCGGCTCGGGGTAGCTCTCGCCTTGTGCCACCAGGCCCATTCGGTAGGCCTCGGCGGCTTCCGCCTGGACGTAGTCCCGCCGCAGGAAGCTTCGCGCCTCATGCCGTTGCGCTTCAGGCGCCGTGGCTTCGCCGCGTTCGATCAGGCCGGCGGCTTCCGCGCCGATCACGGGGCTTTGCACCTGCATGCGCGTGTCGTGCGGCGCGGTGTCGGCGAGATGCGGCAGGGCGATGGTGTCTTGAACGGTCTGGTTCGCATACTGCGCGGCACTCAGGCCGGCGGTGGCGCCCATGACCAGGGCGATGGGCAGCAGCAGGTAGCGATTGGCTTTCATCGTGTACTCCTTGGCAGCAAGCATTGAATGGCCCTCCCGGGCACCGGCTTGTGATCGCCGGCTGCAGGGCCAGTCTGCCGATGGGGCCGGCGCCTTGCTGTAGGACAGGGCGCCGTCGCCAGATCAGTCACCGGGCCGCGCCGATCCACCGCGTCGACCGATGCGCCGGGCTGCAGCGGTTCGGCGCGCACCGGACAAGTCAGGCCTGTGCGGCCGACAGGTCGGAGCGCGCCGCGCCGCCGCCCGCCAGCGTGCGCTGCCCCAGGGCCACGGTGAGCCAGGCCGCCGCGCTGGCCACCACCGACACCCAGAAACCGTTCTGCGCGCCGAAGGTGTCCACCACCCAGCCCGCCACGAAGGCGCCCAGGGCCATGCCGATGCCGATGCCCGTCATCACCCAGGTCACGCCCTCGGTCAGCATCGAGGCCGGCACGCGCCGCTCGATCAGACCGAACGCGGTGATGAAGGTGGGCGAGATCGCCACGCCGCTGAGGAACACGGCGGCCGCGAGCAGCGCGACGGAGGAACCGGCCACCAGCAGCGGCAGCGACGTCAGCGCCAGCACGCTCAGCGCGATCAGCAACTGGCGCTGCAGAGGCATGCTGGGGTTGACGGCCCCAAGGACCAGGCCCAGCACGAAGGAGCCGAGCGCATAGACGCCGATCACCACGCTGGCGCCACCGGGCTGGCCCAGCTCCTTGGTGATGGCGATCGAGCTCACCTCGGCCGTGGCGAAGATGGCGCCCACGAAGATGAGGGCCAGCGTGACGATCTGTACGGGGCGCAAGCCGATCGCCGAGCCCGTGGGGCCGTCGGCCTGCGGCGCCCGCACCGGCGGCTCCGTGCCGCGCTGCGCCAGGAAGGCCGCCGATCCCACCACCAGAAAGAGCGTGGAGGCCAGCATGCCGGCCTCGGGAAACCAGGCCGCCGCCAGGCCGACCGACAGCGAGGCGCCCGTGATGTAGAGCAGTTCGTCGGCCGAGGACTCGAAAGCGAAGGCGGTGTTCAGCTCGGGCCGGTCGCGGAACAGCTCGCTCCAGCGCGCGCGCACCATCGCCGACATGCTGGGCAGGGTGGCCGCGCCCAGGGCCGTGGCGAACAAGGTCCAGGCCGGCCAGGCCAGGTGGCTTGCCAGGATCAGCAGCAGGAAGGCCAGCGCCGACACGGCGGTGGCAGGTGCCGCCACGCGGGTCTGGCCGTAGCGGTCGACGAGGCGCGAGATCTGCGGAGCCAGGAAGGCGTTGCCGATGCCGTAGGTGGCCGCGACCGCGCCCGCCAGCCAGTACTCGCCCAGGGTCTGCGACAGCATGGCAACGATGCCGATGGGCGCCATGGCCAGTGGCAGCCGCCCGACGAAGGCGGCCGCGGAGAAGCCCTTGGCGCCGGGCTCGCTGAAGATCTTTGCGTAGGGATTGGGCACGGGGGGCGCTCCTTGAAGTGAGGGGGACAGTGCAATAAAATACGTGTCGTATGTATGTTATTGACCTGCACTTCGTATGTCAATTCACGTACGTTCTGTATGTATTTGATTGGAGCCGCCCATGCGCCGAGCCCGCCAGGACATGATCGCCGAGACCCGCGCCAAGCTGATCGCCGCCGGCCGCCAGGCCTTCGGCACCTTGGGCTACGCCCAGGCGTCCATGGACGACTTCACTTCGGCCGCGGGGCTCACCCGTGGCGCGCTGTACCACCACTTCGGCGACAAGAAAGGCCTGCTGCAGGCCGTCGTGGACGAGATCGACGCCGAGATGTCGGCGCGCCTGAAGGCCATCGCGGCCCGGGCGCCGAACCGCTGGCAGGCGGTGGTGGACGAGTGGATCGCCTACGTCGAGATGGCGCTGGAGCCGGAGATCCAGCGCATCCTGTTCCGCGACGCCCCGGCCGTGCTGGGCGACCAGTCGCAATGCCCCAGTGCCAAGAGTTGCATCGAAGGCCTGACGGCCAGTCTGGCCGCGCTCAAGGAGGAGGGCCTGCTCATCGACGCCGACCCGGAAGCGTTGGCGCGGCTCATCAACGGAGCGAGCACCCACGCCGCCACCTGGATCGCCGGCTCGAGTGACCCCGAGGCCACCTCGAAAAAAGCGGTGGCGGGTTTCCGCCAACTGCTCGATGGCCTGCTGCGCCAGCCGCCCAAGGGAAACAGTGAAGTAAAGACTTGACTTTTTGGGTGAGGCCGATAAAGTGAAGCATCCACTTCACCAAAGGAGCCCCTCGCCATGGACCAAGCCACCATCCACCACCACACCTTCGTCATCGACCGCCGCTACGCCCACCCGCCCGAGAAGGTGTTCTCGGGCTTTGCCGATGCGAAGAAGAAGCGTCGCTGGATGGGCGGCGACGAGGACGGCTGGACCATCGAGAAGTTCGACATGAACTTCGAGGTGGGCGGCCAGGAGAGCTGGCGCTTCCGCTACCAGGGCGGCCCCTTGATGGGCAACGAGGTGCGCTACCTCGACATCCTCCCCGGCCGGCGCATCGTCATCGCCTACACCATGGACACCGAAGGCAAGCGCTTCTCGTCTTCCCAGCAGACCATCGAACTGCTTCCCGACGCCGGTGGCACGCGCCTGATCCTCACCGAGCAGATCGCCTTCCTCGACGGCAGCGACAACCCGCAGTCTCGCGAACACGGCACGCGCGAGCTGCTCGACGCGCTGGACAAGGAGCTCGGCCTTGCTCGCTGAACCACAGGCGCCGCCGGCCCTGGCCGACCGCGTCTTCCGCGCCCTGGGCGACCCGACGCGGCGCGCCATGCTCGAACGCCTCAGCGAGGGGCCGGCCGCGGCCAAGCAATTGCAGGAGCTGCTGGGCATCACGCTCACGGCTGTCATCCAGCACGTCGGCGTCCTGGAAGACAGCGGCCTGGTGCGCAGCGAAAAGGTCGGCCGCACACGCACCTGCAGCCTGCGCAGCGAAGGCCTTGCCGTGGCGGCCGACTGGATTGCGCAGCGCCGCGCGCTGTGGGAGCGGCGGCTGGACCGGCTGGGCGAGGTGCTGGACGAAGACGACGGTGCGCCCTGATCCCCAAACTTTGCGCCGATTCCTAGGGTAAATCCCGAACCACCAGCGCAAGAGAGTACGGACTGAGCCGCATTCCGTACCGATGGCGACAGGCAGCTTGCACAGAATCCCGTTCACGGCCTTCACGGGTCGCCGTCCCGCTGTCGACGAGATGAACTGGAGACAAACGTGAACCTTCGCACCGCTTCCCTCCTGGCGGCCGCCCTGCTCAGCGCAGGCGCCGCGCACGCCAACACCGAGCTCGTGATCGCCACCGTGAACAACGGCCACATGATCGAGATGCAGAAGCTCGGCAAGCATTTCGAGGCCGCCAACCCCGGCGTCACGCTCAAGTGGGTGACCCTGGAGGAAGGCGTGCTGCGCCAGCGCGTCACCACCGACATCGCGACCAAGGGTGGCCAGTTCGACATCATGACCATCGGCTTGTACGAGGCCCCGATCTGGTCGAAGAAGGGCTGGCTCAAGCCCATCGCCACCGACGCCGCCTACGACGTGGACGACCTGCTGCCCGCCATCCGCAGCGGCCTGTCGCACGAAGGCAAGCTCTACGCCGCGCCCTTCTACGCCGAAAGCTCCATGCTCATGTACCGCAAGGACCTGGCCGACAAGGCCGGCGTGCAGATGCCCGAGCAGCCCACCTGGGCGCAGGTGAAGGACTTCGCCGCCAAGGCGCACGATCCCAAGGCCGGCGTGTACGGCATGTGCCTGCGTGGCAAGCCCGGCTGGGGCGACAACATGGCCCTGCTCACCACCATGGTCAACACCCACGGCGGCCAGTGGTTCGACATGCAGTGGAAGCCGCAGATCGACAGCAAGCCGTGGAAGGACGCCATCACTTTCTACGTCGACCTGATGAAGCAGTACGGCCCGCCCGGCGCCTCGGCCAACAGCTTCAACGAGAACCTGGCGCTCTTCAACGAAGGCAAGTGCGCCATGTGGGTGGACGCCACCATCGCCGCCTCCTTCATCAGCGACCCCAAGCAGTCCAAGGTGGCCGACAAGGTGGCCTTCGCGCAGGCGCCGGTGGCCACCACGCCCAAGGGCGCGAACTGGCTGTGGTCGTGGAACCTGGCCATCCCCGCCAGCTCCACCAAGGACGCGGCCGCGCAGGCCTTCATCAAGTGGGCCACTTCCAAGGACTACATCAACCTCGTGGCCAAGGAGCAGGGCTGGGCCATGGTGCCCACGGGCACACGCAAGTCCACCTACGCCAACCCCGAGTTCCAGAAGGTCGCCAAGTTCGCGGCCGCCGAGAAGAAGGCCATCGACTCGGCCAATCCCAACGACAGCACGCTGCCCAAATCGCCCTACGTGGGCGTGCAGTACGCGGCCATTCCGGAGTTCCAGGCCATCGGTGTGGCGGTGGGCCAGCAGATGAGCGCGGCGCTGTCGGGCAAGGTCACGGTGGACCAGGCGCTGAAGACCGGCCAGACCATGGCCGAGCGCGAGATGAAAAAGGCCGGCTACTACAAGTAAGCGCGCGCCCTTCGCCCGGACTCGGATCGCTACATGAACCGGCTGCTTCCCCGGGGGCTGATGGCCCCGGCGGTGATCGCACTCCTGCTCTGGATGCTCGTGCCGCTGCTGATGACCGTCTGGTTCTCGCTGGTCAACTACAACCTCATGCAGCCGGGGCAGCACGGCTTCGCCGGGCTCGCCAACTACGAGTACTTCATCACCGACCCCGACTTCTGGCCCGCCGTGGCGAACACCCTGCTGCTCATCGGCAGCGTGATCGGCATCACCGTGGTGCTGGGGGTGCTGCTCGCGCTGCTGGTGAACGATCCCTTCCCGGGACGCGGCATCGTGCGCGTGCTGCTCATCTCGCCGTTCTTCGTCATGCCCGCGGTCAACGCGCTGCTGTGGAAGCACATGATGATGAACCCCATCTATGGCGTGCTGGCCAATGTGTGGAAGTTCTTCGGTCTTGCGCCGGTGGACTGGCTCACCGACGTGCCGCTGTTCTCGGTCATCGTGATGGTGGCCTGGCAGTGGCTGCCCTTCGCCTGCCTGATCTTCATCACCTCGCTGCAGTCGCTCGACCGCGAGCAGATGGAGGCCGCGCGCATGGACGGCGCCAGCGCGGTGCAGCGCTTCTGGTACCTCACGCTGCCGCACCTGGCGCGGCCCATGGCCGTGGTGATCATGATCGAGATGATCTTCCTGCTCAGCGTGTTCGCCGAGATCGCCATCACCACCGCCGGCGGCCCGGGCAACGAGAGCACCAACCTCACCTACCTGATCTTCAAGCAGTCGCTGATGAACTTCGACGTCGGCGTGGCCTCGGCCGGCGCGCTGTTCGCGGTGGTGCTGGCCAACGTCGTCGCGGTCTTTCTCATCCGCATCATCGGCAAGAACCTGGACTGAGCATGCCACCCAATCCCTGGCTCACCACCTTGCGAACCGCCGGCGCCTGGCTTGCGGCCTTGCTGCTGTTCTTTCCCTTGGGCTGGCTGTTCCTCACGGCCTTCAAGACCGAGCTGCAGGCCATCGCCGTGCCGCCGCTGTTCGTGTTCGAACCCACGCTGGAGAATTTCGGCGAGGTGCAGAGCCGCAGCGACTACCTGCTCTACGCGCGCAACTCGCTCATCACCAGCGTCGCCTCCACCGCCATCGGCCTGATCATCGCCGCGCCCGCCGCGTACTCCATGGCCTTCTTCCGCACCAGGCGCACGCGCGACATCCTGATGTGGATGCTCTCCACCAAGATGATGCCGGCCGTGGGCGCGCTGCTGCCGATCTACGTGCTCGCGCAGACCGCGGGCCTGCTCGATTCGCTGTCCGCGCTGACGGTCGTGTTCACGCTGTCCAACCTGCCCATCATGGTGTGGATGCTCTACAGCAGCTACAAGGACATTCCCAACGAAATCCTGGAAGCCGCGCGCATGGACGGCGCGAACCTGTGGACCGAGTTCCGCCACGTCGTGCTGCCCTTGTCCGTCGGCGGCCTGGCCTCCACGGGCCTGCTGTGCCTGGTGCTGGCCTGGAACGAGTCGTTCTGGGCGCTCAACCTCACATCGGCCAAGGCCGGCACGCTGGCCACGCTCATCGCCTCCTATTCCAGCCCCGAAGGCCTGTTCTGGGCCCAGCTCTCCGCCGCATCGCTCATGGCCATCGCGCCCATCGTGGTGTTCGGCTGGTTCAGCCAGAAGCAGCTCGTGCAGGGCCTCACCTTCGGCGCCGTCAAGTGATCCCCGGGACGACCGACATGGCCTACCTCCAGCTCAAGAACATCCACAAGCGCTTCGACGAGGTGCACGTCATCCGCGGCGTGGACCTGGACATCCGCCAGGGCGAGTTCATCGTCTTCGTCGGCCCCTCGGGCTGCGGCAAGTCCACCATGCTGCGCCTCATCGCCGGGCTGGAACACATCAGCAGCGGCGGCCTCGTGCTCGATGGCCGCGACATCACGCACATGCCTTCGGGCCAGCGCGATCTCGCCATGGTGTTCCAGAGCTACGCGCTCTACCCGCACATGAGCGTGTACGACAACATGTCCTTCGCGCTCAAGCTCGCCAAGGTGCCGAAGGACGAAATCCGCCGCAAGGTGGAACACGCGGCCGAGCAGCTCAAGCTCACGCCCTATCTGCAGCGCACGCCGCGCGAGCTGTCGGGCGGGCAGCGCCAGCGCGTGGCCATCGGCCGCGCCATCGTGCGCGAGCCCAAGGTGTTCCTGTTCGACGAACCGCTGTCCAACCTCGACGCGGCCTTGCGCGGCAATACGCGCGTCGAGATCCACAAGCTGCACGTCGAGCTCGGTGCCACCTCCATCTACGTCACGCACGATCAAGTGGAGGCCATGACACTGGCCGACCGCGTCGTCGTCTTCAAGGACGGCGTGATCGAGCAGGTCGGCACGCCGCTGGAGCTGTACGACCGGCCCGCCAACCGCTTCGTCGCGCAGTTCATCGGCATGCCCTCGATGAACCTGGTGGCCGCCGGCGCCATTCCCGCGTTCTCGGCGCACAGCGGCGGGCGCCTGCCGGCCGATGGCTTTCTCGGCGTGCGGCCCGAGGGGCTTCGGGTTCACGGCGCCGACGGCGCGGGCGAGCCCGGCCGGGTCGAGCTCATCGAGGCGCTGGGCGCCGACACGCTGATCCACGTCGAGGTGGCTGGCGTTGCGCTGATCGCGCGCCAGAACGAGCGCACGCCGCTGCGCGTGGGCAACGCGGTCCGCGTCGAACTGGACGCCACGCAACTGCACCTCTTCGACGCGCAGGGGCAGGCCATCGCCCACCCCGAGACCGTTTCCTGAACCGCCGCACCGTGACCGACTCCGCGACCCTGCCGCCTCCCGACGCCCGCTTCGTGCTGCTGCACCTCGGCCTGGGCGCCTTCCACCGTGCGCACCAGGCGGCCTACCTGCAGCGCCTCATCGAACGCGGCGACCCGCACTGGTCCATCGCCGGCGGCAACCTGCGCGACGACGCGCCCGAGGTGATCGAGGCCTTGCGCCGCCAGGGCGGTGCCTACACGCTGGAGACCGTCTCGCCCGATGGCGAGTACCGGTACGAGCGCATCACCGCCATCCGCGAGGTGCTGCCCTACGAACCCGGCCTCGCGCCCCTCATCGCGCGCGGTGCCGACCCCGCCACCCGCATCGTCTCCTTCACCGTCACCGAGGCCGGCTATTACCTCGACGATCAGGGCCGTCTGGACTGGCGCAGCCCCGAGCTGAGCGCCGACCTGCAGCGCGCGCGCCGGGGCGAGGCCGGCGCCACGCTCTACGGCGCGCTGTGCGCCCTGCTGCGTGCCCGCCGCGCGGCCGGCGCCGGGCCCGTCACCCTGCTCAACTGCGACAACCTGCGCCACAACGGCGAGCGTGTGCGCGCCGGCCTGCTGCAGTTCATCGACCGCGTGGGCGACACCGGCCTCGCGGCCTGGGTGCGCGAACAAACCAGCTGCCCCAACGCCATGGTCGACCGCATCACCCCCCGGCCGCCACCCGAGCTGCGCGCGCGCGTGCGCGCCGCCACCGGCCGGGACGACGCCGCGCCCGTCACCGCCGAGCGCTTCATCCAATGGGTGATCGAAGACGACTTCGTCGCCGGCCGCCCCGCCTGGGAGACCGTGGGCGTGCAGATGGTGGTCTCCGTTGCCCCGTACGAGGAAGCCAAGATCCGCATCCTGAACGCCAGCCACAGCTGCATTGCCTGGGCCGGCACCCTGGCCGGCCTGCAATTCATTCACGAGGGCACGCGCACGCCGGCCATCCGGCAGATGGCCTTCGACTACGTCACCGACGACGTCATTCCCTGTCTCTCGCCACCCGGCGCGCCCGGCCCCGTGGACCTGCCGGCCTACCGCGACGAGGTGCTCGCGCGCTTCGCCAACCCCGCCATCCGCGACACCAACCAACGCGTGGCCATGGACGGCTTCGCCAAGATCCCCGGTTTCATTGCCCCCACGGTGCGCGAGCGTCTGGCGCGGGGCGAGTCCATCGACAGCGTGGCCCTGCTGCCCGCGCTGTTCCTGGCTTTCCTGCAGCGCTGGCACCGTGGGCAGTTGGCCTACACCTACCAGGACCAAGGCATGGACCCCGCCGCGGCGCACGCCATCTGCGGTGCCGATGACCCGGTGGACGCCCTGTGCGCGAACACCACGTTGTGGGGCGACATCGCCGGCCACGCCCGCCTGCGGGACGCCGTGCGCCGCGCCGGCGCGCGGGTGGCGGCACTGAGCCCACCGGTGGTAAGTTCCTGACCCGGTCCTGCCCGACTCCGCCATGCCCGTACGGCCCGCTTCCACGCCCCGTCAGCTCCGCCCCGAGCTGGAGAACGAGTACGCCCGCTCGCCCGAGCTCGGCTACGAGCCCCCCGACGAAGCCGGCTTCCTGCGCTGCCTCTCGCACGGCTTTCCCACGCCACTGGCGCGCTGGCACTACCACGACGAATACGAGCTGCACCTCATCACCGCCACCTCGGGCAAGGTTTTCGTGGGCGACTGGATCGGTCCCTTCCAGCCCGGCCAGCTCGTGCTCACCGGCCCGCGCCTGCCGCACAACTGGGTCAGCCTGGATTTGCCCCAGGGCGGCGTGGCCCTGCGTGACCTCGTCATCCAGTTTCCGCACGAGCCGCTCGCGCGCGCGAGCGAGACCATCCCCGAACTGGCCGAGGTGTTGCCGCTGCTGGAGCGCGCGCGCCACGGCATCGAGTTCTTCGGCCTGTCCGGCGCGGCCGAGGCGCACTGGCACCGCGTCAAGGGCGCCCGCGGCCTGCGCCGCTTCACCGCCTTCTGCGAGTTCATGGCGGATCTGGCCGCCTGCACCGACTACCGGCTGCTCTCCAGCGTGAAGCTGCAGAGCGACGAGGCCGCCGCCGAACTCGACCAGATCGACGCCGTGGTCAGCCGCATCACCGACCACCTGTCCGAGCAGCACTCGGCCGCCGCGCTGGCGACCGAGCTGGGCATGAGCGAAAGCCGCTTCAGCCGCTTCTTTCGCCGCGCCACGGGCAACACCTTCACCGACTTCGTCAACCGCGTGCGCATCAGCCGCGCCTGCCAGTTGCTCATGGACACCGACCAGCAGATCACCCACATCTGCTATGAGGTGGGCTACAACAACGTGGCCAACTTCAACCGCCGCTTCCTCGAGATCAAGGGCATGACGCCATCGGAGTTCCGCCGCCAGTCGCTCACGCGCTTTCGCGGCGCGCACTGAACCATCCGCCTCGGCCCGGACCTCGGAGATCCCATGTTCCTCGTGTGTGGAGAAGCCCTGTTCGACGTGTTCGCCGTGGCGCGCACGCCCACCGGCCTCAGCCTGGACGCGCGCGTCGGCGGTTCGCCGTTCAACCTCGCGGTCGGCCTCGCCCGGCTCGCGCAGCCCGTGTCGCTGCTCACCACCGTGTCGAACGGCTTCCTGGGCGAACGCCTCATGCAGGCGCTGCGCGAGGAGGGCGTCGGCACGCACACCGCGCAACGCAGCGACGCACCCACCACGCTCAGCCTCGTCGGCACCGACGCGGCGGGCGTGCCCTCTTATGCGTTCTATGGCGACGGCGGCGCGGACCGTTGGCTGGCGCCCGAGGCCGTGGTGGACCTGCCCGACGCCACGCACGCCATCTGTCTCGGCTCCTACACCACCGTCGTGGGTGAAACGGCCCACTCGTTGCGCGCGCTCGTCGAACGTCACCGCCACCGCGCGCTCATCGCCTACGACCCCAACGTCCGCCTGAACGTGCAGCCCGACGCCGCGGTGTGGCGCGAGCAGTTGCGCTGGATGCTCCCGCGCGCCGACCTGCTCAAGGTGAGCGAGGAAGATCTCGCCTTGATCGATGGCCGCGCGCCCCAGGCCTTTGCGCACGAGGCGCTGGCCAGCGGCGTGTCGCTGGTCGTGGTCACGCGCGGCGCGTACGGCGCCGTCGCCTGGACGGCGCGGCACCACGCCGAGGTGCCGGCGCCGGCGGTGGACGTGGTCGACACCGTGGGCGCGGGCGACACCTTTCAGGCCGCGCTGCTCACCTGGCTGGCCGAGCGCGGTGCCCTCGGGCGGGAAGCCCTGGGGGATCTGTCAGCGCCAACGCTGCACAGCGCGCTGGGTTTCGCCACCCAGGCCGCCGCCATCACCTGTGGCCGGCGCGGCGCTGATCTGCCGCGGCGGGCCGAACTGCCGGCGACTTGACGGCGGGCCGCTGGCGGTGCTGGCACCGGGCGCGGGAATCGGTTGATAATAAACCGACGTGCCGGACTAATTATTCACCCCTCATGCCGGCGCGGGAGGCCGCCCGCATGAAGACCCTGATCGTCTACGCCCACCCCGAGCCGCGCTCCTTCAATCGCGCCCTGCTCGACACCTCGCTGCACGTGCTGAAGGAAGCAGGCCACGCCGTCGAGCTCTCCGACCTTTACGCCATGGGCTTCAACCCCGTGGCCAACGCGGCCGACTTCACCGAGCGGCGCTTCCCCGACCAACTGCAGTACGACCGCGAACAGAAGCAGGCCTCCCAGCGCCAGGGGTTCAGCGACGACATCCAGAGCGAAATCGACAAGCTCCTGCGCTGCGAGCTGCTGATCCTGCAGTTTCCGCTCTGGTGGTTCTCCGTGCCCGCCATCATGAAAGGCTGGATCGACCGCGTGTTCGCCAACGGCACGGTGTACGGCGCGGGCGGCAAGCGCTTCGACCAGGGCGGGCTCAAAGGCCGCAAGGCCATGCTGTCGTTCACCACCGGTTGCTTTCCCGAGATGATGGAAAGCGACGGCCTGCTCGGCCAGCGCGACGTGATCCTCTGGCACCTGCACCACGGCACTTTCGGCTACAGCGGCCTGCAGGTGCTGCAGCCCTTCGTGGGCTGGTCCATCCAGTACAGCGACGCGGCTCAGCGCCACGCGCTCCTCGAGGCCTACGCGGCGCGGCTGCGCGGCATCGCGCATGAAGACAGCATGCCCGCGCACACCCTGGCCGAGTTCGGACCCGACTGGCGTCTGAAGCCCGGCATCGAACCGCGCACCGTGGGGCACCGCAGGCCCGACGCGCAGGAGACGCGATGAGCACCGCCGAGATCGAGCCGGCAGAAGGCCTCACCCTGGCCGACCGCCTGAGCCTGAAGCCCGCCGGCCCCGGCCGCTGGCGCAGCCTGCACGGCGACGCCAACCAGAACGGCCGCTCCTATGGTGGCCAATTGCTGGGCCAGGCCCTGCGCGCCGCGCTGATGGAAGCGCCCGAAGGCCGCCCGCCGACCATGATGCAGTTCCTCTTCCTGCAAGGCGCCATGCCGGACCAGCCGATCGTCTTCGACGTGAAGCGGCTGCAGGACGGCAAGCGCTTCACCTCGCTGCACGTGCGCGGCGCGCAGGGCGAACGCACCGTGCTCGACGCGCAGGTGAGCTGCGCGCTGCCACTGCCCGGCCTCACTCATGCCGAGGTGTCGTCGGCGCCGCCCGGCGAACGGCCCGAGTCGCTGCCCACACTCGACGAGGTGCCCACGGTGCTGCGCGACCAACTCGCCCTCATGGGCGGCTACGGGCGCGACTGCAACGCCGCCATCGACTTCCGCATCCCCGAGCCCTTGCGCCAGCTGGACGGCGCCACGGCCCGACCGGATTTCCGCTATTGGATGAAGGTGCCACAGGCACTGCCCGACGATTCGCGCCTGCACGCCGCCGCCTTCGCCTACCTGTCTGACTGGTGGCTCAACTTCTGCATCCTCGCGCCGCACCTGATGCGCGCCGGCGAGCGCGGCATGTACATCTCCAGCCTCAACCACGCGCTGTGGCTGCATGCGCCGCCGCGATCGGACCGCTGGCTGCACGTGCGCGCAAGCTGCGCACACGCCGCGCATGGGCGTGGCCTGGCGATGGCGCAGTACCACGACGAGGGTGGCCGCCACATCGCCACCGCCACGCAGGACTGCCTGGTGACCTACACGGACTGAACCCCGGCCGAACCTCAGAGCGCCTTGACCAGCTCGGGCACGGCCTCGAACAGATCGGCCTCCAGCCCGTAGTCGGCCACGCTGAAGATGGGCGCTTCCGGGTCCTTGTTGATCGCCACGATCACCTTGGAGTCCTTCATGCCCGCCAGGTGCTGGATGGCGCCCGAGATGCCCGCGGCGATGTAGAGCTGCGGCGCCACGATCTTGCCCGTCTGGCCCACCTGCAGGTCGTTGGGCGCGTAGCCCGCGTCCACCGCCGCGCGGCTGGCGCCGATGGCCGCGCCCAGCTTGTCCGCCAGCGGCGTGATCACCTCGTTGAACTTCTCGCTGCTGCCCAGGGCGCGGCCACCGCTGACGATGATCTTGGCCGCCGTGAGTTCGGGCCGGTCGCTCTTGGCGATCTCCGCGCCCACGAAGGCGCTCTTGCCCGAGTCCGCCACGGCNNCGCTCGAAGGTGTCCGGGCTCACGACCTTGGTGATGTCGCTCAGTTGCGCCACATCGAGCAGCGCGGCCACGCGCGGCGCCACGTTCTTGCCCGCGGCGGTGGCGGGGAACAGGATGTGGCTGTAGGCCGGGGCCAGCTCCACCACCTGCGCGGCCACGTTCTCGGCCAGGCCGTGTTCGAAGCCGGCGGCCTCGGCGTGGATCACCTTGGCCACGCCCGCGATCCGGGCCGCGGCCTTGGCGGCTTCGGCGGCGTTGTGCCCCGCCACGAGCACGTGCACATCCCCGCCGCAAGCGGCAGCGGCGGTCACGGTGTTGAGGGTGGCGCCCTTGATGGCGGCGTTGTCGTGTTCGGCAATAACCAGTGCAGTCATGTCAGTTCTTCCTCAGATCACCTTGGCTTCGGTCTTGAGCTTGGACACGAGGGTGGCCACGTCGGGCACCTTCTGGCCCGCCTTGCGCTTGGGCGGCTCCTCGACCTTGATCGTCTTCACGCGCGGCTTCACATCCACGCCCAGGTCCTCGGGCTTGAGCGTCTCCAGCGGCTTCTTCTTGGCCTTCATGATGTTGGGCAGCGTGACGTAGCGCGGCTCGTTCAGGCGCAGGTCGGTGGTGATGACGGCNNCCCTCGATCTCGACCTTGGAAGCAAAGGTCGCCTGCGGCAGGCCGGCGAGCGCGGCCAGCATCTGGCCGGTCTGGTTGCAGTCGTCGTCGATGGCCTGCTTGCCCAGGATGATCAGGCCGGGCTGTTCCTTGTCCACCAGGGCCTTGAGCAACTTGGCCACGGCCAGGGGCTGCAGCTCCTCGGTGGTCTCCACCAGGATGGCGCGGTCCGCGCCAATCGCCATGGCCGTGCGCAGGGTCTCCTGGCACTGGGTGACGCCGCAGGAGACGGCGATCACTTCGGTGACCACGCCCTTCTCCTTCAGGCGCACCGCCTCTTCCACCGCGATCTCGTCGAACGGGTTCATCGACATCTTCACGTTGGCGATGTCGACGCCGCTGCCATCGCTCTTCACGCGAACCTTGACGTTGTAGTCGACCACGCGTTTGACGGGGACGAGAACCTTCATGCCTTCTCCTGTTGGTTGATGTCTTGAGCGAAGCGGCGCGCGCGCGCCAGCACCGGGGCGTCCACCATGGCGCCCTCGAAACGGAAGGCGCCGTCGCCTTGCGTGGCGGCCGCTTGCAGCACGCGCAGCGCCCAGGCGCGTTGTCCGTCGCTGGGCCCCAGGGCCGCGTTGACCGTGGCGACCTGCGCCGGGTGGATGCAGAGCTTGCCGCCAAAGCCGAAGCGCCGCGCGCGTCGCGCATCGGCGTTCAGGCGCTCGTTGTCCTGCAGCGCGGTGGTCACGCCGTCCACGGGCGGTGCGATGCCCGCGCGGCGCGAGGCCACGACGAAGGCGAAGCGCACGGGCGCGAGCTCGGCCTCGTCGGCGTCGCAGGCCATGCCCAGGTCGGCCTGGAAATCCAGGTGGCCGAAGGCCAGGCGCATCACGCCGGGCACGCGCGCGATGGCGTCGATCTGCGCGAGCCCCTCGGCCGATTCGATGAGTGGCAGCCAGCGCCGCGCGGGAAACGCCGCGAACAGGCGCACCAGGTCGGCGGGCGCTTCCACCTTGGCCGGCATCAACGCGCCCAGGCCCTGCAGTTCGCCGAGCAGGGCCGCGTCCTCCGCGTGCCAGGGTGTGGGCGATGCGTTGATCCGCAGCATCAGGCGCGCACGAACCTCCGCGTCCAGTGTGGGCCACAGCCGCGCCAGCGCCTCGCGCGCATCGCCCTTGCGCCCGGGCGCCACCGCGTCCTCCAGGTCGAGGACCAGCGCATGCGCGCCGCTGGCCAGCGCCTTGGGCAGGCGATCGAGCCGGTCGGCGGGCAGAAAGAGGAAGCTGCGGGCGAGGGCGATGCCGGTCATCACACCTGCTCGTCGGGCAGCTGCACGCGCAAGCCGTCGAGCGCGGCCTGCAGGCGGATCTGACAGCACAGGCGGCTGTTGTCGCGCAGGTCGGGCACGCCTTCGAGCATGAAGACCTCGGTCTCCGAGCGCGGAGGCAATTGCGCGGCGAAGGCCGGGTCCACGTAGCCGTGGCAGGTGGCGCAGCTGCACACGCCACCACAGTCGCCCAGGATGCCCGGCACGCCGTGGTCGATGGCGATCTGCATCAGGCTGCGGCCTTCGGGCGCCTCGACGGCGTGCTCGCTGCCGTGGGGATCGATGAAAACAACGGTGGGCATGGGTGTTCTGTCCTCGGTAAAAACCCCGAGAAAGGGGTTTGACATAGTCCGTCTCGTCGGACTATTATTCCACCAACCGACGCACCGGACAACACGCATTCCATCCCCACCGGAGGATCTTCAATTGGACAACTGCGCCCCCGTGATTCCCATCGCCCGCGCGCCCGCCGTGGCGCCGCGTTGGGACCAGCTCGTGCACGAGGAGCGCGTGCACGGCTCGCTCTACACCGACCCCGCCATCTACCAAGCCGAACTGGAAAAGATCTGGTTCCGCACCTGGGTGTACGTCGGCCATGAGAGCGAGGTGCCGAACGCCAACGACTTCGTCATGAAGTCCATCGGCCCAGAGCCGGTGATCATGACGCGCGACCGCCACGGCAGCATCCACCTGCTGCACAACCGCTGCCCGCACCGTGGCAACCGCGTGTGCATGACGGAGCAGGGCAACGCGCGCTCCTTCACCTGCCCCTACCACGGCTGGACCTTCGCCAACGACGGCGCGCTCAAGGGTTGGCCCTTCCCGTCGGGCTACGAGGGCGTGGACCGCAAGGACCATGGCCTGGGCAAGGTGGCGCGCGTGGCCAGTTACCGCGGCTTCGTGTTCGGCTCCATGGCGGCCGAGGGGCCGAGCCTGGAGCAGCACCTGGGCGCGGCGATGAAGTCCATCGACGCACTGTGCGAGACCTCGCCCGAAGGTGAAATCGAGCTCACCGCCGGCTTCCTCAAGCACAAGGTCAAGGCCAACTGGAAGTTCCTGGTCGAGAACGAGACCGACGGCTACCACCCCTCGTTCGTGCACGCCTCCATCTTCGAGGTCGCGCAGAGCGGCATCGGCACGCTCTACAGCGCCGAGTCCACGGCGGTGTCGCGCGACTTCGGCAACGGCCACACCGAGAACGACCTGCGCCCCGAATTCCGCAAGCGCGACGTGCCGATGTCCTGGTTCGGCACCACAGCCGACAAGCTGCCCGATTACACCGCGAAGATGAACGCGGCCTATGGCGAGGAGAAGGCACGCAACATCATGATCGACGGCACGCCGCACATCATGATCTACCCGAACCTGTTCATCGCGGAGATCCAGATCTTCGTGATCCAGCCGCTGTCGGTGAACGAGACCGTGCAGCACGTCACCGCGCTGCAGTTCAAGGGCGCGCCTGACCTGAACCGTCGCATGCGCCAGCAGACCATGGGCTCGGTGGGCCCGGCCGGCTTCCTGCTGGCCGACGACGCCGAGATGTACGAGCGCACGCAGATGGGCGTGCAGATGCGAAAGCCCGAGTGGCTGTTCCTGGGACGCGGCAAGCACCGCGAGCGCCGCGACGCCGACGGTTTCCTGATCGGCGACAACACCGACGAGGTGCCCAGCCGCGGCATCTGGCGCCACTACCGCGCCACCATGGAGGCCGCGTGATGCCCATGACGACAGAACAACGCGCCACGCTGGAAGACGTCACGCAGTTCATCTACCGGGAAGCGCGACTGCAGGACGAGCACCGGTACGACGAATGGGAATCCCTGTGGACCGAGGACGGCGTGTACTGGGTGCCGGCCAACGGCGACGGTGGCGACCCCGAGCAGGTGATGTCCATCATCTACGACAACCGCTCGCGCATCGCCCTGCGCATCCGCCAGTACCACACCGGCAAGCGCTTCAGCCAGACACCGCAGTCGCGCCTGCGCCGGCTCATCTCCAACATCGAGGTGATGGAGGACGATGGCAGCGAGCTCAGCGTGGGCAGCAACGTGCTGATCTTCGAGAACCAGACGCGCGGCGACGTGCTCTGGGCCGCGCGCACCGAGTACCGGCTGCGCCGCGTGGACGGCGCGCTGCGCATGGCGCGCAAGAAAGTGAACCTGGTGAACAACCAGGACGCCCTGTATTCCATGGCCTTTCTGGTCTGAGGCCGGCACCCGGAGAAGAACGATGAGCCAGGAGACGACACCCGAGGTGCTGGTGGGCGAAGGCCCGGTGCGCCTGGAGCTGCACGCCGATGGCGTGGCCCACCTGCGCCTGAACCGCCCGGACGCGGCCAACGGCCTGAACGTGGAACTGCTGCGCGCGCTGCACGAGGCGGTGCTGCGCATCCATGGCGACGGCCGCGTGCGCGCCGTGCTGCTCACCGGCGAAGGCAAGCACTTCTGCGCCGGTGGCGATGTGCACACCTTCCTGTCGAAAGGCGAGGCGCTGCCCGACTACATCCGCGTGGCCACCGCCTTGCTGCAGCTCGCCACGGCCGCGCTGATCCGCCTGAACCCGCCCGTGGTGGCGGCGGTGCAGGGCTTCGCGGCCGGCGGTGGCGGCATGGGCCTGGTGTGCTCGTCCGACTTCGTGGTGGCCGGCGAGTCCACGCGCTTTCTGGCCGGTGCCACGCGCGTGGCCATGGTGCCGGACGCGGGCGTGTCGGTCACGCTGACACAACTGGTGGGCTTTCGGCGTGCGATGGAGATCCTCATGCTCAACCCGACGCTGACGGCGGCCGAGGCCAAGGAGATCGGGCTCATCACGCGCGTGGTGGCTGACGAGCAACTGATGGACGAGGCCTGGTCGCTCGCGCGCCAGCTCGCGGCGGGTGCGCCGGCCGCGCTGGCCAACACCAAGCGACTGTTGTGGAACGGCATCGGACAAAGCGTGGAAGCGGCCATGCCCGAGGAGAACCACATCCAGGCCCTGCTGTCCGGCATGGCCGACGCGCGCGAGGGCCTGTCGGCCGTGATCGAGAAACGCGCGCCGCGTTTCACGGGGCGTTGAATGGCCCATGAGCAGACCGCGCGGCGACGCGCTTTCGTCACCGGCGGCGCCAATGGCATCGGCGCGGCCATCGTGCGCCGCCTCGCGGCCGACGGGCTCCAGGTGGTGTTCGCCGACTTGCAGGTGGACGCCGCGCAGCGGCTCGTGCAAGAGACCGGTGCCACGGCGCTGGTGCTGGACGTCTGCGACTTCGAGCGCGTGCACGCCATGGTGGCGGAACACGGCCCCTTCGACGTGCTGATCAACAACGCGGGCGTGGACCAGCACGCCTTTTTCACGAACACCGGCCCGGCGGACTGGCGCCGGCTGCTCGGCGTGAACCTGGAGGCGGTGCTCAACACCACGCACGCGGTGCTGCCGTCGATGCAGGCGCAAGGCTTCGGGCGCATCGTCAACGTCGCCTCCGAAGCGGGCCGGCTCGGTTCGCGCGGCGGTTCGGTCTACGCAGCGGCCAAGGGCGGTGTCATCGCCTTCACGCGCTCCATTGCGCGCGAGAACGGCCGCAAGGGCATCACCGCCAACGTGGTGGCGCCCGGGCCTATCGACACGCCCTTGCTGCGCCAGGCCGTGGCGGATGGCGGTGACAAGCTGATGGACGCGATGACGCAGGCCACGCTCGTGGGCCGACTGGGCACGGCTGAGGAAGTGGCGGCCGTTGTGGCGTTTCTCGCGTCCGATGCCGCGAGCTACGTCACGGGTGAAGTGCTGGGTGTCTCCGGCGGCATGGGGTGCGGCGCATGACCGATCCTGTCGATACCGTCATCGCCCGCGTCAAAGCGGTCTACGGCCGCTGGCGCCGCGACACCCCCGTGGCCCAGATGCGCGCCGACTGGGACGCGCTGTTCAGCGCGACCGGCGACGCCGCCTTCGAGCCCGTCACCGCCGGTGGCGTGCCCTGCGCCTGGGTCACCGCGCCGCGTGCGCGCACCGACCGCGTGATCGTCTACTTCCATGGGGGTGGCTTCCAGGTCGGCTCGCTCGCCTCGCACCGCGAACTCATGTCGCGCCTGTCGGCCGAGGCCGGCGCGCGCGTGCTCGGTGTGGACTACCGGCTGGCGCCCGAGCACCGGCACCCCGCGCCGCTGCAGGACGCGCTGGCCGTGCTGGCGTGGTTGCGCGCCGAGGGTTACGCCGCGCCACACACCGCACTGGCCGGGGATTCGGCTGGTGGCGGCCTGGCGCTGGCCGCGTTGCTCGCGCTGCAAGGCGACGACGCCACGCCCGCCGCCGCCTTCGTGATGTCCGCCTGGACCGACCTGGCCGCCACGGGTGAGAGCTACGAGACCCGCGCCGCGAGCGACCCGATCCACCAGCGCCCCATGATCCAGGCGATGGCGCGCAACTTTCTCGGCAAGGAGGGCGACCCGCGCGACCCGCTGGCTTCGCCGCTGTACGCCAGCGACGAGCAGCTCGCGCACCTGCCCCCGCTGCTGCTGCAGGTGGGCGACCACGAGACCGTGCTGAGCGATTCCGTGGCCTTCGCCGCGCGCGTGAACGCGGCCGGCGGCCGGGCCGAGTGCCAGGCCTGGCCCGGCATGGTCCACGTGTTCCAGCAATTCCCGAACGAGCTGCCCCAGGCGCGCGACGCGCTGCGACAGGGCGGCCGATTCCTCGCGGCCGAACTCGGCCTTGTTCCCAACGGAGACCCCTCAGCATGATCGGAATCACCGCCTACGGTGGCTACGTGCCGCGCCTGCGCCTGTCGCGCCAGGCCGCCGCACAGGCCAACGCCTGGTACGCCCCGCAGTTCGCCGGCCGCAAAGGCACGCGCGCCTTCGCCAACTGGGACGAGGACAGCATCACCCTGGCCGTGGCCGCCGCGCGCGACTGCCTGGGCCCCGCGACCTCACGCGATCGGGCGACCGTGCGCGCGCTGCTGCTGGCCAGCGACACGCTGCCCTTCGCCGAGCGCCTGAACGCGGGCGTGGTGGCCGGCGCGCTCGCGCTCGACGACGGCATCGAGGCCCTCGACCTCGGGGGCACGCAGCGCGCCGCCTTGTCCGCGTTCACCCAGGCCGTGGCGCGGGTGGCGGCCGGTGGTGGCGACACGCTGGTGCTGGCCGCGGACAACCGCCGCACGCGCGCGGCCAGCGCGCAGGAACTGGAGTACGGCGACGCCGCCGCCGCGTTGCTCGTGGGCCGGGAGAACGTGCTCGCCGAGTACCTGGGCGCGGGCACCGTCACCGCCGACTTCGTGGACCACTTCCGCGCGGCAGGCGAAGACGTGGACTACCACTGGGAAGAGCGCTGGGTGCGCGACGAGGGCATCACCAGGCTGGTGCCGCGCGCGGTGAACGCCGCGCTGGCGCAAGCCGGCGTGGCCGCCAGCGAGGTGGACCACTTCATCTTCCCCACCACCTTCGCCAAGATGGATCAGCAGCTCGCCAAGGCCTGCGGCATCCGGCCCGAAGCGGTGGTGGCCAACCTCAACGACGCCGTGGGCGACAGCGGTCTGCCGCATGGCCTGCTGTTGCTGGCGCACGCGTTGGAAACCGCACGGCCCGGCCAGCGCATCGTGCTCGCGCAGTTCGGCAGCGGCGCGCAGGCGCTGGTGTTCCGCGTCACCGACGCGATCGACACCTTCAAGCCCGCGCGCGGCGTGAGCCAGTGGCTGGCGCGCGGCATCGAGGAAAAGCACTACACGCGCTTCCTCTCGTTCAAGGGTCAGCTCGCACTGGAGCGCGGCATGCGCGGCGAGGCCGACCGCAAGACCGCGCTGTCCACCGCCTGGCGCCACCACCAGGCGCTGCAGGGCCTGGTGGCGGGCCGCTGCGAGGTGACGGGCAGCGTGCACTTCCCGCCCTCGCGCCTGAGCTACGACAGCAAGCCGCTGCAGGACACGCAAAAGCCCCATCCGCTGGCCGACCGGCCCGCGCGCATCCTGAGCTGGTCGGCCGAGTACCTCTCGTGGCACCCGGCACCGCCGCACCACTACGGGCAGATCGACTTCGAGGGCGGTGGCCGCATCCTCATGGACTTCACCGACCTGGAGGTCGGCGAGGTGGAGACCGGCACGTCCATGGAGATGGTGTTCCGCATCAAGGACGTCGATGACCGCCGCGGTTTCACGCGGTACTTCTGGAAAGCCACGCCGGTGCGTGGCGCAACCAAGGCCTGAGGAGAACCACATGGCACAAGGCATCAAGGACAAGGTCGCCATCCTCGGCATGGGCTGCAGCAAGTTCGGCGAGCGCTGGGACGCCAGCCCCGAGGACCTCATGCTGGAGGCCTACAACGAGGCCATGGCCGACGCCGGCATCACGCCCGATCAGCTCGGCGCGGCCTGGTTCTCCACCCACATGGACGACGTGGGCACGGGCCGCGGCGGCACGCCCATGAGCATCGCGCTGCGCCTGCCCAACATCGGCGTGACGCGCGTGGAGAACTTCTGTGCGGGCGGCTCCGAGGCGATCCGTGCCGCGGTGTATGCGGTGGCCGCGGGCGCCTGCGACATCGCGCTCGCACTCGGCGTGGAGAAGCTCAAGGACACAGGCTACGGCGGTTTGCCCATGGCCACCGTGGGGACCTACATCCCGCAGTGGTACCCGAACGCCGTGGCGCCCGCCAACTTCGCGCAACTGGCCGCGGCCTACCAGGCCAAGCACCGCGTGGACCCGGCGCTGCTCAAACGCGCGATCGCGCACGTGTCGGTGAAGAGTCACGCCAACGGCGCCAAGAACCCGAAGGCGCACTTCCAGAAGGCCGTGAGCGAAGAGACGGTGATCCAGGCGCCCATCATCGCCGAGCCCCTGGGCCTGTTCGACTGCGCAGGCGTGTCCGACGGCGCGGCCGCAGTGATCGTGACGACGCCCGAGATCGCACGCAGCCTGGGCAAGAAGGATCTCGTGACCTTCAAGGCGCTGCAGGTGGCGGTGTCCAACGGCTGGGAGCTGCAAGGCAGCGAATGGGACGGCAGCTATGTGCACACCACGCGCATCGCGGCCAGGCGCGCTTACGAGGAGGCCGGCATCGCCGACCCGCGCGAGCAGATCAGCATGACCGAGGTGCACGACTGCTTCTCGATCACCGAGCTCGTCACCATGGAAGACCTGGGCTTGTCGGACGAGGGAGCGGGCGTGCGAGACGTGCTTGATGGCCACTTCGACGCCGACGGCCGCCTGCCCTGCCAGATCGATGGCGGCCTCAAGTGCTTCGGTCATCCCGTGGGCGCCAGCGGTATCCGCATGCTCTACGAGATCTACCTGCAGCTGCAGGGGCGCGCGGGTCCGCGCCAGCTCGCCGATCCCAAGACCGGGCTGATCCACAACCTGGGTGGCCAGCCATCGCAGAACGCGTGCTCGGTGTCGATCGTGGGGCTGGAAGGCGTCTGAACATGAGGGATCCCGTTGTTCTGCTTGACCGCCCCGCGCCGCACGTGGCGCGGCTGCGCATCAACCGGCCCGACAAGCGCAACGCGATCGACCACGCGGTTCGCCAGGGCTTCATCGATCACCTGCTCACGCTGCAGGACGACGCGCAGGTGCGCGCCCTGGTGCTCGGTGGGGTGGAATGCGTGTTCTCCGCCGGCGGCGACATCCCCAGCATGCTCGGGCTGGACGAAGCCCAGGCGCGCGAGCGCATGCGCCACATCCACGTGCTGTGTCGCCTGGTGGCCGGTGCGCGCGTGCCGGTGGTGAGCGCCATGGAAGGCGTGACGGCGGGCGCGGCGGTGGGCCTGGCGCTGCTGGGCGACCGCATCGTCATCGGGCGCGGCGCGCGCGTGCTGTTTCCCTTCCTCAAGCTGGGCCTGGCACCCGACTGGGGGCAACTGCTCACGCTGCCGCGCCGCGTGGGCCTGCCCGTGGCGCGCCGCCTGTTGAGCGATGGCGAGCCCGTGCCTGGCGAAGAGGCCTTGCGCATCGGTCTGGCCGACGTGATGTGCGAGGACGCCGAGGTGATGGACCGCGCCGTGGCGCTGGCCGGCACACTCGCGCAGTTGCCCACCGAGGCCTTCGCCCGCATGAAGCAGCGGCTGAACCAGCCCGCGGCCTCGCTCGACGACGAGCTTCAACGTGAAGAATCCGACCAGGCCGTGTGCCTGCTCGGCGAGGATTTTCAGGAAGGCTACGCGGCCTTCCGCGACAAGCGCGCCGCCGATTTCATCGGGCGGCCCGGAGCGAAACGGTGAGCGGGACCAGCGTTCAGGCCGCCGTTGCTCAAGCGCCCGTGGTGGTGTCGCGCGACGGCGCGGTCGGCGTGCTCACGCTCAACCGCCCCGAGAAGCGCAACGCGCTGGACCTCACCATGCGCGCCGCCATCGCCGCCGCCGTGCGTGAGCTGGAGGCCGATGAGACCGTGAAGGCGATCGTCGTCACCGGTGGCGACAGCGTGTTCGCGGCCGGTGCGGACCTGAACCTGCTGGTCGACAAGGGCGCGCAGGACGTGGCCGGCATCGACCTCGGCCAGTACTGGGCGCCGCTGGCGAACGCGCGCAAGCCCGTGGTGGCGGCGGTCAGCGGCTTCGCGCTCGGCGCGGGCTGCGAGCTCGCGCTCATGTGCGACTTCATCGTGGCCGATGCCAGTGCGCGCCTGGGCCAGCCGGAGCTGGCCGTGGGCATCATGCCCGGCGCGGGTGGCACGCAGCGCCTGGTGCGCTCCGTGGGCAAGCAGGTGGCCAGCCTCATGCTGATGACGGCCGAGCCGCTCACCGGCGAGCGCGCCTTCCAGTTGGGCCTGGTGGCCGAACTCGCGCCCGAGGGGCAGGCGCTGGCGCGCGCGCTGGAACTCGCGCGCAAGGCCGCGCGGATGCCGCCGAAAGCCATTGAGGCCACCAAGCGCGTGCTGCGCCAGGGCGCCGATCTGCCGCTGGACGCCGCGCTCGCGCTGGAGAACCGCGAGTTCCTGCTGCTCTTCGACACCGAGGACAAGACCGAGGGCATGCGCGCCTTCCTCGACAAGCGCAAACCGCAATTCAACGGCCGCTGAGCGCGGCACGCCAGAACACGATCCATGGCAACTGCACATCTCACCACCATCGGCGTCGTCGGCGCCGGCACCATGGGCCGCGGCATCGTGCAGCTCTTCGCGCAGGCCGGCCACACGGTGGTCTGCCACGACGCGCAACCGGGCGCCGCCGCGAAGGCCGTCGAGTACGTGGACGGCATGTTCGCGCGCGCGGTCGAGAAGGGGCGCATGACGGCCAACGAGCACGACAGCGCAAGGAGCCGCTTGACGGCCTGCGACAGCCTCGCCGATCTCGCGGGCTGCGAACTGGTCATCGAAGCCATCGTCGAAGACCTGGAGGTCAAGCGCGCGCTGTTCCGCGAACTCGAAAGCCTGCTCGGTGACCACGCGATCCTCGCCAGCAACACCTCCTCGCTCACCGTGGCGGAGATCGCGGCCGCCTGCCGGCGGCCCGAGCGCGTGGCGGGCCTGCACTTCTTCAACCCCGTGCCGCTGATGAAGGTGGCCGAAGTCATCGCCGCCGTGCGCACCGCGCCCGCCGTGGTGCGGCGATTGAGCGAACTCACGGAAGGTGCGGGCCACCGCGCCGTGGTGACGGCCGACCAGCCGGGCTTTCTCATCAACCACGCGGGGCGCGGCCTCTACACCGAAGGCCTGCGCATCGTCGAGGAACAGGTGGCCACGCCCGCCGATGTGGACGATGTGCTGCGAGAGGCCCTGGGTTTTCGCATGGGGCCTTTCGAGCTGCTGGACCTCACGGGCCTGGACGTGTCCTCGCGCGTGATGGCCTCGATCTACGAGCAGTTCCAGCAGGAGCCGCGTTTCCGTCCTTCGTCCCTGTTGCCGCCGCGCGTGGCCGCCGGCCTGTTCGGCCGCAAGAGCGGCGAGGGCTGGTACCGCTACGTCGACGGGCAACAGCAACGTCCGCCTGCGCGGGCCGTGCCTGCTTTGCCCGAGGCGCTGGCGGTGTGGGTGGACCCTGCCGCGAGCGGCGCTGCCGGACTGCGTGAACTCGCGATCGCGGCCGGCGTGCGCCTCGTCGACGAGGCATCCAACGCGGACCTGAACCTCGTGATGCCCTGGGGCAACGACGCCACCAGCACCGCGATCTCGCTGGGTCTGGACGCCACGCGCTGCGTCGCCGTGGACCCCTTGCCGCCACTCGCGCTGCGCCGCACGCTCATGCTCACGGCCGTCACCTCGCCCGCCGCGCGCGACGCCGCGCACGCGCTGCTGGCGAAGGACGGCACCGCGGTGACCCTCATCAACGACAGCCCCGGGTTCATCGCCCAGCGCGTGATCGCCACCATCGTCAACATCGCCGCCAACATCGCGCAGCGCGGCATCGCCAGCGTGGCCGATCTGGAAGACGCGGTGCGCCTGGGCCTGGGTTACCCGCAAGGCCCGCTGGGCTGGGGTGACCGGCTCGGCGCCGGCCGCCTGCTGGAGATCCTGCGCGCGCAACTCGCCGCCACCGGTGATCCCCGTTACCGCCCCAGTGCCTGGCTCGTGCGCCGTGTGGCGCTGGGGCTGCCGATCACCACACCGGAGGCCCTGCGATGAGTGCCACGCCCGTTGACCTGGCGCACCTGCAACAGTGGGTGGGCCGCAGCGAATCGCGCGAGCAGCACCTCGACCCCTTCCCGGCGCGTGCGCTCGCGGGGCTGCTCGACCGCGAGCAGGCGCACGGCGATGGCGACGCCTTGCCGCTGCCCTGGCACTGGCTCTACTTCCTCGACGCGCCCAGCCGCGAAGGCACCGGCGCGGACGGCCACCCGAAACGCGGTGGCTTTCTGCCGCCCGTGCCGCTGCCGCGCCGCATGTGGGCCGCGGGCGAACTCACGCTGCACGAGCCATTGCGCCTGGGCCGCGCGGCGCGCAAGACCTCCACCGTGCGCAGCGTGGAACTCAAGCAGGGCAAGGCCGGCGCGCTGGTCTTCGTCACCGTCGCGCACGAGCTGGAGCAGGATGGCCGGCCCCGCATCAGCGAGCTGCAACACATCGTCTTTCGCGAAGCGCCCGCCGCGCCCGCGCCACTGCCACCCGGCGAACCCGCGCCCACCGACGCCACCTGGCGGCGCGCGCTGAGGCCCGATGCGGTGATGCTGTTCCGCTTCTCCGCGCTCACCTACAACGGCCACCGCATCCACTACGACCGCGACTACGCCACGCGCGAGGAGTTCTACCCCGCGCTGGTGGTGCAGGGCCCGCTGCTGGCCACGCTGCTGCTGGACCTGGCCGCGCGCGAACGGCCCGGGTCGCAAGCCGCGCACTTCAGCTTCCGCGCGCAGCGCCCCGCCTTCGACACCGACGAGCTTCACCTCAACGGCCGCCTGAACGCCGACGGTGCCGCGCTCTGGACCAGCGACGCCCAAGGCTTCATCGGCATGAACGCCACGCTGCGCTGGCGCTGACCCCAACCCACACGAACATCCCCAGGAGACAGACAGATGACCCACCCCCACTACGACGCCGTCGTGATCGGCGCCGGTGCCGGCGGCATGAGTGCGGCGGCCCACCTCGTGGCCGCGGGCCGCCGGGTGCTGCTCGTGGAGTCGCAGGACCGCCTCGGCGGCCGCGCCTCCAGCGAAGAGATCGATGGCTTCATCGTCAACCGCGGCGCCATCGCCATCGAGCGCGGCAGCGGCTTCGAGCAGACCTTCGAGCTGCTGGGCGTGCCGCTGGACGTGCGCGAGCCCCAGCCCGCCACCGTCTTCCGCATCGACGGCAAGATCATCGACCCCAGCAAGGGCGGTGGCTGGAACCTCATCCTCGGCGGGCTGACCAAGGCGGCCGCGAAGATCGGCGCGAGCTTCGGCGACGTGCGCAAGGGCAACGCGGACCTGCCGGAGGAAACGCTGTCCACCGAGGACTGGCTGAAGAAGTTCACGAAGAACGCCACCGTGCACCGCCTGTTCCGCAACTTCTGCGCGGCCATCTGGGCCGCCAACGCGGATGAATTGCCCGCGCGCGCCTTCCTCACCTACTTCGCCTTCAAGGGCGCCTTCAAGCGCTTCGGCTTCTGCCCGCGCGGCACCATCGGCCTGTGGAACGACCTGGGCGCCGGCATCCGCGCCAGGGGCGGCGAGATCTGGCTCGACGCGCCGGTGAGCAAGATCCACGTGGAAGGCGGCCGGGCGACGGGCGTGGACGTGGTGCGCAAGGGGGTGACGCAACGCATCGATGCCAGCGTGGTGATCAGCAACGTCGGGCCGAGTGCCACGATCCGGCTGGCCGGCGAACAGGCCATGGGCGAGGCCTACGTGGCGAAGGCGCGCCAGGTGCTGCGCCCTGCCGCCAACATCGTGGTCAACTTCGCCACGCAGCAGCGCCTGATCGATCAGCCCGGCCTCATCACCTTCGCCAACACCGAGCGCCTGTGCAACCTGGGCGAACTCACGGCGATGTGCCCCGAAATGGCGCCGCCCGGCTGGTACCTGTACGTGGCCTACGTGGTGCCCAAGCCCGCGCTGGGCGATTTCGACGAGAAGGCCGAGACCGAACTCGGCCTGCAGGACCTGCGCAACGAGTTTCCCGGCTTCGCCGATGCGAAGATTCTCTCCATCCGCGTGATGCGCGACGAATGGCCCGCCCAGCGCTCCTGCGCCGGCTACGACCTGCCGCAGGAAACGCCCTTGCCCAACCTCTGGAACGTGGGCGATGCGGTAAAAGACTACGGCGGCGGTGGCACGCAGGCCTGCGTGGACACGGGGCGCGAGGCGGCCCACAAGGCGCTGGGCGTGCTCGGCGTGGGCAAGGTGGCTTGATGTCCGACATGGCAGAACCGATGCAACAACAACTCGCCAACGCGTCCGCCGTTCTGGCGCGCGTGCGCTCCCTCTTCGACGCCGGCGTGCTGGCACTGGCACAGCGCTGCCAGGACGGCGGGCGGCTGAACGCCCGGCGCCTGGACGAGCAGCAGGTGGCCAGCTTCGAGATGGCCTGGGCCGGCGCCGAATTGCTGGCCGCCGAGACCGCCATCGCGGCCCTCACGCCCGCCAGCGCGCCGCTGGACGCGCGCCTCGCGCTGGTGTTCACGGTGGAGGCGGTGGTGGCCCTGCTCGACCGGCTGGACGTGATGCTGGCCGAGTCCGGCCAGGACCCGGCCGCGGTGGACGCGCTGCGGGCCCTGCCCGAGTGGCGCGCCTTGCGCCAGGCCGCCGGTGGCAGCGACGCCTTGCAGGCCGCCGGGCGTGGCGTGATCGACGCGCAGGGCGTCGTGGGCGAGGTGGCGCTGGACGAGCAGCACGCGCTGGCGCAGGACGCCTTCCGCCGCTTTGCCCAGGAGGTGGTGGCGCCGCAGGCGGAAGCCATCCACCGCCACGACCTCACCGTGCCCGAATCCCTGCTGCAGCCCATGCGCGAGATGGGCGTGTTCGGCCTCGCGATTCCCGAGGCGCACGGCGGCAGCGCACCGAACGACCACGAGGACACCCTGCTCATGGTGGTGGTGACCGAGGCCCTGTCGGAGGGCTCGCTCGCGGCCGCCGGCAGCCTGATCACGCGCCCCGAGATCCTCACGAAGGCGCTGCTGGCGGGTGGCACCGACGAACAGAAGCACCACTGGCTGCCCCGCCTGGCCGCGGGCGACCCGCTGTGCGCCATCGCCATGACCGAGCCCGACTGCGGCTCCGACCTCGCGGCCTGCCAGCTCAAGGGCACGCGCGTGCCCGGCGGGTGGTTGCTCAACGGGGCCAAGACCTGGTGCACCTTCGCCGGCAAGGCGGGCGTGCTGATGGTGGTGACCCGCACCGACCCCGACCGCTCGCTGGGGCACAAGGGCCTGTCGGTGCTGCTGGCCGAGAAGCCCGCGTTCGACACGCACCAGTTCGAGGTGGTGCAGGACGGCGGCGGCAAGCTCAGCGGCCGCGCCATCCCCACCATCGGCTACCGCGGCATGCATTCCTTCGACCTGTCCTTCCAGGACTACTTCGTGCCCGACGCCAACGTGGTCGGTGGCGAGGCCGGCCTGGGCAAGGGCTTCTACTACACGCTCGCCGGCATGGTGGGTGGGCGCATGCAGACCTCGGCCCGCGCCTGCGGCGTGATGCGCGCGGCCCTGCGCGCCGCCGTGCGCTACACGCAGGACCGCAAGGTCTTCGGCGCGCCGCTGGCCGACTTCGCGCTCACGCAGGCCAAGATCGCGCGCATGGGCGCGCGGCTCGCGGCCTGCCGGCGCCTGGCGTACACGGTGGCGGGCATCGTCGATGGCGGCAACGGCCGCATGGAGGCCAGCCTGGTGAAGCTGCTGGCCTGCCGCTCGGCCGAACTCGTCACGCGCGAGGCGCTGCAACTGCACGGCGGCATGGGCTACGCGGAAGAGACGCCGGTGAGCCGCTACTTCGTCGATGCGCGCGTGCTCTCGATCTTCGAAGGCGCGGAGGAGACACTCGCGCTCAAGGTGGTGGCGCGCAGCCTGATGGAACGCGCGCTCGGCATCGCATCGGCGGGAGCTTGAGATGACGCAGCAAGAGGGCATCCTGAGCGGCCTGCGCGTGGTGGAGGCCGCCGCCTTCGTGGCGGCGCCGCTCGGCGGCATGACGCTGGCGCAGATGGGCGCCGACGTGATCCGCATCGACGCGCTGGGCGGCGGGCTCGATTACCGCCGCTGGCCCGTCACGCAGGACAACACCAGCCTGTTCTGGTGCGGCCTGAACAAGGCCAAGCGCTCGGTGGCGCTCGACCTGGCTTCGCCCGAAGGCCGCGAGCTCGCCATGGCCATCGCCTGCGCGCCGGGCGAGGACGCGGGCCTGTTCCTCACCAACTTCCCGCCGCGCGGCTGGCTCGACCATGAGCAGCTCAAGGCGAAGCGGCCCGACCTGATCCAGCTGACGCTCATGGGCGATCGCCACGGCGGCTCGGCCGTGGACTACACCGTCAACGCGCGCCTGGGCCTGCCGTACATGACCGGACCCGTGGACGGCGAGGGCGCTGTCAACCACGTGCTGCCCGCGTGGGACCTGATCACCGGCCAGATGGTGGCCGTGGGCCTGCTCGCCGCCGAGCGCCACCGCCGCCGCACCGGCCAGGGGCAGCACGTGAAGCTGGCGCTGGAGGACGTGGCGCTGGCGGTGATGCAGCACCTGGGCTTCATCGCCGAGGCGCAACAGGGCCAGCCGCGAGAGCGGCACGGCAACGCGCTGTTCGGTGCTTTCGGGCGCGACTTCGTCACGCAGGACGGCGAGCGTGTGATGGTGGTGGGCCTCACGCTCAAGCAGTGGCGCTCGATCGTGGAGGCCACCGGGCTTGGCGCGGAGATCGACGCACTTGGCGCGCGCTTGGGCGTGGACCTGTCGCGTGAGGGTGAGCGCTTCAAGGCGCGCGCCGAACTCGCCGCATTGATCGGCCCCTGGATCGCTGCGCGGCCTTTCAGCGACGTGGCGCAGGCTTTCGACCGGCACGGCGTCTGCTGGAGCCGTTACCAGACCATCGCCGAGCTCGCGAACGATGCCGAGTGCTCGCCGGCCAACCCGATGTTCCGCACCGTGCAACAGCCCGGCGTTGGCGACATGCTCGCCGCCGGCATTCCGCTGGACTTCGGCGCCGTGCCGCGCGTGCCGGCGCAGGCCGCGCCGCGGTTGGGCGAGCACACCGAAGAAGTGCTCACGCAACTCCTCGGCATCGACGCCGCGCAGTTCGGTCGTCTGCACGACCGGGGTGTGGTCCGTGTGGCCGAGGGCTGATGCGAGGTGAGCGCATGGTCCATTCCGGATGTGGCGGGTTTCAGGTGCAGCGGGTGGGCGGGCCGAGGGCCCGGGGTACGGTGCAGCGGGCTTCACTGCGCTGCCCCTCGCTGCGCGAGGGGTTTGCTGCGGTGCTCGGGTGAGCGGCCCGGCGGCATAACTCACTGCGCGCGCTTCGCGCGCTCCGTTCAGACAGATGCCGCCAATCAGTTCACGAAGCGCGCTTCGCGCGCGGGCCACTCACCCTGCGCTCCTCGCCAGCGCACAGGCGCCCGCCGCACCGTACCCCGGGCCCTCGGCTGGCGAACAGGGTTGGCACGCGAGAGCGGAAATCCCTCTTTTCTTCCTTCTTGGCGAGCCCAGGTGTCACTTGTCAGGGGCGGGCACCGGGCCGTGGCGGCGCCTGTGCGGTGCCGAGAAGCGCAGGGCGGGTGGCCGCGCGCGCAGCGCGCTTCGTCATCTGATTTGCGGCATCTGTTTGAGCGGAGCTGGCGAAGCCAGCGCAGCGAGTTATGCCGCAGACCACCCGACCGAGCATCGCAGGGGAGTCCTCGCGCAGCGAGGACCACCGCAGTGAAGCCGCCACGGCCCTGTGCCCGCCCCTGACGCGCCAACCCACCCTGCGAAAAGCCTTCTGTCCGACCCACAGGGGAAACCCCAAGTAACACGGTCAATCAAGCCCTTCTCATATACCGTCCCGTCGGACTATTATTGACGCCGTGCAGCGCAGGCGCGTTCTGCGCGGTCCGTCAGCCCCTGTCACCCCCCACAACCCTAGGAGACAAGCCATGATTTCCCGCACCCGCCGCCTCGTCGGCGCCCTGGCGCTGATCGGCGCCTTCGCGGCCGCCGCCCCCGCGTCCGCTCAGACCACCACACTGAAGTACTCCAACTGGTTGCCCGTGGGCCAGGCCATGCGCATGGAAGTCATCGAGCCCTGGATCGCCGAGGTGGAGAAGGTCACCGCCGGCCGAGTGAAGATCGACACCCTGCCCAAGGTGGTGGGTACGCTGCCCGCGCAGTTCGACGTGGCGCGCGACGGTCAGGCCGACCTGGTGGTCTTCATCCCCGGCTACACGCCCAACCGCTTCGACGTTCTCGAAGCGCTGCAGATGCCCTTCGTCAGCGACAACCCCGAGGTGCTCGCGCCCATCGCCGACCGCTTCTTCCGCAAGAACCTCGCGCAGTACGGTGAATTCAAGGGCGTGCACCCGCTGTCCGTCTACGTGGTGTCGCCGGGCCAGCTGTTCAACAACAAGCGCGCCCTGCGCAGCATCGCCGACTTCAAGGGCTTGAAGTTCCGCAGCCCGCAGCCGAGCGCCACGCAGGCGCTCACCTTGCTGGGCGCCGTGCCGGTGAGCAAGCCCGTGAGCGAGACCTACGAGCTGATGTCCTCCGGCGTGCTCGACGGCACCCTGATGCCGCCCGAGTCCATCCCGGCCTTCAAGCTCAACGACCTGGTGTCGCACGCCACCATCGTGCCCGGCGCCATCTACAACACCGTGCTGGTGCTGGGCATCAACGAGGACAAGTGGAAGTCCATCAGCGCCGCCGACCGCGAGGCCATCACCAAGATCAGCGGCGACGCCTTCGCCGCGAAGATCGGCGCGGCCTACGCCAAGGGCGACCGCGCCGCTTTCGACGGCCTGCGCAAGGCCG
Source organism: Hydrogenophaga sp. (assembly GCF_011772445.1). Lineage (GTDB taxonomy): Bacteria > Pseudomonadota > Gammaproteobacteria > Burkholderiales > Burkholderiaceae_C > Hydrogenophaga. The sequence continues at coordinate 105,553 of NZ_WVZN01000048.1, read as the reverse complement.
GCAAGAGCGTGGAGACCGCGCCCGCGCCCCTGGTCGAGGAAATGAAGAAGCTGCTCGCGCCGGTCGAGAAAGACTGGATCGAAAAGGCGAAGAAGAAGGGCGTGGCCGACCCGCAGAAGCTGCTGGACGAACTGCGCGCCGAGGTGGCCTCCGCCTCGCGCGGGAAGTAAGGCATGGCGCACGCACGGGAAGGCAGGATCGAACGGGCACTGACGGCCGTGGGCACGTTGAGCCTGCTGGCGCTGATGCTCATCGTGTTCATCGACGTGGCCGGCCGCAACCTCTTCAACAGCCCGCTGCTGTGGGGCACGGAGGTGATGGAGGTGCTGCTGGGCCTGATGGTGTTCGTGTTCTATCCCGTGATCGCGCGCCGCCACGGCCACATCGTGGTGGACCTGGTGCCGGTGCCGCGCGCGCTGCGCGGCTTCCAGCGCCTGCTGGCGGGTGCCGTCGGCGCGGCGCTGTTCGGTGTCATCGCCTGGACCTGCGGCCGCCAGGCCCTGCGCTCGGCCGACTATGGCGATGCCTCTGCCATTCTCGGCATCCCCACGGCCTGGGTGCTGTGGGGCATGGCCTTGCTCGCGTGCCTGAGCGCGCTCATCTTCCTGGCGCAGGCGCTGGGGGCCTGGGGCCGCGAGACCGTGCTGGCAGAGGAGGCGCGCTGACATGCTCTCCGTCACCCTGGGATTTCTCATCGCCTTCGCACTGATCTTTTTGCAGGTGCCCATCGCCACCGCCCTCGGCCTGGTCGGCTTCGGCGGCGTGGTGCTGCTCAACGGCTGGACGCCCGCGCTCAGCATGGCCGCCACCATCACGCGCGACAGCACGCTCGTGTACACGCTGATCGTGCTGCCGCTCTTCGTGCTCATGGGCAACCTGGTCGCGGGCGCCGGCATCTCCGGCGACCTGTTCCGCGCCGCGCAGGCCCTGATCGGCCGCCGCCGCGGGGGCGTGGCCATGGCCACCGTCGCGGCCTGCGGCGCCTTCGGCGCCATCTGCGGCTCCAGCGTGGCCACGGCGGCCACCATGGGCAAGGTCGCCATCCCCGAGATGCGCCGCCTGGGCTACGGCGACAGGCTCGCCTCCGCCGCCGTGGCGGCGGGCGGCACGCTGGGCATCCTGATCCCGCCCTCGGTGATCATGGTCGTCTACGGCGTGGCCACGCAGACGCACATCGGCAAGCTGTTCGCGGCCGGCATCGTGCCGGGGCTGATCGCCATGGCCGGCTACCTGCTGGCCGTGCGCTACATGGTCTGGCGCGACCCGGCTCAGGCGCCCGTGCACACCGAGGGCGTGAAGATGGACGTGCGCCGCCTGGTGCGCACGCTGTGGCCGGTGGCCGCCATCTTCGCCATCGTCATGGGTGGCATCTACGGCGGCCTGTTCACCTCGGTCGAGGCCTCGGGCATCGGCGCGGCGGCCGCGCTGCTGTTCGCGCTCACGCGGCACAACCTCACGCTGGCGCAGATCCGCCAGATCTTCGCGGACAGCGCCAGCACCTCGGCCATGATGTTCGCCATCATCCTGGGCGCGGCCCTGTTCGGCGAGTTCGTCAACATCACCGGTGTGCACGAAGGCCTGCTGGCCATGGTGCAGGGCAGCGGCCTATCGCCCTTCGGTGTCATCCTGGTCATGATCGCGATCTACCTGGTGCTCGGCTGCGTTCTCGAAAGCCTGTCCATGATCCTGCTCACCGTGCCGATCTTCTTTCCCATCGTCACCGCGCTCGGCTACGACCCCGTGTGGTTCGGCATCCTGATCGTGGTGGTGGTGGAAATCGGCCTCATCACGCCGCCCATCGGCGTCAACCTGTTCGTGATCCGGTCCGTGACGCCGGACATGGCCATGGGCTCGGTGGTGCGCGGCGTGCTGCCCTTCATCACGGCCGACCTGCTGCGCGTGCTGCTGATCGCATCGGTCCCCGCGCTCAGCCTGTGGCTGCCCAACCTTCTCTTCAAGAGCACCGGCGGATGAACGCACCCAGCCTGGACCTGTCGGCGGACACCCTGAGCCGCCGGCTCGGTCCTTTTCTCTCCCGGGCGCTGCAGCGCCCACTGCGCCTGGACGGCTGGCGCCGTTTTCCCGCGGGTTTTTCGTGGATCACCCTGGGCCTCCGCGCCACGCCCGACGGTGGCGGCGAGGCGCTCGATCTGATCCTGCGCATCGGCGATCCGCGGGGCCTGCTCGCGCCCTACCGGGCCGAGCCCGAGTTCCGCGCGCTGCAGGCCTTGCAGGGCCTCGCCGCCTTGCCGGTGCCCCGCGTCTTCGCGTTCAGCGACGACCCCTCGGTCATCGGCGCGCCGTTCCTCGTCACCGGCCGCGTGGACGGTGACACACCCATGCCCTGGAAGGGCGCGGCCGAGGCGCGCGGCGAAGCGCACAACGCCAGCCTCGCGCAGGACTTCACCGACGGCCTGGCCACGCTGCATCGCGTGGACTGGCAAGCCACGCCCCTGAAGCGCCTGTGGGGCGATGTCGACGCCGCCACCGTGGCGCGCGAGCAGACCCTGTACTGGTGGCGCCACGCCGGCTTCGCCGACGACGCCTCGCGCGCGCCGCCGCAGATGCACCACGCCATGCGCTGGCTGCTGCGCCACGCGCCCACCGCGCCGCGCGTGGTCATCGTGCATGGCGACTACCGCGTGGGCAACTTCCTGCAGCAGGACGGCCGCATCACCGCCGTGCTCGACTGGGAGCTCGTGCACCCCGGCGACCCGCACGAGGACCTGGCCTGGGCCGCGCTGCGCGTGTTCTCCGGCGGCACCGGCCGCGTCGGCGGCATCATGGCCCGCGAGGCCTTCACCGAGCGCTACGCGCGCCAGGCCGGCTTCACGCCCGACCCGCTGGCCTGGCGCTACTACGAGGTGCTGGGCCTGTACAAGAGCGCGTCCATGCTGCTGAGCGCCGCGCAACGCGTGGAGAGCGGCCGCGCGCAGGACGTTCGCATGGCCTCCATGGGCTTTCAGGTCGCGTCCACCCTGCTCGAACTCAACCGCCTGATGGCCGAAGCCGCCAACAAGGCGCGCGGCGTGGAGTTGGCTTCATGAGCGCCGCCGGGCCGTTCCCAAGGCGCTCAGCCCCGCAGCGCGCAGCGCGGAGGGAATTCGAATGAACACCGACCTCGCCCGATTGATCGAGGCCCTGCGCCGCACGCTCAACGACGCGGTGGCGCCAGAGCTCGGCAGCGACTTCGCGCGCGGCCAGCTCGCCGCCGTGCACGACATCCTCGGCAAGCTCGCCGGCATGACCGTGTGGGACCCGAGCGCCTTGCAGGCCCAGGCCCGCGCGCTGGTCGATGGCAACCAGCGCTTCGCCGAGCGCGCGGCGCGCGCCGGTGTGGCGCTGCCGGCCGGTGTCGACGCCACGGATCTGGATGCCGCCCAGGCGCGCACGCGCGAGCTCACCGACTGGCTCGACGAACAAGGCCCTTCGCTGTCGCCCGAGCTCGCGGCCGAACTCGACGCCATCCTGCGCCAGGCCCTGCGCGATCAACTGCGCGTCGAACGCCAGCGCATTCCGCTCACCGACTTCAGCGCCATGACGGCCGCTGCCCCCAAGGACTGATCTTCATGCTGACTCCCCAGGACGACCTGCCCGGCCATCAGACGCCCGGCACCTTCGCGCAGGCCGGCAACGGCGATCCGCGCTTCACCGAGCGCTGGTGGTACACCGCGCACCCCGTCGACGGCCGTCCGCTGCTGTTGGACATCGGCTTCGGCTACTACCCCAACCGCGGAGTGATGGACGCCTTCGCGGGCGTGACCGTGGGTCGCACGCAATACAACTTCCGCGCCTCGCGCCAGCTCGGCACGAACCCGCTGGACCTGGCCGTCGGACCGCTGCGCCTGGACATCTCGCCCGCGCAGGGCGTGCACCGCCTGCAACTGAAGGACAACGCCTCGGGCCTGTTCTTCGAGCTGCAGTTCGAGGCCTGCCTGCCCGCCGCGCAGGAGAAGCAGAGCCGCCGCGTGCGCGACGGCGTGGTGGAGGAAGACCTCGCGCGCGTCACGCAGTTCGGCCGCTGGCGTGGCTGGCTGCAAGTCAATGGTGAGCGGCATGCGCTGGAGCCCGCCACCTGGTGGGGACAGCGCGACCGGTCCTGGGGTGTGCGTTCCGAGATGCGCACCGACTGGGCCGCGCCGCCCATGCAGACGCACAAGAAGTTCTTCTGGACCTGGTCCATGCTGCAGACCGAGTCCCTGGGCGTGTGCCTGTTCCTGAAGGAGCGAGAGCCAGGCAAACCCTTCTACCTGTCCGGCGCGGAGTTCCAGCGCCAGGCGGACGGGCGCGTGGTGGAGCGCGAGATCACCGGCGTCGACCATGAGCTGCAGTGGGCCGATGACGCCTTGGGCCAAACCCTGGCGGGCGGTGAGCTGCGCCTGCGCTTCGACCACGGCGCGCCGCGCGTGCTGCGGCTGGAGCCGTTGCCCACGCGCTTCTACCTCAAGGGTGGCCTCTACGGCGGCTTCGGCGGCTGGAACCATGGCGACGACAAGGGCGCCTACGCCGAAGGGCACGACGCCTGGAACCTGGACGACGCGCTCACGCGCGAGCGCGCCCGCACGCTGGGCGACCACGTGCTGCGCGTGCACACCGACGGTGAAAGCGGCATCGGCATCAGCGAATACGGCGTGGCCGCGGGGTACCCGAAGTACCCTGGGCCGCAGAAACATCCCGCGCTATAAGGCCGAGAGCAGGAGACAGGAACATGCAGCTCACTCAGGCGCTCACGCGGGCGGTGCAGACGCGCCACCGATTTCCCGCGACCATCTACCAGAACCGCCAACGCAGTTGGCAGGAAGTGGGCGAGCGCGTGCCGCGCCTGGCCGCCGGCCTGCGCGCCCTGGGCCTGCAGCCGGGTGATCGCCTCGCGGTGCTGGCCTTCAACAGCGACAACTACATCGAGCTCTTCTTCGCCGCCGCCTGGGCCAAGCTCGTCATCGTGCCGCTGAACACGCGCTGGGCCATTCCCGAGAACGTCTACAGCCTGAACGACGCCGCTTGCGCCGGCCTGGTGGTGGACGATGGCTTCGCGCCGCAAGTGCCGCAACTGCTCAAGGGGCACCCCATGGCGCACGTGCTGCACATGGGCGACCAGCCCACGCCCGCCGGCATGCACGGTGTCGAGGCGCTGATCGCGCAGACACCGCCCATGGCCGACGAATGCGGCCGCGACGACGAGCTCTGCGGCATCTACTACACGGGCGGCACCACCGGCCACCCCAAGGGTGTGATGCTCTCGCACAAGAACTTCATCGCAGCGTCGATCAACTGGATCGCCACGCTGCACTTCTCGGACCAGACCCGCTACATGCACTCGGCGGGTTTGTTCCACCTGGCCGGCGCGTCCCCGGCCTTCGCGCTCACGCTGGCCGGTGGCACGCACGTGTGCCTGCCCAAGTTCGACGCGGTGCTGGCCTTCGAGGCCATCCAGACGCACCGGGTCAACTACGTGCTGTTCGTGCCGACCATGATCAACATGATGTTGAACCACCCGGACTTCGGCCGTTACGACCTCAGCAGCGTGCGCTACTGCGAGTACGGCGCCTCGCCCATCCCCGACGCTGTGCTGGCCGCTGCCATCGACAAGCTGCCGAGCTGGGAGTTCATCCAGGGCTACGGCATGACCGAGACCGCCGCGTTGACGGTGAGCCTGCCCTGGCGCTACCACTTCGATGGCGAGCACGGCCCGCACAAGCGGCACGCCGCCGGCCGCGCCGCCTACGGCGTGGACGTGAAGATCGTGGACCCCGACGGGAACGAGGTGCCGCGTGGCACGCCGGGCGAGATCGCGGTGCGGGGCGCGCAGGTGATGCTGGGCTACTGGAACAAGCCGGAGGCCACGGCCGCGGCCATCCGCAACGGCTGGATGCACACGGGCGACGGTGCCTGGATGGACGAGGACGGTTTCATCACCATCGTCGATCGCGTGAAGGACATGATCATCAGCGGTGGCGAGAACATCTACTCGCGCGAGGTGGAGAACGCGGTGCACGCGCACCCGGCGGTGCGAGAGTGCGCGGTGATCGGCGTGCCGGACGAGAAATGGGGCGAGGCGGTGATGGCCGTCGTCGCGTTGAAGGACGGCCAGCGTGTGAGCGAGCAGGAGATCATCGATCACTGCCACACGCTCATCGCGAACTACAAATGCCCGCGCCGCGTGGAGTTTCGCGACGCGCTGCCGCTGTCGGGGGCGGGGAAGATCATGAAGAACGTGCTGCGGGAGCCTTACTGGAAGGGGAAGGGGCGAGGGGTGAACTGATCTGTCTTGCGTTTGTGGTTTTGTCTTTTTTGGCGCGACCATGGTTGGCGCGTCAGGGGCGGGCACAGGGCCGTGGCGGCTTCACTGCGGTGGTCCTCGCTGCGCGAGGACTCCCCTGCGATGCTCGGTCAGGTGGCCTGCGGCATAACTCGCTGCGCGCGCGTTGCGCGCTCCGCTCAAACAGATGCCGCAAATCAGATGACGAAGCGCGCTGCGCGCGCGGCCACCCGCCCTGCGCTTCTCGGCACCGCACAGGCGCCGCCACGGCCCGGTGCCCGCCCCTTACAAGTGACACCTGGGCTCGCAAACAAAAGAATCGGACTTCCTCTCTGGCCCGCCCACCCGCTGCACTTGAAGCACTTGAAGCGCCAACTCCCTCACCTCGCCAAAGATGAACTCAAGTCCTCGGCCTTGAACCCGTGCACGAACAGGTGCGAAATGCGAGCCGCCAGCTCCTTCGGCCCGATGTCCCCCGACGGCCGGTACCAGCTGAAGGTCCAGATCATCATGCCGAAGAGCAGCAGCGCGTAGGGCTTGCGCACGCGCGCCGTCTTCATCAGGCCGGGGTTGATCTCCTCCAGCAGGCCGTTGAGCAGCTCCGTCATGCTGCTCTCCAGCGAACGGATCGTCTTCAGCTCCGCGCGCGGCAGGTACTTCAGGTCGTTCATCAGGATGATGTGCTCGTCGCGCTCACGCGCCGCGCCCTGCATGAAGCTCTCCACGAACTGCTGGAAACGCGCCTCGGCCGGCAGCCGCTGCTCCACGATGCGCGCCAGATCCGCCGCCTGGCGCGTGATGTGGTCGTGCACGATGGCGTAGAGCAACTCTTCCTTGCTGGGAAAGTAGTGGTAGATGTGCGACTTGGAGGTGCCGCAGGCCTTGGCCACGTCCTGCATGGTCGCCTGGTCGAAGCCCTTGCGCGCGATCAGCGCGGCCGCCTTGTCCAGGATGGTGGCCTTCTTGTCCTCGTAATCGTCCGCCCTTGTCCTCGTCATCGGTTTCTCCTTGCGTTCAGGTCCAAAGCTGCTTATATTTAGACCGACGAGTCGGACTATATATTGACCAGGATCAAACCTTCTCAGGGTAAGCATGGAGACTTCGGACCAACACCTGCTGATCGTCGGCGCGGGCCACGCGGGCAGCGAGCTCGCCGTGTCGGCGCGCCAGAACGGCTGGGCCGGGCGCATCACGCTGCTGGGCGAGGAGCCCGCGCTGCCCTACCACCGGCCACCCCTGTCCAAGGCCTGGCTGGCGGGCAAGGTCGATGTCGACGGCCTGCTGCTGCGTCCGCGCAGCGCGTACGAATCGGCCCGCGTGGCGCTGGTGAGCGGCGCGCGCATGGAGGCCATCGACCGCGCGAACCGGCGCATCGCGCTGGCCGACGGCACTTCCATGGCCTACGACAAGCTCGCGCTGTGCACGGGTGGCCGCCCCCGGCCCCTGTCCTGCGCCGGGCTGGCGCCGGGCGCGCGTCCGCGCAACCTGCACCACCTGCGCACCATGGCCGACGCCGAGGGCATCCGCGCGCAGCTGACCCCTGGCGCGCGCGTGCTCATCATCGGCGGCGGCTACGTGGGCCTGGAGGTCGCGGCCTCCGCGCGTGGCCTGGGCGCCGAGGTCACGCTGCTCGAGCTGCAGGACCGTGTGCTCGCGCGGGTGGCGGGGCCGGAGGTGTCGGCCTTCTATGAGCGCGTGCACCGAGCGGCTGGCGTGGACCTGCGCACCGGTGCGGAGGTCGCCTCGGTCGAGGTGAGCGGAGACGCGATCCGCGCCGTCGTCTGCCGCGACGGCACGCGCCTGCCGGTGGACCTCGTGGTCGCCGGCCTGGGCATGCTGGTCAACGTCGAGGCCGCGCGCGCCGCGGGCATCGCGGAAGAGGGCGGCATCCCCGTGGACGAGCTCTCGCGCACGCGCGACCCGCACATCGTGGCCGCCGGCGATTGCACGCTGCAGTTCAACAGCCTCTATGGACGCGAGCTGCGCATCGAGTCGGTGCCGAACGCGCTGGAGCAGGCGCGCGCGGCGGGCTCATGGTTGGGCGGCAAGCCCAGGCCCCACCGCGCCGTGCCCTGGTTCTGGTCCGATCAGTACGCGCTCAAGCTGCAAATGGCGGGCCTGTCGCAAGGGTACGAACGCTGCGTGCTGCGCGGCGACCCGGCCACGCAGTCCTTCAGCGCCTTCTACGTCGCGGGCGATCGGCTGCTGGCCATGGACGCGATCAACCGGCCCGCCGACTTCATGCTGGCCAAGCGCGCGCTGGCCCAGGTCTGCACGTTGGACGTGGAGCGCCTGGCCGACGAAGCCGTGCCGCTGAAAGAACTGCTGCAGACCGCACCGGTGGCGTCCGCCATCTAGGGAAATCCCCAGGGAATCGACCGGAACGAAGCACCATAATCCGCCTCAATTAAAGACCGACGCGACGGACTAATTATCAGGAGATGACCACCCGCGGCGCAGCGATGCGCGAGGGTGGAACAGAGACACCCATGACAGCCACCACCGCCGCCAGCGCAGCACCCGTGCCCGCGCTGGCCATCCACAACATCCAGGTCGTCTACGGCGGCGCCATCGAGGCCGTGCGCGACGTCTCGCTCGAGGTGCGCCCGGGCCAGATCGTGGCCCTGCTGGGCTCCAACGGCGCGGGCAAGTCCACCGTGCTCAAGGCCGTCTCGGGCGTGCTCGACGCCGAGGACGGCGTGATCGAGAAGGGCAGCATCCTGCTCAACGGCCGCGCGGTCGAGAAGGACCCCGCACCCGCCATCGTGCGGCAAGGCATGGTGCAGGTGCCCGAGGGGCGGCGCCTGTTCCAGACGCTCACGGTCGAAGAGAACCTGATCACCGGGGCGCACCTGCAGAGCGCCGCGAAGCTGGCGCAGGCGCGCGACTTCGTCTTCAGCCTGTTCCCGCGCCTGGCCGCCCTGCGCCAGACCACGGCGGGCTACCTGTCGGGTGGCGAGCAGCAGATGGTGGCCATCGGCCGCGCACTGATGAGCCAGCCGAAGATCCTGGTGCTCGACGAGCCCTCGCTGGGCCTGGCGCCGCTGGTGGTGAGCGAAATCTTCCGCTGCATCCAGACCCTGCGCGAAACCACGGGCCTGACCATCCTGCTCGTCGAGCAGAACGCCAGCCGCGCGCTGGCCATCGCCGACTACGCCTACATCATGGAAAACGGCCGGGTGGTGATGGACGGCACCAGCGAGCAACTGCGCCGCAATGCCGACGTGCGCGAGTTCTACCTGGGACTGAGCTCACAGCCCGGCCGCACCAGCATGAAAGACGTGAAGCACTACAAGCGCCGCAAGAGGTGGCTGTCATGAGCCTTGCCGCGCAAACCCCCGTGCTCGAGGCCACCCGCATCTCCAAGCGCTTCGGCGGCGTCAAGGCCGTCAACGACGTGAGCCTGAAGGTCATGCCGGGCGAGATCGTGAGCCTCATCGGCCCCAACGGCGCCGGCAAGACCACGACCTTCAACCTGGTGAGCGGCGTGCTGCCGCCCAGCGACGGCACGATCCGCTTCGCGGGCCGCGACACCGCGGGCCTCAAGTCGCACCAGTTCGCGCGTCTGGGCATCGGCCGCACCTTCCAGAACCTCGCGTTGTTCCGCCACGGCACGGTGGTGGAGAACCTGCTGGTGGGCCGGCACATCCACTTCCGCTACCCGGTGTGGGAATCGCTGGTGCATTGGGGGCGCTCGCGCCGCGAGGAAATCGCCGCGCGCGAGAAGGTCGAGCAGGTCATCGAGTTCCTGGAGATCGAGGAACTGCGCGACAAGCCCGTGAGCCAGCTCGCCTACGGTCAGCAGAAGCGCGTGGAACTCGGCCGCGCCCTGGCCTGCGAGCCCAGACTGCTGCTGCTCGACGAGATCGTCGCGGGCATGAACCGGGAAGAGAAGGAAGACATCGCGCGCTTCACGCTCGACATCCGCGACGAGTTCGGCATCGCGGTGCTCATGATCGAACACGACATGCAGGTGGTGATGGACCTGTCCGACCGCGTCTACGTGCTGGACTTCGGCTGCCTGATCGCCGAAGGCACGCCGGCCGAGGTGGCCACCAACCCCGCCGTGCTGGCGGCGTACCTGGGTGAGGAGGGTGCCCATGCTTGAGCACGACTCCCTGCTGCGCGGCGAAGGCACGCTGCCCGGCCTGTTGCGCCACCGCGCCAAGGAGCGCGGGAACCAGGTGGCGCTGCGCGAAAAGGTGCAAGGCATCTGGCGCGGCCGCACCTGGGCCGACTACTACCGCGACGCGCGCCGCACCGCGCTGGGCCTGATGAAGCTCGGCCTGCGGCGCGGCGACCGCATCGTCATCGCGGCCGAGGACATCCCCGCGTGGTTCTACGCCGACCTGGGCGCCCAGATGCTGGGCGTGCAGGTGGTGGGCATCTACCCGACCAACCCCTGGGCCGAGGTGCTCTACATCGCGGGCCACTGCCAGGCCAAGGTGGCCATCACCGGCGACCAGGAGCAGACCGACAAGGTGCTCGACGCGATGAAGGAGGGCGCGGGCCTGCCGCACCTGCAGCACATCTTCTGCGTCGACATGAAGGGGCTGCGCCGCTACGCACCGGGACTGCCGCACAGCTTCGAGCACCTGATGGCCCTGGGCGACCAGCTCGCGCAGGAAGACCCTCTGGCCGAGCAACGCCTGGACCACAGCATCGATTCGCTGGTGCCCGACGACGTGAACATCCTCGTCTACACCTCGGGCACCACCGGCCCGCCCAAGGGCGCGATGCTCACGCACCGCAACTTCATCTTCGCCGCCTACTCCTACGCCGCCGCGCGCGACATGGTGGGCAAGCGCTTCGAGTCGGTCTGCTACCTGCCGCTGTGCCACGTGGCCGAGCGCGGCTACTCGACCGTGCTGCACCTGCTCACCGGCGGCACGGTGAACTTCGCGGAATCCATCGACACGGTCTCGGCCAACATCCGCGAGATCGCGCCCACCTTTTTCCTCGGCGTGCCGCGCATCTGGGAAAAGCTGCAGCAGCACTTCGAGTTCCGCATGAAGGACAGCGGGCGCGTGCAGCGCTGGCTGTACCGCGTGGGCATGAAGCGCGGGCGCGCGCTGTCGGACCGGCGGGCCGAACACGGGCGTCTGGTGAACCTCGTTGACCGGATCGAGTTCGGCGTCTGGTATGGCCTGCTGTTTCGCAACATGCAGCGCCACATGGGCCTGAACCGCACGCACACGCGCATGTGCGGCGGCGCCTCGGTGTCGCCCGAGACCCTGAAGTTCTTCGACATCATCGGCCTGCCCGTGGGTCAGGGCTATGGCCTCACCGAGGCGGGCGGCCTGGCCTTCGTTCAGGTGCCGGGGCGGCCCTTCGTGTCCGGCAGTTGCGGACCCGCGATGCCAGGCGTGGAGTGGAAGCTCGGCGAGGACGGCGAAGTCTTCGTGCGCTCGCCCGGCGTGTTCCAGGGCTACCTGTTCGACGACAAGGGCACGAAGGACATCCTGGCCGCCGACGGCTGGCTGGCCAGCGGCGACATCGTCGAGGTGCGCGCGCAAGACGAGATCGCCGTGGTCGACCGCAAGAAAGCCATCATCATCACCAGCGGCGGCAAGAACATCGCGCCATCGGAGATCGAGAACGCGCTCAAGGACAGCCCCTTCGTGCGCGAGGCCATCGTCGTCGGCGAGGGCCGCAAGTTCCTTGGTGGCCTGATCCAGATCGACTTCGACAGCGTGGGCCGCTGGGCCGCCGAGCGCGACCTGCAGTACACCACCTTCAAGTCGCTCACGCAGATGGGCGAGGTGATCGAGCTCATCCAGCAGGTGGTGGACGAGGTGAACTCGAAGTTCGCCCGCGTCGAGAACATCCGCAAGTTCGTGCTCCTGGAAAAGGAGCTCGACCACGACGACGGCGAGCTCACGGCCACGCAGAAGGTGCGCCGCGGCCTCATCAACAAGAAGTTCGCGCGCGAGCTCGAACAGATCTACGGCGGCGGAGCCTCATGAACTACTTCATCGAACTGGTCGTCTCCGGGCTGGCCATCGGCGCGATCTATGGCCTGGTGGCCATGAGTTTCGCCGTCATCTTCAAGGCCACCGGCATCGTCAACTTCGCCCAGGGCGAGATGGGCATGCTCACGGCTTACACCTCCTGGTCCATCGCCACCGCGCTCGGCACCGACGCGGTCTCCACCATCCTGGTGTCGGTGGCTGTGGGTGCGGCCCTGGGGCTGGTCTGCGAGCGCCTGATCATGCGCCCCATGCTCGGCGAGCCTGTGCTCTCGGTGGTGCTGGTGACGGTGGGCCTGGCCGTGGTGCTGCGCGCCCTGGTCACGCTGATCTGGGGCGCCGCGCCGCACAAGTTCGCGGTCGAAGGCGCCGACACCATCGTGGACCTGGGCGGCATCGGCCTGCGCGCAGGGCAGATCACGGTGATCGTGGTGTTGCTGATCGCCATCGCGGGCTTCTGGTTCTTCCTGCGCCACAGCCGCTTCGGCGTGGCCATGCGCGCCGTGGCGTCCGACGAAAAGACCGCGCGCCTGATGGGCGTATCCACCGCGCGCGTGCAGGCCGTGGCCTGGGCTTCGGCCTCGGGCCTGGCGGGTCTGGCGGGCGCTTTCTTCGCGGTCATCTACGGCCTGGCGCCCACCATCTACGAGATCGGCCTCAAGGCCTTCCCCGCCACCGTGCTGGGCGGCTTCGACTCGGTGCTGGGCTCGGCCTTCAGCGGCCTGTTCATCGGCGTGCTGGAGAACCTGGTGGGCGGCTACCTGCCCAGCACGCTCAAGGAAATCGCGGGCTTCCTGCTGATCCTGGTGGTGCTCATGGTGCGGCCCTTCGGGCTGTTCGGCGAAAAGCGGATCGAGAGGGTCTGAGATGCGCAGCGGTTATTTCAAGCAAGGCTATGGCGAGCTGGTGGTCCTGACGGACTCGCCGGCGGTGAAGGGGTGGACGGCGGCGCTGCTGCTGGTGATGGCGCTCGCGCCCTTCGTGCTCGGCAACTTCCTGCTCTCGCACCTCACCATCATCCTGTTCACCACCGTGGGCGCGCTGGGCCTGATGGTGTTGACCGGTTTCACAGGGCTGATTTCGCTCGGCCACGTGGGCTTCCTCATGCTCGGCGGCTACGCCTACGCCATCGCGGTCACGCGCTGGGGCCTGCCCCCCGAGATCGCGCTGGTGCTGTCGGCCGTGCTGCCCGCCCTGTTCGGTCTCATCGTGGGTATTCCCTCGCTGCGCCTGCACGGCCTGTACCTGGCCATCACCACGCTGGCCTTCGCGCACATCGTGAGCGCGGCCATCCTGGCCGGCGGCGAGCTCACCGGCGGCGGCAGCGGCATCATGGTCGAGCGGCCGGTGGTGCTGGGCATGGACCTGTCCAGCGACCGCGCCTTCTACTGGTTCTGTCTGGCCGTGTGCGCGTTGACCGTGTTGCTGGTGCTGAACCTGCGCCGGTCCTACGTGGGCCGCGCGCTGGTGGCCGTGCGCGACAACGACATCGCCGCGCGCACCATGGGCATCAGCCTGGTGCACTACAAGCTGCTGGCCTTCCTCATCAGCGCCGCGCTCACCGGCCTGGCCGGCGGGCTCATGGCCATCTACATGAGCTTCGTCTCGGTCGAGGGCTATCCCTTCCTGCTCAGCATCGAGGCCCTGGCCATCGTCATCGTGGGCGGCATCGGCTCGGTGCTGGGCGCCGTGCTCGGCACGGTGTTCATCGTCACCTTGCCCGAGGTGTTCGCGAGCCTGATGTCCTTCCTCGGCGGGCGCCTGGCCGAGACCATGACCACCAGCGCGCACGAGGTCAAGACCATCCTCTACGGGATCGCGATCATCGCCTTCCTGCGCTTCGACCCGCGCGGCCTGCGCGGCATCTGGCACGACCTGCGCCACACCTGGGTGCACTGGCCACTGCGCTATTGATTCCCCCCGACGGCTTCGGCCACAGACCCACCAACAGGAGACAGACAGCATGAACCGCAGACTCACCGCCCTTGCCCTCGGCCTGCTGGCCGCCGGCGCCACCTTCAACGCCGCCGCGCAGCAGCAAGGCGTCAGCGACACGGAGATCGTGATCGGCGACATCCTGCCGCTCACCGGCCCGCCGGCGCTGCTGGGCGTGGCGCACAACCTCGGCGTGAAGGCCGCCGTGGCCGAGGCCAACGCGGCCGGCGGCATCCACGGCCGCAAGCTGCGCCTCATCTCGGAAGACGACGGCTACGTGCCCTCGCGCACCATCCAGGGCGTGCGCAAGCTCATCAACAGCGACAAGATCTTCGCCTTCACCTCCATCTCGGGCACCGCGCAGGCGCAGGCCGCCATGCCGCTGATCAAGCAGACCGGCATTCCGGCGATGGCGCCGATCACCACCTACGAAGGCCTGTACCAGCCCACCATCAAGAACGTGTTCGCCGTGGGTTACGACATGCGAGAAGCGGTCTATGAGCTGGTGTCCAAGATGGCGGAGCGCTACCCGAACAAGAAGTGGGCCGTGATCTCGCAGGACGACGACTACGGCCAGAACGTGCGCGACGGCTTCGAGCGCGCGGCCAAGGAGAAGAAGCTGCAGGTCGTCTCCAGCCAGATCTACAAGAAGGGCCAGTCGGACTTCTCCTCGGAGATCCTGAAGGTCAAGCAGGCGGGCGCGGAGGCGCTGATGGCCGGTGGCGTGCTGGGCGAGAACGTCACCATGACCAAGGAGCTGGAGCGCATCGGCCACAAGATCCCGGTGGGCGTGACCTACGTGTCGCGGGTGCCGGCCAGCGCCAAGATGATGGGCAGCGCCGGCGAGACGGTTTACACGGTGGACTACGTCTATCTGGAAAGCTCACCCGAGGCCAAGGGCTTCATGGACAAGCTGGAGAAGCACCTGTCGGCCGAGGAGCGTGCGCGGGTGAACCGCTACACCTTCACGGGCTATTCGGCGGCGCGGGCGCTGTTCGCGGCGATGGACAAGTGCGGCAAGGCGCTGACCTGGGATTGCACCAACGCCGAGCTGGCCAAGCTGAAGAACCTGGAGACGGGGGCGATGACGCCGATCAGCTTCGCGGCGGACGACCACCTGGCGGCGCCGAAGCTCTTTCTGTTGAAGGCGGATCCGGCAGCTACCACCTACAAGCTGGTGCAGTGAGTGTTCGGGGTTTGTCTGCAAGGGGGCCTACGGGCCCCTTTTCTTTTTCCGCCGCCCAACCGCCACTTCAGCTCGCGGGTGATGGGTGCTTCACGCAGGGACATAAAGGAGGAGGACCGGCGCAGCCGGTCCGGGGGACAGTCCCGGAGTGGAGCGCCCATCGGCCGCGAGCGTGCGCGAGGTGCAACGAGAGAAATCCCCAACTCAAGCCTTCTCGGCCAGAAACCCCTTGAGGAACAACCGAGAGAGCCGATCGCAAAGCTCCTGGGGCTTCACCTCCCCCGAGGGCTTGTACCAGAAGTCCGTCCAGTTCAGCATGCCCAGCAGCATCATGGTGTAGGGCTTGTAGACCGCTTCCGGCAGGTCCGGGTTGAGCTCGTGCAGCAGCCGCGCCACCAGTTCGGTGAGCTGGCGCTGCAGGTTGATCAACGGCGTCTGCTTGGCCTTGGGCAGAAACTTCACGTCGTTCATGGCCACCATGTGCCGCCGCCGCGACTGCGCCGACTTCTGCGTGTACGCCTCCACCACCATCTGCAGCCGCTCGCGCCCGCTGGCCTTGCTCGCCAGCGCCTCCTCCATCGCACCGATCAGCCGCTGCAGGTGCTCCTGCAGCATCGCGAACAGCAGGTCGTCCTTGGTCGGGAAGTAGTGGTACAGCATCGACTTCGTCGCGCCGCAGGCCTTGGCCACGTCCTGCATTTTGGCGGCCGGGTAGCCTTCCTTGGCGAAGATGGCCGCCGCCGCGTCCATGATGGCCTGGGCCTTGGTTTCGTAGTCGTCGGAACGGATGCGCGGCATGTGTCCTCTCCTCTGGGCAGGCTTCTCAAGGGGCGGCGAAGTGTAGCAAGGCGCCTTGCGGGACTCGGTTTTCGCCCATAAAATAAACCGACACGCCGGACTATGAATAAGCAAGGTCCCGCATTCCTTGGCCCGCCTCAACGCCGCAGCACATGACCGAATTCGAATTCCTCGAACCCGACTTCCTCGATGAGGACCTGCGCATGGTGCGCGACCAGGTGCGCCGCTTCTCGAAGGAGCGCATCGTGCCCTTCGCCGACGCCTGGGAGGCTTCGGGCGAGATCCCGCGTTCCCTGTTCCGCGAGCTGGGCGAACTGGGCTTTCTCGGCATGCGCCACCCGGTGGAATACGGCGGCGGCGGCCTGGGGGCGCTGGCTTCGGTGGTGCTGGGCGAAGAACTCGCGCGCTCGGGCTACGGCGGCGTGGCCTCGGCGCTCACCGTGCACAGCGACATGTCGATCAGCCACATCGCGCACCGTGGCTCGCACGAGCAGAAGCAGAAGTACCTGCCCGAGGCCTGCGCCGGTCGCAAGGTGGGCGCGGTCTGCGTGACCGAGCCCGGGGCCGGTTCCGACGTGGCGGGCCTGCGCACGCGCGCCGAGCGCACAGCCGACGGCGGCTGGCTCATCAACGGCTCCAAGACCTTCATCACCAACGGCGTGCACGGCGACATCTACATCGTGGCCGCGCGCACCGACCCCGAGGCCAAGGGCAGCCGCGGCATCTCGCTGTTCATCGTGGACAAGGACAAGCCGGGCCTGAAGATCACGCGCCAGTTCGAGAAGCACGGCTGGCGCTCGTCCGACACGGCCGAGCTGTTCTTCGACGACCTCAAGCTGCCGGCCGACGCGCTGCTGGGCGAGGAGGGCAAGGGCTTCTATTACATCGTCAGCACCTTCCAGAACGAGCGCCTGGTGGTGGGCGCGCTGGTCTCGGGCACCTGCGCGCGCGCCATCGAACTCACGGTGGACTACGTGCGCCAGCGGCAGGCCTTCGGCAAATCGCTGTGGGACCAGCAGGTGGTGCGCAACAAGCTGGCCTGGATGGCGTCCAAGGCGGCGGCCGTGCGCGCGCTCACCTACCAGTGCGCGCAGATGATCGACGAGGGCAAGGACACGGTGCGCGAGGTCTCCATGCTCAAGGCCTTCGGCGCCGAGACGTTGCAGGAGGTGGTGCACACCTGCCTGCAACTGCACGGCGGCACGGGCTTCATCATCGGCACGCCGGTGGAGCGCATGGCGCGCGACGCGCGCATCCTCACCATCGGCGGCGGCGCCACCGAGGTGATGCTGGAAGAAGTCGCCAAGCGCATGTGACCGCCATGCCCGGGCCGCTTTCCCACCTCACCGTCATCGAACTCGCGGGCATCGGCCCCGGGCCCTTCGCCTGCATGCTGCTGGCCGACCTGGGCGCCACCGTCATCCGGGTGGACCGCCTGCCCGGCCCGCCCTCGCGCGGCGGCCTGGAAGACCTGATGCGCAACGACGGCATCGTGGACCGCGGCCGCCGCTCCATCGCGGTGAACATGAAGGACCCGCGCGGCGTCGAGGCGGTGCTCAAGCTGGTCAAAGGCGCCGACGTGCTCATCGAGGGCTTTCGCCCCGGTGTGGCCGAAAAGCTCGGCCTGGGGCCCGAGGCCTGCCACGCGCGCAACCCGCGCCTGGTCTACGGCCGCATGACGGGCTGGGGCCAGAGCGGTCCGCTCGCCCAGGCGGCCGGCCACGACCTCAACTACATCGCGCTCAGCGGCGCGCTGCACGCCATGGGCCCGGCCGACCGGCCGCCCGCGCCACCGCTCAACCTGGTGGGCGACTACGGTGGCGGCGGGATGCTGCTGGTGGTGGGCGTGCTGGCCGCGCAGGCCGAGGCGCAGCGATCGGGCCAGGGCCAGGTGGTGGACGCCGCCATGACCGATGGCGCGGCCCTGCTGATGGCCGCGCAGTACGGGCTGATGGCCAAGGGTTTCTGGCAGGACCGGCGCGAGAGCAACTTCCTCGACGGCGCGGCCCACTTCTACGGCACCTACGAATGCGCCGATGGCCGCTTCGTGTCCATCGGCGCCATCGAGCCGCAGTTCTACCAACAACTGCTGGCGCTGTGCGGCATCGACGACCCGGGCTTCCAGAAGCAGTGGGACAGCGGCGAATGGCCCATGCTGCGCAGCCAGCTCGAGGCCCTGTTCCGCACCCGCACGCGCGACGAGTGGTGCGCGCTGCTCGAAGGCACCGACGTGTGCTTCGCGCCGGTGCTGTCGATGAAGGAAGCGCCCCATCACCCGCACAACCTGGCGCGCGGCACCTTCGTGCAGGCCGACGGCGCGGTGCAGCCCGCGCCCGCGCCGCGCTTCGACCGCACGCCCACGCAACTGCCGCCGCGCGCGCCCGCGGTGGGCGCGCACACGCGCGCGTTGCTGGCTCAGGCGGGGTACGCCAGCGACGGCATCGACGCCCTGTGCGCGGCCGGCGTGGTGCACGCGGCGCCATCGCCATGAACGAGCGCCGCCCCCTGCACCTGCGCCGCATCCACTGCGAGGCCTTCGAGCGCCCCGACGGCCTGATCGACCTCGACGGTCTGCTCATCGACACCAAGCCCGTGCCGCTGCAACTCGTCAACCGCGAGGTGCCGGCGGGTGAGGCCATCCACCAGATGCGCGTGCGCCTGACCATCGACCGCGAACGCACCATCGTCGACGCCCGCGCGTCCAGCGACCACACGCCCTACCCGGACTGCCGCGAGGTCGAGTCCGCCTACCGCCAGCTCGTGGGCCTGCGCATCGAGCCGGGCTTCACCATGGCCGTGAAGCGCCTGTTCCGCGGCACGGCCGGCTGCACCCACATGACCGAGTTGCTGCCCACCCTGGCCAGCGCCGCCTTCCAGGTGCTGTGGGCCGACGGCAACTTCGGCGGTGCCGACGAGGCCGGCAACCCCGCCCGCACCACGCCGCTGGGCGGCTGCCACGCGCTGCGCCTGGACGGCGCGGTGGTGCGCACCTACTTCAGTGAACACGCCCGGGAGCCGAAGCCATGAGCGCCGCCCGGCCGCCCGAAGGCGCTCGCGCCGCAGCCGCAGGCGGAGGTACCCCATTGCACCCGGCCGTCCAGTTCGAGCAGTGCGATGGCATCGCCACGCTCACGCTCAACGAAGGCGATCGCCTCAACCCCCTGACGCCTGCGCTGCAACAGGGCGTGCTGGAGGCGCTGCGCCGCGTGCGCGAGGACAGGGCCATCCGTGCCCTCATCCTCACCGCCGCTGGCCGCGCCTTCTGCGTCGGCGCCGACCTGGCCGACTTCAGCGAGCGCGCCAAGGACCCCTCGCGCGGCTCGCTGGGCACGCAGGTGGGTCACATGCTCGACGAGACCGGCAACCCCATGGTCGCGGAGTTGCGCTCGCTGCCGGTGCCCGTGGTGTGCGCGGTCAACGGCGTGGCCGCGGGAGGCGGCGTGGGCCTGGCCCTGGCGGCCGACGTGGTGATCGCCGCGCGCTCGGCCTACTTCTACCTGCCCTTCGTGCCCGCCCTGGGCGCCGTGCCCGACATGGGCGCGAGCTGGGCCCTGCCGCGCGCCGTGGGACGTGCCCGCGCCCTGGGCCTGGCCCTGCTGGGCGACAAGCTGGACGCGCCGCGCGCCGCCGACTGGGGCCTGGTGTGGGCCTGTGTGGACGACGGCGCGCTGGCGCAGGAGGCGCTGGCCCTGGCCACGCGCCTGGCCGCCATGCCCGCGCACGCCATCGCCGAGGCGCGCGCGCTGTTCGCGGCCAGCGAACGCAACAACCTGGCGCAGCAGCTCGCGCTGGAGCGCGAGCGCCAGGCGCAGTTGATCGACGGCGAGGCCTTCGCCGAGGGCATGCGCGCCTTCATCGAGCGGCGCCCGCCGGTGTTTCGCGGGCGGGGTTGAGCGACGGGCAGCGCCTGCGAATGCGCCCTCAGAGCGCGCCGGCCATCCAGGTGTAGAGCGGGATGCCCAGCAGGATGTTGAACGGAAAGGTCAGGCCCAGCGACAGGCCCAGGTAGAGCGAAGGACTGGCCTCGGGCACGGCGTGCCGCAGCACCGCCGGCACCACGATGTAGGACGCGCTCGCGCTCAGAACCATCAGCAGGGCCGTGTCGGCGGTGGACAGGCCGAGCAGCCTCGCCAGGCCCAGGGCGATCAGGGCATGCACCAGTGGCCCGAGCACCGCGTAGGCCAGCAGCACCGGCGAGGCGCGCCGCGCGGCGCCGACGTTGCGCGCCACCAGAAGGCCCATGTCCAGCAGGAAGAAGGCCAGCAGCCCCTTGAACAGATCGCCCGCAAACGGCTGCATCACCGCCTTGCCGGCCTCGCCGCTGAGGCAGCCCACCACGAGAGAGCCCAGCAGCAGGAGCTGCGCACCGCCGGTGAAGGACTCCCGCAGGATGCCGCCCAGCGACGCGCCACCGGCCACCGGCATGCCCGACAGCGCGGCCTGCCCGGCGCCCACCACCAGCACCGGCCGCGCGGCCTGGCGCGCCGCATTGGCCAGCAGCACGGCCATCAGGATGGCCGGCGTCTCCATCAGCACCATGGCCACCGTCATGTGGGCGCCCGGGCTCATACCCTGGTTCTCGAGGTACTGCGTGGCCGCGACGAAGCTGACCGCGCTGACCGAGCCATAGGCCGCGGCGACGGCGGCGGCATCGAAGCGCGAGACGTGCCGCCGCAGGAAGGCGTAGCCCAGCGCGGGCACCAGAAAGGCCATGAACAGGGCAGCACCCAGGCCGCTGAGCATGGCCGGCGAGAGCCCGGACTCGGCGAGTGCGAAGCCACCCTTGAGGCCCAGCGCCATCAGCAGGTAGAGCGACAGGAATTTGCCGATGGCGGGCGGAATCTCCAGGTCGGAGCGCAGCGCGCCGGCGAGCACACCGAAGACGAAGAACAGGATGGCGGGGTCGAGCAGGCTGGTCATGGACAACTCCAGGTTCGGCCCGATGCTAGGCAAGACAAGGTGTTCCGTAAAATCGATTTGTTTGGAGTGACATATAGAGAAAAGTCTATGAACGTGAGCTTTCGGCAGTTGCGCCTGTTCCTGGCCCTGCAGGAGACCGGCAGCGTGAGCGGTGCCGCGCGGGCCATGCATGTGACCCAGCCCACCGCGTCCATGCAACTGCGCGAGATCGCCGACAGCGTGGGCCTGCCGCTGTATGAGGTGATCGGCCGCAAGGTGCACCTCACGCCCGCCGGGCTCGAGCTGGCGCAGACCGCGCGCGCCATGGCGCGCGAATGGGAGAACTTCGAGCAGCAGGTGGCCGCCACCCAGGGCCTGGCGCGCGGTCACCTGAAGGTCTCGGTGGTGAGCACCGCCAAGTACTTCGTGCCGCGCCAGCTCGGCCGCTTCTGCCACAAGCACCCGGCCATCGACGTCGCGCTGGAGGTGCTCAACCGCGACGGCGTGGTGCAGCGCATGCGCGAGAACCTCGATGACCTCTACATCATGTCCATGCCGCCCGCCGACCTCGCGGTCGAAGGCGAGGTGTTCATGGCCAACCCCCTGGTCGTCATCGCGGCGTCGCGTCACCCGCTCGCCCGCACGCAGGGCCTCACGCTGCGCGGGCTGGCCGATCAGCGCTTCATCCTGCGCGAACGCGGCTCGGGCACGCGCATGGCGGTCGACCGGTACCTGCGCGCCCAGCGTTTCGTGCCGGACGTGCGCATGGAGCTGGGCAGCAACGAGGCCATCAAGGAGGCAGTGGCCGGCGGGCTCGGCCTGGGCATGATCTCCCAGCACGCGCTGCACGGGCACGCGCGCGAGCACGGTGTGGTGGTCCTGGACGTGCAGGGCTTTCCCATCGCGTCGCAGTGGAGCATCGTCCACCTCGCGGGCAAGCGCCTGTCGCCGATCGCCCTGGCCTTTCGCGATCACCTGCTCAGCCAGCCGGGCTGAGGCCGCCGGCGCGGCGGGCGCGGCCGCGGGTCTTTCATGCGGCCGCAGTTGCGAGTGGCTATCATTTGCCGAGACATCCCCAGCGCGCCCGCGGCGCCTTGCGTGCACCGCGCGGTGCGCGCCCTCCAAGCACCCTCCCATGCCCGACCCCGATCGATCGCCCGCGTCCCCGTCTCACCGTCCCTGGGCGCGCGGCCTGCTGTGGCTGGGCCTGCTGCTCGTCGTCGGCGTGGCGGCCTGGTGGTTTCTCTTGCGCCCGCCGCAGACGCCGCCACCCATGCCCAACCAGTGGCGCGGCCCGGTGGCCGTGCGCGTGGAGCCCGCCCGCACCGAGGACTTCACCGTGCAGGTGCGTGCCGTGGGCACCGTGGCGCCCTACAACACCGTGGTCGTGCGCAGCCGAGTGGATGGTCAACTGGCGCGCGTGCTGGTGCGCGAAGGCCAGCGCGTCGCGCGCGGCCAGTTGCTCGCCGAGATCGACCCCGAGCCGCTGCGCGTGGCGCTGGCCCAGGCCCAGGGGCAGCAGCAGCAGAACCTGGCCCAGTTGCGCAACGCCGAGAGCGAGCTGGCGCGCTACGAACAACTCTTCACGCGCGACGCCATCGCCCGCCAGCAGCTCGACCGCCAGGCCGCGCTGGTGCAGCAGTTGCGCGGCACCCTCAAGGCCGACCAGGCGCAGGTGGACAACGCAAAGCTGCAGCTCTCCTACACGCGCATCGAGGCGCCCATTGCCGGCCGCGTGGGCCTGCGCCGGGTGGACGCCGGCAACCTCATTGGCGCCAACGACGCCAACGGCCTGTTCACGCTCACGCAGACCCAGCCCGTGGCCGTGCTCTTCAGCGTGCCCGAGCCGCAGGTGGCGGATGTGCGCGCCGCGCACGCCGAGAAGACCCCGCCCGTGGTCGAGGCCTGGGACCGCGACAACCGCCAGCGCATGGCCACCGGCCGACTCGACACGCTGGACAACCAGATCGACGCCGCCACCGCCACGCTGCGCCTGAAGGCCCGCTTCGAGAACGCCGACGACGCGCTCTTTCCCAACCAGTTCGTCAACGTGCGCCTGGCGCTGCGCGAGCTGCCCGGCGCCGTCACCATCCCCACCGACGCCGTGCAGCACGGCTCGCGCGGCAGCTACGTCTACGTGATCGCCGACAACAAGGCCCGCGTGCGCGATCTGGTGCTCGGCCCGGCCAGCGGCGGGCGCACCGTGGTGCTCAAAGGCCTGGCGGCGGGCGAGCCCGTGGTGCTGGAAGGCCTGGATCGCCTGGAGGACGGCCGCGCGGTGAACGTGGTGCAAGCCACGGAGCTGCCCGCCAACTCGCCCCTGGCGCCGGACGCAGCGGCACCCCGTTGAGGGAGGCTCAGGCCATGTCCGCCGCGCCCTCCCTCTCGCGCCCCTTCATCCTGCGGCCGGTGGCCACCTCGCTGCTGATGCTGGCGGTGCTGATTGCCGGCCTGCTGGCCTGGCGCCAGTTGCCGGTGTCGGCGCTGCCGCAGGTGGACTACCCGGTCATCCAGGTCTTCACCTTCCAGCCCGGCGCCAGCCCCGAGGTCACCGCGCGCACCGTCACCGCGCCGCTGGAGCGCCGGCTCGGCCAGATCCCCGGTCTGGCGCAGATGTCGTCCACCAGCTCGGGCGGCGCCTCGGTCATCACCATGAAGTTCGCGCTCGAGGTGGACCTGGGCGTGGCCGAGCAGGACGTGCAGGCCGCGCTGCAAAGCGCCAACAGCCTGCTGCCGTCCGACCTGCCGGCCCCGCCCATCTACCGCAAGGTGAACCCGGCCGACGTGCCCATCCTCACGCTGGCCATCAGCTCCGAGACCCTGCCGCTGCCGCGCGTGGTGGACCTGGTGGACACGCGCATGGCCGGCCAGCTCTCGCGCCTGCCCGGCGTGGGCCTGGTCAGCCTGGCGGGCGGGCAGCGCCCGGCCATCCGCGTGCAGGCCAACAGCCGCGCGCTGGCGGCCAATGGGCTCACGCTGGAGGAGCTGCGCACGGCCATCGCTGCCGCCAACAACAACCAGCCCAAGGGCAGCTTCGATGGCGAGCTGCGCAGCACCATGCTGGACGCCAACGACCAGTTGCGTTCGGTGGCCGAGTACCGCCGCCTCATCGTGGCCTGGCGCGACGGCGCGCCCTTGCGCCTGGGCGACGTGGCGACGGTGGCCGAAGGCGCCGAGGACCGCTTCCTCGCCGCCTGGGCCGGCATGGCCTGCGCCGAAGGGCAGAGCGCCCATTGCGGCCTCGCGCCCGCCGTGCTGCTCAACATCCAGCGCCAGCCCGGTGCCAACGTCATCGCCGTGGCCGACCAGGTGCGCGCGCTGTTGCCGCAGCTCACGGCGACGCTGCCGGCCACGGTGAAGGTTCAGGTGGTGTCCGACCGCACCGAGAGCATCCGCGCCTCGGTGCGCGACGTGCAGAAAGAGCTGCTGTTCGCCATCGCCCTGGTGGTGCTGGTCACCTTCGTCTTCCTGCGCACACCGGCGGCCACGCTCATTCCCAGCGTGGCCGTGCCGCTCTCGCTGGTGGGCACCTTCGCGGCCATGCTGCTGATGGGCTACTCGCTCAACAACCTCAGCCTCATGGCGCTCACCATCGCCACCGGCTTCGTGGTGGACGACGCCATCGTCATGCTGGAGAACATCGCGCGCCACCGCGAGGAAGGCGCGGGCCGCATGGAGGCCGCGCTCAAGGGCGCCAGCGAGATCGGCTTCACCCTGGTTTCGCTCACCGTCTCGCTGGTGGCGGTGCTGATCCCGCTGCTGTTCATGGCCGACGTGGTGGGCCGCCTGTTCCACGAGTTCGCGGTCACGCTCGCCGTGGCCATCGCCATCTCGCTGGTGGTCTCGCTCACGCTCACGCCCATGATGGCCGCGCGCATGCTGCCGCGGCCACCCGCACACGGCAAGCAGCGCGACTGGTTGAGTGGAACGATCGAGCGCTACGGCCGCTGGCTCGACTGGGTGCTGGCGCGCCAGCCGCTGGCGCTGCTGGCCATGGCGGCCACGCTGCTGCTCACCGGCCTGCTCTACCTGGCGGTGCCCAAGGGCTTCTTCCCGGTGCAGGACGCGGGCGCCATCCAGGTCGTCACCGAGGCGCCGCAGAGCGTGTCCTTCGGCGCCATGGCCGAGCGCCAACAGGCCCTGGCCACGGCCCTGCTGGACGAGGCCCCGGTGCACAGCATCGCCTCCTACATCGGCGTGGACGGCAGCAACGCCACGCTCAACAGCGGGCGCATGCTCATCACGCTGGCGCCGCACGCGCAGCGCTCGGTCTCGGCGGGCGAGCTCATCGACCGCCTGCGCGACAAGGCGCGCGGCGTGGACGGCATCCAGGCCTGGTTCCAGCCCGTGCAGGAGCTGGGCCTGGAAGACCGCATCAGCCGCACGCAGTACCAGTTCACGCTCAGCTCGCCGGACAGTGCCTTGCTGGCCGAGTGGAGCGATCGCCTGCTGCAGGCCTTGCAGCAACGCCCCGAGCTGGCCGACGTGGCCGGCAACCTGCAGCGCGAGGGCCTGCAGGCCTACCTGGAGGTGGACCGCGACGCCGCCGCCCGCCTGGGCCTGCGCATGAGCGACATCGCCTCCGCGCTGCAGAGCGCCTTCGGTCAGCGCCAGGTCAGCACCCTGTTCACGCACGCCAGCCAGTACCGCGTGGTGCTGGAAAGCGACGACGCCGCGCGCGGCGGCCTGCAGGCGCTGGAGGGGGTGTTCGTGCGCCCGGCCAATGGCGGGGCCGACGCCGCCCCCGTGCCGCTGTCGGCTGTGGCGCGCGCGGTGGAGCGGCGCGCGCCGCTGGCCATCGAGCACCAGGGCCAGTTTCCCGCCGCCACGCTGTCGTTCAACCTCGCGCCCGGGCATTCGCTGGGCGAGGCCGTGGCCGCCATCGAAGCCGTGCAGCAGCAGATCGAACTGCCCCTGGCTGTGGAGCTGGCCTTCCAGGGCGCGGCCGAGGGCTTCCGCAGCTCGCTCGCGAACACGCTGTGGCTGATCCTCGCCGCCGTGGTGGTGATGTACCTGGTGCTGGGCATGCTCTACGAGAGCGCGGTGCACCCGCTCACCATCCTGTCCACACTGCCCTCGGCCACCGTGGGCGCGCTGGCCGCGCTGCTGCTGGCGGGCCGCCCGCTGGACATGATCGCGGTGATCGGCATCGTGCTGCTCATCGGCCTGGTGAAGAAGAACGGGATCATGATGGTCGACTTCGCGCTCGATGCGCAGCGGCGTCTGGGCCTGAGCCCGCGCGAGGCCATCCACCGCGCCGCGCTGCTGCGCTTCCGCCCCATCCTCATGACCACGCTGGCCGCGCTGTTCGGCGCCGTGCCGCTGATGCTGGCCAGCGGATCGGGCGCCGAGCTGCGCCAGCCCCTCGGCATCGTCATGGTGGGCGGGCTGATCCTGAGCCAGGTGCTCACGCTGTTCACCACACCGGTGGTCTACCTGGCCTTCGACCGGCTGGGACGCGGCCGCGCCGGGCGCACAACGGACGCCTGAACGCCATGCACGCGCTGGCCCGCTTCTTCATCCGCCGCCCCGTGGGTTGCGTGATGCTGGCCGTCGCCATCGTGCTCACCGGCCTGCTGGCCCTGCGCCTGCTGCCGGTGGCGCCGCTGCCGCGCGTGGACTTCCCCGTCATCGTGGTGCGCGCCAGCCTCCCCGGCGCCAGCCCCGAGAGCATGGCGTCCACCGTGGCCGCGCCGCTGGAACGCTCGCTCGGCAGCATCGCCGGCGTCACCAGCATCCGCTCCAGCAGCAACCAGGGCAGCACCAACGTCACCCTGCAGTTCGACCTGAGCCGCGACATCGACGAGGCCGCGCGCGAGGTGCAGGCCGCCATCAACGCCGTGCGCGGGCAACTGCCCTCGGGCATGACGGGCAACCCCACGTTCGTGAAGGTGAACCCATCGCAGGCGCCCATCATGGCGCTGGCCCTGTCCTCCCCGCGCCTGCCGTCCTCGGCGCTGTACGACAACGCGTCCACCGTGCTGGCGCAGAAGCTCGCACAGGTGGCGGGCGTGGGCGAGGTCACGGTCGACGGCTCGTCGCTGCCGGCGGTGCGCGTGCAACTGCAGCCGCAGGCCCTGGCGCACCGCGGCATGTCGCTCGACGACGTGCGCCGCGCCATCGCCGACGCCAACGCCTGGCGGCCCGTGGGCCTGGTGGAGCGCGACGCGCAGCGCTGGCAGATCGCCTTGCCCGATCCGCTGCGCACGGCGGCGGATTTTTCGACGCTGGTGGTGCGCAACGAGGGCGGCGCCCTGGTGCGCCTGGCCGACGTGGCCGAGGTCACCGATTCGGTGGAGAACCGCTACACCGCCGGCTACCACAACCACCGCCCGGCCGTGGTGCTGCTGGTGAGCCGGCGGCCCGGCGCCAACATCGTGCAGACCATCGACGCCATCCACGCGCAACTGCCGCAGTTGCGCGCCCTGCTGCCGGCCGACACGGAGCTGAGCGTGGTGATGGACCGCTCGCCCGGCATCCGCGCCACGCTGCGCGAGGGGCGCTTCACCCTCATCCTGAGCTGCGTGCTGGTGATGGCCGTGGTCTGGGCCTTCCTGGGCAGCCTGCGCACCGCGCTCATTCCCGCGCTGGCGCTGCCGGTCTCGCTGGTGGGCGCGCTGGCGGCCATGTGGTGGCTGGGCTTCTCGCTCAACAACCTGTCGGTGATGGCGCTGATCGTGGCCGCCGGCCTGGTGGTGGACGACGCCATCGTGGTGCTGGAGAATATCCAGCGCCACATCGAGCGCGCGCGCGCCGCCATGGCCGCGGCCGGGCAGCGCGAGGTGGGCCGGCGCACCGTGTGGCGCGCCGCCTTCGCGGGCGCGGGCGAGGTGGGCTTCACCCTGCTCGCCATGAACCTGGCGCTCATCGTCGTCTTCGTCTCCACGCTGTTCATGGGCGGCGTCGTGGAGCGCCTGTTCCGCGAGTTCTCGCTCACGCTGGTGGCGGCCATGCTCATCTCGCTGGCGGTGTCGGTCACGCTCACGCCCGCGCTGTGCGCGCACGGCCTGCCGGCCGGCCCGCGCACGCGCGCCCCGGGGCCCGTGGCGCGCCTCATCGCCACCGCCTTGGCCGACGTGCAGGCCGGCTACGCGCGCAGCCTGGCCTTCGCGCTGCGCCACCACTGGCTCACGCTGCTGCTGCTGGCGGGCACCGTGGCGCTCAACGTCTGGCTCTACGTGGCCATTCCCAAAGGCATGCTGCCGCAGCAGGACACGGGGCAGCTCAGCGGCTTCGTGCGCGGCGACGACGGCTTCTCCTTCCAGGGCATGCAGCCCAAGGTGGAGGCCTACCGCCGCCTGCTGGTGGCCGACCCGGCGGTGGCCGACGTCACCGGCGTGAGCGGTGGGCGCACCGGCACCAGCAATTCCTGGTTCCGCATCCGCCTGAAGCCGCTGGCCGAGCGCGGCGAATCCGCTGACGCGGTGGTCGCGCGCCTGCGCCGCGCCGCGCCACCCATCGCCGGCGGCATCCTGTTCGTTTCGGTCGACCAGGACATCCGCCTCTCCGCGGGCGGCGGCGATGGCGAGTACGTCTTCGTCATGCGCTCCGATTCCCTGGCCGAACTGCGCCGCTGGACCAAGCCCGTGGGCGAGGCCTTGCGCGCGCTGCCCGAACTGGCCGACGTGGACTTCGGCGTCGGCGAGGACGCGCAGCAGGTGGTGCTGCAGGTGGACCGCGAGGCCGCGCGCCGCCTGGGCGTCAGCATGGACACCGTCACCAGCGCGCTCAACAACGCCTTCTCGCAGCGCCAGGTGGCCACGCTGTACGACGCGCTGAACCAGTACCGCGTGGTGATGGAGGCCGACCCGCGCGGCAACAGCGAACCCAGCGCGCTGGAAACCGTGCAACTGCTCAACAGCGCGGGCGAGCGCGTGCCGCTCACCGCCATCGCCACGTGGCAGTACGGCCTCACGCGCGACCGCGTGCAGCACGACGCGCAGTTCGCCTCCGCCAACATCAGCTACGGCCTGGCGCCGGGCGTGAGCCTGCAGCAGGCGCAGCAGGCCATCGAGCGCGCCGTCAATGGCCTGCTGCTGCCCACCAGCATCTCCACCGGTGACCGCGCGGGCGACCCCAACAGCCTGCAGGCCACACTCAAGCGCCAGCCCTGGCTCATCCTGGCCGTGCTGGTCACGGTCTACCTGGTGCTGGGCATGCTCTATGAGAGCCTGCTGCACCCGCTCACCATCCTGTCCACGCTGCCTTCGGCCGGCGTGGGCGCGCTGCTGGCGCTGCGCGTGTCCAACACCGAGTTCAGTCTCATCGCGCTGCTGGGCCTGTTCCTGCTCATCGGCGTGGTGATGAAGAACGCCATCCTGATGATCGACTTCGCGCTGGCCGCCCAGCGCCAGCGCGGCCTGCTGCCGCGCGAGGCCATCCACGAAGCCGCGCTGCGCCGCCTGCGTCCCATCCTCATGACCAACCTGGCCGCGCTGCTGGGCGCCGTGCCGCTGGTGATGGGCCTGGGCGAAGGCTCGGAGCTGCGGCGCCCGCTGGGCATCGCCATCATCGGCGGGCTCGCGGTGAGCCAGTTGCTCACGCTCTACACCACGCCCGTGGTCTACCTGATGCTGGAGCGCCTGCGCGCGCGCCTGAGCCCTTCCGCCGCGCGCACGCCCGCCGCCACGCCCGCCTGACACCATGTCCCAGTTGCACCCGTTCGGCCCCTTGCCACGCCGCCTCACGCTTGCGGCACTGCCGCTGCTGCTGGCCGCCTGCGCCAGTGGCACGCGCGAGCCGCCCGCGCCGCGCGTCGAGCTGCCCGCCGGTTTCCAGTACGCCTCGGCGGAAACCACCGCCCCGGCCACGCCCATCGACCCCGACTGGTGGCGCGCCTACGGCGACCCCGAACTCGACGCCCTGCTGCGCCGCGTGGCCGAGGCCAACCCCGAACTCGCGCAGGCCGAGGCGCGTTGGCGCCAGGCGCTGTCGCAGGTGGACGCGGCGCGCGCACTCGCGCTGCCGCAGCTGGGCGCGGGTGGCGGCGTCACGCGCAGCGGTGGTGGCACCACCAGCAGCGGCGCCAGCGCCGGCACGCGCCGCCTCTACGACGCCGGCCTGGACCTGTCGTGGACGCCCGACCTCTGGGGCCGCGCCGCGCGCGAGCGCGAGGCCGCCGCGGCCGGCGCCGACGCCCAGGCCGCGCTGCTCGACGCCGGGCGCCTGGCCCTGCAACTGGCCGCCGCGCAAGGCTACGTGCGCCTGCGCGCGCTCGACGCCCACCTGGCGCTGCAGGCCGAGGCCGACGTGGCCTACGCGCGCTCGCTGCAGATCACGCGCCTGCAATACGAGGCCGGCCTCGTCGCGCGCGCCGACGTCATCCAGGCCGAGACGCAGCTGCAGTCGCTGCGCACGCAGGCCTTCACCATCACGCGCCAGCGCGCGCTGGAGGCCAATGCGCTCGCGCTGCTGGCCGGCACCACGCCCTCGGACTTGCCCATCGCCGTGCGCGAAGGCGCCTTGCCCGCGGTGCCTTCCGTGCCCGCCGCGCTGCCCGTCGACCTGCTGCGCCGCCGCCCCGACCTGGCCGCTGCCGAGCGCCAACTCGCCGCCGCACACGCGCGCCTTGGCATCGCGCAGAGGGCCTGGCTCCCGGATCTCTCGCTCTCGGCCAGCGTCGGCTGGCAGGCGTCGAGCTTCGCGCGCCTGTTCGACACACCCTCGCGCGTGTGGTCGCTGGGCCCGCGCCTGGCGGCCACGCTGTTCGATGGCGGCGCGCGCCGCGCCAATGAGGCCCTGTTCACCGCCGCCTACGACGAGCAGGCCGCGGCCTGGCGCGCGGGTGTTCTCGCCGCCGTGCGCGAGACCGAGGACGCGCTCGCGCAACTGGGCACGCTCGCGGAACAAGAGCGCCAGCAAGCGCGCCTGGTGGAACTGGCCAACGAGAACGAGCGCGTGGTCGGCTACCGCTACGAGGCCGGCGAGATCAGCTTCCTGGAGGTGGCGACAGCGCAGAACCTCGCGCTGTCGGCGCGCCGCGCCGCGCTGGACGTGCGGGCCGAGCGGCTGGCGGCGAGCATGGCGCTGGTGGCGGCGCTGGGGGGCGGCTGGCAGGCCCCCTGATCGCAATGCAAGGCACGCCATGGAACTGAGACAACTTCGCTACTTCGTCCGCATCGTCGAGCTCGGCTCCATGAGCCGCGCCGCCGCCGAGCTCGACATGGTCCAGTCCGCGCTGAGCCAGCAGATCAGCCGGCTGGAAAGCGAGCTCAGCACGCGACTGCTGCAGCGCACGCCGCGCGGCGTGCTGCCCACCGAGGCCGGGATGGCCTTCTTCCGTGAAGCCAAGCTCACCCTGCGCCACGCGGAGCAGGCCGCGCGCGCCGCACAGGCCGCGCGCCTCTCGGGCTCGGTCAGCGTGGGTCTGGCGCCCACCACCGCCGCTGTGCTGGGCCTGCCGCTGATGCAGGCCATGCGCGAGCGCTACCCCGACGTGCGCCTGCACCTGGTGGAGGGCATGTCCGGCCACCTCGCGGCCCAACTCAAGGCGCGCGAGCTCGACCTCGCCGTGCTGTTCGACCCGCACGCCGGGCAGGGCGCGCCCACGCCCGGCGACCGCCTCCTGGACCGCCAACCCCTGTTCACCGAAGACATCTTCCTGATCACACAGGCCAGGCGCCGCCAGCGCAAACGCCTGACGCTCGCCGACCTCGGCGATGAGCCCCTGATCCTGCCCACGCACCCTCACGGCCTGCGCCTCACGCTGGACGCGGCCTTCCAGCGCGCGGGCATCCGGCCCCAGGTGGTGATGGAAGTGGACTCGCTCTCCATGGTGATGGCCGCGGTGGACGCCGGCCTGGGCAGCAGCCTGCAGCCCTACGCGGCGGTGCACGGCTTCCCCGACGCGCAGCAGCGCTTCCGCCTGTCCCTCATCGACGACGCCCAGGTGCGGCGCACCAACCTGTTGTGCAGCCTGAGCGAGGACGAACTGTCGCCCGCTGCCCTGGCCACGCGCGTGGTGGTGGTGGACTGCGCCAAGCGCCTCATCGAGGGCGGTGGCTGGCCCGGCACCCGGCTCTGGGTTCACGAAAACTGATACCCCCATGCCTTGAGCCCGCTTCCCGGCGAAGCGGCGGCTGCCTAGAGTGCGGCCATCGCCGGCGGAAGGCCGCTGGTGGCTTTCCCACGAGGCTGGTTTGGATCCCGATGTATTGGTCATCGGCGGCGGCAACGCCGCCCTGTGCGCCGCGCTCATGGCGCGCGAAGCCGGCGCCAGCGTGCTGCTGCTCGAAGCCGCACCACGCGCCTGGCGCGGCGGCAACTCCGCCCACACCCGCAACCTGCGCTGCATGCACGACGCGCCGCAGGACGTGCTGGTCGACGCCTACCCCGAAGAGGAGTACTGGCAGGACCTGCTCAAGGTCACCGGCGGCATCACCAACGAACACCTCGCGCGCCTCACCATCCGGGCGTCGTCCACCTGCCGCGACTGGATGCGACGCCACGGCGTGCACTTCCAGCCGCCGCTCTCTGGCGCCTTGCACGTGGCACGCACCAACGCCTTCTTCATGGGCGGCGGCAAGGCGCTCGTCAACGCCTACTACCGCAGCGCCGAACGCCTGGGCGTGCGGGTGCGCTACGAAGCG
Organism: Hydrogenophaga sp.; assembly: GCF_011772445.1. GTDB lineage: Bacteria > Pseudomonadota > Gammaproteobacteria > Burkholderiales > Burkholderiaceae_C > Hydrogenophaga. The sequence goes on along the minus strand of NZ_WVZN01000048.1, from coordinate 72,919 downwards.
CGGGTGGAGCGCCTCGAGCTGAAGGACGGCCGCTTTGTCGCCGCGCTGCTGCGCAACGGCGAGCGCATCTCCGCGCGCGCCTGCGTGCTCGCGGCCGGGGGCTTCGAATCCAACCGCGACTGGTTGCGCGAGGCCTGGGGCCGGAACGAACGCGGCGAATGGCCGGCCGACAACTTCCTCATCCGCGGCACCGCCTTCAACCAGGGCGTGCTGCTCAAGCACCTCATCGACGACCACCAGGCCGACCGCATCGGCGACCCCACGCAGGCGCACATGGTCGCCATCGACGCGCGTGCGCCGCTCTACGACGGCGGCATCTGCACGCGCATCGACTGCGTGTCGCTCGGCGTGGTGGTGAACCGCGAGGCGCGCCGCTTCTACGACGAAGGCGAGGACTTCTGGCCCAAGCGCTACGCCATCTGGGGCCGCCTCGTGGCGCAACAACCCGGGCAGATCGCCTGGTCGATCATCGACAGCAAGGCCATCGGGCGCTTCATGCCGCCGGTGTTTCGCGGTGTGAAAGCACACAGCCTGCCCGAACTGGCTCGCCAGATCGGCCTGGACGAAGCCACCTTCATGCAGACCCTGAACGACTACAACGCCGCCTGCCGCGTGGGCCACTTCGACCACACCGCGCTCGACGACTGCCACACCGAGGGCGTGGCGCCCGCCAAGACGCACTGGGCCCGCCCCATCGACACGGGGCCCTTCTTCGCCTACGCGCTGCGGCCCGGCGTCACCTTCACTTATCTGGGCTTGAAGACCGACGACACCGCCGCCGTGCGCTTCAACGATCAGCCCAGCGACAACCTCTTCGTGGCCGGCGAGATGATGGCCGGCAACGTGCTCGGCAAGGGCTACACGGCGGGGGTGGGCATGTCCATCGGCACCGCCTTCGGGCGCATCGCGGGCACCCGGGCCGCTGCTGCTGCGTTGAAGCTGGGGGCGCAACATGCAGGCGCTTGAAGCCCTCGCGCGTGACGCGCGCGCCCTGGCCCAGGGCGACCCGGTGCCGGCGACGAGCGCAGAGGCCGAGGTCGCGCGCCAACTGCAGATCTGCAACGCCTGCCGCTATTGCGAAGGCTTCTGTGCCGTCTTCCCCGCGATGACGCGGCGCCTGGAGTTCCCCAAGGCCGACGTGCACTTCCTCGCCAACCTGTGCCACAACTGCGGCGCCTGCCTGCACGCCTGCCAGTACGCGCCGCCGCACGACTTCGCCGTCAACATCCCGCAGGCCATGCCCCAGGTGCGCGGCCAGACGTATGCCGACTACGCCTGGCCGCCCGCGCTTGGCAAGCTCTACCGGCGCAACGGTCTGGTGCTGTCGGTGGCGCTGGCCATCGGCCTCGCGCTGTTCCTGCTGCTGGCCGCGGCCACGCAAGGTTCGCTGTGGGCCGACGCGCCGCGCGGCGACTTCTACCGCGTGTTCCCCCACAACTTGCTCGTGTCCCTCTTCCTGCCCGTGTTCGCCTTCGTGGTGTTCGCGCTGGGCATGGGCGTGCGCCGCTTCTGGCGTGAGATCAAACCCGTGACCGGTGGTGTGGACGTGCAGGCCCCCGCCGCCGCCGAGGCCACGCACGACGTGCTGCGCCTGAAGTACCTGGACGGCGGCCACGGCGAGGGCTGTCACAACGAGGACGACGCCTACACCCTCTCGCGGCGGCGCTTCCATCACCTCACCTTCTACGGCTTCCTGCTGTGCTTCGCGGCCACGAGCGTGGGCACGCTGTACCACTACCTCTTCGGCTGGGTCGCGCCGTACGACTTTCCGAGCCTGCCCAAACTGCTCGGCGGCACGGGCGGGCTCATGCTGTTGGCGGGCACGGCCGGCCTGTGGTGCCTGAACCGTCGGCGCAACCCCTCGCACGGCGACCTGGCGCAAAAGCCCATGGACCTGGGTTTCATCGCGCTGCTCTTCCTCACCAGCCTGACGGGCCTGCTGCTGTGGTGGGGGCGTGGAACGCCCGCGATGACGGTGCTGCTGTGCGCGCACCTGGGCGCGGTGATGGCGCTGTTCGCGACGCTGCCCTACGGCAAGTTCGCGCATGGGGTGTTCCGCACGGCGGCGCTGCTGCGGCACGCGGTGGAGAAGCGGCTGCCGAACCCGGTGGGGCTGGGGGCGGATTGAACGGGTACCGATGAGTGCGGGCCGGGCGTGGTCCCGTGCTTCACGCTCGCTTCCCTGCCTTCGACGCTGTTGCCGCACCCCCTTGCGCTTGCCTGATCCTCTTCACCTCTTGCCCGATCCTGGTTCACGCGGTCGACGCCTGCGTGCGCTCCCCTTAGAGTCGCGCCATGGCCAAGATCGACCGCTCCCCCGATGCACCGGCATTCGCCATGACCGCCGACATCGCCCCTAGCATCGCCGCCATGCGCCCGGTGGTGGAACGGCATGCCACGCACGACGGCTTCTTTCCCACGCCCGTGCCGGGCCTGCAGCTCATCCGCGCCAGCGCGCCCAGCGAACCGCTCAGCGTGATGTACCGCCCCTCGCTGTGCCTGCTGCTGGCCGGTCGCAAGCGCGTGTTCCTGAGCGACCAGGTCACCGAGTACGGTGAGCACTGCCACCTCGTCGTCTCGCAGGACCTGCCCCTCCTCGGCCAGGTCATCGAGGCCACGGCGGAAGACCCCTACCTCTGCCTGCACCTGCGCATCGAACAGGCGGAAGTCAGCCAGATGGTGCTGGACCACGGCCTGCCGCGCGAGCCGGTCGGGACCGGCGCGCCCGCCGCGCGCGGCCTGTACACCGAGCCGTCCACGCTGCCCCTGGTCGACGCTTTGCTGCGACTCGTGCAGTTGCTTGACACGCCCGGCGACGTGGCCGCGCTCGCGCCCTTGATCCGCCGCGAGATCCTGTACCGGCTGCTGTCCTCCCCCAACGGCTGGCGCATCGCGCGCACCGCCCAGGCGGACTCCGGCGACCAGCGCATCGCGCGTGTCATCGCCATCATGCGCGCGCGTTTTCGGGAGCCGCTCGGTGTGCCCGAGCTGGCCGACATCGCGCACCTGAGCCCCTCTGCCCTGCACCAGCACTTCAAGGCAGTGACCTCGCTCACGCCGCTGCAGTACCTGAAGCAACTGCGCCTGCAGGAGGCGCGCCGCCTGCTCGTCACCGCCGACATGGACGCCGCCTCCGTCGCCTTCGACATTGGCTACGAAAGCCCCTCGCAGTTCAGCCGCGAGTACGCGCGCCAGTTCGGCGAGCCCCCGCGGCGCGACAAGCAGCGCCTGATCGAAGCAGGCGCCTCGCGCTGGTTGTCATGACGCCAGTGCGCGCAGCGCGCACAAACGGGCAAGCGCTCACGGGTTTTGGGCAAGCCATCGGGCGCGTGGGCTCCTAGAGTGGGTGGCTTCAACAGCCACCTTTGAAGGAGCCCACTCGATGAACACCTCGATCACCTGGCGCGGACTGGGTCTGGCCCTCGCGGGCAGCGCCGCGCTGGCGGCCAGCGCGCACGCCAACCCCACGTCGCCCCCAACCGAGAACAGCGCCCGCTACGAGCGCGGCCTTCAGGTGCTGCGCGAGCTCAACAACGGCCAGTCCCAACCCGTGTTCGAGGCCATGCGCCAGGAATTTCCTTTCCTCGCCGAGAGCACGGCTTCGTATGCGCTGGGCGACGTCTGGGGCCGCACCGTGCTCGACCCCAAAACCCGGCAGCTGGCCGCCTCGGCCGCGTTTGCGGCACTGGGCCTGCGCGGCTTCTTCAAGACCCACGCCGGCTACGCGCTCAATCTGGGCGCCACGCCCGACGAGCTCAAGGAAATCGCCTACCTGATCACCGTTCCGGCCGGCTTCCCGCGCGCCATCGAAGCCTCGCAGACCCTGCAGGAACTTTTCAAGGAGCGCGGCCTGGCCACGGCACCCGCGGGCCGGCCATGAGCCGCGCGCGCGTGCGGCTGGCGTTGTCCTTCTTCGTCACGCTGCCCCTCTTCATCCTCTTGCCCTCTCTGCCCATGGCCCAACCACTGCCTCCAGCCATTCAGGTCCCCGGACAACCCGGTCCTGACGACCACGACGACCCCGCGCGCCATCCCTGGCTCGGCCTGTGGGCCACGGACGACGGATACATCCGCCACGAACTGCTGCCCAATGGCCGCTACGACGAAGAGCGGGGCGGAAGGAAGAGCGCGTACCGGGGGCGCTACTGGGTGCGCGGCGACCGCATCTGGTACGTGGACGACACGGGCTTCACGGCGGATGGGCGCTTCGTGGACGGGGTGTTCCACCACGGGGGCTACGTGTTTCGGCGGGTGGCGCGGTAGGGGACGGCGGCAGCCGGGCGCCGAACCCGCTCGGCCCAAGCCGGTCAATCCCGACAGTAGCCTTCCCCCGCGCGCACCGTCAGACAGTCCTTCTTCCCGGCCAGCCACTTCATGCCCGTCTGTTCGCCGTTGCTGGCGCGCAGGGCTTCGCGCTTGCCGTCGCGCTCGAACTCGATCGTGTCACCCCGGGACCTGCCCACGAAAGTGCGCGGCCCGTCCAGGTTGCGGACGGTGACCTCGTAGTGGCCGCTGCCGCCGGTGATGCGGACGAAGGTGCCCTCGGGGCCGTTCCACTGGCCGATCCATTGGTCGGTGGCAGGTGCTGGTGAGGGCGCCGGCGGCGTGGGGGACGGCTCGGGGGAGGCGGTGGGCGCGGGTGACGCCGTGGGGGCGGTGTCCCGGTCCCCACAGGCCGCGAGCGCCAGGGCCAGTGCAAGGCTCGCCGTCAGGTGCCAGGGCGATGAGGTGTTCATGGGGGCAGTGTGCCGTGGTGTCCGTCCGATGAGAAGCACCAGCCGTTGAGGCCGCAACTCGCTCCGTTGATTGCGCCCGCGCCCGGGTCTCGCGACCGCCCCCCCTAGACTGCCGCGCTTCGAGTGGCACAGCGCTTCTATGCTTGCTGTAGTGCTATTGTTTTCATAGGGAGGCGATCGAATGAACCGGTGTCATGGAACGGGATGGAATGCGGCTTTGGTCATGGCGGGCCTGGCCGCCAGCGGCGTGGCGCAAGCGGCCGACTTCACAGCCGCCAACGAGGCCGAGCTGATCACCGCGATCAACCAGGCCAACGCCAGCGCAGACCCGAGTTCCACGATCACCCTGACCGCCAACTTCACGGTCACGGGGGTGCTGCCGCCGATCCGCGGCAACGTGGCGGTCAATCCGGCCGGCAGCAACACGGCGGTGGAATCTGTCGGCGGGGCCGCGCTGACGTTCGAGGGCGGCGCGAGCTACGGAACCCTCGGCAATCTGCAGGTCGGCAACGCGGCGGGCACCACCGGGGCACTGACCGTGCAGGGTGCGGGCAGCGCCGTGCGGACCGTGTCGCTTCTGGGCAGCGCCGGGCAGGTCAACATCAGCGTGCTCGACGGCGGGCTGCTGACCGCAACGGGCCCGAGCGGCGTGCGGCTGGGAGGCACGTCGCCGACGGTGTCGGGCGGTGGTGTGGCGAACGTGCGCGTCAGCGGCGCTGGTTCGGCCTTCACCTCCGGCGTCGGCTTCGTCCACCAGCGCGGCACCCTGGAGGTGTCCAACGGCGGCACCGTCGAGGGCCGGGCGGCGGTCCATCTCGGGTCCATGCCGGGTGGCTTCACCGGGGTGGTGACCGGAGCCGGCTCGCGCCTGGCCTCCACCATCGCCACCATCAACCTCGGTGCCTCCGGCACGGCGACGCTGACCGTGACCGACGGGGCCCTGATCTCGGCCAACAGCGGCAACTCCGCCGTCAACCTGGCCGCCAACGCCGGCGGCTCCGCCGTGCTGAACATCGGTGGTGCCGCCGGCGCCGCCGCCGCGGCGCCGGGCACCGTTCTCGCCTCGGTCGTCAACGGCGGTCTCGGCACGGCGGTGCTCAACTTCAACCACAACGCCAGCGCCTACGGTTTCGCGCCCGCCATCACCGGCAGCACCAGCGTGAACCACGTCGGCAGCGGCGTGACGACGCTCACCGGTGCCAGCACCTACGGCGGCGCGACGAACATCACCGGCGGCACGCTGCGCGCGGGCGCGGTCAACGTGTTCAGCGCGGCATCGGCGCACACGGTCGGCGCTTCGGGCACGCTGGACGCCGGCGCTTTCAACCAGACCCTGAGCGCGCTGAACAACGCCGGCACGGTGTCGCTGGCGAGCGGCACGCTCACGGTGACGGGCGCCTACGTGGGCAATGGCGGCACCTTGCAGTTGGGCGGTGGCCGCCTGGTGCTCGATGGCGCGGGCGCCAGCGCCTCCGGCAACACGCTGCTGCGCATCACCCACTTCGATGCCCTGGGCGCCGAGACCACGGGCGACGGCATCGAGGTGATCACCGCCACCGGCGGGGCCACCACCACCGCGCAAACCACCAGGGACGCGTTCCGTCTGGCCAACGGCGTGGTGGGCGGTGGCGCCTACCAGTACCGCCTGGTCGCGGCCGACGCCAACGGCGCGGGCGAGAACTGGTACCTGCGCTCCGAGGGCTACCGCGCCGAGGTGGCGCTCTACGCGGTGGTGCCCGAGCAGTTCCGCGCGCTCGACATCGCCATGCTGGCCAACCGCCAGCAGCGCATGGGCGAGTTGCGCACCGCCATCGACGCGACGGCCGCGAGCGCCAGGCCTGGGGCCGCGTCTTCAGCGTGGACCGCGACATCGCCCAACAGGGCACCGTGAGCCCCACGAGCAACGGGCGCCTGAACGGCTTCCAGACCGGCACCGACCTGTGGGCCCACGCGAACTGGCGCGCCGGTCTCTACCTGGGCCAGCTCGAGGGCGACATGGCCGTGCGCGGCCAGGAAAGCGGTGCCGCAAATTACTCGTCGGGACGCAACGACCTGCGCAGCCAGTACCTGGGCGGCTACGCCACCTGGCAGCGCGACAGCCTGAGCCTGGACGCCGTGCTGCAACTGGGCCGCCACCGCTACACCGCCACGCCCGCCGAGGGCGAGTCCAGCGCGGGCAAGGGCGACAGCCTGATGGCCTCGCTGGAAGCGGTCCAGGGTTTCGCGCTCTCGCCGCGCTGGCAGATCGAACCGTCGGTGCAGGTGGCCTACCAGCACCTGAGCCTGGACGACACCGGCCTGAGCGGCGCCACGGTGCAGCAGGACACCGACGGCAGCTGGATCGTGCGCGCTGGCGTGCGCGTGAAGGGTCTGTTCAACGCCGGCCCGGGCGCCCTGCGCCCTTACGCCAGCTTCAACCTCTACAAGCGCAGCAACAGCACCGACGTGACGCGCTTCGCGGGCGGCGTGGGCGGCACGGACATCAGCAGCCGCACCGGTGGCAACAGCAGCGAATTGAGCCTGGGCGCGAGCTGGCAGCTCAGCCCGCGCACCAGCCTGTACGGCGAACTGAGCCAGCTCTGGGAACTGGGCGGGGACGCGCGCACGGACAGCGGCATCAGCGGCGGGGTGGGGGTGCGGGTGCTCTGGTAAACGCGCGGGGGCGCGTGGGCCTCTTGGTGGTGTGGGACGCGCGCTCTACAGCAACGCCGGGAACTTCTGCTTCGCGCGCTCCAGCTCCGGCAGCAGCTTCTCCAGGATGGTGGGCACGTCCATGCGGCTCGTGGCCACCGACAGGCTCATCGCCGCGATGGTGCGGCCGCGGCGATCGAGGATGGGCACCGCGATCGAGCGCAGGCCGATTTCCAGTTCCTGGTCGCACAGCGCGTAGCCCTGGCGCTGTGCCAGGTCCACCTGCTGCATCACCTTGGGCAGGCTGGTGATGGTCTTGACCGTGAGCGCGGGCCGGCCCATGCGGTTGAGCATGAAGCGCACCCAGTCGCGCGGCTGCCCGCCCAGCAGCACGCGGCCCGTGGCGCTGGCGTAGGCCGGCAGCCGCGCGCCCACGCCCAGCCCCACCGACAGGCTGCGTCGGTGCGTGGCGCGCGCAACGAAGACCGAGTCCTGCGAATCGAGCACCGCGATGGAGGCCGATTCCTTCGTGCGCTCGGCGGTGGTCTCCAGGATGGGCTGGGCCAGGCGCGTGAGCGCGTCCGACACGACGAAGGCCGAGCCCAGGCGCAAGGCGCGCGCGGCCAGTTGGAACTGGCGGCCGTCCTGCGTGGCGTAGCCCAGGTGGCACAGCGTGTGCAGCGAGCGGCGCACCGAGGCCTTGGTGTGACCCGTGACCTCGGCGAGCTGCGTGAGCGTGGCCGCACCGCGCAACTGACCGAAGGCCTCGATGATGGCCAGACCCTTCTCCAGCGCCATCACGTAGTCGCGCTCGGCGCGTTCGGCTGTGCCGTTCGTCACGTCCTGTTCGGTGATGCTGGGGAAAGTCTTGTTGGAAGTTCGCATAGCGCACATTTTGTGCGAATTCGTTGATGTGAATCAAGCACGCACCTAGACTGCGCCGCCGTGCCGGTGATTGGCCGACACGTTCCGACCACCCACGCAGAGGATTGACATGAACTCCCCACGATTCACACGACGCGCCCTTGCGGCGGCGTCGATCGCCGCCGGCCTGTGTGCCGCGCTGCCCCTGAGCGCCGTCGCCCAGTCGGGCGAATCGCCCAAGCTGCTTCGCCTGGTGGTGCCCTTCCCCGCGGGCGGCACCGCCGACGTGCTGCCGCGCGTGCTGGCCGAGAAGATGCGCGACGCTTACCCCGCCGGCATCGTGGTGGAGAACCGCACCGGCGCGGGCGGCAACATCGGTGGCGAGTTCGTGGCGCGCGCCGACGCCGACGGCAGCACCTTGCTGGTCTCGCCGCCCGGCCCGATCGCCATCAACCACCACCTCTACAAGACCATGCCGTTCGACCCCACCAAGTGGGTGCCGGTGACGGTGGTGGCCACGGTGCCCAACGTGCTGGGCGTGTCCAACCGCGTGCCGGCGAACAACCTCGCGGAGTTCATCGCCTACCTCAAGGCCAACCCCGACAAGGTGACTTACGCCTCGCAGGGCAACGGCTCCACCTCGCACCTCACGGCCAACCTGTTCATGCAGATCACCGGCACGCGCATGGTGCACATCCCCTACCGGGGAACGGCGCCCGCGCTCACCGACCTGGTCGGTGGCCAGGTGGACGTGTTCTTCGACAACATCGCCTCCTCGGCGCAATACCACCAGAGCAAGCGCATCAAGGTGCTGGCCGTGGCGGACGAGCGCCGCTCGAAGGCGCTGCCCGAGGTGCCGACCTTCGCCGAACTGAAGCTGCCCGACATGCAGGCCGTGACCTTCTTCAGCGTGGTCGCGCCGGCAGGCACGCCCGAGGCGGTGGCGGTGCAGATCCAGAAGCACTTCGCCGCTGCCATGGCCCTGCCCGACGTGCGCGAGAAGTTTGCCGCGCAAGGCGCCGAGCCGGGCGGCCAGACGCCGAAGCAGACGGGCGCCTTCATCAAGGCCGAGTCCGACAAATGGGCCCGCGTGATCAAGTCCGCCAACGTGACGCTCGAGTGACCGCCGACATGTCAGACGTGCAAGCCATTCACTGGGCCGACCGGCTCACCCGCGTGCCCTACGCGGTGTACGCGGACGACGAGGTCCACGCGCAGGAGCAGGAGCGCGTGTTCCGCGGCGCCACCTGGAACTACCTGTGCCTGGAAGCCGAGCTGCCCGAGGACGGCAGCTACCGCACCACCTTCGTGGGCGAGACGCCCGTGGTGGTGGTGCGCGACGCCGACGGCGAGGTGTACGCCTTCGAGAACCGCTGCGCGCACCGCGGCTCGCTGATCGCGCTGGAGAAATCGGGCAAGGCCGAAAGCTTCCAGTGCGTGTACCACGCCTGGAGCTACAACCGCCAGGGCGAGCTCACCGGCGTGGCCTTCGAGAAGGGCGTGAAGGGCCAGGGCGGCATGCCGCCGGACTTCTGCAAGGAAGAACACGGCCCGCGCAAGCTGCGCGTGGCCGTGTACTGCGGCCTGGTGTTCGGCAGCTTCAGCGACGACGTGCCGCCGATCGAGGAGTACCTGGGCGAGGACATCTGCGCGCGCATCGAGCGCGTGCTGCACAAGCCGGTGAAGGTCATCGGCCGCTTCACCCAGGCCCTGCCCAACGACTGGAAGCTCTACGTGGAGAACGTGCGCGACAGCTACCACGCGAGCCTGCTGCACCTGTTCTTCACCACCTTCGAGCTCAACCGCCTTTCGCAGAAGGGCGGCGTGATCGTGGACGAATCGGGCGGCAACCACGTCAGCTACTCGATGATCGACCCCGCGGCCAAAGACGAGTCGTACAAGGAGCAGGGCCTGCGCTCCGACCACGACCGCTACCGCCTGAAGGACCCGAGCGTGCTCGCGGGCTTCGACGAGTGGCCCGATGGCATCACGCTGCAGATCCTCTCGGTGTTTCCAGGCTTCGTGCTGCAGCAGATCCAGAACTGCCTGGCCGTGCGCCAGGTCGTTACCAAGGGCAAGGACCGCAGCGAGTTGCACTGGGTCTACCTGGGCTTCGAGGACGACACGCCCGAGCAACTGCGCGTGCGCCTGAAGCAATGCAACCTGGTGGGCCCGGCGGGCTTCATCTCCATGGAAGACGGCGCGGTGGGCGGCTTCGTGCAGCGCGGCATCGCCGGCGCGCGCGACCAGCAGGCCGTGGTGGCCATGGGCGGCGACGTGGTGGCCTCGGGCGAAGGCCGGGCCACCGAAACTTCGGTGCGTGGCTTCTGGAAGGCCTACCGCCAGCACATGGGGGTGGCGGCGTGATCGATCTGCTGAGCCTTGTGGCCTTTCACGCGGCCTACGCCGAGACCATCGACAGCGACCGCCTGGAGCAGTGGCCCGACTTCTTCGCGCCCGACGCGCACTACCGCATCACGCACGTGGAGAACGAGCAGCAGGGCCTGCCGGCCGGCATCGTCTGGGCCGACTCGCGCGCCATGCTGGAAGACCGCGTGGCCGCGCTGCGCGAGGCCAACATCTACGAGCGCCAGCGCTACCGCCACCTGCTGGGCGTGCCGCTGCTGGAAGCGGCCGACGAGCACACGGCGCGTGCCAGCACGCCCTTCATGGTGGCGCGCATCATGGCGCACGGCGAGACGCAGCTCTTCGCCACCGGTGTGTACCGCGACCGCTTCGTGCGGGTGGAGGGCAGGCTGCTGTTGGCCGAGCGCGTGGTGGTGTGCGACAGCACCGTCACCGACACGCTGATGGCGCTGCCGCTGTGAGCGCCCGGAGCGAGCGATGACATCGCGTGTGGCCCTGAGCCTGGGTGACCCGAACGGCGTCGGCCCGGAGATCGTGCTGAAGGCGCTGGCCGAACTGGCGCCGCAGGAACGCGAACGCCTCGTGGTCTACGGGCCGGACGAGGTGTTGCGCGCCACCGCGCAGGCCCTGGGCCTGCAGCACCTGCTGGTCGGCCTGGCGCAGGTGCACGTGGGTGGCCTGCCCGCCGGGGCGCACCAGCCCGGCCGCATCGACGCGGCGGCCGGCCGCAGCGCCGTGGCCAGCGCGAGCGCTGCCATCGAGGCCTGCCGCGCGGGCGAGGTGCAGGCCGTGGTGGCCGGGCCGCACCACGAGACCGCCATCGCGCAGGCGGGCATCCGCTTCAGCGGCTACCCCAGCCTCGTCGCGTCGGTGTGCGGGCAGAGCGAGGACGAGGTCTTCCTGCTGCTCATCGGCGGTGGCTTGCGCATCGTGCACGCCACATTGCACGAAAGCGTGGAGCGTGCGCTGTCGCGCCTGAACCCGGCGCTGGTGGTGGCCGCCGCGCAGGCCGGCGTGCGCGCCTGCCAACGCCTGGGCATCGCCGAGCCGCGCGTGGCGCTGTTCGGCTTGAACCCGCACGCGTCCGAGGGCGAGCTGTTCGGCCCGCACGACGCGCGCTGCACCGTGCCTGCGGCGCGCGCGCTGCGCGAGCAGGGCCTGGACGTGGGCGAACCGCAAGGCGCCGACGTGCTGCTGGCCGACCACGCGCGACGCCCGCACGACCTGTACGTGGCCATGTTCCACGACCAGGGCCACATCCCCATCAAGCTGCTCGCCCCGCAGGGCGCCAGCGCCCTGTCCATCGGCGCCGAGGTGCTGCTGGCCAGCACCGGCCACGGCAGCGCGATGGACATCGCCGGCACCGGCCAGGCGCGGCCCGACGCGCTGCTGCGCAGCCTGCGCCTGGTGCTGGGCCCAACGCCGGCCTGAACCCGCTTTCCTTCTTCGCATGACCCACCAGATCCACATCGCCGGCACCGACGTGTCCTTTCCCTGCGAGCCCGCGGACACCGTGCTCGACGCGGCACTGAAGGCCGGCATCGAGATGCCCTACTCCTGCCGCAAGGGCGTGTGCGGCAACTGCGCCG
>NZ_WVZN01000048.1:0-60694 GCF_011772445.1 Hydrogenophaga sp. | reverse complement strand
GCGCGCCAGCGCCTGCAGCTCAAGGTCTACCGCAACACCCTGGCCGCGCCCGACGTGAGCCTGCTGCAACTGCGCTTGCCCGCGGGCAAGCGCGCGCGCTTTCGCGCCGGGCAGTACCTGCAGGTGCAACTGCCCGACGGCGAGCAGCGCAGCTATTCCATGGCCAACCCGCCGCACGAGAGCGACGGTGTGCAACTGCACGTGCGCCACGTGGCCGGTGGCCGCTTCAGCGCGGTCGTCCCCGGCCTGCAGCCCGGCGACACGCTGGAGGTGGAGCTGCCCTTCGGCCAGGTCGACGTCGATCCGGCGTCGCAGCGCCCGCTGCTGTGCGTGTGCGGCGGCACCGGCTTCGCGCCGGTGAAGTCGCTGCTCGATCACCTGCTGCGCCAGAAATCGACGCGGCCGGTGACGCTGGTGTGGGGCGCGCGCGACCGCTCGGGCCTGTACCTGCTGGAGCACGTGCAGAAGTGGGCGCGCGGCCTGCCGAACTGGCGCTTCGTGCCCGCGCTGGAAAACGAGGCCGACGCGCAAGCCCTGCAGGGCCACCACGGCCGCGTCGACACGGCCGTGCGCGCGGTGGCCGACGACCTGCAAGGCGCCGAGGTCTACTGCTGCGGCGCGCCTGCCATGGTGTCCGCGGTCCGGGCGCAGTGCGCGTCACTGGGCCTGCCGCCCGAACGCTTCCACGCCGACATCTTCGTCGTCGGCTGACGCGCGCTCACAGCCGGCGGCGCAGCGCCTCGAAGACGAGGCGGGCGGCCGCGAGGTCCCAGCCGGCCCAGCCGCAACTCTTGAAGAGCACGGGGCCGCTCGGTCGCGGACGGTCGAGCCAGTCGGCCAGTGTGGGGACGGCGGTGACGTCCAGGCCGGCCTGCAGCAGGTCGCCCGCTTCGTGGTCGGCGTCGCGCGTGTCCACCACCAGCGAGCCGCGCGCGGCGATGTGGCGGCAGACATCGGGCGCCCATTCGAGCATCGCTGGCGTGAACGCGCCGACGGCGGCGATGAAGGCGTCGTCCCGCGGCGTGGCGTGCAGCGACGCCGCCTGCGCGGGCGTGGCGCTGACCACCAGCGGGCAGTCGGCCAACGCGGCGTCGGCGTCGTCCACGCTGGTGGCGTCCAGGCCCAGGCCGCGCGCGTGCGCCACCAGGGCGTCGGCGCTCGCGGCGCTGCGCGAGGCCACGCGCACCTGCCTCACGCCCAGTCCGCTGGCGAAGGCCTCCAGATGGGCGCGCCCTTGCACGCCCGCGCCCACGATCAGCAGCGGCCCATCGGTGCGCGGCGCCAGCCGCTGCGCGGCCAGCAGCGAGACGGCGGCGGTGCGCCGCGCCGTGACCGTGGGCCCGTCGAGCAGCGCCAGGCGGCGGCCGTCGCGCGCGTCGAACACGATGACGTCGCCCTGGATGGCGGGCAGGCCGCGCGCGCCGTTGTCGGCGACGAAGCTGATCAGCTTGGTGATGGCCACGCGCGCGTCCGTGGCGGGCATGGCGATGAGGACACCTCCCGCTGGCAGCGGCAACACCGTGCGCGCCGGCACCTTCACCGCCGGGTCGCGCAGCAACGCGGCGATGGCCTCGGCCAGTTCGGCGTAGGGCAGGGCGGCGGCGGTGGCCTCGGGTGTGTACAGGTGTGGCGCGGTCATGCGCCGATCATGCGGCATGCGGCGGTTTCGGTGCGCGCCAAAGAAAAAGCCCGCCGGGCGGCGGGCTTCGTCTCGGGGCCGATCGTTCAGATCTTGGCCGAGGTGATGTAGCTGTCGTAGCGCCACTCCGAGAAGCGGCTCCACAGGATCTGGTCGCGCTGGAAGGCGCGCATGTCCTGGTGGATCTTCTTGAATTCGGGCGACTTGGCCTCGTGCGCGGCGAACACTTCCTGCGCCGACTTGAAGCCCGCGTCCATCACGGCCTTGGGGAAGGCAATGAGCTTGGTGCCCGAGGCCACCAGGCGCTTGAGCGCGATCGGATTCTGCGCGTCGTACTTGGCGGTCATGTCGCGCGCGGCCACCGCACCGGCGGCGCGCACGATGGCCTTGTTCTCGGCCGACAGCGCGTCGAAGGCCTTCTTGTTGATGAAGAACTCGAGCTCGGCGCCGCCTTCCCACCAGCCGGGGTAGTGGTAGAAGGGCGCGACCTTGTTGAAGCCCAGGCGCTCATCGTCGAAGGGACCGACGAACTCGGTGGCGTCCAGCGTGCCTTTTTCCAGGGCCTGGTACACCTCGCCGGCGGGCATGTTCTGCGCCACCACGCCCAGCTTGGCCATGGACTCGCCGAACAGGCCGCCACCCATGCGCATCTTCAGGCCCTTGAGGTCGGCCACGCTCTTGATTTCCTTGCGGTACCAGCCGCCCATCTGCGTGCCGGTGTTGCCGGAACTCATGGAGAGGATGTTGAACTTGGCGTAGAACTCGTCCATGAGCTTGCGGCCGTTGCCGTGCTCCATCCAGGCGTCCATGTGGCGCGCGGTCAGGCCGAAGGGCACGGCGCAGCCGAAGGCGAAGATCGGGTCCTTGCCGGTGAAGTAGTAGGACGCGGTCTGCGCCATCTCGATGGTGCTGTCCTGGATGGCATCGACCACGCCGAAGGCCGGGACGATCTCACCGGCGGCATGGATCGAGACCTCGAACTTGCCGCCCGACAGGGCCTTGACGGTCTCGGAGAACTTCTCGGCCGAGCCGAAGATGGTGGGCAGCGACTTGGGGAAGCTGGAAGCCAGGCGCCAGCGCACGGCGGCCTGCGCATGCACCGCGGGAGCGATGCCGGTGGCGAGAACGCCGGCGATGCCGGCGTTCTTGATGACGGAACGACGATCCATGGAAATTGACTCCTCGGGAAACGGGTGTTGGGGTTGCGGGCGCAACCACCTATGGGGGTGGGCAGTATGCCACCCGATCCCCTCGGGGAAACCCTAGGTTTTGCCCGGTACTGCCTGCTGCGCAAACGCCTTGGCCACGAACTCCACGAAGGCGCGCACGCGTGCCGCAAGCTGGTGGCGCTGCGGGTAGACGGCGTAGATGTCGGCGTCGGGCGTGAAGTACTGCGGCAGCACAGGCACCAGCCGCCCGCTCTTGAGGTAGCGCTCGATGTCCCACTCGGCGCGCATCAGGATGCCGTGTCCGTCGAGCGCCCATTTCACGGCGATCTCGCCGTCGTTGGTGGTGAGCTTGCCGCGGATGCGCACGGATTCGGTGGACGCCTGCCGTCCGCGCCCGTGGGAAAGGCGCCAGACGCCGTAGGCCTCTTCGCCCTGGCGGATGCCGATGCAGTCGTGCTGCATCAGGTCGCGCGGCACGCGGGGCATGCCGCGGCGCGCCAGGTAGGCCGGGGCAGCGCACAGCAGGCGCCGGTTCGGCGCAACCCGCCGCGCGATGACACGGGTGTCGGGCGGCGCGCCGAAGCGGATGCAGACATCCCAGGCGTCGTCCGTCAGTGGGGGCGGGTTCACCGACAACTGCAATTGCGCCTCCACCTGCGGGTGCTTCTGGACGAAGCGCGACACCAGCGGCGCCACGTGGCTGCGGCCGAAGCCCAGGGTGGCGTTGATGCGCAGCAGGCCCTTGGGCGTGGAGCGGGCCGCGCCCAGCTGTTCCTCCATGGCGTCGATGTCGCCGAGGATGCGCCGCGCGTGTTCCAGGAAGAGTTCGCCCTCGGGCGTGAGGCCCATGCGCCGCGTGGTGCGGTTCACCAGCGGCACGCCCACGCGCGCCTCCAGCAGGCTCAGGTGCTTGCTCACGGCCGAGGTGGTGATGCCCAGCTCGCGCGCGGCCCCACTCAGGCTGCCGGCGCTGGCCAGGGACGAGAAGAAACCGAGGTCGGCGGGGTGAATGGCGTCCGGCATGGCGTGATTGTTGAATTCAGATCAACGGTGGATTCACTATAGCCACGCGCCGTGGGCCCGGTCCATCCCTACAGTGCCCCATCGACTGTTTCATGGGGTTTGAAGGATGAAGACGTATTCGATCGCCGCCATTCCCGGCGACGGCATCGGCAAGGAAGTGATTCCGGCGGGGCAGGTGGTGCTCAAGTCCCTGACCGCCAGCGGCGCGGGTTTCCGCTGCGAGTTCGAGGACTTCGACTGGGGTGGCGACCATTACCGCCGCCACGGCGTGATGATGCCGGCCGACGGCCTGGACCGATTGCGCGGCAAGGACGCGATCCTGTTCGGCTCGGCGGGTGACCCGGACATCCCGGACCACATCACGCTCTGGGGCCTGCGCCTGAAGATCTGCCAGGGCTTCGACCAGTACGCCAACGTTCGGCCCACGCGCATCCTGCCGGGCATCGACGCGCCGCTGAAGCGCTGCGGGCCCGAGGACCTGGACTGGGTCATCGTGCGCGAGAACTCCGAGGGTGAGTACTCGGGCGTCGGCGGGCGCGTGCACCAGGGCCACCCGATCGAGGCCGCCACCGACGTGACGGTGATGACGCGCGCCGGTGTGGAGCGCGTGATGCGTTTCGCCTTCCGCCTCGCGCAGTCGCGGCCGCGCCGGCAGCTCACGGTGATCACCAAAAGCAACGCGCAGCGCCACGCCATGGTGATGTGGGACGAGATCGCGGCGCAGGTCGCGGCCGAGTTCCCCGAGGTGCGCTGGGACAAGGAGATCGTGGACGCGGCCACCGCGCGCATGGTCAATCGCCCGGCCTCGCTGGACACCATCGTCGCCACCAACCTGCACGCCGACATCCTGAGCGACCTGGCCGCCGCGCTGGCAGGTAGCCTGGGCATCGCGCCAACCGGCAACATCGACCCCGAGCGCCGCTACCCCAGCATGTTCGAGCCCATCCACGGATCAGCCTTCGACATCATGGGCCAGGGCCTGGCCAACCCCATCGGCACCTTTTGGTCGGTGGTGATGATGCTGGAGCACCTGGGCGAAGGCAGCGCCGCCGCGCGGCTGATGGCCGCGATCGAACAGGTGACCGCCGACCCGGCGCTGCACACGCGCGACCTGGGCGGGCGGGCCACCACCGCGCAGGTGACGCAGGCCGTGTGCGAGCGCATCACGCAGGGCGCGCTGCTCAAGGCCGCCTGAGCGGTCAGGACCACGGCCCGCGCCACCGGCACGGGCCACCCGCGGACGCCGACGTCCGCGCAACAGAGCGCCTGGAGCGCCATTGAAGGAGACAGACATGAGCCATTCCCATTCGCGCCGCCGCCACTGGCTTCGCTTCGCGGCCCTGGCCCCGCTGGCGTTCAGCGGCCTGGCCCTGGCCCAGCAAGCCTGGCCGAGCAAGCCGATCAGCCTGGTCGTGCCCTTCGCGGCCGGCGGCACCACCGACGTGCTGGCGCGCGCGCTGGCGGATCGCCTATCGCAGAGCCTGGGCCAGCCCATGGTGGTGGAAAGCCGCCCCGGCGCGGGCGCGACCATCGGCGCCGACTTCGTGGCCAAGGCCCGGCCCGACGGGTACACGCTGCTCATGGGCGCGGTGCACCACACCATCGCGCCCAGCGTCTACAAGCGCCTGCCCTACGACTTCTCGAAGGACCTGGTGCCCGTGTCCACCGTGGCCATGGTGCCCAACGTGCTGGTGGTGAACGCCAGCACGCCGGCGAAGAACGTGAGCGAGCTCCTGGCCCTGCTCAAGGCCGCGCCGGGCAAGCACTCCTTCGGCTCCAACGGCAACGGCACGGCGCAGCACCTCATCGGCACGCAGTTTCAGAACAGCACTGGCACGCAGGTCATCCATGTGCCCTACAAGGGCAGCGGTCCGCTGTCGTCCGACCTGCTCGGCGGGCAGATCCTGATGAGCTTCGACACCGTCACGCCGGTGCTGCCGCACATCAAGGCCGGCAAGCTGCGCGCGCTGGCCGTGACGACCGGCAAGCGCTCGGGCGCGTTGCCCGATGTGCCGACGCTGGACGAAGCCGGCCTCAAGGGTTTCGACATCGGCACCTGGTTCGGTGTGCTGGCACCGGCGGGCACACCGACGGAGATCGTGGCGCGCCTGAATGCCGAGATGGTGAAGGTGATCCAGTCGCCCGAGTTCCGCGCGCGCATGGCCGAGATCGGTGCCGAGCCGATCGGCGACAGCAGCGCCGAGATGGCCCGCCGCATCGCGGGCGAGACCGAGAAGTTCGGCAAGCTGGTGAAAGAGGCGAAGGTGGTGATCGAGTGACTCAGGCCCGGCCCAGCGAGAGCAAGCGGCCGGCGAGTTGCCCGAATTCCTGCTGAGAGACCTCGCCATCGGCGCGGCCCAGGCTGTCGGCCAGGCGCAGCAGGATCTGGCTGTTCGGGTCGGCAGGGTCCTTGCCCGCGCCGGCGATGCCCTTCAGCAGTTCCTCGCGCGAGAGCGCGGCGTCGCCGCCGCTGTCCAGGCCTTGCGCAAGCGAGCGGGCTTCCTCCGCGCTCGCGCCGAGTTCCGCCAGCAGGGCTTCGAGCCGTCCCTGTCCCACCGGCACGAACGCTTGAGCGGGGCCACCCGAAGCGGGTGAACCGGCACCGGGGCCCAGGGGGCGGTCGAGCCGGTGCGCCGTCATGGCCAGGCCCTTCTCGGCGAAGCGCGCGAGCGTCTTCGCGCCTTCGCTGAGCGTGACGGTGGCGCTGGGAGCCGGGCCCGGCGCCGAGGCCGGCGCTGCGGTGGCGGCGGGCCGGCTCGCGGCGTCCTGTCCCAGGCCCCACAGCAGGGCTTGTCCCGTGCGATCGATGTTCATGCGTGCCGCTCCCCTCAGGTGTTGGTGTGCGCGGATGCTAAGAAAAGCGGACGCAAGGCATGGCCGGAACTGGCGGGCGATCGCCGCCCATTTCCGCGCCGTGCCCCGGTCTGGAGGATCAGGCAAACATTTCGCAGCCCTGTGCTAACACCCCCGGGGGGTAGGTCGGAAACACTCTCGGGCATGCCGGGGCTACCCGCTTCGGCGTGCCCGATTCCGTTTTCCATCCCACTCCTACCCCACCGGGAGACCCCATGACCACCCTTCAAGTCAATGGCCGCAACCACACCGTCGATGTGGACCCCGGCACCCCCGTGCTCTGGGCCCTGCGCGACAACCTGGGCCTGACCGGCACCAAGTTCGGCTGCGGCGCGGCGCTGTGCGGCGCCTGCACCGTGCACGTCGACGGCCAGGCCATCCGCTCCTGCATCACGCCTGTGGGCAGCGTCGAAGGCCGCGCCATCACCACCATCGAGGCCGTCACGCAAGGCGAGGACCGCGTGGGCCGCGCCGTGCACGAGGCCTGGGTCAGGCACGACGTGGCGCAGTGCGGCTACTGCCAGAGCGGGCAGATCATGAGCGCCACGGCCTTCCTCAAGTCGCTGCCCAAGGGCCAGAAGCCCAGCGCCGCCGACATCGACGCCGCCATGGCCGGCAACGTGTGCCGCTGCGGCACCTACGAGCGCATCCGCGCCGCCGTGGCCGACGCCGCGCGCGCCATCGCCTGAAGGAGCCACGCACATGCTGCCTTCCACCGTCACCCATGAAATGCCGCGCGCGCTGCAACTGATGCTGGCGCGCGACCAGACCGCCCACGACGGCGTGGCCGAATTGCCGCGCCGCGGCTTCCTCAAGCTCGCCGTGGCCAGTGGCTTCGCGCTGGGCTTCGCACCACTGGCCGCGCAAGCACAAGGCGCGGGCGCTGCCGACGCCGCGCTCAAGCCCACGCAACTGCCCGCTGCCTTCGTCGCCATCGCCACCGACGGCACGGTCACCGTGACCGTGAACCGTCTGGAGTTCGGCCAGGGCGTGCAGACCGCGCTGCCGATGGTCCTGGCCGAGGAGCTGGACGCCGACTGGTCCAAGGTGCGCAGCCAGCTGGGCACCAACGACCCGGCCTACGCCGACCCGCTGTGGGGCATGCACCTCACGGGCGGCTCCACCGCCATCAAGAACAGCTTCACGCAGTACCGCGAGCTGGGCGCGCGCACGCGCGCCATGCTGGTGGGCGCCGCCGCCGCGCGCTGGAAAGCCGACCCGGCCGCGCTGCGCACCGAGGCCGGCCACGTCATCGGCGCCGGTGGCCGCCGCGCGAGCTACGGCGAACTGGCCGAGGCCGCCATGCAGCAGCCCGTGCCCGAGAAGGTGGTGTTGAAGGACCCGAAGCGCTTCAAGCTCATCGGCCAGCCGACCACGCGCCTGGACGCGCGCGACAAGAGCAGCGGCCGGCAGAACTTCGGCATCGACGTGCGCCGCCCGGGCCAGCTCACCGCCGTGGTCGCGCGCCCGCCGGTGTTCGGTGCGACGCTGCGCTCGGTGGACGACAGCGCCGCGCGCGCCGTGAAAGGCGTGAAGGCCGTGCTGCGCGTGCCGCTGGACCGTGGTGCCGAGGGCGTGGCCGTGGTGGCCGATGGCTACTGGCCTGCCAAGATGGGCCGTGATGCGCTCAAGCTCGACTGGGCCTCCGATGCGGTCGAGAAAGTGGACAGCGAGCGCCAGCTCGCGCAGTACCGCGAACTCGCGGGGCAGCCGGGCGCGAAGCACTTCGACGCGGACATGGGGCCGCTGGCCTCGGCGCCGAAGCGCATCGAAGCGGAGTTCGTGTTTCCCTACCTCGCGCACGCGCCGATGGAGCCGCTCAACTGCACGGTGGAGCTGTCCGACGCGGGCGCCACGCTGTGGGTCGGCTCGCAGATGCCCGGCCTGGACGGCGTGGCCGCGGCGAAGGTGCTGGGCCTCAAGCCCGAGCAGGTGCGCGTGAACGTGCAGTCGGCGGGCGGCGGCTTCGGCCGGCGCGCCATTCCCAGCAGCGAGTACGTGGTGGAGGCCTGCACCATCGCCAAGGCGGCGCAGGCCGCGGGCGTGCGCGCGCCGGTGCGCACCGTGTGGAGCCGCGAGGACGACGTGAAGGGCGGCTACTACCGCCCCATGCACCTGCACCGCGCGCGCATCGGTTTCGACGAGCGCGGCCGCGTGCTGGCCTGGGACCACGTCATCGTGGGCCAGTCCATCATGGCCGGCACCTTCTTCGAACAGAACATGATGAAGAACGGCGTGGACCAGACCGCCGTGGAAGGCATGCGCGCGCCGTACCCCGTGCCCATGCGCCTGACGGTGCACCACCCCAAGGTGAATGTGCCGGTGCTGTGGTGGCGCAGCGTGGGTTCCACGCACACGGCCTTCGCCATGGAGACGCTGATCGACCAGATCGCCCGCGAGACCAAGCAGGACCCGGTGGCCTACCGCCTGGCGATGTTCGGCAAGGACCACCCGCGCCACCGCGACGCGCTCAAGCTCGCGGTGGAGAAGAGCGGCTATGGCAAACGCCAGCTGCCCGAAGGCCGCGCCTGGGGCGTGGCGGTGCACGAGAGCTTCGAGTCGGTGGTGGCCTACGTGGTCGAGGCCTCGGTGAAGGACGGCGAGCCCGTGTTGCACCAGGTGACGGCGGGCGTGCACTGCAACCTCGTGGTCAACCCGCGCACGGTGGAGGCGCAGGTGCAGGGCGCGGCGCTCATGGGCCTGGGCATGTGCCTGCCCGGCGCGGCCATCACGCTCAAGGACGGTGTGGTGGAGCAGAGCAACTTCGGCGACTACCGCGTCGCGCGCATCACCGAGATGCCCAAGGTGGTGGTGCACACCGTGCCCAGCGCGGACCCGCCCACGGGCATGGGCGAGCCGGGTTTGCCGCCGCTGGCACCGGCCTTCGCGAACGCCTTGGCGCGCATCACGGGCAAACCGCTGCGCGAATTGCCCTTCAAGCTGGCCTGACCTCAGGCCTGTGCATCGGCCAGGGCCACATAGCCCAGGCCGGTGCCGCGCGCGCTTTCCACGTCGCGCAGCGGCGACAGCCCGAACTGGCGGCTGTACTCGCGGCTGAACTGCGAGGCGCTCTGGTAGCCCACGCGGTAGCCGGCGCTGCCCACGTCCAGGCAGTCCACCAGCATCAGGCGGCGCGCCTCCTGCAGGCGCAGGCGCTTCTGGTACTGCAGCGGCGTCATCGCCGTGACCTGGCTGAAGTGGTGGTGCAGTGACGAGGGGCTCATGCCCACGTGCTGGGCCAGGGCGTCGATGCGCAGCGGTTGCGCGTAGTGCTGGCGCAGCCAGGCGATGGCGCGGGCGATCTTGTTGCCGGGGCTGTTGGCCGAGGCGATGCGCAGCAGCGTGGGCCCGTGCGGGCCGGTGAGCAGACGGTAGAGGATTTCCTGCTCGATCAGCGGCGCCATGGCCGCGATGTCCTGCGGGCGTTCCAGCAGGCGCACCAGGCGCAGCATGGCGTCCAGCAGCTCCAGCGGCGCCTTGTGCACGGCCACGCCGCGCAGGGTGTCGCAGCGCAAGGCCTCGGGCGGCAGGCTCACGCGCGAGAGCACCTCCTGCAGGCGCGCGCTGTCGATGGCCATGCCCAGGCTCAGCTTGGGCCGCTCGGGCGTGGCCTCGACGATGCACGACACCACGGGCAGATCCAGCGTCACCAGCAGGCAATCGCCCACGCCGTAGTGGAAGACCTCGTCGCCGAGCGTGAGGCGCTTGGCGCCCTGGGTGACCAGCGCGAAACAGGGCCACTGCGCCAGGTGCATGGGCAGCGAGGGCGAGCTCTGGCGGCCGAAGAACAGGTGGTCCACCGCGGTCGGCGTAAGGCCGTCGCTTTCGGTGGATCGGGCAATGACGGCGTTGATCTCGCCGAGGTAATCGTCGGGCTTGAGCACGGGGTATCGAGGTCGTGGGGAGGCGCCGGAATGATCCCGCATGTGGCCCGGTCCTCCGCGGCAGTGGGGTTTTGGGCGGGCCCACTTTGCAGGATCGGGCAAGCTTGGCGGAGGATCGTGACAACCGCCCGTCCGGTGCCCGCTCGCCGTCGTCACAATGGCGGCCCCCCATCCGTCTTGCGGGTCATGAACGATCACACCCTGGACAGCTTCGTGCGCCTGCGGCCCCGGCTGCGGGGCATCGCCTACCGCATGCTCGGCTCGGCCGCCGACGCCGACGAGGTGGTGCAGGACGCCTGGCTGCGCTGGCACGAGACCGAGCACGCGGCGGTGGCCAATCCCGAGGCCTGGCTGGTCTCGATCACCACGCGCCTGGCCATCGACCGCCTGCGCGCGGCCAAGGCGCGGCGCGAGGACTACGTGGGCACCTGGCTGCCCGAGCCCATCCTCACCGAAGCCGACGCACCGCACACGCCCGAGCAGATGCTGGAGCGCGCCGACCAGCTCTCGGTGGCCTTCCTCGCGGTGCTGGAACGCCTGGGGCCCGAGGCGCGCGCGGCCTTCCTGCTGCGCGAGATCTTCGACGCCGACTACGCCGAGGTGGCCATGGCCCTGGGCAAGAGCGAGGCCGCCTGCCGCCAACTGGTGCACCGCGCGCGCACCCTGTTGAAAGACGGGCGCGCGGCGCGCCAGGCCGTGGCGCCCGCCGACCAGCAGCGCCTGCTGCGCGCCTTCGCCGAGGCGGCGTCGCGCGGCGACATCGCCGGCCTGAAGGCCGCGCTGGCCGAGGACGCCCAGCTCATCAGCGATGGCGGCGGCAAGGTGCCCAGCTTCGGCGTGCCCCTGCTCGGCGGCATGCGCATCGCGCAGCTCTACATGGCCACCAGCCTGCGCTTCGCGGGCCGCGTGCACTACGAGCTGGTCTCGCTCAACGGCGAGTGGGGCCTGCTGCGCTTCATCGACGGCGGGCTCGAATCGGCGCAGGCCCTGGCGGTGGAGGATGGCCGCATCACCGGCATCCACGTGCAGCGCAACCCCGACAAGCTGCTGGGCATTGCGCAGGCGCGCGGGCACGCGCTGGTGGATCCCGCGGTGACGCGGTACGAAAGGGGCGACGCCGCGCCGCCTTGAGGCTGGCGTGCGCGCAGGCGCTCACTCCAGCCGGATGCCCTGCGCCGAGATGATGCGCCGCATGCTCTCGGCCTCCTGCTCGACGCGGGCCTTCATGCCGGCCGGCGTGGAGCCCACGGCCATCCAGCCCTGGTCGAACAGCTTCTGCCGCACCTCGGCGCTCTGCACGATGCGCGGCAGCGTCTCGGCCAGGCGGTCTTTCGCCGCCTGTGACAGGTTCGCCGGGCCGACGAGCGCGGTCCAGACCTCGAGCACGAAGTCGCGCACACCGGCGTCGGCCAGCGAGGGCACGTCGGGAACGAGCGCGCTGTGGCCGGTGGTGACGCCGACGGCGCGCAGCTTGCCCGCGCGCACCTGCGGCATGGCCACGCCGGGCGGCACCAGCGAGAGCTGGATGTCGCCCTGGATCAGGCTGGTGATCACCTCGGGGTTGCCCTTGAAGGGGATGTGCACCGGCGCCAGGCCGTCCACCCGCGTCTTCAGCAGCTCCATGCCCAGGTGGCCGACCGAGCCCACGCCCACCGAGCCGTAGGACCAGCGGTCGCCGCCGGCCTTGGCGGCGGCGAAGAAGGCCGCGCCCGCCGGCTTGTCCGCCGGCGCCACCAGCACCAGGGGCGCGGTCGCCAGCAGCGACAGGTGGCTGAAGTCCTTCGCGGGGTCGAAGGACAGCTTGGGGTTGAGCATCTTCGCGGAGGTGAGGTTGCCGTTGATCACGGCGCCCAGCGTGTGGTCGTCGCGCGCCTTGGCCACCTGGTCGGCCGCGATGTTGCCGGACGCGCCCGCGCGGTTTTCCACCACCACCGGCTGGCCGAGCGCCTTGGCCAGCGGCTCGGCGACGATGCGCACCGCGATGTCGGGCGTGGAGCCGCCGGGGAAGCCGACGAGGATGCGCACCGGGCGCGTGGGCCAGGCGTCGGCGCCCGACTGCGCGTGGACCACGGGCGTCGCGGCGGTGATGGCGGCGAGGGCTGCGGCGATGAGGAAGCGTCGTTGCATGTCTTGTCTCCTGTCGGGAAAGGGAAGGGGGTCAGGCCGCGGCGGTCGCGTCCTGGCCGAGGAAGGCGCCATCGGCCATCAGCCGGGCCTGCAGGCCGGCGACGGGCAGGGCGCGGGGCGCGCAGCCGGCCTCGATGGCCAGCGCGGCCGCCGTGCCGGCGGCCTGGCCCATGACGAAGCAGGCGCCCGAGACGCGCGCGGCGGACTGCCCGCCGTGCGTCATCGACGCGCAGCGCCCGGCCACCAGCAGGTTGTCCACGCCGCGCGGCAGCAGCATGCGGTAGGGCAGGTGGTTGAAGCCGCGGCAGTTCGGGATGTCCTGCCACTTGAAGCGGATGTTGCCGGCCACGTGCTCTTCCACCATCCAGCCGTTCACGCCGATGCTGTCGTCGAAGCTCGCGCAACCCAGCACGTCGTCCTCGGTGAGCTGGTACTCGCCCACGATGCGGCGCGTCTCGCGCACGCCGACCTGGGGGGCGATCTCGAGCAGGTAGGCGTTCTCGAAGCCGGGGGCGCTCTCACGCAGAAACTGGAAGAAGTCGACGATCTGGCGGCGGCCCTGCACCTCGGCCGCGCTGAGCTGCCGCGCGTCCGTGGCGTCCACGGGGCTGCCGTCCGGGTTGGACAACTGGGTCACGTTGGCGCGCCACTCGCCGGGGTTCTTCTGCGGGCGGATGATGGGCGTCTTGCGCGGAAAGCGGCGGCCCTTGGCCTCGGCCGCTGCCATCAAGCGGTCGAAGACGCCGTAGTCGCTGCCCACGCGCGCGGCGTCCACGCCGCTGACGCGAAACATGGTGGAGGGGTACATCATGTCGTGCCCCCCTGTGCCCTTCTCGAAGGGCGCGCCCGCGTGCGCGGCCAGGTCACCGTCGCCGGTGCAATCGATGAAGGTCTTGGCCAGCACCGCGCAGCGGCCCGATCGCGTCTCGATGAGGGCGGCGCGGATGGACGAGGGACCGTCCATGACGAGGCCGACGACCCGGGTGTGGAACAGCAGTTGAGCGCCGCTGCCCAGCACCAGATCGTCCGCGGCCACCTTGAACGCGGCGTTGTCGTAAGCCTGCGCGGCGATCTTGCCGCCGAACAGCGCGTGCGGTTCCTTGAGCCCGCCGAGGCGCTCCATGCGGTCGAGCAGGTCGTCCGCCACGCCATGCACCACGCGCTGGATGCTGCCGTGCACGTTGGCGTGCAGGCCGCAGAAGTTGGTGACCCCCGCGGCGGTGCCCATGCCGCCGAGGAAACCATAGGACTCGATCAGCAGGGTCTGGCGCCCGGCGCGCGCGGCCGAGGTGGCGGCGGCGATGCCGGCGGGGCCGCCACCCACCACGACCACCTCGAACTCGCCCCAGATGGGGGTCTGCCGGCTCGGTTCGGTGAGGCTGGGTGCCGTCGGGGATGGGGTCTTGCTCATTCGGGGTCGTCCTCAAGGTGCCAAGGGCGGCATCCTAGGCGGCGACCACTATGCAATCAATGCAATGAACCGAATACGCCCCAGCGGAAAACACCATAGTGGGGTGCGCGGGCTATTCGAGGTACAGCTCCGCCACCAGGCCGCGCAGCCAGCGGTTGCCCGGGTCGTGGTGAAAGCGCTCGTGCCAGTGCTGCTTGATGGCGATGGTTGGCGTGTCGAACGGCGGCGCGAGCAACTTGACGGCCGCGATGCGCGCGAGGGTCTGTGCGACGCGCTGCGGCAAGGTGGCGACCAGCTCCGTCTGCGCCAGCAGATTGCCCAGGCCCGGCAGCGTCTGCAGGGACAGCGCCACCCGCCGCTCGATGCGCAGGCGGCGCAACTGGCGCTCCAGCAACTCGTTGCCCGTGCCGGGGGTGGTCACCACCACGTGCCGCTCGCGCTGGAACATCGCCGGCGTGAGCCGCTGGCGGATGCGCGGGTGCTCACGCGCCACCACGCAGGCGAACCCCTGCTCCATCAGCTTCTGCTGGTAGAAGCCCGACTCCAGCTCGGGCATGTGCCCCACCGCCAGGTCCGATTCGCCGGCCGCGAGCCGGGCGGCCATGTCGGGCGCGATGCGCAGCACCTCGATGAGCACGCCCGGCGCGAGCGACTCGGCGCGGTGCACCAAGCCGGGCAGGAAGTCCAGGTGGCTGACGTCGGTCATGCTGATGCGGAAGTGCCGCGTGGAGCTGGCGGGGTCGAACACGACGGCCTGCTCCGTGGCCGCGCGCAGCAGGGCCAGCGCCTGCTGAAGCGGTCGGTGCAACTGCTGGGCGCGTGGCGTGGGCTCCATGCCGCGCGCGGTGCGAACGAACAGCGGGTCCTGGAACTGTCGGCGCAGGCGCGCCAGCGCCAGGCTCACCGAGGTCTGCGCCATGCCGAGCTGTTCGGCCGCGCGGGACACGCTGCCGCTCGAGTAGACGCCGTCGAAAACGGCCAGCAGCTTCATGTCCAGGTTCGTGCCCGGGTGGGTGGGCGTGGTCGTGGCGGGCGCGCGTCGCATCAGTGGGCCTCCGGTGCGATGCCGCGCGCGTCCGCCAGCAGGATCTCGGCCAGCCGCTGCGCCGCCGGGCCCGCCCCTTCGCGGTCGCCGAACACCAGGTACAGGTCGCCGAAGCGCTCGCCGCCGCGCCGCATGGGCAGGGGTGCGAGCGTGCCGGCCTCCAGATCGCGGCGGATCAGTTCCTCGGGCAGCCAGGCGAAACCGTGGCCGCCGCGCGCCGCCTCGATCGAGGTGGACATGTGGCTCACCGTCCAGCGGCGCGGCGTCTGCACGGCGGGCTCGTGCGCGCGCTGCGGGCTGGTCTCGCGCACCACCAGGTGGCGGTGCTGGCGCAGGTCGCGCAGGGTGATGGCGCGGCCCAGTTGGTGCAGCGGGTGTTCGGGGTGCGCCACCAGCAGGAAGCGCACGCGCATCAGGTGCTCACCTTCGTAGCCCGTGGGCACGGTGCCGTAGATGGCGATGTCGATCGCGCCCTCTTCGAGCAGCGAACTGCGGTGCCCCAGCACCGCTTCCACCACCTCCACGCGCGTGTGCTCCGCGCTCTGGCCGAAACGTTCCAGGCAGGCGAAGAGGCGGCGGTTGGGGTAGATGACTTCCACTGCCAACCGGAGCTCGGCCTCCCAGCCCAGGGATAGGCAGGTGGAGGCCACCTCCATCGACGCGGCCTCGGCCACCAGGTAGCGCGCGCGCTGGTAGAGCTGCTCGCCCGTGGGCGTGAGGCGCGCCTTGCGGC
This sequence comes from Hydrogenophaga sp., assembly GCF_011772445.1. Taxonomy (GTDB): domain Bacteria; phylum Pseudomonadota; class Gammaproteobacteria; order Burkholderiales; family Burkholderiaceae_C; genus Hydrogenophaga. Next base: position 44,810 of record NZ_WVZN01000048.1, on the reverse strand, counting down.
CGTCGAGTTCGAACACCTGCACGCCCAGTTGCGCCTGAATCTGCTGCACCGCGTAGGTGACGGAGGACTGGCTGCGGCTGAGCTGCTCGGCCGCGCGCGCGTAGCCGCCGGCTTCCACCACGGCCACCAGGGCATTCCATTGGTCGAGGGTGACGCGGGGGTGGGCCATGGGCTTTGAATGATCGAATGGATAGATGGGTTTGAACGGAATTTTGCGCTTTTTCATTCAATGAGTCGATGTTTCAATGATGCATCGCCACAAGGAACCCCGCCATGAAAACCCTGCTCCTCATCCGCTCCAGCCTGTTGCTCGGCAACAGCCAATCCAACCGCCTGGCCGACCGCTACGTCGCCGCCTGGCAAGCCGCCCATCCCGAGGGCCGCGTGGTCGTGCGCGACCTGGCGCAGAACCCCGTGCCACACCTGGACCTGGCGCGCGTCGGCGCCTTCTCCACGCCGGCCGAGCAACGCACGCCCGAGCAGCAGGCCCTGGTGGCCGAGTCGGACGCGCTGATCGATGAGCTGCAGAGCGCCGACGTCGTTGCGCTCGGCCTGCCGCTCTACAACTTCGGCATCCCTTCCACGCTGAAGGCCTACTTCGATCACATCGCCCGTGCGGGTGTGACCTTCCGCTACACCGCCTCCGGCCCCGAGGGCCTGGTCAAGGGCAAACAGGTCGTGGTGTTCGCCGCGCGCGGCGGCCTCTACCAGGGCCAGCCGCACGACACGCAGACGCCTTACGTGCGCAACTTCCTCGGTTTCCTGGGCATGACGGACGTGCGCTTCGTCTTCGCCGAAGGCTTGAACATGGGTGACGAGCCGCGCGCCCAAGGCCTGCGCAGCGCCGAGTCGGCCATCGACTCGCTGCTGGAGCCGGTGACGGCCTGAACGCGCCCATCGCGCGATCCGCTCAAGCGGCGCCGGAGACCGACCGGTCCAGGTGCTGCGTGAGCGCCTGCAAGAGCGGCGCGGCGGCGGGCGTGAGCACCGCGCCGCGCCGCGCGATCGAGAAGAATTCCATCGCCACCACCGGCTGGCCCATGCGGTGCACGTCCACCGCGTAGCGACGGCAGGTGCTGGCCACGAAGGCCGGCAGCACCGCCACGCCCACCCCGGCCTCGGCCATGGCGATCAGCGTGTGCAGGTTCGCGAAGACCGGGCGGTGCTCGCGCGGTGGCGCGGGCGCCAGCCGCTCGTCCACGAGCTGCTGGATGGCGTTGTCCGGGGGCAGAGCGAGCAGGGGCAGCGCGCGCAGCGCGGACCAGCTCACGGTGCCGCGCGCATTGAGCGACGCTGCCAGCGCACCACGCGCGCCCACGGCCACCAGCGGCAGACGCAGCAGCAGCTCGCGCGTGGTGGCGGGTGATTCGCGCAGCAGCACGCCCACCCCCACGTCCACCTCGCCGCGCTCCACCATCGCCTGGATCTGGCGGCGGTCCACGTCCTTCACCACCACGCGGATGTCGGGGTGGGTGCGCGCCAGCTCGCGGCACACCTGCGGCAGCACGTCGGCCGCCACCAGCGGCGTGGCGGCCACGCTCACGGTGCGCGCGGCCTCGGCCGAGAGTTGGCCCAGCTGGCCCGCCACCTCGGTGAAGTCGCGCAGCGTGCGCTCCGCCAGCGGCAGCAGGCGCGCGCCGCCCTCCGTCAGCGAGACGGACCGCGTGGTGCGCTCGAACAGCCGGCAGTCGAGCTGGGCCTCCATGTCGCGCAGCATCAGGCTCAGGCCGGCCTGGGTGATGTGGATCTGATCCGCCGCGCGCGTGAGGTTGCGCCAGCGTGCGATGGCAACGAAGGCTTCCAGCTGGCGCAGGCTCAGATTCATAAGCCATGCATATTAGTTGATGAGATAGTCAAACTTCACTTGTCGAATGCCTTTCGCTCCAATGGCGCCCTGTTCAAGGAAAGGCGCGCATGGCGAAGGCAACAAAGGTGGCGGTGGTCGGTGCAGGCATCGGCGGTCTGACGGCGGCGCTGGCGCTGCTGCGCGCGGGCGTCGACGTCGAGGTGTTCGAGCAGGCCACGCGATTCGGCGAGGTGGGCGCGGGCATCCAGATGAGCGCCAACGGCACGCGCTGCCTGTTCGAGCTCGGCCTGGAGGCGCCCTTGCGCGCGGTGGCCAGCGTGCCGGCGGGCAAGCAGATCCGCCTGTGGAGCACGGGCCAGCGCTGGACCCTGTTCGACCTCGGCGAACGCTCGGTCGAGCGCTACGGGTTTCCCTACCTGATGCTGCACCGCGCCGACCTGCATGGCGTGCTGGCGCAGGCCGTGCGCGCGCTCAAGCCCGAGGCCATCCGCTTGGGGACGGCGGTGCGGGGGCACCACGAACGCGACGAGCGCGTGTGGCTGGGGTTCGAGGGCGCGGAGCCGCTGGCGTTCGATGCGCTGATCGGCGCCGACGGCATCCACTCGGCCTGCCGCGCGCGCATGTTCGGTGCCGGCACGCCCTGGTTCACGGGCTGCATGGCCTGGCGCGGCCTGGTGTCGGCCAAGGACCTGCCCGAGCACCTGTCGGCGCCCGTGGGCACCAACTGGGTCGGGCCGGGCGCGCACGTCATCACCTACCCCGTGCGCCGCGGTGAACTCATCAACTTCGTCGGCGTGGTCGAGCGCAGCGACTGGACGCACGAATCCTGGAACAGCCGGGGGCGGGTCGAGGACTGCCTGAAGGACTTCGCGGGCTGGCACGAGGACGTGCAGCGCATCATCCGCGCCATCGACCAGCCCTACCAGTGGGCGCTGCTGGGCCGCGAGCCCATGCCGGTGTGGAGCAAGGGCCGCGCCACGCTGCTGGGCGACGCCTGCCACCCCACGCTGCCTTTCCTCGCGCAGGGAGCGATGATGGCCATCGAGGACGGCGTGGTGCTGGCGCACTGCCTCGCCGCCTCGGTACACGACCCGGCGAGTGCCTTCCGGCGTTACGAATCGCTGCGCCAGGAGCGCACCGCGCGCATCGTGCGTGGCTCGGCCGACAACGCGAGGCGCTTCCACAACCCCGAACTCGCCCACGCCGAAGGCGCCGCCGCCTACGTGGATCGCGAGTGGACGCCGGAGCAGGTGAACCGGCGCTACGACTGGCTGTTCTCCTACGACGCCGCTCGCGCGTGTGCTCCTGCCGGTTCGATCTGTCAATAGGGGAATCGACATGTTGCAACGTCAACGTTGCAGTAGGAACATAAATCCAGAAAAGCAATGACCCGGCAGGGGATGTGCGGCGCCCGCTGCACCCACGACAGCCCGTTCAGACAACAGGAGACAGACATGATCCAGCGACGCAGCCTTCTCAAGACCGGTGCCGCCGTGGCGGTGGCCGGCCCCATGCTCAACAGCTTCGCCCAGCAGGCCGTGAGCCTGCGCTTCCACACCTTCATGGCGCCCACGTCCAACGTCTGGACGATCATGCTGAAGCCGTGGATGGAGAAGGTGGAGAAGGAATCGGGCGGCCGAATCAAGTTCGAGGGCTATCCGGCCATGCAACTCGGCGGCACGCCGCCCCAGCTCTACGACCAGGCGCGCGACGGCGTGGCCGACATCGTCTGGACCTTGCCGGGCTACACGCCGGGCCGCTTCGTGCGGGGCGAGGTGTTCGAGCTGCCCTTCATGATGACCGAGGCCGGCGCCACCTCGCGCGCCTACTGGGAGTACATCCAGACCCAGGCGCCCGACGAGTTCAAGGACACCAAGGTGCTGGCGCTGCACGTGCACGGCCGCGGCTCCTTCCACTCCACGCAGCAGATCAAGACCGTCGCCGACCTCAAGGGCATGAAGCTGCGCGCGCCCACGCGGCTGATCACGCGCCAGCTCGCCATTTACGGGGCGGTGCCGGTGGGCATGCCGCTGCCGGGCATTCCCGACGCGCTCTCCAAGGGAACGATCCAGGGGGTGGCCACGGCCTGGGACGTGGTGCCCTCGGTGAAGGTGCATGAGCTCACCAAGTTCTCCACCGAGTTCGCCGACGACGTGCCGGCCTTCTACACCGGCACCTTCGTCATGGCCATGAACCGCGCCAAGTACGAGTCGCTGCCGCCGGACCTGAAGAAGGTGATCGACAACAACTCGGGCATCGACACCTCGGCCCAGTTCGGAACCGTCACGCAGTCGAGCGACGCGATTGGCCGCAAGGCCGTGATGGACCGCGGCAACCCCATCTACACGATTCCCAAAGCCGAGGCCGAGGAGTTCATCAAGCTCGCGGGCCCGGTGAAGGACGAGTGGGTGGCCGACATGAACCGGCGTGGCTACGACGGCCAGAAGCTGCTGGCCACGGCCAGGTCGCTGATCGCGAAGTACTCCAAGACCTGACGGACAGACGAGAGAAAGGAACCCCCATGTTCATCCTGAACACCTGGTACATCGCCGCCTGGGGCAGCGAAGTCACCGACAAACCCTTCGCCCGGCGCATCTGCAACCAGCCCGTGGTGCTGTTCCGTGACCAGCAGACGAAGAAGATCGCCGCGCTGGAGGACAAGTGCTGCCACCGCGCCGCGCCGCTTTCCATGGGCGTGGTGGTGCAGGCCGGCCTGCAGTGCGGCTACCACGGCGTGGTGCACGACTGCGCGGGCCGCTGCGTGCACATCCCGGGGCAGGACAAGATTCCCGCGCGCGCCAAGGTGCGCGCCTACCCGGTGGTGGAGAAGAACGAGTTCATCTGGATCTGGATGGGCGACCCCGAACTCGCCGACGAGTCGCTGATCGTCGACTACCCGTTCAACGACGACCACGCGCACTGGCCCCACCACCAGGGCTTCTATCACATCAAGGCGGGCTACATGCTCATGGTGGACAACCTGATGGACCTGACCCACCTGGGCTATGTGCACGGCTCCACCATCGGCGGCAACCCGCTCACGCACGTCGAGGCGCTGATGGACGTGACCAAGACGGACGACAGCATCAAGTACGTTCGATGGATGCTCGACTCGGTGCCGCCACCCACCTACCTGGCGGCCGTGCCGTTCAAAGGCCGCGTGGACCGCTGGCAGGAGTTCGAGTTCTCGCCGCCGAGCAACGTGCTGCAGTGGAGCGGCGCGGTGGACGCCGGCACCGGTGCGCGCGAGAACGGCAACCGCAGCGGCGGCTTCTCGCTGCGCATCTTCCACGGCCTCACGCCCGAGACCGAGAACACCTGCTTCTACTTCTACGCTCCGGCCAATGGCTACCGGCCCGAGGACGAGGCCGCCACGGCCGCGCTGATGGACCACATCTCCGAGGCCTTCCTGGAAGACAAGCTGATCTGCGAAGGCCAGCAGGCGCGGCTCGACGAGCTGGGTGACGGCGGTCTGGTGGACATCGTCTCCGATGCGACGCGCGTGCAGCTGCGGCGCATCGTGCGGCGCATGGCCGAGGCCGAGGCGCGCCAGAACGAGGCACGCGCGCTGGAGAAGGCCCAGGGCTCGGCGCTTGCCCAGGTCTGAGGGCGTGAGCGGCAACGGCATGCAGGCCCTGCAGTTGCGCGTGGCGCGCAAATCGATGGAAGCCGGGGGCGTGGCCGCCTTCGAGTTGCGCTCACCCGATGGCGCGGAGCTGCCCGCCTTCACGGCCGGCGCGCACGTGGACGTCTTCCTGCGCGATGGCCTGGTGCGCCAGTACTCGCTGTGCAACGCGCCGCACGAGCGCGACCGCTACGTGCTGGGCGTGCAACGCAAGGCCGACTCGCGCGGCGGCTCCATCGCCATGCACGACGAAGTGCACGAAGGCAGCGTCGTCGGCATCGGCCTGCCGCGCAACCTGTTCCCCATGGTGCCGGCGCGGCGTTCGCTGCTGTTCGGCGCGGGCATCGGCATCACGCCGCTGCTGTCCATGGCCGAGGCGCTGCACGCGCGCGGCGAAGCCTTCGAACTGCACTACAGCGCGCGCTCGCCCGAGCAGGCGGCGTTTCGCGCGCAGCTCGCCGCCGCGGCGTACGCCGACCGCGTGCGCTTCCACTTCAGCGCGGGGCCCGGCGCGAATCGGCTGGAGCTGCCTCCGCTGCTGGCCACGCCCGATCCCGAGGCGCGCCTGTACGTCTGCGGCCCCACGGGCTACATCGACGACATCACGGCCTTCGCGTCCGCGCATGGCTGGCGCGGCGACCAGGTGTGCGTGGAGCGGTTCGCTGCCGCACCGGTGGCCAGCGTCGACGGCGAACAGGCCTTCGACGTGGTGCTGGCCCGCAGCGGCCGGCGCTTCACCATCACCCCGGGCCAGGCCATTCACGAGGTGCTGCTTGACGCTGGCGTGGACGTTCCGCTGTCTTGCGAGCAGGGCGTGTGCGGCACCTGTCTCACGCCCGTGCTGGCCGGGGTGCCGGACCACCGAGACAGCTTCCTGGACGCGAGCGAACACGCCCGCAACGACTGCATGACCCTGTGCTGCTCGCGCGCGAAGTCGCCCGAGCTGGTGCTGGACCTCTGACCCCCATCCGATGACCGAAACCGACCTCGACATCCCCACCGCCGACGGCGCGATGAACACCCGCGTGGTGTCGCCCGGCGGCAGCGGCCCCCACCCCGTGGTGCTGTTCTACATGGACGCCTTCGGCGTGCGCGAGGAGTTGCACGAGATGGCGCGCCGCCTCGCGGCCAAAGGCTACCTGGTGCTGCTGCCCAACCTCTACTACCGCGAGACGCGGCGCTTCGTCATGAAGGCGGGTGAGGAGGGCATGAACGAGATGCGCGCCATGATGGGACGCCTGCGCATCGATCTCGTCAACCGGGACACACGGGCGATGCTCGACTTCCTGGACACGCACCCCACCGCCGATGCGCGCCGCGTGGGTGCGCTGGGCTATTGCATGAGCGGGCCTTTCGTGTTCGCCGCCGCCACCGAATTCCCGGAGCGGATCGCCGCCATCGCCTCCATCCATGGGGCCAACATGGTGACGGAGCGCACCGATTCGCCGCACCGCGCCGCCGCGCGTTTGCGCTGCGAGGCCTACGTGGCCTGCGCCGAGGTGGACAAGTGGGCGTCCACCGCGGACATGGCCGTGCTGGAGCGTGAGCTGCAGGCCAGCGGCGCGCCGTTCCAGCTGGAGTGGTACCCGGGCGCGCAGCACGGCTTCGTGTTTCCGTCGCGCAGCGGCGCCTACGAGCACGCGAGTGCCGAACGCCATTGGCAACGCCTGTTCGATCTCTTCGGGCGCCGCCTCTGAGAAGGGCGGGCGACAGGCGCCCGCCGCTTCGTTCAGCCCACGCGCTGAACCGCCGGCCGCGCGGCCACGGCCTTGAGCCAGCGATCGATCGCCGGTGTGTCGCCGAGCTGGCCGCCCGACAACTGCTTCACACGCTGCAACCAGCCCGCCGCCGAACAGAAGGTGGGAATGTCCGCGATCGAGTAGTCGCCACAGATGTACTCGTTCTTCTGCAGGCGCCGCTCCAGCACCTTGAACAGGCGCACCGCCTCGGTGGCGAAACGCTCCACCGTGCCGGGCACCTTCTCGGGCAGGTCCGCGTAGTGGTGCAGTTGCGGCAGCGTGCCGCCCACCGAGCCCGTGCCCCACACCAGCCAGGCCAGCACGTCGGCCCGCTTCGCGCCGGAGGCGGGCAGCAGCTTGCCGCTTTTCTCGGCCAGGTAGACAAGGATGGCGGCGGTCTCGAACACCGGCACGTCGCCTTGCGGCGTGTGGTCCACGATGGCGGGGATCTTGTTGTTCGGCGAGATCGCGAGGAAGGCCGGGTCGAACTGCTCGCCCTTGGCGATGTCGATCTTGCGCGTGTCGTAGGCCTCGCCGGATTCCTCCAGCATGATCTGCGCCTTGCGGCTGTTGGGGCCGGGGTAGGTGTAGAAGGTGATCACGCCCGCTCCTCAGCCCGCCACGGTCTTGGAATCGATGAGCTCGATCTTGTAGCCGTCCGGGTCCTGCACGAAGGCCAGGTGCAGGGTGTCGTTCTTCATCGGCCCGGCTTCACGAATGATGTTCGCGCCCTTGGCCTTGAGGTCCGCGCAGGTGGCGTAGATGTCGTCCACCGCGATGGCGATGTGGCCGTAGCCGCCTCCCAATTCATAGGGCTTGTCCTGGTCCCAGTTGTGGGTGAGCTCGATCACGGCATGGTCGATCTCGGCGCCATAGCCCACGAAGGCCAGCGAGAAACGGCCCTCGGGGTAGTCCTTGCGGCGCAGCAGCTTCATGCCCATGAGGCGTGTGTAGAAGTCCAGCGAAGCGTCCATGTCCTTCACGCGGATCATGGTGTGCATCACGCGGTGGTTGGGCTGGTGGCCCTGAGTGGTTCCGGTCTGGCTCATGCGTGTCTCCTGTCTGGGTGGAACGGCCTTGAAGGCGCCTTCCACGTGGTGGGGTTGAACCTCTATTGTGTTGCAATGCCAACGTTGAGGTGGCAACATTATGCGAAGAAATTCGCCAACCGCCAACACCTTGATCAGGAGACATGAATGGCCGAAGCCGTCCCGTTCCAGCACCGCACCGACGAACACACGCTCAGCCGCATCGCACACCAGGTGGCCGAGTACCGCTGGCCGCGCACGCCCGAAGGCGCCGGCTGGGCGCTGGGCGCCGACCCCGAGACGATGCGCTACCTGGTGCAACGCTGGCGCGACGGCTTCAACTGGCGCCTGGAAGAGGCGAAGCTCAACGAGCGCCCGCACTTCCAGGCGCGCGTGGGCGATCTGCGCCTGCACTTCGTTCACCAGCGTGCCGCCCAGAGCAACGAGCGCCTGCCCGTGTTGCTGATGCACGGCTGGCCGGGCTGTTACCTCGAGTACCTCGAGGTGGCCGATCGCCTTGTGGCGGCCGGTCACGACGTGGTGATTGCCTCCTTGCCCGGGGCGGGGCATTCCGACACGCCCGCGAAGCTGATGGGCCCGCGCGCCATGGCCGGCCTGATGCACGCGCTGATGACCGAGGTGCTGGCGTATCCGCGCTACCTCGCGCACGGCGCCGACTGGGGCTCCATCCTCGCGGGCTGGCTCGGCTTCGATCACCCGCAGGCCTGCGCCGGCGTGCACATGACCATGGTGAGCCCACGCTTCGTGGCGGGCGCTGCCAGCGCCCCCGAGGAGCAGCAGTGGCTGGGCGCCTTCCGCGAGCGCTTCGAGGACGACGGCGCCTACTTCCGCCTGCAGACCTCGCGCCCCCTGACCGCCGGCTACCTGCTCAACGACAACCCCGTGGGCCTGCTGGCCTGGATGCTGGAGAAGTTCGCCGCCTGGGGTGACCCGGCCGAGGCCGACAAGTCGGCGGTCTTCCAGGCACCCGCGCGCGCCGACCAGTTGCTGCGCAACGTGATGCTCTACCTCGTCACCGGCACGGCGGCCACGGCCACGTGGATCTACCGTGGCCTGGCGACCGAAGGCCCGCCGGGCTACCCCGGTGGCCAGCGCGTGGAGGTGCCGGTGGCGCTGGCGGCCACGCGCGACCCGATGTTCGTTCTGCCGCCGCGCAGCCTGGTGGAGAAGGCCTACCGCGTCACGCGCTGGACCGAGCTGCCGCGCGGGGGGCACTTCCCTGGCTACGAGGCGCCCGATCTGCTGAGCGAGGACATCCGCGCGTTCGCGGACAGCCTGGGAGTGCACAGCGAGGCGGGGCGCAGCTTGTACAGTACGCCCCTGTCGCATCCAAGCTAGGGACCATTGAATGGCAACGTCGGGGAAAAAGGCCGCCGCGGAACAGGGCCGGAAGAAGCGCGAGGTGCTCAACCTCGCGCACTACGTCACCTACTTCTATACGGTCCTGGCGAACAAGCTGTCCAGCGGCGCGTCGCGGCTGTACCTCAAGCGCTTCGGCATCGGCATCATCGAATGGCGCGTGATGGCCATGGTGGCGATCGAACCCGACATCACGCCGGCGCGCATCACGCAGGTCATCGGCCTGGACAAGGCCTCGGTGAGCCGCGAGTCGCGCCGGCTGGAGGAGAAGGGCTACCTGGCCGTGGCCGAGGACCCGAGCAACCAGCGCCGCAAGCTGCTGAGCCTCACGCCCCTGGGCTATGAGATGCACGACCGCATCATCCAGGTGGCGCTGGAGCGCGAGCGCCGCCTGCTGTCGGACCTGAGCGCCGACGAAGTGGAAACCCTGGTGGACCTGCTGCAGCGGACCACCGCGAAGATTCCTTACGTCAACGAGTTCGACCCGGGATCCACGGCGGCGGCCACCACCAAGGCCCGCAGCCGCAGCAAGAACACCCTGTTGCGCTGAACAGGCGCCGCGCTTACAGCGTGCGCGCCAGGGCCTGCGCCGCATGCGCCAGGCGCGGCAGGAACTGCGGCAGCCGCGCCAGCGGCACGCGCGCCGACGGCGCCTGCAGCGCGAGCGCGCAACGCAACTCGCGATCACCCGGCGTGCGCACCGGCACCGCGATGCACACCAGTCCATCGACGAACTCCTCCGCGTCGAAGGCATGGCCCTGGCGGCGAATGGTGGCGAGCTCGGTCTCCAGCGCCTCGCGCCGCGTGAGCGTGGTCGCGGTGTGCCGGCTCAGCGTCAGCCCGTCGAGCAATGCCTGGCGCCGCGCCGCGCCCAGGTGCGCCAGGAACAGCTTGCCGCTGGCCGAGCAGTGCAGCGGCACGCGCGTGCCCGGGCGCAGCTCCAGCCGCAAGGGAAACGCCGACTCCACGCGGTCCAGGTAGACCACCTCGGCGCCCGACAGGGCGGTGAGGTTGCAGCTCTCGCCGAGTTCGCTCACCAGCTGGCGCAGCACCGCGTGGCGCACGCCGTGTTGCGTGCTCGCGCCCAGCGCGCCTTCGCCCAGGCGCAACAGGCGCGGCGCCAATGCGTAGCGACGGCCATCGGGCTCGCGTTGCAGCCAATCGCCTTGCTCCAGTTGCTGCAGCATGCGGTGCACCGTGGGCTTGGGCCAGCCGGTGCTGGCCACCACCTCGGGCAGGGCCAGGGGCCGGCCTTCGCGCACCAGGTGCTCGATCAGGTCCATCAGGCGCAGGCCCGGGCTGCTGGGAGAGGTGGGATCGTCCATGTCTCGAATTCCGAGACAAATCAATAAAAGATTTCGAGACGAAGTGTAGGCGCCACCTACAGTCGCCGGCAACACACCAGAGGAGACCCGGGTCTTGCGATTCCACAACGCCGTGCTCACCGGCGCCTGCGGCGGCTTCGGCCAGGCGCTGGCGCGCCGGCTCATCGCGGGCGGCGCGCGCGTGGCCCTGGTGGGCCTGAACCGCGCGGTGCTCGACGAGCTCGCCGCGCTCGCGCCTGGCCGCTGCGTCGCCTACACGCCCGACGTGAGCGAGGCCGAGGCGATGGCCGCCATCGGCCGCGACTGGCTCGCGCGCTTCGGCGCACCGGACCTCGTCGTCGCCAACGCGGGCGTGGCCGGCGGCTTCGACACCGCCGAGCCCGACGACCTGCGCGTCATGCGCCGCATGCTGGAGATCAACCTGCTCGGCGTGGCCACCACCTTCTCGCCCTTCCTGCCGGCCATGAAGGCCGCCGGCCGCCCCGCCGCGCTGGTGGGCGTGGCCAGCATCGCGGGCTGGCGCGGCCTGCCGGGCAACGGCGCGTACTGCGCCAGCAAGGCCGGCCTCATCACCTACCTGCAGAGCCTGCGCGCCGAACTGCGGCACTCGTCCATCACCGTGCACACGGTGAGCCCGGGCTACCTGCGCACCGCACTCACCGCCGGCAACCGCTTCACCATGCCGGGCCTGCTGGAGCCCGACGAGGCCGCGCGCCGCTTGCTCGCGGGTGTGGACAAGGGCACCGAGCGCATCGTGCTGCCGCGGCGCATCGGCTGGTTGTCGCGCGCGCTGGACCTGCTGCCCGAGAAACTGCACGACCGCATCCTGCTGGGCCAGCCGCGCAAGCCGCGCGCGGGTGAACCCGGCTTCACCGACATCCCCGGTTTGAAATGAGCACATCCACCGAACAACAGATCGCCCTCATCGGTGCCGGGCCGTCCGGCCTGGCCGGCGCGCGCTGCCTGCAGAAGAACGGCATCGCCTTCCAGGGCTTCGAAGCGCACGGCGACGTCGGTGGCCTGTGGAACATCAACAACCCGCGCTCCACGGTGTACGAATCGGCGCACCTCATCTCCAGCAAGCGCATGACGGAGTTCCTCGAATTCCCCATGGGCGAGGCGATGGCCGACTACCCCAGCCACCGCGAACTGCTCGACTACTTTCGCGCCTTCGCCGACCACTTCGGCCTGCGCCAGCACTACCGCTTCCACACGCGGGTGCTCAAGGCCGAGCCGGTGTCGGAGGCGCCCGACACGCTCTGGCGCCTCACCACGCAGACCGGCGAGGCCGCGCCCGAGACCGCGGTCTACAAGGGCGTGGTCATCGCCAACGGCACGCTGGCCGAGCCCAACCTGCCACGCTTCGAAGGGCAGTTCGACGGCGAGATCTGGCACACCTCGTCATACAAGTCGGCCACGCAGCTCACGGGCAAGCGCGTGCTCATCGTCGGCGCGGGCAACTCGGGCTGCGACATCGCGGTCGACGCCGTGCACCACGCCAGGAGCATCGACATCTCGGTGCGGCGCGGCTACTACTTCGTGCCCAAGTACGTGTTCGGCAAGCCCGCCGATTCGGTGGGCGGCAAGCTCAAACTGCCGCCTTGGCTCAAGCAGCGCATCGACAGCACCATCCTCCAATGGTTCACGGGCGATCCGGTGCGCTTCGGCTTCCCCAAGCCCGACTACCGCATGTACGAGTCGCACCCCGTGGTGAACTCGCTCATCCTGTACCACATCGGTCATGGCGATGTGGGCGTGCGTCCCGACATCGCGCGCCTGGAAGGCCACACCGTGCACTTCAAGGACGGCAGCGCGCGCGACTACGACCTCATCCTCACGGCCACCGGCTACAAGCTGCACTTCCCCTTCATCAACCACGCCCTGCTCAACTGGCAAGGCATGGCGCCGAGCCTCTACCTCAACATCTTCGCGCCGCGCTTCGACCGCCTCGCCGTGCTGGGCATGGTGGAGGCCAGCGGCCTGGGCTGGCAGGGCCGCTACGAACAGGCCGAACTGGTGGCGCGCTACCTCAAGGCGCTGGACGCGGGCGCGCCGCAGGCCACGGCACTCAAGGCCGCCAAGGCCGGCCCGCCGCCGGACCTCTCGGGCGGCTACCGCTACCTCAAGCTTGAGCGCATGGCCTATTACGTGCACAAGGACACCTACCGCAAGGCCGTGCGTGAGGCCGCAAGGGCATTCGACTAAGCCGCGAGGAGACACCGCATGCTGCCCATCGACGAGATCCGCCTGAACTTCAACCCCGCCTCGCTCGCCGTGCTCAACGCGGTGCTGGCCTTCCTGATGTTCGGCATCTCGCTGGACACGCGCCTCGACGACTTCAAGCGCGTGGCCCGCATGCCGCTGGCGTTCGCCGTGGGGGTGGTGGCGCAGTTCCTCTTCCTGCCCGCCATCACCTACGCGCTCACGCTGCTGCTGGGCGTGGGGCCGAGCATCGCGCTGGGCATGATCCTGGTGGCCTGCTGCCCGCCGGGCAACGTGAGCAACATCCTCACCCACCGCGCCAACGGCAACGTGGCCCTGAGCGTGTCGATGACGGCCGTGTCCAACGCCATCGCCATCGTCGCCATGCCGCTCAACTTCGCCTTCTGGGGCGGCATCCACCCCACGGCCGCGGCGCTGCTCAAGACCATTGCGCTCGACCCGGTGCAGATGGTGGGCCACATCCTGCTCATCATCGGCATACCGTTCGCATTGGGGCTGTGGGTGGCGCACCGCTTCCCCGCGCTCACCGCGCGCTTCAAGACGCCGGTGCGCATCCTCAGCTTCCTCGCGCTCATCGGCTTCATCGTCGGCGCCATCGCGGGCAACTGGCGCTACTTCCTCGACTACGTGGGCCTGGTCATCGTGGCCGTGGCCATCCACGATGCGCTGGCCTTCGGCATCGGCTGGCTCAGCGCGCGCGCCGTGGGCCTGCCCGACTACGACCGGCGCGCCCTGTCCATCGAGGTCGGCATCCGCAACGCGGGCCTGGGCCTGGTGCTGATCTTCAGCTTCTTCGGCGGCCTGGGCGGCATGGCCGTGGTGGCCGGGGTCTGGGGCTTCTGGGACATCATCGCCGGCATGCTGCTGGCGGGCTGGTGGGGCAGGCGGCCGTTGCAGGGCGGCGTGCCGGGGCAGGCCAAGGCATGAGGGCCGAATGAGAGCCAGGCGCATCCTCGTCACCGGCGCCGATGGCTTCCTCGGCCGTGGGCTCGTCGCCGCGCTCGCGCAGCGGCCCGACACCTTCCTGGTCGCCACGGACGTGCGCGCCGTCGAAGCCGCGCGGCAACACGCCGGGGTCGTCTACCGCGTGCTGGATGTGCGCGATCACGGCATGGGCGCCGTGCTGGCCGAGCACGGCATCGACACCGTGGTGCACCTGGCCTCCATCGTCACCCCCGGCAAGGGCTCCACGCGCGAGCTGGAGTACGCGGTGGACGTGGGCGGCACGCGCAACGTGCTCACCGCCTGCCTGGCGCACGGTGTGCGGCACCTCGTCGTCTCCTCCAGCGGCGCGGCCTACGGCTACCACGCCGACAACCCGGCCTGGATGACCGAGGAGCAGCCGCTGCGCGGCCACGAGGCCTTCGCCTACGCGCACCACAAGCGCCTGGTGGAAGAGATGCTGGCCGAGGCGCGTCGCCACCACCCGCAGCTCGCGCAAACCGTGCTGCGCATCGGCACCATCCTCGGCGAGCGCGTGGACAACCAGATCACCGCGCTCTTCGAGAAGCCGCGCCCCATCGCCATCGCCGGCAGCGACAGCCCCTTCGTCTTCATCTGGGACGAAGACGTGATCGGTGCGCTGCTTCACGCGCTCGATGGCCATGGCCCGCCCGGTTGCTACAACCTCGCGGGCGACGGCGCGCTCACCATCCACGAGATCGCCGCGCGCCTGGGCAAGCGGCCGCGCGTGTTGCCCGCCGGCCTGCTGCGCGCCGCGCTGGCCGTGGGGCGCGCGCTCGGCGTCTCCCGCTACGGGCCCGAGCAGATCGACTTCCTGCGCTACCGGCCGGTGCTGCTCAACACCGCGCTGAAGGAGCGCCTCGGCTACGTGCCGAAGAAGACCAGCGCCGAGGCCTTCGAGGCCTTCGTGGCCGCGCGGCGCGCGCAAGGGCGCCCGCTGTGAGCGAGTCCACCCCGTTCTCGCGCGGCGACGCGCTGCGCGCGTTGGCCGTGGTCGTGATCTGGGGCCTGAACTTCGTGGTGATGAAGCTGGGCCTGCAAAGCATCAGCCCCATGCTGCTGGGCGCGCTGCGCTTCGCGGCGGCTTCACTGCCCTTTCTGCTGTTCGTGCGGCCGCCGCCACTGCCCTGGCGCTTCATCGCGGGCTACGGGCTCGTGCAGGGCCTGGGCCAGTTCGGCTTCCTGTTCCTCGGACTGCAACTGGGCATGACGGCCGGCATGGCCTCGGTGGTGATGCAGACCCAGGCCTTCTTCACGCTGCTGCTGGCGGTACCGCTGTTGGGCGAACGCGTGCGCGCGAACCAGTGGCTGGGCCTGGGCGTGGCGTTGGCGGGGCTGCTGATGATTGCGTCCGCGCACGGTGAAGGGCCGGGCCAGATGACGCTGGCGGGCTTCGTGCTCACGCTATCGGCCGCGGCCATGTGGGCGCTGTCGAACATCGTGGCGCGCCGCGCCAGCCAGATCGAGCGCTACGAGCCTTTCCCCTTCGTGGTGTGGAGCAGCGTGTTCCCCATCCTGCCGTTCGCACTGATCGCGCTGGCCACCGACGGCCCCGCGAGCGTGCAGCGGCAACTCACCGGCATGGGCCCGGGCGCCTGGTTCGCGGTGCTGTACCTGGCCCTGGGCGCCACGCTGCTGGCCTACAGCCTGTGGACGCGCCTGCTGCAACGCCACGCCGCCACGCGCGTCACGCCGTTCTCGCTGCTGGTGCCGGTGGTGGGGCTGTGGGCGGCGTGGGTGGCGTATGGCGAGGCGCCGCTGGGGCTGCAGTGGGTGGGAACCGGGGCGGTGTTGGTGGGGCTGGTGGTCAACCAGGTGAGGGCGCCCAAATGGTGGGGGCGATGAAGGGTCCTTGGGGCGTGCCGGTGGCTGACCTCATCGACCGTTCAATCCTCCAAGGCCAGCAGAGCCTCGACCGTCGATAGCAAGCCGGGCAGCGCGTTCTGCACGATGTTCCAGACGGTGCCGACGTTCAACAGCGCGTAACCGTGGATGAGTTGATTTCGAAAGGCCACGATCTTTGGCAGGTCCGGGATGCGGCTGGCCATTGAAGGATCCAGTTTGGCCAATTGGTTGAGTGCCTCGCCAATGACTTCGAACTTGCGCTCGACCGCGGCCTGGGCCATGGCATGGCTGGCATACGCATTGGCGTCCATGCCTTGCGTGAAGCCTTGAATGGCCCGAGCCGCTTCCCTCACATCCCACAGGAACGCGCGCGGGTCACGCTGCATAGACCGCTTCCCGGTGCTCGTTGAACCCCGCCAGGACATAGGGATTGCGCACCGCGCCGGGTTCAATCAGGTCCACCTCGCGGCCCAGCAACTGCTCCAGCTCGGCCTTGGCGCCAAAGTACGTGTGCAGTCCCGGCTGCGCATCTGCCGCGTATTCCACCAGAAAGTCCGCGTCACTCGTGTCGGGATCGAAGTCATCGCCCCGGGCGGCCGAGCCCACCACCTCCAGCCGGCGAATGCGGTAACGCCGGCAGATGGCGGCGATGGCGGCGCGGTGCTTGGCGATGGCGGCGTGCATGCGCGCCAGTGTAGCGGCGGGGCCACCACCGCGAAGGCGCTGCCCAGTCTCAATCGCGCTGTCGACCCGCAAGGCCCGCCGGACCCAAGGGTTTGCACTGATGGCTCTAGTCCTATAGAGGACTAGGGTTCAGTACATGAACACCAGCCTGCACCTCGTCACCGCCGCCGAGCCCGGCCTCAGCCGCTACGCCTCGCTGGCGCAGGCCCTGCGCGCGCGCGTGGTGGCTGGCGAATGGTCGCCCGGTTCGGCCCTGCCGGCCGAAAGCCAGCTCGCCAGGGAACACGGCGTGGCCCTGGGCACCATGCGGCGCGCGCTGGAACTGCTGGTGGAGCAAGGCTTCATCGAACGCATCCACGGCCGCGGCACCTTCGTTCGCCAGGGGCTGGCCGGTGCCTCCATGCTGCGCTTCTTCCGCTTCGACAGCGGCACCGGCGAGGTCCCGGCCTCCCGCATCCTGCAGCGCAGCCGCGTCAACGCGCCCGCGGCGGTCTCGCGCGCGCTGGGCATCGGTGCCGGTGAACCGGTGCTGCGCCTGCACCGCCTGCGCCTCATGGGCGAACAACCCTGCCTGTTCGAAGAACTCTGGCTGCCGCTGGACCTGTTCGAGCCGCTGGCCGACGACGACCTCGCCACCTGGGACGACCTGCTCTACCCCATGTTCGCCCGCAAGGTGCAGGTGCACATCCACCGCGCGCTCGACGACATCGGCTTCGGCCAGCTCAGCGCCGCGCAGGCCCGACACCTGGGTCTGCCCGCCGGGCACCCCTGCGCGCAGGTGCAGCGCTCGGCCTACGACCTGTCGGGTCGCTGCGTCGAACGGCGCACCACGCGCGGCGACGCCCACGCCTTCCACTACACCGTCAACATCACCTGAAGGAAACACCATGGCCCACCCGAACACGCCGTCCCATGGCTGGATGCCCTCGCGCCGCCACCTGATCGCCTCGGCAGGCGCTGTGCTGGCTGCGCCATGGGTCGGCGCCCGGGCGCAAGGCAAGATCGCCGGCGGCAAGCCGATTGCGCTGGTTGTGTCCTACCCGCCCGGCGGCGGCGCCGACCTCATGGCCCGCATCCTGGCCCCCAAGCTGGAAGCCGCACTGGGCCAGACGGTGGTGGTGGAGAACAAGGCCGGTGCCAGCGGCCAGCTGGCCGCCGGCCACGTGGCGCGCGCCGCCGCCGACGGCAGCGTGCTGTTGCTGGACGCCTCGTCCTTCGCGGTCAACCCGTCGCTTTTTCCCAAGCTGCCCTACGACACCGCCACGGCGTTCACGCCCCTGGCCGTGCTCGCCACCTTTCCCAACGTGCTGGTGTGCACGCCCGGCTTCGAAGCGAAGAGCGTGAAAGACGTGATCCGCCTGGCGAAAGCCGGGCCGCTGAACTACGCGTCCTCGGGCACGGGCTCGGCCCAGCACCTGGCCGGGGCCCTGTTCGAGCAACGGGCGGGTGTGAGCCTGACCCACGTGGCCTACCGCGGCGGCGGTCCGGCCATGAATGACGTGATCGGCGGCCAGGTGCCGCTGTTCTTCGCCAACGTGGCGTCCTCGCTGGGCCACATCCAGTCGGGGCGCTTGCGCCCGCTGGCCGTCACGAGTGCCTTGCGCGCCCGTTCCCTGCCCGAGGTGCCCACCATGGCCGAAGCCGGCGTGGCGGGCTACGAGGTGCTGGAGTGGAACCCCGTGCTGGCGCCGGCCGGCCTGCCGGCCGATACCAAGGCCACGCTGGTGGCCGGCATTCGCCGGGCGCTGGAAGACGCCGAGGTGCTGGGCCGCATCCGCCAGCTCGGCGGCGACGTGTTCGCCGACGCCAGCCAGCAGAGCGCCGGCAAGTTCATCGCGGCCCAGCAGGCGCTGTGGGCCAAGGTGATCAAGGAACGCAAGATCACCGCCGGATGAGCGCGCGCCCCGGCACCGTTCCCAGCGGCTGGGATTGCCATGTGCACGTGTTCGACCCTGAGCACCCGGCGCAGGCCGGTCACTACCGGCCGGTGCTGCGCGACCTGGCCGGGATCGAACAGACAGCGGTGCCGCTGGGTGTGGGCCACCTCGTGCTGGTGCAGCCCAGCGTCTACGGCACCGACAACCGCCTGATCCTGCGTGCGCTGGCCCGCGAGCCGGGCCGGCACCGCGGCGTGGCCGTGGTGGACGCCGCGGTGAGCGACGCCGAGCTCGACGCCATGCACGAACTGGGCGTGCGCGGCGTGCGCTTCAACCTGGTCTCGCCCGTGGGCAACGGCCCCGAAGCCTTCCGTGCGCTCGCGCCGCGGCTGAAGGCGCGCGGCTGGCACGTGCAGTGGTACGCCCGCCACGACCAGCTCGCCACCATCGCCGAGCTGCACGAGGGCAGTGGCCTCACCGCCGTGCTCGACCACCTCGCCGGCCTGCACGCCGGCATCGACGACGCCGCCCCCGCATGGAGCGCCTTGCAGCGCCTGGCCGGGCAGGGCGCCTGGGTCAAGCTCTCGGGCTGGTACCGGCTGCAGGCCAGCGCACCCTACGGCGCGCTGCACGCCCCCATCCGGCGCGTGGCGCAGACCCTGGGCGAGCGCCTGGTCTGGGGGTCCGACTGGCCGCACACCGCTTTCGCCCCTGATGACCTGCCGCCTTACGCCAGTGTCTGGCACCCCGTGGTGCAGGCGCTGGGCGAGGACCGCGCCGCCGCCGTGCGCGCGGCCGGCGCCTTGCTCTACGCCTGAGCAAGGACGAGACTCGCGCCATGCGCATCCTGCTCGCCGAAGACGAGACCGATCTGGGCACCTGGCTGGTCAAGGCCCTGGGCCAGAACGACTGGCAGGTCGACTGGGTGAACGATGGCCGCCTGGTGCGGCGCAGCTTGAAGGCCACCCGGTACGACGCGCTCATCCTCGACCTGGGCCTGCCGGGCCTGGGCGGGCACGACGTCCTGTCCGACCTGCGCGAGGCCGATGAGCGCCTGCCGGTGCTCATCCTCACCGCGCGCGACTCGCTCATGGAGCGGGTGAGCTGCCTGCACGGCGGCGCCGACGATTTCCTGGCCAAGCCCTTCGACGTGGCCGAGCTCGAAGCGCGCCTGATCGCGCTCATCCGCCGCGCGCGCGGGCAGGAGCATCCGCGCTTTGCCTGCGGACCGCTGAGCTACGACAGCGCGTCGCGGCAGTTCCGCCTGCAGCACGAGGTGCTGAGCCTCACGCCGCGCGAACACGCGGTGCTGCGCGCGCTCATCCAGCACCCGGGCGAGCCGCTGTCCAAGCGCGAGCTGCTGGAGCGCGTGTTCTCCGACGAGCAGGACGTGCACCCCGAAGCCATCGAGGTGCTGATCCACCGCTTGCGCAAGCGGCTGGAGGCCTCGCCCGTGCGCATCGCCACCTTGCGCGGGCTGGGCTACCAGCTCGAACACACGCCGTGACCGCGCTCGGCTGGGCCCGCGCCAGCATCCGCCGCTCCCTGCTGGTGCTGCTCCTGCCCGGCCTGGGCGCGGTCATCGCGGGCGAGCTCTGGCTGGGTTGGCGCACCGCCAGCGAGGCGGCCGATGCCGCCTACGACCGCTCGCTGCTGGGCGCAGTCAAGTCCATCGATTCGAGCATCTCCACCGCCAGCGGCGGCATCGGTGTGGAGCTGCCCTACCGCATGCTCGAGTTCTTCGAGCTCACCGCGCAGGGCCAGGTGTTCTATCGCGTGGCCACCGAAGACGGCCTGGTCGAGATCGGCAGCGCCGACCTGCCCGCCCCGCCACAGCCGCTCGAGACCGGTCAACCACAGTTCCACGAAGGCGAGTACCTGGGCCAGGCGGTGCGCGTCGGCAGCTACGCGCGCGAGCTGAACCCGCCGCTGGCCGGACACGCCGGGCCCCAGCGCGTGTTCATCCAGGTGGCCGAAACGCTGGAAGCCCGCAACGATTTCCGGCGTGCGCTGATCCTGCAGTCCCTGGCGCGCGACGTGCTGCTGATGCTGGCCGCCACCGGCCTGCTGGCCCTGGCCATCGCCTGGGCCATGCGCCCGCTGGACCGGCTGCGCCAGGAAGTGGACGCGCGCGACCCCCAGGACCTGACCCCGGTGGACGACACCGGCGCACCGGCCGAGGTGCGGCCGCTGGTGCAGGCCATCAACCACCACATCGAACGCCACCGCGAACAGACCGAGGCGCGCCGCCGCTTCGTTGACGACGCGTCGCACCAGTTGCGCACGCCGCTGACCACGCTGGCCACGCAGGTGGCCTATGCGCAGCGCGAGGTCGACCCGGCCGCGCAGCGCCAGGTGCTGGAGACCATCCGCGAGCAACTGGACGAAACCATCCGCCAGACCAACCAGATGCTGTCGCTGGCGCGCGCCGACAGCGCGCCGCCACAGCGCCAGCCCTTCGACGCCGTGGCGCTGGCCGAAGCCCTGGTGCGCCACTGGTGGGGCCCGGCGCGTGAACAGGGCGTCGATCTGGGCCTGGACGCGCCCGAGCACCCGCTGCCGCTCAGCGGCGAGCCCGAGCTGCTGCGCGAGGCCGTGGCCAACCTGCTGCACAACGCCATCCGCCACGGGGGTGCGGGCTGCCACGTCACGCTCGTCCTGCGCGGCGAACCCGATGGCGCTGTGCAGCTGGCCGTGGTGGACGATGGCCCGGGCCTGCCGCCCGACGAACTGGCGCGCGCCGGCGAGCGTTTCTTCCGCGGCCGTGGCGGCGCCCTGCCGGGCTCCGGCCTCGGCCTGGCCATCGTGCGCACCGTGGCCCAGCGGCACGGCGGCCAGATGCGGGTGAGCGCAGGGCCCGAGGGCCGTGGGCTGGCCGTCGCGCTGCGGTTTCCCGCGCCGCCGGCGCGCGCACCGTTCCCGGGTTAACCCTCGGGTTTTGGGCGAAAGACTGAAAGCGCCTTGAAAGTGCCCGGTTTCTACAGTGCCTCATCGCAGCGGCTCTGTTGCGAGCGTTCCACCCACCGAGGAGACACTTCATGACACTGGCCCACCAGCTCGTCGCCGCCACCATCGCGGCCTCTGCCCTGACCGCCTTCGCCAACCCGCTCGACAAGACCGAGTGCATCGCCCCCGCCAAACCCGGCGGCGGCTTCGACCTCACCTGCAAGCTGGTGCAGAGCGCGCTGCAGGACGGCAAGTTCATCGCCGACCCGATGCGCGTGACCTACATGCCCGGTGGCATTGGCGCGGTGGCCTACAACACCGTCATCGCGCAAAAGCCCGACGCGGCCAACACCATCATCGCCTTCTCCGGCGGCTCGCTGCTCAACCTGGCGCAGGGCAAGTTCGGCCGCTACACCGAGAACGACGTGCGCTGGCTCGCCGCCATCGGCACCGACTACGGCGCCGTGGTGGTGGCCGAGAACTCGCCCTACAAGACCCTCAAGGACGTGATGGCCGCCATGAAGGCCGACCCGACCAAGGTGGTGCTGGGCGCTGGCGGCACCGTGGGCAGCCAGGACTGGATGAAGGCCGCGCTGACCGCGCGCGCCGGTGGCGTGAACCCCAAGACCATGCGCTACGTGGCCTTTGAAGGCGGTGGCGAGGCACTGACCGCGCTGCAGGGTGGCCACATCCACGTCTTCACCGGCGACGCGGCCGAGGCCCAGCAGCAGATCAAGGCCGGCGCCAAGGTGCGCATCCTGGCGGTGATGAACGACAAGCGCCTGGCCGGCGACATGGCCAACATCCCCACCGCCACCGAGCAGGGCTACGACGTGAACTGGCCCATCGTGCGCGGCTTCTACGTCGGCCCCAAGGTCAGCGACGCCGACTACCAGGTGTGGGTCGAGACCTTCAACAAGCTGATGGCCACGCCGGCCTACGACAAGCTGCGCAACGAACGCGGCCTCTTCCCCCTGGCGCTGACGGGCGCGCCGCTGGACGCCTACGTCAAGAAGCAGGTGGCGGGCTACCGCACCTTGGCCGAAGAGTTCGGCCTGAACGTCGTGCCCGCCAAGTGATCCCGGCAGGGCCGCCCTGTGCGGTGGCCCGCTCTCCGTTTTCCCACTGGAGTCGCCCATGAGTGACCGCGTCCTCGGCGCGGTGTGTGTTGTCGCGTCCGCCGCCATGGCCTGGGCCGCGCAAGACTACGCCGCCGCCATCTCCTACGAACCCGTCGGCCCGCGCGCGTTTCCGCTGCTGCTGGCGGGCGGCCTGGGCCTGTCGGGCCTGTGGCTGGTGCTGCGTCCCGGTGCCGGGGCCGCCGCCTTCCGCGGTGTGCCCTGGAAGCCCACCGCCTGGTGCGCGGCCTCCGTGCTGGTCTATGCGCTGCTGTTCCAGTGGCTGGGTTTCCCGCTCGCCACGGCCTTGATGGCCGTGCCCGTGGGCGTGGCCTTTGGCGGCAGCTGGAAGCAGGCGCTGACCGGGGGCGCCGCGCTCGGCCTGGCGCTCTACCTGCTGTTCGACAAGCTGCTGGACGTGGTGCTGCCCGCCGGCCCGCTGGCCAGCTTGCTCGCCGGGGCCTGACATGGACATCCTTCAGCACCTCGTGGCGGGCTTCGGCGTCGCGCTGAGCCCGACCAACCTGCTCATCGCCGCGCTCGGCTGCTTCATCGGCACCGTCGTCGGCCTGCTGCCCGGCCTGGGTCCCATCAACGGCGTGGCCATCCTCATGCCGCTGGCCTTCGCCATGAAGCTGCCGCCCGAGACCTCGCTCATCCTGCTGGCCGCGGTCTACATTGGCTGCGAGTACGGCGGGCGCATCTCGTCCATCCTGCTCAACGTGCCGGGGGATGCGGGCGCCATCATGACCGCACTCGACGGCTACCCCATGGCGCGCCAGGGCCTGGGCGGCGTGGCCTTGTCCATCTCGGCCTGGAGCTCGTTCGTGGGCTCGTTCATCGCCACCCTCGGCATCGTGCTGTTCGCGCCGCTGCTGGCGAGCTGGGCGCTGTCCTTCGGGCCCGCCGAGTACTTCGCGCTCATGTGCTTCGCCTTCGCCTGCATCGCCGGACTCATGGGCGACGCGCCGGTCAAGGCCGGTCTGGCCGCCCTCATCGGCCTGTCCATGTCCTGCGTGGGCCTGGATTCCAACTCCGGTGTCTACCGCTTCACCGGAGGCGACATCCACCTGTCCGACGGCATCCAGTTCGTGGTGGTGGTCATCGGCGTGTTCTCCATCAGCGAGCTGCTGCTGATGGTGCAGCAGCACCACGGCAGCGCCGGCCAGGTGACGCAGACCGGCCGCATGCTGTTCAACCTGAAGGAACTGGCCCACACCTGGTGGGGCACCGTGCGCTCCAGCGTGGTGGGTTTTGTGGTCGGTGTGCTGCCGGGGGCTGGCGCCACCATCGCCAGCGCCATGACCTACACCATGGAAAAGCGGCTGACCGACACCGACGGCAGCTTCGGCAAGGGCGACATTCGCGGCGTCGCCGCGCCCGAAGCGGCCAACAACTCGGCCGCCACCGGCTCCTTCGTGCCCATGCTGACGCTGGGCGTGCCGGGCTCGGGCACCACGGCGGTGATGGTCGGTGCGCTCTCGCTCTACAACATCACGCCCGGCCCGGCCCTGTTCAGCCAGCAGCCCGACCTGGTGTGGGGCCTGATCGCCTCGCTGTTCCTGGCCAACCTCATCCTGCTGGTGCTCAACATCCCGCTGGTGGGCGTGTTCACCAAGGTGCTGAGCGTGCCCAACTGGCTGCTGGTGCCAGGCATCGTGGCCGTCAGCAGCGTGGGCGTGTACGCCGTGCACGCCACCACGTTCGACCTGGTGCTCATGACCGTTCTGGGCCTGGCCGCCTACCTGCTGCGCCAGCAGGGCGTGCCCATGGCCCCGCTGATCCTGGGCTTCGTGCTCGGCGACATGATGGAGCAGAACCTGCGCCGCGCGCTCTCCATCAGCAACGGCGAGCCGGGCATCCTGGTGGAGAGCCCGATCGCCATCGGACTGTGGACCGCTGCCGCGTTGATGCTGGTGGTGCCTTTGGGGCTGCGTCTGTCCAGGCGCCGCAGGCATCCCGACCTGCGTTCGGCGGCCCGGTCCTGAGACGGATGCCCCGGATGGATCTCACCAAACGGGGCGGCGTGCAGCCAGCCATCCTTCAAGCGAGTGCGCTTTCCAGGCTGGCCAGGATCTTCCCCCACCCCTCGCGTGCGCGATCGGCGTAGTCTTTCCACTCGGGCTTCATTTCGGCTGTCAGCTGCAGTGTGCAGCCGCCATCGACCGCTGGGGTGATCTCGATGGTCACGATGTCGAAGGTCGGTGATGCCGCCGGTATGCCGAATGTGAACACCAGCCTGCGCGGGCGCTCGATGACCAGGTACTCGCCGGTGTGCTCGACATCGCCGTCGGGCCGCCTGTCTGTCAGCACAAATCGACCACCCACGCGGGGATCGATGTCGCATCGGACCATTTCGCCGGTGTCCGTTGAAAACAGGAACTGACGCGCCAGGCGCACGTCGAGCCAGGCGTCGAACACGCGCTCGGCCGGCTGCCGAAACCGGTGATGGACTTTGACTTCGATCGGTTCTTCGTTCTTCATGGTCGTCGGACTCCTGAGGGTGGCTTTCGCGGACTCGCATCCTCTTCGTCGAGCAGCGCCTGAAGCCGCTGCACCCGGCCCGCCCAGAACCGCTGGCGCGACTGCAACCAGTCCGAGGCCTCGGTCAATGGTCGGGGATCCAGGCTCAGGTAATGGTCGCGCCCCGAACGCCTGCGCGTCACGAGGCCCGCACGCTCCAGGATGCGGATGTGCTTGGAGACGGAGTTCAGCGAGATGTCGAACGGCGCGGCCACCTCGGTCACCCGCGCTTCGCCCGCGGACAGCCGCGCCAGGATCGCTCGGCGGGTTTCGTCGGCCAGTGCCACGAACACGTCATCCAGCTGGCCGCTCGGTGGCGTTTTGCTCATTCACCCATTTTGGTGAATGATTGGGCCTGCGTCAAGCCCATCACACCCCGCTGGCCTCCCGCAGCCGGAAGAACCCCACCGCCTCCGCCAGCCGCGCCGCCTGCGTGCGCAGGCTCTCGGCCGCCGCCGCGCTTTCTTCCACCAGCGCGGCGTTCTGCTGCGTGGTCTGGTCGAGTTGAACGATCGCGGTGTTCACCTGGCCGATGCCCTCGCTTTGTTCACCGGTGGCGGCGCCGATCTCGGCGATGAGGTCGGTGACGCGGCGCACCTGGCCCACGATGTCGTCCATCGCGGCGCGCGCGTCGCCCACGAGGCGCGCGCCGGATTCCACCTTGCTCACGCTGGCGCCGATGAGCGCCTTGATCTCCTTCGCGGCTTCGGCGCTGCGCTGCGCGAGGTTGCGCACTTCGCCGGCCACCACGGCGAAGCCGCGGCCCTGCTCACCCGCGCGCGCGGCTTCCACCGCCGCATTGAGCGCGAGGATGTTGGTCTGGAAGGCGATGCCGTCGATGACGCCGATGATGTCGCCGATCTTCTGGCTGCTGCCCTGGATGTCCTGCATGGTGGTCACCACCTGGCCCACCACCTCGCCGCCTTTCACGGCGGCCGAGCTGGCCGAGGAGGCCAGTTGTGTGGCCTGCCGGGCGGTGTCCGCGCTGTTGCGCACGGTGGCGTTCATCTGCTCCATGGACGCGGCGGTCTGCTGCAGGCTGCTGGCCTGCTGCTCGGTGCGGGTGGAGAGGTCGGCGTTGCCCGTGGCGATCTGGGCGCTGCCGCTGGCGATGCTGTCGCTGCCCTGGCGCACGTCGCCCACGATGCGCACCAGGCTTTTGTTCATGGCCTTCAGCGCGGCCTGCAGTTCGCCCAGCTCGTCGTGGCGGGTCACGGCGATGCTCGACCGCAAGTCGCCGGACGCCACGGTCTGCGCCACGCCCACGGCCTCGCGGATGGGGCCGACGATGGAGCGCGTGATCAGCAGCGCCAGCAGCAGGGCCGCGACCACGGACGCCACGCTGGTGCCCACCAGCAGGGCACGGTTGTTGGCATAGGAGGTTTCCGAGGCCTTGACCTCGAGCGCGGCCTGTTCCGCGGCGTAGGAGAGGTAGGTGTGGCCCGCGTTCACCAGGGCGGCGAGCAGCGGGCGGCAGTCCGTCTCCATGCGCCGCACGGCGTTCTCTCGGTCACCCTTGACGGCGAGGTCGAGGATGCCCAGCGCCACCGGGCCGTACTTCGCTTCCACGGCCACCAGTTCGTCGAACAGGCGCCGCTCCTGTGGCGCGGTGTGTTCGTCGGCGTCCAGGGCCTCGCGCAGGGCCTTGAAGCCTTCCACCACCTGGCCGTGGGCCTTCACGGTGGCGTCCTTTTCATGCGCCTGGGCCGCGGGGTCGCCCACGAGCACCAGGTTGCGAACACCGATGGCGCGCGCGTTCGCGGCGTCGAGGATGTCGTTGGCCAGGCTCACGCGCTGCGAGGTCTCGCCCGCATACTGGGTGAAGGTGGCGTGCTCGTTCCCGAGGGCGCGCACCGACAGCGCGGCGACGGCGAGGACGAGCACCGCGAGCAGCAGGAATCCGGCGGTGAGCCGGGCCTTGACGGACAGACGATCGATACCCATGACGCTGGCTCCCTGTGTTGCGAATTTATGGATGGCAGTGCGCAGGCGGCCGTGGCCGCTCCTCTCTATCGACGCACCATTGCAGGGATTTCATGCTGCGCGACAGCCGGTCATGGCCTTGTCACGTTGGTATGCCTGACCACGGTTTGTGGCCCGGAAATGTGGCCTTTCGAAGGACGGCACGGTGGAACGCCGTGCCGGTCGTCGCGGCCTCAAGTCGGGTGGGAGACGGTGACCTGGATCGCGGCCTGCATGCGCTCCAGCGCGCGCCCCGCGCTGGGTGCGTAGTTCACCATCGCCAGGAAGCCGTGCACCAGGCCGTCGACGCGCACCACGTCCGTGGGCACGCCGGCCTGGCGCAGGCGTTCGCCATAGGCTTCGCCTTCGTCGCGCAAGGGGTCCAGGCCGGCGGTGACGATCAGGGCCGCGGGCGAGGCCGAGAGGTCGGGCGTGTGCAGTGGCGATGCCAATGGGTCCCGGCGCTTCGCGGCGTCGGGCTGGTACTGGTCCCAGAACCACATCATGTCGCGCCGCGTGAGCAGGTAGCCCTCGGCGAATTCGTGGAAGCTCTTCGTGTCGAAGTCGCAATCGGCCACCGGGTAGGCCAGCACCTGCAGGGCCACGCGTCGGGCGGGCTTCGTTTCGTTGTGCAGGCGCGAGGCCACGCTGGCCAGGTTGCCGCCCGCGCTGTCGCCCATGGCGATCAGCGCGCGCACCGGCGCAGCGATGCGCGCGTCGGCCTGCGTCGCGGCCCAGGCGATCGCGGCGCGCGCGTCGTCCAGCGGCAGAGGGAACGGATGCTCGGGCGCCAGCCGGTAGTCCACCGACAGCACCGCGCAGCCCGTGCGCTGCGCGAGCGCGGCGGTGAAGGGGTGGTACGAGGCCACGGTGCCGATCACCCAGCCGCCGCCGTGGAAGTACACGATGAGGCCTTTGGGATCGGGCGAGGGCACGTACAGCCGCACCGGCAGCGCGTGGCCGTTCGACGAGGGAATGCTGAAGTCCTCGACCCGCGCCACCTCGGGGGCGGGGCCGAACAGCAGGTCCATCAGCGTGGCGCCGCTGCGCGCCTGTTGCGGCGTGCTTTGCCAGAAGGGCGTACGCCCGGCGTCCTTGACCTTCTGCAGGAGGGCGGCGATTTCGGCGTCCATGTCGGTGGTTCCGTTCCCCGCGCTCAGGCCTTGGGCTTGTAGCGTTGGATCAGCGCGCGCGCCTCGGCCAGAAGCTTGTTGCCGTCGAAGCCTTTGCCGGTGACTTCCTTCACCCAGTCGGCGGTCACGGGCTCGGTGAGCTTGATGAACTCCTCGGTCTCGGCCTTGCCCACCACGTGCACGGTGTTGCCGCGGTCGATGACGGATCGTCGAACGATCGGGTCGGCCTGCGCGATCACGCGGCCGTACATGGCCGAGGTGTCGGCGCCCGAGTTGTTGTCGATGACCTTCTTCAGATCCGCCGGCAGGCCTTCGTAGCGGGCGCGGTTCATGGTGAGGAACTGCACGCTGTTGTTGAAACCGGGCATGCCCTGCGGGAACTCGGTGTGGAACTTCGTCAGCTCGTCGAGCTTGGCGGCGGGCACCGTGTCCCAGGGAATGATGGCGCCATCGATCACGCCCTTGGAGAGTGCATCGGGGATGGCGGGCAGCGGCATGCCCACCGGCACCGCGCCCACGTTCGCCAGGAACTGCGTGGCGCGGCGCGACGGGCCACGCACCTTCATGCCCTTGAGATCGGCGGCCCTGGTGATGACCTTGTTCTTCATGTGCAGGATGTTCAGGCCATGGGTGTGCGCGGCCAGCAGCTTGACTTCGCGGAACTCGTCGGCAGCGTTGGCGCTGACGTACTCCCACACCGCGCGGGACGAGCCCTCGCCGTCGTACGTGAAGAAGGGCAGTTCGAACACCTCGCTGCGCGGGAATCGGCCCGGCGTGTAGCCGGACAGGGACCAGATCACGTCCACCACGCCGTCGCGCGACTGGTCATAGAGCTGCGCCGGCGCGCCGCCCAGCTGCATGGAGGCATAGCCCTCGAACTGGATGCGCCCGCCCGATTCCTTCTCGATCTTCTGCATCCAGGGCGTGATGACCTTGCTGTACACGTTGGACGTGGCCGGCACGAAAGTGTGCAGGCGCAGCTTGACAGGGTTCTGCGCCGAGGCGGGCAGCACGATGGCGGGCGCTGCCAGGGCAGCAGCGGACTTGAGCAGGGTTCTGCGATCCATGGTTTGTCTCCTGAAAAGAAAGGTGGGGCCCGGGCTGCGTCGGCTCAGGCGATGTCGAATCCCTGGTAATCGTTCGCCGCGACCTCTTCGATGAGCCGGCGGTACAGCGGCACCCCCGACACGAAGGCCATGAACACGCGCGGCTTGCCTTCGATGTTGGCGCCCATGTACCAGCTGTTCGCGCGCGGGTAGAGCGTCTTGTTGGCCTCGTCGGCGCAGCGCTTCACCCAGGCGTCCTCGGCGTCCTGGCGCGCGGCGATGCGCCTGGCGTCGCGCGCCTTCGCCGTCTGGATGAGCCGCATGATCCAGTCCACGTGCGTTTCGATCGAATGCACCATGTTGCTCAGCACCGAGGGGCTGCCCGGGCCGGCGATCACGAACAGGTTGGGGAAGCCGGCGATGCCGATGCCCAGGTAGGAGGTGGGCCCATGCTCCCACTTGTCGCGCAGCGCCACGCCGCCTTCGCCGCGCAGGTCGATCGACTTGAGCGCACCGGTCATGGCGTCGAAGCCGGTGGCGAAGACGATGGCGTCGCAATCGAACCGGCGGCTCTTCGTGCGGATGCCGCTGGGCGTGGCCTCCACGATCGGGTCGGCCGACACGTCCACGATGTCCACGTGCGGCAGGTTGAAGGTCTCGTAGTACTTCGAGTCCACGCACAGGCGCTTGGTGCCGAAGGGCAGGTCGTCCTTCGGGCACAGCACCTCGGCCTTGCGCGGGTCCTTCACCGCCTCGCGGATCTTGCGGCGCGCGAACTCGGCCACCAGGCGGTTGGTCGAGAGGTTGGACATCTGGTCGGCGAAGGTGCGCAGCATGCGAAAGCCGCCGCCCGCGCCGCGCCAGCGGTACTCCAGTTCGGCGATGCGTTCCTCGTCCGTCATCTCGGCCGCCGTCTTCGTGTTGGCGTTGAGGAACTGGCCGGTGATCGCCTCGCGGCCCATGGCGCGGCGCTCGGGGTAACGCGCCTTGGCGGCCTTCAGCGCCTCGGGGGTGAAGGGCACGTTGTGCGCCGGCACGCTGAAGTTGGCGGTCCGCTGCAACACGGTGAGTTCCTTCGCCTGCGCCGCGATTTCCGGGGTCATCTGTACGCCGCTGGAACCGGTGCCGATGAGCACCACGCGCTGGCCCGTGAAGTCCACACCCTCGGTGGGCCAGCGTGCGCTGTGGTACCAGCGGCCCTGGAAGTCGTCCAGGCCTTTCAGGTCGGGCTTCTGCGGGATCGACAGGCCGCCCGTGGCCATCACGAGGTAGCGGGCTTCGAAGGTCCTGCCGTCGGCGGTGGCCACGGCCCAGAGCGCGCGGGCTTCGTCGTAGTGCGCTGTGGTGACGCGGGCGTTCAGCAGGATGTCGTCGCGCAGGCCGAAGCGATCGACCACATGGTTCATGTAGCGCAGGATCTCGGCCTGCGGGGCGTAGCGCTCGCTCCACTCCCATTCCTCTTCGAGCTCGCGGCTGAAAGAGTAGGAATAGTCCAGGCTCTCCACGTCGCAGCGCGCGCCGGGGTAGCGATTCCAGAACCAGGTGCCGCCCACACCGTCGCCCATCTCCAGGGCCTTCACGCTCATGCCCGCCTCGCGGGCCTTGTACAGCTGGTAGATGCCTGCGAAGCCGGCGCCCACCACCACCATGTCCAGTTTCATCGTCGTCATGTCCGTGCCTGTTTTGGTTGTTCAATCAACCTAAATCCAGTATCGCGTCCATTAGGTTGACTTGTCAACTTGCGAGCCGCAGAATCCGATCAATGACAGACGAGGATCTTCTCGACCGGCGCGTGCTGGTGACAGGGGGCGCGGGCGGTATCGGCCAGGCCTGCGCGCGGCATTTCCTGGACCGTGGCGCCCGGGTGACGTTGGTGGACGTCGACGGTGAACGGCTTGAGGCCGCGCGCGAGCGCCTGGGCGGCGAGCGCGTGACCGTGGTGCGCAGCGCGCTGGGCGACGCGCGGGCCTGCGCGCAGGCGGTGGCCGCCGCGGGCGGGCCCCTGCACGCGCTGGTGCACATGGCGGGCGTGTTCGAGCACGACCCGCTCGACCCCGAGGACCGCTCCGTCTGGGAGCGCGCGATCGCCAGCAACCTGAGCAACGCCTACGAGATGGTGCTGGCCTTTCGCGCCGCGCGCGACGAGCGCAGCCTGTCGCGCGTGGTGTTGTGCAGTTCGCGCGCCTTCCAGCGCGGCACGCCCAACCGCGCGGCCTACGCGGCGGCCAAGGGCGGCATCGTGGGCCTGGTGCGCGCCTTTTCTCGCGACCTGGCGCCAAGTAGCTGCGTGAACGCGGTCTCGCCCGGGCTCATCCGTACGCCGATGACCGACGCGCTGGTGGCGGCCATGGGCGCGCAGCGGCTGGCCGAGATTCCCCTGGGCCGCTACGGCGAGCCCGACGATGTCGCCGGTGTGGTCGGCTTCCTGTGCAGCGACGCGGCAAACTACGTCACCGGCCAGGTGATCACCGTCGATGGCGGCGTGATCAACGGATAAGTTCCTTCCAGCCCCGTCACCGAACCATGCAACTCGATCTCGACCGATACGTGCCCGGCCTGCTGCTCTGGCTGTCCAACAAGGTGTCCAGCAGCGCCTCGGCGCTGTACCACGAGCGCTTCGGCGTCAGCGTGACGGAGTGGCGTGTGCTGGCCTACTTCAAGATCCACCCCTGGTCCACCGCCTCCAAGGCCTGCGAACTCATGGGCCTGGACAAGGCGGCCGTGAGCCGCTCCATCGCCAATCTGGTGGGCAAGAACATCCTCGAGGCCCGGCCCCAGGGCCTGCGCAAGATCGAGTACCGCGTGACCACCGAGGGCAACCAGCTTCACAACGCCATGTACCGCTTCGCCATGGCGCGCGAGCAGGCGCTGCTCAAGGGCATCGACGACGCCGAGCGGGCGGTGCTGATCGACCTGCTCAAGCGCATGCTGGACAACCTGGGCGAGGTGCAGCAGGTGGGGCGCGTCGGGCGACAGGCCCCTCAGGTGGCGGGCGCACCGGGCCAGCGGAACAGCGGTGCGATGAACGCCGCCGTGCGCCGTGTGGCAGGGGCCAGGGCCAGCGCGAGCAGGACCCAGTCGCGCGGCATCTGATGCGCGCCGCTCAGGCCGAGGCCGCACAGCAGCAAGGCCAGCAGGCCGGCGCCCGCCAGCGCCAGGCCGGCGGCCGTGGCCTGGTGTTCCAGGCGCACCAGGAGGCGCACTGACCGGGCGGTGATCCGGCCTGTCATGGGCCCGGTCATGACGGCCTCCGCCTGGCCTCGAGGATGAGGTTGAACGGTGTCTCGGCGGCGCGCCGGAAATGCGCGAAGCCCGCCTGACGGAACACTTCGGTCAGGCGCTTCTGGCCGGCCTGCGCCCCCAGCACGAGTTGCCCGCCTTCCGAGATGGCGTGCGCGCAGCAGATGGTGGTGGAGGCCGAGTAGTAGAGGCGGGCCACGGT
Source organism: Hydrogenophaga sp. (assembly GCF_011772445.1). Classification (GTDB taxonomy): domain Bacteria; phylum Pseudomonadota; class Gammaproteobacteria; order Burkholderiales; family Burkholderiaceae_C; genus Hydrogenophaga. The sequence goes on along the minus strand of NZ_WVZN01000048.1, from coordinate 12,144 downwards.
GTCGCGGTTGTCCTCGGGACGGTCCTTCGCATAGGGCTCCACCAGCATCACCGTGCCGTCGTCGGCCAGCACCTCGCCCGCGTGGCGCGCGGCCGCAACCGGGTCACCCAGGTCGTGCAGGCAATCGAAGAAGCAGACCAGGCCGAAGCTGCGCGCGGGCACCTGGGTGGCACTCGCCACGGCGAAGCTCACGCGATCGGCCACGCCCGCCGCCTCGGCGTTGCGGCGTGCCTGCACCACGGAGTCGGGGTGCACGTCGTAGCCGAAGAAGCGCGAGCGGGGGAAGGCCTGGGCCATCAGCACCGTGGAGTGGCCGTGGCCACAGCCGATGTCGGCAACCTCGATGCCCGCTTCGAGTCGGTCGACCACACCGTCGAGCGCCGGCAGCCATTGCGGCACCAGACTGGCGCGGTAGCCGTTGCGGTAGAAGGCGGCCACGCCGCAGGCCAGCCGGCCGTCGTGCTCGCCCCAGCCCACGCCGCGCCCGGTGCGAAAGGCCTCCAGGGTCTTGCCTTCGTCCGTCCACATGGAGGCGGGTACGTTCCAGGCCGGCGGAATGAACACGGGGCTGGTCTCGTCGGCCAGCACCATCGCCTGCTCGGGCGAGAGTTCGTAGGTGTCGCTCAGCGCGTGGTGATCCACGTAGCCGGCGGCGGCTTGCGAGTTGAGCCATTCGCTGACGTAGCGGGTGGCGCAGCCGGCGCGCTGGGCGAGCTCCTTGGCGCTGAGCGGCCCGGCACCGGCCATGGCCTTGTACAGGCCCAGGCGGTGGCCCAGGCTGACCATGACGCCGCCGTAGCCGGCGGCCAGGTCTTGCATGGCGCGGTTGACGAAGGATTCGAGGCGCGTGTTGTCGAGGACGGGGGCATCCATGGTGGAAATCCTTTCAAGCCCTGTCGGGCCGTGGGGGTGGTTGGGTGGTGAAGGCATGGTCGCCGCCGGGGGCGAGCTGCGGCAGTGGCGATCGCGCCCGAAAACGGTTCTTTCCTGCCATCGGCGGGTTCACAATCGCGCCGCATGGACACCCCGGCCCCCTCCGCGCGCGCCGCGCTGCACGTGAGCCTGGTGGCGCTGCCCGAGGCCGCGGCCGCCACGCTGTTCGGCATTCACGACGTGATGAACGCCTTCTCGCTCATGGGAGGGCCAGGCACCACGCTGGGCGCCTGGGCACCGTTCGAGATCGAGATCGTGGGCGAGCGCCCGGGCACGCTGGACCTCGTCAGCGGCGTGCCGGTCACCATCCGGCGCGCTGTCGACCAGATCGACAGGACCGACATCGTCATCGTTCCGTCGGTGGTGGTGCGCGGCGAGGCCTGGGTGAAGGACCGCTACCCGGGTCTGGTGCGCTGGGCGCAGGCCATGCACGAGGGCGGCGCGCTGCTGTGCTCGGCCTGCTCGGGCATCTTCCTGCTGGCCGAGACCGGCCTCTTCGATGGCCGCGACGCCACGGTGCACTTCGGCTACGCGCGCAGCTTCGCGGCCACGCACCCGAAGGTGCCGATCCACCCGGAACGGGTGCTCGTCATTTCCGGACAGCGCCAGGAACTGGTCACCAGCGGTGCGTCGACCACCTGGCACGACATGGTGCTGTACCTCATCGCACGGCACGCGGGCGCCACCGCCGCGCAGGAAGTGGCGCGCCTGTTCGCGCTGCAATGGCACCAGGACGGGCTGACGCCCTTCATGGTGTTCGAAGGACGCAAGGACCACGGCGACGCCGAGATCGAGCAGGCACAGCAATGGCTGGCGCAGCATTTCTCGGTGGCCAGTCCGGTGGACGAGATGATCAAGCGCTCGCGCCTGGCCGAGCGCACCTTCAAGCGCCGCTTCGCCGCCGCCACCGGTCTGGCCCCGATCGACTACGTCCAGCGCCTGCGCGTGGAAGACGCCAAGCGCCGCCTGGAGCGAACCGACGCCCCCGTGGACGAGATCAGCTGGCGCGTGGGCTACGAGGACGCCGCCTTCTTCCGCCGCCTGTTCCGACGCACCACCGGCATGAGCCCGGGCGCCTACCGCAAGCGCTTCCAGGTGCCGGCGTTCGCGCGGCCTTGAAGCGGCCGCGGCCCTGTGCCCGCCCCTGACACGCCAACCAAGCGGCTCAAACCCCGCCGCAAGCCGCCCGGTACCGCGGCTCGTTGTCCAGCACGTGCTCGCGCAGCAGCGCGCTTGCCGCCGCCACGTCGCCATCGCCCACCGCGTCCACCAGCACCTGGTGGCTCTTCACCGCGTTGTCGATCGGTGAGCGGTGGCGCAGCGCGGTGAGCTGTGAGCGCAGCACCTCATAGCCCGAACGCACGTAGGGGCTGGGGCAGTGCTCGAAGAACTGCCAGTGGAAGGCCATGTCGATGCGCGCCAGCGCCGGCAGGTCGCGCGCGGCTTCGGCGGCCTTCATCTCCTTCACGCACTGCTTCATGCCCTTGAGCAGCCCCGCGCGGTTGGCCGCCATGGCTTCGCGCAGGGCCTCGGTCTCCACCAGCGCGCGGAAGCGGCAGAGCTGGTCCACCTCCTCGGGCGTGAGGCGAAAGACGAAGGTGCCGCGCTGCGGGTGGATCTGAACGAGCCCCTGCGATTGCAAGCGCACCAGGGCCTCGCGCACCGGCGTCTTGCTCACGCCCATCAGCGCCGCGAGCTGCGCCTCCGACACCTGTTCGCCCAGCTTCAGGTCGCCGGTGACGATGGCCGCGCGGATGCGCTCGCCCACCACGTCGGTGAGCAGGCGGGGGCGCTCGAGCTCGAGTTGTCGGGTCATGGGGTTTCGGATCGTGAAGCCGCAGTGTAAGGGGTTTCCCTCAATCCTATATCTGAGATATCAGATACTATCCCGGGCAAAACCCTGATGCCCAGCACCGGAGACAGCCCCTTCATGGCGTTCAGCGAATCACCGGCCCGCCGCTCGCTGGCGGGCCGCCTGGAGCACGGCTTCGTGCGGCTCAACCAGGCCCTCATCGTTCTGCTCATGGCCTCCATGGCGGTCCTCGTGTTCGCCAACGTGGTCATGCGCTACGTGTTCAACCAGTCCATCTTCTGGGTGGAGGAATTCACCCAGATCCAGATGATCTGGGTCGCCTACCTGGGCGCCGGCCTGGCCCTGCGCGAGGGCCGCCACGTGGCCGTGGACATGCTGCAGGACCTGCTGCCCGCGCCGCTGCGCCACGCCATCCGCTGGTGCATCGCCATTGCCACGGCGCTGTTCCTGCTGGCCCTGGTGGTGCTGGGCGTGCAGATCGCCGAGTTCACCTGGAGCCAGGAAACCCCGGCCATGGGCCTGCCCGCCGGGCTGCCCTACCTCGGCATTCCGCTCGGCGCGGCGGCCATGCTGCTGCACCTGCTGCTGTTCTGGCGCCAGTTCATCGCGCGCGAGTTCGTGCAGACGGAAGAGCTGGACGACCACCATGAGGAGGCCCACGCATGAGCGCGGTTCTCTTCATCGTCTTCGTCGTCGGCCTCGCCGTCGGCGTGCCCATCGCCCTGGCCATGGGCGGCGCGGGCCTGCTGGCCCTGGCCATCGACGGCAACCTCTCGCTGCTGTCGGTGCCGCAGCGCTTCTTCGACGGCATCAACAGCTTCCCGCTGATGGCCGTGCCTTTCTTCATCCTCGCGGCCGACCTCATGACGGCCAGCGGCATCACCACCGCGTTGCTGCGTTTCGCGGGCGCCATGGTGGGCCATGTGCGCGGCGGCATGGGCCACGTCAACGTGGTCACCTCGGTCATGTTCGCGGGCATCAGCGGCTCGGCCCTGGCCGACGCGGCCGGCCCCGGCGCCATCGAGACCCGAATGATGGCGCGCAGCGGCTACGACAAGGCCTACTCGGCCGCGCTGTCGGCCGCCACCTCGGTCATCGGGCCCATCATCCCGCCCTCCATCGTGATGGTGATCTACGCGCTCACCGACAGCCGCGTCACGGTGGCCGGCCTGTTCCTGGCCGGCGTGGTGCCGGGCCTGCTCATGGGCCTGGCGCTGATGGCCATGAACCACTACCTGTCGCTCAAGCGCGGCTACGGCACCGTGGGCACGGCGCCGTCGTGGGGCGTGCGCCTGCTCGCGCTGTGGAAGGCCACGCCCGTGCTGCTGATGCCGGCCATCATCATCGCGGGCATCCTCACCGGCCTGTTCACGCCCACCGAGGCCTCGGCCGTGGCGGTGTTCTACGCGCTGTTCATCGGCCTGTTCGTCACGCGCACGCTCAACGCGCGCCTCATCTGCCGGGTGCTGCTGCAGAGCGGCCTGGTCACCTCGGCGGCGCTCATCATCGTGTCCATGGCCTCGCTGTTCGCCTGGCTGCTCACGCTGCTGCAGATCCCGCAGACCATCGGCGCGGCCATCGGCGGCATGACGACCGACCCCGTGACCATCATGCTGATCGTGATGGTCTTCGTGCTGGTCTGTGGCCTGTTCATCGACACGCTGCCGGCCGTGATCATCCTGGTGCCGGTGCTGGCGCCGCTGTCGGACCAGTTCGGCATCCACCCCCTGCACTTCGCCATGGCCATCGTGCTCAACCTCACCATCGGCCTGGCCACGCCACCGGTGGGCGGGGTGCTGTTCGTGATGAGTTCGGTGGCGCGCCTGCGCCTGGAAGAACTCACGCGCGCCATCCTGCCGCTGCTGGGCGCCCTGCTGGTGGTGCTGCTGGCCGTCGTGTTCATTCCCTCGCTCAGCACCTTCGTGCCCGGCCTGTTCGGCTACGCGCGCTGAGTGGTTCTGCCCCTTCCCCAACCACAAGGAGACACCCGCCATGAAGTTCAAGACCCTCGCCGCCGTGATGGGCCTGGCCCTCGCGCTGCCCTTTGCCGCGCAGGCGCAGAAGACGCTGAAGTACGCGCACTTCCAGCCCGCCAAGGACGACCAGCCCAAGCACGTGGCCGCGCTCGCCTTCAAGGAGCACGTGGAGAAGGCCACCAACGGCTCCATCAAGGTCGAGATCTTCCCCGCCGGCCAGTTCGGCAAGGACCAGCCCACCATGGAGGCCCTGCGCCTGGGCACGCTGGAGATGGCCGTGGCCCACGACGGCGCCATCGGCACCGTGCACAAGCCCATCGGCGTGCTCGGCATTCCTTTCCTGTATGACAACCACGAGCACGCCTGGCGCGTGTACGACTCCGAGTGGCTCAAGGGCTTCTCGGACGACATGATCAAGAAGACCGGCATCCGCGCCCTGGGCTTCGCCGACAACGGTGTGCGCCACTTCACCAACAGTCTGCGCCCCATCCAGACGCCGGCCGACATGAAGGGCATGAAGATCCGCATCCAGCCCTCGCCGGTGTTCAAGGCGCTGGTCGAATCGCTGGGCGCATCCGCTTCGGCCATTCCCTGGGGCGAACTGCCCACCGCGCTGCAGCAGAAGGTGGTGGACGGCCAGGAGAACGGCGTCACCAACATCCTGGCCGCCAGCCTGTACCAGCACCAGAAGTACGCCACGCTCGACGGTCACGTGTGGTCCGTGCACGGCTACCTCGTGAGCGACCGCTTCTACACCCGGCTCACCGACGTGGAGAAGAAGGCCGTGAACGAGGGCGTGCAGAAGGCCATGGCCATCCACCGCAAGATGACGGCCGAGCAGGACAAGAACGCGAAGAAGATCCTCGAGGGCGTGGGCATGCAGGTGTACGAGCCCACCGCCGCGCAGATCGCCGAGTTCCGCAAGCTGGCCCAGCCGCCGGTTCGCCAGTGGGCCGAAAGCGAGATCGGCAAGAACTACGTGGACGCGCTGTTCAAGGCCGTGGAGGCGACCCGCAAGTGAGCGACCCGACACAGGGAGGCGGGCTCACGCGGCTCGTCGTCGCGCTCGACGACGGCTACGCGAGCTACGACCAGGAAGAGGCGGTGCTGGCCGCCGCGGGCGCGCGCTTCGCGTTGCGCCCCTGCAAACGCGACCCGAAACGCGCGCTGGAGGCCGCGCGCGAAGCCGACGTGGTGCTGGTGCGCGAATCGCCCCTGCCGCGCGAGGTGATCGAAGGCCTGTCGCGCTGCAAGGCCATCGTCCGCTACGGCATCGGTGTGGACAACATCGACCAGGTGGCGGCCAGCGAGCGCCGCATCATGGTGGCCAACGTGCCCGACTACGGCACCGACGAGGTGAGCTCGCAGGCCGTGGCGCTGGCGCTGGCCGTCTCGCGCCGCCTGTGGCTGCACGACCGCGAGGTGCGCGAGGGCCGCTGGTCCACCGGCGTGTTGCAGCCCATGTTCCGCCTGCGCGGGCGCACCCTGGGCCTGGTGGGCTTCGGGCGCATCGCGCGCATGACGCTGGAGAAGTTCGCCGGCTTCGGCTTCGGCCGCGTGCTGGTGAACGACCCGCGCGCCGAGCTGCCCGAGGGCGTGGAGCGCGCCGACATCGACACCCTGTGCGCCGAGTCCGACGTGATCTCGCTGCACGCCCCCTTCAACGAGCAGACGCGCCACCTCATCAACGCCGAGCGCATCGCGCGCATGAAAGCCACGGCCATTCTGGTGAACACGGCGCGCGGCGGCCTGGTGCACACCGACGCGCTCTACGAGGCCCTGGCCGCGCGCCGCATTCTTGGCGCGGGCCTGGACGTCTTCGAGCAGGAGCCGCCCGGCATCCACAAGCTCTTCAGCCTGGACAACGTGGTCGTGAGCAACCACATGGGCTGGTACAGCGAGGAAGCCATGCGCGACCTGCAGCGCAAGACGGCCGAAGAAGCCGCGCGCGTGCTGCGCGGCGAGGCCCCATTGAACTGGCTCAACCGGTGGTGAGGCCACTCGACACACCACCCAGCACCCCCTCCCGATTTCAAGAAAGCAGGACATGAAAGAACTGATCGACGGATTCAATCAAGTGGCCGTGGCCTCCGTGGCCGACGCGGTGGACAAGGTCTGCGGCAAGCGCGGCTACATGGCCGCCTGCATCAAGCCGCGCATCAACGACAAGCGCATCTGCGGCCCGGCCGCCACCGTGCTGGAAGCGGCCACCGACGAGTTCGTGCCGCCGCAGCTTGCGCTGGACCTGATCGACGAGGCCCCGGCGGGCAGCGTCATCGTCATCAGCATCGAAGGCGGCGAGCCCGACGTGGCGGTGTGGGGCGGCCTGATGACGGCCGGCGCCGTGGCCAACGGCCACGCGGGCGCCGTGCTGGACGGTGGTGTGCGCGACCTCACCGAGATCCGCCGCGACTACGGCTTCCCGGTCTACGCGCGCGACGTGAGCCCCGGCACCACGCTGGGCCGCTACCGCACCGTTGCCTCCCAGGTGCCGGTGCGCGTGGGCGACATCATGGTCCACCCCGGCGACATCGTGGTGGGCGACGTGGACGGCGTGGTGGTGGTGCCGCGCGCCCAGGCCGACGAGGTGCTGAAGATGGCGAAGGAGATCGACGAGCGCGAACTGGAGCAGGCCAAGCTCATCATCGCGGAGAAGTCGCTGCGCAAGGGCTTGGCCAAGTACGGCCGCATCTGAGATGGTGGAAGGAGCAGTGGTGGCGGAAGACGCACTCGACATCCTCGCCCTCGGCGAGGCCATGGTCGAGTTCAACCAGACCGGCGAGGGCAACGGCCGCCTGTACCTGCAGGGCTTCGGCGGTGACACGTCCAACTTCGCGGTGGCCGCCGCGCGCCAGGGCGCGCGCGTGGGCTACCTGGGCGCGCTGGGCGACGATCCCTACGGCGCGATGCTGCGCCGCCTGTGGGACGAGGAGGGCGTGGACCACGCGAGCGTGCTCGCCGACGCCGCGGCATTCACCGCCATCTACTTCGTCACGCACGACGAGCGCGGCCACCACTTCAGCTTCTTCCGCACCGGCTCGGCCGCCAGCCGCTACACGGCGGCGCAGCTGCCGCGCGAGCGCATCGCGGCGGCCAGGGTGCTGCACCTCTCGGGCATCTCGCTCGCCATCTCGCCCACGGCCTGCGACACCGCCTACGCGGCCATGGCCATCGCGCGCGAGGCCGGCACGCTGGTGTCCTTCGACACCAACCTGCGCCTGAAGCTGTGGCCCGTGGACCGCGCGCGCGCCGTGATGAGCGACGTCATCGCCCGCTGCGACATCTGCCTGCCCAGTTACGACGACGTGGTGGCCATCTTCGGCCTCACCGACCCCGACGCGCTGGTGGACCACTGCCTGCGCCTGGGAGCGAAGCAGGTGGCGCTCAAGCTGGGCGAGAAGGGCGCGCTGGTGGCGGACGCGAACGGGCGCCACCGCATCGACCCCTTCCCCTGCCAGCCGGTGGACGCCACCGGCGCGGGCGACGCCTTCGGCGGCGCCTTCGTCACGCGCCGCCTGGCCGGCGACAGCCTGCTGGACGCGGGGCGTTACGCCGCGGCGGTGGCCGCGCTGTCCACGCAGGGCTATGGCGCGGTGGCGCCGATCCCGCGCGCGGACGAGGTGCGTGCGCGGCTGGCCTCGGGCTGATCAGCCGCCGTAGCAGCTTTCCAGCGCCGCCCAGCGCGAGACGCCGACGATGCGCCTGTGGTCCTCGAAGCCCACGCCCGACACCGCCGCGCCGCGGCGCGCCCGCGCAGCGCGCCCGCGCGGGGCGCTGAAACCGCCGCACGGCGGGAACCGCGTGCACTTTCACACAGGCCCGCGGGGCCGGGTTCTTAACTTTTGTTCACATCTGCCGAGATCGGGTGGGCCCAAAAACCAACTCAACCGGAGGAGTGAGATGAAAGCAAGAAGGGTGACATGGCTGGCCGTCCTGGCCACGCTGTGGCTGGCGGGTTGCGCCGGCATGCAAAGCCACCACGAGACCGCTTCCCAGATGCAGGCGGCCGGACAACAGGGGGATTTCAAGACGGCGCTGACGCGCCTGGACGAGCGCCACGCCTCGCCCGAGGCCCGCCAGGCGCTGCTCTACAACCTGGAGAAGGGCGAGCTGCTGCGCCTGGACGGCCAGATCGAACAAAGCACCGAGGCCTTCATGGCCGCCGACGCCAAGGTCCGGGAGTGGGAAGAGGCCGCCAAGACCAACCCCGACAAGCTCATGGGCCAGGTGGGCGCGGCGCTGGTCAGCGAGCGCCTCAAGGTCTACGAGGGCCAGGACTACGAGAAGGTCTGGCTCACCACCCGCATCGCCCTCAACCGCCTGGGCCAGGGCCGCATCGACGAGGCGCGCGTGGACATCAAGCGCACGCACGAGCGCGAGGCCGTGATCGCCGAGTTCCGCAGCAAGGAAACCCAGAGCACGGTCGAAGAGGCCAAGGGCCGTGGCGTGCAGGCCCAGGGCCGCGAGATCAACGGCTACCCGGTCGAGCTGCTGGACGACCCCGAGGTGCTGGCGCTGCAGAACGGCTACCAGAACGCGCTCAGCCACTACCTCGCCGGCTTCGTCTACGAATCGCTCAACGAACCGGGCCTGGCCGCGCCGGGTTACCGCAAGGCCATCGAGCTGCGCCCAGGCGCTCCCGCGCTCGAGGAGGGGCTGCGCGGCCTGGACGAGCGCACCGGTTTCACCTGGAAGCGCAAGCAGCGCATGACCGACGTGCTGTTCGTGGTCGAGGCCGGCGTGGCTCCCGCGCGCGTGCCCAGGGCCTTCACCCTGCCGGTGCCGGTGGGCACCAGCATTCGCACGGTGAGCATTTCCTATCCGGTGATCGACCCCTCGCGCGACGCCCTGCTGGAAACCCTGCAGGTGGGCGAACGCGCGCTGCCCCTGAGCAAGGTGGTGGACCTCAACGTGATGGCGCGCCGCGCGCTGCGCGATGAGATGCCCGGCATGGTGATGCGCGGCTTCTCGCGCGCCATCGCCAAGGGCGTGATGCAGGACCAGCTGCAGAAGCAGGGCGGCCTGCTGGGCGGGCTGATCGGCATCGTGGCCTCGGCCGCCACCGAGCAGGCCGACGACCGCATGTGGCGCATGCTGCCTGGGCGCGTGTACATCGCCCGCGCGCACCTGCCGCCCGGCGAGCACGAGATCGTGTTGCACGGCGTGAGCTTCGGCAAGGCTCGTGTGGACGGCCAGTACGCGGTGGTGCCGCTGCGCCTGTACGACGGCCGCCCGCTGGCGGGCGCCGTGGGTCGCTTCGGCGATCTGCCGCTGACGGAAGCGGTGGCCTTGCCCGCCGTGGAGCCCGCCAAGCCGGCCGCCAAACCCGCAGCCAAACACGCGGCCCGCAAGGCCCGCGCCAACCCCCCGGCCAAGCCCGCGGTGGCCAAAGCGGCGGCCGCCCTGTGAACGCTTTGAAGGAACACCCGACCATGAACCGCATCCTCAGCGTCTGCGCCACCGTGTGGCTGAGCGGCGCCTGCCTGCTGGCGGCGCCGGCCTTCGCCGACGCCGTGCCGCCTTCCATCTCGCCCGCCGTGGCCGCCAAGCTGGCCTGGCGCGGCGAAGCGCCCGACATGGCCGTGCCGGAGATCCGCGTGGCGCGCCGTGGCGGCTTCCTCTCGGTGCAGTCGGACCTGCGCAACGGCGGCGAGAAGGACCAGACCCTGTACTACCGCTACCGCTGGCTCGACCAGGCCGGCAACCAGGTCGGCGACGGCGACGCCTGGAAGCAGCTGAACCTGTTCGCCAAGGCCCAGCAGACGCTCAAGGGCACAGCCCCGCACCTGAGCGTCGCCGACTTCCGCCTCGAGCTGAGCTTCGAGGCTCCCTGAGCCCCTTCACGTCCAAGGCAAGACCCCATCATGAAAACCCGAATCCTTCTCGCCCTGGTGCTGGTCGGCGTGCTCGCTGGCTGCGCCACCAAGCGCAGCCAGCCCGTGGTGCGCTTCGACCGCCAGGTCAACTACGGCGACGCCAAGGCCGTCGAACTCGTGACCAACGAGTTCGGCTCCAGTGACCTGCAGCTGATCGCCGAGGCCATGGTTGGCAGCCTGCTCGAGACCGAGGTGCTGCAGGGCCGCCCCACGGTGACCATCGCCACCGTGCGCAACAAGACCAGCGAGTACGTCGACACCACCAACGTGATGAACTCGATCCGCACCGCGCTGACCAAGTCGGGCAAGGTGCGCTTCGTGGCCAACATCAACGAGATGCAGAACCAGGTCGACGAGCTCAACCGCCAGAACCAGAGCGGCCTCTACAAGGGCAACAGCACTGCCAAGCTGGGCAAGATGACTGCGGCCAAGTACCGCTTCGAGGGCGAGCTGACCAGCATCGTGAAGCAGAACAACACCACCAAGGACGTGTTCTACAAGTTCACGCTGAACCTGTTCGACAACGAAGAGGGCACGCTCGAATGGGCGGACGAGAAGGAAATCCGCAAGACCAGCAAGCGCTGATCGGAGGCACGCGATGAACCCCTTCACCCCTTCCCGCCGCGCCTTCGCCGCCACGCTCGCGGCCTGCGCTTCCCTGTTCGCCGGCGCCGCCTGGGCGCAGGCTGCGCCGCGCATCGCCGTCACCGACCTCGGCTACACCGAGCGCGTGGCCGAGTACTTCGAGGCCGCCACGGCCCGCCAGCAGAGCGCCATGAAGGCAACGCCGAGCTCGCTCAGCGCGAGCGGCAGCGCCAGCATGACCTACGTGGCCGGCACGCATTCCTACCTGGAGCACCGCGAGCTGCGCGCCTTCAGCAACGACATCCGCGGCGCCCTGCTCAAGGGCACGTCCTTCCGCCTGGTGCAGGGCAAGGGCTTCGACGCGGGCGATCCCCAGCCCTCGGCGGCCGAGCGGGCGCTGCAGCAGGTGCAGACCGGCAAGATGGCCAAGCCGGCGCGCCGGCCCGACGTGAACGACATCGTCGCGCGCATCCGCAAGGGTGAGTTCGCGGGCGCCGACTTCGTGTTGTTCGGCCAGCTCTCCAGCGTCGAGTTCCGCGACCAGCTCTCGCCGCTGCAAGGCACCAGCAGCGCCACGCACCAGTACAGCCTGGACCTGCTGGCCGACTTCTCGCTGATCGACACGCGCACGCTCGAGATCAAGGCCGCGTTCTCGGCCCAGGGCGCGGGCAACGACACCAAGCTGCTGTCGGCGCGCGGCGACGTGATGCCGCCCAACCGCGCCAAGGTGATGCGCGAGACCTCGCAGAGCCTGGCGGCCGAGGTGTTCGCGCAGCTCGGCGAGCAGCTCTCGCTGGACCGCGCGCTCGCGCCGCGCCTGCGCGGTGCCGCGCCCACGGGTGGACCGAACGCGCCCGCCGGCGCGGCCCCGGCGCAGCCCGAGGTGATGATCCTGCGCTGAGCGCTGCCATGCCCGCGTGGCCCCGCTCCGGTCGGTGGCTGGCGGCGGCCGCGCTGCTGG